>NZ_JBBOZB010000002.1:0-1009402 GCF_038008425.1 Staphylococcus sp. FSL H8-0121
TTGTAAATATTGGAGCGGGTGATGGGAATCGAACCCACAACATCAGCTTGGAAGGCTGAGGTTTTGCCATTAAACTACACCCGCATGTAATTAAGTTATTTGGTGCGGCCGAGAGGACTTGAACCTCCACGGGATTTCTCCCACTAGGCCCTCAACCTAGCGCGTCTGCCATTCCGCCACGACCGCTGGCAAAACGCTTTAAAATATCGAACTACTTTTTAATAGCATAATATATTGTAAAACATTTGAAATGTTATGTCAACAAGTTTTTAATATTAAATTAATAATCTTAATTAACTTATAAAGTGATGTGTTTTGTTAACGCAACGTTATTTATAATAAATCATTGTAAAGACTATGTCAATAATAAAAATTATTAAAATTTCAAAAAGAGTACTATAGCAATATATTAACCATAGTACTCCTTGTTATATTTGATACTATTAATTTGCATTTAGATATTTGTAACTCATTTAGAAATGTGATCAGATAGTTTTAATTTTCCTCCACATTTTCCACATCTCATTTTATTTACATCTACTTTCCTAATTCTTAAATATTTTGTAAAACAATTTTTACATGAATATATATAATTAGCTCTTTCTTTATAAGATTTTGTAGGTGTACAAAATCTTGGTGCCCCTACTTTACTACTCAAAACTTTAAAGTCACTATCTCTATGTTTATAACCTTTTCCAGTTAAATGTAAATGATAATGGCATAATTCATGTTTTATTATATCAATAATTGCTTTCTTTCCATATTTTTCATATTGCTTAGGATTAACTTCAATGTTATGAGATTTTAACATATATCTGCCGCCAGTAGTTCTTAGTCGACTATTAAAGTATGCATCATGTTGAAAAGGAATTTTAAAATATTCAATGGATATTTCACACACTAAGTTTTTTAGTTCTTGATTATTCATTTGGGTTAATCATTGTCAATGCAACTTTATCCTTTTGTTTATCAATGCTCAATATCCAAACTTCAACTATATCCCCAACACTAACTATATCCATAGGATTTTTTACAAACCTTTTAGATAGTTTTGAAACGTGAACGAGTCCATCCTGTTTTACTCCAATATCTACAAATGCTCCAAAATCCACAACATTCCTAACGGTACCACTAAGTTTCATACCTTCTTTTAAGTCTTCAATAGATAGTACATCGGATTTTAATATTGGTGTTTCAAATTCATCACGTGGATCTCTATTAGGTGCTTTTAGAGAATTTATAATATCTTCGAGTGTTGGCTCACCTATATTAAGTTCTTCAGCCAATTCTTTTATATTAACCGAATCTAGTTTATTTTTTAATGTATCGTTACCTAAATCCTTAACTTTTAGATTTAATTGTTTAAGTAACTCATATGTTGCATTGTAGCTTTCAGGGTGAATAGATGTATTATCTAACGGTTCTGTACCATCAACTATTCTCAAAAATCCAATACTTTGTTCTAAAGTTTTTGCGCCTAGTCTTTTTACTTTTGCAATCTCTTTATGGTGCTTGATAGCTCCATTTTCTTCTCTATATTCAATAATATTTTGTGCTATTTGTGAAGTCAGACCAGATACATATTGTAATAATGAACGAGATGCTGTATTTACATCCACTCCTACTTGGTTAACCGCTGTTTCTACTACAAATGTTAATGCTTTTTCTAGTTCTTTTTGGTTAACATCGTGTTGATACTGACCTACACCAATTGATTTAGGGTCAATTTTAACAAGTTCACTTAACGGATCTTGAACCCTTCTTCCGATTGATACTGCACTTCTTTCTTCAACTTGGAAATCAGGAAATTCAGCTCTTGCAATTTCAGAAGCAGAATAAACTGATGCACCCGCTTCATTTACTATTATGAATTGAACATTCAATTTATATTTTTGTATAACATTAGCTATAAATTGTTCTGTTTCTCTACTAGCTGTACCATTTCCAATTGCAATAAGTTGAACACTATAATCATTAATCATCTTAACGATTACTTTTTCAGCATTATCTAATTTATTTACAGGTGGGTGTGGATATATCACATTTTTAGCTACAAAAGTACCATAAGGGTTAATCACCGCTAATTTACAACCAGTTCTAAACGCTGGATCCACACCTAATATTTGTTTACCTTTCATAGGTGGTTGTAAAAGTAAATTTCTTAAATTTTCACTAAACACATCAATGGCATGATTTTCAGCCTTTTCAGTTAAATCGCCTCTTATTTCTCTTTCTATCGAAGGCATAATTAACCTTTTTAAGCTATCTTTGATTGCATCTTTAACAATATATGTAGCTTCAGTTTCTTTTTTAATTTCTTGTTTTTCGATATCTTTTTCTACTTGCGTAGTATCAAATTCAATTTTTACAGTTAATACTTTTTCTTTCTCGCCTCTATTAACTGCTAATACCCTATGATTAGCCATTTTTTTAATAGGTTCAGCATAATCATAGTACATAGCGAAAATTTCTTTTTCATCTTCAGCTTTTTTCTTCTTAGTAGTAACTATTTGACCTTGGTGATAAACATTTTTCAAGATTCTTGAACGATATTTGGGGTTGTCAGAAATTTGTTCAGCAATAATATCTTGTGCCCCTTGAATTGCCTCGTCAATACTTTCAACTTCTTCATTAATGTAAATTTTAGCTTTAGCTTCAACCGCTTCGTCAAGTTGAGGTTGTAAAAGCCAAGTAGCAAAAGGTTCCAATCCTTTTCTTTTAGCTTCAGTAGCACGTGTTTTTTTCTTTTGTTTATATGGTCTATATAAATCTTCTACACGTTGCAATTTTGTTTGTTTTAGAATATCATTTTTCAGTTCATCAGATAGCATGCCTTGTTGTTCGATACTATGAATGACTTCTTCTTTTCTCTTTTGTAAGTTAACCATGTATTGATATTCATCTGAAATTTGTTTGATTTCAACTTCATCCAAGCCACCTGTTTGTTCTTTACGGTATCTTGCTATGAAAGGAACAGTATTTTTATCCTCTAATAATTTTAGTACTGATGTAATTTGTTTTTCAGAAAAATTGTACTTTTCGATGATTGATTTAATTAAATGATTGTCCATTGTTCTACCACACTTTTTCTTTAATTTATTTTTTTATTTTAACATAATCCGTTAATTTCTTATTGCTTAGATAGGTTTCATTAATAAATTTCTTTTTAAATGCTTGTTTAAATTAAAATAAGATTACTACTTCCTCAGAAATATAGTACTCATTTAGAATCTACATTTTGCTGAAAAAATAATAACCTTATTTTTTGTTATAATATTATATATTTAATTATTTACTGATTAGCTGCTTCTTGCAACTTTTTGATTGCAGTACGTTGTAATCTTGATACATGCATTTGGCTCAGACCTATACGTTCACCAGTTTCTTTTTGACTAAGACCTTCGATAAACGTACATTGTATGATTTCTTTTTCTCTATCTGATAATATTGGTAGAATTCTTTCTAGAATCATTCGTTTTTCAGTAAGGTCATAATTATCATCTTGTTGACCCATAATATCCAACAATGTAACTGTTGAACCATCTTTATCTGCTTCGATTGAATGATCTACACTTAGCGCATTATAACTTTGGCCCATTTCCATAGCTTCAAGAACTTCTTCATCAGTAACTTCTAAACGTTCAGCAATCTCACTAATTGATGGTGAGCGTTCTAATTCATTTGTAAGTTCATCACTAACCTTCTTTATACGAGGACCAATTTCTTTTATACGTCTTGGAACATGAACACTCCATGTTTTATCTCTCAAATATCTTTTAATTTCACCAATAACTGTTGGCACTAGGAATGCTTCAAATTTTCGATCAAATGACAAATCAAATCTATTTATAGCACCTATTAAACCAACCATTCCCACTTGAACTAAATCTTCATGATGTGATTGACCTTTAGAGTATTTATAAGCTAATGATTCAATTAGTTTTCGGTAATGACGAACTAATTTATCTTGAGCGCCACTACTTTGGTCTTCTTGGTGTTCTTTAATCCATTGGTTAATCTGTTCAGGTGATACATCATTAACTGATTTCGACTCTTTCGTCATTATTTCGCACCTGCTCTTTTTTAATATACTTAGTCATACTTATCGTAACACCAGATTCTTTGTAAACAGTAACCTCATCCATAAGAGATTCAATTAAGAATAAACCTAATCCGCCTTCACGTAAGAAATCTACATTTTCGTTATTATCATATGGTCCTAAGTTAGACTTAGTAGTTTCATAATCAAAACTTTCACCTTGATCTGAAATAACAATTTTAATTTTATCGTCAAATACTTCAAAGCACAAATTAATCATGCCTGTTTCAGGATTGTGTTTATAAGCATGTTTTACTGCATTAGTTACAGCTTCACTAACCGCAATTTTTGAATCTTCTATATCATCATATGATGCACCTGCTCTGGTAAACACACCAGACAGTGTTAATCTAATTAAACTTACATATTCGGCAGAAGCTGGTAACCGCATTTCAATATAATCTTGTTTTGATTGCATGTTACTCTACCTCCGTTCCTTCATTAACATGCATTAAATCTTTTAATCCAGTAATATCAAAGAGTCTTCCAATACGGTCAGATACTCCTAAGATATAAAGCTCTTTATCGTTTTGATTTAATGCTTTTAGTGTTCCTACAAATAGACCTAAACCTGTTGAGTCCATATAGCTTACATTTGCTAAATTTACATGGATGTCATGTGTACCTTCTTGTCTCATTGGCACAAGTACCTCTTCTAGTTCAGGTACTGTATAAACATCAAGTTCTCCGCCAACTTTAACTTCATAATATGTATCATGTGTGTCAGTTTCAATATTAAGATTCATTTAATTACACTCCTAATTGTATTTCGATTCTTCTAGTTTACTATTCAAGAATAATTATACCCATTGTCATAATTCCTTAATCATAAATTAAAGTTTAATTCACTCGTTTTATAATCAATATGGTCATATCATCTTTTTTATGAGGATTTTGTACTTTTAAAATAGCTTCATAAATAATTTGAACTATGTCCTGTGGGTGCATATGCTTATATTTTTTAATAAGATTCAATAATGTCTCTTTTTTTATAAATTCGCCTTCTTTATTTCTAGCTTCAGTTACGCCATCCGTAAGAATTATTACTAAATCATCAATATAAATAGGAATTTCTTGTTGGCTATACCGTGTTTGTTGACTAATACCTAACACGCGTCCTCTTACTTCTATTTCTTGAAATTCTTCAGTTTCAGCACGATAAACGTATCCAGGTTCATGTCCAGCTGAACTACAATATAATAAATGGTTCATTTCTTCATATAAACCATAGAACATTGTAACGAACATATTTTGATTTACGTTTTTTTCAACAACACGGTTAAGTCGCTTTAAACCTTCACTTGGTAATTGTGAATGTCCATAAGAATCCATACCAAATTTAATCATACTCATAGCTAATGCAGCTGGAATTCCCTTCCCAATGACATCTGCAACGGCAAAACTCATAGTTCCATCATTATGATCAATTAAGTTAAAATAATCTCCACTTACTTTTTGAGCAGCAACTGAAATAACGCCAATTTGTATACTATCAAACTGAGGAATATCTGTTTTTAACATAGTTTGTTGTAGTCTAGAAGCTAAATCAATTTCTTTATCGTGGTATTGTAGTTTATTGACTAATTTTTGATAGTCTCTATAACTATATCCAAATCCTTTAACAACTTCCTGTAAAACATCTAATGTGTTAAGTGCCTCATGTTCAGCTATGTCTAATGAAGAAATATAATTTTTATGTATTTCAACAATATCTTCTGGCAAAATATCTTTTTTTATAACTTCATTAGTGAATTCTTCACACTTCTTTATTAATTGTGTTTTGTTATTCGTGCTTAAGCTTTCATCTATCAATTTTTTATAATCTTTTTTAAATTCTTCCACGATTTTTGCCTCCTAACTACAACATTAATACTTGTTTCCCAATCGCTACATTTATGTTTTTTAATAGCATTACACAGTTTTGTTAACTATCTAAAAAAGACTTTAGGAGTGGAATACCTAAAGCCATATAACTAAACTTAAGACATCCTTTTATAATAAATAGTCCTTCGAAATAACTATCATTACTCTTAATATGTTAAAAATGCATGGTTCAACAATTAAAATAAATTAACTAGTTAAACATTCATGCAATTGTAATTATTATAAAGTTATTGTCTTTTATTTCATTATTTTATTTGTATTTGTTAAATACATACAATAATTTAAGTCTTTGGATGATTAAAATTATGTAATCCTAGACTGATGTCTAGGGCGTAATCTACTTCTTTCATTTTGTTATCTGACAAATATGTGAGCTTTTCTTTCAAACGATTTTTATCTAACGTTCGAATTTGTTCAAGTAAGATTACAGAATCTTTATCAAGTTTATATTTCTTCTTTTCTATTTCTACATGTGTGGGTATCTTAGCTTTGTTAATCCTTCCAGTAATTGCTGCAACAATTACTGTTGGACTATATTTATTACCTGTGTCATTTTGAATAATAACGACGGGTCTTACTCCCCCTTGTTCGGACCCTTGAACAGGTGATAAATCTGCTAGATAAACATCTCCTCTTCTAATCATTCATTCTTAGCGTTAGAAGTTAAATATGTTTCATTGCAATCGCACGCTTCACATTCAATTGGAAAAGCTTCGGTTGCTAGGGAGAGATTTAAATCAGCCATTTGTGCATAACCTTCTTTTAAAGATTGCTCTAAACTGTAACTTCTATTTTGATTAAAAGATAACATACAAAGAACCTCCATTGGTTTCAAAAGTAGCGTTTTTTAAGGTTTATTGATTTATCTTAATAATAACAAATTTTGAAAACAGTGACTATACTTATTTTAATAATTCATTAGTTATCTCAGTATTGTCATTTTCATAATAAATACGTGGCAATCTTCTTGATAAATTACATAAGACTTCATAATTAATCGTATCTTGTTTCTTAGCTAATGCTTCAACAGATTGATTCGTATCTGAATGATTATCTAATAATATAACTTTATCACCAACTTTAACTGTGTCTGGGACTTTTACAATTGTTTGATCCATACAGACTCTACCAATCACTTCACATTGATTCCCATTAACATTGACGAAAGCTCCTTGCATTGAACGTAAATAACCATCTGCATATCCTATAGGTAAAATAGCAATTCTTGTTGGCTCGGTTGCAGTAAATGTGCTGCCGTAACTAACAGATTCACCTTCATTTAATGTTTTTGTTTGAACAATTTCACTGACTAATTGTGTACTTGGCTTTAGATGAACTTTAACATTTTGATTTACATACTCTGATGGATAGTATCCATAAAGTGATATACCTAGACGAATGGCATTACAAAATTGTCCATCCATTAATAATGAACCAGCAGAATTTTGAGCATGAATATATGGTGGCTTGTCGACCTGATTAACTATATTTTGAAACAGTTGGTATTGGTTGGCCATAGAATCACCAGGTTCATCAGCGCTAGCAAAATGTGTATAAACGCCTTCGAACACTAAATCTTCATATTTACTAATAATATCTACGACTTCTTGATACTCTTCTACATCTTTCATTCCTAATCTGCCCATACCCGTATCAAGTTTTAAATGTAGCCATAATGTTTTTTCATTTTCTTCAGAAATATTTTTAATTGATTCTTTTAGCCATGCTTTTGATGGAACAGTCAATGCAACACGATGTTGTATAGCTTTATTAATATCTGTAGGTGGAATAACCCCTAATATTAAGATTTTAGCTTTAATACCATGCATACGTAGTTCGATTGCTTCATCTAAGGTTGCTACTGCAAAGAAAGAAGCCCCATGATCCATTAAATGTTGAGCGATCTTAACACTTCCTAAACCATATCCATTAGCTTTAATTACCGAGATAACAGTTTTATTAGCATGCAATTTATCAAAAGTTTGGTAATTGGATAAGATTGCATTCAAGTCTATATTTAAATATGTCGATCTATAAAATTTTTCTGACATAATCTTATTTCCTCCTTTAAAGCCTAACAACTCATTTCAAAACTCACCTATTTGAATTGTTTATTATCATCTAATTGTTCTAATAACACTTGGCTCATTGCATAATTATCAGTATGTGTAATACTTACATGAACTCGAAAATCCTTGTAATCAATACACGGTTTGCCTAAGTCATTGTTATAACAATTGATATCATTAAAAGCTATTGTTTTCCCCAAACCAGTTCCTAGCGCTTTACTAAACGCTTCTTTAGTTGAGAATCTTCCAGCTAAATATTCTATTTTACGTTTTTCCTGTGTGAATTGATTAAACGTCATTAATTCATCTTCTGAAAGAATTCTTTCCACAAATTTCATCTTTTGTTTATTAAATACTTTTCTAATTCTTTCTATCTCTATTAAATCTACACCTATTCCATATATCATTTTTCCGCCCCATTACTTTAGATGCTACATTACTTTTTTATTTTACATCATATTGATTATTATTTTGATTATTTCGTCTTTCTTTAATTAATCGTTTTATTTGCTGAGCATTCTTATTATTTATTAAAGAAATTTCAGAATTGCCACCTGCTGTTGATAAAGTAATTGTTGCAAGTTTGTATTTTCTCATTATTAAACCTTCATTAACATCAATGTTTTGAATTCTAAAGAAAGGAATGATATTCGTATTTATAAAAAATATACCTGTTCTAACATGGATCTCATTTTCATCAATTTTATATCTAAAGTTTTTATATCTAAATATAGGAATGATTATCAATGCTAAAATACAACATATAATAAACAATACAATTGCTCCTATTACTAGCGACCAAGAGTCTGATATATGGAAGAATTTACAGTTTAAAACCACAATAATAACGAGGATAACAAAGAGTATACTTAACCATATTAGATTAGCCATTATCATCACTTTTTTAGCTTTATCATCCATATATTTATAATTCGACATGTTGGTCACCTCCTACATACCAAGATTTTAGATATTTAATTGTTTTTTCATCCTTATATTTTAACCCTATCGATTGATGACTGGCTCCTTTTGCAATTAAAAATTCAAAATTACCAAGATGATTTCTAATTAAAAGTGGATGTGCATCAATTTCCATACCAATGATTTTGTCATATTTTACATAATATCTTTTGATGCTGAATAAATTTGATTTTTGAATTGTTAACTCATCATTTTTAAGCTTTAAGCCTGATAATTTAATATAAATTACAGCTTGTATAATTAAAGCTATAATGATAATACCTATAAAGAAAAATGACCATGCAGACCAGAAGTAACTACCTATTATCCCAATGATAACTAATATGATAGATGGAATTAAGAAATGTCTATGAAATCCTTTCCATGGCATACCTAAATTTGCAGTTTTAAACGCCATTTCAGGTATTAATTCATGTATAATCTCATAAGCCATTTTGCGCTTTATAAAAGGAATGATCATTATTTCACCATCACTACTAGTGTCGTCTTCAAGTTTTTCATCAATATCACTAGTTATTAATACATGTATAGCTGTAAAACCGAATAATTTTCTAATATAAGATTGGCGTTCAATAACAGCTTGTATGCGATTTGTAGGTACAGTTATATTCTTTTTTGTTAATAATCCATATTGAATTTTTAATTGATGTCCTTCTTGTGTCATGGTGTAACAATAATATCTAATTAAATTGATTAATGCCCCCACTATGTAACTTAATATCAAAATCAATCCTACTACTATGCTTATTACAATCGCTATAGCATTAGCAAAACTGAATAATTCATTTGTAATTCTATTCCATGGAATAAGATTAGAAAAACTACCTACAATTGGTGAAATAGTCGCTAATGCAACTCCTATAGCTCCGCTTGATAAAGACATTAATATTAAATTTTTAAATGATAATTTAAACACGCGTTTTCGTTGACCTGGCATATCATTTTCAAAATTCCCTTGAATGTTATCGACGCTTGAATCCACATTTAAATAAGAATCAAGATTAACATCCTTTTCATCATTATTACTTAATTGATTTTGTATGTCTTTAATTGTGTTTTCTATTTCAATACTTTGTGTTTTTGAGATGGTTGAAAGTTCTAAACCATCACTAGGTGTTTTTATCTGTAACTGCACACCACCAACAATCTGATTAATTATATCTTGAGAAGTGTCTACAGATTGAATACGACTTATATCTAATTCTTTACGTTCTTTATTAAATATTCCTGTAGTCAATATGAAATGATTGTTCTCTATCCAATACCGAGTATTATATACTTTTAAAATTTGACCAATAAACGATATTAAGAAAAAGATAGTTAATAATGCGGGAACAATATATTCACGTAAATTAGTAAAATCAAAATCTTTAAAATTAAAAACTAAAAAGATAATGATAACTATAAAATTTTGTTTGAAAGCTTCTATCAATCCGGAAACATATGATATCGGATGCAATTTTTGCGGACTATACATCATATTCTGCTCCTCTCAATTGACTAAATATCTGTTCTTGTATAAATTCTGCTTCTTCTTCGGATACAAATGGAAGTTCAAAACTATGACCAGCAGAAACAAATGTTATTTCATTAATTTTAAACTTTCTCGCTAAAGGATTAGTATTTATTTGTAAAAATTGTAGTCTTTCAATTTTAGAAATATCTTGATGTTTAAAGAAAAAAGTTGACTTAACTTCTATGACATTATTTTGAATTCTATAAAATAAATAATTGTATTTAAGTAAAGGACTTGAAATCAATCTAATTAAACTTACGATCCATAACACTATGTATATGTATATAATAAAGTGCCACCAATTAAATTGATACCAAAGATAAAAAAGAATAGCATAGATAATTATTTCAATAATAAAACTGAGTCCCGCTGTTAAGAAGTAGTATGTTAAAGCATTTTTTGGACTTTTATGAAATGTACTATTCATTAATTTAGCTCCTTTATAATTTTTAACCACATTATAGCATAGTCAATTTTTCTTCTAAATGTCGCTTCATTTTTATTAACGTTCATCACTTAAAAATTACTTTTATTTTCTATTCGCCAAGACAAAAGTAAGAAGCACACAATTAATTTAAATTAATTGTGTGCTTCTTTAGAAAACAAATTATATATTGAGTATTGATAAATTTTTATTTTTGATGGTCAGCGAATGTGCGACCTTTCATTGTTTTGTTTGAGTTTTGAGATGATTTATCTTTACGATCAAACTTTTTATTATTATTCTTCTTTGAAGAGAAACCTTTTGATGAACGTCTATTTTTATTATCGAATTTACCGCCACCACGTTTATTATTGCCTCTTCTAGAATTATTATTTCCTTTAGAGTTACGTCCTTTACGTGATAATGGTTTTTCGAATGTTAATTGAACTTCTACTTCATCGTTTGCTTCAACTAATTCTTGTAATAATGATGCAACTAGTTCAACATCATTATACTCTTCAAGTAATTCACTTGAAATTCGTTGTAAACGTGGTTCGTTTTCTTTAGACATCCAGTTTTGAACTTTTTCTTTGATGTCATCTTCACGTGCTTTTAAGACTTCTTTACGGTGAGGTGGTCTTAAAGCATTCATTCTTCTATTGTTAGCATCTTCGATTTGACGAATATAATCCATTTCAATTGGATTTACAAAAGTAACAGCGATACCTTCTTTTCCGGCACGACCTGTACGACCGATTCTATGAGTATAGCTTTCAGTATCTTGTGGAATATCGAAGTTATAAACGTGACTTACGCCTGAAATATCTAATCCTCTCGCTGCTACGTCTGTTGCAACTAAGATGTCGATTTGATCATTTTTGAATTTTTTCAATACTTCTAAACGTTTAGCTTGAGTAATATCACCATGTAAACCTTCAGCTTTATATCCTTTAGATAATAATGCACTTGTTAATTCATCAACACGGCGTTTTGTACGTCCAAATACAATTGCCAATTCTGGTTGATGTACATCTAGGAAGTTTGTGAAAGTATCGAATTTTTCTAATTCTTTAACAATTGTATAATATTCGTCGATTTGAGGATCTGACATTTCATTATTCATTGTTTTAATAATTTTAGGTGTTTTCATAAATTGTTGTACTAAAGTTTGGATAGCTTTAGGCATTGTTGCTGAGAATAGCATCGTTTGACGTTGCTCAGCTGGAATTTTATCCATAATAAATCTCATATCGTCGATGAATCCCATGTTCATCATTTCATCAGCTTCATCCAAAATAAGTGTATGAATATCATTAGTTTTTAATGTACGTCTATTTAAATGGTCAATAACACGTCCTGGAGTACCAACAACAATTTGTGGACCTTTTTTTAGTGCTTTAATTTGACGTTCGATTGGCATACCACCAAAAACTGTAACGACTTGTACATTTTGACCTTTACTAAATACTTTTAATTGCTCTGCAACTTGCATCGCTAATTCTCTAGTAGGCGCTAGAATTAATGATTGAACACCTTGTTCTCCAACTACCTTTTCAATTAAAGGTATTCCAAACGCACCCGTTTTACCAGTACCTGTTTGGGCTTGTCCAAGGATGTCGTATCCTTCTAACGCATAAGGGATACTATCTTTTTGGATAGGAGTTGGCTCTTTAAACCCCATTGATTCAAGTGTTTGAACCGTTTTATCCGAAATCCCTAGTTCTTTAAAATTTTGCAAAATAATTCTCCTTTTACCTGTTTATTTCTCAATATACTTATTTGCATATATGTTCATTTATGTTTTATCAACTTCTTAATAGTACCACCTAACATTTATTATAGCAATAAAGCAGTTGGTATATAGTGGTGAATAATGACTCTTAATTATGAAACATTTCCTTTTAAAATGGTGACGTGCATATATTGAAAGCGTTCCATAAATATATTTTATTTTTTAAATAAAAACAGTAAGACTACTATGTTATTCCCATTTAACTTAGAAATTAACATATGTCTTACTATTGGAATGTAATACTTTTTATTTAATTAGTGCATCGACTACATCTTCTAATTTCATGCCTCTTGAGCCTTTAATTAAAACTTTATCATTTGGTTGAACGATATCAGTAATATGAGAAATAAGTTTATTTTTATCTTCATAATGATAAGCCTCGCCCACAAATTGTTTGCCTGCACTATGAATAAATGCCGCTTCTTTACCAAACGTAAATAATTGGTTGACATCTTTATCGTGTAAATAATTTCCAACTTCTTCGTGCATTTGTTTACTATTGTCTCCTAATTCTAGAACATCACCTAGTACTAACAATTTGCGGCCTTCCATATTACTTAATGTATCTATTGCTGCTTTCATACTAGTCGGGCTAGCATTATAAGCATCATTGATAACAGTTATATGGTTCTCAGTTTCATGTCGTTCCATTCTCATACCAGTTAACTTAACGTTTTTTATATTGTTTTGAATGACGTTATAGGATAAACCTAACTCATGTCCTACAGCAATTGCTATAGCTGCATTTTTCATATTATGAATACCTAAAATGGGTAATTCATAATGTTGTTCTTGATTTATTGTAAAAGCAATACCTTCAGTTGAAACGTTATCATCAACTTGACACACTAATGTATTATCTTGTTCTAAACCAATACTTATACATTTAGCTTGTTTAATTTTATCAACATGAGGTTTTAAAAGCGGTTCATCGCCATCATATATAAATGTGCCTTGTGCTTTAAGACCAATAGTAATTTCTGATTTAGCTTGAGCAATACCTTCACGAGAACCTAAATCTTGCATATGTGATTCCCCAATATTAGTAATTACTGCGATATCCGGTTCTGCAATTGAAGACAATAATTCTATTTCATGGAAACCTGACATGCCCATTTCTAAGATTGAAATTTCAGTATCTATATCTAAATCTAAAATGGTTAAAGGCATTCCAATTTCATTATTATAGTTTCCTTGTGTCTTTTTCACTTTATATTCTGTATTTAAAACACTCTCTATCATGTCTTTAGTTGTCGTTTTACCATTTGAACCAGTAACTGCAATTACTTTTGGATTTACATGTTTTAAATAAGCTTTAGCCAAATCTTGTAATGCATTTAATGTATCTTCAACCCAAATAATTGGGCCATTTACTTGTTCAGGCGGTGTAACATCTTTTTGATAAAATGATGCACCTGCACCATCATTAAGTGCTTGTTCAACGAAACGATGACCGTCTACATTTTCGCCTTTAAAAGGTATAAAGAGCATACCTTCTTTTATCGCTCTGGAATCTATAGTGACACCATGAATGGAATGATCAAGATATTGTTCATCTATATCACAATCAATCCATTCTTTAATTTGTTTTAACGTTACGTTTATCATCTAAAGCAACTCCGTTTAATCGATTTTATATTTATTTTTCTTTTTATCTTCGTGTCGTTCTTTAGCTAAGCTTATTAATTTAGAAATTAAATCAGCATAAGATAAGCCCATATTCTCCCATAAACTTGGATACATACTAAATGAAGTAAAGCCTGGCATAGCGTTTGTTTCGTTAATATAAATTTGATTGTCTTTTGTAACAAAGAAATCCGCACGTACTAACCCTGAACAATCAGTTGCTTTAAAAGCTTCTAAAGCCATATTTCTTAATGTCATTTGAACATCTTGATCTAAGTCAGCAGGGATTTGTAATTGAATTTTACCGTCTTTGTATTTTGATTTGTAATCATAAAATGCAACATCTTTAACTACTTCACCAGGCCAAGTAGTTTCTGGATAGTCATTACCTAAAACAGCTACTTCAATTTCTCTTGCGTCTATTCCTTGTTCAATAACTAACTTACGGTCGAATTGGAAAGCTTCTTCAATACCTGATTTTAATTCTTCTTCATTATTACATTTGCTTATACCAACACTTGATCCTAAGTTTGCAGGCTTAACAAATACTGGGTAAGTTAATTTGTCATTAACTAATTTAAGAATATTATTTTCATATTTTTCGTATTCACTTCTTAAGAAACTTATATATGGTAATTGAGGTAAACCTCTATGTTCAAATAATTGTTTCATTACTAATTTATCCATTGAACTTGAAGCTGCTAATACCCCATTACCTACATATGGAATATCCAGTACTTCAAATAAACCTTGGATTGTACCATCTTCACCATTAGGTCCATGTAATAATGGGAATACAGCATCGTATGATTTGCCTAAACTACCATTGCTTAACAATTGTGAAATTTCTCCTGTTGGAATGTCATTAATACGTAATTCATCAGTTGATTCAATATGATGAGTAATATTATCTTGTTTTTTCCATTCGCCATCATTTGTTATATAAATAATATCTACTTGATATTCATTTTTATCTATTGCATTTAATACATTTTGGGCAGTTAAAATAGAAACATCATGTTCTGCACTTTTTCCTCCATAAACGATACAAATATTCTCTTTTGTCATTTCGTTTTCCTCCAATAAACGCTCATCTTCAGCGTTATATCATTTTAAAATTTTCACTATTTAATTATATGTATTTAGTCTATACATGCACTTCTCTGAAACTTAATATTATCATATTTGCTATGACTTTTGCATTTTATAATATAATAATGTAACGAGTATCTCTGACGAATTAAATAACCTTTCTAAACCTTGAACTAAACTTCACATTAACTTTTCAAAAATAAGGAATCGTTTTCAAACTTGATATTCTAGCAAATTTCAAAAAAGTCATGTAAAATCGTTATATAAATATGGATAAAATATTGATGCCTACATCTTAGATGAGACAAAAATAATTATCTTATAACGTGTTATAAAAGGAGTAAAATATGAAATATTCATCCCGTCAAGAGCCTAACAAACATTGGCTACTTAAAGTAGACTGGATATTAGTAGCAATTATTACATTGTTAGCAATATTTAGTGTCGTATTAATTAGTTCTGCCATGGGCGGCGGACAGTATAGTGCTAACTTTAGTATCAGACAAATCATGTACTATATTTTAGGTACTATAATGGCTATTATCATTATGTTCATTTCACCTAAAAAAATAAGAAATTATACATATTTGCTTTACACAATTTTCTGTATTTTACTGGTAGGTCTATTAATATTACCCGAAACAGCTATAACACCTGTGATTAATGGCGCTAAAAGTTGGTATAGTTTAGGACCTATAAGTATCCAACCATCAGAATTCATGAAAATTATTCTTATATTAGCATTATCAAAAGTAGTAGCACGTCATAACCAATTTACGTTTAACAAGTCATTTCAATCTGATTTAATGTTATTTTTCAAAATCATAGGTGTATCGATTATTCCTATGGCATTGATTTTATTACAAAATGACTTAGGTACAACTTTAGTTATTTGTGCAATTATTGCAGGCATCATGTTAGTCAGTGGAATCACTTGGAGATTGCTAGCGCCTATCTTTATTTCAGCAATAGTTATTGGTGCTTCTGTAATTCTTGCTATTATATTTAAACCTTCTTTAATAGAAAATTTATTAGGTATAAAGATGTATCAAATGGGACGTATTAATTCATGGTTAGATCCCTATTCATATAGTAGTGGAGATGGTTACCATTTAACTGAATCGTTAAAAGCTATTGGTTCAGGTCAATTATTTGGTAAAGGTTATAATCATGGTGAAGTCTATATTCCTGAAAACCATACCGATTTTATTTTTTCAGTAATTGGAGAAGAAATGGGCTTTATTGGTTCAGTTGTACTTATATTATTATTCTTAGTGTTAATTTTTCATTTAATTAGATTAGCTAGTCGAATTAATGACCAATATAACAAAGTATTTATTATTGGATATGTATCTTTAATCGTATTCCATATATTACAAAATATTGGTATGACTGTTCAATTACTTCCAATAACTGGTATTCCATTACCATTTATAAGTTATGGTGGTAGCTCACTTTGGAGTTTAATGACAGGTATTGGTGTTATTTTAGCTATCTACTATCATGAACCTAAAAAATACCAATCCATTGAAAAGTAACAGAAAATACGAAAAATAGAGTCAAATCCTATAAACTAGGACTGACTCTATTTTTAAACAAAAAAGGCGCCATTTTCAATGACGACTTCATCTCACAATTAAAATGCGCTTACTGACCTAAATCCAATTCACTTATTTACATTCGTGACTGATTTGTTTTGTTGCAGGCAATGTATTAATAATGTCTAAACGAGATTTAGTTTTTTTAATATTTACACCTAATGATGATAATAAATTAACCACATTTTGAATTTTCTCTGAATTCTTCACTAATAACACCTCGTTTGGTTGACTTCATATACATCATACCCCAAACAACATCACTTTACTACATGATTTTAAAAATTTATTATAATCTTTAACTTTTATAACTTAAACTTAGTCATATTAATATATAATACTAATGATTAATAAAGCACTTTAAATCCAGAATCATAAATTTCTTTTTCGATACTATTTAAATTAGCAGGTGTCTCAAATTCAACTGAAATGTGACCATTGCTTAAATCTACATTTGCATCATATACACCTATCATTTCCTTTAATATTGTTTCCATTTTGTTAGCTTGTTCAGTCGTTTTGATTCCTGAAGTATAAACGATTTTTTGTTGCACTTTATTTCCCTCAATCTTTCATTAATTTTTGAAAAGTTACAAGTAACTCTTCCATGGCTTCTTCTTGATGACCATTATTGACTTTTTCAGTTATACAACTCTTCATATGTTGTTCTAATAATTTAGTAGCTACACTATTTAAAGCTGAACGTGTTGCTCTAATTTGTGTTAAAACATCATCACAATAAACATCTTCTTCTATCATTCGGTTGATAGCACGAACTTGTCCTTCAATTCTATTTAATCTCGATTTCAAATTTGTTTTAATTTGTTCTGAGTGATGTGCATGATCTTGTTCTGTCACTTTCGTCACCTCTTAAATGATTTCCATTTTATCCTACTTCTCTATAACAAATTAGTCAATTGTAGCCCTTTCAAATCTCTCAACAGTATAATGATAAATATATGACTTCATGGTACAATTATATAGTTAAAAACTTTTTTAAAAGATTTTATTTTTACTAAAAATATAAAACAATAAGGAGGCATTTTATGTTCGAAATATTCACTATGACACTTGCTCAATCTAACCTCATTATTAATATTGTTTTGATTGGTGCATTTGTATTAAATTTGGCCTTCGCTTTTACAATTATATTTATGGAAAGACGCACTGCTAATTCAATATGGGCTTGGTTATTAGTTCTAGTATTTTTGCCTCTATTAGGTTTCATATTATATCTATTGTTTGGACGTCAAATTCAAAGAGACCATATTTTCACATTAGATAAAGAAGATAAAGTCGGACTTGAAATGATTGTGGATGAACAACTTGAAGCGATTAAAGATAAAGATTTTTCAAAAGGAAATCACCAAATCGTTAAATTTAAAGAAATGGTTCAAATGTTGTTATACAATAATGCCGCATTCTTAACGACAGATAATGAAGTTGAAATTTATACAGATGGTAATCAAAAATTTGATGATCTACTAGAAGATATTAAAAATGCTAAAGACTATATACATATACAATACTATATTTTTCACAGTGATGAATTAGGTAAAACGATTTTAAAAGCATTAGAAGATAAAGTTGAATCTGGCATTGAAGTTAAAATGCTGTATGACGATATGGGGTCAAGAGATTTAAGAAAGAAAGATTTAAAGTCTTTCAGAGAAAAAGGTGGCCATGTAGAAGCATTTTTCCCTTCTAAACTTCCCTTAATCAACTTGCGTATGAATAATCGTAATCACCGTAAAATAGTTGTTATAGATGGCAAAATAGGTTATGTAGGCGGATTTAATGTTGGTGATGAATATTTAGGTAAATCCAAAAAATTTGGTTATTGGAGAGATACTCATCTCCGTGTCGAAGGTGACGCAGTTAATGCACTACAATTAAGATTTATACTTGATTGGAATTCACAATCTACACGTGACAATATTACGTATGAAGAACGCTACTTCCCCGATGTTAATTCAGGTGGAACTATAGGTATACAAATTGCCTCTAGTGGACCTGATGAGGAGTGGGAACAAATTAAATATGGCTATCTCAAAATGATTTCTTCAGCCAAAAAATCTATATATATTCAATCACCGTATTTTATACCTGATCAAGCATTTTTAGACTCTATAAAAATTGCTGCCTTAGGTGGCGTTGAAGTAAATATTATGATACCTAATATGCCAGATCATCCCTTTGTTTATTGGGCAACTTTAAAAAATGTAGCATCACTACTCGAAGCTGGTGTTAACGTTTATCAGTATAATAATGGATTTTTACATTCAAAAACATTAATTATTGACGATGAAGTTGCTAGTGTTGGTACTGCAAATATGGATCATAGAAGTTTCACACTTAATTTCGAGGTAAATGCCTTTATATATGATGAAGGTATAGCTAGATCACTAAAACAAGCTTTTATTGAAGATTTAAAGGTATCAGATCAATTAACAAAAGAAATTTATGAACAACGTAGTTTATGGATTAAGTTTAAAGAAGGTATTTCTCAATTATTGTCTCCAATTTTATAGGAGGTATTTAGCCCTATAGATAGATCATAATCAAAGTTAACCTGAGACGTAAAAGTGTGAAAGTCTCAGGTTTCATTATGAAAAGGAAAGGATGTCTGTATGAAAGATGAAGAACGAATCAGTCTAGCTAGCCAGTATATGGAATCATTTCATAAAACTGACTATAGCGGTCATGACATTGCACATGTTTATAGAGTACATTCAATGGCAAAACATATTGCTTACAATGAAGCTATCAGCAACACTTTAATAATCGAATTAGCCAGTCTTTTACATGATACTATTGATGCAAAATTAGTAGATACAACGTCGGCTAAACAACATTTAAATCAATTTTTAGATAAACTTGAAATAACTCATTCAGATCAATCTCATATTCTTCATATCATTGAAAATATGAGTTATAAAAATGGTGCTAACAATCATGTTGAATTAACAGTAGAAGGACAAGTTGTTAGAGATGCTGATCGTTTAGATGCTATTGGTGCCATAGGTATAGCTAGAACTTTTCAATTTGCAGGCCACTTTAAAGAACCAATGTGGACTGAATCTAAATTACCCAAAAATTTTAATGATGATACTTTATCCACTTCATCACCTTCAGCAATTAAACATTTTTACGAAAAATTATTTAAATTAAAAGATTTAATGCACACGAATACTGCTAAACAAATCGCTATTCAACGTCATGATTTTATGGAACATTTTGTTTCACAATTCTTATCCGAGTGGCATCAATTATAGAAAAAAGCGACAAATCATTGATTTGTCGCTTTTTATTATTATTTTTTATTTTTTTTTGATACTACTTGAGTATTTTTACCTTTTTTATTTGATGACTTACCGTCTTGATCAAATTTTTGTAGTAAAGGTTCAACTTCTTTTTTAGCAAGTTTAGAATAGTACATATTAGCAAAGTGTGTTTGCACAACTAAGAATGCCGCACTGACTGACCAATATAAACCTAATGCTGAAGCAGAACTTAATGAAATCCAAATAATCATAATTGGTGACACAATCATCATCATGTATCCCATTTGACGTTGTTCTTGAGGCATTGTTTTACTTGATACATAGGCTTGGATAAAGTATAAAACACCTGCAATAATAGTAATCCAAATATCCGGTTTAGTTAAATTAAACCATAAGAAATGTGGATGTACTGATAAACCACTAACTAATTTATCTTTTAGAACAAAGTATAATCCCATGATAATCGGCATTTGAATGAGCATTGGTAAACAACCAAGCATACTCTTCATTGGATTCATATCATATTTTTTATAAACTTCCATTAATTCTTGGTTAGCAGCCATTTTCTCTTCTTGAGTACGAGCACGCTTAACTTTTTCCTGAATACCATCTACTTCAGGTTTTGCAACTTTCATTTTTTCACGCATCATATGACTATTTTTATAGTTTGATAACATGAATGGTAGTAACACTAAACGTATAACTATTACTAAAATGATAATAGCTAAACCATAATCATTGTTTAAAACATCGTTACCTAACCACTGTAATAAGTGTTTCATAGGTTCAACGAACGTATTATAGAAAAATCCACTACGAGCTCCAGGTTTAGAATAGTCACAGCCTGCTAAAAAGACCATTAAACCTAAAAACAAAGGTAGCAACGCTTTTTTCTTCATTTTTCCACCTCTATTGTAATATTCACATAGGTTTTATTCTATCATACTCATACCATGGTATAAAACAAAAAGTGGAAAAAATTAATGATTAATTGAAATATTTCTTAAATTCATTAACAGTGTTGTCAATATTCTGGCTTCTACTTATAGCTGAAATAATTGATATACCGTCTGCATTAGCATCTGCAATAGACTTAACATTTTCCTCAGTAATGCCACCAATTGCAACCATTGGAAATGCACCAATTCTTCGTCTTAACTGTTTAATCATCTCTGGACCAACTGGTTCACTTGCATCACTTTTTGAAGGTGTATTAAACATAGGACCTACACCTATGTAATCAACATTTGTTAAATCAGACGTTTCATATTCACTTATATTACCAACACTAAGTCCGATAATTTTGTCTTGAAAGTCATTGGCAAAAGCTTTCACGTCTTCATCATCCTGACCTACATGTATACCATCAGCATTAATTTTTTTTGCTAGTGATACATCATCATTAACAATAAAAGGTACATGATAAGATTGACATAATGATTGTAATTCTTTTGCTAATTTCTCTTTTTCATTATCTTTCAAAGCATTCTCGCCCTTTTCTCGAAACTGAAACATAGTTATTCCAGCCTCAAGTGCTTGGGTTAAAACTGTTTTTATTGATTTTTGTTCAGGTATATCTTGAGTTCCACAGATAAAATATATTTTTAATTGTGACGCTTTAAATTCCACCTAATCAACCTCTTCTTTTTTAACATATTTTTCATAAGTCTTATAATCGAGTAAATACATTTGATCTAATAATTCAGGTAAAAATGAACCCGGACCTTTTACTTTATCTTCACTTGCAGCAATTTCACCTGCTATATTATAAAAGCTTACTGCTTCGACAAGCGTTTCATGTTTAGGTTTAGTATTTCTGAATAAGAAACTCGCAATGATACCACCTAATAAACAACCTGCACCTGTAATTTTAGCTGACATAGATGAGCCATTTGAAAGTTTTGTCATTTTATTATCTTGCATCACAATATCATGTTCACCTGTAATTACTATAGCAGTTTGATATTTTTTATATGCATCATTTGCAATGTCTAATACATTTAATTCACTGTCTCCATCTGTACCTTTCATTGTTGTATTTGAATCGACTAGTGTTAAAATTTCAGAAGCATTTCCTTTGATTACAGATACATCCACTTCGTCTAAAAAGCGTTTACAAAAATCTTTTCTATACTGTGATGCTCCAACTGCGACTGGATCAAAAACAATAGGAGTTTCTAATTCGTTAGCAATTTTACCAATTTTTATTAAATCATCTTCATTATTATGTGTAAGTGTCCCAATGTTTATAAGCAAACCGCCCGCAACTTTATAGAAATCTC
Source organism: Staphylococcus sp. FSL H8-0121 (assembly GCF_038008425.1). Lineage (NCBI taxonomy): Bacteria > Bacillati > Bacillota > Bacilli > Caryophanales > Staphylococcaceae > Staphylococcus > Staphylococcus sp. FSL H8-0121. The sequence goes on from NZ_JBBOZB010000002.1 coordinate 22,648, forward strand.
TCGCTTCTTCAGGCGCTTCACTCATTGCTGGACTTGCACCTATGCTTAATAAACCATTAGCAGTAAAATTTTTTACAACATCATTGGTATAACAGACGATTAGTGGATTTTCATTTCTAAGTTTTTCTAAATTATTCATCATCTAACCCTTCTTTCTTAAGATATGCGAAGTGATTAACAGGGCCACGACCTTTACCTATTTCTGGTGTATATTTGATACTTAATGAAATGAATTTTTTAGCTTTTTCTACCGCTTCATATATAGAACGACCTTTGGCTAATTCTGCTGTTATTACTGCTGAAAATGTACAACCAGTACCATGTGTATGTTTAGTGTCAAAACGTTCATCTCCAAATGTATAAACACCATCTTGCGTAAACAGAAAATCTTTAGCATTATTTAAATCTGCAGAATGTCCGCCTTTAATAACTACGCCCTTACTTCCAATTTCATTAATAAAGATATTACCTGCTTTACGTATATTTTCTTCTGTATCAATCTTGATACCAGTTATTTCTTCAGCTTCTGGTATATTTGGAGTAACGACATCTGCTAATGGCAATAAAGTATCTTGAAGTTTTTGTTTGGTTTCATCATCCATAAGAGAGTCTCCACTTTTAGCAAGCATAACTGGATCAATAACATATGGAATTTTGGGATATTGTTGTAAGTAACTTTGTACTAAATGCATTGTATCTTCAGTTGCAATCATTCCTGTTTTAATTGCATGAGGTAACTCATCATTAAATATACTTTCTAATTGTTCTTTTACCCATGATGTCTCAAGATTATGAATATGCTGAACCCCTAATGTATTTTGAGCGACAATACTAGTTATTGACGCCATGCCATACACACCACAAGAATGGAATGACTTAAGATCTGCCATAACACCTGCTCCACCTGTTGGGTCTGTACCAGCAATTGTTAAAGCTATTTTAGGCTTATTCATATTTATCACCTCGATAATTCCATTTTTCATCTATATAAGCCATATTGAAAAAGTTTCTCTCATGTAGTGTACTTTGCAAGAAGTTCTCTTTAATTTCATTTTTTTCATTTTCAGTACATTGTTGAGTTAAACGATCCATCAAGTCATCAAAGACACGGACTAATTCATCCATTTCTGTACTATAAAATTCAAACCAATCAACTGTTTTTTCATCACGATTTAAATTTTGATCTTGCATTGCTCTTTTAGCAATAACGGCATAAACATAAGGGCATGGCGCCATTGCAGCAATCGTATAAGCAGCGTTTTCATGTGCATAAGCATTATAATACATATGTTTGATGTAGTGATCTCCACTTGGTGGCCATACTTTTTCTTTAACAATTTCATCATATGGTTCATTTATGAAAGCAGCTAAAGATTCATGAGCGGCCACTTCACCTTCTAACATAAATTCTATTTGATCAACTAAAAATTTCACATCTTCTAATTCTGACATTTTAGGTATCAATAATGCATATAAATTAGCAAATTCCTTTAAATACGAAGCATCTGCACGTAAATACTGTCGAACGGCTTGTTTCGATAATTCACCATGCAATAAATCTTGAATAAAACCATCGTTGTAAATATCTTCAATAATTGGTTCTGCAGCTACCCTTAATTCTTTAGAAAAACTCATCACAAATTGCCTCCTTGAAATAAAAAACTACTTCCCAAATAGGAAAGTAGTTAATATCAAGGTTAATATGCGCCTTTAATAATAAATACTACTTTCCTACGTTGGTGCTAACCAAATCAGGTTGTAAGGGTCTGAATAAAATTCATCTCAGCCATAAGGCTCCCCTAGTAGTTTTCTTTTAAATTACTGTCATATATAACATTAGCAAAATAAATACATGAAATCAATTATCTAAAAGTTTCATTTATTAATTTAATAAAAATTCATAGACAATTGAAATTTCCACGTTTTTAAACTAAGTCATTTTTATGATAAAAAAATTCACCCTATCAAAATAGGGTGAAAGAAATATCTTATATTATGCAGTTACCCATTGGCTTGGGCCAGCTGTATCATATAATTTTTGAGCTGCAGCGTCTTGAACGTGTTCAGGAGCACTTGAAGCTGGTTGACCTTGATATTCAGATGGAGCTACTGAATCCCAAGTTGATTGTAAGAATTGATACTTACCTGAAGCACCAGTTGATGGGTTTGTAGCATGAATGTCGCCACCTGATTCACGTTGAGCGATTTGTTTTAAGTGATCATTTACGTTTACAGATGAACCACTTGAAGCTTCGCTTGAGCTTGATTGATTATTTGAAGTAGTTTCTTGTTGTGGTTGTTGAGTTTGTTCAGTTTGTGGTGCTGAAACTTGTTCAGGTTGAGCTGATTTTGATTGTTGTTGATTGCTTACTTCTTGTGCAGAAGTTTCGTTAGTTGATGCTGAAGCTTGTTCACTTACATCTTGTTGTGGTTGAGCTTGAGTATTTGAAGCTTCAGTTGATTGACCAGATTGGTGATAATCCCATGAGAAGTTTGTACCATCTGATTCAAAGTGATAAGTGAAACCATTGTAATCGAATGTATAGTTATAAGCACCTTCTTGGATAGGGCTTTCGTTTAATGTTTGATCATTTGATTGAGCTTTTTGAGCTAATTCTGCTTCATTAATATTTGCTTCGCTTGCGTGTGCGTCGTGTCCAGCATTACCTGCTACAACGCCTAATCCTACTGCTAGTGATGATGCAATAATTGTTTTTTTCATTATTAAAAAATCCTCCTAAAAGTGATTTGTTTTCTTTAACTAATTTACAAATACTACTGTAACATCCATAAATTCCTTGCAGGTTACAGCCAAATAAAAATGAAAGCTATTTTTTTACGTGCGAATTACATTATATTTTAGTGTAATTTTAAATTTTATCCTTTATGAAAACTGCCATGACAGTTTATATAATACATATGTCTGTGATGTGTTTGTAATACAATTGAAATCTATCAGATAATTCTGACGTGAATTGAATCAATTTTCCTGTATAAACTAATAAATAAACGACCTTTTTTAATATTAATTTAAAAAAGGTCGCTCGAGTATAATTGAAAGATGATAATTTATATTAAGATAGGATAAAGTATAAATAATTGGGAGTTATTGAATAATTAATGGATGTCTAACCTATATTAAAGAGTTCATTTGACTCTTCATCATATTCGTTAGAGAGGATATTGGATTCTTTTGCCTTAGAGGACATAAATTTAATTGTTTCTACATATAGTTCTGTTACAAAATGAGTCTGGTTATCTTTTTCATATTTTCGCGATCGCATTTGACCAGTTATTCCTACTAGTGAACCTTGATGTGTATATTTTTCAATGTTACTTGCAGTTTTGCCAAATGCTTTACAATATAGATAATCGCATGCAATCTCATTATTTTGATCTTTATAATTTCTTTCAGTAGCTACACAAAAAGTTGCTACTTTATTACCGTCCTCCTTTTCATAAATTTGGGCATCTTTAGTAAGTCTGCCAACTATAACTATTTTGTTTAACATGTGTCACCTCCTCTTACCTATTATAATAATTATTTCTCTCATTACCGTCAAAATGCTATTTTTTCAAAATATATAGCTATTTACCCTTAATTTTTGATATATTTAAAGAAAATAATCAAAAATTGTATACTCCAATTAAAAATAAATCATTTTTTGTAAATATAAAACAAATGGGAAGTGACTTTATGAAGACATTTAAAGCTGTACGTTTTCAAATCGTAAGTGAAAACGGTGGTGTGACTGAATATGAGTTAGAAGATGGTGTCATTATTAATAAAGAAGGTAGTGGCACTGGTTGGTTACTAGAAATTGTAATTTCAAATGAACATTATCACACGTTTAAAGACTATATAGATAATGATAAATTATTAGATATTCGTGTCGTAATTACTAGACCTGCAAATGATCCTGCATTATTTGATGCCACTGTTAAAAGTGTTAAGCAATTTGATAAAACAATGTCAGTCGTATTTGAATGCCATATCTATACTTTACGTCAAGTTTATGCCGAAAGTTTATTAGAAGAACTTGTCGATGATGGATTAACTGGTGAAGAATTGAAAAAAACATTCAACCGTATGATGCAATCTAAACCTAAACTTAAAGATGAAAAATTTGAAAGATAATGACGCATATTAAAAGCCTACAGTCAGAATATCCTGATTGTAGGCTTTAGTTTATGATTTATTTTGCATCTTGTATTGCAAATGTTAGTTCACAACTACAAGCCAATTGGCCATCTACAGTTGCTTTTGCAGTTCCTTTACCAATTGGTCCTTTAATTTTAGTTATTTCTACTTCTAACATTAGTGTATCTCCTGGTGTAACCTGTCTTTTAAATCGACATTTATCAATACCTGCGAATAAAGCTATTTTACCTTTATTTTCTTCACTGTTTAACATTGCTACTGCACCAGTTTGAGCTAATGCTTCAGTAATTAATACACCAGGCATAACAGCGTAATCTGGAAAATGCCCTTGGAAGAATGGTTCATTACCTGAAACTTGTTTTAATCCAACGCAACGTTTACCTTCTTCGTATTCAACTACTCTATCTATTAATAAAAATGGTTGTCTATGAGGGATAATTTGTTTTATTTGATTATAATCGAAAATTGTTTCCATGATGTTTAAACCTCCATATTTGAATGAAAAATTAATTAGTCATTAATGCGTTTGATATCTGCACCTAATGATTTTAATTTACCATGTAAATCTACATAGCCTCTGTCTAAGTGTTTTAATTCAGTTACTTGTGTTGTTCCTTCTGCAACTAAACCAGCTAAAATTAATGCTGCAGCAGCTCTTAAGTCAGTCGCTTTAACTTGTGCACCTTGAAGATTGCTTTTGCCTTCAATTTTAGCACTTCTACCTTCTACATCGATATTTGCATTCATTCTACGAAACTCAGCAACGTGCATAAATCTATTTTCAAACACTGTTTCTGTGATTACTTTGTGACCATTTGCAGTCAATAGTAAAGCCATCATTTGAGATTGCATATCTGTAGGGAATCCTGGATGTGGTAATGTTTTAACATCTACTGGGTTTAAATCTCCATCAGCAGATACTCGGATACCATCTTCTAAATATTCTAAGTTAACTCCCATTTCTTCAAGTTTATAAACTAAACTAGACATGTGTTCTTTGATTGCGTCACGTACAATGATGTCTCCACGAGTGATTGCGCCAGCGATTAATAATGTACCTGCTTCAATTCTATCTGGAATAATAGAATGTTCTACACCAGTTAAATGATCGACACCATGAATTGTAATCGTATCAGTACCTGCTCCAGTGATTTTACCGCCCATTTCATTGATATAATTAGCTAAGTCAACAATTTCTGGTTCTTTTGCAGCATTTTCTAATACTGTTTTTCCTGAAGCTAATGAAGCAGCCATGATTAAGTTTTGAGTACCGCCTACACTTGGAAAATCTAAATGTATAGAAGCACCTTTTAAACCATCTTTAGCATTTGCATAAATATTTCCATTTTCTAAATGAATTTCTGCACCTAATGCCTCGAATCCTTTAATATGTTGTTCAATTGGACGACTTCCAATTGAACATCCACCTGGTAAAGCCACTATTGCATGGCCTAAACGAGCTAATAAAGGTCCCATTACTAAGATACTTGCACGCATTTTACTCACATATTCATATGGTGCTTCTTCATTTAATGTATTAGTAGCATCAACTACTACCGCATTTTCTTCTTTTTTATACGTAACATCAGCATTTAAAGTTGATAATACGTTGTTTATAGTTTCTACATCGCTTAATGCTGGTACATTTACTAATTTACTAGTACCTTCTGAAGCTAATAATGAAGCTGTTAATACAGGTAAAACTGCATTTTTAGCACCTTCTACTTTAACTTCACCTTTTAGTTGGTTACCACCATTAATTACTATTTTATCCATCTTAAATCCTCCACTTAAATCTCCTAGTTATTTACATTTCCCTACTATATAAAATTTATCATTCAATAATATATTATATCCGTTTTTCATTATGAAAAAACTAAAAAAGAACTATTTCATTATATATTTTAATTGAGTGGAAAACTGTAACAAATCAATTATAAAATTACTAACACTAGTACCTAATAATATAGCAAAAAATATCATGCATATTTGAATTTGTTTCGTATAACCTTTTTTAAAAAATTGATCGAGGCGAATTGCATTTAATGCCCAGTAAGCTATACATATACATATCACATGTAAAATTAAATGTATTATCGCAAATTGTCCTAGATAATCCATATTTTACTCCTTAGAATTGATTACTGTATAACATTGTACATGAAATAACATAATAATGATACTACTATTAACTGCAAAAACAGAAGATTTGTATGTATATTAAAAGGCTTGGAAATACCTTAAATGGTGAATTTCCAAGCCTTTTATAATTTATTTAAGTTCAGCCACACGTAAACGGTTATTTGCACGTTCTAACGCTCTTTTGGCTCTATTTATGTCACTATTATCATCATTATCTAAATGTGATTCTGCTCTTGCTTTCGCTAATTTAGCTCTTTCAACATCGATTTCAGTAGCAGTTTCAGCTGTTTGGACAATAATTGATAGTTGATGTTGTCTAACTTCTACAAACCCATCACTAACAGCTACATATTCATTTCCATTATGAAAATTCACTTTTACGTAGCCAGTTTTTAATGCAGAAACGGTTGGAATGTGTCCATTCATCACACCCATTTCGCCAGCTGTAGTTTGTAAAACAGCTAGTTCTACATCATCTCGTTCATAGATAGAACCATTAGGAGTGACAATTTCTAGGCTTAATGTATTCATTATCCATACCTCCTAATTATTAGACTTCAACACCCATGTCTTTAGCCTTCGCAATTACATCTTGCATGCTACCTACTAAACGGAATGCATCTTCAGGAATATGATCATATTTACCTTCTAAGATATCTTTGAAATCAGCTACAGTTGTTTTAACTGGAACATAAGATCCTTTTTGACCAGTAAATTGTTCAGCAACGTGGAAGTTTTGTGATAAGAAGAATTGAATTCTACGTGCACGTTCTACTGTTTGTCTATCTTCTTCAGATAATTCATCCATACCTAGAATCGCAATAATATCTTGTAATTCTCTGTATTTTTGTAATGTAGATTGTACATCACGTGCAACTTCATAATGCTCTTGTCCAACTATTGAAGGTTCTAATGCTCTAGAAGTTGAAGCTAATGGGTCAACAGCTGGGTAGATACCCATTTCTGTTAATTTACGCTCTAAGTTTGTAGTTGAATCTAAGTGAGCAAATGCTGTTGCTGGTGCTGGGTCAGTATAGTCATCGGCTGGTACGAACACTGCTTGAATAGATGTTACAGAACCTTTATTTGTAGACGTAATACGTTCTTGTAATTGACCCATTTCTGTAGCAAGTGTAGGTTGGTAACCAACGGCTGAAGGCATACGACCTAATAACGCTGATACCTCTGAACCTGCTTGCGTAAATCTGAAAATGTTATCAATGAATAATAAAACGTCTTGTCCTTGTTCATCACGGAAGTATTCTGCCATTGTTAAACCAGATAAAGCAACACGCATACGTGCGCCAGGTGGTTCGTTCATTTGACCAAATACCATTGCTGTTTTCTTAATTACGCCACTATCGCTCATTTCATAGTATAAATCATTACCTTCACGAGTTCGTTCACCAACACCGGCGAATACTGAAATACCACCATGTTCTTGAGCAATATTGTTAATTAATTCTTGAATTAATACTGTTTTACCTACTCCGGCACCACCGAATAATCCAACTTTACCACCTTTAATGTAAGGTGCTAATAAATCTACAACTTTAATACCTGTTTCAAGAATTTCTACTTCAGTAGATAATTCATCAAATCCAGGTGATTGTCTATGAATAGGATCACGACGAACTGAATCATCAAGTTTTTCTTCTAAGTCAATCGTGTCACCTAGTACGTTAAACACTCTTCCTAGTGTTTCGTCACCAACAGGTACACTAATGTCTTTACCTGTATCTTTAACATCCATGCCTCTTTGAACACCATCAGTTGAATCCATTGCGATTGTACGAACAACGTCATCACCTAATTGTAGTGCAACTTCTAGTGTTAAGCTAACTGTTCCTTCTTCTTTTGGAACTTCAATAATAAGGGCATTATTAATATCAGGGACTTCGTTATGTTCAAAACGAACATCAATGACAGGACCCATAACTTGAGTTACACGGCCAATTCCCATGCTATTTTCCTCCTTTTAATTTTATTCAAGTGCTGCCGAACCACCAACAATTTCAGTGATTTGTTGTGTGATTGCTGCTTGTCTAGCTCTGTTATATTCTAATGATAAGTCATCAATAAGTTCTGTAGCATTATCAGAAGCATTTTTCATTGCAGTCATACGTGACGCATGCTCACTTGCTTTAGCATCTAAAATCGTACCATATATTAAACTTTCAACATATTGCGGTAAGATGACGCTTAAGATAGATTCTTTATCGGGTTCAAATTCATATGTAGACATATGACCATGACCTTGACTTGAATCTTCTTGAGATAATGGAAGAACCTTTTTAGTAGTAGGTTTATTTTCTAATACACTGACATAATGACTATAGTAAATATTCAATTCATCAATATTTTCTTCACTATATAAATCAATTGCGTGTTTTGCTAGCGCTTGAACAGATTTAAATGAAGGTTGGTCTGGTAGTTCAACTAATGAATTTTCTATTTCGTAGCCTCGTGTTTTAAGGAAGTCAACACCTTGTTGACCTAAAACAACAATGCTATATTCACTACTATCATTATGCTTTTCTTTGATGTCACTTATTAATTTTTTAAGAACGTTGGCACTATAAGCACCCGCTAATCCTTTATCACTTGTTATGACAAGATAACCACTACGTTTTACATCTCTTTGACGAAGCATAGGATGGTTTGAATTCTTGTTAGAACCAGCTACTGCTGTAATAGCATCTTGCATTTTATCCATATAAGGCTTGAATTGTTTAGTATTGTTTTCAGCTCTACGTAATTTAGAACTTGAAACCATGTTCATCGCCTTAGTGATTTGTTTCATCTTTTTGGTTGATTTTATACGTGTATCTATTTCTTTTAGAGAAGCCACTATCTCACCACCTTTAATTACTATTCTTTATTATTCTGATTTACTAAAGCTTTTTTTGAATTCGGTAATTGCAGAATCAAATTTATCAGCATCTGGTAAAGCACCAGTTTCTCTGATTTCAGAAAGTAATTCTGTCGCATTTGAAGCTGCCCAGTGGTTTAATTCATCCTCAAAACGAGTAATATCTTCAACAGGAATATCGTCTAAATATCCTTTAGTTAATGCAAAGATAATTAATACTTGGTTTTCTACAGGAAGTGGTTTATTTTGATCTTGTTTTAAGATTTCAACAGTACGTTTACCACGTTCTAATTTTTTAGCTGTGAATTCATCTAAATCAGAACCAAATTGAGCAAATGATTCTAATTCTCTATAAGAAGCAAGGTCTAAACGTAAAGTACCTGCTACTTTTTTCATCGCTTTAATTTGAGCAGAACCACCAACACGTGATACTGATTGTCCAGCGTTAATCGCAGGTCTTACACCTGAGAAGAATAAATCAGATTGTAAGAAAATTTGTCCATCAGTAATTGAAATAACGTTTGTTGGAACATAAGCTGAAATGTCTCCTGCTTGAGTTTCAATGATTGGTAACGCAGTAATAGATCCGCCACCTAAATCATCATTTAACTTAGCTGCTCTTTCAAGTAATCTACTATGTAGATAGAACACATCACCAGGGTATGCTTCACGGCCTGGAGGTCTACGTAATAATAATGAAAGTTCACGATAAGCTGATGCTTGTTTAGTTAAATCATCATAAACGATTAAAACATGTTTACCGTTAAACATGAACTCTTCGCCCATTGTTACACCTGAATATGGCGCGATATATAATAATGGCGCTGGTTCAGCTGCTGATGCAGATACAACGATTGTATAATCTAAAGCGCCAGCTTGTCTTAATTTTTCTACATTGGCTCTTACAGTTGAATCTTTTTGACCAATAGCTACATAGATACAAATTGTATCTTCATTTTTTTGGTTTAAGATTGTATCAATTGCAACAGTTGTTTTACCTGTTTGACGGTCACCAATGATTAACTCACGTTGACCACGTCCAATTGGCACTAATGCATCGATAGCTTTAATACCAGTTTGTAATGGTTCATCAACTGATTTACGATCCATTACTCCAGTTGCTTTTTTCTCAACTGGTCTTGTTTTTGTTGCGTTGATAGGACCTTGTCCATCGATAGGTTGACCTAATGGATTTACTACTCGTCCAATTAGTTCGTCACCTACAGGTACTTCCATAATACGTCCTGTACGTTTAACTTCGTCACCTTCACTAATATCTGTGTATGGTCCTAAGATAACCACACCAACATTAGATTCTTCAAGGTTTTGTGCTAAACCGAGCACGCCGTTTTGGAATTCTACTAGCTCACCAGCCATAACGTCATTTAATCCGTGAATTAATGCGATACCATCACCAATTTGTAATACTGTACCAACATCTGTTACGGACATTTCTGACTCATAATTCTCAATTTGTGAGCGAAGTAATGCACTGATTTCTTCAGCTTTTATGGCCATCTATGTCACTCCTCTTTATTAATTAGTTTGCTCTTTTAAATTTACGTTGTAATTGAATAAGATCATTTTTAACACTGCCATCCATAACAGTCGTGCCGACCTTAACTCTAAAACCACCAATTAAATCTTGATTAATTTTAGTACTAACAATTACTTTAGATAAGTTTGTTTGTTGTTTAACTAGTTCAACGATTTTTGATATTTCTTCATCATTTAAATCATATGTTGATTCTATTAATGCGAAATCTTGATTGTTATGTTGATTATACTGTGATTGAAAAGCTTTAAAGACATCTTCAATGTGTGAAAGATGACGATTTTCCGCTAGCACTTTCAACATATTAACAATGTACTGATTAGCATTACCATAAACCTCTCCTACAAAGTTTTGACGCTTTTGTAATGTAAGTTTAGGATTGCTATCAATGGCTTTTAAATCATTAATGTAATCGAATGAAGAATGACTAATTGTTTCTAATTCTTCATAAATGCTATCCAATTGATTTGTATCTGCAGAAACATCAAACAATGCCTTTGCGTATTTGTCAGCGATTTTTGTCATTATTTATCGCCTGCCTCTTTTAGATACTTTTCAACTAATTCTTTTTGATCTTGCTCTGAAATTTCTTTTCTAAGAACTTTAGAAGCAATAAGAACTGATAATTCAGATACTTGGTTATTAATATCTGCAATGGCACGTTCTTTTTGACTATTAATTTCACTTTGAGCAGTTTCAATCATGCCATTAGCTCTAACGTTTGCTTCATGAATGATTTCTTCATGTTGTTTACGTGCTTGAACTTTCGCATCTTCTAGAATTTTTTGAACTTCATCTTGAGTTTCTTTAAGTGTCTGTTTATTTTCTTCTTCAAGTTTTTGTGCATTTAATTTAGCTTGTTCCGCATCGTCGATATCTTTGTTGATATCACGTTCACGTTTATCCATTATTTCTTTTAATGGACCCCAAGCAAATTTTTTCAATAACGCTAATAGGACAATAAAAGTAAAAATTTGAACTATTACTGTGCCCCATTCAACGCCTGAAGCTGCACCGATAACGAACATATTAGCTGTTGCAGTCACGGGATCATGACACTCCTTTCGTCAAAATAATCATTAAGCAATAAAAAATAAAACGAACGGCGAGAGTCTATTAGACTTCGCCTTAAATAAATGTCTTATCCAGCAAATGTCATGAATGCAATTACAACACCGATGATAGGTAAAGCCTCAACTAAACCAACACCAATGAACATAATACCCATTAATTGACCACGAGCTTCTGGTTGACGTGCTACACCTTCTACTGTTCTAGATACGATAAGACCGTTACCGATACCTGCACCTAATGCTGATAAACCAATTGCGATTGCCGCTGCGATTAAATTCATAATAAATTTTCCTCCTAAGATTGTATATAATTTTTAAATTTAGTGTCCATCTGCCACTTTGTGTGACATGTAAACCATTGAAAGCATAATGAAGATATATGCTTGTATTGTACCTACAAAGATTGAGAATCCTTGCCAAACAATTAAACCAGGTATACTAATTATCCAACCCCATGCTGGTTCTTGGAAGAATAATCCAGCTAATAAGCTTAGTAATAGTTCACCTGCAAAGATATTACCATATAAACGTAGTCCAAGTGTTAATGTTGAAGTAAACTCTTCAAACACGTTTATAATTGCAAGTGGCCAAAACGGTTGAACATAACCTTTGAAATAATTCTTTGTACCACGCATTTTAATACCATAATAATGTGTTAATAGAATAACAGTAGTTGACAATGTCAATGTAACTGTTGCATCTGCGGTAGGTGATTTCCACCATAAGTAGTGATCTTTAGTTACTATTGCAAATGGTAAACCTAACATATTAGAAATGAAGATGTATAAAATTAATGTCACTGCTAAGAAGTGAAAATGTCCACCTTTTTTCCATGCCATATTACCTTCGATGATGCCTCTAACAAAGTCAAAAACCCATTCAATAAAGTTCTGTTTACCAGTTGGTCGTTTCTTTAAATTACGTGTACAAATAATTGCTAGTAAAAAAACGAGAACTGCTGTAATTAACACCATCATTACACTTGCCATGTTAAATACAAGGTCAAAACCGAAAATATCCAAACTTACTTTCGGGTCTTTATGATCCATATTCTCACCTCTTTCGTTTTAAATTTTACTCCCTATTAAGTAGAGGGCGACAGATGATTACGATATAAGAAATCATTAGCCCTATTAACACCCCAATGATATTGATGTGATCTTTAAAGAAAAACCATATTATACACACGACAATAGCCACTAAATATCTCCACATATTTCCTGTTGATATATGGTTTGACTCAGCTTTTTGTGCATGAAATAAATAGATCTCAAAGATGTATGTATTAACTAAAGATCCACATGTACCAATAATCAAACCTAATAAAAAAGGATGGGGTGAAAAGAGATACAATATACCTAATAATATCAATAAATAGAGATAATATTGTATATATTGTTTGAAAATGATGTAGAAACGACCCATTTGTTTGCCTCCGAGTGTCTTATACAATCATGTAAACCGTTCCACTCATACAATCTAAATGATAATATAGCGCCTACAACGGTGTCAATTCTATTCAAATTGTTGTTGAATTTTAAGCTAAAATTGTCACAAATTAGCCACATTTAAACGGTATACATCTTTTATTGTTTAAAATCTTTTGGTTTTTCACTTATTAAATCAAAATAATATTTGATATGATTTACAATTCTATTAGAAGCGCTTCCATCTCCATATGGATTATTTGCCTCACTCATACTCTTGTAAAGGTTTTTATCTTCTAACAATTTTTTGGTTTCTTTATAGACATTATTCATCGAAGTACCAACTACTTTTAATGTACCAGCTTCAACACCTTCAGGTCTCTCAGTATTATCTCTTAATACTAATACTGGTTTGTGTAATGAAGGGGCTTCTTCTTGAATCCCTCCAGAGTCTGTCAAAATGAGATGCGCTTGTTTAGCAAAATTGTGAAAATCTAAAACATCTAAAGGTTCAATAAGTTCTATTCTGTCATGTTTGCCTAAAATATGTTGTGCAATATCACGAACTTTAGGATTCATATGCACTGGATAAACAACTACGAGTGACTCATCTTCATCTACAAGCTTTCTAACAGCTTTAAAAATATGTTCCATTGGTTCACCAATGTTTTCGCGACGATGTGCAGTTAATAACAATATTCTTTTATTCTTATGTCTATTTAAAATGTCAGAATGATAATCGTCATTAACTGTATAATTTAATGCGTCAATCGCTGTATTACCAGTTACCACAACTGAGTTTATATCCTTACCTTCGTCAAGCAAATGTTTCCTAGCATTGAAAGTCGGTGCAAAATGAATGTCAGTTAGTACGCCTACCATTTGTCTATTCATTTCTTCTGGATAAGGTGAATATTTATCATAACTTCGTAATCCAGCCTCAACGTGACCTATTGGTACTTGATTATAAAACGCTGCTAGACTTCCTGAAAATGTAGTCGCTGTATCTCCGTGTACCAATACCATATTAGGTTTAACATGTTTGATGATAGATTCCAGTTCAATCATTGATTTTGAAGTTATTTCTGAAAGTGTCTGTCCTTCTTTCATAATATTCAAATCATAATCAGGAACAATATCAAACGTTTTTAATACAGCGTCTAGCATTTCTCTATGTTGAGCTGTAACAACCACGCATACTTCCAACTGCTCATCGTTTTCAATTGCTTTAACTAGTGGCGCCATTTTAATAGCTTCCGGCCTAGTTCCAAATATAGTCATAATTTTTTTCTTCAAACGTATCTATCTCCGTTTTCAATATCTATTTCGTACCGAATAATCGATCTCCTGCGTCACCTAATCCAGGTGTAATATAAGCTTTGTCATTAAGTTTCTCATCTAATGCTGCAATATAAATATCAACATCATCATGAGCTTCTTTCATTTTTTCAACACCTTCTGGGGCAGCAATTAAGCACATGAAACGAATATTTTTAGCACCTTTGTTTTTCAATGAAGTAATAGCTTCAATTGCAGATGCTCCTGTTGCCAACATCGGATCCACAACGATGATTTCTCGTTCATCAATATCTTGAGGCATTTTAGAGAAGTATTCTACTGCTTTAAGTGTTTCAGGATCACGATATAAACCGATGTGCCCTACTCTTGCTGCAGGAACTAAACTTAAAATACCTTCAGTCATGCCTAGTCCAGCTCTTAAAATAGGTACAATTGCTAATTTTTTACCTGCTAAGCGTTTAGCTGTCATTTTAGTTACTGGAGTTTCAATTTCAACATCTTGTAACTCTAGATCTCTTGTAACTTCGTATGCCATAAGCATACCAACTTCATCTACTAGTTCTCTAAACTCTTTAGTTCCAGTACGAGCATCACGAATGTAACTCAATTTGTGTTGAATTAATGGATGATCAAATACATGTACTTTACTCATTTTCATTTCCTCCAATATTCTGTATATCCTTGTATTTTATTGATATAAAGGATATTTTTCAGTTAACGCTAAAACACGCGTTTTTGCTTCTTTTAATTTAGCTTCATCTTCATGATTGTTTAAAGCTAAACCAATAATTTTTGCTACTTCTTCAAATGCTTTTTCATCAAAACCACGAGTAGTGGCTGCTGGTGTTCCTAATCTAATACCACTTGTAACAAATGGCTTTTCTTGATCAAATGGAATAGTATTTTTATTGCAAGTAATGCCAACGCTATCAAGTGTTTCTTCTGCAACTTTACCAGTAATATTTACAGAGCCTTTAACGTCTACAGCTACTAAGTGATTATCTGTACCACCTGAAACGATTCTAAATCCTTCTTTTGAAAGGGTATCCGCTAATGTTTGTGCATTTTTAATCACTTGCTTTTGATAAACTTTAAAATTATTGTCTAAAGCTTCACCAAATGCTACTGCTTTTGCTGCGATAACATGTTCTAAAGGACCACCTTGAATACCAGGGAAAATCGTTTTATCTATTGCCTTTTTGTATTCTTCTTTACATAAAATCATGCCACCACGTGGTCCACGTAATGTTTTATGTGTTGTTGTAGTAACAAAGTCAGCATATTCAACTGGGTTTTGGTGTAAACCTGCAGCGACTAAACCAGCAATATGAGCCATATCCACCATTAATTTAGCGCCAACTTCATCAGCTATTTCTTTAAATTTTTTGAAATCAATTTGACGTGAATAAGCAGATGCACCTGCGACAATTAATTTAGGTTTATGTTCAATTGCTAATCTACGTACTTCGTCATAATTAATAAGTTCTGTATCTTTATCTACACCATATTCGACAAAATTATAAGATTTACCACTAAAATTAACTGGTGAACCATGAGTTAAATGACCACCGTGACTTAAATTCATGCCTAAAACAGTATCTCCATATTCTAATGCTACTAAATAAACTGCCATATTAGCTTGAGAACCAGAGTGAGGCTGAACATTAACATGTTCTGCTCCAAATAATGCTTTAGCACGGTCGATTGCTACTGATTCTGTAACGTCTACAAATTCACAGCCACCATAATAACGACGGCCTGGATAACCTTCCGCATATTTATTAGTTAATACAGATCCTTGTGCTTCCATAACAGCTTCTGAAACAAAGTTTTCAGATGCAATTAACTCAATATTATTATTTTGTCGATTAAACTCTTTCTCAATAGCTTCAAAAATCACTTTATCTTGCTTTTCGATGTAAGACATATAATCCCCTTCTTTCAACTAATTAATTATATTTTGCACGTTCGCCACCAATTTTTTTAGGTCTTGATGTAGCAATAGTAACGATTGCTTCCCCCACTTGCTTAATACTAGTTCTAACTGGCACACAAACATGTTTAATGTGCATGCCTATTAATGTTTGACCAATATCTATACCTTTCGGAACTGAAATATGTTCAACAACAACTGGGTCTTCCATATGTTGATATGCGTATGTAGCTAAGCTACCACCTGCATGAACATCTGGTACAACTGTAACTTCTTCCATTGTTAGTGGATTAAAATCGGATCTTTCAATAGTGATTGCTCTATTAATATGCTCACACCCTTGAAATGCGAATGAAACACCTGTCTGTTGTTTCACTTTTTCTAACTCTTTAAATATTGATTCAGCCACTTCCATTGATCCAACAGAACCAATTCGCTGACCAATAACTTCAGAAGTTGAACAACCAATCAAGCATATCTCATTTTCATTAAAAAAGGACATTGCTTTTAATTCGTCTAACAACATTGAAAAATCTTGCATTTGAAACCCACCCCCTAAAAAAATAAAAAGGAACATAGCAAAATTGCTATACTCCCTTATTATAACGTATTTAAAGCGTAACATATACTAATTATATATAATTCTCTAACAGAACTTTTGGGTCGATTTTCATAATTAAGTCATAAATTTGGTTAAATGTTTGTTGATAAGTAAACTTGTCTCCACCATAAGGATCATAAATATCATCTACTTCCCCTACAAATTCACTCAAAGTAAATACATTTGGAAGAGCATCAGTACCATATTGAGACAATATAATGTCCTTATGCGATTTAGACATTGTTAGAATAATATTAGCATCTATATCTTCTCTAGAAAAACTCTGTGTTAATGAAGGTTGAGGCAAATCATTTTCATTTAATATTTCTTCAGATAACTTTGAAATAGGTTGTTGTTCCATAGCAAATATGCCTCTTGACTCAATGGTAATGTCTAATTTATTAAAAACTGATTGTGCAATACTTTCAGCCATGGGACTACGACAAGTATTACCAGTACATACAAATATTAATTTCATAAAGACACCTCATTAACAATTTGATTTCCAGCAGCTTTTAACATTCTATTCATGATAGCT
The DNA here is from genome assembly GCF_038008425.1 of Staphylococcus sp. FSL H8-0121. Lineage (NCBI taxonomy): Bacteria > Bacillati > Bacillota > Bacilli > Caryophanales > Staphylococcaceae > Staphylococcus > Staphylococcus sp. FSL H8-0121. The sequence continues at coordinate 40,250 of NZ_JBBOZB010000002.1, forward strand.
TCAGTGTTATCATTTTTTTCAAAACCAAAAATATATGCTTGAACAATATCATTCCGCTGATCTATATCATGTAAAATACTATATAATAAATGATTTGCTTGTTTGATATCATCTTTATCTTCACATAATTTAATAAAAATAGATTCTTTAGGTAAATAATGACTTAAACTTTTTGGAACAACGAAAGCTGTTTGATTCCATTTATCATTATCCGGAATTTTCTGGCTTAATCCTTCTAGAATAGTTACCGGAGTATCTGGTGAATAATGTTTATATTTCATACCAGGAGCAATAGGTTTAGCACTTTCATTAAAATCTGATTGTGCAATACTATGAGGTATAATTGTTTCAATCATAGATTGTGTAACTGATCCTGGACGTGCAATTCTAAAAGGATACTGTGTACAATCTAATACAGTACTTTCTAATCCTTCTTCACTTTGGTCACCATTTATAATGCCATCAATTCTTCCATTTAAATCATTAAACACATGATCAAAGGTTGTAGGAGATGGTCTACCACTAATATTTGCACTTGGTGCAGCTATAGGCTTATTAATTAATTGTAATAAACCCCTACCAATCAAGTGGCTAGGCATTCTTACAGCAATAGAATTTAGTCCACCTGTTACTTTTTCACATAAATATCCTGATTTTAGAGGTAAGATAAATGATATAGGTCCCGGCCAAAAAGCATCCATTAATTGTCGTACTTTTGGGTCTAACTTATCAATGAAACGATCCATTTGAGAAATATCATGTATGTGTACAATTAACGGATTATCTGATGGTCTTCCTTTAGCTTGATATATTTTACTAACCGCTTCTTGATTAGTAGCATCAGCACCTAAACCATATACTGTCTCTGTTGGTAGTGCTACAAGACCACCATTTAACACGACATCTTTGATCTCTTTAATATATGGATATTCTTCGATATTTTTACTATATTCTCTCAAATCCCATATCTTAGTTTCCAATTTCAAATCACACCTCTTTCCCATAGTTAAATTAAAAATAAAAAGGAGTGGGATAGCTTTATGTCTTTCATTTTATACATGAAAGAATGCTCATTCCCACCCCATTGATAACAAAGTTTATTATACATCAAATTTCGATTAACCTTGCAGATTCATATTAAAACAAATAGAAATAACAACGATTCTTATCTATTATCACTTTTATTTACCATTTTATTTCTAAAATTCTATCAAGTTGATTGATATCTTGATAAACTGCTACTTCTTTATCAGGATACATGTTATGAACGATTTCTTTTAAATTTTGCCCTTGGTTATAGCCAATTTCAAAAACAACATGTGCCTTTGGAAGTAACACTTTAGGTAAATCTTCTAATATAGACTTATAAATCGCATAACCTTCACTTTTAGCAAATAAAGCTTGATGCGGTTCATAATCGACAACTGTTTTAGACATATCTTTTACATCTTTCACATCGATGTATGGTGGATTAGAAATAAGGCCGTTTAGTTTAATGTTTTGTTCAATCAACGGTTTTAAAGCATTTCCCTGCATTAAATTAATATACACATCAAATTGTTCTGAGTTACTGCGTGCTACATCTAATGCATCCTCATATAAATCTGTAGCGATAACTTTTAAAGAAGGCTTTAACATTTTCAAACTAATGGCTATAACACCACTACCAGTACCAATATCAGCTATAGTATCGTCATTTTGACATAAATTTAAAAAGTGTAGCATGACTTCTTCTGTTTCTGGTCTTGGGATTAAACATTGATCAGAAACTTTAAAACGTTGTCCATAAAATGATTGAAAACCAACAATATATTGTATTGGTTCACCTAATAACATCCTTTGTAAATTCAATCCGAATTTAGCTTTATCAGCCTCAGACATCTCATCATTCATATGTATGAGATAATCTGTTCGTGTCCAATTAAATGTATCTAATAATAACCACTCAGCTCGTGTCTGTTCAAAACCCTTCTCTTTTGCTAAAGAAATAGCGTTTGCCAAATAATCTTTATAACTCACCATTGTTTAATTCTTTCAATTTATCTGTTTGTTCAGACAATGTTAAAGCATCAATAACTTCATCTAAATTTCCTTCCATGATTTGACTTAATTTTTGTAAAGTTAAGCCAATTCTATGGTCAGTTACACGGCTTTGAGGATAGTTATATGTTCTGATACGTTCTGAACGATCTCCTGTACCTACTGCTGATTTTCTTTGTGAAGCATATTTTTGTTGTTCTTCTTGTAACTTCATGTCATATAATCTTGCTTTTAATACTTTTAAAGCTTTTTCTCTGTTTTGTATTTGTGATTTTTCTGAAGAAGTAGCTATAATACCTGTTGGTAAGTGAGTAATACGTACTGCTGAATCGGTAGTATTGACGTGTTGTCCACCTGCACCACTAGAACGATACGTATCAATTTTCAAATCTTCATTTCTAACTTCAATTTCAACATCTTCTACTTCTGGCAATACTGCAACGGTTGCTGTGGAAGTATGAATTCTACCACCTGATTCTGTTTCAGGTACACGTTGAACACGGTGTGCGCCATTTTCAAATTTTAATTTACTATACGCACCATTACCTGATACTGAAAAACTAACTTCTTTATAACCGCCATGATCACTTTCAGAAGCTTCAACAATTTCAGTTTTGAAGTTATGCATTTCTGCGTACTTAGAATACATTCTCATTAAATCACCAGCAAAAATTGCCGCTTCATCCCCACCAGCTGCTGCTCTAATCTCAACGATAACATCTTTCTCATCATTAGGGTCTTTAGGAATTAGTAATAATTTAAGTTGTTCTTCCATTTCTGGTAATTCATTTTTCAATGTTGCACTTTCTTCTTTTAACATTTCAACTTCTTCTTTATCCGAAGTTTCATTCAACATTTCTTCAATATCACTTAATTCTTCTTTTTTGCTTTTGTAGCTTCTGTAAACATCTACAGTTTTTTGTAAATCTGCTTGTTCTTTAGAATATTTACGTAATTTATCTGAATCATTAACGACATCAGGGTCACTTAACATTTCATTTAATTGTTCATATCTTTCCTCTACAATTTCTAATTGATCAAACACTACATTTCCTCCTTCTCATTTTCACTTGGAGCCACTATGTGATGTGCTCTACATCTAGGTTCGTAACTTTCATTTGCACCGACTAGAATTATTGGATCATCTGCTTTAGCCGGTTGCCCATCTATAAGTCTTTGTGTTCTACTTGAAGGGCTACCACATACTGCACAAACAGCTTGTAATTTAGTCACGTGCTCACTTAAAGATAATAATTTAGGTATAGGTTCAAAGGGTTCTCCTCTAAAATCCATATCTAATCCGGCTACAATAACCCTGTGACCATTATCTGCAAGTTGTTGTATGATACTTACAATATTTTCATCGAAAAATTGAACTTCATCAATCCCTATAACATCTACGTGTGATACATCATGAATGAGTATTTCTCTAGCTGTTGCAATATTGATTGCTTCAATAGCATTTCCATTATGTGAAACTACCTTTTCTTTATGATAACGATCATCTATAGCTGGTTTAAAAACAATGACTTTCTGTTTAGCATAAATACCTCGTCTTAAACGACGAATAAGTTCTTCTGATTTACCACTAAACATACTTCCGGTAATACATTCGATCCATCCGGAATGATAAGTTTCATACATTAAACGTTCCACCTTTTTTCAAAACATAATCGCTTAATTATATCATATTTTGAAATTTCATAAATGCTATTTTAACAATTGATTCGTTAAATCATTTTTGAAAATTTGCTTATAACTTATTTACTGGACTGGCTTATTTAAATGTTATATTAACAATCATACTTTTTCACTCACTTTAAGTTATATATTAATTACGGTAAAAATGCATTATTAACATGATTGATTTCTCACTATAAAATAAAAAAACTGCCTACAAATCCATTACAATGGCGTAGACAGTCTAAACTTAAATTAGTTATTATTTGATTTAAGACCAAATTTTTTGTTGAAGCGTTCCACACGACCATCCGCAGCAGCGAATTTTTGACGTCCAGTATAGAATGGATGTGAATCAGAAGAAATATCTAAACGAATAACTGGGTATTCATTTCCATCTTCCCACTCCATTGTTTCTGAAGATGTTTTAGTAGAACCACTTAAAAATTTAAAATCTGTAGTAGTATCTAAAAAGATAACTTTATGATACTCAGGATGAATTCCTTGTTTCATTGTTTTCAGCTCCTTTGCCCTGAACCATCTGGAACAGAGTTATTTGTGAGTTTTTTACCCAATACTGTGTAATTATAATAGTATTTAATGTAAAACGCAACCCTTTGTAACATTAAATAATAGGTTTACCTGTTTTCGTACTTTCTTCAGCTGATTTTTGTAATTGTTCAAAGAAATCTTTATTATTTTTTGAACGTTTTAACTTACGAATAAATCTTTCTGTAAAATCAGTAGAATCAGTAAATAGATTTCGAAGTTGCCATAATGTATCTAGTTCTGCTTTGCTAATTAATAATTCTTCTTTACGAGTTGAGCTTCTACCAATATCAATGGCAGGGAAAATACGACGTTCAGATAATTTACGGTCTAGATGTAATTCCATATTTCCAGTTCCTTTGAACTCTTCATAAATCATATCGTCCATTCGTGAACCTGTATCTACTAGTGCTGTAGCTAAAATAGTTAAACTACCACCCGCTTCGATATTTCTAGCTGCACCAAAAAAGGCTTTAGGTTTGTGTAGTGAAGCTGGATCAAGACCACCAGATAAAGTACGACCACTTGGAGGAATAACTAAGTTATAAGCTCTAGCTAAACGTGTGATAGAATCCATTAAAATAATAACATCTTCACCAATTTCTACTAGACGCTTTGCTCTTTCTAATAATAGCTCTGCAACTTTAACATGATGTTGAGGTGGTTCATCAAACGTTGAATGTACAACTTCTGCAGATTCTACAGAACGTTCAATATCTGTAACCTCTTCGGGTCTTTCACCTACTAATAAAACAAATAATTTAGCATCTGGTTTATTTGTAATAATTGCGTTAGCTATTTCTTTTAGTAAGGATGTTTTACCAGCTTTTGGTGGCGCTACAATAAGACCACGTTGACCTAAACCAATAGGCGTAACTAAATCCATAATTCGTGTGGAATAATTCTTAGGTTCTGTTTCTAGTAAAATTCTTTCATCTGGATACAAAGGCGTCAACGCTTGGAAGTGAGGACGTTTTTTTACTTCTTCAGCATTATGATCGTTTACAAAGTCGACCTGTAACAAACCATAATATTTTTCATTATCTTTTGGCTTACGGACTTTTCCTGTTACTTTATCGCCTCTTTTTATTTCAAATCGACGAATTTGACTTGCTGAAATGTAGATGTCTTTTTCACCCTTAGAATAGTTTACAGTTCTTAAGAAACCATAACCATCGGGTTGGATATCATCTAAAATACCCTCCATATAATAATTGCCATCTTTCTCCATTTGAGCTTCCATGATAGCTAGTACAAGTTCTTTCTTATTTAATTTGCTGTAATTAGTTAATTTTAAAGATTTCGCTTTTTGAGTGAGTTCTTTTGTAGTGTTGTTCTTGTATAGTTCGTGGAAAGATTCATATTGAGGAGATGTTCGTTCTCTTTCAGGCATAGACTTGCACCCATTTCCTTATTTTTTGTGGTAAAAAGATGATGATAGAACAGTGAACGAAAATGATTTCAAAGTTTTTCGTTAATGTAATTCATTACCTTCTAAATACTAGAATAACTATAGCAAATTTTTAATTTAAATACAAAATGATTTTTTGAAAAGTTAATATAAAAATGCCAATGCACAAATATTATTCAATATTGTACATTGGCATGATTGATATTAAACCTTATTCAGATTTAACTTTATTTATTTATAATAACCTGCGATTGATTTAACTTCTAAGAATTCTTCGATACCATAGTCGCCCCATTCACGACCTAATCCAGATTGTTTATAACCACCAAATGGTAGATCTGGTTTACGACCTGCTTCGTTAATTTCCACTGTACCAGCTTCAATTGAACGAGCCACTTTGTGTAATGTGTCTTTGTCGTTACCAATAACATATCCAGCTAAACCATATTTAGTATCATTTGCAATTTCAATAGCTTCGTCTAAATCGTTATAAGTGATAACTGACATTACTGGTCCAAAGATTTCCTCTTGAGCTATAGTCATATTATTATCTACATTGATGAAAATAGTTGGACGTGCGAAATATCCTTTTTCTAATCCTTCTGGTTTACCAGGGCCGCCATAGAATAATTCAGCACCTTCTTCAATACCTTTATCAATATATGATTGAACTTGGTCAAATTGTTTTTTACTAATAATAGGACCAACTTGAGTACCTTCTTCTCTAGGGTTACCTACTTTAACAGAACTGAATTGTTCTTTAACCGCTTTTAAGAAGTCTTCTTTAATACTATTAGGTACTAAAACACGTGTACCTGCAGTACAAACTTGTCCTGTATTATTAACAACTTTACCAGTAGTTGCTTTAGCTGCGGCTTCAATATCTACATCGTCTAATACGATATATGGTGATTTACCACCAAGTTCTAGTGATACTTTTTTGAAGTCTTTAGCTGCTTTTTCCATAATTTTTGAACCTGTAGGACCAGAACCAGTAAATGACATCATTCTTACTTTTGGATGTTCACTAAGTGGATTACCTACGCCTTCACCATCACCATTTACTAAGTTAAATACGCCTTTTGGCATACCTACTTTATCGAAAATTTCAGCTAAAATTACTGCTGCGAATGGTGTTTCTTCAGATGGTTTCAACACTACTGGACTACCTGCTGCAAAAGCTGCAGCTAGTTTAAGTGATGTTTGGTTTGTAGGGAAGTTCCAAGGTGTTACTAATCCTGACACACCAATCGCTTCTTTAACAACTAAATCATCACCACGACGTTCTTCAAATTCGAAATTATCTAAAGCGTCTCTTGCTGCTGTAAAATGGTTAAGACCCATTTGGTAGTGTACATTTTCAGAAACTGATAATGGTGCACCTAATTCATCAGTAATCGCTTGAATTATATCTTCTTTTCTATTTTCATATTCTTTAACGATTTTATCTAATAAATCTCTTCTATATTCAACCGTACTATGACGGAAATCTAAATATACATTATCAGCTGCTTCTACAGCTTTGTTGACATCTTCTTCATTACCTTTGGCTACTGAGCCAATAACTTCTTCAGTTGCAGGGTTAATTACATCTATTGTTTCACCGCTAGTACTATCAACCCATTCACCATTTATATATTGTTTAGTGAATTGTCTCATCAAACTTCACTCCTTAGAATTGTTATACAACTATTCTAACCACTTTTATTAAAAGTTAAACATATCTGCTCATCATATTAAATTGAACTTGATTTGTTTTGTTTTCACTTTTTATTTAAATTAAGTAACAAAAAAAGAGATAGAGACATAAAAGTTCAACACTTCAGACAACCAATCAATGCTTTCCGAAGCAGGATTTTTAACAAACACTCAATAATGTTGTTCTAATCCTAAACGTTTATGTCCCAATCTCTTTCAAAAATCAATCACACCATCAAATACTATATGCAATTAAGTATTTTAACGGTTTAGAAACTATACGTAGTACAATTTATAAGTACTATTTAACAGTTTCAGTTTCAGGTTCTGGTTCAAGATTTATATTATTTTGAGCCCATTCTTCAATTGGTTTTAAAGATGCGGCTAATGAACGTCCTTTATCAGTTAGTTCATAAATAATAGTAACCGGACTAGTAGAAATTATTCTTTTTTCTACTAAACCCCAATCTCCTAATTCAGTCAATTTTATACTTAGTGCACGAGGCGTGATTGTTTTTAAGTCTCTTTTCAAATCGGAAAAATGTGCAGATTGATCTTCACATCTTGATAAATAATTAATAATCAAGCCATTCCAACTGCGTCCTAAAATTTTAAAAGTTTCTTCTAAATAAGGACAAACTTCCATGATATTCACCTCTCACTCTAATATCTTAATACTAATGCACTTAAATAAGTGCTTATAATTTTAAGTATATTAATTATACCACATTTTTTAAATAGTTTCAGTCCAAATATCTGCACCTAATTGTTTTAAATGCTCAACGATTTGTGTATAGCCACGATAAATATGTTTCACATTATAAATAGTCGTTACACCTTCGGCAATTAAACCTGCTACTATTAAGCAAGCCCCTGCTCTTAGGTCACTTGCATATACTTCTGCTCCTTTAAGTTTTGAAGGTTTAATCGTCGCAGTACCATTATCTTTATTAATGTCCGCTCCCATATGTTGTAACTCCTCAACATGCTTAAATCTCTCAGGATAAATCGTATCAGTTACAAAAGATGGCCCTTTAGTCATAAATAATAAAGGTGTGATGGGTTGTTGTAAATCCGTTGCAAAACCAGGATATACTAATGTTTTAATATCAACGCTTTGGTAAGGTTCATTCTTTCTGATAATAACCTTTTCGTCGTTCAACTCAATATCGACACCCATTTCCTTTAATTTAGAAGTTAAAGCTTCTACGTGTCTTGGAACTATATTATTGATGACTACTTCTTCACCAGCAGCTGCTGCCATACACATATATGAGCCTGCTTCTATACGGTCAGGAATCACTTGATATTCAGTACCATGTAATGTATCAACACCAGTTATTTTAATTGTTGTTGTACCTGCTCCTTTAATTTGTGCTCCCATACTAATCAAGAAGTTAGCTACATCCACTACTTCTGGTTCTTTTGCTGCATTTTCTATAACCGTTTGCCCCTCTGCATGTACTGCAGCTAGCATAATATTAATAGTGGCACCAACACTTACCATATCTAAAAAGATATTTGCACCTTTTAATTGTTTAGCTTCAATTTTCATTGATGTATTACTTGATTCATCTATTTCAGCACCTAAAGCTTTAAATCCTTTTATATGCTGATCAATTGGACGGGGACCTAAAGGACATCCACCCGGAAGACCAATAACGCATTTTTTAAAACGACCGAGCATCGCACCCATCATATAATATGAAGCTCTTAAAGATTCAACTTTGTTATTTGGAAGTGGCGCGTTTTCTATTTCAGTGGTATCAATATCTAATTTTTTACCATTTAATTTAGTTTTAATATTTAAATCTTCTAGCAAGCTTACAAGTGTTTCTACATCAGAGATTTGTGGTAATCCATCTAAATTTACATGCCCTTGAGCTAATAAAGTAGCCGGAATAATTGCTACTGCACTATTTTTCGCACCACTTATCTCTACTTCACCATTAAGCTTCTTTCCACCTCTAATTTTGATTACTTCTTGAGCCATATTTTTATCTCCTTTGTTTCTATCGTTTATTAAAATTTTACATTATTTGCATTATAAAATAGTTTTACTTTATTTGTAAAATAGTTCATAAATATTAAACCATCATAGCGATTTTATTCAATATACACCATTAAATATGATTAAAATGTTATTTACTTTTACCTCATGCGATTTACTTGTTTTTATTAAAAAATGACGTTTGCCTTATAAAATACGTAATAATTATAGCATAAAAAACAAGCCATTAAACCTAAGTTTAATGGCTTGTTCATTGATATTAATTATTTAGCACGGTTTGAAGTACCGAATTCTTTAATTTTACCTTTAACTGTTGCTTTAATAGCTTCACGAGCAGGTCCTAAATATTTACGTGGGTCGTAAACTTCAGAATCATTGTTTAATACATCGCGAACAGCTTTTGCTGAAGCAATTTGGTTTTCAGTGTTTACGTTAATTTTAGCTGTACCGTAAGGAATTGCTTTTTGAATGTCTTTAGTTGGGATACCAGTACCACCATGTAATACTAATGGTAATCCAGTTGATGCACCAATTTCTTCCATTTCTTTGAATCCTAATTTAGGTTCGCCTTTATATGGACCGTGAACTGAACCTAAAGCAGGTGCTAAAGTATCAATTCCAGTTTTTTCAACTAGTTCTTGACATTCTTTAGGGTCTGCGTAGATAACACCGTCAGCTACTACATCGTCTTCTTGTCCTCCAACAGTACCTAATTCAGCTTCTACTGATACGCCTCTTTCGTGAGCATATTCAACCACTTTAGAAGTGATTTCGATATTTTCTTCGAATGCACTATGTGAAGCGTCAATCATAACTGAAGTGAATCCAGCGTCGATAGCTTCTTTACATTTTTCAAAGCTTGAACCGTGGTCTAAATGGATTGCAACTGGTACTGTGATGTTTAAGTCATGCATTAATCCTTCTACCATTTTAACTACAGTGTAGAATCCGCTCATGTAACGAGCAGCACCTTCAGATACACCTAAAATAACTGGTGCATTTTCTTCTTGTGAAGCTTCTAAAATTGCTTGAGTGAATTCTAGGTTATTTAAGTTGTATTGACCAACTGCATAACCATTTTCTTTTGCATCGATTAACATTTCTTTCATTGAAACTAAAGGCATTATAGTTCCTCCTTGAGTGCTTATGCACGTATTTTTCAAACTCATTATAACAAACTTAATCCTTAATTGCATTCGAATAGATGATTTAAAATTTACAATTTTCACAATCCTTACTACATCTCATTTTGCAAACGTATACAATTAAAATTATTTTTAATCATTGCATTCAATGAGACGTTTATTTAAAATATTTTAATGAATAGAATGGAGGTTAATTATGTCAAAAATACTCAATACACAATTAATTGGCATCTTCGATAGGATCGAAAAACAGTCTTTAGATATACAAATGGGAGCTCAATGCTTAGTCCAAGCTATTGGTGGCGAAGGTCATGTATATATTAAAGGATATGAAGATTTAAAATTTTACGAAGACTTTATATTGAATAGTAATGAAAAATTAAAATCCAGTCGTGCATTAGCAGATTTAAAACATATGAATGATTTAGATACGACTGATAGAGTATTTTTATTTTCTCCTACATACAACGATGACGTTGAAAAAGATGTTCAACAATTAATTGATTTAGATGTTGATTTTGTCCTTATATGTAATCGCCCAAAAAGTGATGACTTTCCAGAGCATTTAATGCATTTCATCAATTTATCTACCCCAAGACCTATCGTTTACACTGAAGACTACGATAAAATTGTTCAACCTCACCCTATCGCGTTTAACTACATTTATTACGACATTTATACACAAATGATCGAAATGACACGTGATTTAGAATTATAAAATATTTATCAAAAAAACGCAGAACATAAAATTCTTCGACAAGTGAAAAAAGGTAATTTCTATTGAAATAATATAGAAATTACTTTTTTAGTATTTTAAATGTAAAGTTACTTATAAATACGTAGTATTTATGGCAAGACTCCTGAGGGAACAGTACTAGTTGAAGACCTTACAAATTCTCACAGATTTATCTGTGTAGTATTTCTGGCTGAAACTGTACCCTCGGAATGCGAAGCCATACAATACGAAGTATTGGGTATAAAGAAAGCACTAAGATGATTAAAATAAATCATCTTAGTGCTTTTATTTTGAGATTTATGTCCTGTCATGTTTTTCGTATTATTTTTGTTGATGTTTTAATGATGCTTCAACAAAAGCTTTAAATATTGGTTGAGGTCTGTTAGGTCTTGATAAGAATTCTGGATGGAATTGACAAGCAATAAAGAAATCTTTTTCAGGAATTTCTACCATTTCGATTAATCTACCATCTGGACTAGTACCTGAGAATACCATGCCATTAGCTTCTAATTGTTCTCTATAATTATTATTAAATTCGTATCTATGACGATGTCTTTCTTCAATATTATTTTCATTGTAAATAGAATGTGCTAACGTACCATCTTTAATTGCACATGGATATAAACCTAATCTTAATGTGCCACCTAAATCTTCAATATCTTTTTGTTCTGGTAATAAATCGATGATTGGATGTGGTGTACTTGGATCTAACTCTGCTGAATGTGCACCTTCTAAACCTAATACATTACGTGCAAATTCTACTGTAGCTAACTGCATACCTAAACAAATACCAAAATAAGGAACATTGTTTTCACGTGCATATTTAATAGCTGAAATTTTACCTTCACTTGCACGGAAGCCAAATCCACCTGGTACTAAGATACCGTCTACATCTGATAAATAACTCTCAACATTATCATCTGTTACAAGACTTGAATCAATCCATTTAACAACGACATCTTTTTTGAAAGGATAGCCTGCATGTTTAAGTGATTCAACAACTGATAAATAAGCATCTTGTAAGCTTACGTATTTACCTACTAAACCGATAGTAATTTTACCATCCAAGCTATTTACAGTATCAAGTAAATGCTGCCATTCATCTAATTGAGTTTCATATTTAGCATTTAATTGTAAACGTTTGATGACAATGTCATCCATATCTTGTTTACTCAATTGTAACGGGATTTCATAAAGTGAGTCTGCATCACGACACTCAATAACGCTTTCTTTATTAATATCACAGAATAATGCAATCTTATCTTTTAAATCTTGAGTCATTTCATATTCTGAACGAACTACAATCAAGTCTGGTTGAATACCTAAACCACGCAATTCTTTAACACTATGTTGTGTTGGTTTTGTTTTCATTTCACCGGCAGCTTTAATATATGGTAATAATGTACAATGTACATACATAACATTTTCTCTACCTAAGTCGCTTCTAATTTGACGAATTGCTTCTAAAAATGGAAGAGACTCAATATCACCTGTTGTACCACCAATTTCAGTGATAACTACATCTGCATTTGTACTTTCTCCAGCTAATAATAAACGTTCTTTAATTTCATTTGTAATGTGTGGAATAACTTGCACTGTTCCACCTAAATAATCACCGCGACGTTCTTTTTTCAGCACGTGAGAATATACTTTACCAGCAGTTACGTTTGAATATTTATTTAAATTAATATCAATAAAACGTTCATAGTGACCTAAGTCTAAATCTGTTTCAGCACCGTCATCTGTAACGAATACTTCACCATGTTGATATGGACTCATAGTACCTGGATCAACGTTTAAGTATGGATCAAATTTTTGAATCGTAACTTCAAGACCTCTATCTTTTAATAATCTACCTAATGATGCAGCAGTAATTCCTTTACCTAAAGACGAAACTACGCCACCTGTTACAAATATAAACTTTGTCATAATTTGACCTCCTGAATTTTTAATAAAGCATTTAAATTAAGTATGTATTTAGTTTATGAGGAACGATGTGTACGTGCGATTTACTTTGATTCGTTTTATATCATAGTCTATTTAATCATTCGTTTTAAATAATACTTATTCTACAATATTAATTACCTCATTGGAATCTTGTTTAATTAAAAATAAAAAAAGCTCCCTCTCACATATCAGTAAGGGGAGCGTATTACATTTATACACGTGTCCTATTTAAAGGAGCCCAAATAAAATTCTATCATTTTTAGGATAAAAGTCAATTAGAAATTTAACTTTGATATTCTTCGTCATCTTCCTCATCGTCGAAGTCATCTTCGTCTTCATCTTCTTCGTCAATGACAATATCATTTTCATTAATATCATCTTCAACTTGTTCATCTTCAGGATCATTTAATGTTTCTTGATCATCTGTGACTGCTGGAATATCATCATCGTCATCCGCTTCATCTTCACCTAATAATTTAAGGTTTTTATCTTCTTCATCGTCATCATCAAGAATATCAAATTTTTGAATCGTTGGCGCGATTTTTTCTTCAATATCATCTACTGAGTACCAATCACGAATACCCCATTGGTTTTCACCAACATTTAAAAATCGACCATCTGTATTTAAATCAGTATAGAATTGTACTACACGATTCTCGATTTCATCGTATTCATAATTACCTAATTCTCTAAATTTATCGATAATATCGTATAAATTCATTGTGTCGCCTTTTTCATTTAAAAGCGTATAAGCCATATCAATAAATGATTTCTCATCTACCATTTCTTTTGTGTAATCTTTAATTTTCATTATAAAATACTTCCTTTCAAAGGATTTTCATCTTAAATAAGTTGGTCAAATTTCATTAATTAATAGTAACAAAAATAAATTATAAATGACAATCGGTGTTTACGCAATCTCTGTTAATAATTTATATACTTTTCAAATAAAATATAATCTTCTGCTTGTTCTACTTCTACAAAATTACTATTAATACATAATGGACTTAATTCGTTATTTTCTCCATATAGTGTAATGGATAATACTTTAATATTATCAAAATGTTTACGTATATAGGTTGGTAATTGTCTTAACGCGCTTTCAGCAATACCTTCATTCCGATGTGTTTTATTTACTTCAATGCCTGAAATACGCATACGGTCTTCAACTTGTTCAATACCTATGAAACCAACTTTTTCATCATCTTTAAGTAAGTTGATTAAATGAATATTCGCCTCTTCTGAAGACTCATTTTCTTCTAGTTTCAAAGAGGATACATGTTTAGAATCCAAGTCCAAATAATATAATCGTTCTTTTCCAATTGGCCCTTCCTCTTTAGTAGCTGCATGCATAAAACCTGCACGTTCATATACATTCCAAGCAGATTGATTTTCAGCATCGACCACTAAATATAAGTGGTTAAAATCTGGGAATAGTGTTTGGACATACTGAGGTAGATACATCATCATTTTAGTACCGTATCCATGCCCTTGATATCGCTCATTTACTGATAATGATCGTACATAGACGACATTTTCTGGGGTTTCATAGCCTTCATGTTGATAATATTGATGTAAAACAAAGAAACCGACAACTTCCCCTTCGCTATTTTTAGCTATATTAGCAACTCGGTCTTCATCATTAAGTGCCTCTTCTAATACTGATTTAGGCAAGGAAGAATATATTTGTTGTCTTTCACTCAATTCAAAATTTAATATATCTTCACGGTATCGCTCTTCAAAAACTTGAATTGTAATATCTTCAAATTGCTTTTTTGTAGTCATAAGTCAATCCCCTATTCATTTAATACTCACTTATTATATATTACTTTACCCTATTGTAATACTATTTCTCATATTAATCGAAATTACTTACACTTAAATTATCATTTTAAATATAACTGTCTTAATTAAACAATTCATTTAATAGGTCTAACTTCAACTTAATAAATAATGCAATACGTTTGATAAATTTGTATTTTAAGTTGAATATGAAATAAACTCTTGTATTTCGTTTAATTTATTATACTATTATGGGTGATGCATTTTTGATTTGAGGTGGGAGTAATATGAAAATAGGAATCGATGCTGGTGGAACGTTAATCAAAATCGTTCAAGAATCTGAACACCAACGTGAATATCACACTGAATTAACTGTCAATATTGATAAAGTAATAAAATGGTTAAATGAAATCGATTTTGAAAGTTTAAGCTTAACTGGAGGTCAAGCAAGTATTATTGCAGAACACATCTCCAAACCAACACAAATATATGTTGAGTTTGATGCTGCTTCAAAAGGGCTTGGAATTCTACTAAATGAACAAGGACATGACATCAATCAATATATTTTTGCTAATGTTGGAACAGGTACGTCTCTTCATTATTATGACGGTGAGCAACAACAACGCGTAGGCGGTATCGGTACTGGTGGCGGAATGATACAAGGTTTAGGTTATTTATTAAGCCAAGTAACAGATTATAAACAATTAACAGATTTAGCTCAAAATGGTGACAGGGATTCAATAGACTTGAAAGTAAAACATATCTATAAAGATTGTGAACCCCCTATTCCTGGCGACTTAACTGCAGCTAATTTTGGAAATGTCTTACATCATGTGAATGAAGATTTTTCAATTGAAAATAAACTCGCTTCTGTAGTTGGTGTTGTTGGCGAAGTGATTACCACAATGGCAATTACTGTTGCTCGAGAACATCAAACAGAAAATGTAGTTTACATAGGATCTTCATTTAATAACAACCCATTATTACGTAAAGTCATAGAAGATTATACTGTATTGAGAGGATTTAAACCTTATTATATTGAGCATGGTGCGTTCTCTGGAGCTATAGGTGCTTTACATTTAACATTAGATCATTAACTCATAAAAGGAGTGAATTGAAACTTATTTATTTCAATTCACTCCTTTTTATCTTAGCAAATATACTATTCAATTAGGTTGTCATTTCATTTGATAGTTTTTGTGCGGATACCACTGTACCAATCACACCAGGTTTTAAATCTATGCCTACCGCTTTGTCATCATCGCGTAATTTATCAAGCCAGTCGTCAAATACACTTGTCTCAATCTCAATTAAATCGCATTCTTCAAAATCTTCTTCTTTTACTTTTTGCGCTCTTTTCTTCAAGCTCCATACAGGCATAATTTGAGGTTTATTTTCTCTATCATCTTCAATTAAGATAAAATTCTTTTCACTTTTATTTGTCAGACCATAAACATGGTCATATTTAGCAACATCTTTAACAAATTCTTTAATTCTAATTTTATCTAGTTCAGACATTAACTCTCTCGAAATTTCATAAATATTGACTAGTTTTCCACTCTGTTCATTAGTTATATCTATGAGTACTTTATCTGTTTCATCAAATAATTCATCTAAATCATATGCGACAAAACGGTCTAAATCTATTTTCACTATCTTATCATAACTAATGTCATTATCATTTAAATATTGTTTCGCCGTTTCATCATCAGTCCAAACAGTTACATATAATTGTTCATTTTTCGTTAAACGTACTATTTTTTTATTTTTAGAAGCAAAATATAAATGTTCATTAATTAACATTTCTTTGAAAAATGGTTCTTCTTTGTAAGACATTTTACACCCTCGATTCATATATTATATTTTATCACTTAATAAAAATATTAAATGACTCATTTTCGTTAGTCAACAGAGCGATGATGCTATACCGTTCTTATTCATTGATTGGATTAATCATTTATACTAATTAATGATATTATTAGTGTTTCTTTTTTATAAAATACCCTTGAAAATTAAGCTATTGTACTTAAAATTCAAGGGTCGCTATTTTATTTAACTTTTAAATCATTTAAAAATGCTTCTTCCATTTGTTGAATATATGCTTTATCTTTACCATGCCATATACATCCAAATCTTGAATTGACTTTATTGACGCCATACCAGTCACCATCGTAATAAGATAACGGATATAATACACCTTTTTTCACGTATTTAAGAATGGTGTTAAAGAAATGGTCATTATTACCATCAGAAAAGTAACTATAAAATTTATGGTATCCATTAGTTAATTCATCAGCTAGTAATAACATACTAGTAGAACCATTTTGTCTAAAGTTTAAATCTATTGCGTAAACATCATTATGTTCATCTAATAACAAGTCAAACCCTGCCACACCGAAGAAACCTAAACTTACTCCTATTGACATAATCTCTCTACCAGCATCAATGACGTGTTGTGGTACATCTTCAACGTTTTCATTACCATTATAAAAGCCATATTCATTGGTTAATTGTCTAGCTGTTCCTAAATATTGAATCCCTATATCTTCTGAATAAGCAAATTGAACACAGTAATTTTGAACAGCTTCAATTTTTTGTTCAATGATTAATTGTTCTGTAGCTTCAGTTGCATCTTTAATACGTTTTTTAGCCTTAGCTAAATCTTGATTATTATAACAGATCATCACTCCGTATCCACCAGCAGTTGGTAAATCGTCTCCCGGTTTAATAACAAATGGATAATTCCAATGTTCTATAGCTTCATCGAATTGCTCTATAGGTATAATTTCTCTTTGAGGAAGATATTTACCATTCGTCCATTCTGGTATTCTTGCTTTATTATTCAAAGCTACAAATACATCTTTGTTTAAAGCGTAGTATGATTTTTCAAGTACATCTTCGTCATGTATATATTGAAAATAAATCTTTTTTCCTACTTCATGTGCTAATTTTTTAATTAATGATTCATATGTTTGTTGATCACTAAACTTATAAATACTTGGTGGAATACGTTTTCCTACCTCTTCAAATAATTTCTCTAGCTTATCAGTTACACTTGCTTCATGTACTATAACTGGAAACTGATTCGCAATAAGTAATTCTCGTCCTGTTAAAAAATTAGACTGATGTTCATCAGGTTTAAGCCATGGGTTAGAAATGTATGAAGGTCTAGAAGTATATACTACATTATCTTGGTATAAATCACTTAAAGTTAATTTTGGACTATATACATTTTCACTCATTATTTCACATGTCCCTTCATATGATGATGTTCTTCAACAATTTCATTGAATAACGACGTATCATTTATTAATTCTAAACCCATTAATGCCATAATTTTTGCCCCTTTAATTAATGCTTGATCCCCTTGTAAACTTGCTGCCGCTTCTCTAAAACGATGCGTATGACCTACAAGATTTCTAGAACCAATTTTAATATGGGGATGTATTGTTGGAACTACATGGCTGACATTACCAGTATCTGTAGAACCATAACCAAAATCATCATCAATGACCGCTTCTCCCATTTCAGTTGCGTATTTCTCAAATAAATCATCTAATTTAGGAGATTTAATAAGTTCATTCACTCCATTTTGAATAGGACCAAATTCATAGTCGCAACCCGTTTGAATAGCAGCTCCACGTGCAATTTGTTTAACCTTTTCAGTTAATACGTCTAGCTCTTTTCTTGAAGTAGCTCTTGTATAAAATCGTGCATGTGTAAAGTCAGGGATGATATTGGCAGCTTTACCGCCATCTAAAATCACACCATGAACACGCTGACTTTTTTTAATATGTTGTCTAAGTTGCGCTACACCATTGAAATAAGAAATCATTGCATCTAATGCATTAAGTGCTTCATCTGCATTTTCAGATGCATGCGCGCTTTTTCCGTAAAATTTCACATCTAATACATCTACTGCAAGTGTATTAATCGTTCTATAAGTTTCGTTGCCAGGATGTACCATTAAAGCAATATCAATATCATCTATAATGCCTGCTTTAACGTAAGAGGCTTTGGCACTACCATTCTCCCCACCTTCTTCTGCTGGGCAACCTAAAACAACTACAGAACCACCTATATGATCAATAACTTGTTTTAAAGCAATAC
Source organism: Staphylococcus sp. FSL H8-0121 (assembly GCF_038008425.1). Taxonomy (NCBI): domain Bacteria; kingdom Bacillati; phylum Bacillota; class Bacilli; order Caryophanales; family Staphylococcaceae; genus Staphylococcus; species Staphylococcus sp. FSL H8-0121. The sequence goes on from NZ_JBBOZB010000002.1 coordinate 59,359, forward strand.
CACCTAATGTACTTGCAGTTCCTATAATATTGTGACCGCAAGCATGTCCTAAACCGGGTAACGCATCATATTCTGCTAAGAAACCAATCACTGGGCCCTCTTTATCAGATTCATATGTTGCTATAAAACCTGTAGCATGTCCTGCAATATCAGTTTCGATTTCAAAACCATTTGCTTTTAATGTATCAATCAATGTTCTAGATGCAAAAATTTCTTCATTTCCTAGTTCTGGTCTTTCATGTATGCGATGACTCATTTCTACATATTCGTATTTATTATTTTCAATATAATCTAATATATTTTGCTTTTCGCTCATATTACCTAACTCCCATTCTACTAATCCACTATCTTTCTAAAGATACCCATAAACTTTATCGTTCAATTAATTATTACTCATTTTATCGGATTTACTTTTAAATGTCATTACATTTATTAATGTTTACACAATTTTCTTACAATTCAAACTTGTAATTTAACCATTAATCATTCTTACCTTAAAATTGTAAAAACAAAATAGTATTGTTACAATTTAGTTATTCATTAAATGAGTTTGTACGTATATTCAAGGAGGGTAATATAATGGCAAAAATGAACGTAGAAAGTTTCAATTTAGATCACACTAAAGTGGTAGCACCATTTATTAGATTAGCAGGTACTATGGAAGGCTTAAATGGCGATAAAATTAATAAATATGATATTCGCTTCAAACAACCAAATAAAGATCATATGGAAATGCCTGGATTACATTCTTTAGAACATTTAATGGCTGAAAATATTAGAAATCATACAGATAAAGTTGTTGATTTAAGTCCAATGGGTTGTCAAACTGGTTTCTATGTATCATTCATTAATCACGATGATTATGATGATGTATTAAACATAGTTGAAAAAACATTAAACGATGTTTTAAATGCAACTGAAGTTCCTGCATGTAATGAAGTTCAATGTGGTTGGGCTGCAAGCCATTCACTTGAAGGTGCAAAAGAAATTGCACAAGCATTCTTAGATAAACGTGACCAATGGCATGATGTATTTGGAGAAGGTAAATAATAAACTTAATCATAAAGAAAAGACGTTATCCTAAAATGGATAACGTCTTTTTTTACATATTGCTATTATTATAATTTTTTAACTAACCCCATAATAACGAATTGTAGAGGTAGTCTTAACCATAAAGCCCATGCTGGTACTTGTTTATCTCCTAGTGGTAATTTCTTTCTAGCCATATAAACATTAGCTGGTAAAACTGCTAATAGGAATAAATTAATACCTTTTTTCAACCAACTTGCTGGGCGTTTAATTAATAAAGCTACACCAAAGAATATTTCAAATACACCAGTGACAAGAACCGCTGTCTTTTGTAATGGTAAATAATCAGGAACAATCGTTCTAAAATTTCTTTCATGTGTAAAATGTAGTACACCTGCTGATCCAAATACTAAACCTAAAGTCCATCTTAATAATTTCATTCGTGTTCCACTCCCATTTCTTTTAAATAACTTTTTCCATATTCGGGTAATTCTACGTTGAAATTATCTGCAATTGTAGCCCCAATTGAGCTAAATGTTGTATCACCTGGTAATTCATGATAGTCCTTAATTTTTGGACTAAACATTAATACTGGTATATATTCTCTCGTATGGTCTGTGCCGTCTGCTGTTGGGTCATTACCATGATCTGCTGTTATAATAACTAAATCATCTTCATTTAAATTTTCGATGAGTTCAGGTAATCTTTCGTCGAAGTCTTTAATCGCTTGAGCATAACCTGGTTTATCGCGTCGATGTCCATAAAGCGCATCAAAGTCAACTAAATTTAAAAAGCTTATACCATTGAAATCTTTTTTAACTACATTTATTAATTGATCCATACCGTCCATATTACTTTTAGTACGAATAGCTTCTGTAACGCCTTCACCATCATAAATATCATTAATTTTACCGATAGCGATAACATCGTAATTGTTTTCTTTCAATGAATTCATAACAGTTTTACCAAATGGTTTTAATGCATAGTCATGTCGATTAGAGGTACGTGTAAAGTTACCTGGTTCACCAACATATGGACGTGCTATAATTCTACCGATTAAATATTTAGGATCTTTTGTTAATTCTCTAACCTTTTCACAAATATCGTATAGTTCTTCAAGTGGGATAATATCTTCATGTGCAGCAATTTGAAGTACTGGGTCTGCACTAGTATAGACGATTAAATCGCCAGTTTTCATTTGGTGTTCTCCCCACTCATCAATGATTTGTGTACCTGAAGCGGGTCTATTGGCAACAACCTTACGACCAGTCATTCTTTCTATTTCTTCAACTAATTCATCTGGAAATCCATTAGGATATACTTTAAATGGTTGCATAATATTTAATCCCATAATTTCCCAATGACCAGTCATTGTATCTTTTCCAACTGATGCTTCACTTAACTTTGTGTAAAAAGCTTGTGGTTGGTCAACTTTAGAGACAACTGGTAAAGAATCAATATTGCCAAGACCTAATTTTTCTAAGTTAGGTAATGACTGATTAAATCCTTCAAGTGTATGTTTTAAAGTGTGTGAGCCTTCATCATTAAATGCTGCAGCGTCAGGTCCTTCTCCTATACCTACCGAGTCCATTACAATAAGATGAACCCTTTTAAATGGTGTAGTCATTATTTACATCTCCTACTCCGTAATTATTTTGTGAATTAATGTTGGTGTATGACTTTCACTATCAATTCTAATACTTTCATTCAATTTATCAAATATATCATCAATATTTTCTTTATTACTATGAATCGTCAATATAGATTCACCGGCTTTGACTTTGTCGCCAACTTTTTTATTTAATACTATGCCAACACTTAAATCAATCACATCTTCTTTAGTCTGTCTACCGGCACCTAACATCATTGATGCAACACCTATCTCATTTGCAATCATTTCTGTTATATAGCCATCTTGTTTTGCAGCGTAATCAATTTTAAATTTTGCATTAGCAAGATTTTCTGGATGATCGACAATAGAAGCATCGCCACCCTGATTACTAATAAATGATTTAAATTTTTCCAATGCTTTACCGGATTCAATAGATTGTGTTAGATATTCACGTGCTTCATCAAGTGTTGATGCTTGTTTAGCAAGTACTACCATTTGTGATCCTAGAGTAAGTACTAATTCCGTTAAGTCATCTGGACCTTGACCTTTTAATGTTTCAATAGCCTCTTTTAATTCTAAACCATTACCAATAGCATTACCCAGTGGCTGGCTCATGTCTGAAATAATTGCCATCGTATTTCTACCTACATTATTTCCAATTCGTACCATAGCATGGGCTAAAGCTTCTGCATCTTCAATCGTTTTCATGAATGCGCCGCTACCAATTTTAACATCTAAAACTATTGCATCGGCACCAGCCGCAATTTTCTTACTCATTATAGAAGATGCTATTAAAGGAATAGAGTTGACTGTTCCTGTGACATCTCTTAATGCATATAATTTTTTATCTGCAGGAGTCAAATTACCCGATTGTCCCATAACGGTTACTTGGTTTTCATTAACAAGTTTAACAAATTCATCTTCTGATAATTCAACATGGAAACCTTTTGCTGATTCAAGTTTATCAATTGTACCACCAGTATGTCCTAATCCTCGTCCACTCATTTTCGCGACTGGTACACCTACTGAAGCCACTAAAGGAGCTAATACTAGTGTAGTAGTATCACCAACACCACCTGTTGAATGCTTATCTACTTTAATTCCATCAATATTTGATAAATCAATGACATCGCCTGAATTTACCATAGCCATAGTTAAATTTGCACGTTCTTCTTCAGTCATATCTTGGAAGAAAATAGCCATTGCCAAACTAGATGCTTGATAATCAGGAATATCGCCATTCGTATAACCTTTAATGAAAAAGTCTATTTCTTCTTTTGTTAATGCATACCCGTCACGTTTCTTTTCAATTATATCTATCATTCTCATAAACAAAGCCTCCTTTTAGATGGTTGTTTCTTGATTTAATATGATTTACTTTGCTGAAATGATTTAATAGTTTGAATCAGACTCTAAGCCTTGGATAATTTGTACACCAGCACTAGCTCCAATACGTGTAGCACCAGCTTCTAGCATATTATTAAAATCTTCTAAATTTCGAACGCCACCAGATGCTTTTACTTCTAATGCTTCTCCTACAGTATCTTTCATTAATTTAACATCAGAAGCTGTAGCGCCTCCACCAGCAAAACCAGTAGATGTTTTTACAAAGTCTGCACCAGCTTCTTTTGCAATTTTGCAAGCTGTTACTTTTTCTTCATCAGATAATAATACAGTTTCAATTATGACTTTTACTGTTTTACTATTTGATGCTTTTACAACACTTTCAATATCATCCTTTACTTCATCTAATCGACCATCTTTTAATGCACCAATATTAATAACCATGTCTATTTCAGAAGCACCATTTTCAATGGCATTTTTAGTTTCAAACGCTTTTACTTCTTTAGTTGATGCACCAAGTGGAAAGCCAATTACCGTACAAACGAGTACGTCAGTTCCTTTTAATTGTTCAGCTGAATACTTAACATGTGTTGGATTTACACAAATCGATTTGAAGCCATATTCTTTTGCTTCATTAATAATTTTATCAATTTGTTCACGTGTTGATTCAGGCTTTAATTGTGTATGATCTATAAATTTTGCATAATTCATTAAAAGGTCCTCCTCACTTATTTACATTGAATACAAACTCTATATTTTTCTATGTTAAGCGAATGTATTCAATAAACATACCCTTCATATATATAGTACAAAAATTAGCAAAAAAATTAAACAAATGTTATCTTAAATATGATTAAGTAATTAAGGAGAAGATGACAAATGACAAATGGTACACCTCATATTCAACCAAATGGAGTAAAAATCGCTAAAACTGTATTAATGCCCGGAGATCCTCTTCGTGCAAAATATATTGCAGATAACTTTTTAGAAAATGTTGGACAATTTAATGAAGTACGTAATATGTTTGGATACACAGGAACTTATAAAGGAAAAGAAATTTCAGTAATGGGTTCTGGTATGGGTATTCCTAGCATTGGAATTTATTCTTATGAATTATTCAATTTCTTTGATGTTGAAACAATCATTCGTGTAGGTTCATGTGGTGCCTTGCAAGAAAACGTTAATTTATATGATGTCATCATTGCACAAGCCGCTTCAACTAACTCAAATTATGTAGATCAGTATCACATTCCAGGTCATTTTGCGCCGATTGCTGACTTTGATTTAGTTACTAAAGCCAAACAAGCAGCTGACAAAATTGGTGCTGTATCACATGTTGGTAACGTATTATCATCAGACACATTCTATAATGCAGATGATAAATTTAATGATGCATGGAAGAAAATGGGCATTTTAGGTATTGAAATGGAATCAGCAGGTTTATATTTAAATGCTATTCATGCTGGCAAAAAAGCATTAGGCGTATTTACTGTTAGTGACCACATTTTAAGAGATGAAGCTACAACAGCTGAAGAACGTCAAACTTCATTTACTCAAATGATGGAAATAGCACTTGAAATTGCCGAATAATTAAAACATAAAAAAATAGAGATTAAGTGATGTCTTTCATAGATAACACTTAATCTCTTTTTATAACCTCAAGAATATTACTATTATTAGTTTAATATTAAAAAGCATAGTTCATCGTCAAACCATGCTTTTCTTAATCGTCATTATTTACCAAGGTAAGATTGTAACATCCAATTATGTTTATCTACTGAAGTTTGCATACCGATAAACATATCTTCAGAAACATCGTCACCAGCTTCACCAGCAACTTTTATAGCTTTTTCTAATTGATTAGAAATGTTTGTGAAGTCTTTAGATAATTCTTCTACCATTTGTTCAGCAGCATAACCTTTTCCTGCTTCATCAATAATTGACATATCTAAACTTTCTTTCATAGTACCAACAGGGTTACCGCCTACTGCTAAAATACGTTCTGCTAAATCGTCAACATATTGTGCTGCTTCATTATATAGTTCTTCAAATTTAACATGTAATGAGAAGAAGTTAGGTCCTTTTACATACCAATGGAAATTGTGAAGTTTAGTATACGCTACAGTCCAGTTTGCAACTTGTTGATTTAATTCTTTTACTACTTCTTGATTATTTGCCATATTAATATACGCTCCTTTGAGTTATCGTTTTATTGATTATACATACATTATATTAGAATTATTATAATCTGTAAAGGAATATGACACTTTAATTTATAATAATTCTAATCTAGTTCATAAACCTTTCACATTTATATTACCCCAATAAAACATATTTAAAAACTGAAAATACATTTATTTTTAATTTAACTAATATTTTCATTCTCAATTAGTCGTTTATAATTGAGAATTAACTAATTTAATCTTTTGATTATTATCTAAAAAGAATGATGCCTCATAATCATTTGGTTTATGCCAATGTGTCTTCCACATTTTATCTCTATTATTTGCAAATAATTGATAACCGAAATTCCTAATTGGTTTAGGAATAATACGCAATAGTACACCTAACAATTTATACTGATTTGGTAGAGATGTAATTAATGATGCTATTGCTGTTGATTGATATTCCAAATGATCACCATCTAGAACTATCACACTATTTCTATTTTTTGCTTCTGGATGTTTATCAAATAATTTTTGACCATAGTCACCTTCTAAAGTAGCAAATTCGTATTTATGTGATAATCCATTTTGGATTAGCCATATTGCATAGTTATAACAATATACACAATTGCCATCATAATAAATAATTGCCATATTAAACACCACTCCTTACTTTCTCATTATTCATTTTTCCTATTTGAAAATTTATAAACCAAATTAAGCCTTTCATATACAAAAAATAAGTTGATTTTATGAAAATCTACTAATTACCGTTACATAACTTGAATGGCAATAGTTGAACGACTTCATAAAATCAACTTATTATTAATCTTGGTTAACCTTCACAATTCTAGTATATTTTAAGAATTGTTGTGTATATTTCTCTTGTATTTCTTCTAAAGTGTCGTATGTGACACCTATAATATGCCAATTCGGGTTAAAATGATAAAATGAGTCTTTGTCTTTAGACCATTTAATCATATTACCTTCTTTATTATATCTAGGCAATGTTACTTCATAACCTTCTAGTACGTTAATATATGTTTGGAATATATCTGGATCGATTCTATTAAAGTTATCAATAACAAGGTAACTTTTATCTTTTTTAGGCATATTTTGAGTTATAAAACCTTCACGATAATATAAAGCGCCACTTTCATTAGGTAAATACTTACCGTATAGCATATCTTCACTAAAATCCGGATGGCCTGTTGTAATGATAGGATTAGCATTTGTTTTTTGTAATAAATCATTAGCGGCTTTTAAGCCTTCTTCTTTTTTATCAACTACTAATAAAATAAATGGTTTAAGTGTATTTTCTTGTTGGTTTTCTTCTAATAAATGAGATTTTTCTACAGTTTCAAATGGATTTTTAATACCATTATTATCGCTCATTTCTAAAATAGCGTCATATTGTACTTGTGACATACTTGCAATAGCTTGTTTTGCATTTTCTTGAAGAAAATATAAGTTTTTAAGTTTAGGGTGTTTATTTAAATAACTCAATGAAATTGGCGTAATATGTTTACCAAACATGATTTCAATTGCCGTACTATTAGTTCTACCAGGAATTGGTGGCTTTTCATGTATGTGTCTAGAAACCTCACCAATACCTATAACAGATTGGTTTTGGTATTTATTGTAAATAATTACATTATCTCCAACTTCTAATTGTGTGTAAAAATGATATCCATTTCTTTTAATGCCATTATATGTGTGAGTAAAAATAGTATAATTTTTACCAGGTTCAAAATCTTCAGTTTCAGACATAAAGAAATAACGCGGTATTTTTGTTTCGCCTTTTCCAAGTTGAATGATTAAATCAAATTCTTCTTTTCTAATTTGATTAAATAACGTTTCTTTCATATTACTCATACGAAAATCTAACGCTTCGCTTCGTTTTAAATAATCAGTTGTTAAAGGTTTTAGTACTTCATTAAAACGAAATTCAACTCTAATTTTATTTTGGGCGCCAGCTTGGACACTAATGATTTCACCAACACCAAGTAGCCCTGTATCAGTTTGAACTTGATAAAAAATGACTTGGTCTCCAGCTTTAGCTTTTTTAAATGCTCTATATCCTTGAGTTGGATTAAATTGCGCACCTGATTCAAATAATGTCGTTTGACCTACTAAAGGTTCATTATGATTCCACCTATTATAACCACAATTTAACCAAAAGTAATTAATTTCTTCTGTCATCACGAATCTCCTCACCTTATTATATGTAAAATAAGTTTTTGTAATTACCTTATTATATCTAACAAAACGACGCTACTACAACTATTTTCACATATTTTATTAAAAAACAGACCAATGACACTTATCATTAGTCTGCGCATGTGTATACTATCAATAAAAATTATTATGCTATTTAATGTGTAGGTAGGAATGAGCCTAATAATGGTAACAAATTAATCATTATGCCGCCTATTGATAGCATAAAACTACTTTCTTTGTCTCGAATTGTAAGAATAGCACTAATAACTCCCACAATAGCAACTATTCTCGGTATTATAAATGATGGATAATGTGGCATATTAAAAAACACACCTGCACCTGAAATGACACCACATAATAAAGAAATATATATAAATTGTTTCATAATTATGAACATCCTTTGTATTAAATATATAAGTTTATATATAACTAATAATTAAAGAAAAATCTCCTTCAAATATATTATCGAGATCTTCTGAAGTTAATACAAAATGACTTCCTTTTTGTATATTAAATACTTCACCATCTGTAATAAGTTTACCTTCGCCTTCAATTACTGAAACTAAGCAAAATTCACGTGGTTTCATATAATTTAATGTGCCAGAAATTTCCCATTTTACTATAGTAAAGAAATCATTAGATACAATATGCGTACATTGGTGACTTTCTATAATTTCTTTTTCTGGAATAATATTAGGTAAATCACTATTAAATTCCATCACATCTAAAGCTTTTTGTATATTTAACTCTCTAGACTCGCCTGTATGTTTGGCTCTTTTATAATCATAAATACGATAGGATATATCGGATGACTGCATCACTTCATATGCAATAATTCCTGATCCTATACTATGAAGTGTTCCAGCTGGTACAAAATAAAATTCGCCAGGCTTAACTGTTACTTTCTTTAAATCATTTTCAAATGTTCCTTGTTCTAGTTGTTGTTGAAAAACTTCTTTAGATTCTGCAGTTGTGCCTAAAACAATTTCAGAGCCTTCTTCCGCATCAATAATGTACCAACACTCTGATTTACCATATTGGCCATTTTCATGTTCATAAGCATATGAATCATCTGGATGTACGTGAATAGATAAAGGCGATTCAGCATCTACTATCTTTGCGAGCAATGGAAAATCTATACTTGGAAATTCACCGAATAATTCTCGATGCTCTGCCCATACTTTATCTAATGTTTGGCCTGCATAAAGACCATTGGTAATTTCATTGGTACCATTGGGATGTGCTGAAATACCCCAGCATTCTCCAATATGTTTGCTAGGAAGATTGTACCCAAATGATTCTAATTTATTACCACCCCATAATTTTTCATGAAAAATAGGTTTTAAAAACAGCGGCATTACTACACCTCCATTACTCTCGTTGTATATGTTAATCAATTGTTAGTGATATAAAAATCTCCTAACATAAGTTCTAATAATATGTATATGTTACTTTAGTTTGAAATGTTATAAAATCATTTCAACTCACTACATGTGATTGTATCATAATTCATAATTCAATGGTTATGTTGATTTTGATAAATATTTACAAGACAATATTATCTTTATATTTTAATTAACGATTCTATTATAAAATGAATGGTTCTAGTTATTATAACAATATCTCGCAATGATGATAAGTTATAAAATTCCTCATTTTAATCATAAAATATTCCATGTTTATTATAAATAAAAAAACTTAGGGGACGATTGAAATATATCCCCTAAGTCATTTTATAATTTGAACTTATAATTAATTATTCATATGCTTTTAGAGCATCTTCAATTGTTGATTCTCCAGATAAAATTTGGAATTCTTGATTACTGAATTTATCTGAAGTTACAACATATTTTAGAACTCGTGCAACATCTTCACGTGGAATTGTGCTATAACTATCGAAATATAAATCCGCTTTAATTTTTCCAGTACCTGCATCATCTTTGAGACCACCTGGATGTACAATTGTATAATTTAAATCTGAATGTCTTAAATAATCATCAGCATAATGTTTTGCAATAGTATATGGTTTTAAATCCCCGCTTGCGTCAAACGCTTCTCTTCTTGAATCATAAGTTGAGACCATAACATAATGTTTGATACCTGCTTTTTCACTTGCTTTGATTGTTTTAACAGCACCATCTAAATCTACATAAAAAGTTTTGTCTGCACCTGTACTTCCACCTGAACCAACAGAGAAAATCACTTTATCAAATGATTGGAATTTGTTTGTTAAGTCTTCGATACTATCATTTTCAACATCAATATTTAGAGCTTTAATGTCATTATTTTCTAATTCTGACACTTGCTCATCTTTTCTAACACCGGCAGTAAAGTCAACATTATCTTCTTTTAATTGATTTACTAATTTAGAACCTACGCCACCGTTAGCACCAATTACTAATATACTCATTCCAACGTCCTCCTTTTTATTTCTTGTAATAACTCATTTACCACTTAAATATCCAATTAAACTTCCATTATATTATTGACCTTAATTTCAAACCATTGTATATTAATATATGAACAAGTATTCATATATTAAGAGGTGTTCGTATGACTGAAAGTAAACTTGAAACATCCCATCATCAAACATTAGAAAGAGTTACTGATATTTTCAAAGCTTTAAGTGATATAAATCGTATTAGAATCATGGAATTGTTAGCAACTGGTGAATCTAGTGTAGGGCATATTTCACACACATTAGACCTATCACAATCTAATGTTTCACATCAACTTAAATTATTAAAATCAGTCAACCTAGTTAAATCTAAACGACAAGGTCAAAGTATGATTTATTCTTTAGATGATCAACATGTCTCTACCCTATTAAAGCAAGCTATTCATCATGCGAGTCATCCAATAGAAGGTGAAAAATAATATGACAACACAACATCATCATGATCATTCTCATGGTCATGTACACACAAATAATAAAAAAGTTCTATTTATCTCGTTTCTTATTATCGGACTATTTATGTTAGTAGAAATCATTGGTGGTTTTTTAGCTAATAGTCTTGCATTACTGTCCGATGGTTTTCATATGTTTAGTGACTCTTTATCACTTTTTGTAGCGTTAATCGCATTTATCTATGCAGAAAAACATGCAACTACATCTAAGACTTATGGCTATAAACGTTTTGAAGTATTAGCAGCACTTTTTAATGGCGTGACGTTGTTTGTCATTAGTATTTTAATAGTAATAGAAGCAATCAAACGATTTTTCGCACCACCTGAAGTACAATCGAAAGAAATGTTTATTATTAGTTTAATTGGTTTAATCGTTAATGTTGCAGTTGCAATTTTAATGTTTAAAAGCGGTGACACGTCACATAACCTTAATATGAGAGGCGCTTTTTTACATGTACTTGGTGACTTATTTGGCTCTATCGGTGCGATTGTAGCAGCCATTTTGATTTGGACATTAGGTTGGACTATCGCTGACCCTATCGCTAGTATTTTAGTGTCCGTCATTATTTTAAAAAGTGCATATGGTATAGCTAAATCTTCAATCAACATTTTAATGGAAGGAACACCTAGCGATGTTGATTTAGATGCAATTATACAGTCGCTAACAAATCATAGCGTTATCCAAAGTGTGCATGATTATCATGTTTGGACTATTTCTAATGATTTAAATGCCTTAAGTTGTCATGCAGTTGTTGCTGATACGTTAACTATCAAAGAAGGAGAACTACTACTTAAGCAAATTGAACATGACTTATTGCATTTAAACATCCAACATATGACGATTCAACTTGAAACAGCAAATCATGATCACGATGACGCGACATTATGTTCAGGCATTCATGGACAAGAACATCATCATTAAATAAAAAAATTGCCTCTCCAAGCTTTAAATTAACTTGTGGAGAGGCAACTTCTATTTTATATAAATTTATCAAATATAAAATCTCTAGCAGGTACTTGTTTAGCTTCAAATCCCTCTAAAAATTCTTCATTATCAAATGCAACTTTAACTCTTTCAATTGAAATATCAGTTTCTGTAATAGTAACAATACCATAAACAGCATTTGAACCGTTATTTAATCCAACAGAACCTGGATTAAAATACATTTTATTTTTATCGTCAAACATATGCAATCTGTGATTATGACCAAAAATAATTAAATCTGCATCTTTATCTGCAAATAATTGTGTCATTTCTTGTTCATCATCTTTGACTATAGGACTAAAAGGTACTTTATCTATAGGAGAAGATAATTTATCATTTTCAATCTCATAGTGTATAAATAACACTTTTTTACCGCAAATTTCTTTTTCGATAAATCGAGGTAATTGATTTAATTCTTCATAATATTCTTCATCTAAATGGCTAGCAATCCATTGATGATGTTCGTAAAACTTATCTTTTAAATCTTCCGGATAAGGAGTGCCGTTTACAACCGACATAATAGCTTCATCATGATTACCTGCAATCATTTCCATATCATCGCGATCGAAAATATGGTCTAATACTTTGTTTGTTTCATGTCCGATTCCGATATTATCTCCAAGATTATAAATTTTTTCAATATCTTCTCTACTATCAATATCATCTAATACAGTTTCTAATGCATCAAAGTTACCATGTACATCAGTTATAATTGCAAATTTCATGATGATATCTCCTTTCATATTAAATTCATTAGAATATTTTAACACTTAATACCCTATTATGTTAGATATTAATTTGAAAAAGTCCAAATTTTTGATATTGTATTTATATTAACGAAAAGGAGTGCTTAAAATTTGTTTAAATATTATAACTTAGCATTTAAGAATGCTAAACCCCAGAATCTTAAAGCAATATTATTTACATTAATAAGCTTTATCGTCATTTTCTTAGTCGGTAGAGTTGCAATGGCTATGATTGGCCAACAAATGATGCAATTACAAATGATGATGCAATTCGGTCAACCAGCAGGACCATTACTTATTCCAATTATTGGTGTAGCTGTATTAGTCATCTTATTATTTATATTTTTAGGTTATCAGTTATTAACTGGTGCTATAAATGTTATTTCTAGAGCTATCAGAAAAGATAAAGTTAAATTCTCTGATTTATTTATCGCCTTTAAAAAAGGTCACTATGCTAAAAGTTTATTACTAGCATTAATTACAATAGTATTGTTTATTATCATTGGATTAATTAATTATTACTTAAGAAAGTTACTATTATTAGCTATGTCCCCATTGAACAATTTAATTATGTCCAACATTGATTTAAATGATCATCAAGGACTGGCCGTAACGTACCAAATTGTTTTTAGTTTAATAATTAGCTTTATTCTTTCTATATTTAGCTGGCTATTCTTAATTTTCATTATTAATTATACAGCTGCTTATGTTGAAAATCCTAAGCAATCAGCAATGACTAGTTTCAAAAATGGATTTAAAGCTATTAAAAACGGACATAAAACATGGTTAAAATTCTTTATAAGTGTTTTATTAATCTTATTAGTATTAAACTTCATCACAAACCTAATTACAGCTTTAATGCTTTTATATTCAAATAGTATTTCACAATCGGTTGCTCAAATAATATTAATCATTATAAATATCATTGTAATTTTAGTAACTTTATTTATCTACTATGCTTTACTTATGGGTATCGTTCAATACTTTATTCGCCGTGGCGAAAAAGTTACAACTAACTCTAAAAAGAATAAAGCTAATAAAGCAGTTGCAAATAAAGACACAAATAATAAAACTACAAAAACACAAGATTTACAAGATACAACTAAAGATAAAGTTGATCAACATTCATCTGATTTAAAAGATAACGCAAAATCTACTACTCAAGATTCTAAAAAAGAATTAAACGATAAAGCTACTCAACACAAAGATGATTTATCAAATTCTACAACATCTCATAAAGATAATTTAGAAGAAACAGCTAAAGATACAATTGATAAAAATAATCCTAATAATAAATAATTAATAATAAAGGTCGAAGTACAAATATTTAAAATTGTACTTCGACCTTTTTATTATATCTATTTCAATCAATATCTTAACTTGGAAAATGTTTTTTTAAGTATTTGGCTGCGCCATCTTCTTCATTAGTATATTCAGTTACATCGTCTGTTAATGATTGAATTTCTGTACGAGCATTTTTCATTGCAACTGTATAATGTCCAAATTCAAACATAGCTCTATCGTTATCACTGTCACCTATCACAAGTGTTTCTTCTTGTTTAATATTAAAGTATTCAATCATTTCTTTGATACCTGTACCTTTATCAGTATTATAAGCCATTGTTTCAGCGTTATAACGTGAAGAGTTAGATACACTAATATTTAGTAATACTTTATTTTGTTGAAGTTCATCACGAAAACGACTAATTTTATCTAAGTTTGTATTAAATAGATATATTTTTGAATAATCCTTTTCAGGAAATTGATCTACCCATTGAATTTTATCTTTTATGGCTTCTCGTCTTGATGCCCATTCGCTTTGTCCTACATTATTAGGAGGCGTTTCACTGCCACTCACCATTTCACTCATCCAAGATTGATCTTCTTTTAATACTAGGCGTTGTTCACCAAATGGGAATACTTCATAATAAATGTGATGTTGTTGTGCTAATTTCACAATTTGATTCACAGAATCTAAAGACATACTATGCTTAAATATATTTTTATCATTGACTTCACCAGTTGTACCGTTGGAACTTATAATACCATCAACTAAAAAACCTTCTGGTACTAGTTGATGAATTTCAGAATATGAACGCCCAGTCGCTAAGAATACTTTGAATTCATTATCTCTTAGTGAATTAATGACGTCTCTAGTATATTCAGATGCTCTATTATCTTCATGTAAAATTGTACCATCCATATCTAAAAATATCGCTTTTATGTTGTCCATATAATCCTCCAATATGTTAAGTTCTATATTACTTAAAATTTTGTCACTTATTTAAGAAAAGTGCAATAAAAATAATCCCTTTTTAGTCAACTCATAACTAAAAGGGATTATCCTTATATCAACATGTTAAAGTTTCTTAATACCAAAATTATGGTATTCATCACTTTTAATTTTTAAATTTATTCAACTGTAACTGATTTTGCTAAGTTACGTGGTTTATCAACATCAAGATCTCTGTGTAGCGCTGCATAATAAGAAATTAATTGTAGTGCTACTACTGAAACTAATGGTGTTAATAATTCATGAACATGAGGAATGACGTACGTATCTCCCTCTTTTTCTAAACCTTCCATTGAGATAATACAAGTACTAGCACCACGTGCAGCAACTTCTTTAACATTACCACGAATAGATAAGTTTACATTGTCTTGAGTAGCTAAAGCAATAACTGGTGTACGATCTTCAATTAATGCAATCGTACCATGTTTTAATTCACCGCCAGCAAATCCTTCAGCTTGAATATATGAAATCTCTTTAAGTTTTAATGCACCTTCTTGACTGACATTATAATCAATAGTACGACCAATAAAGAATGCATTATGTGTTGTCTCAAGGAAATCAGTAGCAATTTGTTCCATTACAGGTGCATCGTCTACGATAGATTCGATTGCAGTAGTAACTTTCGCTAATTCTCTTAATAAATCAATGTCTGCTTCACGACCATGTGTTTTAGCAACTATTTGAGCTAAAATAGATAATACAGCAATTTGTGCTGTATATGCTTTAGTAGAAGCTACAGCAATTTCTGGACCTGCATGTAATAATAATGTGTGATCCGCTTCACGTGATAATGTTGAACCAGATACGTTAGTTATTGTTAGCGCTTTATGACCTAATTTTTTAGTTTCAACCAATACGGCACGACTATCTGCAGTTTCACCAGATTGTGAAATATAAATGAATAATGGTTTTTCAGATAATAAAGGCATGTTATAAACAAATTCAGAAGCTACGTGTACTTCTGTTGGTACACCTGCCCATTTTTCTAAGAATTCTTTACCAACTAAACCAGCATGATAGCTAGTACCAGCAGCGATAATATAGATACGATCAGCTTGTGCAACATCATCTACTATGTCTTTATCAATTTTTAGATTACCTTCGTCATCTTGATATTCTTGAATAATTCGACGCATAACAGCTGGTTGTTCGTGAATCTCTTTTAACATGTAGTGATCGTAAACACCTTTTTCAGCATCTGATGCATCAATTTCAGCAGTATAAGCGTCACGTTCTTGAACTTGACCGTTAATATCCTTGATAATAACTTCATCACGTTTAACGATAACAATTTCATGGTCATGAATTTCTTTATATTGATTAGTTACTTGTAACATAGCTAATGCATCTGATGCAATGACATTAAAACCATCACCAACACCGATTAAAAGTGGTGATTTATTCTTAGCTACATACATAGTATCTTTATCTTCTTCATCTAATAAACCTAAAGCGTATGAACCATGTAATAATGAAACAACTTTAGTAAATGCATCTTCTGTTTCAAAACCTTGTTTAGAGAAGTATTCAATTAATTGAACGATAACTTCTGTATCTGTTTCAGAAACAAATTTAACATCATTTAAATATTCATTTCTTAATTCTTCATAGTTTTCAATTACACCATTATGTACTAGTGTAAAACGACCAGTAGTTGATTGATGTGGATGTGAGTTTTCATAGTTAGGTACACCATGTGTTGCCCAACGAGTGTGACCGATTCCAACAGTGCCATCAATATCACTACTATCCGCTACTTTGCGTAATTCTGCAATACGACCTTTTTCTTTAAATACTTTAGTGCCTTCGTCGTTTGCTACAGCAACACCAGCTGAATCATAACCTCTATATTCTAATTTTTCTAAACCTTTTAATAATAATTCTTTGGCATTATCATAGCCAATATATCCTACTATTCCGCACATATTTACTTTTCCTCCAGTTATTGAAATAACGTTAGTAGCAATGATTTATTACTTATAATTTAGTTTAGTAATCTACTATCATTAGCGTTCATATTTGTAGTAACTTTTATCTTAGTTTAACCACACTTGAAAATAAGCGTGATAAATTATCACACTTAAACTTCTAACGTTTTTCATTTTATATAATATTAATTGGCGATCTTATTAACTTTGTCCAATAGGTTACCCTACTGTTTTACTTAATAAGCTAACGAATGAGCCACATCCGGGATAGCATCCGCCGATCTATTCGATCACTATCCTCCTCGTCTACAAGTTATAAATGTACGCTATAGAAATTTATACAAATAGATTTAATTTCTAATCCTCACATGTCATTAATAGCTTGCACAGGCGCTTTGTAATATTGTTTTACTATCCTCCCTTCCATTAGAACCTATTGTACAATGTAGTTTGTCTTAATTGCAAATATTTTCACAAGGTTTTTGTAAAAAATATGTACTACCATTTCCATTTAAAATTCATTGTAATAAAGCTTTTAATTTACATTATCTTTACCTATATATTATAGAATGATTGTTGTCATGATTATTATGACAAATTTGAATTTTGTTCTTGTTGTAGTAATTGTCTACTTAGATTTACAATAAATATAGTCAAATACTAATTAAAAAAGAGGTGTAGATATGGCTCAGAAACAAGAAAACAAAGGTTTTGGCCGTAAAGTTCAAGCATTCGGTTCTTTTCTTAGTAGTATGATCATGCCAAACATTGGCGCGTTCATCGCTTGGGGATTTATCGCTGCTATATTTATAGACAATGGATGGATGCCTAATAAAGATTTATCTCAATTAGCTGATCCTATGATTAAATTTTTAATCCCATTATTAATCGCATTTAGTGGTGGACGTTTAATCCACGGATTACGTGGTGGTATCATTGCTGCTACATCAACTATGGGGGTTATCGTAGCATTACCTGACACACCAATGTTACTTGGTGCAATGATTATGGGACCATTAGTTGGTTGGTTAATGAAAAAAACTGACGAATTTGTTCAACCTAGAACACCACAAGGTTTCGAGATGTTATTCAATAACTTCTCTGCTGGTATCCTAGGTTTCATCATGACAATTTTAAGTTTTGAAATTTTAGCTCCAATCATGAAATTCATAATGCATATATTATCAGTTGCAGTTGAGGCTTTAGTTCATGCTCATTTACTTCCAATCGTAAGTATTTTAGTTGAACCAGCTAAAATTGTATTCTTAAATAACGCTATCAACCATGGTGTATTCACACCACTTGGTGCTGACCAAGCTGCTACAGCAGGTCAATCAATACTTTATACAATTGAATCAAACCCTGGACCTGGTTTTGGTATTTTACTTGCATATATGTTCTTTGGTAAAGGAACTGCAAAAGCTACTTCTTACGGTGCAGGAATCATCCACTTCTTAGGTGGAATTCATGAAATTTATTTCCCTTACGTATTAATGAGACCAATGTTATTTATCTCAGTTATTTTAGGTGGTATGACTGGCGTTGCTACTTATCAAGCAACTGGATTTGGATTTAGAAGTCCAGCGTCACCAGGATCATTTATCACTTATTGTATTAACGCACCTAAAGGTGAATTCCTTCATATGTTATTAGGTGTAGTATTAGCGACATTAGTTTCTTTCGCTGTTTCAGCAATCATTCTTAAGTTCACTAAAGAACCTAAACAAGATTTAGAAGCTGCTACTGCTCAAATGGAAGCAACTAAAGGTAAAAAATCAAGTGTGTCTTCAAAATTAACTAATAAAGATAATAATGACTCATCAGCTAAAGCTACTACTGCTGGTGCTGCAACAGGTGCTGGCGCTGCAGGTGCTGCTACTTCAACAGAACAATCTGATGATGAAGATAATGCTGATCAATTATTAGATAATTATAATACTGAAGATGTTGATGCCCACGATTACAGTAATGTTGACCATGTTATCTTTGCATGTGATGCGGGTATGGGTTCTAGTGCAATGGGTGCTAGTATGTTACGTAATAAATTCAAAAAAGCTGGCATCTCAGATGTAAATGTTACAAACACAGCAATTAACCAATTACCAAGTGATGCTCAATTAGTTATCACTCAAAAAACATTAACTGACCGTGCAATTAAACAAGTACCAAATGCAATTCACATTTCAGTTGATAACTTCTTAAACTCACCAAGATATGAAGAATTACTAAATAACCTTAAAAAAGAAGAACAATAATTTTTAAATATTAATATTAATGGAGGATACCGCCATGTTATTGAGTACACGTGAAAAAGAGATTATAGAACTTTTAATCAAGTATCACGGACAATATGTCACTATATATGACATTGCTCAACAACTGGCAGTGTCCTCTCGTACTATTCATAGAGAATTAAAGCACGTTGAATCATATATAGATACCTTTTCAATTCAACTTGACCGAGTTAACAAAAAAGGTATTCGTTTAAATGGGGATCAACAAGCTATTCAAAGCTTAAAATATGAAATGACGCAACAACAAACTATAGACTTATCAGTTGAAGAACAAAAGGTTATTATTTTATATGCTCTTATTCAATCTAAACATGCCGTTAAACAGTATAGTCTTGCTCAAGAAATCAGCGTTTCTATACAATCATTAGCGAAATTATTAGATGAATTAGAACATGATTTAGAATCATATCAATTATCCTTAACACGAAAACGTGGCGAAGGCGTTATGTTAAATGGTACTGAATCTAAAAAAAGAGAGTTCTTAAGTCAGCTAATGGTAAATAATTTAAATAGTACAAGTGTTTATTCAGTTATTGAAAATCATTTTGTCTACCAATCATTACATCAATCTCAACAATCACTTGTGGATTTAGACCGAATTTTTAAAGTTGAGAGAATTCTAATGGATTATTTAGGAGAGCTCCCCTATTCATTAACAGAATCTAGCTATCTCACGTTAACCGTTCATATTGTACTAAGTATTACTCGGATGCAAAACAATGAATATGTTTCACTTAATGAAGATATTTATCAATCAGTAAAACATACATTTGAACATGAAGTAGCTAGTGAAATTGCTAAACGTCTAGAAGATTTATATGATGTCCAATTCAACCAAGCTGAAGTCACATTTATTACCATTCACTTGCGGGGTTCAAAACGTAAAGATACTAAAGATACTTTATTTGAAGATAAGAAAAATGAGCAAAAAATAAAATCTTTCGTGCAAACCGTAGAAGAGATTTCGGGTCAATACTTTGATGAAAAAACTACTCTAATTAATGGATTATCATTGCATATTAATCCAGCAATTAATCGTTTAGAATCAAATATTGAAACATATAATCCTTTGACCGATATGATTAAGTACAAATATCCAAGACTATTTGATAATGTGAGCAAAGCATTGCATGTTGTTTGGCCAGAGTTAATCTTTCCTGATAGCGAGATTGCTTTTATTGTCCTTCATTTTGGAGGATCAATTAAAAACCAAGGACATCAATTTTTAAATATTTTAGTCGTCTGTAGTAGTGGCATAGGTACAAGCCGTCTATTAGCAACTAGACTTGAACAAGTGTTTAGTGAAATTGAACGAATTACACAGGCTTCTGTAAGTGATCTAAACGTGCTTGATTTATCTCAATACGATGGTATTATATCCACCGTAAATTTGGATATAGATAGACCATTTTTAACAGTTAATCCTTTACTCCCTGATTCTGACATAGGATATGTCGCTTCATTTTTAAATACTAAAGAAGCACACCATATGAATCACAATGAAGGAAAAGAATTAATTAATTATTCACCTGAAGATGTTATGGAAACAATACGTCAAGGTTTAAAGTTAGTTGATTCCGTGAAAATAGAATATAAATCAGTAGATAATTGGAATCAATATTTATCTGATTACCTAGTAAGTCATCGTATTATTGATGATGGTCAGTCATTCGCTGAATTATTACAACATCGGTTGGAGGAAAATCCTAATTGGATACTAAGCCCCTACCCTATAGCTATTCCTCATATGAGAGATTCAATGTTTAAAGAACCATGTATCCTCATAACTATTTTGGAGGAACCAATAAAGATGAGTAATATTCAAAATGACAATGACTACATTAATTATATGTTAAGTATGTTTATTCCAGATAATGCAATCATGGTAGATCTTGTTAGTACAATTTCCGAAACACTAAGCAACCATTTGGAAAACTTAGATGATTTTATGAAAAATCCACATGACTTTAAAATTATACTGGAAAAGCAATTTTTAAAACGAATTAAAAAACAATTAATTTAGGAGTGTATTTATAATGAGCGAATTATTCAGTAATGAAAACATTTTTATTAACGTATCAGTAGCAAGCCAAAACGATGCAATCGAGAAAGCAGGACAAGCTCTAGTTGATAGCGGAGCTGTAACTGAAAATTATATTCAAGCAATGAAAGATCGTGAAGATGTTGTTTCAACATTTATGGGTAACGGTTTAGCAATTCCTCACGGTACTGAAGAAGCTAAAGGAAATGTTATTCAATCAGGCTTAAGTTTATTACAAATTCCTGAAGGTGTTGATTGGAATGGCGAAGAAGTTAAAGTTGTCGTTGGTATCGCTGGTAAAGACGGAGAACACTTAGACTTATTATCTAAAATTGCGATTACTTTCAGTGAAGAAGAAAATGTAGAACGTATTATCAACGCTAAATCAGCTGACGAAATTAAACAAGTCTTTGAGGAGGCTGATGCATAATGAAAGCAGTACATTTTGGTGCCGGTAATATTGGTCGTGGATTTATTGGATATATTTTAGCTGATAATAATATTAAAGTTACATTTGCAGATGTAAATGATGAAATTATTAATGCATTACAAACGGAACATGAATACGATGTTATTTTAGCAGATGAAGCTAAAACAACTACAAGGGTAAACAATGTTGATGCGATTAATTCTGCTAAACCTTCAGACGAATTGAAACAAGCTATTTTAGAAGCTGATTTAATCACAACTGCTGTTGGTGTTAACATTTTACCTATTATTGCAAAATCATTTGCGCCTTATTTAAAAGAAAAAGAAAACCATGTTAATATCGTTGCTTGTGAAAATGCTATTATGGCTACAGATACACTTAAAAAAGCTATTTTAGATATTACTGGTCCTTTAGGCGACAATATTCATTTTGCAAACTCTGCAGTTGATAGAATTGTTCCATTACAAAAAAATGAAAATATTTTAGATGTTATGGTAGAACCTTTCTATGAATGGGTTGTTGAAAAAGATGCTTGGTATGGTGAAGAATTAGACCATATTAAATATGTTGATGATTTAACTCCTTATATTGAAAGAAAATTATTAACTGTTAATACAGGACATGCTTTCTTAGCATATGCTGGTTATAACGATAATAAAGCAACTGTATTAGATGCAGTTCAAGATAGCACTATCGAAGCTGGTTTAAGACGTGTACTAGCTGAAACAAGTGATTATATCACACGTGAATTTGATTTTTCTAAATCAGAACAATCTCAATATGTAGAAAAAATTATTGAACGTTTCAATAACTCTTATCTATCTGATGAAGTAACACGTGTTGGTCGCGGAACTCTACGTAAAATTGGTCCTAAAGATCGTATTATTAAACCATTAAATTATTTATATGAACATAATTTAGAAAGAGATGGCTTAGTTAAAGCAGCTGCCCTACTTTTAAAATATGATGATAAAGCTGACCAAGAAACTGTTGAAAAGAATAATTATATTCAAGAACATGGTGTAAAATCATTCTTACAAACGTATGCTAAAGTTGAAGGACCATTAGCAGAAGAAATTGAAAAAGAATATAATGAACTTATTTCAAAATAATATTTGTTGAATCAAAAATGGACCAGAT
Organism: Staphylococcus sp. FSL H8-0121; assembly: GCF_038008425.1. Classification (NCBI taxonomy): domain Bacteria; kingdom Bacillati; phylum Bacillota; class Bacilli; order Caryophanales; family Staphylococcaceae; genus Staphylococcus; species Staphylococcus sp. FSL H8-0121. The sequence goes on from NZ_JBBOZB010000002.1 coordinate 82,493, forward strand.
GTAAGCTTCTGGTCCATTTTTATTATATATATTTAAAGAACGTGCCTTTTCATTTATGGCACGTTCTTTATTTGAATTATTTATCTAAACCCATTTTGTCTTCTACGACATCAGCAATTTGTTGGGCATATCTTTTTGCATCTTCATCTGTTGAAGCTTCAACCATTACTCTTACTAATGGCTCTGTTCCAGAAGGACGTACTAAAATTCTACCTTCTCCATTCATTTCAACTTCAACTTTAGTCATTACTTCTTTAACATCAATATTTTCTTCAACGCGATATTTATCTGTTACTCTTACATTTATTAATGATTGAGGATATGTTTTCATTTGTGAAGCTAACTCACTTAATGATTTACCTGACATTTTGATGATAGCTGCTAATTGTACACCAGTTAATAAGCCATCACCTGTTGTATTATAATCCATTAATACGATATGACCTGATTGCTCACCACCAAGATTATAATTTCCTCTTCTCATTTCTTCTACAACGTAACGGTCTCCAACTTTAGTTTTATTAGATTGAATGCCTTCATTTTCTAAAGCTTTATAAAAACCTAAATTACTCATTACAGTTGAAACTATCATATTATTATTTAATTCTTGGTTTTTATGCATTTCTTGACCAATAATAAACATAATTTGGTCTCCATCAACGATTTTACCATTTTCATCAACAGCAATAATTCTATCTCCATCTCCGTCAAATGCTAAACCAAAGTCACTTCCAGTTTCAAGAACTTTTTTTGCAAGAGCTTCAGGATGTGTAGAACCACAATTTTCATTAATGTTGTATCCATCTGGACTACAACCCACTGTTTCAGTATCAGCTTCTAAATCGCCGAATAAAAATGGTGCTAAAGAAGATGTAGAACCATTTGCACCATCTAAAACAATTTTCATACCTTCTAAATTAACATCTACAGTAGATTTTAAATAACTTAAATATTTTTGTGCACCTTCAAAGTAATCTGAATAATGAACGATTTCTGTACCAGTTGGTCTTGGTAAACTTGGATTTTCTTGATCAAGTAATTCTTCGATTTCATTTTCTTGATCATCTGATAATTTGAAACCATCAGAACCAAAGAATTTAATACCATTATCTGCAACTGGATTATGTGATGCAGAAATCATTACACCTAATTCTGCGTCCATTTCTCTCGTTAAATATGCTACACCTGGCGTTGAAATAATACCCAATCGCATGACTTCAGCTCCAATAGATATAAGTCCTGCAATGAGTGCTGATTCTAACATTTCTCCTGAAACTCTTGTATCTCTACCAACAAGGACTCTAGGGTGATTTTCCCCTTTATTATGTGCTAATACATAACCACCATATCTACCTAGCTTAAACGCTAGTTCAGGTGTTAATTCTTCATTTGCTACACCTCTGACACCGTCAGTACCAAAATATTTTCCCATGTTTTACTCTCCTTTTATTTCTTTCAATTATTTAACTGTGATATAAGCTTTTGTTTCTTCAGGGTTAACCCTACTTACACTTTTAGGTAAATCAAATTTTACAGTTTTCTCAGTGGACTCTGAAATATCATCTAAGTCTATTTCAGCTGTAATATTATTTATACCCTGTATATCTTCTCTACTACCATAAATTTCAACTTCATCGTCATTTAATTTAACATTATCTACCTTTTTATTGTCTTTTAATTTTCCAGTCGTCTTTGTGTTAACTTTAACCTTTTTACTATAAGGTTTAACAGACACTTTCAAATCAACTTCATCTGGGTTAATAGAAACATTCATTTTATTTAAATCTTTGTCATAAGCATTTACTGTAGCAATATCTTTAGTATCTTTACTTATTTTACTAGAATTTTTGAATGTTGCTTTTAAGTAAGCAATTTGTTTTAATTGTTCTTCTCCACCAGTTACTTTAACTGTTTCAGGTGAAATTTTTTGATTATCAATTTGGTAACCATCTGCAATATCACTTTGACTTACATCAGGCTCTACATGCATTGTTTTAGTTATTTTCTTTTCTAATGTGATGTTGGCTGATTTAGGTTTAACATTATAATTAATGCTATTATTTAAACCTTTAACTTGAAATTTCTTTTGATATTTACCAGCTTTTTCACCTGATAAATCTACAACAACTTTTAAATCATCGGGATCTTCAATTTTTATTAACTTTGATTGTGGACCAGAAATATTTACATCTACTGTGTCTGGTACATGTGTAGCGTGTAAATCTTTATGGTTATATATCGCTTCTACTGGAACATCTTGTATTGTTTTTGTTGATTTCTGTGATATATCATCAGAGTTAAAGATATTCCCAAATACATTATTCACTGATAAGAAGAAAAATATAGCTAATATCAGTGCAACGAATCTTAATCCCCATTTACTTTCTAACATATTAATTCACACCTTTCTTTTGAAAGTGTGTGCCAAACCAATGTTCAGATAATAGCTCTTCAAACACTTCATTTGAAATATCTCTTCTTAACTTACCATCAAAAGTAACTGAAATATCACCAGTTTCTTCTGACACAATAACTGTAAAAGCATCAGATACTTCTGAAATACCTACAGCTGCTCTATGTCTTGTACCTAAACTTTTAGATATTTTAACACTATCTGATAATGGTAAATAACTTGCTGCTGCTGCTATTTTAGTTCCTTGAATTATCATTGCACCATCATGTAATGGTGTATTAGGTATAAACACATTGGTTAATAATTCTTGAGAAATTTTAGAATCCATAGGAATACCTGTTTCAATATAATCTTGAAGACCAGTTTCCTTTTCAAAAACTATAAGTGCTCCAATACGACGTTTAGCCATATATTGAACCGCTTTTGATACAGATTGAATTAATTTCTCTTCATCTTTAGTATAGGCGTTGGTATAACGTTTTAAGAAACTACCTCTACCTAATTGTTCCAAAGCCCTTCGAATTTCTGGTTGGAATATTACAATTAATGCCAATACTCCCCATTGAATCACAATGTCAAACAATTTTGAAGTTGCAGTCAAATTTAGTATTTTACTGATTTGTTGACCGATTACTATTACAACAATACCTTTTAATAATTGTATTGCTTTTGTACCTTTAAAAACTGTAATCAGTAAATAAAGAACATACCACACAATCAATAAATCGAGGACACTAGTTATGACTTTTAAAGTACTAAAATTTTGAAAAAAATTGGAAAAATCCATAACATCTCCTCCGATAACATTTTCCATATTATTCATTATATCAATCATTAGAACACGTGTCATATGAACACTAATAAAAATGAAAAAAACTTGCATGTCGATTAACATGCAAGTTACATAAATTAAATTATAGTAGTGTTTCTCCAAAAAATGTACCAAGTAATGAAACAGCTTGTTCCGCTGTATTGTTATGTAAATCAATTAATGGGTTAACTTCAACTAAATCCATAGATGTAATCATTTTGCTTTCATGAAGTAATTCAAGCGCAAAATGACTTTCTCTATAACTTAAACCACCTAACACTCTTGTACCGGTTCCTGGTGTTTCTGTAGGGTCTAATGCATCAACATCTAAAGATAAATGTAATCCATCGACATTTCTATCTTTTAAATATTGTACAGACTCATTTATTACAGACTCAATACCTAACTTATCAACATCAGCCATTGTATAAGTTTTAATATTTTGTTCTTTAATATAATGACGTTCCCCTTTATCTAAATCTCGCATACCAATAAGAACAACATTTTCAGGTTTTAGTTTAGGTTGAAAATCATTTAAATTCACAAGTTCACTTGGCCCTTCTCCAAGTAATATTCTTAATGGCATACCATGTATATTACCAGATGGAGATTCATCAGGAATATTTAAATCACCATGTGCATCATACCAAATTACCCCTAAATTAGAGTAGTGTTTACTTATTCCAGAAATAGAGCCTACTGCAATAGAATGATCGCCACCTATCACTAGAGGAAAACTATTATTGGATATAGTTTGATCAACTTTATCACTTAAAGTGTTTGAAACTTGAACAATTTCATCATAGTTTCTTAATCCTTCTTGCTCAGAGTTGAATTTTTTTTAAATCTATTGTCGGTACATCAATATTACCTCTATCACTAACATTTAGACCAATATTTTCTAATCTATCTTGTAAACCAGCATACCTTATTGCATCTGGACCAAGATTGACTCCTAATTTTCTTTGACCAAATGTTGAAGGTACCCCAATAATATCTATATTTTTCATCTTATTCTCTACCTCTTTTAAGTATTAGTTATAGAATAATGTATTCGTTTACATAAAACAATAAAAAAAACATCTTTCCTAAGAAAGATGTTTTGAGTGAGCCATAGAGGATTCGAACCTCTGACCCTCTGATTAAAAGTCAGATGCTCTACCAACTGAGCTAATGGCTCTTATGGCTGGGCTAGCTGGATTCGAACCAGCGCGTGACGGAGTCAAAGTCCGTTGCCTTACCGCTTGGCTATAGCCCATTAAGATGGTGGAGGGGGGCAGATTCGAACTGCCGAACCCGAAGGAGCGGATTTACAGTCCGCCGCGTTTAGCCACTTCGCTACCCCTCCGACATATTTATTTAAACAAAATAAATGGTGGAGAATGACGGGTTCGAACCGCCGACCCTCTGCTTGTAAGGCAGATGCTCTCCCAGCTGAGCTAATTCTCCATTAAAATGACTCCTACGGGACTCGAACCCGTGTTACCGCCGTGAAAGGGCGGTGTCTTAACCGCTTGACCAAGGAGCCATGGCTCCACAGGTAGGACTCGAACCTACGACCGATCGGTTAACAGCCGATAGCTCTACCACTGAGCTACTGTGGAATAATTATATATTTGCCTGGCAACGTCCTACTCTAGCGGAACGTTAGTCCGACTACCATCGGCGCTAAGGAGCTTAACTTCTGTGTTCGGCATGGGAACAGGTGTGACCTCCTTGCCATTGTCACCAGACAAATGGAATGTATTATACATTCAAAACTAGATAGTAAGTAAAGTGATTTTGCGTCGCAAAACATAAAATTGATTAAGTCTTCGATCGATTAGTATTCGTCAGCTCCACGTGTCACCACGCTTCCACCTCGAACCTATTAACCTCATCATCTTTGAGGGATCTTATAACCGAAGTTGGGAAATCTCATCTTGAGGGGGGCTTCATGCTTAGATGCTTTCAGCACTTATCCCGTCCATACATAGCTACCCAGCTATGCCGTTGGCACGACAACTGGTACACCAGAGGTATGTCCATCCCGGTCCTCTCGTACTAAGGACAGCTCCTCTCAAATTTCCTACGCCCACGACGGATAGGGACCGAACTGTCTCACGACGTTCTGAACCCAGCTCGCGTACCGCTTTAATGGGCGAACAGCCCAACCCTTGGGACCGACTACAGCCCCAGGATGCGATGAGCCGACATCGAGGTGCCAAACCTCCCCGTCGATGTGAACTCTTGGGGGAGATAAGCCTGTTATCCCCGGGGTAGCTTTTATCCGTTGAGCGATGGCCCTTCCATGCGGAACCACCGGATCACTAAGTCCGTCTTTCGACCCTGCTCGACTTGTAAGTCTCGCAGTCAAGCTCCCTTATGCCTTTACACTCTATGAATGATTTCCAACCATTCTGAGGGAACCTTTGAGCGCCTCCGTTACCTTTTAGGAGGCGACCGCCCCAGTCAAACTGCCCACCTGACACTGTCTCCCACCACGATAAGTGGTGCGGGTTAGAAAGCCAACACAGCTAGGGTAGTATCCCACCAATGCCTCCACGTAAGCTAGCGCTCACGTTTCAAAGGCTCCTACCTATCCTGTACAAGCTGTGCCGAATTTCAATATCAGGCTACAGTAAAGCTCCACGGGGTCTTTCCGTCCTGTCGCGGGTAACCTGCATCTTCACAGGTACTATGATTTCACCGAGTCTCTCGTTGAGACAGTGCCCAAATCGTTACGCCTTTCGTGCGGGTCGGAACTTACCCGACAAGGAATTTCGCTACCTTAGGACCGTTATAGTTACGGCCGCCGTTTACTGGGGCTTCGATTCGTAGCTTCGCAGAAGCTAACTACTCCTCTTAACCTTCCAGCACCGGGCAGGCGTCAGCCCCTATACATCACCTTACGGTTTAGCAGAGACCTGTGTTTTTGATAAACAGTCGCTTGGGCCTATTCACTGCGGCTCTTCTGGGCGTTAACCCTAAAGAGCACCCCTTCTCCCGAAGTTACGGGGTCATTTTGCCGAGTTCCTTAACGAGAGTTCGCTCGCTCACCTTAGAATTCTCATCTTGACTACCTGTGTCGGTTTGCGGTACGGGCACCTGTTATCTATCTAGAGGCTTTTCTTGGCAGTGTGAAATCAACGACTCGAGGAAACAATTTCCTCTCCCCATCACAGCTTGACCTTATGAGTGCCGGATTTGCCTAACACTCAGTCTTACTGCTTGGACGTGCAATCCAATAGCACGCTTCGCCTATCCTACTGCGTCCCCCCATCGATTAAAACGATACTAGGTGGTACAGGAATATCAACCTGTTATCCATCGCCTACGCCTGTCGGCCTCAGCTTAGGACCCGACTAACCCAGAGCGGACGAGCCTTCCTCTGGAAACCTTAGTCAATCGGTGGACGGGATTCTCACCCGTCTTTCGCTACTCACACCGGCATTCTCACTTCTAAGCGCTCCACATGTCCTTGCGATCATGCTTCAACGCCCTTAGAACGCTCTCCTACCATTGTCCTACGGACAATCCACAGCTTCGGTAATATGTTTAGCCCCGGTACATTTTCGGCGCAGTGTCACTCGACTAGTGAGCTATTACGCACTCTTTAAATGATGGCTGCTTCTAAGCCAACATCCTAGTTGTCTGGGCAACGCCACATCCTTTTCCACTTAACATATATTTTGGGACCTTAGCTGGTGGTCTGGGCTGTTTCCCTTTCGAACACGGACCTTATCACCCATGTTCTGACTCCCAAGTTAAATTGATTGGCATTCGGAGTTTGTCTGAATTCGGTAACCCGAGAAGGGCCCCTCGTCCAAACAGTGCTCTACCTCCAATAATCATCACTTGAGGCTAGCCCTAAAGCTATTTCGGAGAGAACCAGCTATCTCCAGGTTCGATTGGAATTTCTCCGCTACCCTCAGTTCATCCGCTCACTTTTCAACGTAAGTCGGTTCGGTCCTCCATTCAGTGTTACCTGAACTTCAACCTGACCAAGGGTAGATCACCTGGTTTCGGGTCTACGACCAAATACTCAACGCCCTATTCAGACTCGCTTTCGCTACGGCTCCACATTCACTGCTTAACCTTGCATCAAATCGTAACTCGCCGGTTCATTCTACAAAAGGCACGCCATCACCCATTAACGGGCTCTGACTACTTGTAAGCACACGGTTTCAAGTTCTCTTTCACTCCCCTTCCGGGGTACTTTTCACCTTTCCCTCACGGTACTGGTTCACTATCGGTCACTAGAGAGTATTTAGCCTTAGGAGATGGTCCTCCCAGATTCCGACGGAATTTCACGTGCTCCGTCGTACTCAGGATCCACTCAAGAGAGTATATATTTTCGACTACAGGATTATTACCTTCTTTGATTCAACTTTCCAGATGATTCGTCTAATATATACTTTTGTAACTCCGTATAGAGTGTCCTACAACCCCAACAAGCAAGCTTGTTGGTTTGGGCTCTTCCCGTTTCGCTCGCCGCTACTCAGGGAATCGATTTTTCTTTCTCTTCCTCCGGGTACTAAGATGTTTCAGTTCTCCGGGTCTGCCTTCTGATATGCTATGTATTCACATATCGATAACATGACATAACTCATGTTGGGTTTCCCCATTCGGAAATCTCTGGATCAACGCTTACTTACAGCTCCCCAAAGCATATCGTCGTTAGTAACGTCCTTCTTCGGCTTCTAGTGCCAAGGCATCCACCGTGCGCCCTTAATAACTTAATCTATGTTTCCATCCTACAGGAAACGCGTTATTAATCTTGTGAGTGTTCTTTCGAACACTAGCGATTATTTCTTATGAATTCAAGCTTTAAAACTCTAATTCACTCGGTTTTGCTTGGTAAAATCTATATTTTACTTACTTATCTAGTTTTCAATGTACAATATCCTATTTTCAGTCAAGCGTTTGCATTCGGCTTTGTTTTCATCATTTTAAATACTCATTTACAAAAGTAAACTCCGTTTTAAAATGACTCAACGCATTGTCTGCGAATCGCTTTCTTTGAAAAAGGCTGATTTGAATGTTGTATAAACATTCAAAACTGAATACAATATGTCAATGTTATTCCTTCATCTTCTACGAAGATGTTCCGAATATATCCTTAGAAAGGAGGTGATCCAGCCGCACCTTCCGATACGGCTACCTTGTTACGACTTCACCCCAATCATTTGTCCCACCTTCGACGGCTAGCTCCATAAATGGTTACTCCACCGGCTTCGGGTGTTACAAACTCTCGTGGTGTGACGGGCGGTGTGTACAAGACCCGGGAACGTATTCACCGTAGCATGCTGATCTACGATTACTAGCGATTCCAGCTTCATGTAGTCGAGTTGCAGACTACAATCCGAACTGAGAACAACTTTATGGGATTTGCTTGACCTCGCGGTTTAGCTGCCCTTTGTATTGTCCATTGTAGCACGTGTGTAGCCCAAATCATAAGGGGCATGATGATTTGACGTCATCCCCACCTTCCTCCGGTTTGTCACCGGCAGTCAACTTAGAGTGCCCAACTTAATGATGGCAACTAAGCTTAAGGGTTGCGCTCGTTGCGGGACTTAACCCAACATCTCACGACACGAGCTGACGACAACCATGCACCACCTGTCACTTTGTCCCCCGAAGGGGAAAACTCTATCTCTAGAGCGGTCAAAGGATGTCAAGATTTGGTAAGGTTCTTCGCGTTGCTTCGAATTAAACCACATGCTCCACCGCTTGTGCGGGTCCCCGTCAATTCCTTTGAGTTTCAACCTTGCGGTCGTACTCCCCAGGCGGAGTGCTTAATGCGTTAGCTGCAGCACTAAGGGGCGGAAACCCCCTAACACTTAGCACTCATCGTTTACGGCGTGGACTACCAGGGTATCTAATCCTGTTTGATCCCCACGCTTTCGCACATCAGCGTCAGTTACAGACCAGAAAGTCGCCTTCGCCACTGGTGTTCCTCCATATCTCTGCGCATTTCACCGCTACACATGGAATTCCACTTTCCTCTTCTGCACTCAAGTTTTCCAGTTTCCAATGACCCTCCACGGTTGAGCCGTGGGCTTTCACATCAGACTTAAAAAACCGCCTACGCGCGCTTTACGCCCAATAATTCCGGATAACGCTTGCCACCTACGTATTACCGCGGCTGCTGGCACGTAGTTAGCCGTGGCTTTCTGATCAGGTACCGTCAAGACGTGCACAGTTACTTACACGTTTGTTCTTCCCTGATAACAGAGTTTTACGATCCGAAGACCTTCATCACTCACGCGGCGTTGCTCCGTCAGGCTTTCGCCCATTGCGGAAGATTCCCTACTGCTGCCTCCCGTAGGAGTCTGGACCGTGTCTCAGTTCCAGTGTGGCCGATCACCCTCTCAGGTCGGCTACGTATCGTTGCCTTGGTAAGCCGTTACCTTACCAACTAGCTAATACGGCGCGGATCCATCTATAAGTGACAGCAAGGCCGTCTTTCACTATTGAACCATGCGGTTCAAAATCTTATCCGGTATTAGCTCCGGTTTCCCGAAGTTATCCCAGTCTTATAGGTAGGTTATCCACGTGTTACTCACCCGTCCGCCGCTAACGTCAAAGGAGCAAGCTCCTTATCTGTTCGCTCGACTTGCATGTATTAGGCACGCCGCCAGCGTTCATCCTGAGCCAGGATCAAACTCTCCATAAAAATTTATGATGTTTGATTAGCTCATAAAACTAAATTAATTGTTGTAACTTTCGTTACATTATTGGAATTAACGTTGACATATTGTCATTCAGTTTTCAATGTTCATTTTGTCGCAATCTCTTACATTGTATTACTTTCAAAATCGAAAGTCAATATTTAATTAAGATTACTTTTATAAGTTTAATTGATTTAATTCATCTTCGCAATAGTAAGTTTTACACTTTTTTAACGAAGTTTTAATAAACTTAATTTGCCGTTTTTGACGACTTTTATATAATATCAACTTTAAGATTTAAAGTCAATAATTAATTTAAATCTTTTTGAATTGCTATATGTGAATTAATAACTCACAAGAAATTATTCTAACAGGATTTTTCTAAAATGCAATAGAAAAAGCGCATAAAATCTTTATTAATTTTATACGCCTTTTTACAATTCATTATTTTTGTGTAGTTGCTATTACTTTTTGTGCTATAGTTTGGTAAATTTTACCTAAACGATCTTCAGGTTGATAAATAGATGGAGAAAAGTCATTTGGATTCCAGGTTGGCTGTTCTAAAGGTAACTCTCCGAACAATTGTGTATTTAGCTCATCAGCTAATTTAGTACCTCCGCCTTTACCAAATACGTATTCTCTGTTACCTGTTTCTTTACTTTCGAAGTAACTCATATTTTCAATCACGCCTAAAATTGAGTGATCAGTGTGTTTAGCCATAGCACCTGCTCTTGCGGCTACGAATGCTGCTGTTGGGTGTGGAGTTGTTACTATTATTTCTTTACTTGACGGTAACATCGAATGAACATCTAATGCTACATCTCCTGTACCAGGTGGTAAATCAAGTATTAAATAATCTAAATCTCCCCATCTTACTTCAGTGAAAAAGTTAGTAAGCATTTTACCAAGCATAGGTCCTCTCCAAATAACTGGAGCATTTTCTTCAACAAAGAATGCCATTGATATAACTTTAACGCCATATCTTTCTACAGGAATCACTTCTTTACCTTCTATACCTGGTTTTTCATCAATACCCATCATATCTGGAACACTAAATCCATAAATGTCAGCATCTACTAAACCTACTTTTTTACCTTCTCTTGCTAAAGCAACAGCTAAGTTAACGGCAACCGTAGATTTACCAACGCCGCCCTTACCAGAAGCAATTGCAATAAATTCTACTGGGTTATTTTTAGATAATAGTCCTTCTATTGTTTTTGGTTTCTCTGTGCCTTTGCCTCTATATTGTTCTACTGTATCAGCAGGTAATTCTTCAAATCTAATTCCAACAGTTTTAGCGCCGTTTTCTTTTAATACTTTAACTATTGCCATTTGAAGGTCTAATTGAGGTTGACCTCCTAATTGAGCCATAGCAATTTTGACACTTACATGTTCAATTTCTTCTTTAATAGAAACATCTACTATACCGTCTGTTTCTTTTAAAGGTACATCAATAATTGGATCTTTTAACTCTCCAACTAATTCTTTGACTTGATTTACCGTTAACAAAGTAAATCCCCCTTATTTATATTGTCTTAACTAAATAAACATATTTTGTCATTACCTAGTCTATCTTTTTTAGTATAAGACTTTTTTTAAAATAAAAAAAGAAGTTAGCTTAATTTAATAACTAACTTCTTAATAAAACTAATCCTATTAAATATCTCTAATATTTTTTGACTTATTTCTTGATTCTTTAATGAATAAAGCAAAACAGAATGCAATAACTACAAAGACTGTAACAAGTGCAAATGACACATCTACACCAGCAGCAACAGTTTGACGTTGTATCATTTCTTTACTACCTGATGTAGCAATTGTTGATCCTAGCCATTTTGAACCCATGCTCATAAAGGTTACCATTAAAGCCGTACCTAAAGAACCTGCCATAACTCGTCCAAAGTTCATGATAGCTGTACCATGTGAAATGTCGCTGTTTTTTAACGCATTTATACCAGCAGTATTAATAGGCATCATAAGTAATGAAACTGCAAACATTCTAATAGCATAAATCACAATCAAATACGTATATGATGTGTCCGCTTTTAGGAAGCACAATAAGAATGTACATATAGTTAATATTATAAATCCTGTAATAATTAATGGTCTTGGTCCATATTTATCATAAAAACTACCAGTAAATACAGACATTAACCCATTAATAATTGCACCAGGCATAATCACTAATCCTGATAATAATGCAGATAATGCTAATGCGTTTTGTACATATAATGGAATAAGTAATGCTGGGCCAACCATGGACATCATCACAATCATTGAAGTAATTGTACTAAAACAAAATACTTTGTTACTAAATACTTTCAAATTTAATAATGGATTAGATATAGATAATTGTCTCCTAACAAATACTAATATAATTAAAACACTAATGATTAATGTACAAATAATAACCGGGCTACTAAAGCCTAAACTACCTGCACTACTAAATGCATATAACATCATACCGAATCCTAATGTTGAATATACAATTGAGCGTTTATCAAGTTTCGTTTTCTTAGTATCGTTATAGCTTGAGATAAAAATAAAACCAAAGATAAGTGCAACTAAAGCAATACCTACAATAATAATGAATGGTACTCTCCAACTCACATGATCAATAATCAAACCTGTAAATGTAGGTCCAATCGCTGGCGCAAACTGAATAACTAATCCAGCAAGCCCCATTGCAAATCCACGTCTTTCTCTTGAGAATAACGTAAATAATGTAAATTGCATTAATGGCATTAACACGCCAGCACCTATAGCTTGAATTACTCTTGCAGTCATTAAAACCCCAAAGTTAGGTGCTATAGCAGCTACTATTGAACCAATCAAGAAAGTTCCCATTGCTGACAAATATAATGGTCTCGTTTTGATTCGATCCATTAAATATGCAGTTAAAGGAATCATGACCCCATTAACTAGCATAAAACCAGTAATCAACCATTGTGATGTATTCTCATCAACTTTTAACCCTCTCATAATATGGGGTAATGCTGTATTAAGTAATGTTTGGTTAAGGATTGCCACAAAAGCACTAATCAGCATTACAGAAACAATTAAATTCCTACGTCTTTTACTAATTTCTATATTGCTCACGTACATAATCTCCTTTATTCAGTAATAGTATACAATTCAACCAAACTTTAAATAATTATTCAAATATACTGCTTACTATTTTTTATTATTTAGATTAGTACTATCAGGATAAAATATTTCCTTACATATATATAAGAAGCCTATTATAATCATAATTACCCAAAATTTAATATCAATATAAGTGTAATGCACGTGAATAATGAAATAAAACAATACTGTAGTAACTGAGTAAGCAATTAAATGATATGTTATTCCTTGAAAATATGGATTTTGTGGGAGACGTTTTCTAAAATAGTCCATTAGATGTTCGACTGCAAATAGCGTGAAATATCCTAATACGATATAACTACCATAATAAAAAATATTGTCATAAAAGCTTTTATTATATCCAAAGTAGCCTAACTTGAAATATATGAGTAACCTACTTAACCCATATAACCCAAATCCTAAAAACATTAAAAATATCGTTCCAGAAATTATAAAAATAGTTAGAACAATAAGTGTAGATATTAAATTATAAAATTTATCTTTAAAAAACTTCATTACACTTATCCCCCTAATTTATTCAATACAAATGTATTTTACCACTAATTAATGACCTTATAAAATTATAAAAAATGAGAAGCTAACATGAAGTAAATATAAAGTATCACAAAATCATGAATTAGTCTTACCGTCGTTTAATACAAATATATGTTTAGAGCCTAAGGCACTTAAATATGCCCTAGGCTCTTTTATAGTTTAATTGCTTTGTTTTTTATATATTAATGCCCAGCTAATAATTAAAATTATTTCTACAGCAATTACAAAACTTAATATATTTTGTAGATCTGACCCAAACCAACCTGCTTTGATTGCATATAAATAGCCCATTAAAGTTGAACCTATTGATGAACCTAAATTTTTAGTTAGAGAGTAAAATGACATCATTTTCTTCATTTGATTTGGAGTCGTTTCTTCCTGAACTATAACACTGTCTTTTGTGTAAATATAACCAAAACCTACACCAGCTAAAATAACACTAAGTGCAATGAGTAATGGTAATTTTAAACCGAATAATATGATAATACTTGATACAATAATTAAAGTAAAAGCCGATAAGTATAAAGTCTTTCTTGTTAAGCTTTCTTCGACTTTACCCAAATAAAAATTAAATATTGTCCAAGCTACTGAAAGTGGGAATATAACTAGACCACTTTGTAATGGGCTGATACCTACTTTTTCTTGTAAATAAACTGGTATATAAATATTGAATCCCATAAGACATAACGCAGTTAATAAATCTGTAATAAAGACTAAAGATATTGATTTATTAAACTCGACTACTGGTAAAAATGGGTGATCACTTTTCTTTTCAACTTTATATAATAAAACAGCTACACACACTGCTAAAATCAAACTGACTATATTTAAAATGAACATCGTTTGATTTAATAAACCGTACATTAATAAACCAATAAAAATATAAAATAATGTTAAACCTTTAGCATCAAAATTAATATTTTTATTAACCTCTTCCTCTTTAAAGTTAAAGGTAAAAATAATTAAAACAATAGCAATAATAGCTATAGGTAAGTTAATAAAAAATAACCAGTGCCATGTTGCAACTTCTAATATACCTCCACCAACGAGTGGCCCTACTATACTAGAAATTCCCCAAACACTACCAACAATACCCATTACTTTATATCTTAAAGGAATTTCAAAAGCTAATTTAGGTACAATTTGTGATAGAGACATAATCACTCCAGCACCAAAGCCTTGTATAATTCTTGAAATAATTAATAATGTAAACGTATCGCTTAAACCAGACATCAAACTCCCAATACCAAATAAAATCACACCGCATATCGCAACAAACATGATTTTAAAACGTGATATAAATTCACCAACTATTGGGTTAGCAATGACTAACGCAATAAAGTAAACAGTAACTACTAACGAAATATGTTTACCTGCATTTAAATCACGATTAATACTAGGAAGTCCTAGAGATATAATAGAGGTTTCAATTGCAGCCATGAACATAATCATAATTAATGCAATGACTGTAACAATAGATCTTAATTTCATTATTTTACTCCCTTTCGTTTTCTTTCAACTCAAACAATAATATAGACTTTATGCTGATAAAACAATCGTATATTAGTATGAATTTTTGAAAATAAAAATGACGAGGCCAATCCCCGTCATTTTTGTCATACTTTTATTTCATAAAAAATAGAATGCCAATCAAATGGAAAAAAGAAGCTACCACTATAAATATGTGCCAAATCATATGGAAGTATGGACGGTTTTTCTGGGCATAAAACCAAGCTCCAATAGTATATGAAAGGCCACCTAAAACAATAAATAAAATAAATAACCATGATGTTCTTAATATGATGATAGGTGCAAAGATTACACCTACCCATCCCATTACTAAATATACAATTAAACTCAGTTTGTGATTAACATGAGTAGCCAGTGATTTATATAAAATCCCCCATACTGTAGTACCCCATAATAGTAAAAACACTAACCAACCGAGCCAACCACCAATCACATTTAATAATATAGGTGTATAAGTTCCTGAAATTGCTATATAAATCATACTATGATCAATAATTCTCAACACATATTTTTGCAATGTGTGATTAGCCATAGCATGATATATAGTTGAAGATATAAACATTAAAAATATACTAATTACAAATATAGATATACTTGTTGATAAAAGCGCGCCACCCTTATTATAACTATGAACAGCAGCATAAGGTAATATCATCATTGTAATCAGTGAGGCAACACCGTGAGATATAGAATTACCTATTTCTTCACCGAATGACAGTGGCATGATGTCTCTAAATGAACTTTTATTAGTGTTATTTTGATGTGTTTCTGAATTTGCCATTTGCTTATCCACCTTAATTTAGATCATGTTCATTCTTTTTAAATCAGCAGTAGCTGTTTCTACGCTATCTTTACCTTCTTTGTTTTTTAAAGGTGAAAATTCTTCTTCTCTAGGAACTTGTAGTGTGATAAAACTTGTACCATAACGGAATATATCAAAATAAAATAGTTCAAATTTTAAAGTTGGTTGTTCTATTACACCAAAATCTTCATCTAGTTGTTTCAGATTTTTTATAGCTATATGATACGGTAATTCTCTATCTACTGCACTCATAATAAATCCTAATTTAAAAGCATGTATTCCGATATTAGCATTTTCAAATTGATTAGCTATATTTGGGTCTAGTTCAGAGTATTCAAGTACAGTATCTTTACTATCTTTGTTCACAAGTCTTCCTACACTTTCGCCATGTTTAGGTTGAATCGTTTTAGATGTAATATCTTTATTGTTAGCAACAGTGAATCCTGCAAACATAGGATCTAATACTTTTACTAATACATTATCAATATTATTTAAGAATACATATTTCACATTATCTTGTTTCATCTTGTCAAGATAACCCGCTTTTTTAAGCGATTTAAATATACCGCCATTACCATTTGGTATTTCCATGATATGTCCAGTTTCATTTAATACAAGTTGACCCGCTTCACTTAAAGCTACAATATTATCTTGTTTAAAGAAATGAATCTTTTCAGGGTCATATTTAAAATAGTTATGTTGAGCAAAGTAATCTTTAGTTGCTTCATGATTAATATCACTTGTCATGATGTACCAATCTATCGTATGACCACTTTGTTCTTTTAAATCAATTAATTGACGTGCCTGTAGTTCAAATAAACTAACACCTTCTATTTCAAATGAACCTTTTGGTCCAGAATAACCTAATCGAGTTCCTTGACCTCCAGCCATCAACACAACAGCAAACTGCCCATTTCTAATTGCTTCAATGCCTTGTTCTTTATATGTATTTATCGTTTCATTATCCATATTAGACTTTACTGAATACTTAACTTCTGAAACATCCGAAGTATCATCAATTGTTTGTCTATTAACATATAAGTTGTTATACATTTTTTGAATGTCTTCTAAATCTAGTGTTTCAATTTTCTCTTCAAGTGCTTGTTTTTCATTAGTGCTCATTAATTTTTCATATTCATATATATGCTGTTGATTAAATTTCTCTAATTTGTTTTTGTCTAACATCAATTAGTCTCCTTATGTAAAATATAAATTTTCGCTCGATAACCTTATCATAAATACACTATACAATTTTTAATCATTCGCAAAAAAGTATCTCCAATAATGTATGATATCATTTACTCCAATTTGAAAAAACACATAAACAGCACCAACTGTTAATGCAGTAGCAAGAGATAAATCTACAAGCCCACCTGTTTTAAAGTTAATCGGCATTTTAATTGTGATAGGTAAAGGATATAAAAATTTTACTCCTTTAGGTGTAATCATATCTAGTATAACATGTGAAAACAAGCCTATGATAATAGCTACTCCATAATATACTGGCGTATCGATGAGATATAATAAAAAACCTATAATACCAATAAATAATAAGGAATGGGTGAATGTTCGATGTCCAAAAATAAGTCGAATGAAAAAACTAAGTAATTTAAATTTCTGTCCAATTTTACTTTGTGTATGACAAATATCTGGTAACAAACTAGAAATCACTGATAAGACAACCACTGTTACTGATGAAAATAAGTCTGTATGAAAATACTGAGTTGTTAATGCGCCTACTAATAAACCACACGATGCATGTGTCTTTCCAGTCATAATTACCTCTCCTTTAATAGCAATATTTTACCATATTTAACTACTTTATACGAACGTATTTTCGGTTACTATTTACCAAATCAACATCATTCCAATTAGTATGACTTAATTTATAAAAAGTATCACATTATGTGTTGAAAACGTTTCCAAAATAATATATGATATATGTACAAAAATAATTAAAGGATGTGTATTGAATCATGGCAATGACAGTAAAAAAAGATAATAACGAAGTAAGAATTCAATGGAGAGTTGCAGATATTAAAATACCTACAAACGAAATTAAAAATATTTATCAAGACCAAGACATCCATGCTGTTCCAAACGCTGAAGGTAGAGAAATCTCTAGAATAGGTTCTACTTTTGGCAAAACAAATCGAGTTGTAATTGATACAGCTGACCATGAATACATTATTTATACTCAAAATGATCAAAAAGTTTATAATGAGCTAACTAAGTAAACTCTAAAAATAGGTTTACTTCTGTATATATCGGGGCAATAACTTAGCATTTCATAATGTTTTAAGTTATTGTCCCCTTTTGTTTTTATTAATGCTGTAACAAGTATTATAATTTATATAAACTTAAGTAATAATAATAGTATTTAATATTAATAGAGGAGTGATATAAATGTTCGTAGTAACTAATCGTATTACTGTCAAACAGGGATTTGCTGAAAAAATGGCACCAAGATTTACAAAAGGTGGGAAAATCGAATCGTTAAAAGGATTTAACAAGATTGAAGTTTGGCAAGTAGAGAAAGATGATGACACTGAAGATATGTATGTTAACACATGGTGGGATACTGAAGAAGATTTCAAAAATTGGTTAAATAGCGATGCATTTAAAGAAGCACATCAACGTCCTAAACAATCAGATAATAAAGAAGCTTCCCCAGTTATAAAAAGTGAAATTGTAAAAGCGAATGTTCTTTCTGTTCTTAATCCTTAAACTTTAATTTATAATAAAAGCCAAGTAGATGCATTTTAAAATGTATATGTTAAGTTTTGTTACTACCACTTATACAGTTATATTAAATGACTACTTGGCTTTTTTAATTATAGAAATAGATGTGCAATTAAAGCTATGATAGGTAAAGTGATAACCGTTCTGATTAAGAAGATAATAAATAATTTCCCTATATTGACCGGTATTTTAGAACCTAGAATAACCCCACCTACTTCAGATAAATAAATCAATTGTGTAATACTCAACGCACCGATAACAAAACGAGTTATTTCGCTGTGTGCACTTTCAATTAAAATTGATGGTAAAAACATGTCAGCAAAACCAATTAATATGGTTTGAGATGCATGTGTCGCCTCGGGAATTTGAAGTAATTGTAAAAATGGAACAAAAGGTTTTCCAATATATTCAAATAGAGGTGTGTAATTAGCTATTATTGTTGCTATTGTTCCTATACTCATAACTACAGGTAAAATAACAAACCACATATCTATAACCGTTTTAAATCCTGATTTAAAAAAGTCTTTTAAACCTGGTGCTTTGATTCCAACTTCAGTTGCCATATCGAAGCCATGACCAATTGCTGTTTTACCTTCTGGCAACTGTTCAGTTCTAGCATCACTTGAAACTTCTTCTGCATATTCATCAGGAATTTTATTTAATGGCCAAATTCTAGGCATAATCATTGCCGCAATTAAACATGATATAATCACGCTTAAATAGAATAAGAAAAATTTATCTTGCATTTTAACTGTATCAGCTATAATTATCGCAAATGTAATTGAAACAACACTAAATGTCGTGGATATCACAGTTGCTTCTCTTCTAGAGTAAAACCCTTCTTCATATTGACGGCTTGTAATTAATACTCCTACTGTACCATCACCTATAAATGAAGCTAAATTATCTACTGTTGATCTTCCCGGTAATGTGAACAATGGACGCATAATGGGTCTAAATAATGGTCCCAATAGTTCTAGTAATCCATACTCCATTAACAATGGTAAAAATAATGCTGCAAATAAAAACACAGCAACTAATGTAGGTAATAGACTTGAAAATACAAGACCTCCAGTGTCTTCTGAATATATCATCTTAGGACCTATTTTCAAGAAAGTAACCCAGGCAAATATCACTGCTAACAATCTTAAAATCATCCAGCTGATATTAACATTGAATGCATTATACATTAAACCTGTTGGATTCAATTTACTTTTTAAAACTGTAGAACAAAGTAGTGTTAATATTGCTGATAATGTAATAATTGTGACGATAATAATAGGCATAGCATCACCGACAACATCTTTTAACCAATTGGCTAAAAATGCGACAGGTAATGTTGTTTGCTTTTTGCCATCTTGTTCAACTGGTATAGGAATTAAAAATAGTATAATTCCGATAAGCGACATTGTAATAAATTTTATTCTACCTTTAATAATCTCTTGCTTAGTGTGTCCATTCATTTTATGTCATCCATTTCTCTCTATTTATAATTGCAATTTTATGTATTCATCCATTTCAATAAAATCATTGAATGTTTTATTAATATATATACACTTTTATGAATAATTAAGTATTTATAACTATACTCGATTTATGTTCAAAGTGCAATGACATTCCGCTAATTATTATTATTTATCCATTAACAATCAACGTATGATTAACTTCAAATTGAAAATGCACCAAGCAACATCATACGATGCTGCTTGGTGCATCTTATTAATTTATGCTGTACTGTTCGTTCATTATTACATTTTTCTTAATAGGAATAAGAAATATGGCGCACCGATGATTGCGATAATGACACCCACAGGAATATCTAACGGTGGATGTATACCTCTTGCTAAACCATCGCCAAATGTTAATAATATTGCTCCAATAAAACCTGACATAATAACAACATGCATATTTTTATGTCCGACTAGTTGTCTAGCAATATGTGGTGAAATTAAACCTAAGAAGCTAATACCACCCACAACTGCAATAGAAGCTCCTGCTAGCATTACAGATAAAATAAGTAACACCATTTTTAACAGTTTAACTCTTGCACCTAAAGCTAAAGCAACATTATCTCCTAAACCTAAAATATCTAATTGATGACTAAGAATTAGAATAATCGGAAGTGTAATTACAAACCAAGGAACAATAGATAAAAAGTTCGAAATATTATGTCCATATAAACTTCCTGTTAACCATACTAATGCATTATTTGCATCCATAGGATTTCTAATTAATAAAAATTGTACGATAGCTGTACAGATAGCACCAATAGCTAAACCAATTAAAGCTAAGTTAGAACCTTTGACATCAAATTTAGAAATCAAGAATGATAAAATCAAACTAATAATTAATGCACCAAAGAACGATCCGATTGGCAATACTGCTAAGGGTGCTGATGGAAATAGCATAATGATAATAACTGCTGCTAAACTTGCACCTTTAGATATACCTATTACATCAGGAGAAGCAAGAGGGTTTCTAACAACGCCTTGAATTACTGCACCAGATATCGCTAAACTACATCCGATAATCAATCCCAATAAAGTTCTTGGAATTCTATACTCATTCAAAATAAAATTATCTTGTGTAAATATACCTTGTATTGCTTCAATAGGATTAACGATTACTGAACCCACACACAAACTAAATAAAGTACTTAGTATTAATAGTATAAATACAATGCTATATCTAATCATATGCTTCTTTTTTGTCATATGCGTTTCACCCCTCTAACAGTAATTAATAAGAAGTAAAATGCACCAACGAAAGAAGTTACTATACCTACAGGTGACTCAAATGGATAAGTGACTAGTCTTGATAACACATCTGAGAATAATAATAAATCTGCACCAATGATTATAGTGAGCGGAATCATTAAAATATAGTTATTATTGATATAACGTTTTACTATGTGTGGCACAATTAACCCTACAAAACCTATTGGACCAGCAATTGATACTGATAAACCTGCTAATATAACAACTAATAAACCTAATATTAATCTAACGACTTGAATTTTCTGACCTAGTCCTTTAGCAATATCATCACCTAATTCCATGATTGTTAATTGACGTCCCATAAGCATAGTGATAATCATTGCTACAATTAACCATGGTGAAATGACAATAATTTCTGGCCATTTCACGCCAGACAATGAACCTACTAACCAAAACATAACAGATGAGTTTGAATCTTCATTTAATAAGATAACACCTTGTGTCATACTACTAAAAAATAAATGGACTGCCATACCAGCTAGTGCAAGTTTGACTGGTGTCATAGATCTAGTTGAACCTGACAAAGTATACACGGTTAAACCACCTAGAAATGCACCAATCATTGCTAATATCATTGAATAATTTTCAAGAGCTGGCACAAGAACAGTGATTAGTACAATGACAAAAGATGCCCCACCATTAACACCAAATATTTGTGGTGATGCTAAGGGATTTCGAGTTATAGATTGCATTAATAGTCCTGCTAGACCTAAAGCGCCACCTATTAATAATCCTGCTAACATACGAGGCATTCTTGAATTATGTATTAAAAATGTCTGTTCCGTATCCGTATGTCCTGTAATATAATGAACAATATCTTTAAATACTATATGAGAAGAACCAATCGCTAAATTTAAATAAATACAAATAAAAAGAAAGCACACACTCACAATATATGTGAGTGTAGTGCGTTTTCTTTTATTTTGTAATATAGCGGATTGACTACTTTGATGCTTCATAGTCATAATTTTCCACCTTACTTATCTTCTTTATTTTGATCCTTTTTAGAAATTTCTACTAATTCTTTGGCCATTTCTTCAGAAGAAATTAAACCACGCGCTCTTGCCCATAGGTCTCTGTCTACAACACTTACTCGATCATGTTTAACTGCATCTAATTTTTTCCAAACTGGATCTTTTTGCATTTTTTTGAATGTTGGTTCATCTGGACTTGCTTTATCAGTCATAACAAACATACGTCCAGGATTAACATCTAATAATGTTTCAGAACTCATTTCAAGATAAGGTCCTTTTAAGTATTTACTTAAACCTTTAGTTACTTTAGGAGTTAAGGCTTCTTTGAATCCTAATTCTTTTAAGAACTGACCTACATATGATTCACTTGGATGTCCTAAGAAACTTGATTTTGCTGCTACAGCTGGTAATACTTTTTCATCTTTGTTGAATTTAATTTCTTTTTTGTACTTAGCAATTTTCTTGTCATGTTCTTCTAAACGTTTGTCACCTTGCTTTTCTTTACCTAGTGCTTTAGCGATTGTTTTGAAAGCATCTATATTATCATCGTAGTCACCATCAAAGCTTTTCAATTCTATTGTCGGCGCAATTTTACTTAAATCTTTGTAGATACCTTTATGTCTGTTGCTATCTGCAATGATTAAATCTGGTTTTAATTTACTAATTTTTTCTAAGTTAGGTTGTTTACGTGTACCTACTGAAGTATAATTTCCAATTTTATCTCTAAGTGGTTTGATAATACGTTCTTTTTTATTATCATCAGCAATACCCACTGGTTTTACATTCAATGCTGCTAATGCATCAACAAATGAGTATTCAAGTACAACTACTCGTTTAGGATGCTTAGGTACTTTAGTAGTGCCCTCAGCGTGTTTAATTTTCACACCATCTTTAGGTTCTTTACTACTAGAGCTATTTGAACTGTCGTTATTTCCACAGGCAGTAACTAAAATTAAAGCAAATAATATGCCAATTATGCTAAAAATCTTTATTCCCTTCATGATTCCACTCCTTATTGTATGTATATGCTTTCATATAACAGTTTATTGATAACGATTATCATTGTCAACATACTTTTTATAATTTTTGAAATTAATTTGAGTCCTCTGAATACATTTTAAATATATATTACTTTTCGTATTAATAATTAGATGGAATTGGATTTTTTAAGAGAATAAAAAAAGAGTAATCAACACTGTGTGCAAATTTAACCAAGTTTGCATGTGTCGGTACTCTTAATTATTAAAATTTATATTTAATTATGATTTATGCATTGAACATAAAGACTGATTAAAACTTTCTATGAGGGTTTCTACTTTTGAATCTAGTATATAAACTTTTTCAAGATTTTTATTATACATTGAGCGTGATAATGCTTCATAACTTAATTCGAATTGAATCATATCACCTACTTGATAATGATCCTGATTATTTAAATCAATCATTAAATGGTCACTAGACGCACCCAATATATGAATATCATTTGCAATCGGAGTAATGTGAGTCGTATCTGTATCTATATATCCAATATCAACAATAGCTTGTAAATATGATTGATTTGTTATGTGATTTAAACGTGGTTTAATTTCTATAACTTCCGCTTCAAGTACAATGGTATTTTGATATAAATGTGCTACTGGTTTATCTGTAGTAGTATCGACACCTCTAAATAGTGTTTCTCCTATTCGTAATTCATTTATTTTACCTAAATCATTATACATTGTTAACGGTAACATACTTGAGTTGCCACCTGAAACGATGGTCATACGGTAACCTAATTCTCGTTCTATAGCACTAACAAATTTATTTATCATAAATACATCATCTTCAATTGGTAATTTTGATTTGAAACACATGAAGTTAAATGATACTCCTACCAATTGAATATAAGATAGTTGTAAAATTTGTTCAATATATTTTATGACATCATAAGTTAGTATGCCTTCTCTACCATCTTTCCAATCAACCATTAAAATCACTTGATGTTTTATATTTAGTTTTTTAGCAATACGATTGATTTCAAAAATAGTGTTTAATTCAGTTTGTATACTTATTTTTGTACATTGAATCATGTCAGCTAACTTAGATTGTTTTGTGGATCGTAATATAGTATAAGAACAATTAAAATCATTTAATTGACTGATATTTTCTAATCTGGAATCTGCGAAATGTGTGATTCCTAAATCAATTAATTTTTGTACAATTTGTCTATCTCCAGCTATAGATTTAATCACTGGTGTAAAATGTATTTGCTTAGAATCTAAAATTGTTTGAAGTACTTTGGCATTATATTGTATTTTTGATAAATTTATTTTTAAATTTGCCATGTACTACACCTCTTTTTTTATTGGATTGTCCAATTCTGTATTTAAATACTTTTTAACTTTATTTTCCATTCTCATACTTAATAATGCTTTAACTGAAATCGTTGAACCAAATAGTACTTGATATAATGCATGCGCATGATTTTTATTACTATCAATAGCTGATTCTACTTCTTGTTGCACAATCTTAAATAAGTTATTCTCATTAACAAAATCATATTGATTAAAATGATGGATTAATTCAGCCAATTGATTTTGAATCACTGCATGTTGGAATTTAGCTATAACCGCTTCAATATTTTCAGCTATTAAACTTTCATTTGTTATTTCAATGTGGGGTAATTTTTGCTGAAGCGTTTTGATATCTATACGTGATCCACCTAGATCTCTTACTAAAAATGTAATTTGATAGTTAGGCCCAAGATTAACTATTGTATTTTGCATATGAGCTTCTAATGCAATACCGTAATCTTGAATATACGCAATGAGTGGTTTCACTAAAGTACGTGTATATTCACGCATAAAACGTTCAATATTATCTTTAGTAAGTTCATTATCCAGCCATTTGATATAACTATCTACAACCACCTCAAGATCAACTGGATTACGATTAACTAAACTCGCACTGACAATAGTTGAACCTACTTGATTTAATTCTGGTTTTTCTCGAATAATACAAGCGAGTTGTCGAGCTAAATCAGGATCTGTATTAATATATTCTCCAAATGGTTCTGCAGCTACTTTTAACTCAGGATAAATATTTAGCATATCTTGTAATGCAAAACTTAATTTCGGACCATCTACAGTTGTTACAGTAGATACAGTTCGTACAGCACTAGTAGCTTGAACATTTACTGGAAGTTTAACATGGAAAGGTCGTTTTAATAATTCCATAGTTCTAAATGATAATGTTGCTTTTGAATCTACTGTAAATGGAGTTGGGATTAATATTTTTTCACTTATCCACGTTTTAAATTTATCTCCAATCACATGGTCATACTGCCAAGGGTGGACAAATATTGCTCTATAGTCATCCACATTCAAATCAAAAGGATTTAAAAAATGTTGTATTTTATCTTTTAATTCTGGGATGACATTATTTATTATAAATTGGTCATCCCCTTCCATGGATGTCGTAACCATTTCCGAAGAAGAAACTAGCATAATATGTAATGGTATAATTTTTTCAAATTCCGGTGAATATCTACGAATCTCATCCTTAGTCAGCGGTAATTTCGTTTTAGTTAGAGGGTGAGTTGGATGTCCTTCAATAACTAAACTTTCTGAATAACTTAAATCATCAGTAGTATCATTAGCATTTAAATGTTGTAACCAAGTAAAGAAGTTTATAGTATCTGGTAACATAGAAAATTTCATACTCTGATGTATAAGTGATTTTCTATTATTGAATTGTTTATATGTTTCGACAAAACTGTCTCTACTATGAATTAATTCTCGGTATAAACGATCAGATATTTTGATATCAAATTGGTCATTTAATATTTTTAGTAGCTGTTCTAGGTTACTAATTTGGATTTTTTGTTCAGCACATTGATATGTAAACTGTCCATCAAATACATATCTTTCCAACATACTTTTTCTTAAAATACGACCAGTTAATACACGGCCATGATATTGTAACTCAATGTTTTCAAATGATTTATTTATTTTGGCATCTTCTGGACATATCTGTTCTTTGATGATTGCATTCAATATCCGATGCTGAATATTTTCATCCGCAAGTAACCATTCATTGCGCTCCATTATGAAATTCCTCCAATTTTAGTAATTCGTTGCATTAAGTAAAAGATGACTGAAATAGCTACAGTACTAATGCCCATAATTAAAAATGTATTTAATACACCGAATTGATCCGCAAAGAAGCTCATAATTAAACTTCCTAAAGGTATCATGCCGCGATCCATCATAACAATACTTAATACCTTACCCCTTTCGCTATCCTTAACACTATTTTGGAAATAAACTCTATTGGTTGTTCTTGCCCATTGACTAAACAATCCAATTAACGAAATACAAATAAACATCACAACTAAATTGTGAATAATAATTCCTAATAATGCTAAGCCAAATAGAAAAGAACTCAAATAATACATTTTTACTGCATTAATATGATCAAGTATTTTAGGTAAAATAATAGTGGCCACAATACCGCCTATCGCACAACAAGTCATAGCTATACCAAATATTTCAGATTGACCTGGAAATACATGATTTGTAAGAACAGGTAAAATTGTCGTATAACAAAAACCAGTTGCCATAATTAATAGAGATGTGATAAAGATTTTACTTGCTTCTAAATTGTGTTTGAAATAATTCATCACTACTTTAAGTGACATCTCTTTATTATTTTTACCTAATTCTGTTGCTTTAATATGAATCGGTATACATAGACCAACTGCTAAGAGATAGCAAAGTGCTTGGGCTAAAAACGTTGTTGGTGCATGATAAGCTGCTAATATAACACCAGCAATTGCAGGACCAATTGAACGGCAAATATTGATAATAAATGAGTGGAATGAGACAGCTTGTGTTGTTGTAATTTTATTAGATAACTCTGGTAAAACGGCTTGTCTAACCGGTGTTTCAACAGCACTTAACATTCCACGTAACGTAGCATATATTAAGATAAAATACACAGGAATATTATCAATGGTATAAGTTAATACACATAATATTGCTGTAACTAAAAATGATGAAGATATTGTAATACGTAATAAATTTCCTTTATCATATTTATCAGCAATAGAACCAGCCCATACACTTAATATTAAAATCGGTACGAGTCGGCAAAAATTAACTAAACCTAAATAAACTGCGTTATGATATGTAGTAAGCACAAACCAGTTGAGACCGATTTGCCCAATCCAATTCCCCAAAAACAGAAGAAATGAACTGGAAAAGAAAAATTTTGCCATAAATTTCACCTGTCTTTTTAATTGATAATAATAATCATTATCATTAATATGGATTATACAAATCTTATTAATTTTTGTAAAATATTTTTTTAGAGGTGAAATATGAATTCAATTAAAAACACAAATAAAAATAATTTATATATGACTAAGGATGAGCAAGATGCATATGATTTCTTAAGTCAATCACATCCAGAATGGGCAAACCATTTTATTAATCAAATTGCTAATGGTCGCGATAAGGTTACACAGCGATTAGTTACATCTATACATAGAGAAAATCTTGTTCATGGTAATGATCATAGTAGAATACTTAATTCTGATAAAATTGAATCCTTACCTTGCGAAACTACTAATGTTTTAGAAATAGAATTTAAGTCTGCACAAAAATTACTATATGCCCCTATTAGTGGTCAGCATGCTTTCAATCGTGTAGATGTGAAAGGTCCATTTTTTTATAAATCTAATACAGAATCAGATCAGACATTTCATCGCGTAGAACATCCAAATGATATTCTAGATTGGATATTAATTGAAGCACCAGAATTAAATAATGAGGCAAGTAATCAATTTAAAGATGATTTAAATAATAGTGCGGCTAATATGATATTCGCAATGAGCTACCAGTCGTATTCAATGCAAGACGAGTCAAGAACTTTATTCGACATTATAAAAAGTGATGAGGACAGCTATTTACGATCTGAACAAGCTGTTATAGAAGGTCACCCACTACATCCCGGTGCTAAATTGAGAAAAGGTATGAATTCAAATGAAACATTTATGTATTCATCAGAATTCTCACAACCTATCTCGCTTAAAGTAATACTGATACATCATCGTTTTTGTAATGTTCAATCATTATCAATGTCATATAACGACACTATTAAGCAATTGTTCCCAAGTATGTATCAAAAACTTCAAGAGGAAATGCAACAACATCATCAGCTTAATATAGATGATTATCAAGTTATGATTGTCCACCCTTGGCAATATGATGAAGTTCTAGACCGAGATTATCACGATGAAATTGCTCAACAAATGATTATCAAATCACAATATACTTTACCTTATTATGCCGGTTTATCATTTAGAACATTAATGCCTAAAGCGCCTAATAGTGACCCACATATCAAACTATCAACCAATGTTCATATCACAGGAGAGATTCGTACATTGTCTGAACAAACAACACATAACGGACCTCTTATGACAAAAATTTTAAATCAAATTTTAAATAGTGATGCAACATTCAAACCGTATGATTCATCAATTGTTGATGAAATTGCTGGCATTCACTTTTATAATTCTCATGATCAAGACCCGTTACAAACAGAACGTAGCGAACAACTAGGTACATTATTCAGAACAAATATTAATAATCAACTTAAAAATGGAATAATATCTATGATTCCATCTAGTTTAGTATCTTATTATCCATACAATACAGAAGCACCAATCGTATCTCTGATAAAGTTATATCAAACTCATTATCAACATACGTCATATGAAAGTGCTGCTCGAGCATGGATGAAAGAATATAGTAAAGCGCTTTTAGGTATTGTAATGCCGCTATTAACCAAATATGGAATTGCGCTTGAAGCACATTTACAAAATTCAATTGTTCATTTTAATGAAGATGGTTCTTTAAATCACTTATATGTAAGAGATTTTGAAGGATTACGCATTGATAAAGCATATTTAAATGATATGGGATATTCAACAGATGATTTTCATGAAAAATCTCGCATTTTAACTAACTCTAAAACAACTGTATTTAATAAAGCATTCTATTCAACAGTACAAAATCATTTAGGTGAGTTAGTATTAACTGTTGCACAATCATCAAATGTTAATGATTTAGAAGCAAATATTTGGAAAGATATTGCAACTATCATAGAGCAAATTTTAAACGATATTACTCATATTTCAGAAGAAAGAATTTCAGAAATCAAAGACGTTATGTTTGCCAAAACGATTGATTATAAATGTGTTACAACGATGCGCTTAGAAGATGAAGCACATGAATATACTTATATTAAAGTGAACAATCCATTACATGTTTAATGTATAGAATTTATAACAGTTGTCAGGTTGTCATTAATAAATTATATAACAAATAAAAGAATCCGAGAGACACTCATATGAAGGTCTCTCGGATTCTTTTATTTAATGATTGTTCAACCAACTAACTTGAATGACAGATTATTGTAAACCTTGTCTGTCGTTATTGTTGTTGTTTTGGTTGTTATCTTTTTCATGTTTTTGTTGCCATTCTTTTTTAGTCATTACATCGTCAACTTGCATGTTAACTTCTACAACTTCTAAACCAGTAATATATTTAACTTGTTCTTTAACTAAGTCTGTTACTTTACGGAAGATTTTAGGTGCTGATTCACCATATTCTAAGATTACTTTTAAGTCGATTGCAGCTTGTTTTTCGCCAACTTCAACTGAAACACCTGTTGTAACGTTATTACCACTTGAGAAAGCGTTAGTAAAGCTATCAGTGAATCCGCCTTTCATGTCTAAGATACCTTTAACTTCACGAGCTGCGATACCAGCGATTTTTTCAACAACTTCATCAGAGAAAGTTAATTTATTTTCAAATTGTGGTTGTTGATTTTCTTGTTGTTGTTTTTGTTGTTCTTGTTTTTCTTTTTCGTTAACACCTGTTTGGTTATCGTATGCTTGTTTTGCTTTATTGTTATCTACTGCCATTTTGCATTCTCCTTTATCAATAAAATGTTTAATTGTTAGTTTTATAAAAAGTTAATATGAATATCTTAAATGTCTAGAGTTACGTTAACTCCATCTATTTAGAAAATTCAAAAAGTCTTGTGTACGGTCTTTAATATACCCAATACCAATTCCTATTAAACATAAAACAATTATTAAGATTGTTTTCCAAAAACCTAAAGTTAGGAATAATATAGCTATAAGTAAAAATGCTAAAAATCCAATGATTCTCCATTTAAAAGTTTTCAATATGTTAATAAGTTGTTGCGTAGAGTCTTGTCCATTTTGGTTATTATTGTTAGCCATGATATCCCTCCCTTACAACACTCTTGGACCAGAAGTTTTCTGATCTTTGACGTTTACTTCTAATTTTCTTACTGGCATTTCAGTAAAGTGTTCAACATTCTGTTTAATATCTGAACGAATACTTTCTGTTAAAGATGTAGCTTGTACATTGTTTGGTACAAAGAAATCTGCTTTTATATCAATAAATGATTTCTTTTTCTTATTGTACATTTTTGAGACAACATTAGGTTGTCTAACTTGATCGTATTTTGCAATAGTATCGTAAACAGTTTTTTCAACAGCTTTTCTTGATACATATACATGTCCATCATCAAATTCTTTATACAATCCAGGTTTTCGATACGTAGGTTTGAATATGCTTAATACTAATATTAAACCGATTAATATTAATAATCCTGCTAGCCCAATCAATAGTGGTTGGAACCAATTGAATTGTAAGAAGTAGTCTTGGTATTGAGAAATACGACTGTCTTTAACATACATAAACAATAAGAAACCAACAATGACTACGATAAGTAAGCCAAGGATAAAGTTTTTAAGTCTTTTCACCTCGTATGACACCTCCTCAATTAATATTTTACTTTTTAGTATCACACAAAATGAGTACCCTATCATAAATAAAGTAAAACCAATAATTTAAAACTAATTTATCAGTTTTAATATTTAATTAAGTACTACTTATATGCTTTATTCCCAATTAATTGTTATTGAAAACGTTTATTTCAAAAAATCTTAAAATATTTTTTATCTTTAGTATTATTAATTACTAATAGAACAAATACGTTTTACTGTTATTTCATAATATAATCTTTAAACCATATATTAACTAAAGAAGTCGATTGAATACTCGTGATATTCAATCGACTTTCCTTTAGTCAACTTATTTTTATTCAATTTAAATATTAATGACTAACTTACCTATCATTGATTGACTCTCTAATATTTGATGCGCTTTATATAAATTATCTTCAGTTAGACCATTTAATACTTGTGTCGTAGTTGGTTGATAATGTCCCTGTTCTACTTTAATAGCTATATCTTTTAAATATTCATGATGTTTAATCATGTCGTTTGTTTGATGAATAGGTCTAGCAAACATAAATTCATGTGAGAACGTAATGCTTTTAGGCTTAAGTAAGTTTAAATCTTGTTTATCATTAAAGGCTACTATAGTTGCAATATGACCTCGTGGTTTAATCATATCAATCATTTTTTCATAATACATATCAGTATTAAATGTACAGAAGATATAATCTACTTCATTAATATCATGTTCTATGAGTTGTTGTTTTAAATCTTCTTTATGATTTAAAACAATATCAGCGCCCAAATCATAACACCATTTTTGGGTTTCTTCTCTAGATGCAGTTGTTATCACATGTAATCCATAATATTTAGCTATTTGTATAGTGATACTTCCAACTCCACCTGCAGCATTAATAATCAATAAAGACTTACCTTTATTATCGTCTGGATTATATGAGATATTAAAGTAGTCGAATAATGTTTCTGATGCAGTGAGCCCTGTTAAAGGCAAACTCGCTGATTGTTCAGCTGAAATATTATTAGGTGCGTGTGCAACTAAGTTTTCTTGTATCAATTGATATTCAGCATTAGAACCATGTTGATTCGGTGAACCAGAATACATCACAGTGTCTCCTACTTTGAACATTGTGACCTCATTTCCAACAGCTTCAACAGTGCCAACTGCATCAAAGCCTAGTATTCTTGGTGATTGTTCGACAGGCAACAGTCTTTGTTTCGTATCAACTGGGTTGACACTTATACTTTGTACTTTCACTAAAATATCATGTCCTGAAGGTGAGGGTGTATTCAACTGAAAAGTTTTAAACTGATTACCTTGATCTAAAGTAAATGGGTTTTCAAATCCTATTGCTTTCATATTAAGCCACATCTATCAATATTTATAAATAAATATGAGCTTTGTTTTCTTTTAATTTTAAAGAATTTATTCAACATCTGCTACTTTAATTACTTGCTTACCGAAGTTATCTCCAGTAAATAAGTTTCTGAAAGCATTAGGAACTTTATCAAAACCTTCTTCAACTGATGTTTGTGTTTTAATTTTACCTTGTTGTACCCACTCAGCTAATTGTTCACTTGCGTTTTTGAAATCATCGGCAAATTCGGCTACTAAGAATCCTCTCATCATAGCTTGTTTTTTCACTAATGTTCCTTGAATTCTTGGTCCAATGTCTTCTTCAGGGTGATTATATGCAGAAATAGAACCGCATACAGGTATACGCGCATGACGATTTAAATGTTTGAATACTTCATCACTAATTTGGCCACCAACATTTTCATAATATACATCAACGCCATCAGGTAATGCTTGTTCTAGATTACTTGAAAATTGATTGTCTTTATAATCAACACCTGCATCAAACCCTAATGTGTCTGTTAGGTAAGATACTTTTTCTGGTCCACCAGCAATACCAACAACACGACATCCTTTAATTTTAGCAATTTGACCTACAACAGAACCGACCGCTCCAGATGCCGCTGATACAACAACAGTTTCACCTTCTTGAGGACGACCAATATCTAATAATCCATGATAACCAGTCTGTCCTGGCATACCTAGTACACTTAAATATAATTCTAACGGTACCTCAGTAGATGGTACAACTCGTACTTTATCACTAGTTACAGTATTATATTTTTTCCATGGTAATACGCCGGTAACAATATCACCTTGTTTAAATCCATCTACTTGTGATGCAGTTACTTGTGCTACAACGTGACTTTCTATAGTTTGTCCTATTTCAAATGGTTGAACATAAGAATCTCCTTTAGACATTCTTCCACGCATATATGGATCCACTGAAATATATAATGTTTTTAGTTGTACTTCACCATTTTTAGGCTCAGTAATATCTATGTCTTCATATTTGAATGTATCATCTTGTGGCATACCTTCAGGGTATTTATTAAAAATAATTTGTTTATTATCCATGAAATCATCCTTTTTAATTATTGATAATATTTAAATACCTCAATTCAAGATGTCTAAATCATGCCAACTTAATTGTATAAGAAAATAAAATTTTAAATTAAGAATGAATCGTGGTAGTGATTTCTTAAAAAATATAAAAAAGTACAATCTCTAGCTGTTTTCGACTTAACCGATTAATTTTAATAATTAAGTACGAATTCATATCAGTTAGAAACTGTACCTTTTTTTATTTAGCCCATAAAAATTCTACGATTTCATCGGCAACTTTTTTATTTTCGTGTAATTGACTATGTTGAGCAGATTCACCTGTATATTTAGATTCTTTATAACTACTAACACTATTGCCAATTAAGTATTGAAGTGACTTTGATGAACTATTAGAGACACGTCCATCCGAATGTGTGCCGTCTTTTAAATCTCCATATATATTCAATACCTTGATATCTTTATTTTTATAAATATTTTTCAGCGGTAATAATTCTTTAAAATTATCAGTCATTTTGTTTGGCTTACCATTTTTATCAACACTAATTTCATTTACTTTTTCATTTAGATTTAATACGCCGTTAAAAGTACCTGCTATATTAACCTCTTTATTTAATTGTGGTAACTTTTTATCTGTACCATACATTTTCATGAAATATGCAAAGGATAAGTTGCCCATTGAATGACCTACGAAATTGTATTTCTTTATTTCATATTTTGACTTTAATTGGGATAAAACATTTTTAATATTTTTTGCGTTTTGTGATGTGTCCCCATTTTTATTATCTTCCAATCCTATTTTGATAATAGGGTTTATAGCTTTTGACTTCATATGTCCTTTGAAGTTAACTTCACCATTGCTATCTACCTTAGTTGTAATTACATTTTGGGTTACACCCTGTTGATTTGCTTGTTTTACCATAAACGTTTCAGACTTTTCGCTTCCACCATATCCATGTAAAAAGATAGTAGCCGTATGACTTTTTATAAAACGTTGATCGTTTACTTTAGTAGAATGATGTTGACGTGTAATCATCACTGTAGCAATTGCAATGAATGCGATGATTAAAATACTTATAATTAATAGCCATTTTGCTTTCATTAGATTACCTCTTCTATTTTATATATTCTATTAGTATATAGTATTTTTACAACCACCGCACATAAAAACAAGGCGCATTATTTTAAATACACCTTGTTTTATAAGTTATTTTATTTCTCTTGTTTCAGCTACTTGTTTATACCAATATGCGCTTTTCTTCGGATAACGTTCTTGTGTATCAAAATCTACATAGAATAATCCATATCGTTTTTCATAACCATTTGACCATGAGAATACATCCATTAATGACCATAAGAAATAACCTTTTACATTAGCGCCATCTTTAATTGCATCAGCAATAACATTTAAATGTTGCTTAATGTAGTCAATTCTAGCATCGTCATGAACTGTTTTTTCAGATTCAATAAATTCATCTTTATAGCCTAATCCATTTTCAGTGATATAGATTTTATGATAATTCGGATAATCTTTTACAACTCTCATAATTTGATCATATAAACCTTGAGGATAAATCATCCAATCCCAGTCCGTTCTAGGTACATCGACATCAAATTCTCTTTGGCCAACACCTTTTAATTGGTACTTTGATCCACCTTTATCTCCAGTTGAATTATGTGTGATGAGACATTCACCATCATATGCTTTCATCCAATCGCTCATGTAGTAATTGATACCTAAAAAGTCATTTAAATCTTTAGCAGCGTCTAAAATTTGATAGTCTTCTTCTTTAATATCTAATTTACCACCATTAACAGCTAAAATATGTTGAACACCTTCCATAGTTTCTCTTGAATATTTACCTAAGTATGTTGCATCTAAAATAAATTTATTGTGAATGATGTCTTCTAATTCTGCTGCTCTAACGTCTTCTGGGTTGTTAGGATTTAATGGATATTTAGTCGGCAATGCATGTACAACACCAATTTCTCCTTTATAACCACCATCTTTAAATAACTTTACTGCTTTAGCATGTGCAACCATCATATTATGATGTGATTGAAATACTTTTCCGAAATCGTATGTAATTCCTGGTGGGAATTTTCCAACTAAGTATTGTCCATCACCAATAGGTCCAATTTCATTAAAAGTAGTCCAGTATTTTACTTCTGGAAACTCTTTGAAACAATATTCAGCATAATCTACAAAATATTCAATGGTTTTACGGTTTAAAAAATCACCATCTTTATGCAATACTTCTGGCGTATCAAAATGATGTAACGTAACAAATGGCTCTACATGACGTTTATGGCATTCTTTGAATAAATTATGATAGTATTCTACTCCTTTTGGATTAACTTTCCCAAATCCTTTAGGAAAAATTCTTGACCATGCAATTGATATACGGATACCATTAACACCAAATTTTTCACTTAATTCTAAATCAATTGGGTATCGATGATAAAAATCACTTGCTGGTTCAGCAGTATACCAGTAATTTTCTTCTAGATAAGTATCCCATGCAACACGTCCTTTACCATCAGTTTGAGTTGCTCCTTCTGCTTGATATGCGGCAGTCGCTCCACCAAAAATAAAATCTTCAGGTAATTGTTTAGTCATTATGAAAAACGCTCCTATCTAATTTTCAAATTGTTTTTGTACAAATGCTAATGCTGCTTGTCCATCACGTGTTAAATTAATGTACTCGACACCTTGAGTTTTAACTAATTTAATACCTAATTTATCAGTGTCTTGTTTAATATCTTCAAAATTGGATGCTACTTGAGGGGCTAAAATGATTAATTGATAATCTTTCATAATATCGTTATGTGCACCATATCCTCCAGCAGCTGCTTTAACTGGAACATGATATTCTTCTGCTGCTTTATTAAGTGCATTAGCTAGTAATCCACTTGTTCCTCCCCCAACACAAAGGACTAATACATTCGTTTGTTCTGTAATATTATTAGTTAAGTCAGATGTTGACTCTGCTTCTGTATTAGAATGTGAAGCTAATATTGCATCTGCTTTTTTAGTATCAAAGTTAGCTGCTACTTTATCTTGTAATTCGCTATTACTTTCTTTATTACCAGCTTCTTCTTCTAAAATTTCATTATCATAAACTTTTAAGAATGGATAATAAATAATAATATCCACAATAATTAATACTAATGCTAAGACAAATGATAATAATGCAAATTGTGTACCCATGGCGATACCTAAAGGTGCCGGTGTAGTCCACGGTAAGTTAACAGAAAAACTGTTCATCCCTAATACATCTACGAAAAATTTAAAGATCCATACGTTAACAATTGGTGTTAAAACAAATGGAATAAAGAATACAGGGTTTAATACTAAAGGTGCACCAAATAAAATTGGTTCGTTAACACCAAAGAATGTAGGTACCACAGACGCACGACCTATAGCTCTATTTCGTTTAGATTTAGCTATCCACATAAACATAAATGGAACTACTAATGTTGCACCTGTACCACCCATAGTTACGATAAACATTTGAGTACCAGAGGTAATAACATTGTCTGCGTGTTCACCCGCTTGAATTAACTTAAAGTTTGCTTCAATGTTTGCATATGTAATAGCTGCAATAGCTGGTTCTACAATAGATGGACCATGTATACCAACAAACCAGAACAAAGCAAATGCACCAAAGATAATTGTGATTCCAATCCATCCGTTTGCTGCAGTAAATAATGGTTCGAATACTTTAAGAACCGCTGCTGCAACATTAGTTTCGATTGTTGCTCTAACAGTTAAATCAAATCCATAAAGAATTAAAATGACTGCTGAAAATGGAAAAATATCTTTAAATACTTGAGATATGTTTGGAGGTACTTCTTTAGGCATTTTGATAGTAATATTACGTTTAATAAAGAAGTTATAAACAATAACAGTTACAAATGCAGAAATAAACGCTGTTAATAAACCTTTTGTTCCTAAAAATGCGTTTAAGAATCCACCTTCTTTAGCAGGATCTGCTGCTAAGAATAAAAATCCACAAATTGACGCAAGCATAGTAGAAATAAAGTTAATTTGATTCGTACTTTCTAACTTGCGGTTATATGAATCTGTTAAAGATTTGGCAGTTGTTCCAGCAACTAATAATGCTACAAGACCCATTGTGTAGTTATAAGGCTTCATTAAAATGCCTTCCATCTCTTTATCCCACTTAAAGCCAAATACATTCGGTACAAATGCAATCAATAGGAATAAACTTGAAAATAAAATAACAGGCATTGCTGATATAAAGCCATCACGAATGGCTCTTAAATAAATATTTCTCGATAACTTTTCAAAAAATGGTTTACCCTTTTCAATTTGAGCAATTAACTTTTTCATCAAGGTCTTCACCCTCTTTTATATAATTCAATTAAATGTGACATCACATCTTTTAATAATATAGTTGTCATTAAATGGTCTTGACCATGCATCATTGTCACACTATATGCGATATCCTCTCCTTGGGCTTCTTTAGCCAAAAGACTTGTTTGTGCTTTGTGCGCGTCTGCAATAAGACCTTTTCCTTCTTCAATTAAAGCTTCAGCTTTATCGAAGTCTTTATTTTGTGCAGCAGTCAATGCTTCTAAAAATTTAGACCGTGCATCTCCTGCAAAAGCAACTATTTCAAAACCAATTAATTGTACTTCTTCTCTATTCATGAGCGATATACTCCCCTCAATTTAAATTATGTTATTTCCAAGATGTCGCTGTTTGAGTTAGTACTTTGTTAAGATCATCTATATTTTTAAATCCTGTTGTTCTTAACCATTCACGTGCAGCGGCTTCACCTTGTTCAATATATACTTGAACTGCACCAGCCCATGTTGCACGGCCGCATAGTACACCATTAAATTTAGCCCCTGATTCATGTGCAAATTTTAATGTTTCTTGGAATAATTCTGCAGAAACACCTGCACTTAAATAAATGTATGGAAGATTCGTTGATGCTTCTTGATTTCTAAAATGTTGAGCCGCTTCTTCTTTGCTATAAACAACTTCTCCATCAGCAAATCCTTCAACATATTTCATATTTACTGGTACTTCAACTTTTAGTACGTCCACGTTAAAACGTGGTTCAGAGAACAATTTCATAGCTTCGTTAACCTTTCTAGGTTTAACTTTTGCGTATTCAACACTGCTATTATCTGAAATATTGTCATCATATGATAAAACTTCTAAGAAAAATGGGATGTCTTCTGCAACACATTCAGAACCAATTCTTTCAATATATGCTTGCTTTTGAACATTGATATACTCATCATCATCAACGTCGTAGTAAAGTAAAAATTTAACTGCATCTGCGCCTTGTTCTTTTAAACGTTTAGCTGACCATTCAACTAAACAATCAGGTAAGCGACCTTTAGCATTTACGTCATAACCTGTTTTTTCATATGCTAATAATAATCCGCAGTTTTTATTTCTAGCTTCAGTAGCTGGTAAACCATATTCTGGGTCTAATAAAATAGATGATGCATATTGTGTAAGTTCTTCAGCTACAAGTACTTTTAATTTTTCAATTTGTTCAACTGTTGGTTCAGTTGTTTGGAATTTAGACATCATTCGCTTTAAAGCACCACGTTGGTCAAATGCTAATGCTGAAATAACACCATTTTCATTACTTAATTGTGAAATTGCTGTCGTTTTATTTTGAGTTTTTACCATTATTTACACCTCTAATAATTCAATTTGATGATATAATTCGTCATAGTTTTTGATATTGACATATCCTGTACGTGATTCTTGAGCATTGAGCATACCTAAGGTGTTAGCTTTTTTGAGAAGTTCATCATCACTTTCATTGTTTAACAATGCAGAAGCTATACCGGCAACTGTAGAATCTCCAGAACCAACTGGATTTAATACTTTAATAGAAGGTATGTTGACTTTGTAATATTGATTATGATGCTTAGCGAACATACCCTTTGCTCCTAATGAAACAATGACCCATTCTATATCTTTGAATAATGAATCATTTACTGCTTGTTTTAGCCCATCTATACTTTCATCAACAGGTTGACCTAATAACTGATATAGTTCATCAATATTGGGTTTTATAACAGTTGGCTTATGTAATCCTTTTAAAGAAGATACTAATGTTTCTCCAGAGCTATCTAGTATTAATGGAACCTGTTCATCATGACATTTTCCAATAATCTTCAAATAGTAATTGTTATTTAAACCTTTAGGTAGACTTCCTGAAATAACAACCACTTTAGTTTGTCGAATCAATTCATCAACGTGTTCTAAGAAGTTTTGTCCTTCTTTTTTACTAATAGTTGGCCCTTTTTCCAAAATTTCCGTTTGCTTACCTTGATGTAAAATAGCAATACAATTTCTAGTAACATCTTTAATTTTGAAAAAAGAATGTTTAATATGTGAGTCTTCTAATTGTTGTTCAATAAATTCGCCCAGTTGACCACCGATTAATCCACTAGCTATAACTGATTCGTTTAGTTGATTCAATACTCGAGTTACATTGAGTCCTTTTCCGCCAGCAGTTTTATCAATGTTCGATACTCGATTCACAGTATCAAGCTGAAAATCTTCAATAGCATATGAAATATCTACAGACGGATTTAAAGTTAGTGTTAATATCATATGTGTCTTCCTTTAATCGTGATATTCGCCTTTATCCCATTTTTCTAAAAATTCATTAAAGAAATTAGGGTTCGTTTGGTCTTCGTTATGTGTTTCTAAATGTTTAATTTTCGCAATTAATTTTTCATTTTTTTCAGAAGGTTTATACTCTGCTTCAATGAAGGCTTCGATAATGTCACACATTAAAAGTTCACCAATGATTTTACCTCCAAAACCAATGACATTTGCATTTAGCTCTTCCTTGGCATAAAGGGCAGAAGTCATATCTCTTACAAGTGCGGCTCTAACACCTGGTACTTTATTAACTGCATTGTTTATACCAACACCAGTTCCACAAATACAAATACCTAGATCCGCATTCCCACTTGTTACTTGTTCACCCACTTTTTTACCAAAAATTGGGTAATGAGTTCGCGCGAAATCATGTGTTCCTACATCGATAACTTCGTGACCTTTTGATTTCAAAAACTGTGAAACTTCCATTTTTGTATCAGTTACAATATGATCGCAACCTAATGCTATTTTCATTGTTAATCCTCCTCTAATTAGCACATTTTATTAAGCATATCTACGCGTATTTGGTGACGCCCGCCATCGTAGTGTCCATTAACAAAACCTTTAACTACATTTTGTGCCAATGTGTCCCCTACGATTTCTGAACCTAACGTAATCATTTTTGAGTTATTATGACCTCTTGTCATATATGCAGATCTTTCATCTGACACTTCCGCAGCGATCATACCTTTAATTTTTGTAGCAACCATAAAGCTCCCAACTCCGAACGCATCAATTGCGATTCCTAAATTGTCATCATTCTTTTGTACTTCTTTAGCAATGGCAAGTGTAGAATCTACAAAATCTAAATCTTTACCTTCAGTAACGTCTAAAATATCAAAATTACTTTCTACTAAATATGTTTTAATTAAATCTTTTAAACGCTTACCATCCACATCTGATCCAATTATGATTGTCATAGCAATTCTCCTTATCAAATATAGTCATTAAAAGCATCTTATATATATTTAAAGAAAAGGCTTTCAAATCTTTACGTTTAAATTATAAACTTAAACCAACATAAATTCAACATTATATGTTTGTATTTTGTTTGAATTAAACACTTTTCCAAACATTTGTAGCTAAATATTCGATTTTTCACAGAAAAATGTTTTATTATGTTGAAATTCGTTTAATAAGTAATTATTTCAAACAAAAAACCTCGAATCGTTTGATTCGAGGTCATTTATTCTGAAAGTAATATATTATTCTACTACTTCTATATATGTTTTAATTTGTTCTAGCTTCTCTTGATCTTGATTATCCATTATAACTGCGGTCAGATCATCCAAGTGACAAATTGAAGTAAAATCATTTTTTCCTATTTTGGTATGATCTACTAGTAAATATTTTTCAACTGAATGTTCTACTGCAAGTTGCTGTGTGTAGGCTTCATCTAAAGAAGACGTCATAACACTACCTTTATTAACACCATTACTACTAAAAAACATTTTACAAAAACGAAGCTTTTCTAATACTGAGTTTGCCATTTCACCTACAAATGCTTCTGTTAAATGTCTCATTTCTCCACCTAGTAAATAAACTCTGAAATTGGTTGTTTGTTTCTCTAATAATATCTTATAAACGGGCAAACAATTTGTTATCACCGTTAAAGAATGATGGTTTATTTCTTCGGCAAGAACTTCAATCGTCGTTCCTGGTCCAAAAAATAATGTATCACCATCTTCAATTAAACTGGCTGCTTTTTTAGCAATATATCTTTTTTCTTCAATTTGGTGTGTGTGCTTTTCTTTATGTGACATTTCTTTATATTGAAAATTTGAATTACTACGTGCTCCACCATGTATTTTCGTTAAAACACCTTGGTTTTCTAATTCAACTAAATCTCTTCTTACTGTCATATCAGAAACATTTAAACCTTCAACGATTTCATTGGTCCTCACTGTTCCTTTTTTATTGACTAGCTTAGCAAT
The DNA here is from genome assembly GCF_038008425.1 of Staphylococcus sp. FSL H8-0121. Lineage (NCBI taxonomy): Bacteria > Bacillati > Bacillota > Bacilli > Caryophanales > Staphylococcaceae > Staphylococcus > Staphylococcus sp. FSL H8-0121. Next base: position 124,741 of record NZ_JBBOZB010000002.1, read on the forward strand.
CTCATCTAAACGTTCGTGCTTATTCACTAAATAAATACCTCCTTACATTAGGCCAGTGTCATCATTCAATTTCCATCTTTTATCAATATTCATGATTATTCAATAGTAAAAATACTGAATCTACCTAATCATTTACTAATTTTAATTGTATGCAAAATACATTGTTCAACTGTATTTAATAGTATGTATAAAATCACTTCAATATCTTTAACATTATTACTATAATATATAAATGTAAAGAAGTCATATGTTAAAAGTGATATGCTGTATAATCTATTTTTTACAAGAAGGTGTATTTTTGAATAATAAAATTGAAAGTTTAAAACAACTAATTGATAACTCTGAGAAAATTGTATTCTTTACGGGTGCTGGTGTATCTGTAGCAAGTGGCGTTCCAGATTTCAGATCTATGGGAGGCCTATTTGATGAAATTTCAAAAGACGGCTATTCACCAGAATATCTATTAAGCCATGATTATTTTGAAGACGATCCTGATGGATTTATCAATTTCTGTCATAAAAGATTAATTTATGCTGATAAATTACCTAATAGTGTACATGAATGGATTGCTCATTTAGAACACAACGGTCAATCTCTAGGGGTTATTACTCAAAATATTGATGGATTTCATTCAGATGCAGGCAGTAAGCATGTTGATGAATTACATGGAACATTAAACAGATTCTATTGTCCTAAATGTCATAAGTCATACACTAAAAAAGACGTGCTTGATAGACAGTTAAAACAATGTGACGCATGTGGTAGTACTATTAGACCTGACATTGTTCTGTATGGTGAAATGTTGGACCAATCAGTGATTATGAATGCATTACAAAAAATCGAAAATGCAGATGCGTTGGTTGTACTTGGTACTTCACTAGTTGTGCAACCTGCTGCTGGATTAGTATCAAATTTTAAAGGTGACAATCTAGTTATTATCAATAAAGATGCAACTCCTTATGATAATGAAGCCTCACTTGTCATCAATGAGGATATGGTTGAGGTCATTGATCAACTGAATAGTTAAATCAACAAGCACTTCCCGATTTTTTCGAGAAGTGCGTTTATTTTATGATTGAACTTGTGATAAATGATAATTGACTGCTTCTGAAATAAAACTAGTTAGATAAGGATTATTAAATTTCTTGAAATAATTTTTGAATCTCACATCGTTATGATAAGTGTCAGCAATCAAACATAGTAATTCATTATCAAAATGAGTATATAGATTCATCAGGTCTTTCCACTCATATACAACATCTTTAGCTTCACTAATATTAACTTTATTTATTGCTAAGCCATTAAACTTTTCAAAAATCTGATCTAATCTTTCTATATTTTCTTTATTTGAAAGTAATTGGTCATTATGTTTATTAGTATACGTTTTGTAAACATCTAAATTTTCATATTTTATCTTTGCTTCTTCTTGATATTGTTTGTAAGGTACATGATTCAATTCTTCAATTTCTACAATTGGTATATTATTAATGAATTTTTCAATTGCTATTCTCGAATTTTCTAAAGTATTTATTTTTTGAGTTAGACTCACTTTTTGATTTTCTAATACAGATTTTAATTGTTCATCATTATAATCAATAACTTCATATATTTCTTTTATACTCATATCTAAATTTTTAAGTAATAATATTTTTTGAAGTCTAACTAAATCATTTTGATTATAAACCCTATAATTATTTTCGTTCTTTTGTACTTTTAATAAACCAATCTCATCATAATAATGTAATGTTCGCTTTGTTACTCCAGTAATATCCATAATTTGTTTTAAACTATATTGAAATTCCAAAATTTCTCACCTCGCTTAAAAATTTTATTTTCTTTTCCTTTAAACTAACTAAATAACTCATAACTTGATTAGTACTATTCATCTTAATCCCTCCATAAATTAAACATAAGGTATAACGTAACGTCACTTTCAAGTATTAATTTAAAATTTATTTTATCCCAACAAAAAAAGCACTTCTCGAAGATTCGAGAAGTGCTTGATTTATCGTTCTTATTAATTGTAAACAAATCTGATAGCGAAAAACTTCGCAATAATTTGTATATATTAACGTTTTGAGAATTGAGGAGAACGACGAGCTTTTTTAAGACCTGGTTTTTTACGTTCTTTCATACGTGGGTCACGTGTTAATAATCCAGCGCGTTTTAAAGAACCTCTGTATTCAGGATCTGCTTCTAATAATGCACGAGCGATTCCGTGACGGATAGCTTGTGCTTGTCCTGTGAATCCACCACCGTGAACGTTAACTAAAACGTCATAGTTACCTTTAGTTTCAGTAACATCGAATGGTTGGTTTAAGTCTAAGATTAATGATTCAAATGGTAAGTAGTCACGTACGTCACGGTTGTTAACTTTGATGTTACCTTCACCTGGTACTAAACGTACACGTGCTACTGAGTTTTTACGACGGCCTGTGCCTTTATATTCAACTTGTGCCAATGTAATTTCCTCCTTCTAATTAACCACGTAACTCGTAGTTTTCTGGTTGTTGTGCAGCGTGTGGATGTTCAGCGCCACCATATACAAATAATTTTTTACCTTGTTTTTCACCTAAACGGCTGCTTGGTAGCATACCTTTAATTGAAGTTTCAAGTAAACGTTCTGGGTTTGTTCTTCTTAATTCACCAGCAGAGATTGATTTTAAACCACCTGGGTGATTTGAGTGACGGTAATACATTTTGTCTTGCTCTTTGTTACCAGTGAATTCGATTTTTGAAGCGTTGATGATGATTACATAATCACCTGTATCAACGTGTGGTGTATAAGTTACTTTATTTTTACCGCGTAAGATAGATGCTACTTCTGATGATAAACGACCTAATGTTTGGCCTTCAGCATCGATAACATACCATTTGCGCTCAATGTTTGATTCATTTGCCATAAATGTTTGACGCATAATAATTGTCCTCCTAAAAATAAATGCTTCGTTTTAGTCTCTAGACAAAATTGATTAACCTAAGTTACTTTGTATTGTCTAAATTCTATTTGTTTGAATTAAAAATTTGTTACGATTTAAAGCGTAGATTTCATTTATTTTGTTAACTGTTGTTCTATTTTGCTTATATATCTTGTAACACAATAAGATTCCGGGGCTTATCGTGGGGTGGATATAAAACAATACCGTTAATAATCTTATAATTTCATAGACCTTTTGTCAATGCAATTCAATCATTTTGTAATGATTTTTTATAATGGATTTTAATATGATTACCAAATTCATCCATTAATTCATGATCAGACAGATATATTTTCTCTAAATATAGACCGTCAGATGGTGCAGTAAAAGGTATTTTATTGCGGTTTTTCTCTTCAAGTAATACCGGTATTTCGTCAGGTTTTCTTTTACCTTTTCCAACTTCTATTAAAAATGCCACTAATACACGAACCATATTATACAGAAAGCCTGAACCAGTTACTATATAATCAAAACCATCTTCTGTTTTAATAATTTTACTTTCATATAATGTTCTTACTTTACTTTGAACTTCAGTTTTTTGGGAACAAAAACCAGTAAAGTCGTGAGTACCAATAAATAATTGTGCTGCTTTATTCATGCTATCTAGATCTAATATTTCAGATACATACGTTTTTAATCCACTTTCAAATGGATTCCGATGTTCGGCTTGATATACTTTATATCTATACTTTTTCCCTACACAATCATAACGACAATGAAAATCTTCATCTACGTGTTGAACGCTTTTAACATATATATCATCCGGCAATGCACTATTCATTGCATATTGCCATTTATTATTTTCAATGTTTAAGTCAGTATCAAAATGAAAATACTGTTGATAAGCATGCACTCCTCTATCTGTTCGACTAGAGGGATGTATTCTTACATGACGTTTATGCATTCTTTTAAGAATTTTTTCAAATTGTTGTTGTATTGTGCGACCTTGTTGTTGAATTTGAAATCCTAAAAATTGATTACCTTGATATTCTATTTCTACTAATATACGCAATACTTTTACACTCCAAAAAATTTAATTAACAATAGGATAGCTAATATAGGAATAAGTAATAATAATGTACATGTATCTCTCAGACGCCATTGGAGCATTCTATAGCTAGTTCTCTCAGCATGAGCATCATACCCTCTCACTTCCATAGCTATCGCTAATTCTTCGGCTCTCTGGAAAGCAGAAATAAACAATGGAATCAGTAACGGGACAAATGCCTGAATTCTTGTTACCAACCCACCTGAACTTATCTCTGAACCTCTAGATTTTTGAGCTAAAATAATCTTATCTAATTCGTCCATTAATGTAGGTATAAACCTTAATGCAATAGACATCATCATACTTAATTGATGTAAAGGTATTTTAAGCAATTTGAGTGGCGTTAATAACTTTTCAAATGCGTCAGTTAAATCTATTGGACTAGTCGATAAAGTCATTATAGTAGCTATCATTACAATAAATATCAATCTTAAAGAGATAAAAATACCTTCTAATATCCCTTTACTTTCAATAGTTATAAAGTTCCATTGAAAAAGAATAGTACCACCTTTAGTAAAGAATACATGCATTAAAAATGTAAAAATTAGAAAGATAAATATAGGTGTTAAACCTTTAATCAAAAACATAAAATTAATTTTAGCCATTTTCATAATGATTAGAATAAGAACAAAAAGCCATGCATATGTTCCGAAAGAATGACATAAAAAAATAAATATAATAAAAGCAAATACAAATATCAATTTTGATCTTGGGTCTAACTGATGTATAAATGAATTGGTCGGGAGATAACGTCCAATGATTAATTTATTTTTCATTTTGCCACTCCCTATATAAATCAACAAATTCTTCTTCAGTTAACGCGGTTGAAGATAGTTTAGTTTGATATTTAGTTTCAAAATCTTGCTGTAAGCGGACAACATCAGGCATAGTTATATTCCACTTTTTTAGATTATCTGGTTCACTAAATAACTTGCGAGGACTTGTTTTAACCTTGATTTCACCTTTTTGCATCACAATGACCTCATCAGCATATTTTGCTACATCATTCATATCATGCGTAACTAAAATAATAGTTTTATTTTGTTCATTTTGTAATTTTTTAAGCAATGACATTACTTGATGTCTACTTTTAGGGTCTAAACCAGCTGTTGGTTCATCGACTACTATAATATCTGGATCCATAGCTAATATTGAAACTAAAGCTATTTTTCTCATTTGACCTCCAGACATTTGAAATGGTGATAACGACATCACATTTCTTGAAAAACCTAAATCAAGTAACATATCAAATGCTTTTTCTTTGACTTGTTGAATATTCATATTAAAATTTTTAGGACCAAATTCAATTTCTTTTTCAACAGTATCTTCAAAAAGCTGTGATTCAGGAAATTGAAAAACCATTCCAACATTTTGGCGTATTGGTCTCAAAACTTTATCCTTTGATTTGTGATTAATATAAATACCATTAAAATTGATATCACCACTAGTCGGTTTTAATAAACCATTAATATGTTGAATTAACGTTGACTTACCACTACCAGTTTGACCGACAATCGTATAATAATGACCTTTTTCAAATTTAACTGAAATGTTTTTTATAGCAGTATATTCATAAGGTGTGCCAAGTTGATAAGTATAACTCACATTATTCATTTTAAAACTCATAATAAATCAACCAACCCTTCATATGTAACGAATGTTGATTTTCCAGTTAACAGTTGATTCATCTTCATTGAAAACGGTAGTTCAAGACCGATTTTATTTAAATTAACTATATCATCATATATGTCATTAGGTTTACCTTGTTTATACACTTTGCCTTGATTCATAACTATAATATTATCAGCACTCATTGTTTCTGATAAATCATGTGTAATAGAAATAATCGTTATGTGTTGTTCACGTTGTAATGCTCTTACTAAATCAAGTAAAGATTTCTTTGCCACTGGGTCTAACATTGAAGTAGCTTCATCTAAAATAATTATAGAAGGATTTAAAGCTAACACACTAGCTATAGCTACTCTTTGTTTCTGACCACCAGATAATGAGTGAGGTTCGTAATCAGCTAAATCAAACATATCAACTTGTTTTAAAACTTTGTCTACTTTTTCATGCATCTCATTATATGGTATAGACAGATTCTCTAAACCAAATGCAACATCATATTTAACAGTTGAACCAACAAACTGATTATCTGGATTTTGGAAGACAATGCCTATTTGTCTTCTTACTTGTGTAATCGTTTCTTTAGTTACACCTTGGTTATTTAGAATAATATGACCTTCATCACAGTTTTCAATTCCTACCATTAGTTTAGTAACAGTTGATTTACCAGATCCATTGTGTCCTACTATACTTGTCCATTGGCCACGAGGAATATTAAATGATACATCATTTAACGTGAAGGCAGAATCACTTTGATATTTAAATGATACATTACTAAATTCAATAATATTATCTTGATCCATCACATTTATTCCTCCCCAATGTAGTAATTACCTTTAATATTTTACATGATTTATAAACATATGTATACTTCCACAATTTGTTTATTAACATTTTCATTTTCTTATTTAAATGATTAAACACCAATTAAAATAATTTTATAATTAAAAAAGCTGAGAAATAGTATCTCAGCTTAAAATAAAAAAGCGCGCACCCCATCAGTTTTGTTGAGTTCACGCTTTAATTTAATATTTAGTTTGATGGGGTACTCTGAGCTAGACAAAATCTGTATGTGGCAGATTTTATCGTTGCACTCATTTGCTTTATATATAAGTAGTTAGTGTATTTATAATTAAATTATACTAATTCGATAATTACTGATTCAGCACCGTCACCACGACGAGGGCCTACTTTAAGAATACGAGTGTAACCACCTTGACGATCTGTATAACGTTCAGCGATTTCACCGAATAATTTTTGAAGAGCAGTTTGAGTTGATTCATCTTCATTTAAGATTTCAACATTTTGTAATGTTTTAGCTGCATTACGACGAGAAGCTAAATCTCCTTTTTTACCTAAAGTGATTAATTTCTCTACTACACTGCGAACTTCTTTTGCACGAGCTTCTGTTGTTTCAATACGTTCACTTACGATAAGTGCTGTAGCTAAGTTACGTAACATAGCTTTACGTTGATCAGAAGTACGACCTAATTTTCTGTAACCCATGAGTTAACCTCCTTTATCAATCTTCTTTTCTTAATCCTAATCCTAAATCTTCTAATTTATATTTAACTTCTTCAAGAGATTTACGACCTAAATTACGCACTTTCATCATGTCAGCTTCAGATTTATCAGCTAACTCTTGTACAGAATTGATTCCTGCGCGTTTCAAACAGTTATATGAACGTACAGATAAGTCTAATTCTTCGATAGACATTTCTAATACTTTTTCTTTTTGATCTTCTTCTTTTTCAATCATGATTTCAGCATTTTGAGCTTCATCAGTTAGACCTACAAAGATATTCAAGTGTTCAGTCATTATTTTTGCTGCTAATGAAACTGATTCTTGAGGAGTGATTGAACCATTAGTCCAAACATCTAAAGTTAATTTATCAAAATCACTACTTTGACCTACACGTGTATTTTCAACTGTATAGTTTACACGTTCAACAGGTGAATATAGTGAGTCTACTGGAATTACACCAATTGGTAAATCACTAGTATTATTTGTTTCAGCTAATGCGTAACCTCTACCCTTATTAGCAACAAGACGAACTTTTAAATGTCCACCTTTAGAAACAGTAGCAATTTTTAGTTCTGGATTTAGAATTTCTACATCACTGTCGTGAGTAATATCACTTGCAGTAACTTCGCCTTCATCCTTAACATCGATTTCTAAAGTTTTATCTTCTTCAGAATAGATTTTTAATGCTAATTTTTTGATGTTCATAATAATTGTAGAAACATCTTCAATTACATTATCTACTGCTGAGAATTCGTGTAACACGCCTTCAATTTCGATGTACTTTACTGCTGATCCTGGTAATGAAGATAGTAGGATACGACGTAAGGAGTTTCCTAGTGTAGTACCGTAGCCACGTTCAAGTGGTTCAACAACGAACTTACCGAATTTAGCATCTTCACTAATTTCAATTGTCTCAATTCTAGGTTTTTCGATTTCTATCATTTACAAATATCCTCCTTATATACGTCGACTAGATTTATAATGTTTGCTCAGTGACCTGTAACAACACAACAATAAATTAAACGCGACGACGTTTTGGTGGACGACAACCATTATGAGGTACTGGAGTAACGTCTCTAATTGCTGTTACTTCAAGTCCTGCTGATTGTAACGCACGGATAGCAGATTCACGGCCTGGTCCAGGTCCTTTAACTGTTACTTCTACAGTTTTTAAGCCATGTTCCATAGCTGTTTTTGAAGCTGTTTCAGACGCCATTTGCGCTGCGAATGGTGTTGATTTTTTAGATCCTTTGAATCCTAATGCACCAGCTGATGACCAAGATAATGCATTACCAAATTCATCAGTAATCGTTACAATTGTATTATTGAATGTTGAACGGATGTGTGCAACACCACTTTCAATATTCTTTTTCACTTTACGTTTACGAGATACTTGTTTACGTGCCATTTATTTTTTGCCTCCTTTACCGATTATTTTTTCTTGTTCGCTACAGTTTTAACTGGGCCTTTACGCGTACGAGCGTTGTTTTTAGTTTTTTGACCGCGAACTGGTAAGCCACGACGGTGACGAATACCACGGTATGATGAAATTTCCATTAATCGTTTAATGTTTAAGTTTTGCTCACGACGTAAGTCACCTTCAACTTTGTAGCTATCTACTACTTCACGGATGCGACCTAATTCATCGTCAGTTAAATCTTTTACGCGAGTGTCTGCTGATACGTTAGCTTCTTCAACGATTTTTTTCGCAGTAGAAGTACCGATACCATATACATAAGTTAAAGAAATAACAACGCGTTTTTCACGTGGAATATCCACTCCTGCAATACGTGCCATATACATTTACACCTCTCTTTTATTAACCTTGTCTTTGTTTGTGTTTAGGATTTTCACAAATTACCATTACTTTACCTTTACGTTTAATGACTTTACATTTTTCGCAAATTGGTTTTACTGATGGTCTTACTTTCATTTTAATACCTCCCTATATTATGGAGTGACGATTATTTATAACGATAAGTAATTCTACCGCGTGATAAATCATACGGAGACATCTCAACAGTTACTTTGTCGCCAGGTAGAATTCGAATGTAGTTCATTCTAATTTTACCACTTACGTGTGCTAAAATTTCATGACCATTTTCTAATTCTACTTTAAACATTGCGTTTGGTAAAGTATCTAATACAGTACCTTCTAATTCAATAACATCTTGTTTAGCCATTGATTAACTTCCCCCTTTTTGCAATAGTAAGGTTATTGTCAATAGACAACTTCAACGATACGAATCTATTTGTGACTAGTTTTAATAAGTTTAACAAAAATTACGGGAATTATTATCGTCATTTGTCACTCATATTAAATTTTATACTACAGTTTAATTAAACATTCACATCATCATAGATCGTAAAAGCTGATCTATTGTAATTGATCTAAGATATCAATGACATCAGTAGTAACCTCTTCAATATCTTTTGAACCATCAATGTTATTCAATACACCTTTATTATCGTAATACTCTAATATTGGTTTAGATTGTTTAACATTAACTTTCAAACGATTTGAAACAGTTTCCGGATTATCATCTTCTCGTTGATATAATTTACCACCATCAAGATCACAAATACCTTCAACTTTTGGAGGATTAAATACAAGATGATAAGTCGTACCACATTTCTCACAGATACGACGACCTGTAAGACGATTCATTAGTTCTTCCTCTGGGACTTCAATATTGATGACAGCATCAATACTTCTATCAAGTTCAGCCATAATTGAATTTAAAGCTTCTGCTTGATCAATAGTTCTAGGGAAACCGTCTAATAAGAATCCTTTTTTTGCATCGTCTTCAGAAATTCTTTCTTTAACGATACCCACAGTAACTTCATCAGGGACTAATTCTCCACGATCCATGTATGATTTAGCTTCTTTACCTAAATCAGTCTCATCTTTAATCGCTTTTCTGAACATGTCACCAGTCGATATATGTGGTATTGGGAATTTCTTAACAATTTCACTCGCTTGAGTACCTTTACCTGCACCAGGTAAGCCCATTAAAATGATATTCATAAGTGCCCTCCTACAAATTATCTACCACCAAAGCCTTTATATTCTTTTTGATTTACTTGTGCTTCTAAAGATTTCATAGTTTCAATAGCAACACCGATAACGATAAGAAGACTAGTACCACCAATTTGAATAGATCTTGGTAAGCCCATGAACTTCGTAGCTAAGATCGGTAAAATCGCAATGACTGCTAAGAAAATAGAACCAACAAACGTTAAGCGATAAAGAACTTTAGTAATATATTTTTTCGTTTGTTCACCAGGTCTAATACCTGGGACATAACTACCTTGTTTTTTAAGGTTGTCAGCCATTTTTTCTGGATTAACTTGTACAAATGCATAAAAGTATGCAAACGCAATAATTAATACAATATAGATTACCATTCCTATGTTACTTGATGGATTTGCAGTATCTGCAACTTGTTGAGCCCATTCAGCTTTAGGGAAGAATAGCGTCAACGTTCTTGGTAATAAGAAAAATGCCATCGCAAAAATAACAGGAATAACACCAGCTGAGTTAACTTTTAAAGGTAGATAAGTTGCTTGTGAACCTAATCGTTGAGCTGTTTGTTTCTTCGCATATTGGATAGGAATTTTACGTTTTGCTTCAAGTACAAATATAGCACCTACTGTTAACAATACTAATGCTACAATTAATGCTACTATTTTTAACCAAGCTAATGAAGTATCTTCTTGACCAACAAATGCTTGTTGACCTGCTTGAATAATGCTTGAAGGTAAAGTTGATAAAATACCTGCAAAGATGATAAGTGAAATACCATTACCAACACCAAACTGAGTGATTTGGTCACCAAGCCATATCAAGAATGCAGTTCCTGCTGTTAAAGTAAGTGCAATCAATAAATAAGTTAGTACAGATTGGCTTACAATTAAGCGTCCTCCGTATAAATTATTAAATTGAAATGACATACCAATTGACTGAATGAATGCTAATATTATAGCGAAATAACGTGTTACATTGTTGATTTTCCTTCTACCTACATCACCTTGTTTCGCCCATTCTGAGAACTTAGGAACAATATCCATCTGTAATAATTGCATTACGATAGATGCAGTAATATAAGGCATAATACCCATCGCAAATATTGAAAAGTTCTTCAAGGCTCCTCCACCGAATGTATTAAGTAAATCAGTGACACCTTGAGAACCTTTTGCTGCTTGATCAAAAGCATTAGGATTTACTCCAGGAGCTGGAATGTAAGTCCCAATCTTGAATATAACTAACATTGCTAGAGTAAAGAAAATCTTGTTTCGAACTTCTTTAGTTGTAAAGAAGCTCACAAGCGTTTGAAACATTAGATCACCTCGTGTGCTCCACCTTTAGCATCAATAGCGTCTGCTGCTGAAGTTGAGAACTTATGAGCTTTCACTGTTAATTTTTTATCTAGTGAGCCATTACCTAGTATTTTAATACCAGATTTTTCATTCTTAACAACACCAGATTCTACTAATAAAGCTGGAGTTACTTCAGTACCATCTTCGAATTGATTAAGTTGGTCTAAGTTAACAATAGCATATTCTTTACGATTTATGTTAGTAAAACCGCGTTTTGGTAAACGACGGAATAATGGTAATTGTCCACCTTCAAATCCAGGTCTTACTTTACCACCTGAACGTGCTTTTTGACCTTTATGTCCACGGCCACTTGTTTTACCATTACCAGTTGCTGCACCACGACCTACACGGTTACGTTCTTTACGAGAACCTTCTGCTGGTTTTAACTCATGTAATTTCATGTCGGCACCTCCTTAATTATTTTTCTTCTATAGTTAATAAATGTTTAACTTTGTTGATTTGCCCACGAATAGCAGGGTTATCTTCAACAACTACTGAACTGTTAGTCTTTTTAAGACCTAAAGCTTCAACAGTTTTACGTTGTGTTTCAGGACGACCAATAACACTACGAGTGAGGGTAATTTGTAATTTAGCCATAACTTATTTTCCCTCCTTAATTATATAATTCTTCAACTGTTTTGCCGCGTAATTTCGCAACATCTTCAGCGTTTTTAAGGTTTTGTAAACCATTTAAAGTTGCACGAACCATGTTAATTGGTGTGTTAGAACCTAATGATTTACTTAAGATATCAGTGATACCTGCTAATTCTAATACCGCACGAACTGGACCACCAGCGATTACACCAGTACCAGGAGCTGCAGGTTTCATAAATACGCTACCTGAGCCATAACGGCCAGTGATTGTGTGAGGTGTAGTACCTTCAACACGTGGAACTACAACTAAATCTTTTTTAGCTGCTTCAACAGCTTTTTTGATTGCTTCAGGTACCTCTTGAGCTTTACCAGTACCGAAACCTACACGACCATTTTTGTCTCCAACTACTACTAATGCAGTGAAACGGAAACGACGTCCACCTTTAACAACTTTAGCAACACGATTGATTGTAACAACGCGTTCTTCAAATTCTTTCGTTTCTTCTTCTCTACGAGCCATGTATTTGTCCCTCCTTTAAATTAAAATTCTAAACCGTTTTCTCTAGCAGCTTCTGCTAATGCTTTAACGCGTCCGTGGTATAAGTAACCTCCACGATCAAATACGATTTCTTTAATTCCTTTATCATTTGCTTTTTTAGCAATTGTTTCGCCAACTTTTGTTGATAAATCAACTTTAGTTGCTGATTCGCTAGCGATATCTTTATCTTTAGATGAAGCTTGAGCTAATGTTTCGCCTTTAACATCATCGATGATTTGTGCGTAAATGTGTTTGTTTGATCTATATACATTTAAACGTGGCTTTTCAGCTGTACCTGATAATTTAGTACGAACACGTGAATGTCTTTTCAAACGCACTTTATTTTTATCAATTTTACTGATCATTTTAATACTCCTTTCTTTAGAGTGTTATCTATTATTTACCAGTTTTACCTTCTTTACGGCGTACGTATTCACCTTGGTAACGAATACCTTTACCTTTATAAGGTTCTGGAGGTCTTACTGAACGGATATTAGAAGCGATTGCTCCAACTTGCTCTTTAGATACACCAGAAACTTTAACAGTTGTATTTTTCTCAACAGCGAAAGTAATGCCGTCTTCAGCTTTAATTTCTACTGGGTGAGAGTATCCAACGTTAAGTACTAAATCATTACCTTGCATTTGAGCACGGTAACCTACACCAACAAGTTCAAGTGTTTTTTCGAAACCTTGAGAAACACCTTGTACCATATTATTTAATAAAGCACGAGTTGTACCATGATCTGTTCTGTCATCTTTAGAATCAGATGGTCTTACAACTTCAATTGTGTTTTCTTCTTGTTTAAATGTCATTCTTTCATTTAATGTTTTTGATAATTCACCTTTTGGACCTTTAACAGTGACATGATTATTGTCAAAAGTTACTGTTACGTCACTAGGGATGTCAATAATTTTCTTACCAACACGACTCATGTTATGGCACCTCCTTATTATTTATTACCAAACGTATGCGATAATTTCTCCACCAACATTACGTTTTCTTGCTTCTTTATCAGTGATTACACCTTCAGAAGTTGATACTAATGCAATACCTAAACCATTAAGTACTTTAGGTACTTCGTTAGCTTTAGCATATACACGTAAACCTGGTTTTGAAATACGTTTTAATCCTGTGATAACACGTTCATTGTTTTGACCATATTTTAAGAATAAACGAATAACACCTTGTTTATCGTCTTCTACGTATTCAACGTTTTTAATGAAACCTTCATTTTTTAAGATTTCGGCAATTTCTTTTTTGATATTAGATGCAGGTAATTCTAATTTATCGTGACGAACCATGTTAGCGTTTCTTACACGAGTTAGCATATCTGCGATTGGATCTGTCATTGTCATTGATTGTTGCCTCCTTTCAGACTCTTTTTATTACCAGCTAGCTTTACGTACGCCAGGAATTTGGCCTTTATAAGCTAATTCACGGAAACAAATACGGCATAATTTAAATTTACGATATACAGAATGTGGACGACCACAGCGTTCACAACGAGTGTATTCACGAACTGCGAATTTTTGTTTTTTTTGTTGCTTAGCAACCATTGAAGTTTTAGCCACTTAATTAGCCTCCTTTTAGAGATTATTTACGAAATGGCATACCGAAGTTTGATAACAATTCACGAGCTTCCTCGTCAGTGTTAGCAGTAGTTACGATAACAATATCCATTCCTCTTACTTTACTTACTTTATCATAATCGATTTCAGGGAAAATTAATTGTTCTTTAACACCTAATGTGTAGTTACCGCGACCATCGAATGCTTTTTTAGAAACACCTTGGAAGTCACGTACACGTGGTAATGATACTGAAATTAGTTTGTCTAAGAATTCATACATTCTTTCTCCGCGAAGCGTAACTTTCGCACCGATAGGCATACCTTCACGTAAACGGAATGTTGCAACTGATTTTTTAGCTTTAGTTACTAATGGTTTTTGACCAGTAATTTGTTCTAATTCTTCTACAGCGTTATCTAACACTTTAGAGTTTTGAACAGCGTCACCAACACCCATGTTCACTACGATTTTGTCAATTTTAGGTACTTCCATTACTGAACTATAGTTGAATTTTTTTACTAAGTTCTCAGTAACTTCAGAATTAAATTTTTCTTTTAAACGGTTCAAAGTGGATCCTCCTTTCAACTAGTAATTAATTATTAGATTTGATTTCTTCGCCAGATTTTTTTGCAATACGAACTTTTTTACCATCAACAAATTTGTAACCTACACGAGTTGGTTCGTTTGTTTTAGGGTCTAATAATTGTACGTTAGAAACATGGATAGCTGCCTCTGTTTCTAAAATTCCACCTTCAGGGTTTAATTGAGTTGGTTTTTGGTGTTTTTTAATAACATTAACACCTTCCACAACGACACGGTCACGTTTAGGTTCAGTAGCAACTACTTTACCTTCTTTACCTTTGTCTTTACCTGCGATAACTTTTACGTTGTCACCTTTTTTGATATGCATGTGGGCACCTCCTTATATATTTTGGTTAATTGATTTTATAGTACTTCTGGTGCTAATGATACGATCTTCATGAAGTTACCTTCACGTAATTCACGAGCAACCGGACCAAAGATACGAGTACCACGTGGGCCTTTGTCATCACGAATGATAACACATGCATTTTCATCAAATTTGATATATGAACCATCGTTACGGCGTACACCTGATTTAGTACGTACTACAACAGCTTTGACAACTTCGCCTTTTTTGACAACGCCACCTGGTGTTGCATTTTTAACAGTACATACGATAACATCGCCGATGTTCGCTGTTTTGCGACCAGATCCACCTAATACTTTGATTGTAAGAACTTCACGAGCACCAGAGTTGTCTGCTACTTTTAAACGTGTCTCTTGTTGGATCATTAGTTAAACCTCCCTTATCTCTAATCTTGTATTAAATAATTACTGACTCTTCAACAATTTCTACTAAACGAAAACGTTTTGTTGCTGATAAAGGACGAGTTTCTTGAATTTTAACAATGTCTCCTAATTTAGCTGAATTGTTTTCATCATGAGTTTTGTATTTTTTTGAGTATTTTACTCGTTTACCGTATAATTTGTGTGTTTTGTAAGTTTCAACAAGTACAGTAATAGTCTTGTCCATTTTGTCAGAAACAACTCTACCTACATAAACTTTACGATCATTTCTTTCGCTCACTTTTGTAACCTCCTCTTTCAATTAATTATTGATTAGCCTTACTTTGTTCAATTTCTCTTTCACGAGCAACAGTTTTTAGACGAGCAATCGTTTTTCTTACTGTGCAAATACGTGCCGTTTCTTCTAATTGACCTGTAGCTAACTGAAAGCGTAGGTTAAAAAGCTCTTCTTTTGAAGATTTGATTTGTTCTTCGATTTCTGAAGTGGTTAAGTCTCTAATTTCCTTAGCTTTCATTTGTTTCACCACCCAATTCTTCACGTTTTACAAACTTAGTTTTTACTGGAAGTTTGTGACTTGCTAAACGTAGTGCTTCGCGGGCAACTTCTTCTTGTACCCCAGCGACTTCAAATAAGATTCTACCAGGTTTAACGACTGCAATCCAGCCTTCAACCGCACCTTTACCAGCACCCATACGTACTTCTAAAGGTTTTTTAGTATATGGTGTATGAGGGAAGATTTTGATCCAAACTTTCCCACCACGTTTCATATAACGAGTCATTGCAATACGAGCTGATTCGATTTGACGAGATGTGATCCAAGACGTTGTAGTAGCTTGTAAACCATACTCACCAAATGTTACATAGTTACCGCCTTTAGAACGACCAGTTGTTTTAGGACGATGTTGACGACGATATTTAACACGTTTTGGTAGTAACATGATTATTTTCCTCCTTCACTAGTGTTCTTAGTAGTAGGAAGAACTTCTCCACGATAGATCCATACTTTAACGCCTAATTTACCATAAGTAGTATCTGCTTCAGCGTGTGCGTAATCGATGTCAGCACGTAATGTATGAAGTGGAACAGTTCCTTCAGAATATTGTTCAGCACGAGCGATATCTGCTCCGCCTAAACGACCTGATACTTGAGTTTTGATACCTTTAGCACCAAGTTTCATAGCTCTTGTAATAGCTTGTTTTTGTACACGACGGAATGAAGCACGGTTTTCTAATTGACGTGCGATATTTTCAGCAACTAATCTTGCATCAATATCAATTTTTTTGATTTCAATTACGTTGATGTGTACTTTTTTATCTGTTAAAGCATTTAATTTGTTACGAAGTTTGTCAATTTCTGAACCGCCTTTACCAATTACCATACCTGGTTTACCAGTGTGAATTGCGATATTAATACGGTTAGCTGCACGTTCGATATCTACGTGAGAAACTGATGCTTCTTTTAATTCATTATCAATAAATTTACGGATTCTTAAATCTTCGTGTAATAATGAAGCGAAATCTTTTTCAGCATACCATTTTGCTTCCCAATCACGGATGATACCAACACGAAGTCCGATTGGATTAATTTTTTGACCCACAGTATTCCCTCCTTAGAAAGTTATTAAGCTTCTTTAGCTTCTTCTTTACCGTCACTTACGACGATTGTAATGTGGCTTGTACGTTTGTTTATCGCACTTGCACGTCCTTGCGCACGTGGGCGGAAACGTTTTAAAGTTGGTCCTTCATTAGCATAAGCTTCTTTTACTACTAATTCATCTGTGTTCATGTCGTAGTTATGTTCAGCATTTGCTAAAGCGGACATTAATACTTTTTCGATCACTGGTGATGAAGCTTTGTTTGCTAATTTTAAAATTGCAATAGCTTCTCCAGCATTTTTACCTCTAATTAAGTCAAGAACTAGTCTTACTTTACGAGGTGCGATTCTTATTGTTCTAGCAACCGCTTTTGCTTCCATTAGGATTTCCTCCTCTACTTTTTAAAAATTATCTTCTTGTTTTTTTATCGTCAACAGCATGACCTTTAAATGTACGAGTTGGTGCGAATTCACCTAATTTGTGACCTACCATATCTTCTGTTACATATACAGGTACATGTTTACGTCCATCGTATACTGCGAAAGTATGACCAATGAAATTTGGGAAAACTGTAGAACGACGAGACCATGTTTTAATTACTTGTTTTTTTTCACTTCCGTCTTGTGCTTCCACTTTTTTCATTAAGTGGTCATCAACGAAAGGTCCTTTTTTAATACTACGAGCCATTTGGGCGCCTCCCTTCTTATTCTGTGCGTGCAGCAATTAAGCCGCACACCCAAATAAGTTAATTTTATTATTTTTTCTTACGTCCACGAACGATAAGTTTGTCTGAAGATTTTTTACCACGACGAGTTTTCTTACCAAGCGTAGGTTTACCCCAAGGTGACATTGGAGATGGTCTACCGATTGGAGCACGTCCTTCACCACCACCGTGTGGGTGATCGTTAGGGTTCATTACAGAACCACGAACTGTTGGACGGATACCTTTCCATCTTGAACGACCTGCTTTACCAACATTTACTAGTTCGTGTTGGATATTACCAACTTGTCCAATTGTAGCACGGCAAGTTGAAAGAATCATACGAACTTCACCAGAGCGTAATCTGATTAATACGTATTTACCTTCTTTACCTAACACTTGTGAACTAGCACCAGCTGAACGAGCGATTTGTCCACCTTTACCAGGTTTTAACTCAATATTATGAATTACAGTACCTACAGGAATGTTTTGTAATGGTAAAGCATTACCAATTTTGATATCTGCTTCAGCACCACTTTCAACTACTTGTCCTACTTGTAATCCTTTAGGTGCGATAATATAACGTTTTTCTCCGTCAGCATATACTAATAAAGCAATGTTAGCTGAACGGTTTGGATCGTATTGGATTGAATCAACTTTAGCGTTGATACCATCTTTGTTACGTTTGAAATCGATAACTCGGTATTGACGTTTATGTCCTCCACCGTGATGGCGAACAGTCAATTTACCTTGGTTGTTACGTCCCGCTCTTTTCGGTAGCGGTTGTAATAATGACTTTTCTGGTGTAGTTTTCGTAATTTCAGCGAAATCTAATGAAGTCATATTACGACGACCATTAGTTATTGGCTTATATTTTTTAAGAGCCATTGTCGTTTACCTCCTTATTGGTAATGTTTTAGTTGAATAAGTCGATTGAACCTTCTTTTAGTTTAACAATCGCTTTTCTTCTTTTATTTGTGTAGCCTTGGTAACGGCCCATACGTTTTTTCTTAGGTTTATAGTTGATGATGTTTACATTATCAACTTTTACGTCGAAGATTTCTTCAACAGCAATTTTAACTTGTGTTTTGTTAGCACGAGTATCAACATCGAAAGTATATTTATCTTCCGCCATTGCTTCTGAAGATTTTTCAGTGATTACGGGGCGCTTAAGAATATCTCTAGCTTCCATTATCCGAGCACCTCCTCAACTTTTTTAGCAGCAGCTTCAGTAATTACTAAACTGTCAGCACTTGTGATATCTAATACATTTAAACCTTGAGCAGTTGTTACTTGAACACCAGGGATGTTACGTGCTGATAATTCAACGTTAACATCTTCGTTTTCAACAACAACTAATACTTTTTTAGGTTGTTCTAATGTAGTTAAAACATTTTTGAATTCTTTTGTTTTTGGTGCATCAAATCCGAATGCATCAACAACTGTAAATCCATTTTCTTTAACTTTAAATGACAATGCAGAACGTAATGCTAAACGACGCATTTTCTTAGGCATTTTATATCCGTAACTTCTTGGAGTTGGTCCGAATACAATACCACCACCGCGCCATTGAGGTGCACGAATTGTACCTTGACGAGCACGACCTGTTCCTTTTTGTCTCCATGGTTTACGTCCACCGCCGCGTACTGCTGAACGGTTTTTAACTGAATGTGTACCTTGACGTAATGAAGCACGTTGTAAATTGATAGCTTCGAAAAGGACACTATTGTTTGGTTCGATTGCAAAGACTGCATCGCTTAATTCAACTGAACCACTTTTTGATCCGTCTACTTTTAAAACATCATAATTAGCCATTATGCATTTTCCTCCTTTCGCTTATTGATTATTTATTACCTTTTTTAATTGATTTAATTGAAGTTGAAATTTCTACTAAACCTTTTTTAGGTCCAGGTACATTACCTTTTACTAAGATTACACTGTTTTCAGTGTCAACTTGTACTACTTCTAGGTTTTGTACAGTAACTGTGTTTCCACCCATACGGCCTGGCATTTTTTGACCTTTAAATACTCTTGAAGCATCTGAAGCCATACCTACAGAACCTGGTGCTCTGTGGAAATGAGAACCGTGAGCCATTGGTCCACGAGATTGTCCGTGGCGTTTAATAGCACCTTGGAAACCTTTACCTTTTGAAACACCTGTAACATCAATGATGTCACCAGTTTCGAATGTATCAACTGAGACTTCTTGACCTACTTCGTATTCATCAACATTAACGTTTCTGAATTCACGAATGAAGCGCTTAGGTGCTGTGTCAGCTTTTTTAGCATGACCTTCAGCTGGTTTATTAGCATATTTGTTAGTTTTTGAACCTTTTTTATATGCTTTTTTATCTTCAAATCCTACTTGGATTGCGTTGTAACCGTCAACTTCTTCAGTTTTCTTTTGTAATACAACGTTTTGTCCTGCTTCTACTACTGTTACTGGGATTAATTCACCGTTTTCTCCAAACACTTGTGTCATCCCGATTTTTCTTCCTAAGATTCCTTTGGTCATCGAAAGTCCACCTCCTAATTTTTTCTATTATAATTTAATTTCGATGTCTACACCAGATGGTAAGTTTAAGCCCATTAGAGCATCAACTGTTTTTGGTGTTGGGTTAACAATATCGATTAAACGTTTATGTGTACGTTGTTCGAATTGTTCACGTGAATCTTTGTACTTATGCACGGCACGGATGATTGTATAAACTGATTTTTCAGTTGGTAACGGAATTGGTCCAGAAACATCTGCACCAGAACGTTTAGCAGTTTCAACAATTTTTTCTGCTGATTGATCAATCACACGGTGATCATAAGCTTTTAATCTGATTCTGATTTTTTGTTTTGCCATAATTTTCCCTCCTTATTCGTCTACATTTAAGTGATAGACTTCTCCACGAAAACTATCTCACACAGCGCCATGGCAAAGCGGCCGGGTGTGTCAGTAACCTTTCGCTTCATCGCGTTATTTAAAGTCCAACATTAGATATGTTACATGAAAAACACTGATAAATCAATTGTTTTCATTAACTTTTTTCTGTTTTGTCTAACACATACTTTGTTATTGTACTTTAAATGTATCTCTTGTTCAACCTTTTTAGGGAAATTTTTATATTTAAATATGTAATTACAAGACTAAATTTAATCATATTAATATTAACCTTAATCATTTTCTATTATAATAGTAGAGAACGGGGGTGAATCATTTGAAAAACGGTATTAAGCTTGCCCTATCCATTATTGGCGTCTTCCTAGTTATATGTGAGTTCTTTTATGGGATTCCTTTTTTAGGTGGCAGTGTAATTTTAAGTTTTGGTTGGCAACTTCTATTATTTAACGCTTTTCTCTATTTGGTTTTAACGATTATTCTATTAGTTGATAAACAAAACACAATTAAACCAATGGTCATTATACCTATTTTAGGTATTATTGGTTCGTTTGTCGCATTCATTCCATTTATTGGTATAATTATACATTGGGCTTTATTCGTATTAATGATTTTCTTTGTATTTATAGTCTTAGCTGCTCCAACTTATGTTCCTAATAAAAATGCTCGCGTTATTTATACTCAATATAAAGATGGTCATAAGTCTAAATAAACTTGAATTCATTTCACAACTAAAAAAAGACGTTCGTACTATTTTAAGTACGAGCGTCTTATTTTTTATTTAGCCATGTACGAATACAAAGTATAAGATAAATAATACCATTAATACATACATAATTGGATGTACTTCTTTATGTCTTTTACTAATAATCATTGTAATTGGATAAAAGATAAATCCACAAGCTATACCTGTTGCAATTGAATAAGATAAAGGCATCATGATGATTGTTATAAAAGCAGGTACAGCGACTTCGAATTTTTTCCAATTGATTTCCGCAAAGTTTGCAGCCATTAGTACACCTACCACTACCAATGCCGGTGTAGTTACAGCACTTGTTACAACTGCAATTAGTGGACTAAAGAATAAAGCTAGTAAGAAACAGCAACCTGTAACAATACTTGCGAATCCTGTTCTTGCACCAACTGCAACACCTGACGTAGATTCTATATAAGAAGTAGTCGTTGTTGTACCGAATATAGAACCAACAATTGTAGCTAATGAATCTGAAAATAACGCTCTACCTGCTCTAGGAAGTTTATTATCTTTCATAATTCCTGCTTGAGTTGCAACAGCTACTAATGTTCCTGCAGTATCAAAGAAATCAATAAATAGGAATGTTAGAATAACAATTAAAAATTGAATAGTAAATAATTGACCTGGATCCTTAAATGATTCAAATGCAGCTCCGAAAGTTGGTTTAATACTTGGAACGTGACCTACAATGCCAGTTGGCGTATGTATTTGTCCAGTTATCATTCCTACTATTGCAGTAATTATCATACCTATAAATATAGAACCCGGTACTTTTTTAGTGTATAAAATAACGGTAATAACAATACCAAATATTGCTAATAATACTGGTGCTTTCGTTAAATGCCCTAGGGTAACTAATGTTGAATCATTTTTCACAATAATTCCTGAACTTTGTAAACCTACAAAGGTTATAAACAACCCTATTCCAGCAGAAACAGCCATCTTCATTTGATAAGGTATTGCGTTAATAATTATTTCCCTTAATCCGGTTACTGTTAATATTGCAAAGAATATACCTGAGAATAGAACGCCAGTTAATCCGACTTTCCATGGTATCCCCATTGTAAGAACTACTGTAAATGCGAAAAATGCATTTAATCCCATGCCAGGTGCTAATGCTATAGGGTATTTTGCTATGAGTCCCATAAATAGCGAACCTACAAACGCAGCTAAAGCAGTCGCAACAAAAATGGCTCCCTGATCCATTTTCATATCTTCAGATACACCTTTGACTCCTGCTAGGCTTAATACTTGAGGGTTTACAGCTAGTATGTACGCCATTGATAAAAACGTAGTGATACCACCTAAAATTTCTTTTTTAAAGTTAGTACCATGTTCATCGAACTTGAAGTATTTTTTCACGGCTAATGCTCCTTTTTTTGAAATACTTAATAAGTTTAATACCAAATCTCTAAAATGACAATACTAAATACGAACTTTAGTTATATTCTTTTTCCTTTTGTTCGAATTTATTTATAGTTTTAGATTTTTCAAAGCATCTTTGAACGGATTATTGTCTAATTCTTCTTGTTGATTCATGTATTTCTTCATTTCTTTTTTAGAAACTTTACCGCTTGATTTTTCTTTCATACGTTTATCCATTTGAGCTTGTGTTTCTGAATGACCACATGTACATCTATATGTCGCATCCTTACCTTTACCAAATAAAGTCATTTTCTTTTTACAGTTAGGACAACGTGCATTTGTTTTTCTTTGGACATTTTTCTTTGTTTTACAAGATGGATCTTGGCATACCAACATTTGTCCATTTTTAGTTTTAACTTTAATCATAAATTTGCCACAAGTAGGACATTCTGTTGTAGTTAAATTATCATGTTTATATTTTTGTTCGCTATTCTTAATTGTGTTCACTACTTCTGTTGTTAATTCTTTCATTTCTTTTATAAACTGCTGTTTATTATATTTACCTTTTTCAATAAGCAATAATTTTTCTTCCCATTCAGCAGTTAATAATGGTGATGTTAATTTTTGAGGTGCTAATTCTAAAATTTGTTTACCTTTTGAAGTTACTTTAATTTTACCATCTCTTGATTCTATTGCATTCATATTAAATAGTTTTTCAATGATATCCGCACGTGTCGCAACAGTTCCAATACCGCCTGTTTCCTTCAGAGTATGTGCATGTTTTTTATCCTTAAGTTGAATATAGTTTTGAGGATTTTCCATCGCTTTTAATAATGTTCCTTCATTAAAATAGTCAGGTGGTGTTGTTTGATGATCTTTAATTTTAGAATTTGAGACAGTGACGACTTGATTGTTTTTAAAAGGATGCTGAGTAACAACTGATTGCTCATTTTCTTTTAAAGCCTTATACCCTAATTGTTTTGTAACTTTTTCTTGTAATTCAAATTGATAACCATTAACAGTTAAGTGTACTTTAATACTTTCATATTCATAAGGAGGCATTAAACTTTCTAGAAATCTTTCTACAATAAGCATATAAATTTTACTTTCTCTATTACTTAATTGTGAAAAATCAGGTCTTATCTCAGTAGGTATAATAGCATGGTGATCTGAAACCTTTTGATCATTAAATATATGCATTTTAGCGGAATATGACTTTCCTATTAAATTACGAACACTTTCTTTATAGTCTGTAGCTAATAAGGCTTGTAATCTTTCTTTTATTGTAGAAACCATATCTGCAGTTAAATAATTGGAATCTGTACGTGGATACGTTACTAATTTATGTCTTTCATATAAATTTTGTAACGTATTTAGTGTCTCTTTGGTCCCCATTTTAAATCGATTATAAGCGTCTTGTTGTAGATCAGTTAAATTATAAAGTGGCTTAGGAAATGTTTTCTTAATTTTAGATTCAACTTTTTCTATATTACCTTGCTGTTTATTTATTTGATTCATAATATTTTTTAATTTTTGTTGGTCAGTAATTCTTTGTTGTTTTGAAACATAATTAAATTCAAAACCATCCACTATAGCTGTAAGAGTGTAATAGGTTTGTGGTTTAAATTGATTAATTTCATTTTGACGAGATTGTACTAGTTGAATTGTTGGCGTCTGTACGCGTCCAAGTGATAACTGTGCATCATATTTTGTTGTTAATGCTCTTGTTGCATTAATACCAACCACCCAATCCGCTTCACTTCTGGCTAAAGCTGCTTCATATAAATGTTGATATTGTCTTCCATCTTTCAAGTGGTTAAATCCATCTTTGATTGCTTTTTTAGTTACTGAACTAATCCATAATCGTTTGATTGGCTTTTTATTTGCCACTTTATCTAAAATCAATCTTGCTACAAGCTCTCCTTCTCTTCCTGCATCAGTAGCAATTATAATTTTATTCACATTCTGGTTAAGTATTAGTGATTTTACAGTCTTAAACTGTTTACTAGTTTTACCTATAACTATTGTTTTCATATGTTTTGGAATTATTGGTAAGTCTTCAAGTTTCCATTCTTGATATTTCTTATCATATTGTTCTGGCGTTGCATTAGTCACTAAATGTCCTAATGCCCAAGTAACAATATATTGATTATTTTCATAATAGCCATTTCTTTTTTGATTGATATTGAGTGCATTTGCAATATCTCGAGCTACTGATGGTTTTTCCGCTAAAATTAATGATTGCATGAGTTATAGTTCCCTTTCTATATTTAATACATTTTAAGTTTATGTTTGATTAATTTGCTTTAAGAATAGTTACCTTAATTGTAACATGTACGTATATATATTAACTTTCATTTCAATGCAATTACTCATATAATTAAATTAATAAATACGGTACGGAGGTAAGAACATGGATATTATTCAGTTGAAGGACCCTAAAAAAATAAAAGCTTTTATTGAAACTGCTGATTACCAAGTAACTTCCTATTTATATAAAATACCTCAACAATTTGCAGAATTTGATCATTTATTAGAAGAAGCAATTAAAACTCCTGGCGCTTTTGCCATTTCTGATAATAATCAAATAAAAGCATTAATCATTGCGATTTCTTATGAAACACATAAGTTTAAGATAATTGGCCCTTTTATAGAGCCAAATTTTGACGTCACTCCACAGTTATTTCAAAACCTATTCAATGCAATGACAGAAAATCAACCTGATAATGCTATATATAACTTTTCATTTGAAGAAGGCGTTCAAACTTATAAACCTTTTATTAAGCAAATAAAAGCAAGTTATAATTTTACTGACTATTATTTAGAGGCACATCAAGTTATTGGGGAATTAGAAAATGAACAAAATATTATAGAATATCAAAAAGGTTTCCATAGAGCATTGGCAAAAATGCATCATAAGACATTTAAACATGATGCAATGAAAGCAGATGATATTGTTAATACATTAGATGAAAATAATAAGCTATTTCTTTTTGTAAGCGAAGGACTTTTAAAAGGTTATTTATATCTACATGTTAATCCTCAAAAATCTAAAGCAGAAATTAAACATTTCAGTTCTCACATAGATTATCGAATGAAAGGAATTGCTTTTGATTTATTGGAGTATGCTTTGCATTACGCTTTTTCTCATTATGAACTGCATAAAGTTTATTTTAAAATTCGAAACAAAAATAGTAAGCTCGTAGAACGTTTTAATGAACTTGGATTTACTACTAATTATGAATATAAAAAGTATAAATTAGAACCACAATACATTCATGAAAATGCTACTAATCCAGAAACTTAATTATTGATTAAACTTGGGAGTAGGACTGAAATAATAATTTTCCAAAATTTATTTCGGTCCTACTCCCCTTTTTACTTTTCTAAAATAAGCCGATGTTTTTTACTATTCAACTTAATTGTTTTAGAATTAACTTCAAGTGTTATTAAAGGGGAAGCACTTAATTCGTTTATTTAGGAGAGTGAGAAACATATGCAGTTTCTTGATATTTTAATAGCATTATTACCTGCACTATTTTGGGGTAGTGTTGTAATAATCAATGTATTCGTAGGTGGAGGCCCCTATAATCAAATTAGAGGTACTACTTTAGGTGCACTCATTGTTGGTATTATTTTATTACTAACAGGTAATGCAGCATTTGATGATTTAACTGTTATTATTGTTGGATTATTCTCAGGTGCATTATGGGCATTTGGTCAAGGTAACCAATTAAAATCTGTTAATTTAATTGGTGTTTCAAAAACAATGCCAATTTCTACTGGTATGCAATTAGTTGGTACTACTTTATTTAGTGTTATATTCCTAGGCGAATGGAGCACAATGATACAAGTCGTATTCGGACTGATTTCTATGGTCTTATTAGTTTCAGGTATCGCATTAACATCATTAAAAGCTAAAAATGAAGGTAAATCAAATGATCCTGAATTTAAAAAAGCAATGGGTATCCTTCTAATTTCAACAGTAGGTTATGTTGGCTATGTCGTACTAGGAGATATCTTCAATGTTAGTGGTACAAAAGCACTATTCTTCCAATCTGTTGGTATGGCTATTGGTGGTTTCATTCTTTCAATGAATCACAAAACGTCTATCAAGTCTACTGCCCTCAATTTAATTCCTGGTATTGTATGGGCAATCGGTAACTTATTTATGTTCTATTCTCAACCTAAAGTAGGTGTTGCAACTAGTTTTTCATTATCTCAATTATTAGTTATCGTATCTACACTTGGTGGCATTTTTATTTTAGGAGAGAAAAAAGACCGTCGTCAGATGATGGGTATTTGGTCAGGTATCATACTCATTATTATTGCAGCAATTATTTTAGGTAACCTAAAATAAAACATTTTTAGGAGGCATTTCCATGTTTAAAGAATTAGAAAATAAAGTTGTTATCATTACAGGAGCTGGTAGTGGTATCGGTAAATCTTTTGCAGAAAATTTTGGTAAAGCCAAAGCAAAAGTCGTGCTTAACTATCGTTCTGATAAACATGATGAATCATTACAAGAATCTGTAAATATCATCAAACAAGCTGGTGGAGATGCGTTACTCGTTCAAGGAGATATGGCTAAAGAAGAAGATGTCATTAATTTAATCAATCAATCTGTAGACCATTTCGGTACTTTAGATATCATGATTAACAATGCTGGTTTTGAAAAAGCAACACCATCGCATGAAATGACGATTGAAGAATGGCAAAAAGTGATAGATATCAACTTAACAGGTGCGTTTATAGGTTCACGTGAAGCAGTAAAACTCTTCAGAAAAGAAGATAAAAAAGGTGTTATTATTAATACTTCAAGTGTTCATGATACTATTCCATGGCCAAATTATGTTCACTATGCTTCAAGTAAAGGTGGATTAAAATTAATGATGGAAACCATGTCAATGGAATATGCACAATATGGAATTCGTATTAATAATATATCCCCTGGAGCTGTTGTTACTGAACATACTAAAGAAAAATTCTCTGATCCAAAAACTCGTGAGAAAACATTAGAAATGATCCCAGCTAGAGAAATTGGAGATGCTCAAGATATCGCTAATGCTGCATTATTCTTAGCATCAGACTTAGCTAGTTATATCCACGGAACTACTATTTATGTAGATGGCGGTATGACAAACTATCCAGCTTTCATGGGAGGTAAAGGCTAAGTCAAACAATAAACCATGCAATTTTCATGTGTAACATACATTAAATTAATGTAGTGTGTTCATGAATTGCATGGCTTTTTATTTATAAATAACTATTTCTATTTATTATGAAACAAAGAACGCTTGATAAACATATATAATAACAATACTTATAACAATTGATAAATTAGTTACCATCCCTATTAAGGGTAGTGTTTTATATTTGAATTGTATTGAATAAGGAATAATTGCCACACCAACTGGTAATAACCATGTGATAAGCAATGTCGTTTTAATCATCTGATCTGAAACTGGTAAGAAGAAATATACAATTAATCCAGCAATAAGACCAATTCCATAATGAAGAGAAAGATATTTCATTGCTGCAGGTAAATAAGCTTTTTCAATAGTAAAGTTCAACATTACGCCTAATAAAATCATAGATAGTGGCATATTAGCTTTTCCTAAAATTGAAAAGAAATCAATAGACACTTTAGGTAAATGAATATTCGCCATATTAAGTATAAACATAACAATATAAGTAACCAGTGGTACAGATTGAATTAATTTCTTAACTAAGAATTTAAAATTGAATTGGTCACTTCCCTCACTAAAGTAACTTCCAACAAAGTAAGTGAGACCAAACATAATAACTGCGCCACCAATATCAACCATGCCAAAATAAACCATTCCCTTACTTGGCCATATAGCATCTACTAATGGATAAGCAAATAATCCAATATTCATAGCTCCAATCATCATACCAACAGAACCACGCATTTGATTATCGTATTTACGGAAACTCCAAATAACAATTATTTTTGCGACAACACCGTAGATAATCATCATAATAGGCAAAATAGAAAATGATAGGTTTAAATCAGCTTTATTTAAATTCACGATAACTAAAGAAGGTAAAGTCACATTTAATACTATTGTTGAAAGCACTTGGCTATCTGTTGCTTTCAAATAATTAATACGCTTTAAAAAATAGCCTAAAGCAATTAAAAGAATGATCATTACAAATTGTTCTGTCATATTAGCCCTTCTTTCACGTATCTCAACACTTTCAATTGATAACTTTAACACATTTGCTATAAATTTTAGAACTAGTTTGTTTCATGCTATAATTTAATCATACTTTAAATTAACGAGCGATTGTATAATGGATTTAGAAAGTAAATTAACAGAACTAAAATATGATTATACTAGACTACAAGGTGACTTAGAAAAGCGCGAGTCATTAAATCAAAATATCGATCCTTTAGTCAATCAGCTTGAAGAAATTGAGAAAGAAATGGCCAATGTAAGAAAGCAAATAAATGAACAATAATTAATTACATGTCACAATTTAACTACATTTCTTTAGACATCCTAGTCATAAGTATGTGAACGTGCTAATATATATTCGGAAAAGAAAGGATGTCAATTCATGAAATTATACTTAATCTTATTGCCTTTACTATACTTAATTGTAAGTTACATAAGTATATTCAAGATGAATTCAATTTTCACTAGAATTTTAAGAATCATAATGGGTATATTATTGTTATTTGTTGTAGCAATTACAACGATGCAGTTCCCTAGTGAGAACTGGTGGGTATTTATAGTGTTGCTACTTTTAGTTGGAAATGTAGAAGTTACTGCATTTAAAACACTTAAGAATGATGATAAAGGCGTTAATATTTTAAATATATTATCAATCGGTTTGTTTGTGATTTATATCATTCTAACTTTAATTTTATACTAAAGTAAAAAGCATCATTCCTTTTTGAAGGAATGATGCTTTTTTAATTATTTTCTGTTTAGTTTACGATAAATTTTATCTTTAATTGTGAATAAAATTTCGTAAATTACTGGAACAACAACAAGCGTTAATATTGTTGAAGATATTAGTCCTCCAATAACAGTTGCTGCCATTCCTTTAGATATTAAGATAGAACTATCTTCACCAAATAACAACGGTACTAAAGCACCTATTGTTGCTATTGCTGTCATTAATATAGGACGAATTCTCGTTCCTCCCGCTTCAATTAAAGCAGCTTTCATATCCATACCTGATTTTTCATTATTAATAACTCTATCTATCAAAACAATGGCATTTGTAACAACAATACCAATTAACATCAACATACCAATTAAACTAGGTACTGAGATAGTTTCGCCTGTAATCACAAGTGATAATACAACACCTATTATTGTAAATGGTAATGAGAATAAAATAGTGAATGGAGCTAATCCACCTTTAAATGTAATTACTAATATAAGATACACTATAATTATTGCTGCTAACATAGCTATTGCAAGTTGAGATATAGCAGAGTTGATGTCATCAGTTGCGCCTCCAACATTCACTTTTACGCTATGTGGTTTATCAATTTTATTAATTTTAGACATTACTTTTTGTGAAGTACCACCTACATCACTTGTCGTAATCTTACCTGAAACTGTAGTTGAATAGTCACCATCTTCTTGAGTCAATTTACTTGGTGTAGTTGATTTTTTAAGACTAGCAATTTCACTTAATTTAATTGAACCACCTGTTGGTTTTTTCAATTTAATATTTTCTAATTTACTTTGTGACCAATCAGTTTGCTTGTTTTGTTTTACTTTAACATCTATTTTCTTACCGTTTTCTTTAACTGTCGTAATTGTTTTTTCTGGTAAGTTTTCATTTAAATTCATCGCAAGCTGACTAGCTGATATTCCATTATCTGCCGCTTTATTTTGATCGACTTTTACTTCACATTGATCGTATGTTTGTGATAAATCTGATTTAACATTATTGATACCTTTAACATCTTTCATAGTGCTTTCAATTTTATGAACAGTACCTTTAATAGCATCCGTTGATGGACCTTTAACTGTTACTTCAATAGAATCATTTCCAGCACCAGTACCTAAATCTTGGTTCTTCCATTGACCAGGATGTTTAAATGAATCAACATGTTTTAATACTTTATCTGGCTCTTCTTCAAAGTTTGGCGTATCTTTATCATAATCTACCATCAACGCCATACTATTTGTACTACCAGTAGGATCAGATGGTGTTGGCCCTCCTACAGAATATTGAACAGTGTTAACTTTATCTTTAGATTTTAAATACTTTTGAACTTGTTCACCATGTTCGAGCACTGATTTTTCAGTTTCACCTGGTTTAGGCGTATAAGTTAACGCCATGAATTTATTATCTCCTGATGAAATGTAACTTGTGCCTAATTTTGCAGCACCTAATCCAATACTTCCAACTAGTAATACAATACTAATTATAATGACGATCCACTTATGATTAAGTGACCAATTTAATACCTTTTTATACCCCTCACTAACTACCCCATGCTTTTGTTTTTGAGGTTTAGTTTGGATTCCTTTTCTAAATAGCGTAGAACCTAGCGCTGGAACTACTGTGATTGATACTAATAATGAAGCTAATAAACTGAATGTAATTGCGAGTGCGAATGGTCTGAACATTTCACCAACAGACCCTGACACAAATGCTAATGGCAAGAACACAATAATAGTAACCAATGTTGAAGATAGTATTGGTTTAAACACTTCAGTTGTTGCGTTTATGATTAATGAATCACCTTTGAGTTGTTCATTTTTATCAGATAAACGTCTATATATATTTTCAACCACAACGATAGAATCATCTATAACTCGTCCAATAGCTACTGTTAATGCTCCTAAAGTCAATATATTTAGTGACACATTAGATAATTTCAATGCTACGAATGCAATTAATATTGACATTGGTATTGAAACGACTGAAATAGCTGTTGTTCGTATATTTCTTAAGAATAACAATATAACTACGATAGCTACGATTGTTCCTAATGCTGCTTTTTCAATCATAGTATATAAAGAATCTTCAATTGGTTTAGCAGTATCCATCGTTTTAATAGCTTTCATTTCACTATTATTTTTTTCAAATTCATCTACTTTTTTCTGTACATCTTTTGCAACTTGAACGGTATTAGCATCTTGAGCTTTTGTTATTTGTAAATTTACTGCATCTTTTCCATTCGTTTTCGAAATGGATGTACGTTCATCACCAACCGTAATATTAGCTACGTCTTTTAATTTAAATGTAGGCATAGAGCCTGATGAACTTTGTTTAGAACTACCAGCGGACGCTGATGATTGATCAGATGGCATTAAGCTGTCGCTCTCTCCATCGTCGCTGCTATCACTACTTTGTCCTTGTCCGGCAATCGTTGCAGGGATTTTTAAGTTTTTCAGTGCATTGACTGATGTAAACTGTCCATCGACAACGATAGATTTGTCAGTATCTCCAAATTGGAAAAGCCCTAGCGGCGTTTCTCGAGTCGCTGTTTTTAAATAGTTTTCGACATCATCTGCTGTAACACCTTTTTCATCAAGTTCTTTTTGCTTGAACTTTAATGTTACTTCACGATTTGTTTGGCCATTTAATTGAGCATTTTGAACACCATCGATTGTTTGTAATTTTGGAATAAGTTGCTGGTTTAATTTTTTAGTTACTGATTTTAAATCATTATCTTTATCTGTTAAAGAATAAGCTACGATAGGAAATGCATCCATAGAATTTCTTGTTAATTCAGGATCACTGACCCCGTCTTTGAATTTAAGTTTATCAATTTCTTTTTTTAACTGTTCCTCAGCTTTATCCATGTCTGTATCATTATTATATTCTACAGTTACAATTGAAGCATTTGGGATAGATTCAGTTTTAACGCTTTTAACATATGCCATCGATCTAACTTGACTATCTATTTTACTGCTAATCTCATCTTGAGTAGTTTGTGGTGTGGCACCAGGCATTGTTGTTTGAACTGAGATCATAGGATTCTCTACGTCCGGTAATAATTCAAGTTTTAACTTGGCACTAGCATACACTCCACCTAAAATAACGAGTAATACCATCAAGAATATTGCGAACTTATTGCCTAAAGAAAATTGCAATAGCTTTTTGATCATATAATTAGTGTCCCCTTTTATCAATTTATATATAGTGCTATATTCTATTATTTTAAAAAATGATTCTAAAAAAATCTGAACGTTCTTTATTTATAGAATCGTTCAGATAATAAAAAATTTATTTACGCTTTAATTTTCGTGATAGTTTAATTTTAGCTTTTGTTAATTTTGGTTTAACTTGTTCAATAAGTTGGTAAAGTGGTTGATTTAAAACATAATCAAATTCACCAATTTTTTCACTTAAGTAAGTTCCCCATACTTTTTTAAATGTCCATAATCCATAATGGTCTGAATCTTTGTCTGGATTATTATCAGTTCCACCAAAATCATATGTTTTAGCTCCGTGATCACGAGCATATTTCATCATAGTATATTGCATATGATGATTAGGTAAGAAATCTCGGAAGTCATTAGATGAAGCGCCATATAAGTAATAAGATTTACTACCTGCAAACATTAATAATGCACCTGATAAATAAATACCTTCTGGATGTTCTTTTTCAAGTCTTAATAAATCATCTTTTAAATCTTGAGATTTTTTAATTTTATTATTAGCATCATTGATTTTATTTAGTGTTTTTTTATCTTGCTTTTTATTTTGAAGTTTTTCAATTTCATTTTCTAATTCTTTAATTTCTGAATTCACTGTTTCAAGCACTGGTTTTGGTTCTAATTTAACTAAGAACAATTCTGCATCGCCATCTTCATGTAATGCATCATATATATTTTCAAAGTAACTAATATCTCTAGTTAAGAATCCATCTCGTTCTCCTGTAATTTGCATTAAATGTGCGAATGTTTTTAATCCTTCTCTACCAGCTCTTTCAACTTTCGTACCTCTTTTTAATGCTAATCTCACTTTAGAGCGATTTCGTCTTTCAAAACTTTGAATAATGTCTTCATCAGATTTATCAATTGGTGTGATCATTGTCATTCTTGGTTGAATATAATCTTTAGATAAACCTTCTTTAAATCCTTTATGCTTAAATCCTAAATTACGTAAATTTTTCAATGCTTCAGCACCGTGTTCTACTTCAACGTCTGGATCTATTTTAATTGCGTAAGCTTTTTCTTCTTTAGCTACTTTTTTCGCTTCTTCTAATAATTGTGATAATGCTTCTTTATTATCGTAATCAGTTACAAATCCTCTAGATACATAACATAATGTAAATGGTAGTTTCGGAATTTTTTTGAATAATAATTGTCCAACGCCCTTAATTTCACCATTTTCACCTATCGCAATTCTTCTTGAATACCATCCAGTCAATTTCTTTGTTTCTGCCCATTTCGTAAGTTGCAGTAAATCGCCATTTGGATGAGATTTTACAAATGCGTCATGTTCTTGATTAGTGATATTCATCTTTTCCATGGTTTATAATATCTCCTTTTTATTAACAATAACTATAATTATACAACGTCTATCTATGAGTGTCGATAAAACACATAAATGAATCTACAACAACATTAAAAACATGTTCTTTAATTCCTATAAGTTATTTTATTTCAGCTAAATAATTTTTAAAGCAGTTTTAAAATTGGTATAATAAAACACTAAAATTCTTACGAAAGAGGTGTTCAAATTGCGTCCAACGCTATTAATTTTATTTATCATCTTAAACGCTCTTATCATTGTCATTAGTTTGAATAATGATTTAACAGTCCAATATTTTAGCTTAAGAGTCATACTGGCTGCATTTAGTTTCGTTTTATCATTGTTCTTTTTACTTATTAGAACAACTCAATTTAGCATGTATTTAAGTATTGCTTCGATTATTATTGTAGTTGTCCATATCGCCATTATCATACAAAGTGCTTATACTTATCTATATTAATTATTAGGTTCAAAACGATATTTTGCACCTCTTATATATATTGAATATGGTGATGTTGCCTCAGCGTCTTTAAACACGACAGTGTGATAACCAGATTCTTTACCATCTTCAATTCTAAAGTACATTTGATCTTCCTTTAAAATTAAATCAGTGTATTTATCAGTTTCATTTACAACTTGCATATCAAACCAATTTTGCCAGTTTTGTACTGTCTTTTCTCGTTGACTAGTAGTAACTATTATCATCTCTATAGAGAATTGGGTTTGATATAAAGGTTCTAACTGTGCATATCGATTAGCTTCACCTTGATCCCATTGTATGAAAAATGGTGGTTTAACCATATAACTAGGATCAGCAATATATAAAAGTCGCCAAGTTATTTTTTCACCTTTTTTAGTTTCTCTCTCCATATTTACTGGACCAATAACTTCTATATTACGTTCTTCCAGTGTTTGCTTAATAGCGTCTATATTATTTGTTCTTAGACAAATGGTTTTGAATCCTTGTTTAAAATGATCTTGAGCTATTTTAGTAGCAAATGATACTCTTCCCTCTTCAGTTTTAGCTAATTTCTGCAATTTTTCTTGATCTTCTACATCTAAAAATTCTATGTAATTTCCATTTATATACGATAACTTATTAAATGTTCCAAATTTATTGTGTTTTCCACCTGAATGCAACGTGATAAGGTTACCTGGAAACTTAAATTGCTCTAATTGATCAATATAATGAATGATATGATCAAATTTCAAATCCATCTTTTTGTCCCCTTTTTATTCATTTCTCAGTTCTTATTTTAACAAAATACGAAGTATTATACTTCTAAAAACTTACTTTAAATTGGTATTGAAAAATATTGCTTTTAGTTTTATAATGAATCTTGCGTTTCAAAAAGGTTAGCTAAGCTAACTAAATTATAAATTTTGAGGTGTGCTCATGATTAACAACAAATTTTTCAATAGTTTTATTAGTATTTATCGACCCTATATTAAATTAACTCAGCCTATATTAGAACGACATAATATTCATACTGGCCAATGGCTCGTTTTAAAAGATATTGCGCAATTTCAACCAACGACCTTAGTTAATATATCTTATCGTCGTGCTATAGAAAAACCGACTGCTAGAAAATTTATTAAAGTTTTACTCGAAA
Organism: Staphylococcus sp. FSL H8-0121; assembly: GCF_038008425.1. Classification (NCBI taxonomy): domain Bacteria; kingdom Bacillati; phylum Bacillota; class Bacilli; order Caryophanales; family Staphylococcaceae; genus Staphylococcus; species Staphylococcus sp. FSL H8-0121. The sequence continues at coordinate 160,724 of NZ_JBBOZB010000002.1, forward strand.
GAGAATTAATTTCTTATACTACTGGAAATGATAAACGACAAAAATGGTTAAGTTTAACTGAAGAAGGTCGACAATTTTTTGAAACTATCAATAAAGAGGTAAATGAAATACAGGATGAAATTATTGAAAAATCTGGTATAAATGAGCAACAACTGACAGAAATTACTAATTCAATGTCAATTATTTATGAAACAATACTAAAGGAGAGTCAAGAATGAGTGAAACTTCATCTATTAAAGCACCTATCTTTACTAAACGCTTCAATCTTAATTTCATCATAAATTTTTTCGTGTACTTATGTATGTATTTATTGATTGTAGTCATCGCAGGCTATAGTAAATCTGAATATCATGCATCTGATAGTTTAGCTGGACTAGTCGTGGGGTTATTTATTGTGGGATCATTAATTGGTCGTTTTGGAACGGGTAAATATGTAAATACATTTGGTCCTAAAAAGATTTTAATGTTTGGTCTTTTCTGTCTTGTGATAACTCAAGCATTGTATTTTATTCCTGGTAATATTTATTTCTTAATGTTTGTACGTTTAATCAACGGTATTGCAACTGCAATTGCTACAACAGCAACTGGTACTATCGCAGCTTATGTCACACCACAAACACGTAAAAGTGAAGGCATTAGCTTATTTTCACTAAGTTTAGTTTTAGGTACAGCTGTTGGTCCTTTCTTTGGTATTTTGTTACTGAATGCATTTTCTATCACCTTACTATTTACGTTATGTATTGTGTTAGGCATTTTAGGACTTATCTTATCCTTATTTATTAATATTGATTTTAATCCTACGAATAAAGAACAAAATTCCACAAGTTCAAATGGATTTAGTATTCATAATTTCATCGCTAAAGAAGCTGTACCAGTTGCAATTGTTATGTTATTAGTTGGTATTACTTATGCAGCGATATTAACGTACTTACAAGCTTTTGCTGAGCAACGTGATTTAGTCAGTGCGGCTAGTTACTTCTTTACTTTCTACGCAGTGGCTTCTTTAGTTACACGCCCTATTGCCGGTCGTTTAATGGATAGTAAAAATGAAAATGTAGTCGTTTACCCTTCATTTATTGCTCTTATACTAAGTTTCATTTGTTTAATGTTTAGTTTTAATAGTGGATTATTATTACTTTCTGGTGTATTACTAGGTATTGGTTACGGTAACCTTTCTTCATCAATGCAAGCTATTTCAATTAAAGTATCACCTTCATTTAAGTATGGCTTAGCTACATCAACTTACTTTATCGGATTAGATGTTGGTATTGGCTTCGGTCCTTCATTCTTAGGTTTATTTACACATATGATTTCATATAGTCAAATTTATGGAGCAATGGCTATTTTAGGCATTCTAACTACAATTGTATATTTCTTTGTTCATGGTAAAAAAGTTAAAAACACATATTCATATGAATAGTAGTTACTACAAATAAATTAAAAAGCTAGAGACATCACATTAAAGATGATGTCTCTAGCTTTTATTTTATATATTTAGTTTGCAATACTAATTGCTTCGATTTCGTTTATCATTTTATCCATTAATTTCTTTTGCTTTGCGTTAAAGAAGTAGTAAACTTGTCGCTCATCTGTTTCTGAACGTAATTTTGAAATAAGTTCTTTTTTATAAATCTTACGGATAATCACATCAATTTTACTTGTGTCCCATAACATTTCAAAATGTAACGTATCTCTTAATTCTTTACCACTAATCTTCTCACCTTCAAAGACTTTGTATAAAACGACAAATTCTTCAATTGAAGTGCGATAAGATGTTTTTAACCAGTGCTTAAGTTGACTTAGTTCTCTTTCAGATGCAATAAACCCTTGTACTTTATTATTCATATTAAAATGCCTCCTATGTTGATTCTTAGATGTTATGTTTGTATTGTACAATTAAATTGCTTAACTTTATTATATAACATAGTAAGCATTTTATCTATTACAAATATTAAATTTAAGTCTAAATTTTGTTTAGAAATTCAACATTTTAAAGTACATGTTTAATAGTGAAAAGTATATAAAAGTTATTGTATTGAAATGACGAGACACATATAATCTATAAAAGATTTTATGATTGTATAAATATGACTCTATTTTTCTACTTATTTAAATTAAAATTTAATACTATCCACCAATATAATTCATATTAATCTTATTACGTTTTCTATTTTTTACTGTTTGTTCTGTTCGTTCATCTGAATATCGATCATCTCTAATGTGCCAAAGTGCTTTAAATTGCTCTAATAATTCCTCATCTGTTGCACCAGAGCGCATAAAGTTCTTAACATCAAATCCTTCTACATCTGCAAATAAACATCCGTAAAATTTACCATCTGAGGATAAACGGGCTCTCGTACATGTTGAACAAAATGATTGAGATACACTAGTTATAAGTCCAAACTTCACTTGATTATCTTTGTGACGATAGTATTTAGCTACCTCTCCAAAATATTTAGGTTCTACAGGCTCAACTTCAAAATGTTGTTCAACCATATTTAACATTTCATCTTTACTCACTACTTTGCTAAAGTCCCAGCCATTGTCATTACCGACATCCATAAATTCAATAAATCTTATTTCAATAGCTTTATCTTTAAAATATTCAATCATAGGTATGATTTGATCATCATTCACGCCTTTTTGAATAACGACATTCACTTTAACTTGTAAACCAATCGAAATCGCATAATCAATCTGTTCTAATATTGTAGAAGCTTTAATATTTCTATTATTAATTGCTTGAAAGACTTCATCGTCAATAGCATCTAAACTCACGTTAATACGTCTAAGGCCTGCATTATATAAATTTTGACCATGTTTTTTTAAAAGTAATCCATTAGTAGTCATACCTATATCTTCAATGCCTTCTATTTGATTCAGTTGCTCAATGAGTTGGTAAAGATTTCTTCTTAATAATGGTTCCCCACCTGTTATTCTTATCTTTTTAACTCCTAAATGAGCATACAATCTAGCAATTCTGACCATTTCATCAAAAGACAATAATTCATCTTTAGGTAAAAAGACAAAATCATCGCCAAATATTTCTTTTGGCATGCAATAATCACATCTGAAATTACATCTATCTGTGACTGATAATCTTAAGTCTCTTATCGGGCGACCAAGTTTATCTTTAATTTGCTCCACCATAATGGACCCTCCTTATTGATCTAACTGTTGTTTTAAAGTGTCCAAATCTTGTTGAGAGTTGATATTATAATACCAATATGACGGTGCATCGATGTCTTCTACATTAATCCAATCTACATTCATTTCTTCATACAGTTTCTTAAAACTATAATCATCAGAATTCAAAATTTGTTCAATTACATTTTTCGTTTTAGGACTATAAAAACCAATCGTCGGAATCATATATCCATTTGACTTAACCGTTGCTATATCTATTTGATCTTCAATAAGATGAGACATCATAAATTGATATAGTTGATTTATGGCTTTTTCGTTTATCATCGGAGTATCAACTGACACTACGAAAAACAATTCTTTATCCGGGTATTGTTCCATCACTGACAATATGCCTGCTAGCGGTCCTTTTCCTTTATAATTGTCTTTATCTACAACTATATTTTGATATTTAAATTCATTTTTAAGTTGACTATTCGTACTAATAATAATGTCATTAAACATATTTGTTGATTTAAGTACATTCACTATTCGCTGATAAAACATTTGTCCGTCAACTGAAGCAAATGCTTTGGGACGCCCAAATCGACTTGATTGGCCTCCAGCGAGTATAATTGCTTTCATTTATTTATCCTCCACTCACTGGTGGAATGAGTGCTACAGTATCACCAGGTTCAATCTTATCAGTTAATTTAACGAATTCTTCATTAACTGCAATTTGAAATTGCTTATGTTCCATTTCTGGATAATGTTCAACAATCATCACTTTAAACGCTTCTACAGTTAAAGGATCTGAAACATCTATTGTTTCTGACTGTTGATTAGCTATATCTTTTAATTCTGCAAAGTAAAGTACTTCCAATTTATTTCCTCCCATTAGCTTCATCATAGTCGCCTTTTTGATGGCCTTGCCATTCAGCACCATCTTCCCATATCTCTTTTTTCCATATTGGTACTATTTCTTTAATTCGTTCTATGGCATATTCATTCGCACGATATGCATTTTTACGATGATGAGACGATACTACAATTAAGACAGCTATATCTGATATCTCAAGAGGACCAATTCTGTGTACTATAGTTGTTATAGTACCTGGCCATTTTTGTTCTATTTCTTGACCTATTTGAGCCATTTTCTTTTCAGCCATTGGAATATAAGCTTCATATTCTAAATACTCAGTTTTTACTCCTTTAGTCCATTCACGAACATGTCCAGTGAACGTCACCATTGCACCTTGATGTTCGTTTAGTGTAAATGCACGATATGGCTCTATTTGAATTGGTTCTTTAACGATTTCAAATTGTTTCATTACACTCAATCCTTATGTGTCACTTTATTTATTAACCATTCATCAAATAATTGATAAGCATTAGGTTCATTTAATTTTATCTTATAACATACATTGTTTAAATGATTTAGCTTTTGCAATTGTGATTCACTGTTATAAACTATGATTTTTTCATATTTTTCATCCTTAAAACCTTCAACTAAAATGATGTCATAATCAATTGTAACAGAGTCTTTAATAATCTTTGAAAGGCTTTGTTCATTAATTCTAGTTACAGTCTGTCTATATTCATGCCCTTGTATAATGCTTTGGTCCGCACCTGATTCAAAGTGTTTCATATGATCCACATGTTGTCCTTGTAACTCAATATCCGAACCAGTATGCCCATGATGTTTTATTGTCGCAACTTTTAACTCTATAGATTTTAATTTATTAACTGCATGCATCATGAGTGTTGTTTTTCCAGAATTTTTAAATCCGACTATTTGAAGAATCATATATTCAATTCCTCTTCATAAGCAGATGATTCTGTAAGTATAACGTCTACTAGGTGTCCTTTTTTAAACCCTCGTGTTCCTCCTGGCAACATAATCATTGAATTTGAATGAGCAATAGCGACTACTGCACCTGATTTATTAAATCCAGATGGAACAACTGTAGCGCCAGCAGATGTAAATGTAGCTTTAGCACGTATAAATCTAGTAAATGGATTAGCTTTAGTAAAATCTTCCATTAATGTAGCTTTAACAATTTGAGGATAAACTGCATTAGCGTTCATCATTTGATTAATTGCTGGTTTTACAAACAATTCAAATCCTGTGAAACATGCTGAAGGATTACCAGACAAACCAAATAAATATTTATTATTAGCAACTGCAACAGTTGTTACACTTCCAGGTCTCATTGCAACTTTATTAAATAATACTTCTGCATGTAGTGCTTGATAAATTTCAGGTAAGTAGTCAAAATCTCCGACAGATACGCCACCTGTAGTAATAACAATGTCATGTTCATTCATCGCTTTTTTAACGACTTCAATACTACTTTGTAAATCATCTTGCTGAATTTGATAAGTACCTACTTTTAATCCAAATTGTTCAGCTAATGCTTTAATCATCGGACCGTTTGAGTTTCTAATTTTACCAGGTTGAAGCTCATCTTCCACTTCTAGTAACTCACTACCTGTCGCAATAACAGCTATACTTGGTTTCTTCCATACTTCAATATCTGTATAACCATATGTTGCTAATACAGCTATAGCTCCTGGATTGATTTGTTGTCCTGCTTTCAAAACAAGGTCTCCAGTCTGTGTTTCTTCACCTTTCAATGAAACATTTTCATGTTGTTCAAATGTCTTTCTAATTGAAAACGTATCTTCTTGTTGTACAGTTTGTTCAAACATGACAACTGCATCTGTTCCTTCAGGTAATTGTGCACCTGTCATAATTCTTACCGCTTCATGTTCACCAACTTTTTTATCAGACACGGAGCCAGCGCCAATATGATCAATCACTTTAAAATGTACACGATTTTCACCACTTGCTCCTATAGAGTCTTGACTTCTAATCGCAAATCCATCGTATGGTGATTTATTAAATCTTGGTATATCATAAGTAGCTACAATGTCACTTGCTAAAATATGGCCAGTACTTTGATTTAAAGGAACTGAAATTTTGCTAGAATTTATATCTTGTTTTACAACACGTTGAATTGCTTCTTTAACGGGAATTGGACTTCTTTTTTCAAATGTCATATGATCATCTCCAAAATATTTATTTCGTGATATACTTGTATCGATAAGGAGGGTTAATATGTCAGATTTTACACACATTAACCAACAGGGTAATGCGAAAATGGTTGATGTTTCAAATAAAGAAATTACAAAACGAACAGCAATCGCTTATTCCAGCATTATAGTGAACGAAACTATTTATCAACAAATTGTTCAAAATACTAATGCTAAAGGTAACGTATTAAATACTGCACAAATTGCTGGCATCATGGCAGCTAAAAATACTTCTACAATAATACCAATGTGTCATCCGCTTCCATTAACTGGTATAGACGTCGCTTTTGAATGGGATACTTATCAATCTAACCAATACGAATTGCATATAAAAGCAACTGTATCAACAACCGGAAAAACAGGTGTAGAAATGGAAGCACTAACTGCTGCATCGGTAACAGCTTTAACAATATATGATATGACGAAAGCTGTTGATAAAGGAATGACAATAGGACAAACTTATTTAGCTGCTAAATCTGGTGGTAAATCAGGCGATTACAAGCGTCCAGAATAATAAATAAAATAACTGTATACTTAATTGGGATTGAAGCAATGAAACTTTGACTTCAGTCCTCTTTTATATTATTTTGTTAATTCATGAACTAGATGATTTAATTCTGGCTTAATAAGTTTATCCATAGCTAATTTAACTGCACCAGTTGATCCTGGAAGTGAAAATAACAGTTTATCCTGATGTGTACCTGCAATTGCTCTAGATAAAATAGCTCTCGTGCCTACATCTTCTGTATAACTTAAATAACGAAACATTTCTCCAAATCCTTCAATTTCTTTATCTAATAAAGGACGTACAACCTCAATTGTCACATCTCTTTGTGCTATACCTGTCCCACCAGTCGTTATAATGACATCTATATCATTCTGTTTTAACCATGTAGAAAGTTGTTCATGAATATCTTGCTGATTGTCTTTTACAATCTTATAATAGTCATCTTTCACATTAACATTTTCATTTTCTAATAATGTTTGAATAAGTTGTCCACCTTTATCAGTATTATAATCTCTTGTGTCCGATACAGTTAAAATTGCCACTTCAATATCTCTATCCAGTTTAATATGTTGATGCATGATTTCTCCTCCTTAAATGTTTACCCAAATAATTGATTGATTAGTTTAGTAGCTTCGTTAGGACTAGTTAATCCATGTATTAATAATCGACCTCCATTAAATGCTACGATTCTATAACCTTTAAATGAAAATACAATCATATATGGATTTTGTTTATATTGAATATGGTGAGAATTTAAAAATGATATAAGCATTTCCTGGGTAATATCTTTATTAATATATTGCACTGTATCTCTGCCACATAATGTTGCGTACTGACGTTGACTATTATTCAAATAAGGATAAGTAGGTGATTGTCCGCAGGTAGAACATGAGTCATTTTGCATATTTTTAAAACCAATGGCATGATGATATCCTTCCCACACATCACCATATTTTAATTTAATATCGGTATCTTGATGCGTGAGTATTTTCAATGCATCAGTGATTTGAAAACTAGTTGTCATTGTTACAGCCGGTTGTATCACACCTACAGTATCGCAAGTTAAATTAATTGAAGGTAAATGTGGTAATAAGCAATTAAAACATGGTGTCTTTCCTGGAACAAAGGTAGTTTGAGCATAAGTACTTTGTACAACTCCCCCATAAATCCATGGAATTGAATTTTGATAAGCAAAATCATTAATAAGTTGTCTTGTATCAAAATTATCAGTTGCATCAATGATTAAATCAATTCCAGATGTATGTTTATCTAAAAAGTAAGTATCTACATGTGAGACTAATGCATTGATTGTCACATCTTGTCGAATTGATTGCAGATGTTTCTTGGCAGCAATGACTTTAGGCAGCATATCAAGTGCATCTTGCTCAGTAAATAAAGTTTGCCGTTGCAAATTACTATATTCAATATAATCTCTGTCAACAATCGTAAGTTGTTGTATGCCGGCTCTTACTAAGCCTTCTGAAACATGTGTGCCTAAAGCACCCATACCAACAATCATCACATGTTTTTGACTAATACTGCGTTGACCTTCAACACCTATATGTTTATATAACATTTGTCTTGAATATCTATCCTGATTCATTTCCTGATTCATTTTTGAATCTCCCTTGAAATATGTTATCTCTATTATAAATCTTGTGTATCAAAGTGACAAAACCTCAACATAAAAAGTTCCTATCAAAGTTCTCATTTTTCAATGTTTACTCTGATAGGAACTTATTAAAATTGACTCTCATTAATTTTGATTAATAATTAAAGTTTTATTATGGTTAAGAAATCATAATCATTTCGTCTGCAAGTTCTTTGGCTTCTTCATTCGAATGTGTAACAAATATAATAGGAATTTGCCACTCATTAAAAATCTTTCGAACTAAGGCTATGCTTTCACGTTTAGTCTGATCGTCTAAACTAGAAAATGGTTCATCGAGTAGTATTAAATCTGGTTTTATACTTAAAGCTCTTGCTAAAGCAACACGTTGTGCTTCCCCACCTGATAAGGTGATTGGGTAATGATTCATTAAATGTTTTATATTTAGTGTTTCTAATAAATTATCAATATGCTCCGATGAAGATGTCATAAATGTAATATTCTGTTTCACTGTGAGATGCGGAAACAATTGATAATCTTGAAATAAATAACCAATTTGTCTTTGTTGAATTTTTATATCAATATGCTTTTCAGTTTCGGTTAGTACACGATCATTAATTTGAATCATTCCATCATCTGGTTTTTTTAAACCGGCTATCATATTTAATATAGTCGTTTTGCCTATTCCAGACGGTCCTTGGATTGCATATATTTTGGGAACCTGATCTTCAATGTGAATATGAATTGGACGTTGATTAATTTGATGTGTAATATCAATATTCAACATTTAATCACGCTCCCTAAACTTATCATAATTTAATAAATTGATTGTCATAATAACAACAATAGAGAATGCTACTAGAACTAACACCCACAACCAAGCTTGATTTTCTTTTCCTTCAACAACTAAGAAATAAATTTCTAGTGGTAGAGTATTTGTTTTATTAGGAATATAGCCGGCAACCATTAAAGTTGCTCCGAATTCACCGATAGCTCTAGCGAAACTCATCATAATTCCTGATAATATATAACGTTTAGATAAAGGTAATACTATTCTATAGAAAATCTTTCCTTCACTTGCTCCCATTGTTCTAGCAGTATCCAACATACGTTTATCAATGCTATTAAAACCTTGAATTGTATGTTGATACATCAGTGGAAAACTAACAATAACAGATGCAATAACAGCCCCAGTCAATGTAAATACTACTGGTAAATGCAATATATTACTGAAGAATTTTCCTACAATACCTCGTGGTGAAAATATAATTAATAATATGAACCCCATTACTGTGGGCGGAAGAACAATAGGTAATAATATAAAACTTTCAATGATTTTAACCCATCGTTTCTTACGATGATATAACCATCTTGATACAATAATTCCAAGTACCATTACAATCAATGTACTCAAAGTTGCTACTCGAATCGATAGCCAAAATGCAGTTAAGTCAGGCATTAAAAACAACCCTTATGCTGAGAACTGATAATCTTTGATGATTTGTTTAGCTTTGTCTGATTTTAAGAATTCCATCCATTCTTTAGCTGATTTTTTATCAGAAGTCGCTCCTGCTTCATAAGTAATTGGTTTTGATAATTTTACTTCTTTAATTTCTTTTACTGAATCAATTTTCTTTTTATTTTTATATAAATCTGTTTTATAAACAAATCCTTGTTGTGCGTTACCTTTTTGTACATAGTTTAATACTTGTTTAACGTCTTTTGCGTAAACTACTTTGTCTTTTGTTGCATCCCACAAATTATTTTCTTGTAAGTATTGTTTACCATATTTACCTGCAGGTACTGTTTTGATTTGACCTAAAGCTAATTTTTCATTATCTTTTAAATCTTTAACAGATTTATAATTTTTATCTTTGTCGCCTATAAGTACTAATTTATTTTTGGCATAATTATATGTATCATGCGCTTTCTTTTTATCTTTTAAGATATCAACATCTTTTGTCTTAGCTGACATAATAACGTCTACTGGTGCACCTGATTCAACTTGTTGTCTTAAAGCACCTGAACCACCATAGTTGAAATCAACTTTAGCATCTTTATGATCTTTTTCAAATTCTTTTTTCAATTCTTTACTAACATCTGTTAAACTTGCTGCTGCTGAAATTTGTAATTCTTGTTTCTTATCTTTACTGTCAGATTTTTCACTTTTCTTTCCATTATCCGATGATGAATTCGAACATCCGGCTAGAACCAAAAGTCCCATTAACAAAATCACAAATAAACTTTTAATCTTCACAAAAATTCCTCCTTAAAGTACATTACACTTCGAATTTAATAGATTTATATTTTATTTGAAGTTAATATCTATATGTAGATTATATACTTTAATTTTTTAAATTGAAATAACTATCAAAGCAAATTTATTTATATTTTGTGAAAAACGCACTAATATAGAATTTATAGTGATATAAAGGAGTTACAAAATGAATAAAGATGTTTCATCCAATCAGCACATTATTAGATTTGAAAATGGTGAATTAAAGGATACTGTAGATACTTATGTAACAGAATTCCCATTAACTATCATGGTCAATGGTGAAGAGTTTGCAACTGTTATTTGTAGTCCTACTAATATGGAAGAATTAGTATTGGGGTTCTTAGCATCAGAAGGTGCATTATTAAAAAAAGCAGAACTAAAATCATTACAAATAGATGATAGTAGAGGGTTTGCCCATGTTGAACTAACAAAATCGCTAAATGATCGATTCGAATACTCTAGTAAACGAATGATTGCATCATGTTGTGGTAAAAGTCGTGAATTTTATTTTCATAACGATGCTGCTACTGCTAAAACATCCTTATCTAATATCACTATTACTCCTCAGCAAGTTTTAAATATGATGACTCGCTTACAAACTGCCAGTACAATATTTAAGCAGACAGGCGGATTGCACAATGCGGCTATTAGCGATGGTGATAACTTCTTTGAACATCGTCAAGATATTGGTCGTCATAACGCGCTAGATAAATTATTTGGATTTTGTATACAAAATAATATTCCTGTAAGAAATAAAATTTTAATATTTAGTGGTCGTATTTCCTCGGAAATTTTAATTAAAGCTGCCAAAATTGGCGTAGGCGTTATTTTATCTAAATCAGCACCAACGACATTAGCTGTACAATTAGCAGATGATTTAAACATTACTGCTGTTGGATTTATTAGAGACGGTAACTTTAATATATATAGCCATCCAGAACGTATAAAAGCTGCTGTTGATTTCAATTAGTGTTTGAAATCAACAGCAGCTCTTTTTATATATTTTCTTTTAATATTTGATATCTAAAACTTCTATATACATAACCCTGTTTCAAATACATATCTTTAACTGTATCTTCACCATCTGCAACTAAAATAACTGGGCGTTGCCCTGCTAATTCCCCTATATACGATTGCATTGTACGACCGATACCATTTCTTTGGTAATTTTCAAGTACGCCAAATCCATCTATTTCTACAGAGTTTTTATTTTCTATCACATCGACAATACCTACTGGCTTATTTTCTAAATATCCAATCATAGGCGTTGCTTTCATGTTATCAAAGTTTTGTCTAATCTTTTCAACATTTTTTTTAGCATATTTTTTGCCATATGGTAATGAAAATTGATAGAAAATATCAAGATAATCATTTAAGTTAGTACGATTTACTTTGATTAATCTTACATCTTGATTTCTACTTAATTGGGCTAAGTCATTTGCTTCAATGATATAGAATTCTAATACACCAAGTTCAAATCCTAATTCTTTAAACAGTTCAAACCACTGTTCATTAAGTTGATCGTTCTCAGGAAAGTAAAAAGATAAGTGATTGGAACCTTGTGCAACATGCATTTCCTTTTGGGTTTCAATATCTTTCAACCATTGAACTTGAGATGGGCACTGATGATATAACCAAGTATTGTTGGCAAATTGAAGTGCATCTGATGGTGTTAAATAAACGGTCTTCATTGAATCTTCTAAAAAAATATTACCTTCCAAATATATATCAGACATCGTCAAATGCTTCATAAATATTACCCCATCTCAGCAGATAATTAGAATTGTTATGATTCTATATATGAAACATTGTCTTACACTGATTTTATTTTATCAACTGTTTGAATCGAGAGTGATTAAGTAAAGTCGCTCCTATTAAGCTTGCAATAATTGCTTTAACTATATCCCCAGGCATAAAAGTTAATGATAATACGATGGATTTAGAAATAGGTATATTTATAATGAATCCCATTATAATGGTACCTAGTATATCTAATCCAAGTACACCAATGATAATAGTAGCAACTAATAGCATTATAAAGTTTACTTTATGTAAATATTTGTCTCTTATCCATCCGATAAAGAAAGCTACAACTGGATATAAGAATAAAAATCCTGCTGAAGGACCTGCGAAAACGCCGATACCCCCTCTACCACCTGATAACACTGGTAGTCCTACTGCAGCTAACAGTAAAAATACAACAACACTTAAAGTTCCTAACTTTCTTCCTAACATTATTCCTGCTAAAAATATCCCTATATTTTGCAATACAATTGGTACTGGCATAATTGGTAAAGGTACTGGTGGTACCAAACCTAAAATACAAATGATGGCTGCCATCAAAGCTGTAAATACTAATTCTTTTGTACTCATCATTTCATCCTCCTTACATGAGAATGATTATACCATTAATGTAAACTTAATGGAATAAAAAGTTTACATTAGTTGACACGTTTTGCTAAATCACTTATATAATTAAAGAAATTATTTCGCTCTACATAATTAATCACATTAACCTCTCGGCCATCATTACATTTAAATGTTCTACCTTGACTTGGACCATGTGCTATAACATCTACATTCAATTTAACTGATTTAGTTAATTTAGGATTACCTACATAAGCTGTTGTTAACACATCCCATAAAAAGTAAGTCGAATTTGTTATAAAATGTGTTAATGGTGGTACAGCTGCATAACTAACACCTAAGAAATCAATACCTGTATAATGACGTTCATCTGCCCAACGTTGTCTCACTTCTAAAGTTAAAGGAACTTGATTGGTGCTTTCTAAAGCTACCATATCTATCTTGATATCACTATCAAATACTGTTTTCACCGCTTCTGGATCCCAAAACGCATTCCATTCTGCCGTGCCGTCATGCTCTGGTTCTTCAACATTACCTTTTTCTAAAAATGTTCCTCCCATCCAAACTAATTTATCTACTTTGTTCACTATAGTTGGTTGTATTTTTAATGCTTTAGCTAAGTCAGTTAAAGGACCAGTAAATAACAATGTAATTTTTTCTTCAGTATTTTGAAGAATGTTAATGATATCTTCATAAGCCTCAAGATGATTTTCTTTTGAATTTGTTAAAGTAACTTTTTCATTTAAAATTGGTAACGCGTCCATGAAAAATGCATGCATTCTCCAATCCTTAGGAAATGGATTTTTCCCTCTTTCAAATGATGGTGCAACATCAAGTTTTTGATTGGAAAAGCGATTGATAACCTTGATAGACGCACTTAAAGATGGTTCTAAATAGCAATCTGCTCCAATCGTGCTTACACCTACAAGTTCTATTTCTTCCATTTGTAAAAGTAAGAATAAAGATATAAGATCATCAACGCCACCATCATGATTAAAATAAACTTTTTTCATTGTTTTTCTCCTTTTTATTATTTTATTTCTTTCAATTTATATGTAATTATATCGAAATCACAAACAAAATTCATAATTTACTACTACATAAAAGAAGTTGAGACACAATTTGCGTCTCAACTTCTAAGTTATTGATATCGTTTTTTTATTATCTTTTTATTTAGTATCCATTAATTTTTTCTTCAAATCTTTACGCATGAAGTCTAAGCTATATGGATCATTATACCAGTATGTTTCTGCTTTAACTTTAATCACATTACCATTTTTAACTGCAGGTAAGTTTTTCCACATATTTGTTTTTTCATATGCAGGTGTTGCTTTACCTTCACTTGTAGATACAATGTAATCGCCAGCGTATTGATCAACTTTTTCTTGTTTAACTTCAGCAAATCCAGCTTTTTTAGTTAAATCATCAACTGATTTTGGCATTTTAAGACCGAATGCTTGATATAAAATTTCTCCGCCACGGCCCCAATGGTCGCCGTAAGTGTATAATTTTTTATCAAATTCATCAAAGATAGTTACAGTTTTATCTTTACCAATTTTATCTTTAATCTCTTTGCCGTCTTTAGAAGTTTGATCTTTCCATTCTTTTTCCCATTTTTTAACTGCATCTTCTTTACCTAGTAATTTACCTAGTTCTTCTTGTTGTTCTAAGTAACTATGTTTCGCATAGTTAAATGGTACAGTTGCTGCGATTTTTTTATATTTTTTAATGTTTTTATTTTGATCTAAGACAATAATTAAATCTGGTTTTTCTTTTGCAACTTTTTCGACATCATCGTCTCCAACTTTAGTTACACCTTTAAATTTGTCTTTCAAAATATCACTTTGATCGACTTGATTACTTACTGCTACTACATTTCCACCTAATTTTTTCACGCCACCAGCATATGATGGAGCTACAACAGCAATTCTTTTTGGATCCTTAGGAACTTTTATTGTTTTCCCATCATCCGTTTTGTAAGATTTCTTCTCAGAATTCTTTGAACTATCGTCTGAGTTGTTACCACATGCAGCTAAAACTAACACTAGTGCTATTAAAGGTAATAATAATTTCTTCATTTTTTCCTCCCATTGAAAACGATTATCAATTTCATTAAAATTATACAACTTTACATATATTTTTACAATAAGCAATTTCACCAGTTTTTTTAAATTTTAATAAATTTATTTCAATAAAGTAACTTATTACTATATTAATCCTGTAATGCTTTTTGCAATATTAGTATATGCCATATCTTCCATCGGAGGATTATGAAGACCTGCGCGCATATCTCGATAATATCTTTGTAATGGTCTTTCCATCTCAAGACTTTTTGCTCCTACAATTCTCATTGCTAAATCTACAACTTCCAATCCTTGATTTAATACAAGTACTTTACTTGCAGAAGTCTCATTCCAAATTTCTGTGTCTTTCTCATATAATTGATAACCGTGGGCAGTACTCCATAAAAAATGTCTTGCCGATAATAATAGAGATTCCATTTTACCTAAATTTTGTTGAACTGTAGGTAATTCTGCAATAGTTCCTTCTATACTATTCGGACTATACGTTTTAGTGAAATCTACTGCGTAATTTCTAGCTGCTTGTGCGATTCCTAAATAGACACTAGGAATATGCAAAATCCAACCATTTGCTCCAGGTTTACGTTTCTGTTCAACAAAATATTTATGAGGAATTTTTACATTATTTAACACTAAATCATGACTTTCAGTAGCACGCATACCAATCATGTTCCAATTATCGGCGATGTCCACGCCTTCAACATTTCTTGGAACTAAAAAGAATCCTACTTGATCTAATTCTTCTACATATGCTCCTACAATAAAGTGTGTTAATGCCTTACTCATTGAAGTAAATGTTTTGACACCATTTAAAATATAGCCGTCTTTTTCTCTTACTGCATGAGTTGCCGGACGTCCTCCGCGTGTAGGGCTACCAGTTTCAGCTTCACTTACTGCACGATTAACGAGTGCGCCTTTTTTCACTGCTTCGGCAAATTCTTCTAATAATTCAGGTTCCCACAATTGTTGTTCAAATAATTGACCCACTACACTTAAATGCCAACCTATTGATAAGGCAGTTGCGCCATCTATTTCTGCTAAATAAGTTTGCAAAATAACCATATCTTCAATCGTAGCGCCTTCACCGCCGTATGCTTTTGGTAATGTTAATAAAGTATATCCTTCATTAATTAACCACTCTATATTTTCAAATGGAAAGCGTGAGGCAATATCATTTTGCTCCGCATACGATTTAAACTGCTCTTCTATTGTTTTAAACTTTTTTATCCATTTATGTTGTATCTCTGATTGCACCAAGAATGACTGTGTCATTATTTTCACCTCATCATAGTATTAATAGCTTGTTAATTATCCTTAGTTTAACACTCAACATTATTAAATAAAAGGACTGATATTTCACAATTCCTACTTTACCGATAAGAATTAATATGATAAATTTACTTTAATATATTTGGGAGGCTGATACCTTGATACAAGTAGAACATTTATCTCATTTTTATCATTCAAATCAGGTTTTAAAAGATATTAATTTTTCACAAGAACAGGGAACCGTGACAGCTATTATTGGACCTAGTGGTTCAGGAAAAACAACTTTACTTCGTACTCTCAACGCACTCGCAACTCCTTCTAAAGGTTCGATAACGATTGATGATTATCAATTTAATGCTGAACAACATACTAAAAAAGATATTTATCATCTTCGACAACAATCAGCAATGGTTTTTCAAAATTATAATTTATTTAAAAACAAAACCGTATTAGAGAATATTACTGAGGGCTTAATTTATGGGCAAGGTAAAGGAAAAAGAGAAGCGATACATATTGCTGAAGATCACTTAAATATGGTGAATTTATTAGAACATAAAGATAAGTACCCTATCCAACTATCAGGAGGTCAAAGTCAACGTGTTGGTATAGTACGTGCACTTGCATTAAATCCTAAAGTACTATTATTAGATGAACCTACATCTGCATTAGACCCTGAATCAATCCAAAGTGTATTAAATCTTATACAACGTATTGCACAACAAGGAATGACAATGGTTATAGTAACTCACGAAATTAGCTTTGCTGAAGCTATTGCTGATCAAATTTTATTTATTGATAACGGAGAACTAGTCGTACATGGTTCACCAAGTGATGTTTTATATAATCAAGATAATGACCGTATCCAACGTTTTATACAACGTATTAGAACGGAGGTAGATGTAAATTGAAACGATTCTCCCCTTGGTTAGTATTAATGAGCGTATTTATATCTACTATAGCTTTATCTGCATGCTCAAATGATCAATCACAACGTGCTACTAAAGCTCATCCAAAAGAAATCAAAGTAGCGTTATCGGCAGAAGTAAATCCTCCATATTTATATACTAATAAAAAGAATGAATTTGTAGGACTTGATATGGATTATATGAAATTATTAGAGAAGAAATTACCACAATATCATTTTAAATATGAAGTTGGTGAAGAAGAATCTAACCTAGTAGGTATAGGTTCTAAAAAATTTGATATGGGAATTAATTGGTTCTTTAAAACACCCGAACGCGAAAAACAATTTTTATATCAAGATGTTCCTTACAGTTATGCATTACCTATGCTTGCAGTTAATAAAAATAATCATGATATACATCAGCTTAGCGATTTAACTAATAAGAGATTAACTCCAATGGCACCAAGTGGTGGTTTATTTTCTATATTAAAACAATATAACAAGTCACATAAAGAACCTATCAATATAGATACGATTCAAGCACCTTCTAATGGAGATAATTTAAAAATGGTTGGTAATCATCGACGTGATGCAATGTTTTTAAATTGGAATACATATAAAGCGATTCAAGAAAAAGTAAATGAAGATGTTAAAATTGGTGGCATTGTTAAAAAAGAACCGCTTCACATCGTTTATAACAAAGATAATCAACAATTACATGATGATATTGATCAAGCTACTCAAGAATTAAAAAAAGAAGGTAAACTTCAAAAATTATCTAAAAAATATTTTGATATTGATGTGTTTGATGATTTAGAAAATATCAATAAGCATAAGAAACAATTGTAGGTGCAATAATATGTCTGCCACACAATGGTTAGATTTATTTAATCAAGTATTACAACAACTTCCTATTACTCTAGTAATGATTATAAGCGCTTTAATCTTTGCCATTATATTAGGACTATTATTAACAATGATTCGTATTAAGCAAACGCCTATATTGGCGCCTTGCGTCAGAATATACCAATCATTTATGAGAAGTACCCCTCTTCTACTTCAATTGTTTTTAGTATATTTTGCATTACCTCAATTTTTATTATTATTTCATATAAACATTAATCACTTTGACAGATTATTTTTCATAATATTAGCTTTTAGTCTTCATAGTGCTGCTTATTTATCAGAAGTCTTTCGAGCTGGTTATTTATCTGTTGAATATAGTCAGATTGAAGCTGGATTATCAGTAGGTTTAAGCTATCCGAGAATACTAAAAAATATTATCGTTCCACAAGCTTTACGTAACAGTATTCCTAATTTAACGACTCAGATTATAGAATTAATTAAAGATACATCGTTAGCATTTACTATTGGAATTATAGACATGATGGGACAAGTTCAACTTATTATTGGCAATAATTATGGTTTAGGAATGTTAGAAGTATATATTGTTATTTCTATTATATATTGGATGCTCGCTTTGATTGTTCAAGGTGTGTTTACATTAATTAATAAAGTTTCAGAAAAACCATATCAAGCATAGGAGGCAATCAAATGTCATTCATTTTACATACCTTCATTGAAGTTTTAAAGGGTGTACCAAATACAATTGCAATTACACTTATAGCTATGTTGATTGGTATTATTATAGGTACAGTATTTGCGATTATTCGATTGCAACGAATACCTGTACTATCTCAATTAGTAATCGTTTATAATTCATTTTTCAGAAGTACACCGCTCATAGTTCAATTATTCATTTTCTATTATGGTTTGCCAGCACTTATTCTATGGTTCAACTCAATTTTTCATACTTCACTTAATCCAGATATGGCACATCCATTGATGATTGCTGCAATCACCTTTGCATTGCATGCGACGGCCTATTTATCAGAATCTATTAAAGGCGGTTTGCTTTCTGTTGATCCTAAACAAATTGAAGCTGCTCAAACTGTAGGTTTATCTAAATGGAATGTTTATAGACGCATTGTTTTCCCTCAAGCGTTTGGCTATGCATTACCTAATATTGAAAATCAATTTATTATGTTATTAAAAGGAACATCACTTGCCTTTGCTGTACAAGTAACAGAAATTATGGCGATAAGTACTGAAATTGCTAATGAAGGTTATCAATTTGTACCAGTATATACAGTAGCAGCGATATTTTACTGGGCATTGGCAATTGTTATTGAGTATGTGTTCCATAAAATTGAACATCGCACAACACACTATTTAACATCTTAATAAAAAAATTATGGGACTCACTACTTTAATGGTGAGTCCCATAATTTTTAATTAATTTCTACTTCCTATATCTCTATTTTGACGGCCTGCAAATAACATAATCCATGTTGCTAATATAAATGGCATTGTTAATGAAGGTAACCCAAGAGGTTCAAGCATTGTGTTCAAACCTAGATTTAATAGTACTGCTAGTAATAACCCTAAAAAGGCAGAAACATATGTATTAATTGACGTTTTAAATGTTGAGCCTAAAGCTATTGCAGTTAAAATTAAATTATATCCAAATAGTCCTTGGTTTATGTTATCAGTGTTACCACCTAATAAACCAACAATTAAATAACCAATAATACTTCCTACTATTGCAAAAACAAACGCTTTTCTTGAGCCAATTAAAATTCCAATAAGTATTAATAATCCAGCCCATACACTAGGTATTAAAAATACTTCACTAAACCCATCTAAAATGGAATGTAGTAAATTTAAATGATGACCAGAATTACTTGTCACTGGTTTAATGGTGTTTGGTAATAAATTTAATGGTGTTTTCACAGCTTTTACTTGTTCAGATATAGAAACTGCAAACCACGTCAAAATGACAAATGGTGCTGTAAGCATTGCTATTCCGTATGGCTTTAACCATTCTCTTATTGCTGATCCAACAGGTAATGTTAATATTGTTGCCATCAATGTAATTAGAATACCTGCCCAGTTTTCATTTAAAAATAATGTCAAAGCTATTGCAGTTAATACAGGATTAAAACCTGCTAATCCATTATCTATTTCTTCTTGAGAATAGTTAATATATGGCGCAAGTATGTATGCAATGATACTTCCAATTAATGCACTTATTCCGACTTTCCAATTACCAACAAATAATGCAATTAATATAAAAAGCCCTGTGTAATGATTATTAATTAATAAAACTTGTGAAATGTTTTTCAAAATGATTTGAATGGATTTCATGAACTTTTCCCCCAATTCGACAATGAATATGATACAACAATTTAATATTAATGTGTATTAATTCGATATAAAGAATGAAAATGTTTTACTAATTAAAAAATTCAAATAATATTAGTAAACACGCTGTAATCATTAAAAGTTTTGCCCATTTTAATTAAATTTTTAAATTTATGGAATCGTTATACTTGTTTAAAATTAAAAATCGTCCTAATATAAAATTTGCAAGTTTATTGCGAACTTTATTTCGGGAAAGAAGGGATTATTTTGCACTTTACACAACGTGAACAAGATAAACTAATGATAGTTGTAGCTGCAGAAGTTGCTCGTCGCAGAAAAGCGCGAGGACTTAAATTAAATCATCCAGAAGCACTTGCATTAATTAGCGATGAATTATTAGAAGGTGCTCGTGACGGTAAAACTGTAGCTGAATTGATGAGTTATGGTAAAACAATTTTAAATGAAGAAGATGTTATGGATGGGGTTGCAAGTATGATTACTGAAATTGAAATTGAAGCAACATTCCCAGATGGAACTAAATTAATCACTGTCCATCATCCAATTGTCTAAGGAGGACATAAATATGATTCCTGGAGAAATTAGAGTAAAAAAAACAGATATTGAAATTAATCCAAATTCACCTGAAACAGTTATTGAAGTTAAGAATGTTGGAGATCGTCCTATTCAAATTGGCTCACATTTCCACTTTTTTGAAGCTAACTTAGGTTTAGAATTTGAAAGAGACAAAGCATATGGTAAACATTTAGATATTCCAGCTGGTGCCGCTGTCAGATTTGAACCTGGCGATGTAAAACACGTGCAACTAGTAGAGTATTCTGGTAACCGTAGAATTTATGGTTTCCGTGGATTCGTTAATGGTCCAATTGATGGCTCCCGTGTTTATCGCCCTACTGGTGAAGACGACGAGTACGCTGGTGTTTATAATGACGAAGGTCATGAAAATACCAATAAAAAAGGTGGTAAAAGATAATGAGCTTTAAAATGACTCAATCACAATATACAAGTTTATATGGTCCAACAGTTGGAGATGCAATTAGATTAGGCGACACTAACCTATTCGCAGAAGTTGAAAAAGATTATGCCAATTATGGTGACGAAGCAACTTTCGGTGGCGGAAAATCTATCCGTGATGGTATGGCTCAAAATCCTAACGTGACTCGTGATGATAAAAATGTAGCCGATTTAGTTATAACTAATGCAGTCATTATTGACTATGACAAAGTAGTTAAAGGTGACATTGGTATTAAAAACGGCTATATTTTTGCAATCGGTAAAGCGGGTAATCCAGATATTATGGATAACGTCAATATAATCATCGGAAGTACAACAGATATTATTTCTGCTGAAGGTAAAATTGTTACAGCGGGTGGTATTGATACACACGTTCACTTTATTAACCCAGAACAAGCTGAAGTTGCTTTAGAAAGTGGTATCACTACTCATATTGGTGGCGGAACTGGTGCATCTGAAGGTGCAAAAGCAACTACCGTTACACCTGGACCTTGGCATATACATCGTATGTTAGAAGCTGCTGAAGCATTACCTATCAATGTAGGTTTCACAGGTAAAGGACAAGCTGTCAATCATACAGCACTTATTGAACAAATTCACGCTGGGGTTATTGGTTTAAAAGTACACGAAGACTGGGGTGCAACGCCTTCAGCTTTAAGTCATGCTTTAGATGTTGCAGATGAATTCGATGTCCAAATCGCTTTACATGCTGATACATTGAATGAAGCTGGATTTATGGAAGACACTATGAAAGCAATTAAGAACCGTGTTTTACACATGTACCATACTGAGGGTGCTGGTGGTGGTCACGCACCTGACTTAATTAAGTCCGCTTCATATTCAAATATTTTACCTTCATCTACAAACCCAACTCTACCTTATACACATAATACTGTAGACGAACATTTAGACATGGTAATGATTACTCACCATTTAAATGCTTCTATTCCTGAAGATATTGCATTCGCGGATTCTCGTATTCGTAAAGAAACAATTGCTGCAGAAGACGTATTACAAGATATGGGTGTATTCAGTATGATTAGTTCTGACTCTCAAGCTATGGGTCGTGTAGGTGAAGTGATTACACGTACTTGGCAAACTGCACATCGTATGAAAGAACAACGTGGTGCTTTAGAAGGCGACTCAGAATATAATGATAACAATCGTATTAAACGTTATATTGCTAAATACACTATTAACCCTGCGATTACACATGGTATTTCAGAATATGTTGGCTCAATTGAATCAGGTAAATTAGCTGACCTTGTATTATGGGATCCTGCGTTCTTTGGCGTTAAACCTGAACTTGTAGTTAAAGGTGGTTTAATCAATG
The DNA here is from genome assembly GCF_038008425.1 of Staphylococcus sp. FSL H8-0121. NCBI lineage: Bacteria > Bacillati > Bacillota > Bacilli > Caryophanales > Staphylococcaceae > Staphylococcus > Staphylococcus sp. FSL H8-0121. Next base: position 183,528 of record NZ_JBBOZB010000002.1, read on the forward strand.
TAGCAGTTAACGGTGATGCTAATGGCTCTATTCCAACTTCAGAACCTATGAAATATCGTAAAATGTATGGTCAATATGGTGGTAATATCACTCATACAGCAATGACTTTCGTTTCTAACACTGCATTTGAAAATGGTATTTATAGACAACTTAACTTACAACGTATGGTTAGACCTGTTAAAAACATTCGTAATTTATCTAAAGCAGATATGAAAAATAACAGTGCAACACCTAAATTAGATGTTGATCCACAAACATATGAAGTATTTGTTGACGGTGAAAAAATTACAAGTGAAGCTGCTACTGAGTTACCATTAACTCAAAGATACTTCTTGTTCTAGGAGGAAAATTGTTAATGATTATAGAAGAAATTCAAGGCAATATTGCTAATTTATCAGCTGATGAAAAAAATAAACATGTAGAAAAAGTTTATCTAGAAAATTCTGACTTAGTTAAACGTATCCAACGCGTAAAAACGGATCATGGTAATGAAATTGGTATTCGTTTGAAACAACCTATCGATTTACAGTACGGTGATATTTTATATAAAGATGATACAAATATGATTATCGTTGATGTAAATTCTGAAGATTTACTTGTTATCAAACCACGTACATTAAAAGAAATGGGAGATATTGCCCATCAACTTGGTAATCGTCATTTACCTGCACAGTTCACAGAAACTGAGATGTTAGTACAATATGACTATCTCGTTGAAGATTTACTTAAATCTTTAGGTATTCCTTATAGTCATGAAGATAGAAAAGTAAACCAAGCGTTTAGACATATAGGACATTCTCATGATTGATCATCAAAATTTACGCTTATTTCAGTTCTGTGATTCACAGTTTCCAACCGGTGCATTTAGTCATTCATTCGGCTTGGAAACATATATTCAACATGAAGCGGTACATGATGATTTAACATTTGTTCAATGGTTAAAATTATTTTTAAATGAACAGCTAACTTATTCTGATGGTTTAGCAATGAAAATTGTATACGAAGCCTTAGACAATAATGATGTTGATAAAATCTTACGTATGGATCGACTTATCTTTGTTCAAAGTTTACCTAAAGAAACTCGTGTCGGAGCTAAACAAATGGGCACAAGAATGGTGAAATTAGCTATGGAATTATACGATAGTGAATGGATTCATTGGTATCATGAACAAATGAAAAATAAAAAAGCTAAGCTACATCCAGCAATTTGTTTTACTATGCTTGGTCATTATTTAGGCGTTGATATTAGTACAATTATTGATTATTATCTCTATCAAAATGTATCTAGTCTCACGCAAAATGCAGTAAGAGCTATTCCCTTAGGTCAAACTGCCGGTCAAAAAGTTGTAACTCAAATGATTCCTTATATAGAAGAAACACGAAATCATGTTTTATCTCTTGATGAAAGTGACTTTGGTATGACTGCGCCTGGATTAGAATTAAATCAAATGGAACACGAAAATGTAAATGTAAGAATATTTATTTCATAGGAGGTCAAATATATGACTGAACCAATTAAAATTGGAATTGGTGGACCTGTTGGTGCAGGTAAAACTCAATTAATAGAAAAAGTTGTTAGACGTCTAGCTAAAGATATGAGCATTGGCGTTATAACAAACGATATATATACAAAAGAAGACGAAAAAATCTTAGTCAATACAGGTGTCTTACCAGAAGATAGAATTATCGGTGTTGAAACTGGTGGTTGTCCGCATACAGCAATTCGTGAAGATGCTTCTATGAACTTTGCTGCTATTGATGAATTGTTAGAAAGAAATGATGACATCGAACTTATTTTCATTGAATCTGGTGGCGATAATTTAGCTGCAACATTTAGTCCTGAACTTGTTGACTTTTCAATTTATATTATCGACGTTGCCCAAGGTGAAAAAATTCCACGTAAAGGTGGACAAGGTATGATTAAATCTGATTTCTTTATCATCAATAAGACAGACTTAGCACCTCACGTTGGCGCTTCTTTAGACCAAATGGCTGAAGATACAAAAGTATTTCGTGGTGACAGACCATTCGCATTTACAAACTTAAAAACAGATGAAGGCCTAGATGAAGTTATTGAGTGGATTGAACGAGATACGTTACTAAAAGGATTATCATAATGTCTCAACAATCTTGGACAGGTCAACTTGATTTAACGGTTTTTAACAATGGTAAACGTTCTGTAGCACGTGACATCTTTTTTGAAAAAGCATTAAAAGTCATACGTCCTGTTTACCTAAACGGGTCAACTACCCCTACTTTCTACATTGTTAATGTAGGTGGTGGTTACCTTGATGGTGACCGTTATTCTATGAATTTCAATATTGAAGATAATGCTAGTGTCACACTAACGTCTCAAGGTGCTACAAAAATTTATAAAACTTTAAAAGATCATGTTGAACAATATCAAACTTTCCAATTAAAACCTAATGCTTATATGGAATACGTAGCTGATCCAATCATTGCTTATGAAAATGCTAAATTTTATCAACACAATCGTTTTGATTTAGATGAAACAAGTGCGATGTTTTATACCGATATTCTCACACCTGGTTACTCATCAGATGATAAAAACTTTTCATATAAATATATGCATTTAGTTAATGAAATTTATATCAATAATGAACTCGTAACATACGACAATCTTATGTTAAATCCTGAAAAAAATTCAATTGATTCTTTAGGTTACATGGAAAATTATACACACTTAGGCTCAGCATATTTTATTCATCCTAGTGTAAATCAAAAATTCATTGATGAAATTTATAATCAAATTAAACACTTTGAGAAAGAATTAAACTGTCGATTAGGTATAACGCAATTACCTACTCATGGACTTTCAATTAGAATTTTGTCTAACCGTACGCAGTATATAGAATCCATACTTGAAAAAGCCCAATCTTATATTGCTAATGAACTGTATGATAGAGAAATTAACTTTTTAAGAAAATATTAAATTAAATGGCATGGTTACAAATGTAACCATGCCTTTTTCAAGCTAAAAAATAAGGATGAAGCTATATTATGTAGTTTAGATGCTATTCAATTTGTGATCAATGGATACTCTTTATCGTATTAACAATAAAAACACATTCACTAACCATTAAATAAATCTCTTTTCTATTTAATAAACTTTCTTACTGATCAACATCTATCATTTCCTAGCTACCCTATTAAATGGAGCATATCATATAAATTTATATACTCCATTCCACTTCTCAATTCCAAAACCTACTTTTCCATTACATCAATCACCTGAATTTGAACCCTTAATATAAGAAATACAATATAATAAAACGAGTTACTTAGATATATTGTTCTAATTCATCAATGAGCTTTTTAATTTTATCTTTTTGTTCTTTAGTTACATATACTATAACTGTACGTTCATCATGAACACTTCTTTTTTTCGATAATAAATCTAACTCTTTTAATTTTTGTAATGCTTTTGTTAAGTAATATGGTTTAAATTCAGAACATGTCGCAATTTCTTTAGAAGAAATCTCAGTAGAACCACTTTTTAAGATATAATTCAAAATATAAATTTCCTCATAATTCAAATTATATTTCTTTTTAGTGTCTCTAAAGAACTTTTTCACTTGAAATGTAGCTTCTATTAAATCATTAATATTTTTTATTTTTGCCATTTTAAAAACCACTCCTCTGATGCACATCTTGTTGTAGCAAGGCTCACATAATTTCATCTAACTGAATTGAACTCCACCCATGTTACAAAGTTCATTTTAAACAAACAAGTATAAAAATTCAATAATTTTATTACTCGAATTTGCATTTATATATTTATTACTTTTCACAAACATTTATTTAACTTTATTCAAGGTTATTAAAATATGCATATCAAAATTTTAATACTTTTAATTATTGGTTATATTTTAATTATTTTATAATAACTATCTGATTAATTGACTTTTTAGAAGTAATTCCACATGTTTAAACTTTTAAAATAAAAAAAGCGATAAGCCAGAAAAAATTAAGAATTAATTTATTCACGGTTTATCGCTATATTAATAATTTTAATTCAGCTGATTTTGAAACTCTAAATTACTTTGATTATAATTTTTCTTTAACAAAATCAACAAAACTTTGTACATCTTTAGATTTAAAATCATGCATTGGAATTTTACCAATATTAAAATCAAAAGTGATTGTTTTACCATCATATTGTATATCATTAACTTCATCATACCCAATACTTCTATAATAAAATTGTCCATTCATATCTACATTCATTATAATTCTTTCTGAAGTAGCTATAAATGCACCTTCAAATTGTGACTGTCCTCTAACTTCGTAATCCATAATGCCTAATACAGAAGGCCCTTTTTTCTCTGTTGGAAATAAATCATTGGGATTTACATTATCTAAAATCATATGTTAACTCCTTCTATCACTTACTAATTTACAAGTTCTTCATTCCTTGTTTTAAAGTATTGTAACATGATTCAATAATAGAAAGTATTAAGGATGCTTTACAATCGTTCAATTTTAATATAATCGTTCTTTCATCTTCTAAACTACGTTCTTTGATTATATAGCCTTTTTGATTTAACTTTTTTATTATAGAACTTAAAGAAACTATACCTACTTGAGTTTTATATCTCATATACTTAACTGTCATTTTATTATCATTATTAAGTAATATTGCTAACAAATACACCTCTTCCAAAGAGAGATTATTAATCATTAATTGTTCATCCATATCATCAAGTACCTCACCACATTTAATAAAATATAAAATGTGGTTACTTACTCTCTGATTTATAACTATCTTTCGAGATTCTAGCATCTCATCAATTTCATTAAATAATAAATGAATTTTATTCTTCTGTTGTTCTGACATAGTAATAACCAATTTTCGTTGATCTTTGTCATCACGTTCTTTTGATATCCAATTGTTTTGATACAAATATTGCAACATTTTTAAAATTGAAAATTTCGATCGCTTATTATACATTTCGAGTTGGCTAATATCTATATGCTTATTTTCATCATATAAATATAATATAAAGTAGAGTAATTTAACATGATTTATAGTTAAATGGTATGAATATTTTAAATAATCATTAGCTAATTTAACTAACATATAGTGTGCTACAAAACAGTTCATTTTCACATATGACATGACATATCTTCCTCTCTACTAATCAGTCATGCATAATTAACTAAATCAATATTTTAATATGTGCTATTGTCATACTTGGTAATCGAATTAAGCTTTCTTCTATGTCTTTTTTAGTCATTTCGCCAATCCAATAAAGGTTCTCTATTTTCATTTCACTTACAATTGATTCATTATCGTTTTTCATTGGTTTCATAAATGTTTGATAATTAATCATGTTAATTTCAGCATGAGTGATTTTATTAATACTTGAGAAATTTAATTGAACTTGCTCAACATTTGGATTTTTGGAAATAGGTAAATCAAATAGTGCAATACATTGATATTCATTTTTATAATTAGTAACTAATAATTGTGTATCTAGATAAACTATATCCCCTCGTAGTTGATTAAAAATATTTAGCATAAATAAAATGGAATCTGACAATGAAATTTGAGATGACTGTTTTTCTTTCAAATCTAAATGTTGCCAATATAAATGAATAGATCTCATATTACATAGATGTTTAAATATATTTTTCAAATTTTTTAAATCAACTATATCAATAAGTTCTTTTGTTGTATTTGTAAATAAATTACTTATCATTAACTTATTTGGTTGCGCTAATTTGATTTTATCTGTCTGATTTATTGGAAGAATAATATAGTCAACGAATGTTTCAACTTGTTCAACTATTGCTAATTGTTCTTCATTAGGTCTCCATAGCAAAATGTGATTATCAAAATATGAATTTAAAATTTGCTTAAGTTCTTTTATTTCAAATAAACTTAATTCATGCATTAAAAATTCAATATTTTCATTTCTAAAGCGTCTTGATACTTGAAACAACGTATTCATAAATTGTTGTAATGCTATTCTTTCTTGCGCTGTAAAATACTTAGATTGTTTAGTTTTGATTTTATAAACAGGCGTCATATGTAGATCGTCCATTAATGTCAACAATTGAGTTATGTTATCTTCAAATATTTTTATATTTTGCATAATTAAGTCAAAATCAACGTCAATAATGAGATGTATCTCATTACTTCTATAATTCAATTTATTTTTTAATTTTAATAAATCAAAATGACTCAACGTCATTAATTTATTCATTTCTATATAAAGTTGATATGGAAAAATACAATTCTGTTTGTCTTGCGCAGAAAATTGAATATCACATTGTATAGATGTGTTATTAGAACCTTTCTCTATATTACGTATAAGTTTAAACACATTTTCGTCCAATTTAATTTCTTCAGTTTCATTATTTGAGATAGATGTTCCTATGTATTTCTTTCTAATTAATTTAGGAGTTTGTCCATAAGCTTCTTTAAAAAGTTGTATAAATCGAGAATAGTGATTAAACCCATGCTTACCAGCTATATCTTCAATAGGAAGATTCGTTGAAATAATATCTAATAAACAAAATCTAAGTCTAATATGATTTAAATATTGATTAAAACTATTGAATGGCGTATGACGAAACATTTCTGTTAATAATTGGCTAGGTATTTTTGTAGCAGACATGAGATCACTTTTAATAATTTTTTGTGAATGATTCTTAACTAAGTATTCATGAACTGGTTCAGCAATAAAAGATAATTTTTCATTATCATTAATATTTGAATCAACTGAACATAGTTCGATACACAAGTATTTAATAACTTTATCTATCGTCATGTATTGAGTTTGATTGATACATCTTAATTCAATTAGTTTCTTTAATAACCAAGATATTCTTGTATGATTTTCTGAATTAATTTCTCCACCTAATAAACTCGTCCCAGTAGTCATAAATCTCATAAAATCCTTTGCCGAAATTTCTATTAGACTAGTTATAGCTTGTTCTTCACTATTAATTTGATACAAATCATTAATCATAATAAGTGCAATGCTACCGGTTTGCATTTTATATCTTTTTAAGTTGATTAATATATCTCCATTCCCTTTCAACCAATAAACAAGTTTAACATTTGTCTCTTTACTATTATTAATAATTAAATTCTTGAAAACACGAATTGAATAATTTTCTATCATTTAAATTCCTCACGTTGCATATAGACATATTTCTAATCTTTATTTTGTCCCCATTTCTTTTAAATCTTTAAATTAGATAACATCTATCTTCTTACTTAATTGTATAATGATTCAAAAATTTATAGTAGCAATTTATTTTAATATTATATCAATTTTTAATTATATTTAAATAGCATGTTTTGAACTATATGTTACTTTATCCATATTTCTTAATATTTTATCACTGCTCATTCATCTTACTTTGATTCTAAAATATGCACGTTAGTCAACGTATGATTAAAAGAGGTTGTCTCACACTTAAAAATTTTGTTTATACTTTTCATCTATATTCAATTTAAATTTTCTGTAAATTTACAGATATGTAACACATCATTTTGTAACTTTTTTAATATATTTGATAAATAGCTTAACCACCATATTTATGTGCCTTTCATGTACTATTATATTAATTTTAAATTGTGTAACAATATTAGCATAAAATTACAAATCAATAACAAGGCACACAAATTCACTTTTTTTTGGTAAAGTATGTCTTGTCGTTAACAAACGAAATAAAACTTACATAAACTATAGCATTAATGCTATTTAAACTTTTTAAACATATTTTAGGAGGATATTTATCAAATGAAAAAAATCGCTACAGCTACAATCGCAACTGCAGGAATCGCTACTTTCGCTTTTGCAAGTCATGATGCTCAAGCAGCAGAAAATAATAACGGGGGCTACAACCCAAATGACCCAAGTTCATATAGTTACTCATACACAATCGATCAACAAGGTAACTACCACTACACTTGGAAAGGTAACTGGAGTCCAAATCAAGTAAACCAAAATAATAGCTACGATTATGGTTACAATACTCAAGCTTACAATTACAACAATAATAATTACAATAGTTATAACAATAATTACAATAGCTACAAAAATAGTTATGATTACGGCTATAATACACAAGCTTATAATCAAAACAACCAACGTACAGGTGGTCTTGGTGCTAGTTACTCAACTTCAAGCAGCAATGTACATGTAACTACTACTACTGCACCATCATCAAACGGTGTATCATTATCTCAAGCATCTTCAAATGGTGGTAACTTATATACTGCTGGTCAATGTACTTATTACGTATATGATCGCGTAGGTGGTAAAGTTGGATCAACTTGGGGCAATGCTAATAACTGGGCAAATGCTGCTGCAGCTGCAGGTTATACAGTAAATAATAAACCAGCTGCTGGTTCTATTTTACAAACAACTCAAGGTGGATATGGTCACGTTGCATATGTTGAAAGTGTAAATAGTAATGGTTCAGTACGTGTATCTGAAATGAATTATGGTCATGGTGCTGGTGTTGTTACTTCACGTACAATCTCAGCTAGCCAAGCCGCTTCATATAACTACATTCACTAATCAATTTTAAATATTAATAAAAAGAGACCGAACTATAAGTCACTTTCTAGTGATTTCATAGCTCGGTCTTCTTATATTATATTAGTGCAACTATTATTTACTCATCAAAAATGTCGTAACTTATCATTCGACATAGTCAATAACCAAACGAACCAGGTAATATCAATATATCTCACCTGGTTCTTTGATTATAAACAAATTCAAATAAATTTCTTGATTAGTCTTTCTCATAATAATTGGCAATTTATTAATATGTTGTTTAAAAGAATTCGTTTAGTCTAATATTTCACGGTTAAATTCCGCTACAAAACTTAACCCCTACTCTAATTAGAAGGATATTTATCATAGTTAAAACATAATGAAGATATAATCGCTACAATTTATACCTATGTAATTGTTTTAACGTATTTATTACTTTCCACTTATTTATTAATTTAAACTTCATTTTTATTAATTTTTTTAATTCCTATTCCTGTAAAGCCATATATCACTGCTATAATTGCGCAAATGTAACAAGGAACTGTCCAAATAAAGAAGTCATTAACATTTACATTTAATTGTTGTGCATAGTATATACCTGAAGTACCCCAAGGAATTAAAGGTAACACCATTGTACTTGAATCTTCTAACGTTCTTGATAACACAGTTTGTGATAATTGTCTTTCTTCAAACATTTCTTTCATTAAAACGCCAACCATAATGATGACGATAGAAGCTACACCTGCCGCAAAAACTAACATAAGACAACATACAACTGTTATTAAAATCAGTGTCCCTACTGAATTAACACCCTTAGAGACAGTTTTTAACAATACGTCTAAACAACCTGTTCTTTCTACTATCCCCGCAAATGCATAACCGCAAAATATCGTAACTATAATTTCGGTCATACTCATCATACCGCCTTGCTCAATAAGTGCTTTAACATTATTCGACACATGGCTATGATTCGTCATTGTATGGCTAAAGCCATTAAATGTCGCTTTAAATCCATCAACAATATTGAAATGATTATTAAATGTACCGACTAATAATGCACTTAAACTTGATATTAACATCGCAGGTACTGTAGATATTTTACATAGTAAACAAATGATTATAACAATTAAAGGAATCCATACAAATACATTGATATGATATATCTTTGCAAGTTCATGTAGTAATTGTTCAATTTGTTTAGGATTAGTTTGACTATGGTAGCGTAATCCAGCAAAAAACCAAACAATTAAACCTATGATTGATGCAGGAATTGTTGTCCACATCATCGATTTGATATGTGCAAAGATATTCACCTTTGTAACTAAAGCTGCTAAATTGGTAGTATCAGAAAGTGGCGACATTTTATCACCAAAAACAGCTCCAGCAATAATTGCACCGGCAGCCATACCACTATCAATGCCTAATTGATTTCCTATTGATATTAAAGCAATCCCTGCAGTGGATGCAGATCCCCAAGCAGTCCCTGTTGCTACTGAAGTAATTGCACTAATTATAAAAGCTGATACTAAATAATAACTCGGATTTAAGAAATTAAGACCATAATAAATGAGTGCCGGAACTGTACCTGAAAACATCCAGCTACCAACTATAATACCTACTGCTAAAATGATAAATATAGCTGGCATTGCTGTATTTAAACGCTTAGAAATTCCTTCTTCCAAATCTTCCCATCGTAAGCCTACACGGTATGCAATACAAGCTGCATATGCAGAAGAGATCAATAACAATACTTGAATAGGTATGTTAAATATTACAAAACCAGTAGTTACTACTATTACCATAACTATAATAGTAGATATCGATTCTAAAAAAGTTGGTTGTCTTTTCATATATTTTCCCCTTATCTATACTTTTCTTTTTGAAACAAGACCTCTTTCCTTTCAATATTTTTGACATGTAATTATTCTAAATCTAATTTATCTAATCCTAATTCTTCTACAGTTAAACCATCTTCAAAGAAATCACGTTCTAATATAGTAGAAGCAATGACAATGACTGCATCTATATTAGGTGTAGGTACATCTATGACACGGCCTAAACTTGACCATAGCACTAGACCATATGCAATATCCTCTGTCAGATATCTATTTTCCACATGATTAGGACCTGGAATTTGAGAAAATACTGGACTGGTATTAAATAATCTATTTAATGGTTCGTCTTCATCTTTACGTTCTAAATACCCTCTTTGAATTCTTGATTCTTTAGCGGTTTCTAACTCAAAACCTAATTTACGTCCTAAATTTAAACGTTCTAATTCAATGCCATGAAGTAAACGTACCGTATGTTTTGTTATTCCTTCTTTATATAATGAGAACTCTTCTGCATAATCTATACGACCTACATTTAATAAAGTTGGTCCTGGATGAACTTCGGGGTTACCATTTTCTAAATTAGTTTTAAGTAAACTTTCTTCTTTAACTAGGTTTGGATAAATTTCTGATACTTTATCATAACTATCATTCAATTCTTCTCTGTTAAATGTTGAGAAATAAACTCTACGTACGTTTAAAGATAAATCAACGCGTGCTTCATTAAAGTCAACACGAGTCCCATATGTTAATGTATTCGCTTCTGCAAAATTAGGCATAACATCAATATGTCTGTCTTCTAATACATTCATAAAACGAATAGATGCCATAGAAGCTGCAATGTTAAAGAATATTAATTGATTATTTGTCACATGATAAGACATCACTTTTGCATAATATTCTATAAATGAAGAAGGAATAATAACTTGAATAATTTCTGCATCTTTCATTACATCTTCAATATCATCACTAATATTAGTGAATTCTATAAATTTTTCTTCGCCTTCATTATTAAAATCAAACCCACCACGTTCAAATGCTTTATTGAACTTTTCAATAGATTGATTTCGGCAATATAATTTAACATCATGCCCTTTGTCTACCATATCTAAAGCAGCTGTTACTGCACCATTACCTGATCCAATAATTGCAATTTTCATATAAAAACCTCTTTCTTATTTATATTTCATTAAAAAGGTGGAACTAAAATGGCTTTATAAAAAGTTATCCTAGTCCCACTCTATACCTTCGTAAATCATTAATAATTTTACATTTCTACATTATAATTGTTAATACAATATGATTAAACTATTTATTTAGTTTAGTCATCATTTACATATTAAATTTATATATAAACTTAGGTTACAGAATACTTAATGACGAAACTAATAATTTTATATATCCTATTTTAAAATAAATAAACCTGTAGATAGACGATAAGACAAAACATGTTATTATATAAACTAAAAACTTATTTATTAATTTATAAACATTTGATATAGTAAATATGTAATAAATTTAATTTACATATAAAACGGGGGTATTCCTATGGCAGAACAATTTCAAGATAATGAAATATCTGATCAAACGTCTCAAATGGTTGATTCGAACGATGAAGATTCACGTCTTATGTCTATGCTAATATATCTACTAAGTTTATTTAGTGGCATTATTGGACCGATTATTATTTGGGTTATTAAACGTAAAGAATCTAAACTTGTTGATAAAGCTGGTAAGAACTATTTTAATTTTGCTATTTCGTATACTATTTGGACAATCATTCTTACAGTAATTATGTTAATACCTTTTATTATCGGTTTAAGTATGAATAATGATACTGCCGCAATAATTGGCATCATCTTCTATATTGTTGGCATAATTGCATTATTAGTTCTATGTTTACTATCATTTATTTTTACTATCATTGCATGTGTAAAATATTATGGTGGTAAAGAATATTTAATTCCTTTAAGCATAAGATTTTTCAAATAATTTCTGGATAGTTTATTACAACCTCTTGTAATATATGTTTTTTAGAAATGTTACTTATATTAAAAAAATATATTAACAACGCCTTTGGAAGCGTTAACTATATTTATTACCATGATTTTTGTTTATTACAACAAGAGTCATGGTTTTTTTAATTTAATTACGATAGTGTAACAACATACACAAAGTCATTGATATCTGTTAAAGTTACTCTTGTCGTAAAACGATTAAAACTTAAATTGGTAAATGAAGATGATATTTGGATCGCTACACCATATCACTTTACATATTAATACCAAACAAATTCGGGAGGATATTTATCATGAAAAAAATTGCAACTATTACTACATTAACAGCAGGCATTGGCGCTGCATATTTCGGTACAACATCTCATCATGCAGATGCTGCTGAATTTAATCAACCAAATAATCAATCATATAATACAACACAGACTTCAACTACAACTACTACAACATCTACTACTACACAGAACTCTTCATCTGGTAATTTATATACTGCTGGTCAATGTACTTGGTACGTATATGACAAAGTTGGTGGAAAAATTGGTTCAACTTGGGGAGATGCTAGAAATTGGGCATCAGCAGCACAACAAGCTGGTTATACAGTAAACAACACACCTAAAGCAGGATCAATTTTACAATCATCAGCTGGCGGCTACGGTCACGTTGCTTATGTTGAAAATGTTAGCAGCGATGGATCAGTTACAGTTTCAGAAATGAACTATAATGGTGGACCTTTCTCTGTTAGTACACGTACAATCTCAGCAAGTGAAGCTGGTTCATACAACTATATCCATATCTAGTATTGATAGTAATTTGAATAATGAATACAAACTTGTAAATGATTAATTAATCATTTACAAGTTTTTTTATGTTATAACACTTACATTTTGCCTCTTATCACCGATTTTGAGAGAATAGATTTATTGTTATTTTATTAGGAGGAATACGATATTGAAATGGTTAAAAGTCATTTTAGCAGGATTAGTAGAAATCATATGGGTTACTGGTTTGAATAACGCTGATTCATTTATTAGTTGGTTAGTAACACTTATTTTTATATTTTTAAGCTTCTATCTTGTGATTGATACTACTAAAAGCTTACCTGTAGGTACTGTATACGCTTTTTTTGTTGGTATAGGAGCTGCAGGTACAGTTATTGTTGATATGGTCTTTTTCAATCAACCTTTTACATTTATTAAATTATTTCTAATTATATTATTAATATTAGGAATTGTCGGTTTAAAACTTTCAACGAATGAAGATGTTGAAGGAGGTCATCAATAATGTCATGGATATATCTCATCATCGCTGGTTGTTTAGAAATTACTGGCGTTGTATTTATGAATGAATGGTCTCGAACTAAAAATAAAATATTTATGATTTTAATTGGGATAGCTTTTGTCTGTAGTTTTAGCACATTGAAGCTTTCAATGACTGAAATACCTATGGGTACTGCTTATGCTATTTGGACAGGCATTGGTACAGCGGGAGGTACTATTATAGGTATGATTTTTTATAATGAATCTAAAAATGTGTTTCGTATTATTTGTATTGCTATGATATTAGCTGCTGTAATCGGATTACGATTAATAAGTTAATTTGACCTATTCTTATAGTTGAATTAATTGTTAAGACTCGTATCTTTTTATATACTGTTGATAAAAGGAGTGATTAGGATGGAAAAGGTATTTATCGCAGGTGCAATTCCAGAAGTTGGATTAGAACTTTTGAAAAAGCATTTTGAAGTAGAAATGTATGATGACGAAGGTTTAATAAGTAAAGAAGCATTGATAAATGGTGTTAAAGATGCAACAGCATTAGTAAGTTTACTATCAACAAACGTTGATAAAGAAGTTATTGATAGTGGTAAAAACTTAAAAATCATTGCAAATTATGGTGCTGGCTTCAACAATGTCGATATTGACTATGCACGTGAAAAAAATATCGATGTTACAAATACGCCGAAAGCTTCAACTAACGCAACAGCTGATTTAACAATTGGTCTTATCTTAAGTGTTGCGCGTCGTATCGTTGAAGGTGATGAATTATCTCGTACTAAAGGATTTGATGGTTGGGCACCTTTATTCTTTAGAGGACGAGAAGTATCTGAAAAAACTATTGGTATTATAGGTTTAGGTGAAATTGGTGGTGCAGTTGCAAAACGTGCCCGTGCATTTGATATGGACGTGTTATACACTGGGCCTCACCGTAAAGAAGAAAAAGAAAGAGATATCGGAGCTAAATACGTAGACTTAGATACTTTATTGGAAAATGCAGACTTCATTACTATAAATGCTGCATACAATCCTGATTTACACCATTTAATTGATACTGAGCAATTTAAGAAAATGAAATCAACAGCTTACTTAGTAAATGCAGGACGTGGTCCTATCGTCAACGAACAATCATTAGTACAAGCACTAAAAGATAAAGAAATTGAAGGCGCTGCTTTAGACGTTTATGAATTTGAGCCTCAAATCACTGATGAATTAAAAACATTAAAAAATGTAGTACTAACACCTCATATTGGTAATGCAACATTTGAAGCAAGAGATATGATGGCTAAAATTGTTGCTAACGACACTATTAAAAAACTTAATGGCGAAACGCCTCAATTTATTGTGAATAATAAATAATGGTAATTAAAAACAGCAATCAAGCTCATCAAAGAGCTTGATTGCTGTTTCTCTTTTCTTAATAACTTTATGTCTCTGACACAAGTACTGCTAATCTAATAAAATTCTGAAGTAACTCTTTATTTTTCTTTAGATTTATAAAGAAATTTAGTTTGATTAGAGGCAATTTTATTAGGTAATATCTTCATAACAGTATTTCTAGCCTTAACCATTAATCTATTTTGATATTGAGCTATTTTACCGATTTTGCGTGATTTTTTAATCACTTTAGATGTATGATTGACTCTTAATTTATCATAACGTTCTAGTGCTTTAGTAAAATCATATTCTTTTAGACAATTAGCTAATACAATTGCGTCTTCCATTGCTTGGCCTGCACCTTGTCCCATATTTGGAGTTGTAGCATGTGCAGCGTCACCTAATAAAATAGTACGTTCTTTTACAAAGGATTTGAGTGGTTTCATATCATAAATATTGTTTAATATAATACCAGTTTCACTTTGTTTATCTAGAATATGTCTTACTTCATTTGGGTAATGGTTAAAACGCGCTTGTAAATGTGGTTTACCAAATGATTTGTATTTAAGATCATTTTCTTTGGTATTAATTGTTATAAACCAATACGCTTGATTGCCTACAAGAGGAACAATACCTACTCGACCTTTTCTACCCCAAAATTCTTTTGCTACAAATGGATCTTCTAATTGGACATCATCCACTAAACCACGAAAACATGTATAACCTTGATATTGTACTTTACTTTGTTCATCTATAGTATTTTTCACAGTGGAATGAATACCATCTGCACCAATACACAAATCAAATGCTTCACTTTCCTGTTTAATAAAATGTAACGTCACCTTTGAGTTATTATTATCTATTTTAGTTACATTATGATTTAAGTAAATACTGTCAGGTTCAACGTACGATTGAATAATATTAATTAGTTTTTGACGAGATAATGTCACATTAAGTGTATCTTGTTTAAGAAAAGCAGTCATTAATGGATTATTTTGTTCATCAAATGTTTTCATTGCTGTTAAATTTTGACCTGCATTTTTAATACCTTTAGCTAAATCGTGATTATGTAATTTTTTAATCACATTATCGCCAATACCTATCCCAGCACCTATTTCTCTAATAGCGTCGTTCTTTTCATATACTTTAACTTGATGACCTTGTTCTTGTAATAGTGCAGCAGCAGTTAATCCACCAATACCTGCACCGACGATTGCGATTTTCATATGATTCCACCTCATCATTGTGATTCTAATATATTTTATCATATCTCAAACTTTAAAAAAATTCGGTCCTTACAACATAAATTTCAAATTTCACAAAAAAGGAAGTATACTACATCATTACAGATGAATAGTAACTTCCTATCTAACGTTAATCTTTTGTATTTGAAACCGACTATAAGTAAAAATCTTTTCTAACTTTATCTTTTTTTATACCAAATTGTTCGTAATATTTTTTCATAAACTTGGCAATATTATCTGCCCAATGTATATCACTAGCATATTGATTTTGTCCGGGTTCTTGTGGATTCCATCTCATTTGATACAAAGAAATTTGCTGATTTTCAAAATATTGCTTTCTAACAAATTTTGCACCACCTAAAATAGCCTTTCTAGGTGAATTCCAATCTTGCTTTTTAGCATAACTTTTACCAGTATGCACTGCATTTTCATCGAAAGCACCTATACCATAAAAGTTATAATAACGATGTTTACCATCTTTAATGCCATGAGCTAAATCTGATTGTCCATTACCTGTTTCAATAATAGCATGACTGATTAAATAAATAATATTTACTTCGTATTTATCTTGGGCATCTAAAAAGCTTTTTCCTTGTTTTTCTAATATACCTTTACCTTTTAGTATCTTATTTACTTCCGCTTCCGACATAGGAACCTTTTCAGATATGTCCATGTATTTTAGTTTATTATCACCACGGTGAATTGACATTGCTTTTTTAATATCAGATTCATTCGCCTTTTTAAATTCACCATTTTCTTCTTTTGTATTTAGAACACCTTTATTTTGTTGTCTTGATACTGCTTCATTAAATGAAACACGTTTATCATTGTTAAATAAATTAGTATCGAAAATAATATACAAAATACCAAAAATAATAATTAGTACAATGATAACTAATGTACTCAAGCGGGCTTTACTCATATTTTTCATTTATTCAAAGCTCCTATTTATAACTATTTAGATAATACGAAATAAGCAACGACAATTGCCACGACAACTATAAAGAAAGAAACATTAATAGCAATCTTCATTCCTGTTTTATCTCTGAAGAGTACATTAAATATAACTAAGCTAATAGCTAATGACACTGCAAAAAAAGTAATGGCTAACACTAATTTCAACATAATTAAAAAGATAATACCTATCACTAATAACACGTTGGATACAATTGCCATTGCTTTTAATATATTAGGATTTATCATACGACACCTCTATTCTTTAAAATAATATTTAATATACATGATACATGATTTTTTAAATTTCTGTCGACATAAAGAAAAGAGATCAGAACATCATAGGAGAATATGCTTATCCTAGATAAAATGTTCTGACCTCAAATGTTAATTAGTCTTCTCGAGACATGCCTTTTAATAAGTTTAGCATGTATGTAAGACTACGATTCATATCATCATCTTTTAATACACCCATTAAGCTTCTAATCGTTGTTTTAGAGTTAGGGCTTGCTTGATTTGCAACATGCATACCTTTATTAAGTTTATTAAGCATTTCACTTAAATCTTTAACATTTAAGTCTCCTAATAAGAATACTAATGATGCCATATTTGAAAGTAATCCTGTATAAATGTCTTTATTAAGTTCAACAGCAAATTTATTAATAATTACTTGTCTACCTTTAATACCACCATTTAATGCATCTAATATTTTCGCTTCATCTAATACTTTAACTAATCGTATGGCTTTTAAGATACTGTCTTTGTTTTCAGATATAGCATCCAATACTTCGTTAAGACTTTCTGCTTTAACTTGTTCGGGTGACTTTTGCATACGTTTGATTTCAGTTATTCTTTCTGCCATTAGTCATTCACCTGATTTCCCGGGAAAACATAGTCCTCACGATCCCATTTTTTATCAACTCTAACACTGTATTGTGGATTACGTTGTTTATCTACACGGAAGTTAGTTGGATTCAATGGTGACTTACCACGTTTAGAAATCACTTCCATGCGAGCGCTAGTTCGTTTATATGATGGTGTATCTGTTTCAGGATCCACATCACTATTCGTAAGTGCATTGATCGCACCCATAGCACCATTTTCAAGGGCGTCATTATTTAATGGAATATAAATTTGTTTGCCGCTCACTCTATCAGTAATATGTGCTAATAAAGTAGCTTCACCTGATTCAGAAATGAATTTTAATTCTGCGCCTTCATGAATACCTCGATCTTTAGCAAGTTCTGGTGAGATTTCAACAAATGCGTTAGGCATTTTATATTTAATCATTTCAGTTTGATACGTCATATTTCCTTCATGGAAATGTTCTAATAATCGACCGTTATTAACGTGAAGGTCATAAACTTCATCTTCTTTAAAGTAATTATCAAACGTTAATGGATAAAGTTTAGCTTTACCATTATCAAAATTAAATCCTTCTAAATAAAGTAATGGTTCATCTGTGCCATCTTCATGAACTGGCCATTGTAAACTATTGAACCCTTCTAAACGCTCATAACTTACACCTGAATATAAAGGTGTTAAACGCGCAATTTCATCCATAATTTCGCTAGGATGTTGATAATTCCAATTAAAACCTAAGCGATTAGCAATAAGTTGGAAAATTTCCCAGTCAGGTTTAGAATCGCCTTTAGGTTCTAAAGCTTTATATAAACGTTGGATACGACGTTCTGTATTTGTGAATGTACCATCTTTTTCTAATGATGGGCTTGCAGGTAGTACAACATCAGCATATGTCGCTGTATATGTTAAAAATTCATCTTGAACTACCATAAAGTCTAATTTTTCGAAAGCTGCTTGAACGAAATTGATATTTGAATCAACGATACCAGTATCTTCACCGTATAAATATAGTGAATTGATTTCACCATTATGAATACCTTCAATCATTTGGTGGTTATCACGACCTGGTTTTTTATTTAATTCTACGCCATATTCTCTTTCGAATTTAGCACGAACATCATCCGCTTCAACACTTTGATAACCTGTAATTTTGTCTGGCATACTACCCATATCACTACAACCTTGAACATTATTATGTCCACGTAATGGATAAGCACCTGTACCTGGTTTACGATAGTTTCCTGTAACTAATAATAAATTAGAAATAGCAGTACTTGAATCACTACCGATATCTTGTTGCGTAATACCCATTGCCCAACAAATAGATACTGATTCAGCTTTGGCTACTTCATTAGCAAATTTAATTAAACGTTCTTTTGGAATACCAGTTGTTTCTTCTGCAAATTCCATAGTGAATGTTGATAATGATTCATAATACTTATCAAAATCATCTACCCATTCATCTAAAAAGTCTTTGTCATGTAAATCATGGTCGATGATATATTTTGTTACTGCACTTAACCAAACTAAGTCAGTTCCTGGTTTAGGTTGATAGAATTCATCAGCACGTTCAGCCATTTCATGTTTTCTAATATCAAACACATGAGATTTTTGGCCAAATAGTTTTTGTGCACGTTTCATACGTGACGCGATAACTGGATGTGCCTCTGCAGTATTTGTACCAATAAGTACAGTCATAGCTGCTTTTTCTAAATCTTCAATACTACCAGAATCTCCGCCGTGTCCAACAGTTCTAAATAACCCTTTTGTTGCTGGTGCTTGGCAATATCTTGAGCAATTATCAACATTGTTTGTACCAATAACTTGTCGTGATAATTTTTGCATTAAATAAGATTCTTCATTAGTTGCCTTAGACGAAGAAATAAATGCTAAATGGTCTGCATTATATTTTTCTTTAATTTTAGTAAAGTTATCAGCGATTACATTTAACGCTTCATCCCACTCTACTTCATGGAATTGTCCATCTTTACGTACTAAAGGTTTAGTCAAACGTTGATCTGAATTAATATGGCCCCATGAGAATTTACCTTTAACACATGATGCAATTTTATTTGCTGGTGAATCGTGTGAAGGTTGTACTTTTAATACTTCTCTATCTTTAGTCCATACTTCAAATGAACATCCAACACCACAATATGTACATACTGTTTTAGTCTTATTGATACGTTCTTTACGCATTTCTGCTTCAGAATCTGAAATGGCAAATAATGGTCCATATCCTGGCTCAGCCTTTTTAGTTAAATCAATCATAGCAGCTAATGAACCTGGCTCTGTATCAGTCATATAACCAGCATTACCTTCCATATTGACTTCCATCATTGCATTACATGGACACACTGTTGCACATTGACCACAAGATACACATGAAGATTCATTAATAGGAACATCATTATCCCAAATTACTCTTGGGTGTTCTCTATCCCAATCAATACTAATTGTTTCATTAACTTCTATATCTTGGCATGCCTCTACACAGCGTCCACATAAAATACATTGGTTCGGATCGTAACGATAAAATGGACCATAATCTTTTTCATATGGCTTTTCTTTATATTCATAAGTTTGATGTTGGAGCCCCCACTCATCCATCGTATTATGAATTTCACAATCACCGTTGTTATAGTCACAAACTGTACAATACAGCATATGTTTTTCTAAAATACGATCTAACGCTTCTTTTTGAGAAGCTTGAACATGGTCTGTTGTTGTATTAACTGTCATTGGTCTATCAATTGATGTTCCACATGCTCTTTCAATTTTGCCATCTATTTCTACTGTACAAGTATCACAAGTTTGAATTGGTCCCATTGATTCGTTATAACAAATCGCTGGTACAAATGTATCTCTTGAACGTATGAATTCTAATAAATTGGTACCTGGTTCAACTAAATAATCTGTTCCGTCAAGGGTAACGATTAAATGTTCTTTCATACTTTCACCCCATTATATATTTTTCCGTAATTGCTAACGTCATTTTCTTTTATTCTTATCCAACTACATGTCCCACATATATGAATAGATAGAATCATATTAATTGTATAACTTAAAACATACAATGTTAAGGACTTTTTACATTTTAATATAAAATTAAAGCTTTTGAGAATTGCAAAAAAAGAACAATGGTATTAACTATTAACACCATTGTTCTTTATTAATTGAAATTATGAATTTTTATTACATATTTAGATTTTCTTTTAATAAATTAGCATTTTCTTGAAGAGAGCTATCGCTTGGCACAAAGTAATATAATCCATCGTCTTGTATGCCACCTTGTCCATCTAGTTGATGACGATTAACTGTATCATTTGCATCTTTATATTTACTTCTAATAGTATTCAGTTCACCTAATGATAAATCTGTCTTCACATTTTTTTGGATTTCATTCATTAAAGATGGGAAGTGTGCAATAGAAGATGCGCTAGTCATTTTATTTGCCATAGCTTCTAATATCAGTTGCTGACGTTCTTGACGTCCGAAGTCACCACCAGCACCTTCTTCTTTACGACTTCGAATAAAGCTCATTGCTTCTTTTCCATTTACGTGTGTTTTCTTTCCTTTTTCAAAATGAACGCCATTAGTTGTAAAAGTATCATTGCTGACAACATCTATACCGCCAAGTGTATCAATCATATCGTGTAATCCGTCCATATCAATGGTTGCATAATGATCAATAGGTACATTCATTAATTTTTCTAATGAATTGATAGACATACTAGGCCCACCATAAGCATAAGCGTGCGCTATTTTCTCTGTTGTACCCTTTCCTACAATTTTAGCTTGTGTATCTCTAGGAACACTAACTATTTCAGTTTTTTTCTTTTCTGGGTTAATTGATAATATCATAATCGTATCACTACGAGAGCCGCCACCCTGTGCATTACGTTCAGCATCTGAATCTACACCAAATAGTGCAATTGTAAATGGATCACCATTTTTTAAATTAACCTTTCCATCTCTCAAGTGAGAATGGTCTCTATCTAAAGGATTATGTATTTTATCGCCAGTGATAAAAATTTTAGCAACGACATAAATCACTGCTACTAAGGCTAAAATAAATAATATTCCGATAAACCAAACTAAAATTTTTGCGGGTAGACTCATTTTATTTTTTTCTGATCTGCGCACACCCATCACTCCTTTTCCTTAACTGTGTCACATACTACATACCTTAATTATTATATAATAGAAAATTAATTTTACTATACTTCTAAAGTCTTATTATACAAAAATTAATTTAAAAGAATAATCTAAGTGTCAAATATGGACATCATATAGTGATGAGGCAATATATTTATAATATTACTTTCCGTATCCAGAACCACTATTTAAAATTTCAAGGACTTCTTTATAACATCCTTCATTACTTATAATAAATGGCGCTGCAGTTGATAAGTCTATTTGTTTGCCATCCAATGAACTCATTTTTAAACCAAGTTCTTTTGCAAATAAGAATTGAGCTGCGATATCCCAAGGTTTAGGATTAGTATTGATATGTGCACCAAATTGACCTTTAATCACTCTTAATGAATCTAAACCACATGATCCTATAATTCTATGTCCAAAGGATGCCTCATATAATTCATGCATTGTTTCATCATTCAACACTTGTGTATTAAATGATAGAATGGCATCTTTTATATCTATGATTGGCGGGGCTAATAATATTTGGTTATTATCATATGCACCTTTATTTTCAATCGCTTTATATAAATGTCCATGTGGATAATCATAGATATATGATATTTTAGGTTCTCCATCTACGAAATAACCTAGAATTATACAATAATCTTCTTGCTGTTTAACTAAATTCGCTGTACCATCTATAGGATCCATAATCCATACATGGCCTTGCCTAGGATCAATCCCTTCATTGCTCTTTTCTTCAGCAAATAATTGATGATCTGGTAAGTGGTTACTTAAAAATTGTTGAAATTCATTTTGGATTTGCTGATCAACATTCGTCACTAAATCAAATCGATTTAATTTTGTTTCAGTATGCATATCAAAAATTAATTTAGGGATAATATTGTCTATATTTTCTAACCATTCTGTAACCATTTGATCTATATCATTTAGTTGATAATTAGTCATCTATAACACCTCTTTATTTTTTTCTATTTATCATTGTATGTTCAAATTTTATTTAAAAACTATAATTCATTAAAATCTACTCTAACATAGTCATAATATATTGTACTTAAAAATTTTAGTCCTACATTAACATTATTGACATAAAAAAAATCGGCTAGTCTTATGCTAGCCGACAAATAGAAAGGAAAGTAAGTAATAAATATTGAAGATGTTTTAGTGTAACTCGAACGATTATCAGCTACCTGTTATATAGCTCTACCCCTTTGTTAATCGCTCCCCCTGTTACAAATAATATATTAACATAAACTTTTTCCGTTTGTAAGCGTTTTCTAAAATTTTTTTGAGATATTTTTCACTTTTTATTTCTAAAATAAGCTACAAATGTCATTATTGTCGCTTATATGATATAATTATTGTAATATGTAATGTTTATTGGAGGTGACTTTCATTGAATAAATTAGAACGTCAAAATCGACTGATACAAGAAATTCAGCAAAGTAATAAGATTACTGCTTCTGAATTAGCAAAAAGATTTAAAGTTTCAAAACGTACAATTCTTAGAGATATTGATGATTTAGAAAATCAAGGTGTACAAATACATGCATCACATGGCAGTCAAGGCGGCTATAAAATTCAAGAATCACAATCAAAAATTGCGCTAACTTTAACAGATGCTCAACTTTCTGCATTATTTCTTACTTTAAATGAAAGTCAATCTTATTCAACTTTGCCCTATGCGAAAGAAATTCAGGCTATTTTGAAACAATGTTTAAGTTTACCGCAAACACGTATACGCAAATTATTAAAAAAGATGGACTATTATATAAAATTTGAAGACACTACTCAGGTTACATTACCCAATATTTTTTCTGATATTTTAATATACTGTTCTGAGCGTAAAGTGATGCTAGTAGATTTTTACGAAGAAGATCGAACTGTTGCTGAAAATGTAATCTTTATTGGATTGTTGTGTAAAGATGGTCAATGGCATGCTATCGTATTCGAAATTGGCTTAGGTTCCACTAGAGAACTTTTAATAAGAGATATACAAGACATTTCTTATTCATTTGAAAAAACAATTAAAACACAAGATATAACAATTGATAACTATCAGCAATTTTTATCAGACCCCATCTGAAATATAAAGAACCACTCCTAATTTTATTAGGCTAGTGGTTCTTATGCACTAGCTTTAGCTAGTGTAATCCTTTATTTCACTCCTAATTCATTAGAGGTACTTGCACTTTAGTGCGTAGTAACTCTTATGCATGAACTCTTTAGTTCATGCGAACCTTTTGTTCTTAATAGCTTATTGCTATTAAATAAGTCATACTAATTTGTTACACAAAAAGTATGACTTTAAATGATTTCTATAACTATCTCACTAGGCGACAATATACATATAGCCTGTGACATCTTTTATGTCACAGGCTATACTTCGTTTTTCTAATAAACAATAAATAGCGTCCATATAAATGATATGAGGTTATTTAATATGTGAATGGTAATTGAGGACGCTAAATTTCTTTTAGCTTTTAAATAACTAACCACCAATATAATTGCTAATATAAAGTATGCCCCAAATTCAAATGGTGATTTCGCACCACTAACATGTATTAAAGTAAACGTTACTGCTGAAATAATCCCCATAAAAATAAAATTAAACTTCTTACCTAACTCTCCGATAAGAATATGTCTAAACACCAATTCTTCAACAATAGGTGCAACAATGACAATTAAAAGAAACGCTATAGGTAAAAATAAAGGTATTTTGAATAATTGATCAAGTGCTAATTCATTTTGCGTTTCACTATACTGTAATGACTTCGGTAAAAATTGCATCAACCACTCATAAAGCGATGATGCCCCAAGTGCTATAAGCAACATGGCAATTAATAATATCCAATGCTTTTTTACATAATTAATTCCATTATTAAATCTTTTGGAAAATGATTTTAAATGCATTAGGTAAAAACTTAAAATTGCAATAATATAACTCATCACTTGTGCAACAGTCGCCATCATTGACTGCATTAATTTATCTGGGTGAGTATAATGTATATTTAATATCCCAAAACCTACCATAGAAAATATTATCAAACCAATGAAGATAATTGGTATTAATAACAAATCTCTCCACGCAATATCTTTAAAACGATACCCTTTATTCGAAAGTTTCATATTATGTATCCTTTCTTTTTATCATTATATCTAAACGGAGGCTTTATGAATTCACAAGAAACATTTACCCACATAGAATTAAAATTAACTCAACTCATTATGATAACTGAAAAATTAAAGTATTATATACTTTTTAATCATAACAAATTCGAGACCACATTAAACGAATTTACCACTTTACTCATTGAAGAATCTCACTGGATGAACTCACAATTATCAGATCAATTTAAACCTACTGATCCAAATTTAAACAATTATAAAAACTTAATCACCTTTCTCAACGAACATCCTTTTAACATTACAAAAAATGGAGACAGTTGCCAAACCATCAATCATTATCAATTAATGATTTTCGACAGTTTAACTTATTATAAATCTTATACCAATTAAAAAACTTCTTTCTCTACAATATTTAATGAATACACATTAACCTCTAAACAACTATTTATTTTAATTTTTATTGTTTTTTAATTTTTTTGTAAAAATTTTATACTTTATTCTAATATGCAAATTGTAAATTAATAATATTAGCGTTATAATCGGATATGATTAAGCAATTATTTGAGGAGGATGATCATGCTTGGTTTCTCGGTATCTATAGGACATAGATTGAATGAATCTTATATTCTATCAATGGTATCTCAGGGATACGATACCATTTTTACTTCCCTTCAAATACCAGAAGAAGATGATCAATTTAAACTGTCGCATTTGGGAGAATTGTGCCAGTTATTATCGCAATATTCAATCACTTTTATTATTGATGTAAATCCTTCTTTACTTAATCACCACTTTTACAGTTTATTAGATCAATTCTCAAACGGGGAATTTGTTATTAGAATTGATGATCAACTTAATGTGAATCTTATTCTTGATATTCAAAAAAGAGGATATCAATGTTGTATTAATGCTAGTACAATAACGCATCATATATTATCTACTATTTATAGTAATCCAAATATTCGAACACTTATTTATTGTCATAATTATTATCCTAGACCTGATACAGGATTAAGTTTGTCATCACTTCAACAGCAAAATAATCTTATTCATTTGTTCGATCCAAATGCTAAGATATTTGCTTTTATTCCTGGAACAAACTTAAGAGGTCCTCTATACAAAGGCTTACCTACAATAGAAAATCATAGGCATGAACATGCTTTTCAAGCTGTACATGAACTACAGCTAACTGGTATTAATACTATCGTTATTGCTGACAATGGTTTGGAAATCAATTTAGCTAAACAACTTTATCAAATATTTGTTCAACATCACTTTGTATTGCATATCAATAATGTCGAAAATAATGATAATCATTTATTAAATCTATTATATGCAAAACACCATGTAAGAATTGATTCGCCCGAACATGTCTTACGTTCTCAAACATCTAGATTAATGGTGAATCAGAAAATTACACCTATTGGTATCGAACAACGTTTGCCTGGAGATATTACTATCGATAACCACCTCAATGGTCGTTATGAAGGTGAACTTCAAATTATTAAAACATCTCTTCCAGGACATTCAAATATCAATCGTCTTGCACGTATTTGTAAACAAGATCTTCCTTTTCTTAAAATCATGCAGCCAGGCGATACTTTTGAATTTATATGTTTAAAGGAGACATAAGCATTGAATGATTTAACAACTGAATCACGTAACGCACAAACAATGCATTTAGATGAAATGTCAATTCAAGATGCACTTAAAACAATGAATCAAGAGGATCAATTAGTTCCTAAAGCTATAGAATCTATTATTCCAAAGTTAACAAACGTTATTAATGAGTCAATTGCAAAATTTAGCCAGCACGGTAGATTGATATACATTGGTGCAGGAACAAGCGGTAGATTAGGTGTACTAGATGCTGCTGAATGTGTACCCACTTTTAACACTTCACCAAATGAAGTAATAGGTATTATTGCTGGAGGCCCTAAAGCGATGACAAAAGCTGTTGAAGGTGCCGAAGATAATGAAGCGCTAGGTCAAAAAGATTTAGAGAATATTGGTTTAACTGAAAATGATATGGTTATAGGTATTTCTGCAAGTGGGCGCACACCTTATGTTAAAGGTGCTTTAACTTATGCTAACAAAGTGGGTGCTACTAGTGTTTCAATCTCATGTAATACAGACAGTAAAATGAGTAAAGTAGCGCAATATGCATTAGAAATACCTGTAGGTCCGGAAGTACTAACAGGATCAACACGTTTAAAATCAGGAACGGCACAAAAACTCGTTCTCAATATGATTTCTACAATGACAATGATAGGTGTTGGCAAAGTTTATGATAATTTAATGGTAGATTTAAAACCAACCAATCAGAAATTAATTCACCGTTCAATACGCATCATTAAAGAAATATGTGATTTAAATGACGAAGAAGCAAAGTTACTCTATGAAAAAGCCGATAAAGATATTAAAACTGCAATTGTCATGAATTTAAGTGACATAACCAAAGATGAAGCACAACAAAAATTACTACAACATAATGGAGTGATTAAGCAAGCCATCAAAGGTTAAAGGAGGCTAATTCCATGAGTAAAGAAGAACGACTTGCTCAAGAAATTATAAAAGCTGTAGGTGGCATCGAAAATATACAGCGAATAATGCATTGTATGACTAGAGTTCGATTAACTATCAATGATTCAAGTATTGTAAATTACGATAAACTACATCAAATTGAAGGTGTCATGGGGATTGTCGAAGATGATCATCTTCAAATTATTGTTGGTCCAGGTATTGTTAATAAGGTCGCTAATAAAATGGCTGAATACAGTCATGTACCATTGGGTGAAGACATCAATCATTCTGAAAATCAAAGCTATAAATCACAAGCTGAACAACTTGCTAACGAAAATAAAAAGCATTATCAAAATTCAAGAAAGCAAAGTAAATGGCAACGTATTTTAAAGTCCATTTCTAACATCTTTATCCCCTTAATCCCGGCATTTATAGGGGCAGGTTTAATCGGTGGTATAGCTGCAGTATTAAACAATATGTTAACTGCGCACATGATATCTGGAGATTTCATGAAACAACTTGTTACCGTATTAAATGTTATTAAAGATGGTATGTTAGCTTACTTAGCCATTTTCACTGGGATTAATAGTGCTAAAGTTTTTGGTGCTACACCAGGTTTAGGTGGTGTTATAGGAGGTACAACATTATTAACAGGTCTAACCGATGAAAATCCTATAAAAAATATTTTCACAGGAGAACCTCTTGTTGCTGGTCAAGGTGGAATTATAGGTGTTATATTTGCCGTTTGGATCTTAAGTATGATTGAGAAGAAACTACATAAAGCAGTACCAGAATCAATAGATATTATTATCACACCCACCCTATCACTACTTACCATTGGTTTATTGACGATATTTATAATAATGCCAATTGCTGGTTTTATATCAGATGGTTTAGTGCATGTTGTGAATTGGGTGATTGACGTTGGTGGTATCTTTAGCGGATTTATTATTGGTGCCTTTTTCCTTCCATTAGTCATGTTAGGACTTCATCACGTTTTTACACCAATCCATATCGAGCTTATTAATAGTACTGGCGCAACCTATTTACTACCTATCGCTGCAATGTCTGGTGCTGGTCAAGTTGGTGCTGCCCTTGCTTTATGGGTACGCTGTCGTCATAATCAACCACTTAGAAATACTTTAAAAGGCGCATTACCCGTAGGTTTCTTAGGTATAGGGGAACCATTGATTTATGGTGTAACGTTGCCACTCGGTAGACCTTTTTTCACTGCATGTCTTGGTGGCGGTATTGGCGGTGCTGTTATTGGAGGAATTGGTCATATAGGCGCTAAAGCTGTTGGACCTAGTGGCTTATCTTTATTACCTTTAATCTCAGACAATATGTATCTAGGTTATATTGCTGGTTTAATTTCAGCATATATAGGTGGCTTTATCATGACATTTTTATTTGGAACTACAAAAAAAATGAGAAACTCTAACAAACTGGGTGATTAAAATGACGAACATTTTATATGAAATAGATAACCAGTATCCCTATTTAACAAAAAACGAGAAAAAAATAGCAAATTATATTCAAAATGCACCACACGAAGTCATAAAGATGAATTCTCAAGATCTTGCACAAGAACTTGATACGAGTCCATCATCTATTATCCGATTTAGTAAAAAATTGGTAGATGGTGGTTTTCAAGAATTAAAAATCGAACTATCAAAGTACATGCCTAAAGAAACAACTGTTTATAATGTTGAATTAGTTGATAATGAAAGCACCTCATCACTTAAAAAGAAGATGCTTGCTCGTGCAAATGGTGCATTAACTAAAGCAAATAATAATCTGAACGATAAAACCGTAGATCTCATTTGCGATCAATTCAAACATTCTAATAGAATATTCATTTATGGATATGGTGCATCTTTTGTCGTAGCGACCGACTTATATCAAAAGCTTTCACGGATTGGTATGAATGCACAACTTGCACAAGAAACACATATTTTCACTACGATGCTTGCTTCTTGTGATAGTCGAGATTGCGTTATTTTTATCACAAACAATGGAACACAAAGTGAAATGCAATCTATTGCTAAAGTAGTTGAAGATTATCATATTCCAATTGTGACAATAACTAGTTCACCCAACAATACCATTTCTCAAATGTCAGATATCGTACTAGATTATGGTGAAACTGATGAAAATGAAATGCGCATGGGCGCTACAACATCTTTATTAGCACAAATGTTTACGATTGATGTTCTTTATTATCGATATATTGCTTTAAACTATCAATCTTCTTTAGACTTTATTACACAATCTAAAATGGCATTAGATAATTATAGAAAGCATCTTTCTAATATTGACTTTAAGCATTAATTAAATAGGATTAAGTTTAGACTAAAATATTGTCTAAGCTCAATCCTATTGTTAATTATATACATTTCAAATATAGAAAAGCAGCACTAACGCAAGTTTAATGACGTTAATGCTGCTTTTTAAATTGATTTTATTTTAATGAATTATCTTTTTTTAAATTTTTCTCTGCTTTATTATATCTAATAAAGTAATAAATAGTTACAGCAGTTAAGAATACGATACCAATTACTACTGATACTACAGTTTCTTTATTAAATAACATACCGATTAAAACAATAATTAGAAACGCTATTGTTAAGTAACTTGCAACTATACCACCTGGCATTTTAAATGGATGGTTTTTAGTTTCACCAGGATGTAATTTTCTAAAACGAATATGACTGATTAAAATCATAAACCAAGGAATCATACCAGGTAAAATTGAAGCACTATACACATATACAAATATACTATCTGCACCTTTAATAAACAGTGGTAAAATAACGTTTAATAAAGCTCCAATTAAGATTCCTATAGAAATTGCTAATACCGTATAAATTGGTACACCATTTTTCATAACTTTAGTAAAAATCTTAGGTAGTTGACCTTTACGTGCTAATGTATAAATCATACGACTCGCACTAAAGATTCCTGAGTTACAACCAGACATTGCTGCTGTTAATACTACAAAGTTAATTAAACCAGCTGCGAATGTGATACCGACTTTAGCAAATGTTGCTACAAACGGACTTCCGATGCTTCCTAACTCATCCCATGGATAAACTGTAACGATAACAAAGATGGCACCAAGATAAAAAATAAGTATACGCCAGATAACACCGTTAACTGCTTTTACAATATTTTTATGTGGATCTTTAGTTTCACCTGCTGAAATACCAATTAATTCAACACCTTGATATGAACCTATAACGATTGATAGTGCAAAGAAGAAACCGACTATACCATTTGGCATAAATCCACCATGTGACCATAAGTTAGAAAAACCAACTGGATGTCCACCATTACCTAAGCCAAATAATATTAAACCAAAACCTGCTATAATCATTAAAACAATTGTTATAACTTTAATTAAAGCGAACCAAAATTCAAATTCTCCAAAGGCTTTTACTGATACTAAGTTAGCAGCTGCTAATAATAAAATAGCTATAACCCCTGGAATCCATTGAGGTAAATTCGGGAACCAATAATTCATATATTCTCCGACAGCTATAACTTCACTCATACCTACGACTACCCACTGGAATATATTACTCCATGCTGTCATATATCCAGCTGCTGGGTGTATGTAATCACTAGCAAATGTAGCAAAAGAACCAGTTGTTGGATTAATATAAATCATTTCTCCCATAGCACGCATGATTAAAAATAAAAATATACCCGCAATTAAATACGCAAATATTACTGACGGTCCTGTCCATTTGATTGTACTTGTTGCTCCCATAAACAAGCCAACACCAATCGTACCGCCTAGTGCAATCATCTGCATTTGACGTGCACTTAATCCCCTTTGTAATTCGTTATTCTCCATGTTAATAACACACCTCTTTTTTACTAGGATAAAATAATAATAAACTTATTGATGCAATTATACTATAAAATGACAAAATTGAAACAATATTTTAACAATTTATTGAAATCGCTTACAAAACTATTATGACAGTCTTTTGCAAACCCGCAATTTTACTGTATTTGCAATAATTAATTAATTTCAACTTTTTTAAAAATTCCTTTAAAGAGATTTACTTTATGGTTCATTTTAGGTTTATGATATACTTTTCATATATTTATTAAGGAGTACATTATGAGTAAAACATTAATTCAAAAAGCATTAAAAATATCAATCATATTTTTAATTATCTTTTTCTTACTCAATTATTTTTCTGTTAAAAACCCAAATCTACTACCATTAATTGGTAAGTCACTACTGGCAGCAATTGTTTTCTTTATCATATATGTAGTTGCGTTTACCATTTTAAATTCTCCTGAGAGAAAAATGAAATTTGGAACTACTTTGCCAATAGCCATTATTATTGGATTAATTATTGGTGCCATGATTTCACATATAAAAATAGGCGTTTTAATAGGGATTGTAGTGGGTATTATCGCAGGATTTATTTGGGAATATATTGAAAATAGGAACGGAGGACAAAGTTAATGTCTGTCATTATTGGCGTAATTATTCTTATCTTATTAATTATTAGTTTAATACCAAATTATAACGCTTTAAAATTAGCTAAGTCTCAAGGTCAAAAAACCACTCGTTTTGCTATTATGGTTGGTATTGATGCGATATTAATTGTATTGATTTTAGTTACCTTGTTATTAAAAATTATGTAATGAAATATTTTAATCAGTAAAAATCCGCTTCAAACTGAGTAAGATCTACTCATAATTGAAGCGGATTTTTTATAATCTACCTTGTAATAATAAGAAATATCCAATTGTCGCTAATATTAAATATATCATCGTACCAACAAGAAAAGATCGCACATGTATGTGTAAAGGAATACGTTTATTAAACATAGGACCTAATATCAAGTTTCCAATACCGATAATGATAGGTCCAGCTATGAAAAACAGGATAGTATAAAACATACCATACCTCCTATTTACGACTAAAGAAGCGCTGAACAATATTATCGAAATCAATATCTTTAGCTACATAATTAACAGTAGAAAAGTCTTGTTCTTCAGTCATAACATTTGTATTTACAATAACATCCAAACCGGCACTATTTGCAGCCGTTGCACCATTTACTGAATCCTCAATCGCTAAGCAGTTTGTCGGATTATAATTTAGTTGTTGTACTGCTGTTAAATAAGGTTCCGGATTGGGCTTAACATTTTCAACATCTTCTCTACCTACTATCACTTCTATATATTTATCTAAACCTAGTTTATGAAATGTAGGTAATATATCTTCTCTATGACTACTAGTCGCAATTGCCATCGGTATATGGCGTTGCTTTAAATATTCCATTAATTGTTGAATCGTTTCTATTATTGGTAAATGTCCACTTGTATCATTATGTTCTTTATAAATAGCTGCTTTTTTCTCTGGGCCAATAAGTGCTTCAAGATAATTATGAAGTTCAGTTGCTGCCCCACCTATTGATCTTCTATAAAATTCTAAAGTAATTGGTGATTCATTATGTTTAGTTAAATGTTTATTAATGACATCAAAAAGATGTTTTTCTGTATCGATTATAGTTCCATCAAAATCAAAAACAACTGCTCTATACATATGCGTACTCCTTTATCTTTTTATAATAAAAATTAAATCTCAATGTCTCATATTTTAACATAATCTAGATACTATCTTAGTTAAAAATGGGATTTAATCTTCAGATAAATGAGTCAATTAAATATCTTTACTTCTAGAAGACCAATATTTTGCAAGAATAGGTCCTGAAATATTATGAACTAAGCTAAATACAGCCCCTGGCACAGCAGCTAAAGGACTAAAATGAACTGTTGCAAGTGATACTGCTAAACCAGAATTTTGCATACCTACTTCTATCGCTACGGCTTTTTTATCTTTATAATCCATTCGGAATACTTTAGCTAATACATAACCGATTGTATAACCAAGAATATTGTGTAAGATAACAACTACAAAAATTAACAATCCTGTTTTCAAAATTTGTGTTTTACTACCTGCGACTACAGCTGCCAAAATAAGAGAAATGGCAATAACAGAAATTAATGGTAATGCTGTAGCTGTCTTTTGAGCAAAACGTCTTGCTACCTTTTGGAATACAAATCCTATAATAATTGGAATCAATACTACTTGAACGACTGACCATAACATACTGGCAAATGAGACCTTCAACCATTCATGTGCAAAAATATAGATTAATGCTGGTGTAACAAAAGGCGCAATTAAAGTTGATACACTCGTTATCGCTACAGATAATGCTACATTTGCTTTAGCTAAATAACTCATTACATTACTAGATGTTCCACCTGGACAGCATCCAACTAAAATCACACCTATGGCAATTTCAGGAGGTAATTGAAAGCCTTTAGCAATAAGAAATGCTAAGGTAGGCATAATCGTAAACTGTAAAATAACGCCAATAATGACAGGTTTTGGTGATTGTAAAACAATTTTAAAGTCTTTAGGATCTATAGTCATCCCCATTCCTAACATAACAATCCCAAGCAGGTATGGTACGAAACCACCTAATATTGAGATGTGTGAAGGAAAAATAAATCCAAGCACAGCAGCAAATAACATCCAAAATATAAATGTTTTTGTCGCAAATTGACTGATTCGATTTAACATATAAACACACCCTTAATAGTTAATAATGACAAATATTATCATAACTATTTATAATGGACAATGTTATTTTCAGAATTTTCTTATATTTTAAGTTATTTACGGTCCCTGTAATTAGATTTTAATAAAGTCCTTTAATCCATGATTCTCATAGTATTGACTAATGAAATATTCTTTTTTTACTAGTCTTCATTCAAAAGTCCTAGTGAATATCAAAAAGAAGCATGGTACAATCATTTTAAAGCAACAAAAACTATTACCCTACTTAACAATAAATTTCTAAACCATGAATGTTAGCAATCGGGAGGCATAACATGTTGATAGACAAATTTGAAACTTACATTATAAATATCGCAGATTTAAAATCTCGATCATCTCGCAAATCATTATCAAAGCTATGTAAGCAGATTAAATTTTGCGAATCCTTTCAATATCAAATATTTAAACAACAAGGTATGTATGCTTTAGAAGTGAGCTTACCAAAACAACAATTACCTTATTTTATTAGCTTTTTAAGTTTTCATAATTTCACTATTTATCAAATATTATCACCAAAACAACTTGATGAACTACTTGATTCAGATCATTTATATCAATCAGCTAAACGATTTGAACTATCTATTGACGGATTACAAGATGCTTTTATTAAAGACAAAGTGATAGATATAATGAATATGTTTATGAATCATTATGATATTAGCTATACATTAAATAAAAATTGTGCAAGTATCATTTGTCCACCTGAAGTTTTTTCTAAATTATTACATACAGTAGCAACACGTAATATAGATATCCTATCAGCTGGTTATAAATCTAAAATGATTCATAAAGCTAGAATTTCCTAATTCAATTAACTATAAAAGGGATTCCAAAACGATATATTTTGGAATCCCTTATTTTTATTTATTATTTATCATTTTCATCATAAACCAGATGTTCAAACGATTCTCTAACCTGTGGTACAGACATTCCTACTACCACTTGAACACTTTTACCACTTTTAACTAGACCGTGAGCCATTTGATTATGTGTAAAATAACTACTATCTTCTACTTTATTTTCATCTTTCACAGTTAAACGTAATCGAGTTGTACAGTTAGTCACATCTTTAATGTTCTCTTTACCGCCTAAACCATCTAAATAATATGCTGCTTTATCATCATACTCATTCCCAGTTGACGTATGTTTTGTAGCATCTTCTTGTCCTTTTTTCTCTTTATAATCTTGTTTAGAGAATAGTTTAACTTCTTCTTCATTTTTGCGTCGTCCAGGTAATGGAATATCAAATTTTAATATTAAGAATCTGAATAAAACATAATATATACCTACGAATATAAGTCCTATTACCACTTGAATCACATACGTCATCCAGTGTTCTTTACCAAGTGGTATCCAGTTAGTAGCTAAGAAATCTAGGACGCCACCACCCATGTTACCAACTAAACCGAAACCGTACATAATTGTATCCATTGTTGCAGCTAACAATGCGTGTAATACGAATAAGAATGGTGCGATAAATAAGAATGTAAATTCTAAAGGTTCAGTAATACCTGCTACAACAGCTGTTAATGTTACAGGTATTAATAAAGCTGCTACTTTTTTACGGTTTTCTTTAGGTGTTGTTGAATACATAGCTAATGCAATACCTAAACAACCAAATACTTTACCATTTCCTTGTAGCATAAAGCCATATGGAAATTGTTCTTTTAATGGTTTACTGCTTTCGGCAAATTGATTTAAATGTTGTAACCATTCCGCTTTAAGTCCATGATTCACGACTACTGGTCCAACTTCAATTGGTGCATAAATAAAGTGATGTAAGCCAGTAGGTATTAATACCCTTTCTAAGAAGTGGTATAACCATACTCCTACATAGCCTGAACCAATAATAAAATGTTGGATAGATGCAATACCATTTTGAATAGTTGGCCATACTACGCAAGTAATTGCAGCAACAGGTAACATCACAAAGAAAGAAATCGTTACTACAAATGTTAGACCTTGGAACACACCTAACATTTCTGGTAAACGTTTACTATAGTAGCGATTATGTATCCAAGTAATGATCCCTGAAATGATAATACCACCTAAAATATTAGTATCTAATGTCTCGATACCCGCTATTGCTTTTAATCCAGTAACATTTTCTACACCTTTTTCCAAGTTAGCACCAAATGTATGTGGCCACTGCGTTAATATCGCATTGATAAATGTATTAAACATTAAATAGCCCATTAATGCTGCTAGTGCGGCATGACCTGGTGCTTTTTTAGCT
Organism: Staphylococcus sp. FSL H8-0121; assembly: GCF_038008425.1. Lineage (NCBI taxonomy): Bacteria > Bacillati > Bacillota > Bacilli > Caryophanales > Staphylococcaceae > Staphylococcus > Staphylococcus sp. FSL H8-0121. Next base: position 220,335 of record NZ_JBBOZB010000002.1, read on the forward strand.
AATGATAGTGGTAATCCTACTACAAATACGATTTCCATATGATTGAAAATAACCCAACCACCAGATTCTATCACTGACCAAAATTTAAACCAAAACGTATGTTGATCTGCTAAACCACCCATTATAGTAGGATTTTTAAATAAAGTTGCAAATCCAAGGACAATACCAAAGAAAGCAAACATTAATACCGGCACAATCATTGCGCTACCAAATCGTTTGATTGCATTCATTATAATAACCTCCACATCCCAATGTCGTTTTATTCGTATCAAACCTCGTATTTATAAACAAGGTGTCACCGAAATATCTTATATCTAATATATAGTAAACGCTTACATACTCTCAATGTCATTGACGAATTTTGAAAGTATTTTGTATAATCAGATTATGTTTTCATATGATGAAAATTTTTTCAACATTAATAAACGAGGTGTCATCATGATTTTAGATGAACGAGTTAATATGAATTTTAATCAACTTAATGACAACGATTTGCAAATTGCACATTTCGTTAATAACCATATAGATTTATGTAAAAATTTAAAAATACAAGACTTATCTCAACACACACATGCATCTAATGCGACTATTCACCGCTTCACGCGTAAATTGGGGTTTGATGGTTATAGTGATTTCAAATCATTTTTGAAGTTTGAAAGTGAAAAGAAAAATCAGTTACCATCTGACTCTATTGAATCTTTTAGACAAGAAATTGAAAATACATTTAGTTATTTAGATAGAATTGATTATGAGTTATTAACAAATAAAATGAACGAGGCTGGAACAATATACTTATATGGTACAGGGCGAGCACAAATGAATGTGGCTGAAGAAGCACAACGTATCTTATTAACTATGCACAAAAATATTATTATTCTCCATGATGTTCATGAATTAAAGATGGTTTTAAACAAGACAGTGCCTCAAGACTTGTTCTTTATCATTTCCTTATCAGGCGAAACATTTCAACTGAAAGAAGTAACTCAGCTATTAAAATTACGCCAAAAATACTTTATATCAGTAACAACGATGAAAGATAATACATTAGCCCAGCAAGCCGATTATAATGTTTATGTATCTAGTAATACTTTTTATTTAAATGATGGCACTGATTATTCTAGTTTTATCAGTTATCATATTTTCTTTGAAACATTACTTCGAAAATATAATGAACGTAAGGAAAAAGAAGAACTCAAATAAAAAACGCAAGCATCGGTAACCTAAATGTTTAGGTTAAACCAATTTGCTTGCGTCTTTTTAATTATTTTTTTGTTCTTCAATTTCTTCTAATACAGTATTCATTTTATCAAACATTAATTCGAAACCATGTGCTGTAGAGTCATGATATTCTTTCTTTTTCTGTTTGTACTCAAGATTAGTCAATCTTCTTTCACGTTCAATATAAGATTGGTAATAGAAAAACATTTGTGTGCCACCTGATTCACGTTCGAAGAATTCAACTTCAATAATATCTTCTTCGTTACTTAATCCAGGCATACCAATAGTCATTTTGACAAATTCATCCATCACTAATTCTTCATAAGTACCTTCAATAATATTTTGCTTACCATTTCTACTATCTACAATGCGGTACTTACCACCTTCTTGAACGTCAGCTTCAAATGATTTATTCGTACGTTTAGACGTCATAAACCATTGTTTTAAAATATCTTCTTTTGTCCAAGCTTCATAAATAGTTTCAGGTGAATATTTAAATAAACGTTCAATATCAATTTCTACATATTCATTTTCCACATTATACTTTGCCACTATATGTCACCTACTTTCACTCTTATTTCTATTCTAACGTATTTACTCAAACTTCCAAACATTTATCCTTAAAAATGCTTAATCTTTGATACATTTAATCTAATTTACCATTAAACCCTATTATTTAAACATCTCTATTATAGAAACTAAGGATAACATTATTTTCATAACAACCATTTAAAAAATCCGAGACTTAGTTCAGTCTCAGATTTATATTAAAATATGATTCATTAGTCAACATTTACGCTATCGCTTTTTTAATTTTGGATAACCTAAGATGATTGCTATTAATCCACAAATACCTAACATAATCGGATAAATACTATAAGGTACTAGTAAAAATGGTGAGATGCCTGCTACTCCAGCTGCTGAGATTACTTGTGGACTGTAAGGTAATAATCCTTGGAAGCAACCGCCAAATATATCTAATATACTTGCTGATTTACGTGGATCAACATCATATTCATCAGCAATATTTTTGGCTAATGGTCCTGACATAATAATTGAAATCGTATTATTAGCAGTTGATATATCTGCAACACTGACTAAACTAGCAATACCTAATTCCGCGCCTCGTTTAGATCTTACTCTGCCTCTAACGAAATTGAGCAACCAATCAATCCCGCCATTATGTTGTATAAGACCGACTAAACCACCAATAAGTAAAGCAATCATTGCAATATCTTCCATTCCGATAATACCTTTGGATACTGCGTTTAATAAACCTTTCCATCCGAAAGAGCCGTCGATAAGGCCAATCATTCCAGATAAGACTGTACCGCCAATCAGTACAATAATAACATTAACGCCCACTAGTGCTAATATCAGTACAAGTAAGTACGGCATGACTTTAACTAATTGGAAATCATAACTTTTAGAATGATCCATAGAAATTCCATTCGTTAATAAAAATAGAATAATAATTGTTAAAATCGCACCTGGTAATACAATTCTAAAATTGACTTTAAATTTATCTTTCATCTTTGTATGTTGTGTACGTACGGCTGCGATCGTTGTATCTGAAATCATAGAAAGATTATCTCCGAACATCGCACCGCCAACTACCGTAGCCATTGCTAAGGCTGCTGATACGTCAGTAGCTTGTGCAAAACCAAATCCAACAGGTGCAATCGCTGCAACTGTTCCAACTGAAGTACCCATAGAAATAGAAACAAACATACAAATGATAAATAAACCTACAATGATTAAGTTTTCAGGAATAAGTGACAAACCAAGATTAACAGTTGAACTCACGCCTCCCATTTTCTCTGTAGTCGTTGAGAAAGCGCCTGCCAAAATAAATATAAGCATCATCAAAATAATATTTGAATGTCCTGCGCCTTTAGTAAACACTTCAACTTTTGTAGCAAATTTTTCTTTACGATTCATTAACAAAGCTACGATAACAGTTATTGTAATCGCTACATTTAAAGGCATAGTGGTAAAATCTCCTGATATAATACCTACACCTAAAAATAACAACATAAATAATAATAAAGGAAATAACGCCCAAGCATTACCCTTCTTAGTTTTTTTCATAATTAGACCTACTTCCTATATTAATAAAAAATACCTCTTTTCTAATTATTTAAGAAAAGAGGTTTGCCTTCAATTACTATCCCCTTATCTTCAAACCTCAATTGGTTTCTGGAATTGGCACATTATTATATGTTGCCGAAGCTTCATAGGGCCAGTCCCTCCACTTCTCTAGATAAGTGATTTGCATTTAAATTTTACGTTACAAGATAATTCCAATAACGTCAATCATAAATTATAATTTCGTCGTAAAGTATTTATCATAGATAATTAATCCTATTGCTACTAATAATAGTAATCCAACGGCTATACCAAAGACAATCCACCATTTTAGATAAAGTGAGATTATCATAGCTATAATAGAAATAATGGTAACGATTATGGCTACTATTTTAAGTTGACGTTCAAGTTTTTCAGAAATGACTTTATACTCATGATTAGATTTTTTTAACGTTTGTTCATCGATTTTCAATTTAGTTTCTAAAAAGTAAATGAATGAAGATGCTAATAATAATAGTAAAAACCCAATCCAAGGGTTTGCGCTTTGTAATAAAGCTACTGAAGCAAAACCTATATAAAAAATCCCTGCAATACAACCTAATAATCGATCTATGATTGGACTAATCCATATCTTGTTATGTTTAATATTTCGATTTACAAAATATAAATTCTTCAATATATTGGTAATAACGAATATTGGTACTACTAAAAAGAAAAACCATTTAAATGATGGGAAGAATGGAATAAAACTTATACCTATAACTAATGCAATAAAAGGAATTAATCTAATGATTTGGTCTTTATTCATATAGTGTGCTCCTTTATATTTAAAAGATATTTATACAACTAACTAATCACTTTCCCCTATTATTTCTGATTACTGTAATTAAAGTTAAAGCACTTTACATAATTTTATTATTTATTTTGTATTATAATTATACATTATTCGTATTTAATTTCCAAATTCATTTTGAACTTATTTAATTTAAAATAAATATGAGACATAAAAAAGTCGATAAAGTATCTCTACTTCATCGACTTAAATTTCAATTATCCATTTAAAATTTCTAATCTATTTGAATGCCGCCTGTGACACCAAATACTTGTCCAGTTGTATAACTAGATTCTTCTGCAGCTAGTAAAACATAAGTACCAGATAATTCAACTGGTTGACCTGCTCTACCTAATGGGGTTTGTTGACCAAATTCAGGAATATTAGATTGTGGTTGGCCTCCTGTAATTTGTAATGGAGACCAGAATGGACCAGGTGCGACGCAGTTAACTCGGATACCTTTAGGACCAAGCTCTTCAGATAAACTTTTAGTTAGTGAAATAATCGCTGCTTTTGAAGCGGCATAGTCGTGTAATATTGGGCTTGGATTATATCCTTGTACAGATGATGTTGTAGTAATTGATGCACCTGGTTGTAAATAATCAAGTGCTTTTTGCACTGTCCAAAAGATTGGGTATACGTTAGTTTCAAATGTTTCTGCGAATGATTGTGTATCAAATCCTTTAATGTCATCATGATATTGTTGATGACCTGCCACTAAAGTTACATTATCCAATCCACCTAATTGTTCATAGGCTTCTGCGACCATGTCATAGTTAAATTGTTCATTTCTAACATCACCAGGGATAAGCACTGCTTGTTGTCCTGCTTCTTCAATGACGTGTTTAACTTCTTGTGCATCTTTCTCTTCACTTGGAAGATAATTAATTGCGACATCTGCACCTTCTTTAGCATAGGCTATAGCTGCTGCACGTCCAATAGCTGAGTCGCCACCTTTGACTAACACTTTAAATCCTTTTAATCTGTCATGACCTATATATAATGTTTCACCATAATCTGGCTCTGGTGTTAAATCACTTTGCAAACCAGGAAGTGATTGTTCTTGTTTTTCATATTCATTTGTTTTAAATTTATTTCTTGGATCTTGTGCTGACATTTTAAAATCATCTCCTAATATCTATATGTTCTGTTTATACCCAAGTATATCTACTCTCTAATCATTTTTAATTTTTCTAAAATTTAATTTAATAAAAAACACAGTTACTACTGATTTCTTTTAAAAATACAATAGCAACTGTATTAACTTTATTGATTTAGTAATTTTTTAACTAATTCTACAAAATATGAAGGAACCTTTTCCAATATACGTTCATCCGGATCAAATAGAGGGTGATGTAAATCATATTTACTATTTGAACCAATAAATGCAAATACACCAGGATAACTTTCAGTGTAGCCTGAGAAATCTTCTCCGATTGTCAGTGGCAAGTCCATAATTGAAACATTATAACCAACTGTTTCTGCCACTTCAATTGCGGTCTCTGTTAACTGATTATCATTAATGACAGTACCAGGCAATCTAGTATAATGACATTCTACTTCTATATTAAATGTCTTCGCTAAGCCACTCGCTATATCTTTCATTCTTTGTTCAATATAATCTCGATGTTCAGGTTTAAATGACCGCACAGTTCCTTGTACATATGCATGATCTGCAATAACATTCCATGTATTCCCACATGAAATTTCTCCTATAGTGACAACTACGCTATCAAACGCAGAAAGATTTCTACTTACAATTGTTTGTAGACTATTGATAAGCTGTCCTAATGCTACAGTTGGATCATTTCCTTGTTCAGGTTTAGCAGCATGTGCCCCTTTACCTTTAATTTTAAATTCAAATCGGTCGACAGCAGAAGTAATTGCTCCTTTTTTAATAGCAAATTCGCCTATATCCATTGTAGGATAATTATGAAAACCTAAGACCGCTTTGACTCCATCTAATGCTCCTGTTTTAACTATTTTTCGAGCACCATAACCTAATTCTTCAGCAGGTTGAAATATAATTCTTACACGGCCATTTAATTCATTTTCTTGTGCTTTTAATTGAGTTGCCACACCTAAAATACTAGCCATATGTATATCATGACCACAAGCGTGCATAACGCCTTCATTAGTAGAGGTAAATTCATGTTCTACTTGTTCATCAATTGGTAGCGCATCTATATCAGTTCTGACAGCTATTAATTGATCGCCTTTACCTACTTCAGCAACTAATCCAGTATCTAAAGGTAAATCTAATATGGTAATGTGGTGTGCTTCTAAAATACGTTTAAGTCGTTGTGTCGTTTCATATTCCTTTTCTGATAGTTCCGGAAATTGGTGAAAAGTCCTTCTCCAATTCACATAATCAGTATAATTAGTCATTTGTAACATCCCCCTTCTTAAAGAGATAAAATATTATATAATAAATAATCGTGCCCACTATTACACCTATAGCTAAATTATTAGTCATAAGAATAAGTATGATAGTTAATAACATAATACTACTATGCATAATCGGCGCTTCTTTAATATGACTCACCGTTCGTCTGTCGAATGTATTAAGAGAAACTGTTACTAATACTACAGCTAGCACTACCATTGGAATTAAGCCAACTATTGGCCCTAATAACACCATACATAATACTAATAAAATACCAGTCATTAATGTAGATAACCGAGTTGTTGCGCCCATTTTATAATTAAATTTAGATTGTCCTACTAATCCACTAGAACCATAACCCCCGACAATTCCTACGATAATGTTAGAAATTCCTTGTCCTCTTATTTCTTTATCTTTATTAGATGTTGTGTTACTGATTGCATCCATCATATTAGCAGTTAAATTAGTTTGAATGACTGAAATCACTGACATCGTAAATGCATACTTAAATATAATCAACCAATCAAAAATTGTCATTGATGAATTTAGGGTTGTTAATTGTGGCATTTTAAATTTAATATTAGCTAAATCGTGAACATACTGTAAATGTGGGTGAATTACTGACGTTAATAGCGTAATGATGATAATAGCCACTAATGGTGCAGGTATGGTTTGAATCCATTTTCCAGATAGATAAATCACTATAAAGGTTAAACACGCAACGATATATGTAGATAATGACACACCGAATATATATTTAATTTGAGTAGTTAACAGTAATATCCCCAATGCATTCATAAAGCCAATGACTACTGTTCTAGGGATATAATTAAGCAATTTATCTATATGACAAAAGCTATATATAATTAATAGGATACCCATCATTATTGTTGCTAAAAATAAATAATGTGTGCCATATTGATTAACTAAAGGTGCACCTATAATAGATATGCCACTACTTGGCCCTGAAACCATTGCAATTCTTTTTCCCAGTATACTCATTAAGCACATCATTAACCCACAACTCATTAATCCAATTGAAGGTGGAACATGAACAATAAAAGAAAATGCTATAGTTACAGGTAATAAAGCTAACCCCATTAAAATACCGGAAGGTATGTTTTGTCGATATTGGCCTTGCCATTGTTTTAAGTATTGCGTTCGTACCAACATCATGTGTAGCCAACTCCTTATAAATTCATGTTAACACAATTGTCAAACTATTCTAATAAATGTACATTTTTTCTCTTATATATAAAAAGAACCGTGTCTTCATATCGACACGGTTCCACATGGTTAAATTATGAATGAATTAATCTAATGAAAATTCGTTATCAACAATGACTCTACCATCTTTGATAACTTTTTGTGCATGGTTAATACCAAAGTGATAAGGAATATATTCGTGGTTAGGTGCATTCCAAATAACGATATTGGCTTTGTCACCTTCATTAATTGTACCTGCATCTAAATCAATCGCTTTTGCTGCATTAACTGTAACAGCATTCCAAACTTCATTTGGAGATAGTTTTAATTTTAATGCAGCAATCGCCATAGCTAATTGTAAGTTATTCGTTACACTACTACCTGGATTGTAATCGGTTGCAATAGCAATTGCACCGTTATTATCTAACATGCCTCTTGCATCAGCATAGTCATTTTTATCTAAATAAAATGTTGTAGCTGGTAATAGTACTGCTACTGTATCACTATTTTTTAATTTTGCTTTACCTTCAGCGCTTGAAGCAACAAGGTGATCTGCAGAAATGGCATTTTCATCAATTGCTAATTCTAAGCCACCTAATGGGTCTATTTCATCAGCATGAATTTTCACTTTGAATCCTGCTTCTTTAGCTTTTTGCATATAATGTCTAGATTCTTCAACTGAGAATACACCTGTTTCACAGAAGATATCTGCAAAATCAGCATATTCCTTAACTTCTGGAAGTAATTCAATCATTTCATTTAAGAATGCTTCATTTGATTCTGCTTCCTCAGGTACTGCATGTGGTCCTAAGAAAGTATGTTTCATATCTAATCCATATTTCTCAGCTAAACGATTAGATACTCTTAATTGTTTAAGTTCATTTTCTTTATCTAAACCATAACCACTTTTACTTTCAACACCTAATACACCATGTTGAACCATAGTTAATAAGTCATGTTCTGCTTTTTTGAATAAGTCATCTTCGCTAATTTCACGTGTAGCTTTTACTGTTGAAAGAATGCCACCGCCAGATTCTAATATTTCTAAATAAGATTTCCCTTGACGTTTAAGTGACATTTCGTGTTCTCTTGAGCCACCGAATATTAAATGCGTATGTGCATCAATTAAGGATGGAGATACTACTTTACCAGTAGCATCTATGATTTGTTCTGCTTCATATTTATCTGTATAAGGGCCAGAATAAACAATCTTTCCATCTTTTACTACAACTGTACCATTTTCAATAACATCTAATTCATCAAGTTCTGCACCTTTTAATGGACGATCAGTAGATTTTGGTAAAATAAGTTCTTTGATATTTTGAATAATTAAATCATTCATTATTTATCCTCCGTTTCATCGATCATAGGAATTTTGATGCCTTTGTCTTTCGCAGTTTGAATTGCGATATCATAACCAGCATCTGCGTGTCTCACTACTCCCATACCCGGATCTGTAGTTAATACACGTCCTAAACGACGATCTGCACGTTCTGAACCATCAGCTACAACAACCATACCAGCGTGTAGAGAATAACCCATACCTACACCGCCACCGTGATGGAATGAAATCCAAGAACCACCAGCTGCAGTGTTAATTAAGGCATTTAATACCGCCCAGTCACCAACTGCGTCACTGCCATCTCTCATACCTTCTGTTTCACGGTTTGGACTAGCTACTGAACCTGAATCTAAGTGATCTCGACCGATAACGATTGGTGCTGAAATTTCACCGTCACGAACTAATTTGTTTAGTGCTAATCCCATTTTCGCACGTTCTTCATAGCCTAACCAAGCAATTCTTGATGGTAAGCCTTGATAAGCAATTTTTTCTTCAGCTAAATCTAACCAACGAATTAATTTTTCATTGTCTGGGAATAATTTTCTCATTTCTTCATCTGCACGTTCGATATCTTTTGGATCTCCACTTAATGCAGCAAAACGGAATGGTCCTTTACCTTCACAGAATAATGGTCTAATGTATGCTGGCACAAATCCTGGGAAGTTAAATGCATTTTCTACACCATTGTCGTAAGCAACTTGACGGATATTATTACCATAGTCAAATGCTACTGCACCTTGTTTTTGGAATTCTAACATTAATTCTACATGTTTAGCCATTGAGTCTTTAGATAATTCAACGTATTTCTTAGGATCTTCTTTACGTAATTGTTTAGCTTCTTCTACTGAATAACCTTGAGGTACATAACCATTTAATGGGTCATGTGCACTTGTTTGGTCAGTAATGATATCAATTTTGAATCCTTTGTCTAAAATAGCTTTGTGTAAATCTACTGCATTACCAACTAGACCGATTGATAAAGCTTCCCCTTTTTGTCTAGCATCTTCAGCTAATTTTAATGCTTCATCTAAATCTTTAGTTTTTACATCACAATATTTTGTTTCTACACGTTTATCAACACGTGTTTCATCGACTTCAACACAAATTGCCACACCATTATTCATTGTTACAGCAAGAGGTTGAGCGCCGCCCATACCGCCTAATCCTGCAGTTAATGTCACTGTACCAGTTAAATCACTGTTATATTCTTGGTTACCAAGTTCTGCGAAAGTTTCATATGTTCCTTGAACAATACCTTGTGAACCAATATAAATCCAACTGCCTGCAGTCATTTGTCCATACATAATTAAACCTTTTTTATCTAATTCATGGAAGTGATCCCAGTTTGCCCATTTAGGTACTAAAACTGAATTTGAGATTAACACACGCGGTGCTTCTTCATGAGTTTTAAATACTGCTACTGGTTTACCAGATTGTACGAGCATTGTTTCATCTGCTTCTAAGTCTCTTAATGTATTTTCGATTGCTTCAAATGCTTTCCAGTTACGTGCCGCTTTACCGATACCTCCATAAACAACAAGTTCTTCAGGATGTTCAGCTACCTCTGGATCTAAATTATTATAAAGCATTCGTAATACCGCTTCTTGTTCCCAACCTTTACACTCGATATCTAAACCTTTTTTTGCATGAATTTCTCTCATTACTATCTCTCCCATCCGAAATAATATCTATAAATTCAAAGTTTTTAATATGTACACTTATAGAATAACCTAAATAATCAAATAATTTAGACTATTGAACATGTACTAAATTAAGTTCTTACACGCCCATTATATTATGCTAAAATATAGATAACAAATATAAATAAACTAATTATTTATAGATATAAACTATAACTAACTGGAGATGACTTATGAAAATTATTCAATTAGAGTACTTTTTAGCCGTTGTTAAATATAATAGTTTTACAAAAGCTGCCAATTTTTTACATATTAGCCAGCCCTCTTTAACAGCTGCTATTAAAAAGATGGAATCAGATTTAGGCTATGATTTATTCATGCGCACAACAAAGGATATTAAAATAACCGAAAAAGGTATTCAATTCTATAAATATGCGGAACAATTAGTTCAACAATATCGATCAACAATAGAAAAGATGTATGATTTAAATATTTCATCTGAACCGAGAATTAAAATTGGTATTTTAGAATCAACAAGCCAATGGATGGCAAATGTTATTCACGCTCATCATACTCAATATCCAAATCAACAATATCGTATTAATGAGGTACATGATCAACATCAATCAATTGAGCAACTTATTAACTTTGATGTGCATTTTGCTTTAACAAATGAAGAAATTAGGCACCAAGATATTACTTCAATTGCACTTTACAAAGAATCCTATATTTTACTAACACCTAAAGATGCTTTTCCTAAACAAAAGACAATTCAACTAGATAATCTACCTTTAATATTACCTAATAAAAGCTCACAAGTTCGTAAACATTTAGATGATTATTTTAATAGAATGAGTATACATCCTAATATTATTATGGAATCTGATCGTTTTGAGTCAGCTACTAATTTTGTACATTTAGGTATAGGATATGCTGTTATTCCACGATTTTATTATCAATCGTTTAATACTAGTAATTTAGACTATATTAAAATACGTCCTAATTTAGGTCGCAAAATTTATATCAACTATTTAAAAAAGAGAAAGCACTCTGAACAAGTACTTTCTCTCATCGAACAATGTATTGAATATTGGAATTTATAATAAGAAATGGTGTACTAAGTTAGCAATCAGTTTCGCAGTTCTATTATCTTGATCATACTTAGGATTCATTTCTGCGATACTAACTGATTTAACCTTATCACTTGGTACAATACGTTTAGCTAATTCAAAAACTGTGTGTGGATAGATACCTAATACTGCTGATGCGCTGACACCTGGTGCAAAGGCACTATCTACAACATCCATACAAATTGTAAACATAATCACGTCATGATCATGAATAAAGCGTTCAATCATATCTTTAATTGGTGGGGATACTTGATGTAGCAATTCATCAGCATAAACAAATGAAATGCCTTTTTCCTCTGCGTAGTCAAATAACCCTTGTGTATTGCCACCTTGAGATATACCTAGAACCATATAGTCGGCATTATCATCTTGTTCAAGAATCTGTCTAAAACTAGTTCCTGACGTTGATTCTCCTTCATCACGTGTATCAAAATGGGCATCAATATTAATAACACCAATGGATTGATTAGGATAAACTTTTCTAGTAGCTAAATATTGAGCATAAGCAATATCATGGCCGCCACCTAGAAGAAATGTTTGTTTGTGATTGTGAATAGATTTCGCTGCTAACTCTGCAAATTCTTTTTGTGTATCAATTAGTTGTTCGTTATCGTGCTCTACATTTCCGTAATCAACAATTTGTTCACATTGATTTAAATCTGGTAATCCTGCAAATGATTGTTTAATCGCATTAGGGCCTTCTTTAGCTCCAACTCGACCTTTATTTAGTTCTACGCCTTTATCAACGGCATAGCCTAACATACCTACACCTTTTTGTTCATTACTATACTCCACATTTCTTAAATCATTAAATTGAATCGTTTGAAAATGTCTAAATTGTTTAGAATCTGTTTCACTATCAAGTCTTCCTGTCCATAAGCTTGGTTCGGCTTGTTGATACATTGCTCTTCCCCCTTGATTTCATTCACTAACATTATATTTTAAGTATAACTTTAGCTTATTTTTTATTCAATGTAGTTATTTTATTCCCGATTCACTGAAATTTAATTACGTTTATAATTCATTCCTATTACATTTTGATGATAATTGAAATAGACAATTTATCTAACATCTTATAACATGTATAATTGTAAATAAAAATAATAATTGCTTGTTTCCGTAATGGAGGTTACATAAAATGAAAAACAATCGAATTTCTGGGTTTCAATGGGCAATGACAATATTCGTATTTTTTGTCATTACGATGGCCTTATTCGTAATACTTAGAGATTTTCAATCGGCAATTGGAGTAAAAAGATTTGTCTTCGATATTACTGATCTTTCTCCTTTTATCGCTGCAATCATATGTCTACTCGTCTTTAGATATAAAAAAGATCAGATGGCGAGTTTAAAACTATCATTGAGCCTTAAAGTTGTGGAGCGTATATTACTCGCTTTAATCATACCTTTATTTATATTTATCATAGGTATGTTCTGTTTCAACACGTTTGCAGATAGTTTCATACTTTTACAGGCATCAGATTTATCAGTTTCAATAACTGCTATTATAATTGGCCATTTAATTATGGCATTTGTAGTAGAATTTGGTTTTCGTTCATATTTACAACATATTGTAGAAGTTAAAATGAATACTTTCTTTGCAAGTATCGTAGTTGGTATCATTTACTCAATCTTCAATGCCAATACTACATATGGAATAGAGTTTGCTGGTTATCATTTCTTATATACATTCGCATTCTCTATGATTGTAGGTGAATTGATTCGCGCAACTAAAGGTAGAACAATTTATATAGCTACTATTTTCCATGCTGCTATGTCATTTGGTTTAGTATTCTTGTTCAGTGAAGAAGTTGGTGACTTATTCTCTATGAAAGTCATCGCATTGGCTACTACTGCAGTAGGTTTAATCTATATTATTTTAAGCTTAATTATACGTGCCATCTTCTATAAAAAGACAAAACAAAGTTTAGACGAAGTTGAACCTAATAATTATTTAGATCACGTTAATGACCATTCTAATGATAGTGAAACTAATAATGAAAATAATCATAATGATATTCAAGAAGATGACGCATCTGATTCTCGTAAACATGATCAATCCTCTGATAATGAACAACATTCTAAAACGTCTATTGATGATGAACAAGAACATGACAATGATTCTTCTGATTATTTAAGAGAACATACTTCTTATAAACAAACACGCCGTTCATCACGTCGTTCATCAGTTGTATCTGAAGCACAGGATGAAATCAAGGACTCTGAAAATTCTAGCCCTAATAACAAATACTAATTATATTAAACTCGTCTTATTCAATTTATTGAATGGATGAGTTTTTTGTTTTAAATATAGATATTTGGGGGTAAACTCTTTCAGTAATAATTTAATTATAACTATGAGTTTAAAAGGAGTAATACAATGAATATAAAAGCTAGTAACAACCCTATTACAATTATCGGTGGTGGCATTGGTGGGCTGACTTTAGCTAGAGTGCTATATGTAAATGGTATTCCTGCTAAAGTTTATGAATCTGATGCCTCTCGTGATGCAAGAACTCAAGGTGGACAATTAGATATACATGAATATAATGGACAAGTTGCCTTAGAAAAAGCTAACTTATTGGACGAATTCCAATCAATTATACAAAAAGGCGCTGATGCCTCTCGCATCGTTAACCATAATGGTGACATACTTTTAGATTTACCGGATGATGAATCAAATGGACGACCTGAAGTATTACGTGGTGATTTAAGAGATATATTAATAGACTCATTGCCACATGATATGATTGTTTGGAATAAAAAAGTGGATCATGTTGAAAAATTGGATAATACACAATATAAAGTGGTATTTAGAGATGAGACATCTGTAACTACAGACAAACTTATTGGTGCTGACGGTGCTTGGTCTAAAGTTCGTAACATCTTAACAGATATTAAACCATATTATTCAGGTTATACATTTATTGAAACATATCTATATGATGTAGATAATCAATATCCTAAGACTGCTCAAAAAGTAGGAAAAGGTGCAATGTATGCTTTATCACCTAGTAAAGGTATTGTTGCACATAGAGAAGCAGGAGATATCCTTCACACATATGTACAAATGAAATGTGATAGTGAATGGATCGATAGTATAGACTTTGCAAATGGTGAAATAGCGACAAAAACAATTGCTGCAGAATTTGAAGGTTGGTCACCAGAAATAACTGCCTTAATTACTGAAGCGGATAGTTCAATTACACCTCGTAAAATTAATGCGTTACCTGATACACATCGTTGGGAACGTCAATCAGGGGTTACTTTAATTGGTGATGCTGCACACCTAATGGCTCCTTCTGGGGAGGGTGCTAATTTAGCCATGTTAGATGGAGCTGAGTTAGCGGAATTGATAGCTGAACATAGTAATAATTTTGATAAAGCAATCGAATTATATGAAGCAAAAATGTTCCCAAGAAGTGAAGCCGAAGCAAAAGAATCTCATGAATTATTAGATATTTGTCTTGGAGAGAATAGTCCTCAAAGTTTAGTTGATTTATTCAAAAGTGCTCAATAAGAATAAAATTTAGAAAAATAGCCTTAAGATGTTCTAACAAACACCTTAAGGCTATTATCTATATAATATAAAAGTAAAAATTTTATTATTGACGGTACATCTTTTTAACACCTTGTTGTGTGCCTATAATGGCTTCGTCAGTAATATCAAGGAAATAACCTGTTTCTAGCACACCCGTAAGATGTATTAAAAACTCATGCATTTCATAAGGGTCAATCCCTTTTGGTAAGGCACAGTCTAAAATATAGTTACCATTGTCTGTAGTTACCGGCACATCTTCAGTAACACGACGTTGCACGATTACTCCCTCAATCGTTTCTATTTTTCTAGCAACCTGATACCAATTAAATTTATCTACTTCTACTGGTAATTTAAATGTTTCTCCTAAATAATTGACTACTTTATTTTCATCAGCAATGACCACAAAACGGTCTGCCATTTCATCAATGACCTTTTCTCTAAATAAGGCACCGCCACCGCCTTTAATTAAGTTGAGGTTTGGATCGACTTCATCTGCCCCATCAATAGCTAAATCGATTTTTTCAACATCATTTACATCAACAATTTCAATATTTAGTTCTTTAGCTAAAAAAGCAGTCTTATTTGAAGTACAAACACCTTTGATGTCGTAATTCTTTTCTTCAACAAGTTGTGCTATTTTAGGAACTAACAATTCAATTGTACTACCTGTACCAATTCCTAGTGTCATACCGTCTTCAATTTGATTCAAAACATCATTCAATGTCATCATTTTAAGTTGTTTTACATCATTCATTACGTCATGAGCCTCTTTTCTAAATCGTTTACATTTCCTATTTTACATGACTTTTTTGATTTAACATACCTTATTTATCGTTTAATTTTTAATATATTTTAAAATTTTACATAAAAGCCTTGAGATATAGTAAACTATCATTTAAATACTTTAAGAGGGAGGATAGAAATGATACCTGTTTACGCTATTTCAACTGGGAAAATAGAATCGCTACAATATAAAGACTCAAAACCAATGCAATCAGCTATTAATAAGCGCCCTTTCGAAGGAGATATGTGGTTATCTAAACTAGGTTTTGTTGATGATGAACAAGCCTATAAAGACCACGGTGGACCAGATAAAGCAGTCTGTTGCTTTAGTAAATCAAACTATGACATGTATAAAGATGATTTAGAAAAACTGCCTGATTATGCAATGTTTGGGGAAAACTTAACTATTATAAATTTAGATGAAAATGAAGTTTATTTTGGTAATCAATATCGTTTGGGTGAAGCAATTATAGAAGTATCGGAAATCAGAGAACCTTGTTGGAAAATACAAGCAAAATATGGTTTACCCAATTTAGTGAAGCGCATGTCTAAATCAGGAAAAACAGGATTTTATTGTCGCATAATTAAAGAAGGATCTGTCAGTCAAAATCAACATTTAGTATTAATTAAAGAAGCAGACCCGAAGACTCAATTATCGGTTCAAGAATTAAACGATATTTATTATAATGACAGAAAAAATACTAAGAGAATTTCACAGGCTTTAAAAAATCCATATTTATCTATGAAAAGATATGAAAAATTAGAAAAGATGTACCAACGTGCAACAAAATCATCATAATTAAAATACTTTCTAAGTATAAAGAAAGAGTGAAACCAATGGAATCAAAACCGTAGGCTTCACTCTTAATAATTACTTTTCATTTATTTCATAACTTGTTTGAGAATAAAATGTATCATTGGCTTTTAAGATAGACGAAGCGTCTTCACCATACATATTAATATCATTTGGTAAAAATTGAGATTCAATAGCTAAGCCAGAATGTGCCTTATAAATATTAGAATCACTATTCCAATCTTTTGGTTGATTAAATGTATATAATACATAATTTGGCATATCAGTTTTTACATCTAATTGAAACTCACCGTTATCTATTGATAATTGATGGCCTCCAACTTTGAATGGATGATCCAAGCCATTAAAAGTGTCAATTTGTTGTGCTAGTTGAGCATGTTTACTTTCAAATATATCTTTAAAGTATATATCATTACCATTAAAAATTTGATGTAAATCTAGTGTTTCATCTGTATTTATTAAATGTTGTTCATTAAGTTGATACATATTCAATTCAGAACTATATAGACGGTGATTATCGATAACATTATTATCTCTGTTCAAATTAAAATAAACATGATTCATCGGATTAAATAATGTTGTCTTCGTTGATGTAGCCTCATATTCAACTGTCCAACAATGATCGACATCATAAGTATGGGTAACTTTAACATCCATATTTCCTGGGTAATTATCATCTGTTTCCTTTAACGTT
Source organism: Staphylococcus sp. FSL H8-0121 (assembly GCF_038008425.1). Classification (NCBI taxonomy): domain Bacteria; kingdom Bacillati; phylum Bacillota; class Bacilli; order Caryophanales; family Staphylococcaceae; genus Staphylococcus; species Staphylococcus sp. FSL H8-0121. The sequence goes on from NZ_JBBOZB010000002.1 coordinate 238,009, forward strand.
GTCTTAAAAATAATTTTTACTTGTCCCAATTCTTCGACTACTTCATAGTCGAATAACTTTGTATCTAGCCCGTGACCCCCGCCGTGGATATGATGATTACCATCATTTGCTTCTAATTGGTATTTTATTCCATCTAATGTGAACGAAGCATCGGAAATTCGACCACCGTATCTTCCTATAGTCGCTCCAAATTTAAATGGATTATCAAAATAAAATTCGTCCGCTTCAACAACATTCCCTAGTACAATATTATTATCATGATATTTCCATGATACTATTCTTGCACCAAAATTTGTAAATACAATTTTCGTTTCTTCATTATCAATTTTAATTAAATCAACACCATATCTTTGATGCTCAATTTCAACATTCATTACTTATTTCTCCCTTTCAAACACGTTTTATTAAGCCCTATGTGGTAATAACATTATTAAAACGCCAATTACACATACTACAGCACCCAATACATCGTATTTATCTGGCATATTTTTATCAATGAACATAGACCATACTAAGCTCATGACAATAAATATACCGCCATATGCGGCATAAACTCGTCCAAACGTTGGAAATGATTGTAACGTCGCAATCACACCATATAGGATGAGTATGATACCACCAATAATACCTAGCCACAATGGCTGACCTTCTCTAAGCCATAACCATATTAAGTAGCCGCCTCCTATTTCACAAAGACCTGCTAATATAAAAATCATCGTTGAATATAACATCGTTCTATCTACTCCATCCTAATAAGAGGTTATATTAATCAATTATGGTTGATGATGTGTATCAATCAGTTATTATTTTATATTAACTTCTTTGCTAACTCATACACATTGTTACACTTTTTCACCTAATATTCCATAGATAATTACAATTTAAAGAGGAAGAATGTTATGTAAGCTTTTTCAAAATGACATTAACACTCTTCCCCCTCTTTTATTTATTTTTTCATTACTTTTTTAATTGAGTTAATAAGACCTTTTTCAAATGTTAAAACTGAATCTTTGTATGTTTTAATAGCAATCCATATCAAGATCACCATAACTACTAATGAAATCAACATACTTAATACAATTTCCCAAATTTGTAATTCCGTCGATTGAGCGCGCACCAACATTTCAAATGGGGCTAAAAATGGAATAAAGCTTGTAATTTTAGCCAATAAAATATCAGGTTTATATATACTGAAAATAGCTATATAAAATGCAATCATTGCAAATAAAGTTAAAGGCATTAAGGTTTGATTAATGTCTTCTATTCTGGATGCTAAAGAACCTAAAATGGCTGCTAATAAAACATAAGTTAATATACCGATAATCACACTTAAAATGCCTACTATAATAATTTGCCATGATATGTCACTCATTGATAAATCAAAACCTTTAAGCATACGCTTTAAATCAAAAGCATATATACAAATGATTGCAACCACAATTATCATAGCTATTTGTGTAAACGCTACTGCTATGACACCTGTTATCTTAGCCATAATATGTGTTATCGGAGACACACTCGTAATAATCATTTCTATAACTCTTGATGTTTTTTCAGTTGCAATTTCCATAGCCACTTGTGTTGCATAATTGAAAATAATAAAAAACATTAGCATTAAAATGGCATAAACAAGAATCATATTAAATACTTTTTGGCTTTCACTTAATTGTTGTCCTTTATCATCTGATAAGATGTGGCTATCTACTTTACTTTGAGATTGTAATTTTTTTAAATCATTATCGCTGAGATGCAATTTCGATGCTATTAGTTTTGACTGAAGATTTGTAAGTAAACCAGTCACTTTTTGTTGTTTTTCTTGTGAAACGTTATCTTTACTCAAAATGGTCGCTGAAAGTTGATGGTCTTTATCCATTTTGATGATATAAGCTTCCTTTAATTTTTCACTTTTGACTTGAGATTTCGCTTCTTTTTGACTCACTCTTTCAAACGTTGCTTCCTCATCAATCACATGGCTCTGTTGTTTAATTGCTTTATATAATGGTTCATTATTGGTTACGACACCTATATGGTCATCATCACCTTTGAACATATCTATAATTTTGTCAGCATTTGATAAAGCTACCATCAAAATAATGACAATAACCATAAATATCATAAAGGATTTAGATTTAACCTTACTTTTATATGTTAATCCAAATGTAGCCCAGAATTTATTCATGAAGATCACCTACCTTATCAATAAAAATATCTTTCAGTGATGGTTCTAACACTTGAAATCGACGCACATAACCATGTGTTATAACTTGATTGTATATAGATTCAGCTACAGCCTCATTTTCTATTGTTAGTTTAATGTCATGCTTATTCACTTCTACATCAATAACACCTTGAATGCCTGTTAATTCTGGCATTGATTTATTAGTTTCGATAATTACCTGTTTATATCCATGAGAAGATTTAACTTCTTGTATATCGCCTGAAACTACTAGTTCTCCATGATTTAAAATACATACATCGTCACATAATTCCTCGACATGCTCCATACGATGTGAACTATAAATAATCGTCGAACCTTGGTTATTTAAATCTTTGACCGCTTCTTTTAGTAGTTCAACATTGACTGGATCTAATCCGCTAAAAGGTTCATCTAAAATAAGTAATTCAGGTTGATGAATCATACTTGCTAATAACTGAATTTTTTGTTGGTTACCTTTGGAAAGTGAATCAATACGTTTATGACGATTTTCAGTAATTGCAAATCGATTTAACCAATAATCTATATTTTTCTTAATAGCTTTTTTAGACATACCCTTCAAAGTAGCAAGATAAGTTAATTCGTCTTCAACAGTCATTTTTGAATGCAAACCCCGCTCTTCTGGTAAATAACCTATACGATTGTACATCGACTTATCTATTGTATGTCTCTCATATGTAATGTGACCTTCTGTTGGTTCACTTAATCCTAAAATCATTCTAAATGTAGTTGTTTTGCCAGCACCATTACGTCCTAAAAACCCAAGCATTTTTCCTTTCTCAAGTTCAATCGATATATCATTAACTGCTATAAATTGATTAAATCTCTTTGTCACGTGTTCAATATTTAATGACATGGTTACCTCCCAAATTAATGATTTAATTCTACATAAATATAACATTAATAAACTCATTAATGAATTTAGAATTTACAATATGTCACACTTTACATTCATTTATGTAAGCACTATCATTAATCATATCGTAGAACATTATTTTATTGATAACTTCTTTAAGATAAAACATTACATAAAGGGGATAGACATAATGAGTTATAGTATTGGTATCGATTATGGCACAGCATCTGGACGTGTTATTTTAGTAGATACTTCAGATGGAAAAATTATTTCTAGTTATGAAGAAACATACCAACATGGAACAATTGCTGAAGAATTAGGTGGAGAAACTTTACCTCATAATTACTTCTTACAACATGCTGGCGATTATCACAATGTTTTAGAAAATGGTGTTAAACATGTATTAGAAGAAAGTCAAATTAATAAAGATGAAGTAATCGGAATTGGCGTCGACTTCACAAGTTGTACTATTGTCTTTTTAGATGAAAACTTCAAACCTTTACATATGAATGAAGATTTAAAAAATCACCCTCATGCTTATGTTAAATTATGGAAACATCACGGTGCCCAAGATGAAGCAACACAAATGGTCGAAGCTAATGAAAAAGCAAATCAAAATTGGTTAGACTATTATGGTCACAGTGTTAATAGTGAATGGATGATACCTAAAATTCTTGAGGTAAAACATAAAGCACCTGAATTATTAGAACGTGCTCATTATATTATGGAAGCCGGAGACTATATGACAAGCTTGCTTGTTAATCAAAATATCCGATCAAATTGTGGTATAGGATTTAAAGGATTTTACGATGAAGTCAATGGATTTAATTACGATTTCTTTGAAACTGTAGATTCAGAATTACCTCAAATTGTAAAAGATAAATGTGAAGCACCGGTTATTCAAATTGGAGATAGTGCAGGTTCATTATCAGAATACTACCAAAATTTATGGGGATTATCTTCAAATGTTCAAATATCACCTTATATGATTGATGCACATTCTGGCGTATTAGGTGCAGGTGCCATTGAAAAAGGAGAATTCACTCCAGTCATTGGTACAAGTACTTGTCACTTAATGTTAGACCCTAAACAAGAACCCATTCCATCAATTACAGGTTCAGTTAAAGATGCTATTATACCTGGATTATATGCATATGAAGCTGGGCAAGCTGCTGTAGGAGACTTGTTTAGTTACTCTGAACGCATGGCTCCACATGAAATCGTTGAAGCCGCGAAGAACAAAGATATGGATGTATTACAATACTTAGAAACACTAGCAGAGCAAATCCCTGTTGAAGAACAACATGTAGTCGTGCTAGATTGGCATAATGGTAATAGAAGTATATTAAGCGATAGCCATTTAACTGGTAGTGTCTTTGGTTTAACATTACAAACACCATTCGAAATGGTACACCGTGCTTATTTAGAATCAACTGCATTTGGAACTAAAATGATCATGAAACAATTCGAAGATAATGACATTCCAGTTCATACAGTATATGCGTCAGGTGGTATACCTAAAAAAAGTAAATTACTCGTAGATATTTATGCCAATGTATTAAACAAAAAAGTAGTTGTCTTAGAATCATCTAATGCTACTGCTTTAGGTGCTGCTATGTTAGGAGCTAACGTCGGCGGTGCTTACGAAACATTACGAGATACTGTACAACATATGAAACAACCGATTTATTATGAAAAACAACCAGATCCTGAAAAAGTAAAACATTACGAAAAATTATTTAATAAATACCGACAACTTCATGATTTATTAGGTAGAGAACATGCTGAATTATCTTATATTCATGAAACTGAATAAGCAACTTTAAAAACAGCTATCCTTGCCTTTGTTTATCAACATGGCAAGAATAGCTGTTTTTAATTTTTAATACTTTTATATTTAAATGTAATGACTAATGAAATAATAACAATGAACAGGATTGAAATATAACTAGATATTGGCCAATGCCCCATTATTACTTCAATAACTATATCAACAATACTGACTACCATTAAAGCAATTAATTGCCAAATTGTATTACTCGCATATGCATTAACAATTCTACGTCTCTCATATTCATCACTGAAGTTATAATTAGGCAACATATTTAAAGAACGTTCTTGTGTATTAATCTTTTCTTTTGCTGAAACTGTCGGTGTATCAGATATTTGAATACGACTGTCTTTCATCAATATCATCATTATAATTGGAATAAGCAACCCTAAACTAGACCAACTATTAACCATCACCTCACTGCTTACCACTAAAGGGATAATTACATTATTAATGACGATTAAATAAATCATGAGCACTATAAAAAATATAATGTGTTTCTTTCTGGCTTTACGATTTAAATAGTTTTTCTCATTTTTATTATTTACGTAAATTATTGTAGTATCCGTTGTTTCTTTATTTAAAGATAGTTTACAGACTGTCACGATTAATATAAGTAAACTACCTATCAAATATGGAGACAAATATTCACGTTGAATATCAAACATTGCTTGGAAATAAAATATACAGGCAATTACAAATATAGATATCGCACTCGCTTTTGCTAAATGATTTTTGAATAAATTATTTTTGAATTCATCTTTAAATTCTAATTTATTAAAAATAACTATTCATCCTCCCAAAATAAGTCGTTAAGTGTGACTGACAAGGTTTTAGCTATATTTATACATAATTTTAATGACGGATTATATTTATCATTTTCAATCATATTAATTGTTTGTCTGGAAACTCCTATTCGTCTTGCTAGTTCTAATTGCGACATCTTTTGATGTGCTCGATATTGTTTCACTCTATTCAACGCATTCATCCGCTTCTTTCGATAAGTATTATCTTGATTTTACTAAATCATTTACCCATACGTCAAATATATACGACATCTACTAGAATAAATGATGATTTCTTATATAAAAAGCTAAGGTCTCACTATGACCCTAGCTTTACATTACTATTTTAAATTTCATTATTATCATAATTATGTTTCTTATTTGCTTTGTCTACTGGATTATAATTATTATCGCTTATCATTTCAGACCCTGCATATTTTGGACTTGGCCCATAAATATTAGTTTCTCTCTGACTGTTTAAACAACAAATAACGATATTATAAATACCAAAAATCCAAGAGATGATTGTAATTAACCAATAGATTAGTAATAACCATCCATTTTCAGAATGTCCAGTTGCATTGACCACCCAATTAAATATATTTAAAAATACTGCAATACCAAATCCGATCATAGGTATCCACATTGTGCGTGAAGTATCATGGAATCGACGGGCTAATATAGCTAAATTCGGAATAATTGTCACTAGTGAGTAAATGGCTAAATATAACACGGATATCACTAGACTAAAGACACCAATACTAAGTGCAGTCGTACTTTGACCTGAAGAGATACCTATAGTCAGCCCTATTGCACCAATAATCAATAAAATAATACCAGGACACATAAATATTAAATGCCATAATTGCATAAACCAATATTCACTACGTCTTGATCTACCTTTAAAATTAAAATAATTTGACCAATATAATTTAAATGATGCTTTAAAACCAACTTTCTCTCTCATCTTAGCTGCTCCTTTCAAATCATCAATTCAATTTATTTTATTACTCATATCAATTTTGATACATTAATTAAGTAATAATATTGTTAATACGGTCATTGTATCAAATAGATAGACCTAAAAAAATATAAATCAAATATTTTTTAAGAATTTCCAAAATAAATTATAAAAACAAATATTTTTATAGAGGAGTTCCATTATGGATTTTAAAGAACGTAATACAACAGATATTGCAAAATCATTATTAGGAGTCCGTGTCATTTATCAGGATAATCATCAAACTTATAGCGGTTATATTGTCGAAACTGAGGCTTATTTAGGTTTTGAAGATCGCGCAGCTCATGGCTTTGGTGGTAAACAAACACCTAAAGTTACTTCATTATATAAGACTGGTGGAACAATTTATGCACATGTCATGCATACACATTTATTAATTAACTTTGTTACTAAAGATAGTGGTGTTCCTGAAGGTGTGCTTATTCGCGCAGTAGAACCAGAAGACGGGATTGAAGCTATGAGAATCAATAGAGGCAAAGATGGATTTGAATTGACTAATGGACCAGGAAAATGGACGAAAGCATTTAATATTCCGCGTGCCATTGATGGATCTACTATCAATCAATGTCGCCTATCAATTGACATAAAAAATCGGAAACATCCTAAATCGATAGTTGAAAGTGGTCGTATTGGTATTCCAAATAAAGGAGAATGGACAAATAAACCACTTCGCTATACAGTCAAAGGTAATCCATATGTATCTCGCATGAAAAAATCAGATTTTCAAAACCCTGATGATACATGGAAATAAAGGAGAGGATAGCACTAAAAATAGTGCCATCCTCTCTTTTAATCAATTTTATTTTACCGTAATATCTCCAGAATCATTAGATAAATTGACTTTGTTGTCTCCTTTACCTATTTGATGTTGTTTTAATTCCTTATCATATATATTCGTATCTCCAGAATCGTTTAAGGCAGTAAATGATGTGTTTTTGGCTTTGTTTTTATAATTTATATGAATATCTCCACTATCATTTGATACATTTAATGGTTGATCAGGAATACTTTGTTTCATTTCTATATCTCCTGAATCATTTTTTATTTTACCTTCTGTGAAATGAATGTGTTTCATTAAAATATCACCCGAATCATTATTGACTTTCAAATCACCTAATTTACTATCTGTCAAAGTGATATCTCCAGAATCAACATTGATATGCGTTTTCTTACTAACAACATTATCAACTTTGATATCCCCCGCGTCATCTTTTATTGTTAGTTCATTCATTTCTTTTGGTAAGGTAATAATAATTTTATTAGTGAACATAGTGCCTATTCTAAAATTGATATTAGATTGATTATGTTGGTCATTAATATGCCATGTTCCTTTTTCGACTTTACTATCTACTTTAGCGTCTGAACTACCAATTGATTTTATCGAAAATGTCTTACCATGCTTTATTTCAACATCACTATTCTCAACATCCAATTGAATAGATTTTATATTGTCTTTATATTCTTTATTTAATTGCGTTTCATGATGTGCTGAAGATAACTTCTTACCTTGAGAAATAAGACCTATACCAAAACCAATGCTCAATATTAAACCAATTATAAAAAGTGTGATGATTAACTTTCTCATGGATGAACACTTCCTTTCACGAATGAGACATTCCATTTAAGATACATTACTGTTAATTTTAAGAACCATTTAATGAGAAGAATAGTAATTGCTAATAACATTAAACTAACACCAAACATTAATCCCGCCATATAAACATCATATAAAATAATTGAATTTGAGCCTTCAGTTGCAAATTTGATAATTAAAAATATAGGTGCACTGAAAAGTATTAATGTAAAAACAATTAATGTGAAAAAAATCATTAAAATGAAGAATGCTGGTACTAATACAATAAAGAAATTAAAAAGTCCTAATCCCATCACTGCTAATATAGCTTTAAATATACTTTTTAAATTAGACTTCTCATCTACCTTTTCGATAGCCATAGTGGCGTTCAATTCTTTAGCAATCATTTTAGGATCTCCTAATTGTTTAGCTATATCTTCTTCAGATTTCCCTTCATTTTTACCACTTATAAAATGAGTTTCATATTCGTTATAAATATCTTGCTTGTCAGTATTATCCATATGCTTTAAATTAGCGACCAATTGCTTTAAATATCTTTCTTTATTCATTTGATTCACTCTCCTCAATAAACGTATTTACAGCATTAGAAAACAACTGCCATTCCTCTTTTAACGTCGCCAATCTTCCTTGGCCCTGTTCTGTAAGACGATAATATTTTCTCGCTGGACCTTCTGTTGATGGCTGATAATACGTAGATAGTTCACCGTTTTTAACTAATCTTCGTAATAATGGATATACAGTTCCTTCAGCAATTGTCATATAACGTGAGATATTTTGAACTAATGAATAACCATATTGATCTTCTCTTTTGATAATGAGCAAGACAATTAGTTCTAACGCACCCTTCTTAAATTGCGTATTCATAGGCATTCCTCCATATTTCATTTTAGGTACTAAACATTACACAGTAGTGATTATCTATAATATAGCACTCACTACTGTACATTGCAAGGTACTAAATAATAAATCCTCAACATAGGATATTCTTTTTTAATAATTTTAATATTATTTCTGATAATATCTATTGAAAATTAATACTTTTATGTATAAATACAAATAATATTTATTCTAAAACTAGATTTAATGGATTTATACGTGTATACTAGGTATAGTGGCTTTTTATAACGCTTACATATTTTAATTGAATAACACTTAAACATAGGTTTTGGGGTAACTTCTAAGGGGGAGTTAAAATGTTAGAATTAGATGCTATTACCACATTATGTTTAGCATGTATTTTATATCTGATTGGTCAAACAATCATAAACCATGTCTCGTTTTTAAGAAGAATTTGTATTCCAGCACCAGTGATTGGTGGCTTAATTTTTGCAATTTTAGTTGCGATTTTAGATTCCTTTAATATAGTTAAAATTAAATTAGACTCATCATTTATACAAAATTTCTTTATGTTAGCCTTTTTCACAACAATTGGATTAGGAGCATCATTGAAATTATTTAAAGTTGGTGGAAAGGTCATGTTATTATACTTTATGTTTTGTGGTATTATGGCTTTCTGTCAAAACGTCATTGGTGTTTCCTTAGCTAAAGTATTAAATATCAAACCATTATTAGGTTTAACAGCAGGGTCTATGTCAATGGAAGGTGGTCATGGTAATGCCGCTGCCTATGGTAAAACAATTCAAGATATGGGCATTGATTCCGCTGTAACTGCTGCTCTTGCTGCCGCAACATTAGGTTTAGTATTTGGCGGTTTGATTGGCGGACCTGTAGTTAAATTTTTAATCAAACGTTATAACCTCAAACCTGAACATAGTGATGATTCATTTAAAAACTATGGTGAAGTTGAATATAATCAAGCACTTCACGAAAAATATAAACCAACACAAATTTTCTTTATACAGTTTACAATTCTTGTATTCTGTATGGCACTCGGTACATACATAGGAAATACGTTTACTGATTTAACAAATGTTAATATACCAATGTATGTAGGCTCAATGTTCGTCGCTGTTTTTGTGCGTAACATTTCTGAAGCATTTGGCTTTAACATTGTTGATTTAAAAATTAACGAAGAAATCGGTGATATCTCATTAGGTATCTTCCTATCTCTCGCGTTAATGAGTATTCAATTAACTGAAATCTACTCATTAGCATTACCATTAATTATCATAGTTCTTGTGCAAGTTGTATTCATGATCTTGTTCTCTATCTTCATTTTATTCAGAGGCTTAGGCAAAGACTATGATGCTGCAGTAATGGTTGGTGGCTTTATTGGTCATGGGTTAGGTGCAACACCTAATGCAATGGCTAATTTAGATGTCATTACAAAAAAATACGGTAACTCACCCAAAGCTTATTTAGTTGTTCCTATTGTCGGTGCATTCTTAATCGACTTAATAGGCGTGATTATTGTTATGGGCTTTATACAATTTTTCCAATAATAAAAAAACAGTACACATGATGGAACTAAGACATAAAGTGCTTTTGCTTATGTCCTGACAGTTTCTCATGTGTACTGTTTTATTTTTGAATTTATTTTGGCAACTATAGTTAGGCCAATTATCCTTTATGAATATCTAAACCTCTTTGGTCTATCCACGATAATAAATCTTGGCTGAATATCATATCTTTATGAGTTAATTCATCAATATTTTTAGCGTCTAACATAGTCATTATTTTCTTCATATGATCTAAAAATGACTCTACATATTCAATCGTTTGCGTAATACCTGATTGCTCAACTTGATTTAAAAATGGTCGTGACATTCCAACTGCTTTAGCACCTAATGCTAAGCATTTCACTGCGTCTAATGGTGTACGTAAACCACCACTTGCAAAGACATTAAGTTTATCTTGATAATCGGTACTTTCTAATAGAGATTCAACTGTTGATTGTCCCCAATTTGATAAATAATCCATATCTTTATTTGAACGTCTCTCATTTTCAATATCAACAAAGTTTGTACCACCACGCCCACTTACGTCAACATAAGCTACTCCAACGTTAAGCAGTGATTTGTACGTTTCTTTACTCATACCAAATCCTACTTCTTTTACAATCACTGGAACATCTACTGCTTTAACAATAGCTTCGATGTTTTCCATCCAATTGGCAAATTCACGATTACCTTCTGGCATAACTAGCTCTTGTGGTGAATTAACATGTATTTGTAATGCTTGCGCATCTAATAATTCAACGGCTTTTACGGCTTTATCTACAGGCACATCAGCACCCACATTACTGAATATAATACCATCTGGATTAGTTTCTCTTACAATAGTGAATGACTCTGCCATTTTAGGATTTCGTAAAGCAGCATGTGTTGAACCAACCGCCATTGCTAATCCTGTTTCTCTTGCAACAATCGCAAGTTTCTCATTAATTTGTTTAGTCCATTCACTACCACCCGTCATTGCATTGATATAAACGGGATATTTCAAGTCAAAATGTGATGTACGTGTAGTTAAATCAACATCATCTACATCTATATTAGGAATTGAATGATGTACAAACCTTACTTTGTCAAAATCTGACAATGCAGCATCTTGCTGTGCCATCGCGATTTCAACATGTTCATTTTTTCTCTGCTCTCTTTGAAAATCACTCATTACTATACCGCCCTTTCCAACTCAATCTAATTTTAAAATGCACAATTTAAAACCATTTCTTTTTTTTGAAGAAAATTATTAACACAATAGTGATGATTAACATAATAATTAAGCAAACAAAATAGCTATAATACCATTTAAGTTCAGGCATATATTCAAAGTTCATTCCGTATATACCTGCAATAAAGGTAAGTGGAGAAAATATAACTGAAACTAATGTTAAAATTTGCATAATATTATTCATTCTAAATGATGTATAAGATTCATAGTTTTCTCTAATTTCATTCGTCATTTCTTGAGAAGTCTTAATGACGTTACTTTGTTTAATTAAGTGGTCATCTATATGTTGTATATACATTGAATGCTTATTATCTTTAATTAAATTACCTTCAGTTTTAATCGTATCAACTAACTCTTGCATTGGAAATAAAACACGTTTGATTTTAATTAAGTCAGAACGTAATTTAAATACGTTGTCCATTACATCTTTACTAAAGCGATCATCAACATGTCTATCCTCAAATGTATATACCTTATCTTCAATATCGTAAACAAAATTAAAGTATTTATCTACCATACTATCTAATATAAGAATAACAATATCTGCACAATCTAGTTCTGGATCATGGTGTTGTTCATTTACTTTAGCCACTCTTTTAAGCGATTCAAAACTTTGATGATGGTATGTGACTAATAATTTATCCCCTAAAAATACATTTAACGCTATTGCAGAATAATTGCGTACTAATATACTATGAAGAACTAAATATTGATAATCATCATACGATTTATATTTTGCTCGAGGAATACCATTAATGGCATCATCTATTTCTAAATCATTAAAGTTAAAATGATTTCTTAAAAATTCATTTTCTTGTGGTGTTGCGTCCTCAAAATCGTACCAAACAATTGTTGCTTCACTAGGAATATCTTCAATCCGATTCACCCTTTTTAAAGGTTCGGTAGATGTTTGGTATCGAATAGTCATTGTCATCTCCATTTACCCCCTGTTAAGCAGTTCTTCATTATTTTATCATGAATTGAATTACGTGTATGTCTTAATTTAATTTAGTAAAATAATTAGCAAGCACACAAAAAAGGAGTAGTTGTCATGTCTCAAACATTTAAGGTAAGTAAAACGGTGACTGAAGATTTTATCGATCATAATAATCATATGCATGATGCATACTATAATATCATTTTTAGTGATGTGATTGATGATTTTAATTATAGTCATGGTTTATCATTAGAAGAACGTGAACAATATAAATACACTACATTTACAATTGAAGAACACACTACATTTTTATCTGAATTAACATTAAATGAGCATTATGATGTTGAGTTATATATTTATGATTATGATTACAAACGTGTTCACTTTTTCTTAAGAATGGTCCGTAATAATGGTAATGTTGCAGCTACAAATGAAGTAATGATGATGGGCATTGATCAAAAACAACGACGCTCAGCTGCCTTTCCAGAAGACTATTACAAACAAATGCAACACTATGCTGACCAACAACAGCAAACAATTGAATGGCCAGACCAACTAGGCCATCGAATTGGTATCCCTCATAAGGAGGATAAATAATGAATGATTCTATTCGCCATACAGTACAAAGTGAATTATTAGATTTATTCGATGATGTTAAATATGCGCTTAGTGACTTAAACGAACAAAAAGCTTTAACGATAAATGGTCCAGGTTCAAAATTATTTAAACGTGCAACACGAATGAGTTACACTCAAGGTCAAAAACAAGCTATTGATGAAATAAATCAACTTCTTGAAAAATATGATGATGACAATCAATTTCTCGAACACTATAATCAACTTGCGAATCGTGTACGAAATGATAATATTGAAAAAGTCTTTTCATTTAGTAATTTAACCGACATACCAAGTCATTTTGAGGACACAATTGCTGACTTATATTTTTCAAAAGGACAAAACTTTATTATTAAACATATTAATTCTATTATGGAATAATATAAAAAGGACGTTTAGCTAAATATCAACTGCTAAACGCCCTTTTCTTTATTTATACATGCTATTTATTTAAAGCTTTGGTAATTTGTTTAACAACTTTATGTGATTCACGAATCGGATAAAGTGGAAAATCATGAACCATTCTTGGATATTCATAAAATTCAATATCTTGTCCAACTGATTCCAATGTATCCTTAAATAAATGCATATCTGGATTAATAATTTCTCTACCTCCACCAAACATAAACACTGGTGGTAATCCTTCAATCTTGCCATATATTGGTGATACACGTGAATTGGTAAGTGGCAATTCATCTGCCCAACGTTTCATAATTTCATTCACACCAAATCTGCTCACTAATATATCTTTGTCTAATAGGTCATCAGTTATATCTTTGTTTGATAATGTTGCATCTAATAATGGTGAAATTAAATATAATTGACGTGGTACTTGTTCATTTTGTTCGATCAAGCTTTGCACTAAGTTTAATGCTAATCCACCACCAGAGCCATCTCCCATGACAATAATATGTTCTGCACCCACTTCAGATACTAATTGATCATAAACATCTTTAACAGCTTTTTGTGTATCATTGATATGATAATCAGGTGCTTTAGGATAAATAGGAAATACAACTTCATGTAACGTTGATAATGTCAATTTATCTAAGAATCTCCAATGAAATGGTGATGGTTGTAATGTATTATATCCACCATGAATATACAAAATTTTTCTTTTGGATTCATGTCTAAAATTAAATCTAAAAACTTGCATATCTCCTAGCATAAGTTTATCTAAATTGGCTTTCACATTCAGTGTAGATGGTTGCTTATGTTTTTTCTCATTTTCAATTTGTCTTTTTTCGAAAAATTTATCCACTGCTTCATCATTATCGAAAAATATTGAACGATTGTGTAGAATATATTTGTTTACCACTCTGTTCATTAAACGATTCTTCATAAATAACTAAACCTACCTCTTATCAATTTTTAAAATTAAAAAACAATTTGATTAAAAACCTACATTCGCAACATAAAAAGGGATATAATTTAAAGTATATTTTAATTTAGTCATGAATTTCATTTTATAAATTGTCTAATTTTTTACTGTCTTTGAATAATCATTATTATAACAAAATCAGACTAGAAATGATAAAGAAAGATATGACTATTTCAAGGGAGGCACCTGCATGTCTAATCAACAAAGCAGATTGGAAAACTTTGACGATGCATTTCAAACGCAAGGTTTGCATCGAGGTAAACAATATGGCAAGAAAAAGCGTTCATGGGTAAGTATGATTATTCAATTAATTGTGCTTGTGTTGACTGCAATTACAAGTTATAGCATGTATAAACAACCCATATTCAATATTGTATTTGCCAAACAAACTATTGATTTTCATCAACTTAAAAATTTCCAAGATACTGTTACACAAATTGGAAATATTAATATCAATTTAGGTAATATTGATCAATTACAACAATCAATTGACCGATTATTGATTGTCTTTTACGCCTTTTTCGCATTATGTATTCTTAGTTTAATTTTATCGATTTTAACAATTATTTTTAATCGTAGTGCTTTAAAGGTTGTAAATATGTTGTTTCTTGCCATTATGCTAGTGATAACAATGTACTTTAGCTATATTATTCATACATTAGCTGAGAAAATTTCTGATTCACTTAAACAATATTACTTAACTGTCTCACCAGATCAGGTAGTGGTAGAAGCCGATGCTATTCACAACGCGCTTATTTTATTAGCTTGTAGCATTGGATTACTAATTATTAGTCTATTCTTTAGAAACAGAAAAATCCGTATTAAATAATATATCTTTTAATAATTAAAAGCGTGTCGAAAGATGATCTTGATAAAGATGTCTTTCAACACGCTTTTTGTGTTTTATTTATTCTTTAGTGGCTTTTACTCTTTTCATTCGTTCTTTTCGGTTCGCCTTAAACCATTCTGAACTTCGTTCATATATTGGCAGTAGATGTCTATCTTGAACGTGCGTATTTCATACTTCCTTCAAGTCTAGCCATCCTTGCCGGGGTGGAACGACGATAAAGAACATCTTAGTCAAAACTAAGATGTAAGTACTACTAACCTAATAAAATTAGGAGTAGTACTTCACATTTCTGTTCTACTCCCATAAGTGGCTCTAACTCATTTCATTCGTTCTCTTCGGTTCGCCTTAGCTTCGCTAATGCATAAGTGGCTCTAACTCATTTCATTCGTAAGAGCCACTAAAAAAAGGGATCGATATCAAAATTGATACCGATCCCTTAAAAATCATGCCCCCACAACACAATTTTTTTAATTAAACTTTATTTAATGTCTATCAACAATTAATCTTCTGCTCTTGATTTTGCAGCTGATGCATCAGCTTTCTTCTTACTTTGTAAGAAGAAACTTAAAATAAGTGCTAATAAACTTATCATAGTTGCAATAACGAATGCATCGTTTATACCTTCAACAGAAGCCAATTTATTTATAAATTGTAATAATACTTTCATTGCACCTTGTTCTCCACCATATTGTTGAGCCAATTCACGCATATGATCTTGAACAACTGGATTTGTTTTATCTAATTCTGTGCCAAATGCGGCAACATGATTAGTTGTTTGTGTTGTCATTACTGTAACAAGAATCGCAGTACCAATAGAACCTGCTAATTGTCTCATAGTATTTACAAATGCATTACCATGAGAAATTAATCGACCTGGTAAAGCGTTCAAGCCTGCAGTCATGATAGGCATCATAATAAATGCCATACCAAATGAACGCAACACATAAATACCCATGATTGAGAAATATGGTGTGTCCATATTTAACTTAGTTAATTCCCAAGTTGCATAAGTCATTATAGCAATACCAAAAATAGCTAATGGTTTAATACCAATAGTATCTAATAACTTACCTGCAACAGGACCAAGTACACCCATTACTAATGCACCCGGAAGCATTAATAGGCCTGAATCTAACGCAGAGAATCCACGTAAATTCTGTAAGTAAATAGGTAATAAAATCATACCACCATATAAACTCATCATAACAATCATATTAATAACTGTTGTTAAAGTATATGTTGGGTATTTCAATACTGTTAAGTTTAACATTGGTGCTTTCATTCTTAATTCTCTAATAACGAATAAGATAATGAATATAACACCAATCACAAACATCGTAACGATTTCAGTTGAACCCCAACCTTTATTACCAGCTTCAGAGAAACCGTATAATAAAGCACCGAAACCAATAGTACTGTAAATAATTCCTGGTACATCGGCTTTAGGGTTTGTGGTTCTTTGATAAAGTCTAAACCAGAAATAACCTACTATGATAGCTACTAATCCTATAAAGAACATACCATAGAACATTATATTCCAATGATAATTTTGAACAATATAACCTGATAACGTTGGGCCAATAGCTGGAGCTAATATCATAGCCACACCCATAATACCCATTGCCGTACCACGTTTTTCTGGTGGGAAGATTGTAACAATAACGTTAGAACCTAAAGGCATTAAAATACCAGCACCAATAGCTTGTAATACACGTCCTACCATCATAATAGGGAAATTCATTGAAATAGCACAAATCAATGATCCTATAGTAAATAGTACAAGACCTATAAGAAATAACTTTCTATAAGAATATTTATTGAATAGAAAAGCACTTATCGGTATTAAAATACCATTTACTAACATAAATCCTGTCATTAACCATTGTCCAGTTGATGCAGAGATATTAAATTCAGTATTAATTTTAGGTAGCGCAACGTTTAATAGAGTTTGGTTTAAAATAGCAATAAACATCCCAAATAACATTGCTGCTAAAATTTTACCTCTAGTGATACCATTACCAAAGATAAAATCACTATGTTGTCTCTTGATTTTTTCATTAACTCTGCCCTCTTCTGAGTCAGGGTTAATTGGATTATGCACTTCTTCGTCTACATCTTCTGTTTCTTCTCTATCAATATTGTTACGAGAAGAATCGTCTGAACGACGTAGTTTCTCTTGGTCATGTGCATTGTTGTTGTCATTTTCAGATTCATTCATTGATTCGAAATGATGTTTTCTTTTATCGTCTTCTATATGATTTGAAGTTGAACCAAAATCATTAGGAGATGTTGTACGTGACTCAGATTGTTTGTCTAAATCACTTGCTTTAAATTTAGATTGATATGATTGACTCTCAGAACCTTTTGTTGAGCGTTGTTCCACTTTTTGGTTTTTAGACTTTTTCTTACTTTTAGAAATAAAGAAATTAATTAAACCAAGAAGTATGAGCGCGATTATAATATAAACAATAATGAAGGTCGCTGTCATTTAATGACCCCCTTAATTTTTATGAATTTTGACTTCAGCGTTCATACCTGGAACAACATTTTTAGATGGTTCAGAATCTAGAGAAATTTTAACTGGTACAACTTGTGATACTTTAGTGTAATTACCATCACTATTTGATGAAGGCATTAATGAGAAGCTATTTGCTGTAGCATCACCAATTTGTTCTACTTTACCACTTACAGTTGCTTTTTGACCGTCGATATCAATATCTACGTCATTTCCTTTTTCAATATCAGCAACATCTTTTTCATCAACGTTGGCAGTAACATATAAATCATCTAAATTATACGCATAAGCTATTGGGTTCCCAGCTTGAGCCATTGAACCTTCCATACCATCTGTTTTTACGATTGTGCCATCTTTAGGCATTTTGATGCTCATTTTTTTAGATTGACCATCTTGACCTTGTCCAACTACTTCAGCTACTTTGTCACCTTTTTTAAGTTTGTCACCTTGTTTTGCATCAAATGATTTGATTTCACCTGCAGTTGGGCTTGCTATTTTCATTTGATCGCCGTCTATTTTGGCGTTATCAGTACTAACATAGCTTGTTGCATTGTTCCAGAAGTAAAAGCCTAATACTCCAATAACAATTAATACTATGATAGTAATGATATTAATTAATACCATTTTCTTCATATATACTTCCTCCTATTTGCTTTTAAAATTCACTTTATCTATTATAGTTACATAGACATTAAAAAAACACCGACACTTTAAAAAAATGTGTCGGTTATATGAACAAAGGTGAATACTAATGAAAAGAAAAGCAAAATATAAAATTATACAAAGTATGATTGATCTATTAGATGAGTACCCTTTTGAAGATATTACTATTAAAATGATATGTGCTTACAGTGGTGTTAATAGATCTACTTTTTATGATAATTATAAAGATAAATATGATTTACTAGAAAAAATCCAAAACTATCATCTCTCTAAATATACTAAATTACTTACAGCTTTATATAATAATTTTGAAAGTGTAAGAGTAGATACAAGCAAATTATATAAATTTTTCTTAATTGTAGCTAAATATATAAAACGAAAAGAATCGTTTTATCGTGCTATTTTCATTACTTATCCAAATAAAGGATTAGCGTTTGATTATTTTCAAGCTACAAAAAAACATATGAACATGTTATTAATGATTATCCAAATTCAATTCGTAATAAGTCTTTATTTATCACTTACTCAATTGGTGGTGAAGTGGGTGTTATATTTTATTGGCTACGTAATGGCTGCCAAGAATCACCAGAAGAAATTGCTGAAAATTTACTAGCAAACACAGTTAAACTACAGCGATAATTATATTTGGTAAATGATGAAAAACAACCAAAGTGATTGTATTAAACACTTTGGTTGTTTAATTGTTACGATGTATTTTTGAATTAAGTAATTGTAATATAATTAAAATAATAGCCGTTGAACTAATAATCGTTACATAGGGCATTACATTATGCTCGCCCATAACATTAACCAATGAAGACATTACGCCACCTAATAGGAATTGTACTAATCCTAATAAACTAGATGCACTACCTCTACCTCGTGTACTTTCATCCATAGCAATTGAAAAACCTAAACTTGCCACTGCTGTTACAGGAGAAACTAATATAATAAATCCAATCACTAAAATCCAAAAACTCATATGATTTAACAAAGTAAAGATAACTAAAACTACACCAAATATTTGAATAAAGGTCACTATTTTTAATAAGCGTTGTCTATCCACATAGTCTACAAGAAAGCCTACTAACTGACTTGAAATAATTAATGTAATACCTATACCGGCAAACATAATACTGAATTGTAAAGCTGACATGTGATAGATTTTTTGAACTATAAATGGAGAAGCTGAAATATAGGTAAATAACATAATAAAAGAAAAACCTTGAATTGCCATCGGTAGTACAAACTTAGGTGTAAATAATAAATGCTTAAAGTTTTTAAACATTTCTCTAATACCATTACTATCTTTTTCATCTTCTTGTAAAGACTCTGGCACCTTCGTTAATGTACCAATAACCATTAATACACCAAATACAGTTAAAATAATAAATACCATTCTCCATACCGCAAAGCTTAGTATAACGCCACCAATAGCAGGCGCTATAACTGGTGCAACACCATTAACTAACATTAGTAAAGATAAAAATTTAGTTAATTCTTTACCTTTATACATATCACTAGCAATCGCTCTCGAAATAACAGATGCCGCCCCACCAGTAATTCCTTGTATAAAACGCAAAGCTATCATCACTTGTATATTCGTAACGAAGACAATACCTAAACTTGCAATAGTATAAATAAGCATTGATATCCATAACGGTTTCCTTCTACCAATAGAATCTGATATTGGTCCAGCAAATAAATTACCTAATGCTAAACCAATCATAAATAGAGATAATGTTAATTGAGCATTTGAAGTTGTTGTATGAAAGTCATTTTGTATATCTGGCAACCCAGGTAAAAACATATCTATAGATAATGCGCCTATTGCAGTAAGTGCTCCTAAGATGATTACAAATATAAGAGATTGTGATTTTGCTCGTACTTTACTATTCATTTTTTGAAACCACCTTGTTTTTATTTTTAATAATAAAAGTTCTAATATTATATGATATAGAAATATTTAACATATGAGATTTTGATAATTAAAAAAATGAGACGTAGGACAATGTCCATAAATGTAAATGAACTTCATTGTACTACGTCTATTTCTCTAATCTGTTTCTTTAATTAAGTTAAAGTCATTCCCACTAGAAGCTTGCTCTAACTCATACTCTTTATTAACATACTGACCATTTTCATCGATATGTTGTACAGTTGTTAATATTTTATCTCCACTTTTGCTAGCACTCAATACTTGTGGTGATTGTAATGATACAAGTTGTTGATTACTAATACTATTTTTCATTTTGTCATACATTGAAGAATTCTTTTTAAAATAACTTGATATTAAATCAAAGTTACTTTGATTTTTGGCTGAAGTTAAAGCCATAGAATAACCACTAAAGAATTGTGTGAGTTTGTTCTTCAAACTATTTTCTTCTTTTTCTTTTTTAGTCACATATTTACTTATTTCATCACTATCAAAATCTAAAGTAACTGACGTATTATCTTTTAAGTTAGACGCTTTAATTGTCTTAGTTTCAGATTCAAATGTTTTACCTTTCGCCTTACCTTGAGCTGAAATTGTTATATCTTTATTTTTAGGATAAGGACCGAATTCTTTAGAATTTGAATATGACATTGTACGATCATTAATGATTACTTTTTTCGATTTACTTGTCAGTTTCGTTGCACCTTTTAATTTGATATTTAAATGCGCTTCTTCAAAGTTTTCGTTAACATCTACAGTTTCACTATTACTATTCTTGAAATTAAAATCAAGTGTACCTGTGAATACGCCATTTTTTGTTTCTTTAGTTGCGTCTATGTGATAATTACCAGGAATAAAATAACCTAATGGTGTTGTTTTATTTGCATCTGCAATGACTGTTTTACGTTTACCACCTGATTTAAATTCATATTTAGTATCCACTTTAGGTTTAACGATAGGTTGTTTTGTAGGTGCATTAAAACTCATATTATCAAAAATAAAATATCGTCTTCCGTTTTTACTTACACGTAAAATATCTTGCCCATCTTTAGTTTGGATATACGATGCAACACTTGAATCGCTTTTGTTTAATTTATCAACCGTATTTCTAACATCTCTAACGAAATGCTTCATGCCCACTTCTTTTTTAATATATTTGATGTACGCAGCCGCTTCATCAGGATCGACCTTTTTGTCTTTCGTACCAAGTAAGGTTGCTACCTTTTGATTATCGTCGTTATCAATTGCATTCACTAAAATTTTAGCTTGAGCATTGGGTGAATTATAATTTCTTAGAAGGAAAAATAAAATAACTAATAGTATGATAATAAAAAATATAATTGCCACTGGCACAACTTTTCTGATTTTAATATTCGATGATTGATTAGTTGATTTGTTAGTTCTATCTTTTCGTTTAATATTGTTATTTTTACTACTTTTCTGATTTATTTCTTTTTTTAATGACTGGCCGCAATTATGACAAGTGTGCTCATCATTTTCAACAGAGACGCCACACTGAGGGCACTGTTTCATCGTATCACCTCTATTCACTTTCCAAACTTACTACCATTTATAAATAGTTATATCACTATATTTATATCAAGAGGGGTTATTACTTATGCATCATTTTTTAATATTTAAAATTTATAAATCTTTATTTTTTCAGATATTTTCATTATATGACTAAATGAATAACAGTAACATACGTATTTAGTCTTATGTCCAATGTATATACAAATTATATTCCTAACTCTTCTATTGTGTATAGTCTTTATTTAATAATTTTTAAGATAGTTTAGAACTATAATTCGTCATTCTATGATTAATAATATCTAAAACATGTCTTACTTGTTCTAAATCTTCCGCAGAAAAATCATTTGTAAAGTCATGAGCAATACTATTAATCAAAGCTTTACGCTCTTTTATATATGATTTTCCGTTATCAGATAACGTAATAAATTTGAGTCGTTGATCTATATTAGCGTTAGGTTTTTCTAAAATAACTAAACCTGCATCTAGCAATTTACTAATTCTTTTACTCACTGCCGCTTTATTAACGCCTTGCTTCTCCGTAATTTGACTAATAGTCATAGATTCGTTACTAAGCATCGTTAATACATTAGATTGTTCTAAAGAAATGCCATATTCATTTTGCAAATCTTTCAATAATTTAGCCGTTAAAGTATTTACATTATTGATAAATGTTTCTAAAAATGCAATATGATCTTCTAATTGTCTAGTCATATGTATCTCCTCAAACACGCGTAGATTTATATAAAATATTTATTTTTCATCTTATAAATGATATCAAGAAAAATTATAAAATGAAACCTTAAAAACAGTTTTAACTCAATATCTTTTAAGTTGCTTATTTAACTCTTATCAACTACATTTATATATACATATATGATAGAGGTGGCCCTTTCATGATTCCATTGCTTTTCACTTTATTAATTTTAATAATATTGTTTTCTTTATTTTTTAACCAATTTATAACTTTAAGTATAACTGGATTTATTTCTACTATTATATTAGGTTTTATAACTCTAATTTACCATCTGATTAGTTATTCAATACCTTATGAACTAATAGCAATAATAATAATGATATTTATGTATATCATATTAAAGCATGCCTCTATCTTTCGTAATAAACAAGGGCGTCGTTTTATTAAGCAAATGACTTTAAGTGGAGTTCGGTTAATCCTATTTATAATTGCTTGTTTCTACATTAGTACTTGTCCTATTCCAATATTGAATGGCATTATACTATGGCTTAGTTTCATTGGTTTGTCTACTTTATTCGCTTTCTTTTGTTATGTCTTTTGGTCTTCTGCATATGGTTCAACTCATTTTCAAAAACCAATCGATTTAATCATTATTTTAGGGGCAGGTATTTTTACTGAAGAAGTTACACCTATGCTTAAAGAGCGTTTAGATCGAGCATATGATATTTACCGACAGTTCCATAATTCTCCTATGATTTTAGTTTCTGGTGGTCAAGGTCCAGATGAACCTATTACTGAAGCTTTAGCTATGCAACGCTATTTAATTCATCGCGGTGTCCCAAAAGAACATATATTATTGGAACAACAATCAACAAATACAAATACTAACTTTATATATTCGAAAGAAATAATTAGAAAATATTTCAATATTAAACCCAAAATACTATGTGTAACTAGTCAATTTCATATTTTAAGAGCACTTAAATTGGCTAAAAATCATGATATTCATGTCTATGGTATTGGCAGTCATACACCATACCATTTTTTCCATATTGCGTTAATCAGAGACTTTTTAGGTGTAATGTACCAGTATCGTCTTTTACTAACCATATACTTTGCACTAACCTTTTGGTTAAGTATTATCATTTTATGGATTAAATAAAAGAGACAGTGTACATTCTATACGAATGTATTACTGCCTCTATTTTTATATTAATTTTTAATTAGTCCATCTTCTAAGTAAATAACTTTATCTGCATATTCAAACAATCGCTGATCATGTGTCACCATAATCCCACACATTTGATTGTTTGAAATTTCTTTTTTAATCATTTTTACAACAGATAATGCTCTTTTAGCATCTAAACTTGCTGTGGGTTCATCAGCTAATAATACTTTAGGATTATTCATTAGCGCTCTCATAATAGCTACTCTTTGTTTTTCACCACCTGATAACATATGGGGGTAAGCATTCATTCTTTCATACAATCCTATATCACTTAATAATTTTTCTGCACGACGATATGCTATTTTTTTAGACATTCCTGCTTCACGTCCTACAATTATCAATTGATCAATGACGCTTAAATAAGGTACTAAGTGAGAAGATTGGAAGATAAAGCCTATCTCTGATAATCGACGTTCACTATTTTGTTTAGACGATGAAAATAAAGGTTGTTGTTCATAGTTTATATCCCCATCAGTAGGAGAAAGTAGACCTCCTAATATAGATAACAATGTTGATTTACCCGAACCTGATGCACCTGAAAGAATTACAAATTCACCAGGCTCTATTGTTAAATCGATACCCTTTAATACTTCTGTCTTAGTACTACCTTCTCCAAACGTTTTAATTAATTGTTTAACTTGCAATGTCACTATTCTCCACCTCCAATAGCATCTAATGGATCGATTTTAACGACTTTAATAAATGATAGTAATGAGCCTATGCATGCTACGAGAATGAAAATGACAATCACTAAAATGTAATTAGCGTAGGCTAAATGAAATGGCATTGTTACTGGTATTATGAACGAAACACTTATAATCATAGCGACTGATATTAAAACTGATAATAATGTAATCATTAAAATTTGTGAGGTTAAGGATTTAAGCAAGTGTCTTGTCTTTATACCAATCGCTTTTAAAATACCTATTTCTGATACTTTTTGGATTGTCATGACATAAAAGAAGGCACTAAGAACAATAGCAGAAATAACGAATAAACTCACTATCATCATGTTTAGTGGTGCTTGTTCAGCTTTATAACTAGCAATATTATCTTTTAATTCATTTTCATCTGTAACTTGGATACCTGTAATATCCTTTAGCTGTTGTTGTTCATGCTTCGATATTTTATTGATTGGATAAAATGTAGCATACTGTCCTTTAATATCACTGAATCCTTGTTGATTCATCATTACGATTGAACTATGTGAATACATCGCATCTTTAAGAAATCCTGTTACTTTATACGCTTTTTCTTGATTTTTAAATTGGACTTGATCTCCAATATTTATCCCTTTTCCTGTTAATTTTTCATTCACAACAATTTGATTATCGTTTTTCGGATAATGGCCCTTTGCCAATTTAAACTTATGTTGTAATGAAGAATCGATTGCTAATACATCTTCATTATTTTCTCCTTTAACATTTAAAGTTTGTTGTTTCATTTTCAAGGGTTTAGTGTTAATGATATTTTCAACCTTAGATTGTTGTTTTTTCGTTAATTGAGATTTTTCAATTTGAGGTGCTTTCATATCTTGGATAATATAATGTTTTGATTTAAGCTGACTAAATAATGAAACATTTTCTCTGCCAAGCCCTTGTGCTAAACCACTAATAAATAACACCATCATACTTAATAAGACAATAATTAGCATAATCAATATATATCTTAGCTTATAAAATTTTATTTCATTCCATGCTAATTTCATTCATATTCACTCCTATTCGATATTTTCACTAGTTGTATATTAATTACTTTTTATGAACTGAATATGAACAATTTCATACATTGTTTTATAAATTTTGCTCATAGTATAATTAAGTAAAAAAGATAGGAGTGTGTATATGAATCGCTGTCTTATCGTCGATGATGATTTGAAAATATTAAATTATGTCTCGACACATTTAGAAAAAGAACACTTTCAAACTTATACTCATATGAATGCTAAGGATGCACTTGAATGTTTAAATCGTAATCAAATAGATATTGCTATTGTCGATATTATGATGGAAGGTATGGACGGGTTTGAATTATGTCAAATTATCAAAGAAGATTTTGAGTTACCTGTCATTATGTTGACTGCAAGAGATGCACTAAGTGATAAAGAACGAGCATTTCTAAGTGGTACGGATGACTACTTAACAAAGCCATTTGAAGTCAAAGAACTCATATTTCGTATTAAAGCTGTTTTACGTAGATATGATATACATGCAGAAGAACAATTAGTAATAGGTGATTTAACACTCCAACAAGCGTATATGGAAGTTATAGTAAACGATAAAACGATGATGTTACCGAATAAGGAATTTCAACTTCTTTTTCTATTAGCCACCAATAAGAAGCAAATACTTACAAGAGAGCATCTTATTGAAAAAATATGGGGGTTTGATTATGAAGGTGATGAAAGAACAGTTGATGTCCATATTAAGCGTTTACGACAACGTTTAGCTCAATTACATTCTAATGTCACAATTAAAACAGTTCGTGGACAAGGATATAAGGTGGAAGTAAATGTTTAAATCTTTATATATTCGAATTGCTGTTTATACAATCGTCGTCATTTTATTTAGTGCGTTTATCAGTTTTATTTTCACGAACATTTATTATCATTTTAATCTAAAACCCTCTAATGATGCGAAAATTATGAAGACATTAAAAGAAGCTAAGGAATTTGAAGATAAACAATCATTTGAACATATTAATACATATTTTAAACACTTGGGAGATATGAATTATCAAATTATGACTGTTGATCAACATGGTAACAAACACTTTTATGGCGCTCCTTTTAGAAAGGATAGCTTACCCAAACATGATATCCAAAAAGTTTTACACGGCGATACTTATCATGGGATAAAAGAGAAGCCTTTTAAACTTTTTATAACAGGTTTCTTTGATAATGAAACTGATAATACTGTAGGTCTTCAATTTAAAAATGATCATCAAGCTATTGCAGTATTTATGCGTCCTGATATAGGGGAAACATTTAGCGAATTCAGAATATTTTTAGCAGTGCTATTAGCATTATTGTTGATAATTTCAATCTCGTTAGTTATAGCTTCTACCTATTCTATAGTAAGACCTGTAAAACAATTGAAACGTGGTACAGAAAGATTAATGAATGGAGATTTTAACACGCCGATTAAACAAACACGAAAAGACGAAATCGGCACATTACAATATCGTTTTAACACAATGAGACAATCTTTAAAGCAAGTTGATGAAATGCGACAACACTTTGTACAGAATGTTTCTCACGAGATCAAAACGCCCCTAACTCATATTAAACAATTATTAGTGGATTTAGAACAAACCGATAATGAAAATAAACGACAAAATAAAATAGAAGAAATCAATCAAATTACAACTCAACTTAGTGATTTAACAAGAGAATTGTTATTATTATCGGAACTTGATAATGCACAACATCTTACATTTTCAG
Organism: Staphylococcus sp. FSL H8-0121; assembly: GCF_038008425.1. Classification (NCBI taxonomy): domain Bacteria; kingdom Bacillati; phylum Bacillota; class Bacilli; order Caryophanales; family Staphylococcaceae; genus Staphylococcus; species Staphylococcus sp. FSL H8-0121. Next base: position 265,734 of record NZ_JBBOZB010000002.1, read on the forward strand.
ACAATATACAACTTAATATATTGATCAAAGACATTATTCGACATGAACATTTCGCACTAGATAATAAGTCATTAATGATAATGTCTAACTTGGAATCTATTTATTTCCTTGGAAATGAAAGACTATTACACCAAGCTATAAATAATCTTATTATCAACGCCATTAAGTATGCTTATCACGATTCAGTTATTAACATTGCATTAACGCAAACATCACAACATGTTTTAATTCAAGTTACTAATCATGGTGATGTTATAACCGAAACACAACAATCACGAATGTTTGAACGCTTTTATAAACTTAGCCATGATAACAATAGTAATGGCTTAGGTTTGGCAATTACAGAATCAATTATTAAACTTCATCACGGTAAAATTTACGTCTCAAGCACTCAACAAGAAGGAACTACATTTACGATTCAATTACCTCAAAACTAAATATAACCAACAACTTAAAAACTCGCATTCTAAATAAATAAAAGCATCTCACTATCGTAGCCATTAGACTTTATAGTGAGACGCTTTAACTATTTATTTAACTTTCAAATATTTAACTATTTCTTTATTAACAGCATGATAAACATCTTCATGTTCAGTTAATTTTAATCCGAATGAAGGAACCATTTCTTTTATAGCAGATTCCCAACTGTCAAAGTCATCTTTATAACATTTTTGAAGTACATCGAACATAATATCTACAGCAGTAGATGCACCTGGTGATGCACCAAGTAAAGCAGCTAACGTACCGTCTTCTGATGTAATTACTTCAGTACCAAATTGTAAATTACCTTTTGAATCTTTAGTATCTTTAATCACTTGAACACGTTGTCCTGCAGTAATAACTTCCCAATCTTCATCTTTAGCATTTGGTAAGAATACACGTAAGTCATCTATTCTTTCCTCATTAGAAAGCATTAATTGTGATACTAAATATTTTGTTAAGTCAAATTCTTTAACACCTGCAGTTAACATCGTAACGATATTATTAGGTTTCACTGATTTAATTAAATCTAAATATGATCCAGTTTTTAAGAATTTTGGTGAGAAACCTGCAAATGGTCCAAATAGTAATGAACGTTCACCATTTACAAATCGTGTATCTAAATGCGGTACTGACATAGGTGGCGCACCTACCTCAGCTTTACCATAAACTTTTGCATGATGACGTTTAATAACATCCGGATTTTTACATCTTAAGAATAAGCCACTAACTGGGAAGCCACCGATATGTTTAGATTCTTTAATTCCAGTTTTTTGTAGTAATGGTAGGCTTGCACCTCCAGCACCAATAAATACGAAATCAGTTTCATAAGTTGTAACTTGATTATTAGCTAAGTTTTTAACCTCAACTAACCAAGTTCCATCATTTTGTTTAGTTACATCTAAAACTTCATGTTTATAATTAATATCTACATTTTTTTGTTGTAAATTACTAAATAACTTTTTAGTTAGAGCTCCAAAGTTAACATCTGTACCAGTTTCATCATAAGTGATAGCAATTGGTTCTTCGTCTGTTCTACCTTCCATCATGAGAGGTACCCATTCAGCAATTTTATTTTTATCTTCAGAAATTTCCATTTTACTAAATAAAACATTCTTTTGAAGACTTTCAACACGTCTTTTTAAGAAATCAACATTATTCGCACCTTTAACGAAGCTCATATGAGGTACTGTTTTAATAAAGTTTTCTGGATTTTCTAATTGTCCTGTTCTAACTAAATAAGCCCAAAACTGTTTAGAAATTTGAAACTGCTCGTTGATTTTAATCGCTTTAGTAATATCTACAGATCCATCTTTACCTTCTTTAGTATAATTCAACTCACATAATGCTGAATGCCCTGTACCAGCATTATTCCAAACATTTGAACTTTCTTCACCGGGTTGATTCAACTTTTCAAATATTTTAATTTCTTTATCAGGTGATAATTCTTTCAATAATGTTCCTAACGTTGCACTCATGATACCGCCACCGATTAAGATGACATCTGTTTTGCTATGTTGTGTACTCATAACAAATACAGTCCCCCTTTTTTAGTTGATTAATAAAACTATCAAATGACCTAGATTTATATTAAAGCGCTTTCTAAATAGGTAAAAAAATAAAATCAACGATTTCCATTAATTCTAAACAACTTTTATTTTAGATTTATAATTAATGTAATCTAGTCATAATTACTCAATACATTACCTAAAATATGACACTTAAAACATTTAATATTGTACCATATAATCAATACTTAAATGAAATAAACACCTATTTGAAAATGTCAATTTCTTAGTAACATCACACATAGATCAAAATGATATATCTCATTTATTGTTAATACTTATATTTTAACATATTCATTTAACTCATTTGTGAACTATGTCATGATATAATCAATATAAATTCATAAAAATTAAGAGGTGTTCAAATGAAGTCGTTCACATTTTTCATGCATAACATCTATGCAATGGGCGGAACGGTTAAATCTATTTCACAACTTGCTAATGCATTAGCTGAAAAAGGTCATCCAGTTACTATTATTTCTGTCTTCAGAGGTGCCGACAAACCCTATTTCAAATTGCATAAAGATATCAATATTAAAGTATTAATTGATTACCGTATGAAACCATCTAATATTAATGCTATTATTGCGAATCGTATTAAAAAATATACACCGTTCTTAAAACCTAAACAATTATCACAGTATGAACCTGGACTTAATCAATTTTCGAGTTATGTTGAGAAGAAAATGATAAAAGCTATTAAACATGTTTCTACGGATGTTCTCATAGGTACAAGAGCAAGTTTTAATATTTTAATCGCTAAATATCAAAATAAAAAAGTTACAACTATCGCTATGGAACATATGAATTTCAATGCACATGATACAAAGTATCAAAATCAAATCATTAATGCATATCGAGAAATCAATAAAGTCACAACTTTAACTTCAGCAGATCGCGATATTTATCAATCAAAACTAAAAACACCTGTTTATGTTATACCTAATATCATTGATAACAAGAGAATTGCTTCTCAAAAGAAAAATATTATTATTGCTGCAGGAAGATTAGAATATGAAAAAGGATTCGATCTTTTATTAGAAAGCATTAGATTAATTCAAGACGATTTGAGACATTTAAACTATGTATTGCACTTATATGGCGATGGACAAGAAAAAGATTCATTAATTCAATTTATAAATCAATATCATTTACAAGATATTGTCGAACTTTATCCATCAACACCTAAACTTGATCAAAAGCTTGCTCAAAGTAAAATTACTGTCGTTCCATCAAGAAATGAAGGCTTTGGTATGGTCTTACTTGAAGCGATGGCTCAAGATAACATTGTCATTAGCTTTGCTGGTAATACTGGCCCTGATTCTATTATTAAAAATGGTAAAAATGGTTATTTAGTAGAACATGATGATACATCTCAATTGGCTAAACGAATTGATTTAACGATGCATAATGATAGTGAACTCCAATATATCATCAATGAGGGTCGACATACGCTAGAAAATTATACTGCCGAAGCTGTTTATAAAGATTTCATGAAAATGTTCAGCTAAAGTACATTATTAATTAATATTAGCTTTAAAATTTTTAACAGTATATACGTCAAGACACCTTAAAAAGCATATTAATAATATACAAAAAACTGATTTCCCGATATATGAGAAATCAGTTTTTTAAGTTTAACTACTAAATTTAATTTTATAATAATACTGATAAGATGAATGTCCAAATACAGATGAATATTAGTAAGCCAATACTATATCTCAAAGTCATTTTTAGTAATTCAGATTCTTTACCTACTTCTTTAACAGCTGCAGTTGCAATAGCAATAGATTGTGGTGAAATTAATTTAGCTGCAACCCCACCAACTGTATTAGAAGCAACAAGTAATGAACCACTCGTACCAATTTGTTGTGCTACAGATGCTTGGATAGGCGCAAATAATGAGTTGTTATTAACTACTGATCCAGTCATGAACACGCCAATCCAACCTAATATTGGAGAAAGTAATGGGAATACGTTTCCAGCTTTAGCAATACCTTGACCCATTGCACTACTTAATCCACCATAAGTAGTTATTTTAGAAATAGCTAATATGAAGCAAATTGTTAAAATAGGTAACCATAATTCTTTGAAAGTTACACCGAATAAACGTCCCGCATCACCAAAGCCAACTTTTTTAGACATTAATACTGTAATAATAATAGTGATTAAAATCGCAGTACCAGTTTGACCTATAAGATTTAATGATAATGTAATTGGTTTATGTGCAACTTCACTAAATGTTCCCGGTAAATTAAAGTTAAATACTAATCCAGAAAGTTTACCATTAGGTAAGAATAAATTCTTAAATGATGGTGCGCTCCAAATCATAACGATAACTGTTAAGATAACAAATGGGCTCCATGCATAGAAAATTGATTTTGCGCTATGATGTTTAACTGGTTCAGGTTCAACATCTTTTTGTATTCTAAATGTATGTTTCGGTTGGAATTTTCTTGAGAATAAAGCTAAAGCTAACATTGATGCTAATGGAGGAATAATATCTGCTAATTCTGGTCCATTAAATACAGTTAGTAAAGCTTGTAATACAGTATACGTAATAGAAACGACTAATATTGAAGGTAATGTTTCTTTAATTCCTTTAAAACCATCAATTATAAAGATTAATAAAAATGGTATGAAGAAGTTAATAATAACTAAAGTAAATACTGATGTTTGGGATACTCCCATTGCTGTTACACCACCAGGTAAATGAAGTGTATCAACAATCCCCACTGGAATACCAATGGCACCAAATGCACCTGAAGCTGCGTTAGCTACTAAACACAACATAGCAGCTTGTAAAGGTTTAAAGCCCAATTGCGCTAATAATAAAGCACAAATTGCAATCGGAACACCAAATCCTGCTGCCCCTTCTAAAAAGGCATTAAATGAAAAACCTATCAATAATAACTGGATACGTTGGTCTTGAGAAATACTTGTAATACTATCTTGAATCGTAGAAAATTGTCCAGATTCTAATGTGATTTTATATAGTAATACAGCCATCATTACAATATAACCAATTGGAATAATACCTTGGAAGAAACCTTCCACTACCGCACCTGAAGCAATTCCTACAGGTAATTTAAAGAATGGAATTGCAATCAATAAAGTAACGACTAATGTTGTTATAGCAGCATAAATCCCTTTCATTTTGAAAACAGTTAAACATAATAAAAATAAGATAATTGGTACTGCAGCAATAATACTTGATAACACTAAATTATCAAATGGATTGAATGAATTTACTAACATAGTATGACTCTTCCTTTACTTTAAATTTGTTTGTCTCTAGATAGAGTTATATCAAAATAAAAATATTTATTATCTTTGATTGTGAGTCTTCTTCAAATTGAATTCATTTATAACTTGTGAACTTTTTCACAATTAAAATATATCATCTTATCGTTAAAATTACAACATTGATTTTATAGTTTTTCCCAATTATTTCCCTTTATTTTTTTATTCTTTATTTTTGTGTCAAAAGCTTGTAATGATAACGCTTACATAAATCATTAAACGTCCTCATTATGAATTAATGTGTTACACATGATAAAATAAGAAGAATAAATTTAGCCTAAAGAGGTCAGCGATATGATAAAGCAAATTAATATAACTAGTTTAGAAAACTTAGATATTCAACTTATGAAAGCTTTAGATGAAGGATATACACATTTTGTTCCATACTCTAATGATATAATGCTTCATCAAAAAATGCTTGATGCTGTTGAATTAAAGAGCACTTCAATTATTGTTGATTATACAATAGATAAAACCTATTTAAATGATTGCAGATATTTTGGGTTAGAAACAGTTGATTTTATAGATTGGGTTAAAAATATTAATCACTTTCCTAATGTGATTTATGAAATTAAATCTGCCCTAGTTCATCTTGAAAAATTTAATATTGAGACTATTTTTGATTTAGCTTTAGTAACCATTTTAAAAGGCCAACTTGCAGTAGATGGACATGTTGTCTTTGATTTTAAAACACCTATTTATACTAGTAGTCAACTTTGGTCATCTATTGATAAAAATAATATTAGTAAAATAAATCAATTTTATTTAAACAAAATCGCATATGAACATCGTCAAAAAATCCCATTCCCTAGATTTACTTATAATGATCATAGTGAATTAAGATACTCAGATTCTGTATTGTTAAGTACAAAATTCAGATTACCTAAGTGGATGTTCAAACCATTTAAAAATCATTCTTTAAAAAAACATAGAGAATTAAGTTATATCTATGATAAAGATAAGTCATTGCTTAAAGAACATGTTGTCTTTATGGGATTTGATTATGGTTATCGTGGTAATTCTAAATACTTATTTAATTATTTTGTTAAGAGAAATCCAACCATCAATACTTATTTTGTGACAAATGATAGACAAGGGCCACATTTTATATCACCTGAGGATTCTGAAACAAAATCTATGATAGAAACTGCTAAAGTAGTTGTCACGGAAAGTTATATTCCAGATGACATCAAACCAAATGGTACTATTATTCAACTTTGGCATGGTACTCCAATTAAAAAATTATTTTTAGATAGTCATGAACCAAACCAAAACTTAAATATATATAATTATAGAGCTCGTAAATATAACAAGTTAGCTAAACAAGATTACTTAGTATGTGATTCAAAATTTGCTATGGATATGTTCCATACAGCTTTCCCTACTCATGATACTGAAGTGTTACCTATTGGTTATCCACGCGTGCAATATTTACTAAACAAACTAAGTGAGTCATCATTTTATGAACAACTCAAACGCGACTTAAATTGCGATCTAATTAAACCAATATTACTTTATGCTCCAACTTGGTTATCAAATAATGAGTTAGACCCAACATTACCAATCACCGACCAATTATTGGATAAATATAACGTTATATTTAAAGGTCATGTCGAAAGTAGTCAAACCGTAAACTTACCTGATGAAGTGATTATTCCTCAAAAAGGAATAGAAACTCAAGATTTACTACTTATTTCTGATATCGTACTTACAGATTATTCATCTATAGTATTCGATGCACTAACAATTGATAAACGTGTATGCTTATATACACCTTATCATGACCAATACAAAGAAGAGCGAGGTATTTATAATCGTGTGATGAAAAGCTTAGCTAATGTTTGGTATACGGATCCTGATTTATTACTAAATGATTTAGTAACAGATATGATTCCTAAAAACGATAATCCGTATATCAATAAAAATAATCAATCCTTACAATATCTTACGAAGCTAATTCAAAAAGAGTTAAAATAACTAGAAACTAATGTTCTTATAAAGGCGTATCACAAAGTATTTACATTTGATGATACGCCTTTTTTATATCTATATATTTTGAAATAACATACTTTTATTTTCCATAAGCTGGGTCAACAACAACTGGTTCGCCTTGGCTATTTACAGTAACTATAGAATAAACACCATTTTGTTGTGGGTCTTTGAAACTAAATACATATCTATAATTGGCATTCTCACCTTCAATTGCATAGTCATTATACGTTTTATTACTACTGCCATATAAATTTGCTTCTTGTCTTGCTAAATCTAAAGCAGTTTGGAAGTTAGGTAATTGTTTTAATGCAGTTGATTGATTAACATTTGATTTTGATAAATTTCTAGCTACTGATGTGGCATTTTCTGATTGATATGGTGCTACGTAACCACTTGTACTTTGTGTTGATTGTGAAGATTGATTTGATGTTTTTTGATTGTTAGTATTACTAGCAGTTTGGTTTGAATTATTATTAGATGTATTCGCGTCATTCATATTATTAGATTGCTGAGTTGAATTGTCAGTACTTTTAGCTTGTTGATTTGAATCATTTCCACTATTATCATCTTGATTCTGACTTGTTGAATCATTACCACTTGTATTGTTTTGGTCATCGTTTTGATCATTATTTTGGTCATCTTTACTTTCCTTAGAATTGCTTTGATCATCTTTATTTGATGTTTTATCTTTTGAATGATCATTTGACTTTTTATCCTTTTGTTCAGTTTTAGATGACTCATCTTTAGAGTTGTCTTTATCTTTGTTGCTATCATCATTCGAACATGCTGTGGCACCTAATAAAAATGATAATGCCAACAAACTCGTATATAATTTTTTCATCAGTACAACCTCCTAAATAATATTTTTTATTTCCAAAACATCTTCTCACCCTTTTTGTATTTATCTCTCTTTTTAAATATATGAACACACCAATGTCTTGGTCTACAATTAAGTATGTATTTTTCATAAAAAGAAACGAATATAAAAAGGGTATAATATTTAATTACTCATAAATATTATACCCTAAATTTATTAATTTTTCGTGTTATTTTATTAAAGTTTATTCTTCAATATTTTTATGAATTAATTCACCAATATATTGTGATGCTTTACCATCATCTACTGAACAGAATCGATTATAAAAGGCATCAATTTTATCTTGATAATCATGTTGAACTTTATCTAAGTCTTTAAGTTGTTTAGCTAATCCGTATGGTTCAGTAAAAATAGGACCTGGTAAATCTTTTTTATAATCCATATAGAATCCACGTAAACCTTTATCATACTTGTCTATATCATATGCAAAGAAGAATTGTGGACGTTTTAAAATGCCGTAATCAAACATTACTGATGAGTAATCTGTGATTAGACAATCACTGACTAAGAATAATTCTGAAACATCATTATAATTTGATACATCGATAGCAAAGTTTTCAAATCCAGTTAAATCGATAGCATTTGAAATTAAATAATGCATACGTAATAAAATGACATAGTCTTCTCCTAATTCGTTGTATAGGTTGTCTAAGTCGATTTTTAATTCAAATAGATACTTACCTTTACTTACGAATTCATCATCTCTCCAAGTAGGTGCATACATGATGACTTTTTTATCTTCTGGAATGTTTAAATTCTTTTTGATTTCATTTTTAAATTCTTCGTCGTCTGCTCTATTTACTAAAACATCATTTCTAGGATATCCAATTTCTAAAATTCTTGGTTCATCCATCCAGAACGCACTTTTGAATATTTCTGATGAATATCTATTAGGTGAGATTAAATAATCCCATCTTGACGTTTCACGGTTGAAATTACGTTTATATTTTGGTGTTGTGGTACCTGGCATACGAACTACTTTCATATCATTTGCTAAACGTTTTAATGGTGTACCATGCCATGTTTGGATGTATGTTTGATTTTCTTTTTTATTTAAATATAAAGGCAATCTTGCATTTGAAACCCAGTGACCAGCTTCTGAATAAGCTTGATAAAATGCTTCTGAATTACGCTTAACCACTTCAGCGTCACCTGGGATAACATGGTTATTTGGGTTTTTAAATGACCATACATAACGATAATTTGGATAATATTTTTGCATATATTCATAAATATATTTTGGACTATCACTATAATTTTTACCACCGAATGATTCAAACACAATCGTTTTAGGTTTTACGTTTTCTTGTTTATCTGTTAATTCATAAACTGAACGATTTTTATTTTTATTACGTAAGACAATATTTTTCACATGTCTTAATGTTTTTCTGAACTGGTTAACTTGGAACGCTTTGTCAGTGTCATCATTAATCAGAAGAATCGTCTCAATTTTATTAATAAGATGTTGATGTTTGATTAAATTAACGTTTAAATAACGTGCTAATTCAACTAATGTTTCTTTGTGTGCAGCATATCTTTTCTTAATATCATGATGTGTTGGATCAAAATCTCTTGCAATTTGTTGTTCCAACTTGTCAATAATGAATGTTTTTGTTTCTTTAATTGTGACACGATTCATAGCATCGTAGAACATTTTGACATAATCTTCGAATAAAATATCAAAGTCTTGTTCACTCAATGTTGTACCTTCGAATGGGTCATATACTTCTCCTCGATAGTAGAAGGAGAAATTGGTAATTCTCATGAATTTATTTACATATTTAGAGTATTCGATGACGAAAGACCAATCCGTATATACACTCAAATCTTCGTTGAATTCCAATTGATGTGCTTTTACAATTGCTGTTCTAAAAATAATATTACAAGCTGTTTGCTTTCTTAAAAATGAATTTATATTACTTTTACCAACATAATAATTAACTTTTACTCTATCTAAATCAACAAATTGTGGCTTTTTAAGCGTAAACGAATGTATAGGAGCTATTAAACCATCAGTGAAATTAAATTTTTCCAAATAAAAAGTAATGGCATAAGATGCAAGTTCATCATCTGCATCTAAAAACATGAAATAAGGTGTTTCTACTTCTTTCATTGCAACATTACGAGCATGTGCATGTCCTTGATTCTCTTCTAATTTAATGTAATTGATTTTCTTATCATAATCTTTAAGTGACTCGTTCATTAACCTCTCAGTTTGATCGGTAGAACCATCGTTTACAATGATAACCTCAAAGTCCTGAGTACGTTGTTGCTTAATACTTTCTATACAATTTTGGATATATTCCTCTGAATTGTAATAAGTGACAATAATCGTCAATGAATGCATCTAATACGTCCTTTCCAACGATAAATCTTTTATTTATAACAATATATTTTAAACATAATTTAAAAAATTAACGTCATCATTATATCTGAATTTGAACTAAGATGCGAATATTTCAATACTTTTAATTGATTATAAAAGTCAATTATTTGAAATTATAATTCTTTTTCCATAATAATATCTCTATCAACAACATCACCTGTATAGAATTCATGTTGACCAGTCTGAACAAATCCTCTTGATTTATAAAATTGAATTGCATTTGGATTATGTTCCCACACACCAAGCCATATTTTAGATTTTCCAAATGATTTGGCTTTTTCTACAGCTAAATTAATCAATTCTTTACCTCTTCCTCCACCTTGATGAGTTTGATAGAAGTAAATACGTTGTACTTCTAGGTAATCTTCTCCATGAGGTTCAGTTTGTGCGTTATCAATATTAAATTTCGTATATCCAACAATTTCATTATTTTCTTTAAAAAAGTAATGGAAAGATTCGGGATTGTTTAATTCTGTTTTTAACTTTTCAATATTATATGCGTCCTCAAAAAACTTTTGTAAATTTTCTTCAGTATAATATGGTTTAAATGTTTCATAAAATGTATCAATAGCTATTTTTTGAAGTGCTTTAACATCTTCAATATTAATTTCTTCAATTTGTCTCATTATATGATAATCCCCCTTTAGTAATGCAATTTAACAATACTCTATATTATTTTTCAGAATATTTCATTTATTATATATTATAAACTAGAATAATTGAAGACGATTAAACTATTTTGAGTGAAATGCATTTAATATAACTACGATGATTAAATTACTACAAAAACCAAATTATTTATTGATAATCTTTATCAATAAGTATAAAGTTATAATTAATCAAGTACTATTATAAAGGATGATAAAAATGGAAAACATGTTTGTATTAGGAATCGCTGGACCAACAAGCCTTGTCATTATAAGTATTATTGCATTAATTATTTTTGGACCAACTAAATTACCTCAATTTGGTCGTGCTATTGGATCTACGTTAAAAGAATTTAAATCAGCTGCTGAAAATATAGATGAAGATTCTACAGAAACTCCCAGTAAATCTTCAAAATCACAACGTGAACAATCAAAATAGTGCTACTTTACTAGAGCACTTCACTGAATTAAGGCAACGCTTAGTACGCGTACTCATATCATTTATTGTCGCAACTATTATCATTTATATATCGTCTCATTGGTGGATTAAACCTTTTTTACATTATATAAAGCGTTCAGATGTAACATTGCATACATTTTCTTTTACTGAAACGATTCAAATTTATATTATGATTATCTTTTCAGTAGCTGTATGTATCATCGCACCCATCATCTTCTACCAACTTTGGGCATTTATTGCACCAGGTTTACACCACTATGAACGCAAATTTATATATAAATATAGTATTTTTTGCGCTGGATTATTTTTAATTGGTGTTGTATTTGCCTTCTTTATTGGGTTTCCGCTTATTATTAATTTTTCAATTAATTTATCGGATGCTCTTAGTGTTGAACCTATTATCGGTTTAAAGGCATACTTAGGTGAATTAATACGATGGTTACTTGTCTTTGGATTTTTATTCCAAATACCCGTGTTATTTATGGGATTAGCTCATTTTGGTTTGATAGATCCTCATCAATTAGGAAAATATCGTAAATATATTTACTTTGCTTGTTTTGTTGTAGCAAGTATTATAGCACCACCAGATTTAGTTCTTAATTTACTATTAACGTTACCTTTAATCATCTTATTTGAATTTAGTATGTTAATTGCTAAAATCACTTACAAAAGGCAAAAAATCTCGAATGAAGTCTAGTTATTATAACTTCACTCGAGATTCTTTTTTTATTTTTTACGTCTTTTTAAGACAAATGCAAGTATAAGTATGATTAAAATCACTTGTGCAATAATTGTTTCTACACTTGGATAAAAACCAATCCAACTAATTGTTGGTAAGCCTTCAATACTATGTTGGGACATATAACCTAGTAATTGTAATTTTTGAATACTTACACCTAACATTTTAAATGTCATAACAAATATTAATATGGATAATACTCTGAAAATAAAGCGTACTGGGATTAATTTAACAATAAATCTAAATGCAAAAGCAAAGATAACTAGTATTACTATTGCTAGTGCTATACCTAGAATAAAATCTTTTGTAGTGATACTACCTATCATACCCATATAGAATATGATAACTTCAACGCCTTCTCTTAATACTGAGATAAGACCAATAGTACCGAGAAGTATTAAGTTTCCATTGCTCATTGCACTGTTATACATATTTTGAATCATTTCATTCCAACGTTGTGCATTAGATCGACGATGCATCCAAATACCTACAATGTACATTAAGACAACAGCAACAATGCCGAGCACCGCTTCCATACCTTCTCTGACAACGCCATTATTACCTATTGTATAAATAAAGGCAATACCTAGACCAATACTTAAAGCAAGCCCTAATAATCCACCACCAATAACACTTGATGTACCTTTAACATCATTAACTTTACGTGTCATTGTTGTTAACGTCATGATAATTAATAAGACTTCTAGACCTTCTCTTAAGAAAATAATCATTACATCAACAAAAGAATATTCACCTTGACCAACTGTATCTTTAATTTCTGTATTCATTTCTTGTAGACCTTTTTTCACACGATCTTTATTTGAATCATCTAAAATACTTTGGTAATAAGGAATTTTGTCTTCTATTTTAGTGTATAAGCTACTATTTTTAGTTTGAATTTTACCCTCAACGTAAGGCCATATTTTAACAAATCTTGATAATGACGCATCTGCTTTATCTAAATCATTATCATTGATTCCAGCGATAGCTTTATCTAATTCATCATTAAGTTGAGTTACTTTGTATTTATCTGAATCTGTATCAGATTGCTTTTGATCAACAGTATCAATACTATCTTTAAATGTAGACCATGTAGATTTAACTTTATCCACATCTAAAGGTTCTTTTTGCACTGCAACTCGTAATTGCATTAAGTTCACTTCGATTTGGCCATATTTCCCGTCATCATAATTACGAATAACGGTTTCATTACTTGTCCAAATTGTATTCAGTTGATTGTTAAGCGATTGTAACTCTGTTTGATTTTTATCTTTGATTGCTTTTTTCATTGGTGCATCTTTTGCATCAACTGCTTGCTTTAACTCTTTGATTTTTCCTGAAGCATCTTTTGAAGATTGTTTATCTTCATAAGCAATAAGCGCCTTTGTTAACTCAGAAAGTTTATCAGCTTTAGTTTCATCTGATGAAGCATTTTCAACTTCCTTCAACTTACTGTTAACTTTCTTGCCTTCTTTACTATTTTTTATTTTTAAAGATTTGATTTCTTTTTTTACTTCTTTTAGTGCTTTAGATTTATCTGATGCACTTTTATCTTTATCTTCTATTGTTGATTTTGCATCTGTAATAGCAACATATGTTTCGCTCATTGAAGAAGTTTCGGCATAAGCAGGCGCAAACTTAAAGATAGTTAACCCAAGAATGATAATAGTAACAATCTTAATTAAATAGCGATTCACCTAGGTAGCCTCCCTTTTGTACACCTGGTAATACAATAAATGTTGCAGTTCCTCTATGTGTAATATATTCATTCAATTTGTCTTGATGTCCTAGATGATTTTGAATATCAATGAATTGTTGTGGAGACTTTTGGAAACAAATAAATAGTAGACCTGTTTCTAAGTTTCCTGTTTTCTCATTTGTTCCTGCCGTATAGTTATATGCACGTCTTTTTATTGACGTTTTAGCCTCTTTCGCTAAACGCGCATGTGCATCTTTAGGAATAACATATTCCCCTGTACTATCTTTAGCTTTAAGATCCATTTCATCAAATTCTTTTTTACCTGTTAACGGTGCACCAGAAGCTCTTTTTCTACCAAATGTAGCTTCTTGTTCTTCTAGTGCTGTACGATCCCACGTTTCAATATGAATTTGAATTCTACGTATAATGCAATATGTACCATTTTTAGCCCAACCATCATCAATATATACATAATCCTTATATTCATTTGTTTTGCGTGGATTGACTGTACCATCTTTAAATGCCATTAAGTTTCTAGGTGTTTCTTTTCCTTTGACTGATACAAAACCATTTTGAGACCATTTCACTTTGATTAAATCTCTAAATGGACGAATTAAATTATGCACAGCATGAAACGTTACCTGTTCATCATTTGAACATGCTTGAATCATGATATCGCCATCACTGTAATCATCTGTAATTTGGTCATTAGGGAAATGCGGTAAATCTTTATAATCTTTTCTAATTTTATTAGAAAGACCTAATTTTTTTAAAAATGATTTACTTACTCCAAAAGTGATGGTTAATTTACTGGCACCTAATCCAATAGCTTCACCTGTATCAACAGGTGGTAATAATGGATTTTTACTATCCTTTTCTACTGCATCGCCATCTGTCATATTGGCAGCCATCTTAGTCCATTCTTTAAACATATCTTTGATCGCATTTTTATCTTTAGATTTCAGTTCTAAAGATACGAAATTACAAGTTTTCTGAGTTGGTGTAGTAACACCCGCTTGCACTTTACCATAAAACTCGTAAGCATCTTTTTCTTCATCTTCTGGAGTGTCAAACATTGATTTAAATGAAAATACACTTCCTGCACCACTAGCACCTATAACGACACCGGCGCCACCTATACCCATCATTTTTAAAAATGATCGTCTAGTTACAGATGATGACTTTTGATTGTCTAGTTTACTCATTCAGTAACCACGGCCATTTTACTTAGCGGTTCTCCTAATGAATTCACAGCATCTGAAAGTGCTTTTCTATCTTTCTTAGTTACATCATTATATGATTTATAGCCATCGCCATCTTTATATTTATCTAGTAATTCATTTACTTTATCAAAGTTCTTTTGAATATCTGCACTTAATTTTTTATCTTTTTTCTCTAAAGTTGGTTTGAATAACTCATAGATTTTTTGTGCTCCTTCAATATTAGCTTTGAAGTCATATAAGTCTGTGTGTGAATAAATTTCTTCTTCACCAGTAATTTTAGAAGTAGATACTTCGTTTAATAAATCTACTGAACCTTGTAGCATTAATTTAGGTGTAATATCTAAAGTATCTGCTTTGGCGTGTAATTCTTTGGCATCTTTAAGTAATTGTTTAGCATCTTTTTTAGTTGTATCATCAATTTTGTTGTCTTGGTAAAGTTGCTTTTCAATTTTATGATAACCAGTCCATTCGTCCTCTTTCTTTTCTTCTTTCATATCTGCTAAACGCGCATCAATTTTAGGATCTAAATCACCAAAAGCTTCTGCAACTGGTTCAGAACGTTCATAATACATACGTACTTTAGGATATAATTCTTTAGCTTTATCCATATCATTGTTATCAATAGCATCTACAAATTGTTGTGTTCCTTTTAAGAACTCGTCTAATTGTTTGTCTGTGTATTTTTCATATTTTTTAGTAGCCTTTTTTAATTCGGCTTTATTTCCACTATCATTATTGCTCTTATTAGAACTATCTTTACTACTATCTCCGTTATTTCCACACGCTGCTAAAAGTAATGACGACGTTAATAAAATCATTGGTAATTTTTTCATTATTACACCCCTACATAAATTTTTATTATTAAAAACAACTAGTCGCAATTGATAATCATTATCAAAATAATTATATGTTTCTCCTTTAATTGTGTCAATAACAATTCTTTTCAAAATTTATGAAACACTTTTTTTAACAATTTTATTTCTAAAACTTTATGACAATTCGTCACAATTTATATTAAAATAGTCGTGGCTAATTTTTGTCATTTTAAATTAAGGAAAGTTTTTATCATTTTAATAAGTAGAAGAAAACTTTATAATGAAGGTCATAAATATTGAAGGAGTGAACTTATAGTGTCAGAAAAATTTAAAGCTTATCTCGTAGATAGAGACGATGAAGGAAACGTCTCTTCAGATTTTAAGCAACTTACAGTAGATGATTTACCTGAAGGTGATGTACTGATTAAAGTACATTATTCAAGTATTAACTATAAAGATGCATTAGCTACTCAAAATAACAATGCAATTGTAAAACAATACCCAATGGTACCGGGTATCGATCTATCTGGTGAAATTGTTGAATCAAATGCACCAGGCCATTATGTAGGTGATAAAGTCATAGTAACTAGTTATGATTTAGGTGTAAGTCATTTTGGTGGATATAGTGAGTATGCTCGAGTTAAAAGCGAGTGGATTATTGATTTACCAGAGGATTTAACTTTAGAAGAAGCAATGATCTATGGAACAGCAGGCTATACTGCAGGATTAGCCATCGAACGTCTAGAAAATGATGGAATGACTATTGAAAAAGATAGTGTACTTGTCAGAGGTGCTTCTGGTGGTGTAGGTATGTTATCTGTTTTAATGTTAAATAAATTAGGTTATGACGTAGTTGCTAGTACTGGACGTAAAGATGTAGATGATAAATTAAAAGCGATTGGTGCTAACGAAGTTATCGATCGCTTGCCTAAATATGATCATAAGCCTTTAGCATCTAGAACATGGCAAGCAGCCATCGATCCTGTAGGTGGTGACAGTTTATCTAATATTGTAAATAGACTCGATAATAATGGTAGTGTAGCAGTAATCGGCATGACTGGCGGTACTAAATTTGAAAGTTCTGTCTTTCCGCTTATTTTAAGAGGCATAAGTGTACTAGGTATTGATTCGGTATTCACTCCTATCAAATTGCGTAAATTAGTTTGGCGTCGTCTAGCCAAAGATTTAAAACCAAAACAACTGCATGATATTAAAGATGTCATTTCATTTAAAGATTTACCAAAAGGTATCGAACGTGTGATGAATCATCAACACATGGGTCGTATCATCATTGACTTTGGTGTTAAATAAATCTTAAAAATAAAATAAAGACGTGCTCGTTCAATATAATGTAAACTCAAAAAGTTAGATTAAAAGTTCTAATTTTTGAAGTTCATTACAATGATGAGTACGTCTTTTTATTATCCTAAAATAGGATATACATACCTGTTGAATGGGGTTCAGTAGACTGGAACCCAAATTTTTCATATAGTTTATCAGCTGGATAATCGGCCATTAAGCTTACATATGTACCTGTTACAGCATTTTCTTCCACATATTTCATAATATGTTCCATAATTGTACGGCCATAACCTTGTCCTTGATAATCAGGATGTAGTGCTACATCGACAACTTGAAGTGTAGTACCACCATCACCGGTAACTCTTCCCATCCCTATCAAAGTTTTATCATCATACAATGTGACATTGAAACATCCATTCGGCAATCCTTTTTGTGCCGCTTCTACCGACTTAGCACTCATTCCTGCATCTACTCTTAATTTCAAATAATCATCTACAGATGGTGCTTCATATTTAATGTTTATCATTTTGTTCCCCCGTTTTATATTAATATAGATATTGATTCATAATTTCTTTGTTTGATTCTTTAAATATTTCATTATGACTTGAAACATATCCTTCTGCAGCAGCATCAGGTTGGATATAAGTTTTAGCAAGGTTAGCAGCATTACCTGCGTCACTAAACGCACTTGCAATCAAATGAACCTTAGCTTCATGATGAACAATATCGCCACAAGCGTAGATGCCAGGAATATTAGTCGTTGTATTTCCAAATCCTTTTACTCGATATTCATCATACAACTCAAATTGAGACGTACAATCTTTTAATAATGGATTTTCATGATCGAATCCATGACTTATAATAACATCATCAAATGAATGAGTCGAAGTTAAACCGGTTTGTAAGTTAGTTAATTTAACTTGATGAATATAATTGTCTTCGTCGTTACCAATCAGTTCACTAATTTGTGTATAAGGTATCAACTGAACGCCTAAATCTTCAAGCACCTTAGTCATCGCTTCATAACCAGTTATCTCTGGTTTTCTATAAACTACGGTCACACTTTCAGCTATTTTAGCAATATCTCTCGCCCAATCTAATGCTGTGTTACCCCCTCCAGAAATAAGCACATGTTTGTCTTTAAATCTAGAGAATGATTGTACAACATAATGTAAGTTTGTAAGTTGATAACGCTCAGCACCTTTAATTTTCAGTGGTTTGGGATTAATAATACCTCCACCAATAGCAAAAATTACAGCTTTTGAATGATATACTTGTCCTTCTTCAGTTTCTATTTCAAAATGTCTTTCGTCTATTTTTCTTATATCAATAACACGTTCATTTAAATTCACTTTGGGATTAAAATGTAGGCCTTGCTGAATCATATCTTTAATGACTTCATGACACGGCTTAGGTGCTACGCCACCAATATCCCAAATTATTTTCTCTGGATACACTTGCATCTTACCACCAAGCTTATCTTGAACATCAATAATTCTCACAGACATACCTCTAAGCCCGGAATAAAAGCTAGCAAATAAACCTGCTGGACCGCCACCTATAATTGTAACGTCTTCCATTTAGTTTCCCCCTATTTTAACACTGTAAATAACATTTATATCATTTCTAAATGAAAATAATTATCATTCAATACTTTTACATTATACTATAAGGTATTTTACATATGAAGCAAATCATTTTATAAAAAAACTCGTGAGTCACTACCACCCACGAGCTGAAATTAATCTTTAGGTTCTTTAATGATTGCTTGTCTTAATAAGAAAAATAGTATTAATAATGCTGCTAACATAGCAGTATGACCCATTCCTGCAAATCCAGGGAATGAAGCCGGTACTGTTTTTCCTAATACTTGATAAGTACCTTTAACTGTCATCATACCAACTGTTACTAATACACCGATATGATATATAACAAAGAACCAATTAAATAAATAATAACTACTTAATTTAAATGACTTTTCTAATGATAATAGTAATAAAAACATAAACATACCTAAAATCAATGTATGTGTATGTACTAATGATAATTGTGTATCACCCGTAAAATGATGTGCTTTAGTTAGTTCTCTATAATAAAACCCACTAAATAATCCAATAATCATGTAAAAAAGAAATGAGTATAATAATCTTCGCATGATTCTTCCTCCCTCACGATTATATTATAAAACATATTCATTATTATGAAAGTGACAAAACAACAAATATTTAAGTTATAAAAGAGGACACGACCTATCAAAATCGCATCCTCTATGTTTAATTATTTTTTTGATTTTTTGAAAATAGCTACTAGAGAAAGTAAAATTGCTACAATTAATACAACCCATAACGCGATAGAACTACCACTTGTTGATGATTCATCACTTTGTGAACCAGTTGGGTTAGCCCCTTTTTTCACTGTTGTAATTGGTGCTGGGTGTTCACTATCTTCTTTACCGTCCCATTTAACAACATCGCCATTGTCATACGTTTGAACAGCTTTCCATTTAAAGCTACCTTCTTTATCTGGATTAGCTGCAACAATTGGGAATTCTATAAATTCATTAGGACCGATACCCTTACCAGTCGCTTTCCAAGTTACTTTAGTAATGTTACCTTTTTTATCTTTTTCAAATGAATGCTTAAATCCTTCAACTGGTGCTACATTCTCAAGATTAACGCCTTTTGGTACAGTTAATTCAACTTTTACCGTATTGTCATTTTGTTCAACTGGCACTCTCACATCATATTTATCATAAGATTCTGGTTCGCTTTCATTTGGATTTAAAGTTACATGTGCATCTGCAACCTTAAAAATTCCTAACGTAAAAAATAAAATAAAACTCATTGAAAATAATTTTTTTAACATAATTCGGCTCCTTAACCTGGTATATTGATTTGACTCATCATCACACCTACGAATATAAGTATGATTCCTATAATTAATTCTATTATTAACGTCACTTTATTAACTTGTTGACGTTTACCTAAAGCTTTCGTGGTTTGATATAAACCTAAAGCCATCATTATTAATGTACCAATGACTTTTACAAGTATTAGTATTGTCCATGTTTGCATGTTGGACCAAATTGCTAAAATATTCGTTTCATCAATAGCCATTAACACACCTGAAATAATTATCATTGCAACAGCAATAGTATTCACCTTAAATAGCATTGAACGTATATTTTTTAACCGCTCAGATGAATTGTTATTCACCATATACCAAACAAGATATGCAAGTGCACCTAACCATAATGTCATACCTGCAATATGTATCGTTCTAATTGCGATAGACCAAATTGGAATTGATTGAGACCACGCATGACCAGACATACTTATTGTTAGTATCATTACTATTGAAACTAGCCAATACCAAATTCGATCCATATTTCTAATTATAATCAAAGCATATAATACTATCATTGCAATTGAACTTAAAATAAATGGAAATTGCATTAAAACATCAATTTTAAGTGATAATATAGCATCTACAACATCTGAGGTTAATGTCATCATGTATAACAATAATGCCATTATATACGCCATTATCATCATAAATGAAATACTCATTTGTTTAGGAAATAATTCAAATGAATGTAATTGGCGACGTTTAGCAATACCGTTTAACCAAAACAGACCTACTAAAATAATGGTTGTTCCTTCAGCAATATATCTCATTACTCCAAACCAAAAACTTGGTTCTGCATAAAAAGCGCTAGATGTATCTATATCTTTGGCAGTTACTTTACCTACCGAAAATTCAAATTGATCTCCTACTTCATGCCCGTCAGCTGAGATGGCTTGCCATTTAATAGTATGCGTACCTTTACCAACTTTATCTGGTGAAAACGTTAAAGTTTTTGCCCAGCCAGATGTTGATGGCTTAACTTTACCTAATTCCTTACCTTCATCATTATATAAAGTGATATTGGAATACTTCGAATTTACTGGTTCATTAAATTCTAATTCAATTTCTTCAGGCATTTGTTTTACAACGCCATCTTGCTTAGGATTCGTCTTTTCTAATGTTGCATGAGCTGAAGCTTGATTCATCATGGAAGGCAACAAAGAAAGAAAAAACATCACCATTACGGCAATAATAATCTTAGGGTACTTATTAATATGTACCATCGAACTCCCCTTATCTAAATAACTCGTAAATTATTCCATATTACATCATAACGATTACTACTTTAATTCACAATAATATTGAAAATTGTTCATTATTTAGTCACAAAAGAAAAAGGACAACCATCATTTTAATAATAATGATTGTCCCTTTATTTACAATTATTCTTCTAATAAAGCTTCTTTATCAACTGTTAATTTATTTCTTAATAAGTAAACGATTAACATCGCTGCTAAAGCACATAATGTTTCTGCGATTAATAGTGACCATACTACCCCTGTTAAACCAAACAAACTATTCATGACAAATAATACTGGAATGATAACTGTACCTTGTAAAATAGCCATAATTGTTGCACCGCGACCTTGTCCAGTCGCTTGTAACATACCAGTGAATAAGAAACCAATACCATTTAATAATAATGATGTCATTGTCACTTGTAACATGAATGTAGCAAGATCAACAATGTGTGAATCTGTACTAAATAATTGAATGATTTGGTGACCAAACACAAATACTATAATCATACTTACTGCAAAAATCGCAGAGATAGAAATGATAACAGCTTTAACCGTATCTTTCATTCTTGATTTATTAGCAACAAAATTATAAGCAATCAAAGGTACAACGCCTTCACTTAATCCCATAATAATTAGTTCTGGAAATTGTACTAATCTAAATTGAATACCATAACTGGCAATAGCATAGTTACCATAATTAGCTAAAAACAAATTCAATACTAATCCAGTTACACCCATAAGTACAACCATTAAGAAAGCTGGAATACCAATTTTGAAAATTTCTGCCATCATTTCTTTATTTGGTTTAGCAAATTTAACATTTACAGAAAGTGATTCAATTTTTTTCATAAAATAAAGAATAAAGAATATTGCAGCTACTAAATTTGAAATTGCAGTACCTAAAGCAGCACCAACTACATTTAAATCAAAACCGAAAATTAAAATCGGATCTAAAATCATATTTAATACAACACTTGCTAACATTCCTACCATAGAAACTATTGGTGCTCCTACTGCACGTGCAAATTGTTCTAAAATAAAGAATAAAATAACAAATGGGGAACTTAAGAACATAATTCTTAAATAATCACTTGTAAATTTGATTGTTTCACCGTGTGCTCCTAAAACTTGTGCAATTTGATCAGTAAACGGTAATGTCACTAATGCAATAATGACGCCAAGTAATAAGCCTCCATACATTGAAAAGCTACTAACGTATTTACTTTTACTGTAATCTTTGGCTCCTAATAATCGTGAAATATAAGTTCCACCACCTACACCAAATAGATTACCGAATCCCATTAATGCAGCAAATATTGGTAATGTTAGTGATATTGCTGAAATCATATGGCTATCATCTAAAAATCCTATGAAATATACATTTAAAATCCCATAAATTACACTTAATAAACTTCCTATCATCATTGGTAATGAGAAATGCATCATTGCTTTAAATATTGGTGCTTTTTCAAAAAAATACAATTGTTCGTCTTTCATTATTCTTACTCCCTTTTAATTAGATGGCTAATAGTTAGATTTCTAACTATATATCGAAAAATATAGTGGCTATTACTCTAAATAATAACCACGCATTATTTCAAGTTTTTCATCATTTGTTCTATAATTTCTTTAAATTTCAGTTGATCTTCATCTGAGATATTTAATAGTAATCTTTCTTCAATTTCATCAAATACTTTAGTAAAAGATTCTACTAATTCTAGACCTTCGTCCGTTAGTTTCAAAATTTTACTACGTGTATCTTCTGGATTAACTTTCCTAAAAACTAAATGATTTGCTTCCAGATTTTTTATTATACTGCTGACCGTTGAACCTTTTCTACCAAAGAATTCCATTAATTCTTTTTGTGATATACCTTTTTCTTGATAACGATATATATATCCTAATGTATGACTTTGTTCTTGTGTAATTCCAAAATCATCTAATCGTCGATCTGCATAATTCTTCATCTCATGTGCTAAGCTTCTTAATAGAAATTGATATGTCACTTCCATCGCTTCACCTCATTTAGTTAGATATCTAATGAATATATTAACACGGTTTTAAAAAATTACAACCGATATATTAAAGTTCTAATTTTCTGATTATTTATCGCTTTTTTTAAATATAAAGAAGGTAATCTCTATATCATTTGTAATAGAAATTACCTTCTTTATTAGTCTGATAACATAATGTCTTAGACCTTTTAAAAATTACAATATTTAATTAGTGATTAACACGTTTCCAAACTAATTTTTGGTTTGGCACATTACCATTAACAATGCTTAAAGTGTCACCTTCAAGTTCGAATAAACGTGGTTGTGTATCGCCTAACCAAGTTGGGTTCATACTTACTTCCATAGTGTGATAAACTGTTGAATTTTCTTCATCTAATTCATATTTACCTGAGTAAGCAACATAACCATGTGCAGCTTCTGCCATTTCATCTTTTGTACCAGTGTGTAAGTCACCAGAAGCATAAGCAGATCTACCTTGTTGCATTAATTGAGCTGACATATAACCATCTGGATTATACATAATAAAACCAGTTGCGTCTTTACCTAAAGGATAGAAGATATTACCATTTTCATCTTCATCTTGATAGTTAACTAATGCCCATGTTCCAATTAATTGTTCTTTTAAATTACTCATATTTATTCCTTCTTTCTATAGATTTTGAAATAATGAATTATGCGTTAGATCCACCAGATACACTAATAGTTTCACCAGTAATAGCTGAAGCACCATCAGAAGCTAAGAATAGAACAGTATCAGCAATTTCATGTGGTTCTAATAAACGATTCATTGGCATTTTACCAGTGATATATTTTTACGTAGCTTCTTGTTCTGTTGAATTATCTTGTTCTGCTAAGTTAGCAAGTTGATTTTCAATTAATTTAGTACGAACTGGTCCTGGTAAAACTGCATTTGATGTAATACCAAATTTAACAGTTTCTAGTGCTACAGTTTTAGCAAATCCGATTTGAGCAAATTTTGAAGCTACATATGCAGATTTGAATGGGTCTGCCATTTCACCATGTGCTGAAGAAATAGTGATGATACGTCCTTTTTCTTGTTGTTTCATACTTGGGATTGTATGTTTTGTCATTAAGAATGTACCTGTTTGAATAACACCTAATACTTGGTTCCATTTTTCTAATGGGAAGTCTTCAACTTTAGAAATAAATTGGATACCTGCGTTATTAACTAATACATCAATTTCACCATATTTACTTCTAATGTCAGAGATAGCAGATTTAATAACTTCTTCATCTGTTACGTCAACTTGATAAGCTACACCATTTTCTAATGAGTCTGCTGCTTTTTCAGCTGCATCTTTACTCATATCAAAGATAAATACACGATCGCCTTGTTTATCAAATCCTTGTGCGATTGCGTAGCCAATTCCTTGTCCTGAACCTGTTACAATTACGTTTCTAGTCATATTAAATTCCTCCTAAAATGTTTATATAAATGCGGATGCGATGATTACAACAATAAGCGCTAATAAATTGGCACCCGTATTAGTAATAAATAAATATTTAAAGCCATTTTTGTGATTTAAACCTGTCAATGCGAATAGTGTTAATACAACACCAGTATGTGGCATAACAGTAAATACAGATGAAGACATTACTGCAACTCTGTGAATTGTATCAGGGTCAATACCCATATCAACATACTGTTTACCAAATGCTTGCATGACAATACCTAGTGAACCTGAAGCAGAACCTGTTATAATACCGAATAACGCAGAAGCTACAGATAAACTTATTAATGGATTTCCTGGTATATTTAATATTAAAGATTTAATACTTGAAAATCCTGGTGCTAAAGTAACTACTGTACCAAATGCAATTGCAGAAGCAGTTAAGAACATTGGTGTTACTGAACTACCAGCACCTTCGTTAATAACTTCTCTATGGATATTGATGTGTTTATGGAATAAAATGGCAGATAAAATAATTGAAATAGCTAAACTAATAAGAATAACGTTATCAATTTTTAATATACTACCAATAATATTGATAATAATTAACACAACGATAGGTAAAATACTTAGATAAAAATTAGGTGTAGATTTTTCTTCATTTTCTAAATCTAAATTACTCGTATTAAAATCATCAAAAGTTTCACCTTTTGCAAGACTTTTATTTAATGCATGTTTCATGTACCATAAACCAAATACTATGGCAACGATTGTTCCAATGATTCCTAATAAAGGTGCTGCTGTTAATGTTGTACCCAAATATTTAGTTGGTACAACATTTTGTACTGAAGGTGTACCTGGTAACATTGTCATAGTAAATGTTCCTAAGCCTAACATGATAGGAATACAAATCAAATTCCATGCAATATTCAATTGTTTGAATAAAGGTTTTGCTAAAGGCACGATAACGAAGACAACCACGAATAAGCTAATGCCTCCGTATGTTAAAATTGCAGTGATTAAAAATATAGAAACTAATATAGAATATGGATTGCTAGTACCAATTTTACTAATTATTTTAGAGGCGATAGAATGTGCTGCACCACTTTGATCCATGTATTTTGCAAGTAATGAACCAAGTAAGAACACGCCAAAGAAACTAATAATAAATTGAGCCAATCCAGTAATATATGATTCTTTAGTTCCAATTAAGGAATTAAAGAAAGGTAAACCGTTTGTTAAAATAACAATAATTGAAGCAATTGGACCTACTATTAAAATAGAATATCCATTCATTGAGAAATAGATAATGAATAATATCCCGATAATAATACCAATTGTACCGATTATTTCCATATTGGCCCTCCCTTAAAGTAGAATTTCAAGTTTAATTTTTGTCTATTTGATGACAATTAATATTATCAACCCAAAATTAGGTTTTGTAAAAGATTGTTTTAGGTATAAAAACTATAACTAAAAGGTTATATAGAGGAAAGAGTGTCTAAATGATAAACACAAGATCAAGTAAATATTTAGAGGAAATCAATAGATTTGGTAGTATTTCCCAAGCAGCAAAATATTTATACATTTCACAGCCGTATTTAAGTAAGTTTATTAAGGAATTAGAAACTGACTTAGGCACAGAGTTATTAAATAGAGAGAAAAATCCAATTACTTTAACGTACGCTGGGGAACGTTATATAGAATATATGAATCAAATTAAATATACGTATGATGAAATGAAATCGGAATTACAAATGATTTCTGGATTAAAAAAAGGTCGTTTAGTCATAGGAATTAATCCTATACTAGCAGCCCATGCATTATATAAGATATTGCCAGAATTTATAAAAGAATATCCAGGTATCGAATTAAAGTTAATAGAAGAATCAGCTCATCGAATTGAGCAATTACTTATTGATAATAAGATTGATATAGCAATTACGATTTTGCCTTTTTATCAAGGTGTATTCCAGTTTGAAACTCTATCTAAAGAACCCATATATTTGATGATTCCATCCAATCATTCATTAATTACAAATGATAATTACAAAAACAAATCAATTTTTGAAATTCATCAAGAACTAGTAAATGATAATTTTATATTGTTAAAACCGAATATGGCTTTGCGTAAAATCACTAATCAAATATTAGAAGACAATGAGCTTGAACCCAATATTGCGATGGAAACGATCAGCATTGATAATGCTTTAAGATTGGTAAATGAAGGCTTAGGGATTACTTATGTACCAGAAAGCGTTAAAAACAGTAGTAAACATTTTGAAGGGTTAAGTATTAAATTAGAGAACCCTAGCTATTTTAATCAAGTTGTAGTGGCATATAAAAGTGATAAATTTAATCACTTGTCTAAAGCTGCACATATGTTTATAGAATTAGCTAAAGCTACATATAATAAAAATGAAGATGAATGAATTTAAAATTATAGCCTGAGACATTAATTGTCCCAGGTTGTTTTATTTTATATAAATTTCAAGAGTAGTAATTATATGAAGACACTAATCAAATAGTGTTTTTAAGTAGTAGTTGAATACAAATGAGCATTCATTTATGTTTCTATGGTGAACTTATTATTTAAAAAATGTAATATGAAAATAAAAATTTATAAAAGTAAGCGTTTGCACTAGGAATTTCATATATCTTATTTTAAAATGGATACATACATAAACATAAGGAGATGGATTAAATGTCAGTATTAGATAAATTCAAATTAGAAAATAAAGTAGCTATCGTAACAGGAGGAGCTTCTGGTTTAGGTAAATCTATGGGAAAAGCTTTAGCTGAAGCAGGTGCTAATCTTGTAATTGCAGATATGAATTTAGAAGTTGGACAACAAACTGCTAAAGAATTTGAAGAAGAAACAGGAAATAAAGCCATTGCATGCAAAGTAGATGTAACAAATGTTGATCAAGTAAACGACATGGTAAAAGAAACAATGGATACATTTGGTCATATTGATATCTTGTTCAATAATGCAGGTATTAATGAACATGTTGATTTTGAAGATATGCCATATGAACGTTGGAAAAAAACAATGGATGTTAACTTAAACAGTATGGTACTAGTTACAAATGCTGTTGGTGAAGTCTTCCGTGAACAAAAGAGTGGTGTTATTGTTAATACATCTTCAATGTCAGGTGTTATTGTAAACACACCACAACCACAAGCAGCATATAATACTTCTAAAGCAGCTGTAATTATGCTTACTAAAAGTTTAGCAAATGAATGGGCTAAACATAATATTCGTGTAAATACAATTGCACCAGGATATATGAAAACAGAATTAACTAAAGATTATTTCGCTAAAGGCGGAGATATGATTGATACTTGGATGAATATGACTCCTATGAATCGTCCAGGTGTACCAGAAGAATTACAAGGTGCAGCACTATACTTAGCTTCAGATGCATCATCATTCGTTACTGGTTCAGTTATTACTGTTGACGGTGGTTACACAGCACTTTAATCGTATTCAAAATTGAAGTGTCTGAGACATTAAGTTTTGAGACAAAGGATAAAAAGCAATTTCTATTGAAAAATATAGAAATTGCCTTTTTCTTTGATTCAATATATACATTACTGAGTAACGAATACATGTTTTATTAACATTTATTTACACAAAAAAACTGCCGATAAGACATATATCTTATCGACAGTTATTGAAATTTATCATGCTATATTATGCTGGAATTTCAGTACGTTTGTTACTATGTTTTCTAAGAGCTGCTGCTAATAAGCTTGATACTACTCCGAAAATCATGAATCCAATAAGCATCCACATTGTTGTATTTAACTCTAGATGATGATTCATATAGATAATTTCTTTTAAGCTTGTTGAGTAATGTGCAAATGGGTTCCAATCATAAATATATTTTTGATAGAACTCAGGTAGCATTTGTTTTGGTAACATTACTAATTGCATACTAAAGAACATTGCAATGAAGAAGATTGGTACTGATTTCATACCTAACCATGTCATTGTTCCAAGAATTAATCCAACGAATCCCATAATAGCTAATGCTACAAATATAGAAACTCTATTTGGATGATCAAAATGGAAATCTAACGCACCTTTCATGAAATATACATATGCGAAACTACCAGCAAATGCTGTAATAGCTGTAAATATCATTTGTGCTACAGACGCAATTAAACGATGTGCAATTTTAACGTTATTACTAGTTCTAAATGCAAAGAATAATAAGATTGATGCAACAATAGAACCCATCCAAACTGGCATGAACATTAAGAATGATGCATTACCGCCACCTTGGTGATCTTTAACTTCATTAATTTTATCGTTATTGATTTTAACTGGATTAGTTACAGCGTTAATATCTTTTGCATCAACTTTAACATTTTGTTTTTCTAATGTTTGAAGACTTTGTTTTGTAATTTGATTATTAATATTGTCACCCATACCTGACAATACGCTACTAGCCATTTGAGAACCTTGTAAACTTGTTCCTTCACTTACAATTGTTTTAAATTGTGCTTTTTTAACGTCAACTTTTTGGTTGCCCATTTTTTTAGCCATTTGTTGTGCTTGTTGAGCTGGAATTTCACCTGATTTTACTTTATCTTGCATTTCAGATTTTTTACTATCCATTACGACTTTTTGAGTTTTACTCATAGCATTTTTTGAAAAGTCTTTTTCAAAAATTGCAGCCCCATAATATTTCTCTTTTTCCATACCTTTTTTAGCGTCTTTTTCACTGTCTACTTTAACCTATTTAACAGCGTCAGAATCGCTATCTAATAGTTTATCTTCTAATTTATCACCAATATTTGTTTTCTTACCTTGAATAGAAGTACCTTCATCGTGATTTACGATAGCAATTGGCATATCTTTTGGTTTAGGATTAAACGCTGGGTAAAATGCAACCGCGAAAATCATTAATATTAAAATGATTGCTATAGGCGTCAACCATAATAATTTACTTTTAAATATATTCATAACTTTTTTTCCTCCCTTGAAACAATTCAACAATTTGTTGAACATTTATCACTTTTACAATTATAATGAGTTTAAATAAATAAACAACAATCAATTAATAGAAAAACGTCTTTTATTGAACACTTTGGTGTATATTGTCTATTAATTATGGGAGGTTTTACATTTTTGAAGGAAGATCGACGTGTCCGTAAAACAAAATCAGCAATAAAGCATGCCTTTATACAATTATTAAAGGAACAAAATATTGAAAATATTACAGTGCAAGACATTGCAGATAAAGCTGATATAAATCGAGGTACATTCTATTTACATTATGAAGATAAATATTTATTATTAACCGATATGGAAGACGAATGTATTGCTCAAATATCTAAATTCACCACCTTTTCAGAAATTGAAGGTGAAAATGTTGAAATGATTTCGACACTATTTATAGATAAAGTATTGCGAAACATCATTCAACATGTATATGATAATCTAGACTTTTATAATACGATTCTTAATTTGGAACGAAAAAGTCGTTTAGAAGAAAAAATAAGCGACCTGATACAATATAATATGAAGAATCAGATCAGTATTAATAATGAAATTGAAGGCATACCAGAAATGTATTTTCATAGTTATGTGTCAGGTGCCACAATCTCAATTATCAGATATTGGGTATTAGATTCTAATCGTATTTCTGTTGATGACCTTGTCACTCATATTTTCAAAATTATTTATTATGGTCCGTTACGAATTATGGCAGAACAAAAATACAATCAGTCTCGTTAAACACATTGCTCGTAAAATATTGTGATGCGTTTGAAGTTAAAAAGCTTGTGAAAGGACTTTTACAAATGATCACTGCATATAAACATTCAAATCAAATTAATAATGAAATTATCGAAACGACTCTTGATCAACAAGCATTGTGGATTAATGTAGTTGAACCTGATAGAGAAGAAATAGAACATTTAATGGAATATTATAATTTACCAGAAGACTTTATTCGAGATCCACTCGACTCAGAAGAAAGTGCTCGTATTGAGTATGACGAAGATACTGGATACTCACTGATTATTATCGACTTACCTCTAGTTAATTCAACAAATCGCAGTGTCCTATCCTTTATTACTATTCCATTAGGCATAGTCATTGGTAATGGTATCGTAATGACTATTTGTGACGCTGAAAATGAATTTTTAGAGAACTTCTCTAGACAAGACAATATTAATCTGAAGTTTCATAGTCGCTTTGCACTAGAAATCTTAACAACGATTGCGAATCATTATAATAGAAATTTAAGATTACTGAATAAATCACGTATTCGTATCGAAAGAGAATTGAAAAATAATATTACTAATAAGCAACTTTTCAAACTAATGGAAGTTGAGAAAAGTTTGGTATACTTCTTAGCGGCTTTGAAAGGTAACGATACAATAATTAAAAAGTTATTCCGTCTACCTGCTATTAAACGTTTTGAAGATGATGAAGAGTTACTAGAAGATTTAATTATCGAAAATAACCAAGCAATTGAAACAACCGAACTACATCAACGTATCTTAGAAAGTATTACAACTTCTTATGCATCATTATTATCTAATGATATGAATACGATTATGAAAACATTAACTATGTTTACTGTATTATTAACCCTACCTACACTGGTATTTAGTTTCTTTGGAATGAATGTACCATTACCACTAAGTGATCATAGTTATATTTCTTGGATTATCGTTGTCGTTATTTCTCTTATTCTTGTTGCAATCGTCAGTGTTTATTTATGGCGAAAACAAAAGCTATAGCTATAACAAAATTAAAAAAATCACTTGGGACATAAATCCCAAAATAATAGCACTAAGACGATTTATTTTAATCATCTTAGTGCTTTCTTTATACCCAATACCCAATACTTCGTATTGTATGGCTCTCTTTGCCCAACTTGCTTTGCTTGTAGAAACTGATTTAATCAGTTTCTCTGTGTTGGCTCCCTTCCCATGGTACAGTTTCAGCCAGAAATACGGCACAGATAAATCTGTGAGTATTTCTAGTGTCTTCAACTAGTACTGTTCCCTCGGGAGTCTCGCCATAAATACTACGTATTTTGTGTGTAATTTTACATTATAATACTTTTAAAGAATAAGGCCTTCTGTATAATTTAATAGATATCATCAAAGTAAATTAACGAGTTGTCTTTTTTATAACCTACTTTATTGAACTTCTTTATATTTATTTCTTTTAGATAGAACAAATGTCACAAGAACTGAAACGACAAATGCTATTACCATTCCTATGAGGTAATGTAGCCACCCACCATGGTTTGGATTGATTGATATAAATCCAGGTATACCTGCTGTACCTAAAGCTATTGCTTTAACTTTAAAGAATGAAATATACGCTGCACCAAGACCTGATCCAATAATAGCACCTATGAATGGGTATCTTAATTTAAGATTTACACCGAACATCGCTGGTTCCGTAATACCTAAAACTGCTGAAATACCTGCAGCTGATGCAACACCTTTTAATTTTTTATTATTTTTAATAATAAAGAATGACGCTAACGCTGCACCACCCTGAGCGATATTTGACATGGTAGCAATTGGGAAGATAAATGAACCACCAGTTTTAGCCTGATCAGCAATTAATGTTGTTTCTACTGCAATGAAACTATGATGCATACCAGTGATAACGATTGGTGCATATAATAAACCAAAGATTAATCCGCCTATTGCACCACCAAATTCGTAAAGCCATGTTAAGCCATCTGATAACCAGTATCCTAATTGTCTTGTAATAGGACCAACAAATAAGAATGTAATAAATGCTGTTACAAAGATTGATAATAGTGGTGTTACTAAATTATCTAATACTGTTGGTATGACTTTGCGAAGCCATTTCTCAATAGTAGCTAATATATAAGCTGCCACTAACATAGGTAAAACTTGTCCTTGGTAACCTACTTGATTAATATGTAATCCAAATACATCCCAATATGGAATTGATTTACCCGCTTCTACTGCTTTCGGAAAATCATAGGCACTCATCAAACTTGGATGTACTAATATCATACCAAGTGCTGCGCCTAAGTATGCATTACCGCCAAATCGTTTTGCTGCACTAAATCCAATTAAAATCGGCAATAATGTAAATGGTGCATTGGCAAAAATATTAATCATCTCTGCTAATCCAGCAAATTGATCATGGACTTCAATCAAAGATTTGCCATCATAAAATAAGTCCTTAGCAGTTAATAAATTGTTTAGACCCATCAACAAACCACCGGCAACGATTGCTGGAATAATCGGAACAAAGATATCAGATAACATTTTCACAAAGCGTTGTAATGGATTCATATATTTAGTTGACTTCTCTTTTACTTCAGAAGTTGTAGACGCTTCTTTACCAGTAATATTCTCCATTTCGTTAAATACTTTATTTACAGTCCCTGACCCAATAATAATTTGGTATTGACCACCAGTTGAGAATGTTCCTTTAACGACATCCATTTTAGATAATGCGTCTTCATCTACTTTACTTTCATCATTTAATATTAATCTAAGTCTCGTCGCACAATGCGCCATTGAATCTAAATTCTCTTCTCCACCTATTGCAGTTAATATATCTTCTGCTGATTGTTTATAGTTCATTTGTATAAACCCTCCCAATTTTTTGGAACCAGTTCCAAAATTACTAACTTTATTGTAAACGGTTGCAATAATTAAATCAACCTCATTCAATAAAGTTTTAAATTTAATCGTTGTCATGACAGTTAATTAACTTATATTAATTTACTCTTCAAATGGGTATAAGAATATAAATAATTAAAAATGAAAGGAGTTAGTTTATTGAAAGAACGTGGATATATTGAAAAGTTATGGCGCGAAGAGAAATATCGTGTATTACTCCATAGTCAAAGTCATTACAATGCTATACGTGAAAGACTTAAACATAATCCCTCATATAATGAAATTAATCTAATAGTAAAAGAAGCAATTCAAATGCCCCCTAGTCAAGGAAGTGTTATGAATGCCTACGATCATATGTGGGGATATTTCAAAAAGTTAGCTACAGAAGAGGAAAAGGAAACTGCTACAAAATTAAAACATCAATTTAAACATCAAGATATTCCAATAGAAGATTTATTATCATTTTTAAGATCGTTAGCGTATCAATATGATGTTCAATATTTAAAAGATAGCACAGTATTAAAAGCATAAAAAAGACAAACCACTCTTTTATAAGTGGTTTGTCTTTTTTGTAAGTAAAGGTAATAAACCTTTATTGACTCATTAAATGTACATTATTATAAATGTCTGAAGAAAGATTAATTCTAAGTTGTATCACTAAATAATTATAAACAATATAAAGGACTTATTTTTACATCCAGTGAAACGAATTGTCATGCTTCATTTAATTTGTTAGTACTTCGGGGGGAGTATTTCAAATTAATGTTTTTAAAAATCGCTACTTAAATATTGATGTTTCATCATACTTTAATTTTCAGAAGATGGTTATTCATTGGATGTCGTTTAAATATTTCTACCAAATATGAAATATGTTGTTGATTCTTGTTGTCATTGCTTCATATATTCAACATTGTTTCATGATGTCTAATTACTAGTTGCTAATGTGTTAGTAAAAATATTTAAAGTATGAATATAATCCTTGTTGTTTATACTAATGTTAAGTTAATCAATTTTTATTCACTAAATATGGTATATGTGATTCTATGTTGTCTCTCTCTTTTTGTTGTTATATCTAAGTTGTGTATATAACGTACATTTAATACCATAGATTACAACCCTTAATCAATTTAAGTTTTTTAAAATTTCTTTTGGATTGGAATCTATATTTATTATGTACTAAAAAATGAGATTACACGCTATTGAAAATTTCCAAATATACAATACTATATTTCTAAAACTCCTTTTATGTTGCAAACAATACAAAAATGGCTACGTTTTCACAAAATTTTTACTATGAACTTTATTTTTAACTATTACTATTTGAAGGCGAATCTATTATAATATCAATTATTATTTAATCGCGTATTAAATGCCACAGACATTGAATATCATAAAAACTATTCAATGCAAACAATTTATAAGTGATGATTTTTTTAGATTTTCAAAACAAACATAGAGGAGCTTCGTAATATCATATGACATGTAACCTAAACCTTTTTCATCAGTACAGCACCAAGCCATTTCGTAATATTAATAAAGTCATCATCTTATTTTCATTAACTAATGACTTGAACATTAAAATCAACGGAGAAGTTAAAGATTTAGATGCACACATTGCTATAATTAATCATGGTGACATATTTGAAGTTGAAAATGCTCATAATATAGTACAATTAACGATTCCGATCTTTTATTTTTATGTAGAAGATGACGACTTTTTCCAGTGCTATTTCGATAGACATTTATTACAATCTAGTGGTTATATCAAAACGCTTATTCTACAAACTATACAACAATATTCAGAGGACCAAACGGTTGATCATCAACTTTGTTCCAAAGTAATTCAGACCTTGTATAAAGAAGCAGTTATAAAATACGATGTTGATTATATCCCCAATATGTCAATTAGTAATACTTTGTTTTCAGAGTGTTTACTTTTTCTTCAAGATAGAATAACTCAAACTATTTCTTTAAAAGATGTCGCTATAAATAGTAGTATTTCAGAATCTTATTGTTCAAATTTATTTATACGTTATTTAAATATGAATTTTAAAGATTACTATACAAGTTTGAAAATTCGTCATGCTATTAAACTATTAATGACTACTAATTTATCAATTAACACTATATCAGAAGAATCTGGGTTTAGTAGCCATACTAATTTTACAAATCAGTTTAAAAACTATTTGAATTTTAGCCCAAAACAGTATCGCTCTTATATAGTCAAAATGGATGCTTTGCCTCATTTAAATATAGAAGATAAGGATTATTCACCTTTTATACCATTAATTAATCATTTTGATTTTAATAATCAATTAGCTACAGAGATTACTGAAATCAATATAGATAACTTTGATCCTAAAGATTATTCCAAACCCTCAAAAGCATTTATTAGACTTGATAATTTTAATGAATTATTTCATTTTACGTTCAATGAGTATTTTGATATTGATTTTTCATTTTTACCTGAACCAGTCATTCTTATTGAAAATGTTAGCGACGTAACTTCTAATCAAATTAACTATCATTTGTTACATAGATGCCTTGATAAATTATTTGAGAGACATATTGGTTTAGCAATAAAAATTAAA
Organism: Staphylococcus sp. FSL H8-0121; assembly: GCF_038008425.1. NCBI lineage: Bacteria > Bacillati > Bacillota > Bacilli > Caryophanales > Staphylococcaceae > Staphylococcus > Staphylococcus sp. FSL H8-0121. The sequence continues at coordinate 302,037 of NZ_JBBOZB010000002.1, forward strand.
TCTACAAATCAATTTAATGTAGTTAATCAATTTATTTTGAAGTTTTTACAAGGACATAATGACTATAAATTAAATAAAAAAGTCGTAAAATTAATGCTTATTTTTGATTCGTCTAAAATGTCTACACAAGATATACATCTTTGTCATTTAAAAATTAAAAATAAAAATAAAGATATCCAATATGGTATGACTGTAGACGGCCTATTACGTCAAAATCAGACTGTAGAAAAAACATACGATACTTTAAAAAGACTTAATTTTGATTACTATTTAATTGATATAGAAAATATTGAAACGAAATTATCTTTAATTAATAAAAGAAGAACATATAATCATTCGACGACACATTTTGAAAATTATAAGCAGTTCATTTTAGATTCAGGCATAGACTCCACTCATTTTGTGTATGATTATTTATCTTTGAAATGTTTCAAATATGCTAGCAATAGTTCTAATCCTTTACAACTAGCTGATTTAGTTTGTCATATCATTGCTTTACTACGCTATGGTGGTGGTATTAGTTACCAACTCATTGCAGACGAAACGAAGTACTTGTCATTATTTAATGAATTCGGTAATGCATTACCTCTAATTCACATTTATAAAATGACTCACCCTTTTGTAAATGAAGAATTACAAATTTGTAATAACTACATTATGAGTCGTAAAGATGGCAATTATCACTTCATATTATTTAATAAAATAAACGATCGTTATTTATCTGATAGTCAACAAAAATTTATTTTCAAAAACACATTGAAATCACATTCATTGACAATAGTTCAAACTTTGAATAGTGAGCATGGGACAATAGATAATTTATTACCACAAACTAAAGAACAACTATTTCTTGATAAAGATATTATTAATCAATTGGATCAATGCAATCATCCAAAAACAGAACTATTTATTCAAGAAAATGATAATCAAGATGTTAATGTTGTTCTCAAACATGATGAAGTAAAATATGTATGTTTCAAACCTATTTAGCCATCGATTGTAGAATGATGTTGTCATAAGTTTAACAATCTCTGATTAAGGATATATTTAGTATTAAGGAGATGATAGGATTGGATAATCAAAAAGCAACTGAAGCAATTGAAAATGTATTAGACCATTCAAAAGTGGGTGTATTATCAACCGCTTATAATAATAAACCTAATAGTAGATATATGGTATTCTATAATGATGAATTGACACTATATACTAAGACAAATATTAATTCTATAAAGGTTGAAGAAATTGAAGACAATCCTTATGCTTATATTTTATTAGGCTATAACGAAACGACTAACAATAGTTTTGTTGAAATCGATGCAACTATTGAAGTTGTTAAAGATGAAAAAACAATTGACTGGTTATGGGAAACTCAAGATAAATCATTTTTCGATTCTAGTAAAGACCCTGAATTATGTGTATTAAAAGTAAATCCTAAATCAATTAAATTGATGAACGACAAAGATTTAGACACACCCTTCACAATTGAGTTATAAATGAATGATTAATCTCAACTTAAATAAGTTGGGATTTTTTGATGTGATACAAATTCGTATATTTGATGAAAATTTCAAATTATAATATCCACTTATATTTTAAATTTAATTGCAAATCACTCTATTTTTCTGTATAAATAAAATAGTAGATAGATAAACAATATCAAAGGAGATTTTGCTAAATGAAAGGTAAAAAAGGACTCGCTTATAGCCTTATTGCAATCATGGTCATTATATGTATTGTTTTAGTTATTGCTATGATGGCAGGCGGTAAAAAAGAAACATATTATGGCGTAATGAAGAATGGTACAACAATTGATAAAATGATTAGTGAAAAAGACGAAAAAATCGAAAAGAACGTTAAACTTCCATCAGATGCTGATGTATCTGTTAAAAAAGAGGATTTCGTAAGAATTACTAAAAATGAAAAATCTGGCAAAATTGCTAGTGTTAAAAAAGTAGATCATGATGATGTACCACATGGATTAATGACTCAAATCCATGATATGGGCGATATGCATATGTAATTTTAAAAGAAGCAAGTCGATAATGACTTGCTTCTTTTTTATGTTATACGAACGAATATGTTAAGTTATAATCTATCAACCACTGCCTCTAACCATTAAAATGGAAGTACTTTTAAGGGTCACAGTAGCTTTCGCTACTGCTTAAAGGATATATAGTTACTCTCCTGAATTAATTAGTCACTTTTAATCTATGGTGTTTATTAATGGAACACATGAGGTGAACTCATGTGTAAGAAATACTAATTTCTAAAGAAAAAGTATTTCTTTAAATGCATAAGAGCCCCTAATCGCTAAAGCGATTTTCTTCTTGGTTCGCCTTAGCTTTGCTAATGCATAAGAGCCCCTAATCGCTAAAGCGATAAGGGGCTCTAAAATGTCAGATTTATTATTTTATAATGTTTTTAAGTACTCTTGACCTTGTTTTTTATCATAAACGTTTTCCCATTTAGCAATGACAACTGTAGATAAAGCGTTACCCATAACGTTAACTACTGTACGTACCATGTCTAATAAACGGTCAACCCCTATAATTAAAGCAAGTCCTTGAGCTGGTAATCCCATTGCACCTAATGTTGTTAATAACACAACGATTGAAGTACCTGGAACTGCTGCCATACCTTTTGATGTAAGCATTAACGTTAACATTAAAACTAATTGTTCAGTTAATGTTAAATGCATGCCATACATTTGTGCTACGAATAATGCAGCGATAGATTGATATAAAGCTGATCCATCTAAGTTAAATGTATAACCAATTGGTATAACAAACGATGTAATATCTTTCGGCGAACCGAATCTTTCCATCTTTTTCATCATTACTGGTAATACTGCTTCTGAACTTGAAGTTGAGAAAGCCAAAAGTATTTCGCTTTTTAGTATTTTCATAATAGAGAAAATACTAATGCCACACATTCTAGCTACAATTCCTAATACTACAACTATAAAGAATACCATTGCGAAAATTACAACTAATACTAGTTTTAGTAAAGGAAGTAACGCTGATGCTCCGAATGTAATGATTGTTGTACAAATAAATGCAAAGACACCAAGTGGTGCTAATTTTAATATTTTATTAATCATCCAGAAAACTGCTTCTAAAGTTCCACTTAAGAAAGATTTTACTGGTTCTGCTTTTTCGCCAACGGCAGCTAAACCTAAACCGAAAAATACAGCAAAAAAGATAATAGGTAATAATTCACCTTTGTTTAAAGCTTCAAAAAAGTTTGTTGGTACAATGTTTACTATAGTATCAATAAAATGATTACCATATGTAGTTTGTTCTGCAGCATGTGCAGATGTTTGATATTTAGAAATATCGCCCTTTGGTAATTTTGATGGATCTAATCCAGAACCTGGTTTAAATAGGTTTCCGAAAATTAATCCAAGACCAATAGCGATTGTTGTTATAATTTCAAAGTATAATATTGTTTTCCATCCGTAGCGACCTACAGTTTTCGATTCCCCAACGTTCGAAATAGATAGTGCTAAAGAACAGAATACAACTGGAATAACAATCATTTTAATTAAGTTTAAAAAGATGTCTCCAAATGGCTTTATGTAGTTAGCCGCTTCTTCATTTCCATATAATATAAGTCCAACGACAACACCTAGAACCAATGCAATTAATACTTGCACAGGTAGACTGATTTTTCTCTTAAACAGAGCCATATTGCAAACTCCCCTTCATCTGACATCACTTAATTATATCAGATAAGTTAAAAATAGCTATAATTATTTATATAACAAATATAAATAATTGTATTGAAATGTTTTAACTTTTATGAATCAAGAGTAGTTTACTATGTTTATTTTTAAAGGTTCTTCATTTCTATTCTTTAATTTTAACTGATACCCAAAATAAAAAAGTTACCAAATGTTTTTCAACTTGGTAACTCATCTTATTGCAATTATTTTGAAGGTTTATAGTTTTTATTAAAGTAATTATGCTTAGCACTTTTTATACTTTTCTTAGTTTCAGTATCAAAACCTTCGGCAAAAACACCTTTTCTAGTACTAATAGGTTGAATGACATAAGTTATTTTAGGTTCATCTTTAAAAATAACTTCCTTATAATAAACACCCTTTTTAGCGCTATAAAGAGTTTCTTGTTTTTTAACTTTATCTTTTAAATGGTGTTCTTTTAAATAACTATCAACCATTTCAATATTTTTGTGACCTTGATATGATTTAAGCGCGAAGAAAAACGCAAACGCAATCACTAATGAAATAATTAATATAATAATAATTCTGATTAATTTCTGCTTCTTACTCATTTTATAGACTCCTTTTGCCTTATCTTAATTAGTATGAACGAAATTTATGCATTTTTAAAGTCTTATAAAAATTTTGTAACAAAATATTCTTAACTCATTGATATAATGCAAAGATGATTCATATGTTAATTAAAGATACTGTCTTACATCATCAAGTGGTAAACGTGCTGATTCATGGGCTTCTTGTGCACCTTTACCTATAGCAATTGCTACAACTGGTACAAATCGATCGCTATCTATCCCTAACACATTTGCAATATTAGCTTTATCAAATCCGCCTATAGCATTAGTATCGTAGCCATGCGATTTAGCCACAAGCATTAATTGCATTGCCATTAAACTACTATCAATATTAACGATATCTTTCATACCTTCTCTAGATAATCCTTTATAATGAGGCAATACCCAACTTAACATCTTATCTTTAATTTCTTCTGTCATATGATTCTTGCTTACTGCGTCACCGTATATCTGTTCAGCTTTTTCATAATTTTTCAAGTCTCCAAATATGATTATCATAGCTGAAGAAGTATTGACTTGTCTCGAATTCTTACCGAAAGATGGTAATATTTTCTCCTTACCTTCATCAGAATCTACAACTATTAATCTCCATGGTTGCATATTCACTGAAGATGGTGCTTTGGTTGCTTTTTGAATGATATCATCCATTTCTTCATGGCTGATTTTATGTTCTGTATCAAATACTTTTACTGATCTTCTTCCTTTTAATACATCGTCAAATTGAGTGATTTTCTCCATTATATATACTCCTTATTTTTTATAAGTCATTGGATTTTTCAAATCAATAATCTTTAATTATGATTTTCTAATATTTAAATGAAAAGCAATTTAACTTTACTATCAAAATAGGCACTTGACAAGTCACACACTTCATAATATGGTTACCTTAACAAGGAGTGATTTAATGTATGTCGAAAATAGTTATTTAAGCAAACAATTGTGCTTTTTATTCTATGTTTCATCAAAAGAAATTATCAAAAAGTATTCCAATTATTTAAAGGAATATGAACTCACGTACACTGGTTATATAGTGCTAATGGCGATTGAAGAAGATGAGAAACTTAACATCAAAACTTTAGGTGATAGAGTTTTCTTAGATTCAGGCACTTTAACACCATTACTAAAAAAATTAGAAAAGAAAAATTACGTTGTTCGAACTCGTGAAGAAAAAGATGAACGAAATCTTCAAATTTCACTAACAGAACAAGGTAAAAGTATTAAAAAACCTTTATCAGAAGTTTCGCAAAAGGTATTTGGCGAATTTGATATAGATGTAAATGAAGCTAAGGAATTAGTTAACCACCTTCAACTTTTTGTTTCTAAAAACTTCGATAAATCCTCAGAAAAATAATCTTATATAGAGAAAAAAGGCAAAAGTAAACTTGCCCACTTTCATCCCTTTCTTATGCTTTGATAAAATCAAGTTTTGTAAACTTTTGTCTATATTCTCTAGTACGAATTATCACTCTATTAATAATCCATTTTACTTTACCTCATAACAAACACTTCATATAATGAATTTACAATTAAATATAGTTAATTTATAACTGTAAAAGGAGCTAATAATATGCCAAATAATGACTTCTTTAATAATTCATTTTTGAAAAATGATCCAACTGATTTATTTAGAGATTTAGGTAAACAAGTATTCAATCAATTTTCATCTCAAGCTTTCCCTGTTAATTTATATAATGAAAATGATCATTACTTAATTGAAGCTGAACTTTCAGGTGTGAAAAAAGAAGATATTTCATTAACTTTTGAGCAACATACGTTAACTATTAAAGCTAATAAATATATTGAATCACATAATGGACAAACGCAATTAAATGAACGTTCTAGTGGTGAATTGGTGCGCAGATTTGAATTCGAGGATATAGACAAGTCTCTTATCAAAGCAACATTTGAAAATGGCATTTTAAGCGTACGCTTGCCTAAACAACAGCAAGAAGCTGAAGATGCAACAACAATTTCAATTTCATAATATAAAATATTAGACCTTGTTATGGATTTACCATAGCAAGGTCTGTTTTTTTAATTAATTGTTTTCGCGTCTTTTTTATTAACTAAAAACATTGTAATTACAGCAATAATAGCAAATATTGCTAATAATATAAATGCGAGATGGCTTGTACCAGTGATACTAGATACATAAGTGATTACTATTGGTGGGAAGAATCCTCCTAAGCCACCCATCATTGATACGATACCATTTGCTGTCCCAGCTTCTTTTGAAAAGTATGATGGTACAAGTTTAAATATTAATCCGTTACCAATACCTGCACATATACTAATTAATAAGCAACCTATTGTAAATAATACAATGTGAGAAGAAATGCCCAGGATTACTGCGCCTATAATCATAGCAATGAAATCTATAATTAATACTTTAACAGCATTTAATTTATCACCAAGCATGCCTCCGATTGGTCTAAGGAATGTTGCTAAGGCGATAAAAATACCTGACCGAATTCCTGCATCTACTTTATCAATACCAAAATGATTAACTAAAAAGTTAGGTAAGAATAGACCAAATGCTACAAATGAGCCAAATGTTATAAAATACCATAAGCTTGTATAATATAATTTAGGATTTTTAGCTAATATTTTAGTTTGTGCCACTAAAGGTACTTTAACTTTTGTTTCTTTATTATCACCAAAAATAAACATTAATATAGCAAATAAAGCAATAAATATTAAATACATTCTTACTGTTGTTTGCCAACCGATAATGCCTGCAATAGGTGGTGCTAAGAATGATGAAACTGCTGTCCCTATGTTCCCCATGCCGTATATACCATTTGCTAACCCTACTTTTTCTTTAGGGAAGTATTTAGGAATGGAAGTGACACCTACTGAAAATATAGCGCCCCCTACTCCTAAAAAGAACCCTGAAAGCATTAGCATTCCCGGAGATTTAGCTTGAGCTAAAAAGAATATTGAGAATAATAGTATTATGAAACTACAGAAGAAAACCCATTTAGCTCCAATAATATTTGTGAGATATCCAAACGGAACTCGTAAAATGGATCCTAAAATTACAGGTATTGCTAAAATAATCGATAGTTGTGATGCTGGAATTTTAATATCTTGTGATATGTAAGGCATTAAAGGAGATATGATACTCCAAGCCATAAATCCAACTACTAAACTTAACGTTTGTAAACCTAGTTGAAAACCACCTTTTCTTTTGTCCATGTCTTCACCTTCATAAATTATAATTATTTAGTACTTTAAATGAATAAATCATTTAATAATTGTGAGTGTTACTACTTCTATGCAAAGTACTAACTATAACTATATTTTATGATGTTTGTGAAAAATTGAACATTAGTGTAATCCCTTATTTGTTTACCTTTTTCCCCTATAAAAATAAATGAGTTCAGTAAAATTAAAAGCATTTATTAATAGAACATATGAGGCATGTTCATGCGTTGGAAATACTAGTGGTTATAGTGGAACACATGAGGTGAACTCATGTGTAAGAAATACTAATTTCTAAAGAAAAAATATTTCTTTATCGTCTTTTCTCCCCAGCATAGTTGACTAGGTTAATCATGAGTTTTATGAAATGAGTAACCAGTCAACCACTGCCTCTAACCATTAAAATGGAAGTACTTTTAAGGATCACAGTAGCTTTCGCTACTGCTTAAAGGATATACAGTTACTCTCCTGAATTAATTAGTCACTTTTAATCTATGGAGTTTATTAATGGAACACATGAGATGAACTCATGTGTAAGAAATACTAATTTCTAAAGAAAAAGTATTTCTTTAAATGCATAAGAGCCCCTAATCGCTAAAGCGATTTTCTTCGGTTCGCCTTAGCTTTGCTAATGCATAAGAGCCCCTAATCGCTAAAGCGATTTTCTTCTTCGGTTCGCCTTAGCTTCGCTAATGCATAAGAGCCCCTAATCGCTAAAGCGATAAGGGGCTCTAAAATTCTAATAGTTTCTTTTTCATAGCGTATTCAACTAATTCTGGTTTTGTTTTTAATCCTAATTTGTTCATAATATGTGTTTTATGTGCTTCTACTGTTTTTACAGAAACAAATAATTTTTCAGCAATTTCTTTATTACCGTACCCTTTAGCTATCAACGGTAATATTTCTAATTCGCGTTTTGATAAAATTTTAAAGGGATCAGACCCATCTGTAGGTTCTTGGTTGTTGTTATTAACGAATTCATTAACAAGTGATGTTGTTAATTTCATATCGACATAAGTATCTCCTTGATAAACAGTTCTAATCGCAAGAATTAATTGTTCATCAGGCGCATTTTTTAAAATATAGCCCTTTGCACCATTTCTAAGTACATGAAATAAATATTCTTCGTCATCATACATTGTTAATATTAATATTTTAGTATCCGGAAAACTTTCATTGATTTTGCTTGTCGCTATTAAACCAGATTCACCTGGTGGCATACTTAAATCCATAAGAAGAACGTCTGGTTTATGTTCTAACACCTTTTGATATGCTTCAACACCGTCAGCAGCTGTAGCCACTACTTCCATATCTTGTTGATAGTTTAATATCATGGAAAAACCTGTTCGAACAACTGCATGATCATCAGCTATCACAATTTTCAATTTAATTCCCCCAAAAATTTTCACAAAGGTACTTCTAATGTAACTATTGTACCTTTATCAATATGTGTTTCTATATCTACATGCCCGTACACTAATTCAGCACGCTCGCGCATACCGTATAAACCTAGTCCAGATCCTTTTGGTTGAGAATTTGGATTAAATCCGTATCCATGGTCAATAATTTCTGCAATTAAATTATCATTATTTTTTTGAATCATTACATCTACTTCACTAACACCTGCATATTTTAACGCATTATAAATCGCTTCTTGAACTACACGATAAACAACTGTTTCAACTTCACTATCAAAACGTTGCTGTGAAATATTAGATGTGTAATTAATTTGCATTCCGAAATTTTCTTCAAACTGTTTAAAATAAGATTTAAATGCGGCTTCTAAACCTAAATCATCTAATGAAGCTGGTCTTAATTCAACAGATAAATTTCTAACATCATCGACTAATTGAGACATGATACCCTCAATATTTTCAACATCATTCAATATTTTTTCTCTATCCTGTTGGTACTTTAATAAGCGTAATTGAACGTTTATATTTAAAAGTTCTTGAACTAGACTATCATGTAATTCTCTCGAAATACGTTTACGTTCATTTTCTTGTGCAGAAATGGTTTTTCTTATCATCCTACGTTGGTTCATTTTTTCTTGACGTTCAATCTGAGGTGCAACATCTTGCAAAGTAAATGCATTGATACCTTTTTCTTTATCAATTGTTTGATATGTAGCAGTAAATGGTGCAATTTCTCTTTGATTAGTTTTCATAAAAACTTGAAATGTAGATCTATTAGGTTGTTCTACATCTAAAAAACAATTTTTACATGATTGCAAATCAAATTCATTGGTATAACCTTCACATCTACGACATATTGCATTGGTCATCGTACTATAATTATCTTCCATTGAAATCACTTCATTAGCTGCTTCATTCATAGCTATTACTTTGCCATCATTATTAACAAACACAATTTTCTCATTTGTGCACTCATAATATTTTTTCAATAAAGTTTCAAGTTTGATATCATCATGTCCCAACAATTTAATCACCTAATATCTTCTTTTAATTCACCTAGTCGCTCATTGATAATAATATTTTCTATATTATCAGGCAATGGTTTGTGATTTCTTTGGCCAAATAGTATTACACCATAAACTTGGTTATTAAAGCAAAGTGGTACTGCTATCACCGCTGTTAAACTTTCACTTAATAAAATGGGATATTTTACTTTTTCATCTGGTGACAGCGCCATATCTACATTAGAAATTAGCATTCTTTTCCCTGTTTTCATGACGTTACCAGCTAATCCACGACCTTTTCGTAGAACGATAAGTTTATATCTATCGTTGTTATTTCCGGATACATATTGCCATTTTATTGGGGAATAAGTACTTGAATGCTCACAAAATGCAATCGCTGCAAAATCGACGCCTTCTTCTTCTCTTAATTTATCAATATTGTATTGAATATTTTGCAGTTTCATATTTAAACCTGGAGTCATTATCATTCCACCTTTGGATCATTACAATTTATTTTTTCGATATATAATATATCTTCTATTAGTATAAGATAACGGTACACTCCATACATGAACTAAACGTGTAAACGGCCAACATGCTAATATTGTGAATCCTAATAATACATGAATTTTAAATTGAAGTGGTACCTCTAACATTAATTCGGCATGAGGTCTAAATAAAAATAACTGTCTAAACCACACTGAAATTGTTTCACGATAGTTAAATCCTTCATTTGTTATATTAGTAACAAGCGTTGAGTAACATCCCATAAAAATAATTAAAAGTAATAAAAAATTCACGAAGATATCAGAAAATGAACTCAAGCGTCTTACATTTTCAAATGTTATACGTCTTGCTGTTAACAATAACATACCAATCAATGTCATTATACCAAAAATGCTTCCTATATAAACGGCACCAAAATGATAAATTCCTTCAGTAACACCTAATGCTTCTGTCCATGATTCCGGTATTGCCAAACCAACAACATGACCAAAAAACACAGGAATAACTCCTAAATGAAATAATAGACTTCCCCATTTAAGTTGTTTCTTTTCAATTAATTCACTAGACTTGGCTGTCCAAGAAAATTGATCATATTTATATCTTGCAATATGTCCTATAATAAAAATCATCAAACATAAGTAGGGATAAATGACCCACAAAAATTGACTAATCATGTTGCGTCACTCCTTCTGGTGACTTTAGACATAATTTTAATGTCTTACGTAATGCTTGGATAACATATCCATAAGGATGATTATGTTTACCAAGCTCATTTGCCAATGCATACGTACCGTCTTCAATAATCATAATTACAAGTTGAATATTTTCTTCCGCTCTATCATCGCCATACCATTCGATAGTTTGTAGAAATTCTAACATTAACGGTAGATAATCAGATAATTCATTATCTACCATTTTTAATCCAAACATTTCGTATAATACTTTAAGTTTGGCTAACATTTGTCCTCGTTCTTTTTGAGTTTCAAATTTGTTATATGTCATATATAATGGAGAATTTTTACTGAAATCAAATGTATCTGTATAAATTTGTTTTGCTTCAGACAAAGTATAATTCATCATAACTTCTCTAAAATTAACAATATCTTGATAACCAGGATGTTGTGAAGTAATGGATTCATTAAATACATTTTCATTAAATGTTAATTTTTCTGGAAAGCTTAATAACATTGCTATATAACCAAAACTATCTTGATATTTTTTTAAATTATCGAAATTAATCACGGAATATCCCTCCATAAAAGTTTTCGTTATATATTTCTTGACCTGTTTTTCCAGAACCAACTGCAACGCCGCATCCTTCACAATTTGCACCGAAGTTCTCTCCACCATATCCTTGAGATCCTTGAGCATGATAAGTATCTAAATATGTTTCTTTATGTGATGTTGGTATTACAAAACGTTCTTCATATTTTGCTAAACCTAATAATCGATACATATCAGAAACTTGTCTTTCAGTAAGATCTAAAGCATCTAGCTTTTTAACATCAAATGGTCTATTAGTCACTTTAGCTCTCATATAGCTACGCATCATTGCCATTTTTTGTAAGGATTTTTTCACAGGTTCAGTATCTCCAGCAGTAAACATATTAGCTAAATATTCGATAGGTAATCTCATTTCTTCAATTGCTGGGAAAATCATGTCTGGATCTTGTTGCGTATTTTTACCTTCGAAATAACTCATGATTGGGCTTAATGGTGGACAATACCAAACCATTGGTAAAGTACGATATTCTGGATGTAATGGAAATGCTAATTTATATTCAATAGCCAATTTATATATTGGTGATTGTTGTGCCGCTTCAATCCATTCGTGGTTGATACCATCTTTTTCAGCTTGAGCAATAACATCTTCGTCATATGGATCTAAAAATAATTCTAATTGTTTTTCATATAAGTCTTGTTCATTTTCAGTTGATGCGATTTCTTCAACGCGATCAGCATCATATAAAAGTACGCCTAAATATCTCATACGACCTGTACATGTTTCTGAACATACAGTAGGCATACCTGCTTCAATTCTTGGGAAACAAAATGTACATTTTTCTGCTTTATTTGTTTTCCAGTTGAAGTAAACTTTTTTATAAGGGCAACCAGTCATGCAATATCTCCAACCTCTGCATGCATCTTGGTCAACCAATACAATACCATCTTCATCTCTTTTATACATTGCACCTGAAGGACATGATGCTACGCAACTTGGGTTTAAGCAGTGTTCGCAAAGTCTAGGTAAATACATCATGAATGTTTCATCAAATTGGAATTTAATATCTTCTTCAATTTTTTGGATGTTAGGATCTTTAGGGCCTGTAACATTAGCACCTGCTAAATCATCTTCCCAGTTAGGTCCCCATTCAATATCCATATTTTTCCCAGAAATAACGGAATACGCTCTTGCTACTGGTGAATGGTTACCTTGTTTAGCTGAAGTTAAATGTTCATAGTTATAATTCCATGGTTCATAATAGTCTTGTATTAAAGGCATATCTGGGTTATAAAAGATTTTACCTAAAGCAATCTTAGACCATTTACTACCTGATTTAAGTTGTAATTTTCCTTTTTTATTTAAAACCCAACCACCTTTGTAATGTTCTTGGTCTTCCCATCGTTTCGGATATCCTGTACCTGGTTTAGTTTCAACGTTGTTAAACCACATATACTCAGCACCTGGTCTATTTGTCCATGTGTTTTTACATGTAACACTACAAGTATGACATCCTATACATTTATCTAAATTCAACACCATTGCGATTTGCGCTTTAATCTTCAAGCCAATTGACCTCCTTCATTTTTCTAACTGCAACGTAAACATCTCTTTGATTTCCTATCGGACCGTAGTAGTTAAAATGATAGCTAATTTGAGCATATCCTCCGACTAATTGTGTCGGTTTCAAATGTATTCTAGTTGGTGCGTTATGTGAACCACCTCTTGTATCTGTAATTTCAGATCCAGGTGTTTGAATATGTTTATCTTGAGCATGATACATAAACATTGTTCCTTGAGGCATTCTGTGAGAAATAACCGCTCTAGCAGTAACAACACCGTTTCGGTTGTAAACTTCTAACCAATCATTATCTTTAATATCATGTGCCTCAGCATCTACATTCGAAATCCAAACATTTGGACCACCTCTGAATAGTGTCAACATATGTTTATTATCTTGATACATTGAATGAATATTCCATTTACCATGTGGTGTAAGGTAACGTAATACTAATGCATCCGTGCCACCTTTAATTTTTTTATCTCTTGTACCAAATACCATTGGCGGTAAAGTTGGTTTATATATTGGTAGACTTTCACCAAATTGTTGGAACACTTCATGGTCTAAATAATAACTTTGTCGTCCAGTTAATGTTCTAAATGGTACTAAACGTTCAATATTAGTTGTAAATGGAGAATAACGTCTTCCATTTTTATTTGAACCTGGAAATACCGCTGTTGGTATAACTTCTCTAGGTTGCGATGTAATATTTAAAAATGTAATTTTTTCAGAAGCTCTTTCACTAGATATATCTGCTAATTTCATACCTGTTTGTTGTTCTAAATCTTGGTAAGATTTTTGAGATAATTTCCCATTAGTAGCTGATGAAATATTTAGCATGGCATCTGCAACATTTCGTGCTGAATGAATACGTGGTTTATCATTTTTAATTGAGTCTGGATCGGTATCATTCCATGTACCTAACATACTTTTAAGTTCTTCATATTGATCTTTAACGCTAAAGCTAACTCCATGTGCGCCTATTTTACCTGTCTCAAGTTTAGGTCCTACTGTAACGTATTTATCATAGATTAGTGTGTAATCTCTTTCTACGATTGAAAAGCTAGGCATTGTTTGACCAGGAATCGGATCAATTTCACCTTTAGACCAATCTTTTACAATTCCGAGTTGCGTACCTATTTCTTGTTTTGAGTCATGACCTAATGGTGATGTAACCACATCTTTAAATGTACCTGGAAGATAATCTTTAGCCATTTCAGATACTGCTTTAGCTAATGTTTTATAAATATCCCAATCTGAACGTGATTCCCATAATGGATCAATAGCCGGATTAAATGGATGAACATATGGATGCATGTCTGTTGATGATAAATCGTGTTTTTCGTACCAAGTCGCTGCCGGTAAAACAATATCAGAATATAATGGCGTTGCTGTCATTCTAAAATCAAGTGATACTAATAAATCTAATTTTCCTGTTGTTTCTTCTCTCCATTTGATTTCTTCAGGTTTGTCATCTTCGTTTGGTGAAGCTAATAAACCTGATTTCGTACCTAATAGATGTTTCATGAAATATTCTTGTCCTTTAGCAGAACTTGATATTAAATTTGAACGCCAAACAAACAATGTTTTAGGATGATTTTTTCTTAAATCTGGATCTTCTACTGCAAATTTAGTTTTCTTAGATGTCACTTCATCTATAGCGCGTTTAAGAATTGCTTCATTTGAATTGTCACCATTTTCTTTAGCTTCTTCACCAAATAACAAACTATTTTTGTCAAATTGAGGATATGATGGTAACCAACCTAATTTTGCTGCTGTCACATTATAATCAGCAGGATGTTTATGTTTAATATTTTTAGCTAAAGGTGATTTTAATTTATCTACATCTGATTCTTCGTATTTCCATTGATCAGTAGCAAAGTAAAACCAACTAGTTCCATTTTGTAAACGTGGTGGTCCTTGCCAGTCTTTTGCAAATGCAAGTGTATTCCAGCCTTCTATTGGACGACATTTTTCTTGACCAACGTAGTGAGCCCATCCGCCTCCGTTAACGCCTTGGCAACCACATAACATAACTAAATTGAGTATTGCACGATAAATAGTATCTGAATTGAACCAATGGTTTACGCCAGCGCCCATAATAATCATTGAACGACCTTCAGTATCAATAGCATTTTGTGCAAATTCTTTAGCTACTTGAATGACTAAATTACTTTTAATACCTGTTATTTCTTGTTGCCATGCTGGAGTATATTTAGAATCTTTATCTTCATAACTATCTGCTTCTAAATCATGGTTAAATCGACGTACGCCATATTGACTTGCCATTAAATCAAATACTGTTGTGATATATGTTTCTGTTCCGTCAGCTAAAGTGACTTTTTTAGTAGGAATTGGTCTTTCAAATATTCCATCACCATTACTATCAAAATATGGAAATTGAATTTGCTGTAATTCATATTCACTATCAGCCATGGATAATGAAGGATCTATTTTGTTTCCTTCATCATCTTCTAATTTAAGATTCCATTGTTTGCCTTCTTCCCATCTTTGTCCCATTGTGCCGTTAGGTACTGTTAACTCATTTGAAATTTCATCAAAAATTAATGGTTTCCATTCCCCATTTTCAGTTTGTTGACCTAAATCAGTAGCTCTTAAAAATCTGCCTGCTTTAAATCCATTTTCATCTTTATCTAACATCAATACGAAAGGCATATCAGTGTATTGTTTAGCGTAATCAATGAAACGTTGGTTTGGTTTGTTTATATAATATTCTTGTAAAATGACGTGTGTCATTGCTTGCGCCACTGCTGCATCTGTACCAGGATTAGGCGCTAACCAATTGTCCGCAAATTTAACGTTCTCTGCATAATCCGGTGCTACAGAAATAACTTTAGTACCTTTATATCTAACTTCTGTCATAAAGTGAGCGTCCGGTGTACGTGTTAAAGGTACATTTGAGCCCCACATAATAATATATGATGCGTTATACCAATCACTTGATTCAGGTACATCAGTTTGTTCTCCCCAAATCTGTGGAGAGGCAGGTGGTAAATCTGCATACCAATCATAAAAGCTAAGCATTTCGCCGCCGAGTAAATTAATAAAACGTGCACCTGCAGCGTAACTCACCATTGACATTGCAGGTATAGGCGTAAATCCTGCAATTCTGTCAGGTCCATCTTTTTTTATTGTGTATAATAATTGAGCTGCTATGATATCAGTAACATCTTTCCAATTAGATCTTACATGGCCACCCATACCTCTTGCAGATTTATACTGTTTAGCTTTTTCTTCATCTTCAACAATAGATGCCCATGCCGCAATTTTATTACCTTGATTTTCTTCTAGTGCTTCTTGCCAGAGTTCTAATAATTTTCCTCTTATATATGGATACTTAACTCTTAAAGGACTATATTCGTACCATGAGAATGATGCTCCTCTTGGGCAACCTCTAGGTTCGTATTCTGGCATATCAGGACCACAGCTTGGATAGTCTGTTTGTTGGTTTTCCCATGTAATAACACCATTTTTAACAAATACTTTCCATGAACATGATCCAGTACAGTTAACACCATGTGTAGTTCTAACTTCTTTATCATGGCTCCAACGTTCTCGATACATTTTCTCCCATTCTCTGCTTTTACTTTCTAATACTGACCAGTTCCCGTTAAATTTTTCTGTTGGTTTAAAAAAATTCAATCCAAATTTCCCCATATATATCCTCCTACACTAGCAAAGTGATTATCTATGTCCGTTAATTAATTTCGCTACTTTTTCTTATATTCAAATTGTATATTTTTTCACAAACTTTTTATATTAGGGAAAGTCCTAATTGAAGGTATAAATCCCCTATGATTTTTTATAATCTTTCAATATTCTTTTTAATAAAAAAAGACCACCTCTTATAGGTGGCCATACTGAAGTCTAAGACAAAGATATAATGTACTCTCTTTTTATTATTGAGTTAGTCATATTTAGGGCTAGCTCCCAAAGGAACAATATAGAATCTAGACTTTAATAAATTGATGATAATATTGATTTTTGATTTTTTCATATAATTGTTGTTGTGAAATATGGTATTTGTTTTTATTTTTTACTTCAATTATGCAACCATATCCTTCATCACTTAATATTTCGCATTTTTCCATTGCTCTTCCTTTTTCCCCTTGGACAATGTAAAAAGGTTGGTCTGGTTTACTATCAATTTTAGATTCCACATAGTTAACGATATCTCCAATAATACAAACGCCTGGCATACCTTCAAGTTGATGAGATTTTATCTTTTGTTGAATATCGCTTAATGTTCCAATAATTACTTTTTCATCAAATAAGGAAGCTCGGAAAATAATAGCGATTGGAAAATTGATATCACTGAATTGTTGTATCTGATTTATTATTTTTGGAAGTCGTTTCACTCCCATATATATTGCTAATGTACCTTTATTAAGGAGCGGAGTAATATCCAACTGATTTTCTTGATTATCTTTAAAATGACCAGTTGAAAAAGTTACGTTTTTAGCTATACTTCTCATCGTCAACCCAATATTCATGGATTGTGCAGCAGCACTTGCAGAAGTTACTCCTGGAACTATTTCAAAATTGATATCTAAATCACTTAGTGTCTCAACTTCTTCATGTAAACGTCCAAATATCGCTGGATCTCCGCCCTTAAGTCTCACAACATGGTTGTGTTCTGAAGCTGCTTTAACCATGAGTTGATTAATATTATCTTGTTGAATATGTTTGGTATAAGGTTTCTTTCCTACATCTACAATTTCTATTTCAGGTTTAGCATACTGTAAGATTAATGGATTTACCAATCTGTCATATAGAATAATATCTGCATTTTCTATAAGACGTTGTGCTTTCTTAGTTAGAAAATTAGGATTACCTGGTCCAGCACCTACTAAATATACTTGACCATAGTTACTTACAGACATATGAATATATCTCCATCGATAATTTCCACAGGATAAGTTTCTACACAACCGGTATCTGGTTCTTGCACATTACCAGTAGTTAAGTCTATTTTTTGGTCATGTAATGGACAATAAACAAAATCTCCACTTACTGTGCCTTCTGATAATGGTCCTTGTTTATGTGGACATACATTATTCACTGCAAAAATTTTACCTTCATTCGTTAAAAACAAACCAATTTCTTTATCTTTTACAATTACTTTTTTTCCAATGAGTGGTGTTAATTCATTCAAATTAGAAACTTTAATCTTTTCCATACTTTTCATAACTATACCCTCTCAACTTCAAAGATTTTTTGTGATGCTTTGTCATTGGCTATTGCTTGCCATGGTTCTTCTTTAATTGCTTGTTTAGCATCCATCACTCTATCGAATAAAGCTTGTTGGCGTTCAGGGTCCAATAAAACTTCTTTTACATTTTCAAATCCAAGACGTTCTAACCAAGGCGCTGTTCTTTCAGCATATATACCAGTTTCACGATAATATTGCATTAACGCACCGCACATACGTATTACGTCATCTTCGGTTTCTACTGTAGTTAAGAACTGTCCTTTTGTTACTTCAGTTCCTCCATTGCCACCAATATATAATTGGTATCCATTTTCAACAGAAATAACACCAAAGTCTTTCACACCAGATTCTACACAACTTCTAGGACAACCTGATACGCCCATTTTAAATTTATGAGGTGTATCAATATATTCAAAGGTTTTCTCTAATCTGATACCTAATCGTGTTGTATATTGCGTTCCAAAGCGACAAAATTCTTTACCAACACAACTTTTAACGGATCTTGTTTTTTTACCATATGCTGAAGCAGAACGCATACCTAAATCTTTCCATACTTGTGGAAGTTCATCTTTTTTCAATCCATATAACCCAACACGTTGTGATCCTGTTACTTTTACAAGAGGTACATCATATTTTTTAGCAACTTCACCAAGTCTAATTAATTGATCTGCATCTGTCACACCGCCACGCATTTGAGGTATTACAGAGAAAGTACCATCATTTTGAATATTTGCATGATATCTTTCATTTGCAAAACGTGATTCTTTTTCATCTTTATGTTCATATGGATATACCATATTCAAATAGTAATTAATAGCTGGACGACATTTAGGACATCCATTTTTATCTTTGAAATCAAGGACATGTCTAACTTCTTTTGATGTTTTTAAACCTTTTGCTCTAATTTGAGTTACAATTTGATCACGTGTTAAATCTGTACAAGCACATATTCCTGAAGGTTTAGCGGCAACAAAATCATCACCTAAAGCATATTGTAAGATTTCTCCTATTTGACCTTTACATTTACCACATGAATTACCTGCTTTTGTTGCTTTAGTTACTTCATCTACAGAAGTTAGTCCGTTCTCTTTAATAGCTTTGACAATAGTGCCTTTGTCTACACCATTACATCCACATATTGTTTCATCATCAGCCATATCTTCTATAGAGTTACTAGCTTCCTCTCCACCTTTAGTTAGTAATGAAACTAATGTATAATCTTCAATTGATTCGTGCTTTTTCATCATATTGTAAAATCGTGAACCATCATCTGTATTTCCATATAGTACTGCACCAACGACTTCGCCATCTTTTAGAAATACTTTCTTATAGTTATTATCTACACTATTAAAAATTTCAATACCTTTAATTTCAGGTGATTCAACTATTTGACCGGCGCTGTATAAATCACAACCAGATACTTTTAATGACGTAAATGTTGTTGAACCTTTGTAACCTTCTGTGTCATTATCAGTTAAATAGTCAGCAAGTACTTTACCTTGTTCATATAATGGTGCAACTAATCCATAAACTTTACCTTGGTGTTCAGCACATTCTCCTACAGCATATATATTAGGGTCGCTCGTTTGCATCATATCATTAACTACAATACCTCTATTTACTTCTAAATCACTTTGTTTAGCTAATTCAGTATATGGTCTTATTCCAACAGCCATAACGACTAAATCCGCTTCTAAAACACGTCCATCAGCTAAACGTACAGCTTCAACATCTTCTTCACCTAAAATTTCTTTTGTATTAGCTTGTAATTCAAAATTCATTCCTTGCTTTTCTAAGTCAGCTTTTAACATTTGTCCAGCTTTCGCGTCTAGTTGCATTTCCATAAGCCATTCAGCTAAATGAATTACCGTTACTTCCATACCTTGGTCTAGTAAACCTCTCGCACATTCTAAACCTAAAAGGCCCCCACCAATAACAATTGCATGTTTTTTAGATTTAGCAATTTCCATCATGCGTTTAGTATCATCAATCGTTCTCCATCCAATGACACTTGGAAAATCAGAACCTTGGATTGGTAAAACAAATGCTTTAGATCCAGTTGCAAATATACATTGATCATAATCAACTTCGATGCCACTCTCTGTCATAACTTTTTGATTATTACGATCTATTTTAATAGCTGGGTCATTATTAATAAGTTGGATATTATGCTCATCATACCAATCATATGAATTCATTATCGTCTCTTCTACTGACATTTTATTTTGTAAAATATTGGATAACATTATTCGGTTGTAATTTGGATATGGTTCCTTACCGATAATAGTAATATCAAAACGTTCATCGTCTCTTTCAAGAATCTCTTCAATCGTTCTCAAACCTGCCATACCATTTCCTATCATCACTAATTTCTTTTTAGCCATAAATATGCCCCTTTATCACTTGTGAATAGTTTTTATTAAAGGATTGGATAATTAGGCACATAGATTTTTCTTATACATATAATGCTTCGAATCGCTCTCTAATGATTAATTTAAGTGAATCATCAAAGTTAATTGAAGGTGTGATGTGTAGATTGCAGTGAATAGGCATCTCATCAATCACTCCTTTCACTTTGTTGACTAATCTGCCATCAAAAAAGAACAAAGGCACTATAATAAGTTCATCATATTGTTTTGATATTTCTTCTAAGTCATTTCTAAATGTTAATGCACCGTACAATGTGCGTGCATACACAGGTTGTTTCGAATCAACTGCTTTTACAAAGTCTTTAAGTTCGTCATGAGCCTTTGTAAATCGACCGCTACCATTACCATGTGCGATAATAACAACCGCTGCGTTGGAAACATCGGATAATTTCACATCATCAATTCTTCTTTCAACTAATGCTTTCATATATGGATGTGTTCCTAACGGTTCACTAATATGACTAGAGATATTCGGATACTTATTTTGCATTTTCATTAAAATATCTGGAATATCACTCATATAGTGCATTGCACTAAAAATAAGTAATGGTACAATTCTAAATTCTTTAATACCTTGATGAATCATTCTTTCCATCGTTAATTCTAAACTTTGTGTATCACTCTCTAAAAATGCTAATTCATAATGGTAGTCTTCGTCTTTCAATAAAGTTGCAATAAATTCTGCTAAGGCCTTATTCTGTTTTCCTTTTCTCATACCATGTGCCACTAAAATATTGCCTACCATAAAAACCAATCCTTTCACCTTGAATTGTAAACTAATTCTATGTATTTTTGTGATTATTTTCACATTTTAAGGAAAAATCAGGGAATCCCCTTATATAACAAGTATTATTTATATAGGTTTTTTGGTCTTATAAAAAGCTATGAATAAAGATTTATTTTACATGAAATAAGATATATAATTGAATAGTTGGTTGTTAATATATTACACAAGTAATCACTATTCTAAATGAATAGTCATATACATAATGATTCGCACCTAATTATTAATTAACAACTTAATCTATTTTCATATTAGAGAGGAGATATGTTCATGAAAAGATTTACCTTTTTAATTATTATTGTATCTTTTATTTTAGCGAGCTGTAGTAATAATAACGCTTCTAAAAAGGATACTTTAAATGTTGAGATACCCTTAAAAACAACATCTATTGCGCCTTATGAAACTGACGTACCTGTCAAAGTTGGAGCATTAGAATCTTTATTTAAAATGTCTAAAGACGGTAAAGTGAAACCTTTGTTAGTGAAATCATACAAACAAAAATCTAATGACACATTAACACTTACACTTAAAGACAACATCAAATTCCAAAATGGTCATAAATTAACTGGTGATGCAGTGAAACGAAGTCTTGAACAAGGTATAGAAAAGAGTGATTTATTAAGAGGTTCATTACCAATAGATAACATTACTGCTAAAGGTCAAAAAGTGACTATCAAAACAAAAGAACCTTATCCTGAATTAAAATCAGAACTTGCTAGTCCATTTGCTGCTATTTATGATACGAAAGCAAAAGAAAAAGTCGCTGATCAACCTGTTGGTACAGGTCCTTATAAAATTGACAATTATAAACGTTCACAAAAAATTGAACTATCAAAATTCAAAGATTATTGGCAAGGTAACCCTAGATTAAGTAAAATTAACGTCACTTATCATGAAGATGGTAACACTCGTGTTAGTCACTTACTATCTGGCAAATCTGACTTAACAACAGACGTACCAATCGATCAAGTCAATGATGTAAAGAAATCTAATAAAGCAAATATCCAAAGTACTTCAGGTTTCCGAACTCATTTATTACTTTATAACCATGACAGTAAAAAAATGAATAAAAATGTTCGTGAGGCCTTTGATTCAGTCATCAATCGTAAAGAAATAGCGAAAACTATTTCAAAAAATTATGCTAAACCGGCATCTGGACCTTTCAATAGTAGATTGAAAAATATTGATGAAGGTAAAGTTCAACCTCAAGATATTAACAAAGCTAAAAAATTATTGGCTAAAGAAGGATACTCTAAATCTCATCCATTAAAAATAAATATGGTAACTTATGATGGTCGACCAGAATTACCTAAAATTGGACAAGTCATTCAGTCTGAAGCTAAAAAAGCTAATATTGATGTAAAACTTCGAAATGTAGATGATATTGAAGGTTACTTGAAAGATAAAAATGCTTGGGATGCATCGATGTATAGTTATTTAACTGTCCCTAGAGGAGATACTGGTTACTTCTTTAACACTGCTTATTTACCAAAAGGTGCTAATAATAAAGGAAACTATGATAATAAAGAAGTCACTCAACAAATCAAACAACTTAATCAAACATTTGGTCAATCTCAACGTGAACAAATGACTAATAACATTTTGAGAACATCTAACAAAGATATTCCAAATAGTTATATTACTTATAATGATCAAATTGATGGCGTAAGTAAAAATGTTAAAAACTTTAATGTTACACCAGAATCAATCTATTTAATTGATTATAAAGTAGATAAGAAATAAATATTAAAAGAAACTAGGACATAAATCCTAGAAAAATAGCCAGTAAATGAGTTTATCCAAAAAACTCATTTACTGGCTTCTTTATTTATAATACTTCGTATTATCGGCTCGCTTTCTTAGGGGACAGCTTCAGCCTGTAGTCTTCAGCTTGTCCTGTTCACTCAAGAGTCTCGCCAAAATACATCGTATTTATATGTAATTTTACATCAAAACAATTTAAAAAAATAAGACCCCTTCGTATAATTTAATAAACATCACTAAACAAACTTAACGAGATACCTTATGTATAAAGATCATAACATGACTCAACTTACACTACTAATGGAAACTTCAGTTCTTATCCCCACAAATGATATGTCACGACATGTTAATAAAATCGTTGAAACTATTCCACATAATGAATTCGATGAATTCAAACATCATCGTGGAGACACATCATATCATCCTAAAATAATGTTGAAAGTCATTTTATATGACTATACACAATTTGTATTTTCTGGTAGTAAAATAGAATAATTACTTAACGATAGTATACGAATGATGTGGCTTTTACAAAATCAAACGCCTTATACATTTGTATGGAAAAAGAGTTTTCAAAATTATGAATCCAAAATGAATAAAGATTCTAAAGCACTTTATCATGAACTAGTGACAAATCAGTTCGGAACATGTCAGTTCCGAGCTTTTGAATTTTAAAATGGCGGTTGTCCTAATATTTTTTCTTCAAAGCGTTCTGGAATTAAAATTTTTCTCATGATAACGCCTAAATCTCCATCGTCATTTTCATGCTTTGCATAAATTTCATAGCCTCTTTTTTCATAAATACTTAATAACCATGGATGTAAACGTGCTGACGTACCTAATGTCACCGCTGCTGCTTTTAATGTATCTCTTAAAAAATCTTCTTCTACATATTTCAATAACTGACTTCCATAGCCTAGTCCATCAAATTCTGGTTTAGTTGCAAACCACCATACAAACGGATAGCCAGAAATACTTCTAACACTTCCCCACGGATAACGAACCGTAATTGTTGAAATAATTGTATTATCTAATTCTAATACGAAAGTTGTATTATTCTTGATATTATCTTTGACCATTTCAACGCTAGCATTGACTGATGGCCAATCTATACCTAATTCTCTTAAAGGTGTAAAAGCATCATACATTAATTGGTGAATTTCCTTAGTGTCTTTCTCGTTTGCAATTCTTATATTGAAATTACTCATCTTATTCACGTCCCCATTTTTCTCATTTCATGATTTTAAGCGTAAAAAGAAATGAGTATATAGTCAATTAACTTGATTCAGCTTACATTAATTTCTAAAAAAAGCATAAGTCGTTCAATGTTTATTATGAACGCTTACGCTTTATTATCAATTTATTTTAATTGATTTCTTTGGCCATTTAGATACGCATAGACTAATCCTACAAAAATACCGCCACCAATGTAGTTACCAATTAAAGCAAATACGATATTTTTCAAAACACCTAAACCTGATAAGGCATCTATATTAAAAAATAACATCCCTGAAAATAGTCCTGCATTGAAAACAACGTGTTCATATCCCATGAATACAAAAACAACAACGCCACATGCAATAAAGAACGCTTTAGCCAATCCTTCTTTAAATTGCATAGAAACAAATATTCCAATATTAATGAAGAAATTACAGAAAATACCTTTAACTAGAATAGTTAACCATGTGGACGCTTCTGTTTTCTTATGTACTGTTTCGGTTAATGCACTTGTCATTTCTGGAGTCATAATATGTGCATATTTCATTAAGAAAAATAAAATGATGCCCCCAATAATGTTGCCAATAAAACAAAATGTAAATATCCAAATCATCTTATTTAAGCGAATCGCTTTATAATACCAACCTACAGTTAAATACGTAAAGTTACTAGTAAGTAATTCTGAATTGGTCAATACGATTAATACTAAGGCTAAACTAAATGCAATAGCACCTAATAAATTAATCAACCCATCAATATGTGTAGATGCAAATTGTGTTTTAATGGCAAGCATAAACACAGTAACAATGGCTAACAAAAAACCAGCCATCATTGATTTTAAAGCATATCTCATAGGTGTTTTATCAGCCATCACTTCTTTCATTTGTGTTTGGCCGACGATTGTTTCTATAATCTCTTTCGTCACATATGTATCCTTAGTGCTTTTACGATTTTCTATCATTTCTATCCTCCATAAATATCTCACTCTTTATTCTAACCACACTTATTATATGTGGAATTAAAGATAAAAAATAGAGGCAAATCTACTAAAAATTAAAGTTTCACTATTATTAAACTACTTTTCACTTTAATAAATATCAAAAAATACTACCTACATCAACAACTATGACGTAGGTAGCTAATATTCTTATATTTAGTAATTAATACATTATTTTGCTTTTCTTTTTAATTTAGCAAAGTAATGTAATCCTGTAGCAAAAATACCATATCCTAATAATGTTCTTAATACAAAGCGTAAATAACGATTAGATATACATTTTGAACTAACAGTTATAGCTGAGACTAAATGTGTTAATGAGTATAATACTAATACAATAAGATATCTTTTCTTCATTTAAAATCTACCTCTTCTTTGATTTGTTTATACCTATATTATACATCACTCATCCAACACTAAATGGTACAATTCGTTAACAATTATGATTCTAATAATTTTTCTAGTTGATCTAATGTTGAATTCATACCTTGTTCAACACCCATATCAAGCGCTTGTTGAGCAGCATCTTCTGTTGGGAAGACTGACGTCGATGTTACTGTTGTTTGATTGGGTTTTTCTTCGTTAAATTCGATAACAATATGCATACCTGGCATACTTGTATCCTTTTCCCCATCAGGTGTAGCAAAGAAGTCTAAATACTCTATATAATTCGGTTTCTCAACTTTTTTATACTCTGACAAAGTGTAACTTGTTACGCTAGGTGTATGAATTGCGAAAAACGCGTGCCCACCTTCTTCGACATTAAATTCAAATACTTCAGTTGAAGCGCCTGCAGGGTGAAACCATTGCTTAAATAAATCCTCTTGAGTATAGGCATTGAACACTTCATGTATTGTACCTTTAAATGTTCTTGAAAAAATAATTTTATTTTTATCAATGTTAATAGTCATAGTCCATCTCCTAATTCATTATGTTTTAACCAGTTTAATCATAGCAAAATATAGAAATAGTTACTAAAGAATTTATTTATTAAAAAAGCACTTCAAAAGTTAAATGCTTGGCTAACTTTTAAAGTGCTTAATATAGGTTTAGGGGGTAAATCTATTAGTGATGATGCTCGTGCTCATCGTCTTTGACTTTAATCTTACTATCTAATGCTTTTTTAATATTTTTAATATTTTCTTTCATTAGGGATTGATAAGATAGTCCTTTTTCATTTTGTTGTTCTTTTGTTACTGATTCCATATTATTAAATTTCAATGGTTTAGCATCAGTTTCTTTTCGAATCGTTTCAGTGATTTTATTTGATACATTTTCTTCATATAAAATATATTCCACTTTATTCTTTTTAATTTCTTTTACTATGTTAGTTAAATCTTTTTGAGATGGATCTTCAGCACTCATATTTTGTACACCTACTTGTTTAAATCCATATCTATTAGATAAGTAACCTAAAGATTCATGTGATATAAATACTGCATTACCTTTTTTACCTTTAGTAGCATCTTTCATATTTTTATCAATATTCTCTAAATCTTTATTTAATTTCTTATAGTTCTTTTCATAATATTCTTTATGATCTGGATCTTTTTTCACAAGTTGGTCTTTAATTTCTTTAGCAAATGTTTGGTCCATTTTTGGATCTAACCAAATATGTGGATCATATTTACCATGATGGTGTTCTTCTTCTCCATGATGTGCCTCTTCACCCTCGTGATGATGGTGATCTGCTAATAAATCGTTCTTGCTAATTTTATCTTGTAGAGATAATTTTTTATTATCATTTTTGATTGTTGAAGCTACTTTTTTTGCGACTGGATCTAAATCATCGCCTGTATAGATGAATAAATCTGATTTAGCTGCATTCAACATGTCTTTTTGTGTTGGTTCATAACTATGTAAATCAGTACCTGCTGGATAAATTGATTTTACATCAACATGCTTTCCACCAATTTGTTCTGTAAACGACTTAAGTGGATATACCGTCGTGCTAACTTTGAGCTTATCTCCTTTGTTGTTAACACTATCGTTGCTGCAGGCTGCTAGTGCAAATATCATTAGAGGAATAAGAATTAATAAACTTAGATTTTTTTTCATATCGCTTCTCCTAAATAGTAATTATTACGATTAATGATTATATACCTTCTTTCTTTAAAAAACAAGTACCTGATTATACTTTTATATACTTATTATGTCTTTATGTATATTTAAATTTATTTATTCGAATACTCAATTTATTTTTGATATATAAAAAACTGCTAGCAAAGCAGGACGCTTTGTTAGCAGTTCAATATTAATTCTCTTTTAAGACTTTATCATATTCTTTGAAATGATATGGATCTTCAATTTTCTTTCCTTTTATAAATACTGTAGGTGCTGTAGAAATATGATGTTCTTTGGTATCTTTTTTATCTTTTAAAGCTGCTTTCCATGATTGACTATTCTTGGTTTTATATTCCTCTTTGATTTTCTCTTTTTGATCTGAGGTAATATTAAGATGATTAATTTGTTGGTCAACCACCTTTTCAGTAATCCACTGTTTCTTTTCATCTTTTTGGTGTTCGAACATTAATTTTTGAAATTCTAAATAAGATTTAGGGGCAATTTGTTGGACAGCATGCCCTGCTCGGGATCCTATAATTGAGTCTTTACCTAAAAATGCCATATTTACATATTTAATTTTAGCTTTATTTTTGTCTAAAAAATGGTCTTTAAGTTTAGGCATGACATTTTTCTCTACTTTTTTACAGTAAGGGCATTTAAAGTCACCATAAATGACGATAAGTGGTTTGCCATCTTTTGTTGCCTCGGGTGCTTTTTCTTGTTCTTTCCCGCAACCACTAATTAACACAACAATTAAACATGCGCTTATTATTCCTATTAACTTTTTCATTGTTGCTCCTTATAACTAATAGCTAATGCATATTTTCTTCTTTGTAATCAGGATCATGTTGTTGATAATAACCTTTTGAATTGAAATTTTCTTTATATTTAGCTTTCTTGCCTTTAAATTCATAAGTGTAGTAATGTACTTCTTCATCATCATTTAAAGGTTTATAAGCCAAAATGACATATTTCCCTTTATCGTACACATAGATGTTAGCGTCCTTTTTATCAAAGTGTTTAACTTCGTCGCCAGCATCTCTTTTAGCTATTTTTGATTGTTTCTTTTCTTGTAATTTAACTGCTTTATCAATTTTGTCAGTATACTTACCGCTACTACATCCAACTAATACAAGCGTCAATACAGCAATAACTGCCACTATCTTCTTCAATATATTCACTCCCGATAATATGAATCACTTTATATGAAATCTTGTTTTAAATCCGTGTCATCTTTCACTTTAAATTTTATCACAGAATTCATAGCATCACAGTAATAATTAACGTAAAAATAACGTTTTTAAAGGATTTTTTTAATTTAATTAAATACTTAGTATTTGTTATATCATACAAAAGTATGACGCTATTTTTTATGTTATGATGTGTAATGATTGCAGGAATTTGATAATATAAATATTAACGATTCATTTAATAGTTCTATTTCTAGAGGGGAAGATATATATTGAAATTTGTTAACTTAACATCAGAGGAGTTCGGTAAATTTACAGCCGAACATTTATCACATTATACACAATCAAGTATCCATTACGATAATCGTAGTGAGATGAAAGGAGACGTCCATCTTGTCGGCGTAAAAGACGATCAAGATGAAGTTATCGCTGCTTGTCTTTTAACAGAAGCACGTACGTTAAAATTCTTTAAATATTTTTATACACACCGAGGACCAGTGATGGACTTCAAAAACTTATCACTTGTTCGTTTCTTCTTTAAATCTTTAACATCATATTTAAAAAAACACAATTGTTTATATGTACTTGTTGACCCATATATTCTTGAAAATGTTAGAAATGCTGACGGTGAAATTTTAACATCTTACGATAACCGTGCATTTGTTAAAACAATGGAAGACCTAGGTTATAAACATCAAGGTTATACTGTTGGATATGATTCAATGAGTCAAATTCGTTGGCTTTCTGTATTAGATTTAAAAGATAAAACTGAAGATCAATTGATGAAAGAAATGGATTATCAAACACGTCGTAATATTAAAAAGACTTACGAAATGGGTGTTAAAGTAAGAACGTTACCTATTGAAGAAACAGATACGTTCTTTGATTTGTTCAGAATGGCAGAAGAAAAACACGGTTTCAAATTCCGTGAAAAACCTTATTTCGAAGAGCTACAAAAGACATACGAAGATCAAGCTATGTTGAAACTTGCTTATATTGATTTGCAAGAATATCTCACTACTCTAGAAGATAAACATAAAGAATTATCAAAACAACTTCAAGAAGTAGAAACAGCGTTACAAGAAAATCCTAATTCTAAGAAAAACAAAACGAAACATACTCAAGTTAAACAACAACATGATAGTAATGAAAGAAAAATCAATCAGACAAAAGATGAAATTGCTCAAGAAGGCCAAGTATTGAATTTAGCTGCTGCAATATATATTTATAATGACCATGAAGTATATTATTTATCAAGTGGTTCTAATCCAAAATATAACCCTTATATGGGTGCATATCGTTTACAATGGGAAATGATTAAATTCGCTAAAGAACATAACATTGATCGCTATAATTTCTATGGTATCACTGGCGACTTTAGTGAAAATGCTGAAGATTTTGGTGTGCAACGCTTTAAAGAAGGCTTCAATGCTGATGTCTATGAATATATTGGCGACTTCATCAAACCTATTAAACCAGTATTCTATCAAGTAAAAGAACTTCTTGAAAAAAGAAAATAGCACGTTTATTTCCAACTTAATAACATATAAAAACCCAGTGAAATTAAATTCACTGGGTTTTCTATATCGTCATTTATTGTATTACATTTAAAAAGCGTTTAAGTTCGTCCGTTTTCGGATGATTGAAGATATCTTCTGGGGAACCTTGTTCACCAATTTTACCTTCATGAATAAACACTATTTGATTTGAAACTTCTTTCGCAAATCGCATTTCGTGAGTGACAATAACCATTGTCATACCTTCTTGTGCTAAATCTTTAATAACTTTCAACACGTCATTAACAAGTTCAGGGTCTAATGCTGATGTTGGTTCGTCAAACAACATCACTTTAGGATTCATAGCTAATGCTCTTGCTATCGCTACACGTTGTTGTTGTCCACCAGACAATGCATGTGGTCGTTGATCTTTAACGTGGGTTAAACCAACTTTTTCAAGTAAATCTAACGCTTTATTTTTAGCTTCTGATTTACTTTGCTTTTTAACTGTGACTAAACCTTCCATCACATTTTCTAATGCTGTTTTGTGCGGAAATAGATTATAACTTTGAAATACCATTCCAGATTGTTTTCTAACTTCTATTTGTGACTTTTTATCCTTTTCAGTGTATGTCTTGCCATTTACATAAACTGTTCCTTCAGTAGGAATTTCAAGTGCATTCATCATACGTAAAAGAGTCGTTTTACCTGAACCGGAACGTCCAACTAATGTCACAACTTCGCCCTGATCTACTTTTAAATCAATACCTTTAATCACTTCTGTTTGATTAAATGATTTATGAATATTCGATAATTCAATCATGAGCGATACCCTCTTTCAATGTATGATTCATAAAAACTTTGGATTACAGATATAATGAAACAAATTACCCAATACATTAATGCAACAAGAATATAAATTGTTAAATATTCATAAGTTGTTGAAGCTACTTCTTGAGCTTTACGGAACATTTCAGCCACTAAGATAAATCCTAATAGAGATGTATCTTTAATTAGGCTTAAGAACGTATTACCTAGTGCAGGGATGGAGACTCTTATCGCTTGCGGTAAAATAATACGTTGCACAGTTTGGCGGTAATTCATTCCGATTGAATATGCCGCTTCTGTTTGACCTTTTGGTATAGAAATAATTCCGCCACGAATGATTTCTGATGCATATGCACCTACATTGAGTGACAAACCAATAATTGCTGCTACAACAGGAGCTAATGTCCATTGATTATCAGCATCATTGGTTATTAATCTGCCTAATTCCGGAATACCATAAAATATAATAAATAATTGAACAATCATCGGTGTACCACGAATAATCGATACATAAACTCTTGCTACACCTTTTAAAAATTTACTTGTAGAGATACGCATTAATGCTGTAAATAAGGCAATTATTAAACCTAATACGAATGTAACAAGTGTAATCGGGATAGAATATTTAACTAACCCTTCTAACATTGGTCCAAATGCTTGCTTTGCAGCGTCTAATGCATGAAGTTGCTCACTATTCAGGTTTAGAGACATCTTGACCAAACCATTTCTTACCTATTTTTTTAAGTTCGCCACTCTCTTCGATTTTTTTCAATCCATCGTTGAATTTTTGAACTGTTTTATCATCAACTTTTTTAGAGAAGGCAAATGCTGATTTATTTTTCTCTGCGTCACCTTTGATTGCTTTGATTTTAGCATTAGACTTTTGTTTTTTATAATCTAAATAAGATAGGCTATCATTAAATGTAGCATCTACACGTTTAGATAATAATAAATCCATAGATTGGTTAAAACCATCTACTTTAGTAATTTTAGCACCTTTATCTTTTGCTAATTGACCGTAATTAGAAGTAAATGTTTGTGCTAATTTTTTACCTTTAACATCATTAAAAGATTTAATATTCTTTTCGTTATCACGAACTACTAACACTGCGCTTGAATAAGTATATGGATTAGAGAATTTATATTTTTTCTCTCTATCTTTATTAATACCTACTTGGTTAGCTATAACATCAAAACGACCTGCGTCTAATCCAGCAAACATAGAATCCCATGATGTTTCATTAAATTTTAATTTAAGTCCTTCTTCTTTAGCTACTGCTTTAATAACGTCGATATCATAACCAGTTAATTTGTCTTGTTTATTGTGGAACGAGAATGGTGCATATGTACCTTCTGTACCCACTTTAATCGTATTATCATCTTTACTGCTTGATTTACTGTCTTTACTAGAATTATTACCACATGCTGCTAGTACGAATA
Organism: Staphylococcus sp. FSL H8-0121; assembly: GCF_038008425.1. Lineage (NCBI taxonomy): Bacteria > Bacillati > Bacillota > Bacilli > Caryophanales > Staphylococcaceae > Staphylococcus > Staphylococcus sp. FSL H8-0121. The sequence goes on from NZ_JBBOZB010000002.1 coordinate 334,707, forward strand.
CTAATGCAACGACACAAAATAATAGTCTTTTCATTAAACATTTCTCCCTTATCCTTATTATTCTAATCGGAATAAAAATATTTTAATCCTTAATGGGTGTGAAGTCAATAACTTGTTTCGTGATTCTTACTGTCATTTCAACTTTCAACCACTTATTTATCATTTGGAGTTTGAGCATTTCTTTTTAACATAAACGAACATAAGAAACTTACTATTGTAATAATAACTGCAAATAAGAATCCAGCATGATAACCATGTAACATTGTATCTATTTTAATTTGACCTAACATTTCACTGCGTTTCATTCCATCATAATCACTCATATTAGGCGTATAGTTTTTACTAGCTTGGCTTAAGATTGTAATTAAAACTGCTGTCCCTATTGAGCCGGCAATTTGTTGAGCTGTATTCGTCATAGATGAACCATGTGCATTCATTTCATATGGCAATTGATTCATTGTATGTGTCATGACAGGCATTAAACCAAGCGCAATACCAATCATGCGTATACCATATACCGTTGCCAACATTGTCGAACTTGTATTTTCATCCATCACAACAAAGTAAGTAGTTGTGATGACTACAATTAACATACCTATTAATGCTAAAGGTTTAGCACCAAATTTTTCATAAAGTGATCCTGAAGCAAATGACATAATTGCCATTACAATTGCACCAGGTAATAAAATTAAACCAGAATCTAGAGGCGTACGATTTAGTAAGTTTTGGACAAACATAGGTAAAACAGTTTCTGAACCAATCATTGAAATCATCGTTACTGCCATAATTAAAATACCAATTGCGAATTGTGAATTTTTGAAAACATCAAAGTTTAACAATGGGACCTCGAGTTTTGATTGTCTCCAAATAAATAACACAACTAAAATAACGCCACCAATAATAGTGGTTAATACAATTGGATCGTTCCAGCCATCGTGTGATATAGAACTAGTACCATACAGTAAGCCTCCAAATCCTAAGACAGACAATATGATAGACAATACATCAATTGGGGCCTTAACAATTTGTCCTACATTTTTAACTGTAAATATTGCGATAATAAATACGAGTGCCGCGATAGGCGCAACAACATGGAATAATGATCTCCAGTTAAAATATTCAACTAAATATCCTGATAAAGTGGGACCAATTGCCGGTGCCAAACCAATCACTAAACCAAACATCCCCATATACTTACCGCGTTCATGTGGTTCAAATATATTTAAAATACTAGTCATCATGAGGGGCATCATGATACCTGAACCTAACGCTTGAATAATTCTTGCAATTAATAAAATAGTGAAATTAGGACTAAATCCACCTAATATTGTTCCAATAAAGAATACTAAAATAGCTATTAAGAAGACCTGTCTAGTGGTATATCTTTGAATAAATAAAGCTGATAGTGGAATGACTATGCCGTTCGTTAATAAAAAGGCGGTTGTCAGCCATTGCACTTGTGAATATTGGATATCAAAATCTTTCATAATACTAGGTAGAGCTGTTGTTAATAATGTTTCATTTAGTAAACCAAAAAAGCCGCCTAGTAACATCGTAATAATCATTACCAATTTTGCTTTAAGTGTCACGTTAATTCCTCCTTACTTTCCTTTTCAATTATCACAACATTATACATAAGTTATATGCAATATGCATTTTATTAGTTTAAAATTAATTTTTTCTTACAAATCGTAATAATTACTATTTACATTTTCGAAACTTTAATTCATAATATTACTACATAAAGGAGGTCATTTTATGAAAACTGATTTACAAACTGCACGCCGTAATTTGAACAGCCCAAACATTAAAACGAGAAAACGTGCTTTAAAAATTATTAAACAACATAAAAAAATAAAATAATTAGACATATCTGTTTTTGCAATGCTCATATATTTAATTTCTAATCATACTAAGCATCAAGTTAGATAATAAAATGCTTAAATTCTTATTTAAATTACTCCACAAAAAAGGTCACTTATTGATGCTTTTCAACATCAGTAAGTGACCTAATTTTTTATTTTATAAGTAATATTTATCTTTAACTTCTAAATCATCAGTCAATTCGTAAACAAGTGGTGCACCTGTTTTAATTTCATAACCAATAATATCTTCATCAGAAACATTTTCTAAATATTTGATTAATGCTCTAATGGAATTACCATGAGCTGAGACAAGTACAGTATTACCATCTAATAAATGTTGAGATATTTGATCTGTCCAAATAGGCACCACACGTTCTAAAGTATCTTTTAAACTTTCAGAATATGGCATCATACGATGATCTAAATGACGATATCTTCTATTTTTTAGGTATTCATTACGTTGTTCTTCACTTTCTGCTGGTGGCTGTACATCATAAGAACGTCTCCATTGATGAACTTGTTCTTCACCGAATTGCGCTTTAGCATCGTCTTTATTTAACCCTTGTAACGCGCCGTAATGACGTTCATTCAAACGCCAGCTTTTATTAACAGGAATCCATTGTTGTTCAGATTGAGCTAAAATATGTTGTGTTGTTTCAAGTGCTCTTGTTAATAATGAAGTATATGCAACATCTATTTCTAATTGGTTTTCTAATACTTTTTTACCTGCTGTAGTCGCTTCTTCAATTCCTTGTTCAGATAATTTCACATCTGCCCAACCAGTAAATAAATTTTTCGCATTCCATTCACTTTGACCGTGACGACATAATATAAGTTTTGGCATAATTTAACACCTTCCTATTTATATAACGAACTAACTTGGATGTTAGTTGATACAATTAATGATTTAAATATAAAATAGATGACATTCATTACTAAATGATGACATGATTCTATTTATATTTTTACTGTATATCTTTATTATAGAACGCACTTGTAGATTTTCAATCAATAACGTTTGCTTTAGCTTTTGTAACTTTTGAAATATTCCTTTTTAAATTTGAAATGCTTGTATTCTAACTAAAATGTGTGTCATTACCTTTTTATATTCATGTAACCTATGCAATACCTTTAAATGATATAGTATGAACACACCTTAAGAAATCAACACATTCAAATATGAACAGACACATATCCTTGGGATTATTTTTTAAGTCTGATTGAAATCACACACTAAAGGAGTTAACTATTATGAAAAAATCAATATTAGCAATTATCGCTACAGTTTCTATAGGAGCAACAGGTTTAGAAGCGCATCAAGCACATGCAGCTGAAAACAATCAACCTTCACAATGCTCTCCTCAACAAAATCAATCGTTTGGTAACCAACAACAAGATAAGTCTTCATCAGTTTCTTCAAATTACCAAACAACTCAAACGTCTACACAAAGCACTAGTTCGGAGAGTAAATCATCATCTAGTGAAGATTCATCATCAAGCAGTGAATCATCAAGTGATGTCTATAAAGAATTTATAGAAGCAGGTGGCACAAAAGAATTATGGGATAGCGTAGTAATGCCAGAATCTGGCGGTGATCCAGATGCTTCAAACGGACAATATCATGGTTTAGGTCAAACGAACCAATCATGGGGCTATGGTTCTGTAGCTACTCAAACTAAAGGTATGATTAACTACGCAAAAGAACGTTATGGTTCAATTGATGCAGCTATTTCTTTCCGTGAATCAAACGGTTATTGGTAAGATTGCTTTATATAAATAATAACAAGCGCCAAACAGAAATCGACGTTGATTTCTGCTTGGCGCTTATTTTGTTTAAATTTCTATACTTAATTATGTATCTCATTACTTAAATTATCATTCATATTAGGTTCAGGATGTACATATACAGAAGAAATTCCCTTCTCATGTAGATGATCTTCAACTTTATCGCAAATTAAATGTGCTTGACTAATAGATAAATTGGGCTCTACCACTATCGTAACGTCTAAGAAAATACTACTTCCATGATAACGTCCCTTAATACTTCTAACATCTAACACATCGTCCACTTCTAATATATCATTTCTGTATTCTTCCAAATCTTTTTCATTAAATCCATCACTCAATGTAAAAATAGACTCTCTAAAAATTCCAAATCCTGTATAAATAATAAGCAAACCTAGTAAGGTTGCTAAAATAATATCCACGATTGGAAAGCCAATCTGAGTGAAAACCAAACCAATTGCTGTACCTATACTAACTAAACTGTCAGATAAATTATCTTTAGCGGCTGATTTTAGTGAACTACTTTTGGTTTTCTTTGCTAATTTTTGATTCACTAAAAATACACCTAGCATGATTAAACCACTTATAATACTTACTAAAATTGTAATTGGACTCGGTACATTTTTATCTTGTGTTAGAAGCCTTGGCGCATTTTCAATAACAACTTGTATACCTACAAACATGATTATAAATGAAACCAACAATGTAGATATATTTTCTGATTTTAAATGGCCATATGGATGGTTTCTATCAGCTGGTTTAATTGATATTTTTAATCCAATAATCACAGCAATAGAGACAACTATATCTGTCATATTATTTAATGCATCGGCTCTCACGGCAGCTGAATTAAAAACGAATCCTGTAACATATTTTGCTATAGATAATATGATATAAACGACTAAACTTAAATATGCACCTCGTTGTGCAATCTTTAAATTTTCATTTTGAGACATGACCTTTGACCACCTTGAATTCCTTTAGTAATCATAGTATGAATCATAAAAAATATTTTTACAACGTTTTTTAATTTCTATATTTTTTATATAATTAAGCTAATTATTTTTTTAGACTTCCCTAAAAAATTAACTCTTTTCTATAGAATAAACACCATAGGGTAACATCAAGATCCAGTTAAGAAAAAGTATCCGAAACATTAAGTTTTTGGACAAGTGGAAAAGAGTGATTTTTATTGAAATAATATAGAAATTGTCTTTTTCATTATTTTTTAGTCTTTTAATATAAAATTACATATAAATACGTAGTATTTATGGCAAGACTCCCGAGGGAACAGTACTAGTTGAAGACCTTAGAAATTCTCACAGATTTATCTGTGTAGTATTTCTGGCTGAAACTGTACCATGGGAAGGGACCCAACACAGAGAAACTGATTAAATCAGTTTCTACAAGCAAAGCAAGTTGGGCATAGCGTAGCCATACAATACGAAGTATTGACAAAAAGAAAGCACTAAGATGATGAAAATGTACTGAACCCCAAAAGTTGTACTCTGGTTTAGTATACTATTTTAAAGGTTTGTTTCCTATATTGCTTAGGAGACAAGCCTTTTAATTTTGCTTTAATTCTTGTATTGTTATAAAAATTGATATATTTATGAATAGATTGTTCTAATTCTTGGAATGTTTCAAATGATTGTCCATAATACATTTCTTGTTTTAATAACCCAAAGAAGTTTTCCATTGAGGCATTATCTAGGCAATTTCCTTTTCTAGACATACTTTGAAATACATCATGTTCTTTTAATGACTCAATATAGTTTCTATTTTGATAATGCCATCCTTGATCTGAATGAATTGTCATTCGATAAAAAAGTTGAGGTCTCATAGTTAGTAATTCATTTAAAGGTTCAATCACAATATCTATAGTAGGACGCTTTGATATACGATAACTTAAGATTTCCAAGCTATATAAATCCATAAAAGGTGACAAATATGCCTTTGTTCCATCAAGTAATTTAAATTCTGTAATGTCTGTAACCACTTTTTGATAAGGTCGATCTGTATTAAAACGACGTTTTAATATATTTCTAGCTACTTTACCTATTGTGCCTCTATAAGAATTGTATTTTCTTGTTTTATGATTAAATTTCTTACATGTTAATTGATGTTCTTTCATAATTCGTCTTACTTTCTTATGATTGACTGTCATTCCTTTATTAACTAATGCTTGAGTAACTCGACGATAACCATAAGTATAATCGCTTTCTTTACATATTTGCTTAATAGATTTAACTATATCTATATCTTTTTTGGGTTTTTTGAAACGTTTAATCCAGTAGTAATACACGGATTTAGCTATTTCCGTAACTTTAAACAGAAGACTTAACCCAAATTGATTCATTTCATGTAATTCTTTAATGACCTTTACTTTTTCGGATGTTTGGTTCCGTAATGTTGGGTCAATCTTTGTAACTTTTTTTGATAAGCAATACCTGCTTTCAACATTTCATTTTCATTCCTAAGTCTTTCTAATTCTTCGCGTTCATCTTCTTTTAAAGGCAACTGATTTTCATGTTCAACTTTTGTATGTTTTCTTTTCATTTTAGAAGGATGTCCTTTCTGTTTATTGTCTAAACCGAGAATACCTTCTTCATCAAATTTACGCTGCCATTGAGCTAATGTAGCAGGATTGGTAATTTTAAAATGATTCGCTGTTTCTCGATAAGACAATTGATTTTCTTGTCTAAATCTTAAAACAGATACTTTAAAATCTCTAGTATATGAGCTATTTTTCATTTTTTTATCTAATCCTTCTGGGCCCGATTCCAAATACTGGTTAACCCATCTTTGAAGTAAAGAATGATGAGAAAGATTATATTTTTTAGTTAATCTCTTATATCCTAAACTACTATTTAAATATTCGTGAACTATTTTTAATTTGATTTCAAATTTATAATGTTTACCCATAAAAAATGCACCCCCTAAAGTTAGATTTTCAGTCCAACTTTTGGGGTGCACATCAAAATAGGTCATCTTAGTGCTTTTTATTTCGGGATTTATGTCCGTCTATTTTAATTATGTATTTCATTTTTAGCATTAATCTTTTAATATCCATTTAGATAAAATAAAGGTTATAGGTATCGTAATGATTAATCCCGCAAATGGTGCAATTTCTGACGGGAAATGAAACCACTGTACAAAAACATATAATAGTAACGTTTGCATTCCCATATTCACAATTTGTGTCAGTGGAAAACTTATAAATTTACGTAATGTTGGTTTCACTTTATACACAAAATAACAATTTAAATAGTAAGAAATGATGAAACTAACTAAAAATCCAGTAATATGACTAATTAAATAATTCACATCTAGTAATTTTAATAATAGTAAATAAACGATGTAGTAATTTAATGTGTTCAAGCCACCGACTATTATAAATTTAATAATCTCAATATGCGTTTGAGTTAATTTCATACTTAATCTCCTTCAAGTCTCGCCAAGCTTGAACCATAAGGTACTATTTTCAGCTTAACATTCTGAGGTATATCATAATACATTTTAAATGATTTGTGTTGCATATTAGAAGTTGGTGTTGCCTTATTTAAGATATTTTCAAATGGTAACCTCTCTAACACGACAACATGTTTGTATCGATGTGTATCAAGTTGTTTGTTTATCACATCAATGCGTTGAATATTATTAAAATATATCACACTCATTGTAACAATAAAAATAAATGCCAATGCTATAGAAAATCCTTTTAAACCAATCCATATTGACTGACACTGTATTTTATATTGAGAAATTAATAATAATAAGTACAAACACCACAATACATAAATAGTATAAAAATTACCTGCCCCTAATGGAGATACTAATAATAACGGCAATGTTACCAGTGGTATCGATCCAAGTGCATAATAACCTAGATTCCTTATAACTTGTTCTTTAAAAATAAAACGAACTGAAATTACTAATGCTATAAAAAACCATCCACATATGAATGTGTTTAGCAACGCAACCGCTAATGAACCTTTTAATAGATTAAATTGAAGAAAATCATAAACAAAAAGTTTATAAAAAGGCAATATCGCTATACTTAATATTAGAAGTATCTTCCAATATAATTTCGTATGAGCAAACAACTGATTTTTAATAAGAAAACCAATTGTGATAAATCCAATCATACTTACAATTAAAAATTGATCGATAAATATATATTCTGGTATTTGCTTTAACAATGTATAACCTATTTTATGCTTTAACCCGAGTTTATCTGAGAAACAAAAATAACTATCTCCTCCTCGATAAATGCTAATGTAAATAGGATTGATAAACATTAACATGGCACCAATTAAACTCAACATAAAACCTATAATTAAATAATAATTAAAATTACGATGTCTTATCATAAATACAATATTACCAATAAGTAATATCAATATATTGTAAAGGGTTATATTTTCTACAAAAAATTGCCCTATCAATGTACAAATCAAGAATAAGACTATCCATTTTGTTGATAGCATTTCTAATTTATATATCGTTAATACGACAATAAATAATATAAATACAGAGATTAAAGTACTTGGCACATATCTAAAAAACCCATCAAAGCCCCCGTATGTTTCTCTGTAAATCACTCTTGGCATTATTAATAGTAATATAAATGATACTACGATATAAAAATTGAAGTGTTGCTGTTGTTGCTGTTGTTGCTGTTGTTGCTGTATTAGTGCTAGTAAATAGACAAGTCCAAATGAAATAATCGCATATAATATGTAGCGTAAAATATTAATCTTCATAGCTGTCATTGCTAATAAATGACATAAATACCTTCCATCCGTATATTCAATCATTTCTCTATAATTAGATGCTTTATTTACAACAGACCATTTAAAATCATCTGCTGACAAAGGCGTTAATATACTGATTAATAAATAAAATAAAAAAATGAAAATACATCCAACGTATAATTCATTCATTCTAAACTTTATCATGTTGTACATTTCTGGTTGTTCTCCCTACTCCTAATAATTACTAAGTTATTTTATTATACTATTATATAATAAAATTTTCATATAGACGTTTCCATAGTAGCAACGTTATCTCATATATAAATACTTATATTTTGTCTTTTGTTTTAACCTGACCTCTTATAAAATAAAGATAAATAAAACGATGAGGAAGTGTTGATTCATGAAAATAGTCATCGCACCAGATTCTTTTAAAGAAAGTATGTCTGCAAGACAGGCAGCCGAAGCTATACATCAAGGCTTTTCAAAAGTATTACCATCTTCAACGGTTTATGATCTGATTCCCATGGCCGATGGTGGTGAAGGTACTACTGAAGTTTTAATGGAAGCATTAAAGGCAAGTACTATTGAAGTTGATGTTAAAGATCCACTCCTTAGAGATATATGTGCACGGTACGCTTATGCACAACACAATCAAACTGCGATCATTGAAATGGCAGCCGCTTCAGGGTTAGATTTATTATCTACGAATGAGAAAAATCCAATGACAACTAGTTCTTATGGTACTGGACAACTTATCAATCATGCTTTAGAACAAGGCGCTAAAAAAATTATACTTGGCATTGGTGGCAGTGCTACAAATGATGGTGGTGTCGGCATGTTACAAGCATTAGGCGTAAAATTTTCAGATTCAAATCATAATAGTATTGCCCCAGGAGGCATTCATTTGCTTGATATAGATAATATAGATATTTCACAGTTAAATCCAAAACTTAAAGACGTTGAAATTAAAGTAGCTTGTGACGTCACTAACCCTTTACTAGGAGACAATGGGGCTACTGCCATTTATGGCCCTCAAAAAGGCGCAACTGCAAAGATGATACCAAAGTTGGATACCGCATTAAGTCATTATCATGATAAGATAAAATTACAACTAGAAAAAGATGTCAAAGATGTACCTGGTGCAGGTGCTGCTGGCGGTATGGGGACTGCATTACTGGCTTTCCTAGATGTAGATTTAACTAAAGGCATTGATGTTGTCTTAGAAGAAACCCGTTTTACATCTAGAATTGAAAATGCCAATCTTGTAGTAACTGGTGAAGGAAAAATTGATAATCAAACAATATTAGGTAAAACGCCTATTGGTGTTGCTCAAGCGTCAAAACAAATCAATATTCCAGTTATAGCCATTGGAGGAAGTTTAGGAGAAAACTACGAAGCTGTTTATGATTATGGTATTGATAGTGCCTTTAGTATTATGAATCAACCCAGCGACCTTAAAAATGCTTTAGATAACGGATATGAACTTTTAACTAAAACAGCCCACAATATAGCCCGTACACTAGTGTTAAATTTGCCATTAAATTAATAATCCAGAAATGCCATTAAAAATGAGGTGGACAGTATGAAAAGAACTGATAAGTATAAAGATTCTTATCGATATGATGATCAATATCAAAATCATCGTAGACAAAGTGAAGAACGAGATTATAGAAACCAAAGTCAATATGATGATCGACGTGAATACAATGAAAACGAATATGAACAAAATCCAGAACGCTATTACAACGGTAGAGATTATAGAAGAGAACAAGAGCTACAGGAAGAAAATCAAAAAACACGTAAATCTAAAAAATGGTTGATAGCCATTATCGTTATTCTGTTAATTATTGTAGCTATCTTCGTAACCAGAGCTGTATTAAATCATAATAATGATAAAGTTAGTAATGATCCTGACGTATCACAAAACTATAAAAAAGAAGTCGAAAGTCAAAACGATGATATTAATAATAAAGTTGACTCAGCTAAAAATGATATTAAACAAAATAAAGATAGCCAATCACAAATCAACCAATTACAACAAGACATCAATAATTTAAAACAAAAAGAAGAAACAAACGCAGATTCTAAACTGACTAAATTTTATCAAGATCAAATTGATAAACTGAAAAATGCTAACACTGCTCAACAAAATAATGAAAATCAAAGTAAAGTAAACAGTATGTTACAAGATATTAATACAAAGTTTGATAGCATTAAATCTAAAATTGAAGAATTAATAAATGGCTCTAGCTCAAACGGTCAATAAATAATGTTGTAATAATTTAAAACCAAAATAACAGGCTTGTATTCCCTAATTTGATAGGTATATACAAGCCTGTTAGTTATTACATTTATATTCACTGCACGCTTTAAAAGCAAAATTTTCCCCTTATAAATAATATTGATGATATAAAAAGTGAAATAACTACATACAAATATGTGTAAAACGTATATAATTTGTTCTATAAATTCTTAAAAAGGAGAACGCTTATGCAAAATTCAAGTGCCAAGCACTTTCCATTCATATTAATTATCATTTTTGGGGTGATGACGACTTTTGGTCCCTTATCAATTGATATGTATTCACCATCATTGCCAAACGTTCAACATGACTTTGGCTCAACAACTTCAGAAATTCAATTAACTACATCGTTTGCGATGATTGGCTTAGCACTTGGGCAATTCTTCTTTGGCCTGTTATCAGATGCTTTTGGTCGCAAGAAAGTCGCATTAACCATTTTTGTTATATATTTACTTGCATCTTTAATTGCTGTTTTTACAACTAGTCTATATTTCTTTTTATTCTTAAGATTAATTCAAGGATTAATGGCAGGCGGTTCTATAGTTATAGCCAAAGCTTCAGTTGGAGATAAGTTTAGTGGTGACGAGATGGCTAAAATGTTAACTTCACTTATGGTAGTTAATGGAATTATTACAATTATAGCGCCATTACTTGGCGGTTTTGCTTTAACGATATCTACTTGGAGAAGTATCTTTATCATCTTAACTATTATTACACTTATCGTCATTATTGGTGTATTTATGAAGATGCCACCATCAAATAAAGCTGAACAGACTACATTAAACTATTCACGAATATTTAAAGACTTTGGTACATTATTAAAAAAACCATCCTTTGTTATTCCAATGTTGTTACAAGGTTTAACTTATGTCATGTTATTTAGTTATGCATCTGCATCACCATTTATTACGCAAAAAGTTTATAATTTAACACCTCAACAATTTAGTGTTATTTTAACCGTTAACGGTATAGGTTTAATTTTAGTAAGTCAAATCGTAGCATTATTAGTAGAAAAATTAAGCCGATATACTTTACTTATTTACTTAACTGTCATTCAAATTATAGGTGTAATACTGATTATTATTACATTATCTATGCACTTACCTATTTGGTTACTTATCATAGCATTTTTCTTAAATATAAGCCCTGTAACGTCTATAGGACCTTTAGGCTTTGCATTAGCTATGGAAGAAAGAACTGGAGGTAGCGGTAACGCTTCAAGTTTGTTAGGATTATTCCAATTTATTCTTGGTGGTGTTATTTCTCCTTTAGTTGGACTAAATGGCGAATTTGATCCGACACCGTATTTAGTTATTATTTCAATCACAGCAATCTTGTTAGTGTTATTACAATTCATTTATTTCAAACTTAATCCAACAAAATACCGTTCTTAAACTAAAAACGCAAATGTAAGGCATTAGTCAGGTTTAATATCTATTCTATGCCAAACACTTGCGTTTTTTATTATTTATTTTGCTCTATTGGTAACCAAAGTTCAGTTACATAGTTATCGTCTTGAGTATCGCCATTAGGATACAATTCGAAAAATGGCGCCTGTTTTAACTGAATATGTTCCTTAGGCAATAACTCATTATGAATGTGACGCATCGCATGTCTAATAGAATAAGGCACTTTACCTACTGCATTAACAACAAGATAGTCATTATCCTCTAACTGGTACGTTTCTAATCCATCATTAGGTGTTTTGTCACTAGGAACACCAATCATATAATTCATTTTTCCATCCTGTTGTGGTATACATAGACCAACTAAGCCTTCAAATGATTCATCACTTTTCTCTGACAATCTACAATCTAAACCTATTGTCGTCACATCTTCCCAAAAGTCCGGGATATTACTTTGTGCATGTCCCCCACTCTTAAATTGGCGTTTTACACCAATAAGATTAATAGCTTCCATACTTTTTATTTGATAATTCATTTTTGACTCCCCTTAAAAAATTCTGCTTTCTACTATTTATAACCTTTCTGATTCTGAAATAACATTAAAATGAACATTTCCAAACAAATAATTATCCAAAATATAAAGACTCAGTATATAATATTGAATACTATATAAACGTATATCAGCTTAAGGAGATTACCGATGAACAAAACGATTCTACCTGTTAAACCCATTAGCCAATTGTTTCCTATCCCTATGGTCATGGGATGTGAAGGCGTATCTGCTTCAATGATGTTTCAATTTAATCAACAGCCTATTAAAGCAACTGACATAATGAAAAATTGGCCAACACACCCAAATAACCCTTATAAAGGTTATGTAGGCAATCATTTGCTAGTTAAATTTGGCTACCATCAAACCATTTTTCCAGAGGCTTTTGTTCCATTTTTACAAAAATATAATTCAAATGTCATTAACGGTACAGGTACAAGTTTAGCTGAATTGGAAAAAATTATTGACCAACAACAACCAGTAGTCATGTATCATACGAGTTTAGGCGCTAAACCAATGCGTCGTAGTTTTAAATTTGATGGTTATAAAATTCGACTTGTATCAAACATTCATGTCACACTTCTTATTGGCTATGATAAAGACAATTATTACTACATCGATCCACTTTGGAGTCATATCAGTAAAGGAATTGTATTCCCTGCTATTATTCCAAATAGTAAACAAATCATTAAAATCAAAAAATCAAAAATGGAACGAAGTTTTAATGCACCAGGCCGTATGTGTCTATATATTAAACCTAATAACTAAATCTCCTTAATTTATACCGTCATCATATTTTCATATAAATAGATTGACGGTATTTTAAATGATAAAGTCAACCAAAGTATGATTTATTTCCTGAGAAATATCATCTGTACGCCATTGACGCGGATAACCTAAACAAGGACAAATATATTGTATGTTATTTTCAATTAAATTTTTTCTAAAATGAACATGCCCCATAATACTATACTGAATATTGTTTTGTTGATAAATATGGTTAAAATCACTTGTTCCAATATATGCATTAAAGAAATCAAAAATGCGATGAGGTGTTGGCACGACAAAGGCTGGATGCGTAACGATATGAGTAACTAGAATAACTTGTCGATCGCCTATTGCTGCTATATCCTGTTCAACTTGATTAGCAGCTTGTAATGAACGCTCTCTATCTGATAGATTACAATCTATTCTTACTTTATCTTGCCAAGTTGCACCATAATGTTTTCCCTTTTGTAATTTTTCCTTTGAAAATTTTGTATCGGCAAAGGAATAATCGTACCATCCTGTATGACCAACAATTGCCCAATTTTCATTAATCATATAAGGGCTCTCGATTAAACAATCTTCTTGTTGTTTAAATATTTCAAAAATCTCTTTAGAACTTTTATCTGTACTATCCGACCATAAATCATGATTACCTGGTACAAATAACACAGGCATTTCAAGTTTATTTTTCAAATCTTTAATAAATTGGATAGATTGACGATAATCATTTGAAATATCACCTGCAATAATAAGCAATTCGATTTCTCTCTTCATTATTACATTTACTAATGTTTCAAAATAATATTGTGAATTTAATTTTGGGTTTCGATCAACATGTAAATCAGAAATAGCCCCTATTTTCATTTTAGATTCCTTCTTCATATATTTTTCATTGCTATTCATTATTACACATCCTCATTTATATTTAAAATGACATTGTTTGGAACTTAATTTCACAAATCATTTCAAAAATGATTGACTTATCATTATAATAGTTATGTTTTCCGTAATTAATAACTAATGGTACTACCCCTGATTTACAGAATAATGTGATTTTTCAAAAAATATAAGTAATAATTATCATACAAAGCTTAATAAATGTATTTACTTATATTTTAAAAATTAATTGCTTTATTCCAAATAGTTCTATAGTATTAATTTAAAGAAAACGCTTTCATAAATTGTTTATTTTGCTTTCCTGAGGAGGAAAATTATGGCAAGACAACTGCATAGAGAGTTGAATAATAGACATATCCAATTAATTGCAATTGGGGGAGCAATTGGTACTGGACTATTCTTAGGTTCCGGACAAACGATTGCATTGACCGGACCTTCACTATTATTCACGTATATGATTATTGGAATGATACTTTTTGCATTTATGCGTGCTTTAGGGGAATTATTATTAAGTGGTACACACTTTAATTCTTTTGTAGATATAGCTAATGAATATATCGGACCTTTTGGTGGTTTCGTCATTGGTTGGACCTACTGGATTTGTTGGATTGTTTCAAGTATGTCTGACCTAACAGCAATGGGACAATATTTTGCTTTTTGGTATCCACAAGTACCCCATTGGTTAACCGTGTTATTCATAGTTTTAATCTTGATTTCATTTAATTTATTAGGTGCTAGATTATTTGGTGAACTAGAATTTTGGTTCTCTATTATCAAAGTTGTAACTATTGTAGCCATGGTAATTGTAGGTTTAGTATTAATCTTCTTTTCTTTCAAGACACACTACGGGCATGCGTCTTTTACTAACCTAGTTAAACATGGTGGTATGTTCCCGCATGGTATATTTGGGTTCTTAATGTCATTCCAAATTGCTGTCTATTCATTTATTGGTATTGAGTTGATTGGGGTTACGGCTGGGGAAACTAAAGATCCTCAAAAAACGATTCCAAAAGCAATCAATAATGTACCTATTCGAATTTTACTATTCTATATTGGCGGTCTACTTGTCATTATGTCTGTCATTCCGTGGAATGGTATTGATCCAGATAGCAGTCCATTCGTGAAGTTATTTACATTGATTGGTATCCCATTTGCTGCCGGTATTGTTAACTTTGTAGTTTTAACTGCAGCAGCTTCTGCAACGAATAGTGGTATTTATTCAAATAGTCGTATTCTATTTGGTTTATCTAAACAAGGCTTAGGACCGAAAGTGCTAAGTAAAACAAATTCAAATGGTGTTCCATATTTATCTATGTTCGTATCATCATTTACTTTATTAGTTGCAGCATTACTTAACTTCATCTTTCCAGATGCCATTCAATTATTTATATATGTCACTACACTATCAACAGTATTATTCTTAGTAGTTTGGGCAATGATTATTGTTTCTTATATTATTTACGTTAAAAAGAATCCTCAAGAACATAAAAATAATAAATTTAAATTGTTCGGTGGACAAGCAACTGCCTATGTCGTATTAGCATTCTTTGCATTCGTATTTATATTATTATTCTTTAGTGATGATACTAGAGCGGCTATCTTTATTTCACCATTCTGGTTTATCTTCTTATACTTTTATTATAAAAAGTACAAAAATAATGCTAAAGAATTAGCTGAGAAACAAAAATCAGCTGATAAAAAACATACTGAAAACCTATAATCTTAAGATTAATATAGAGTTAGCAAAGTTGATTTTGCTAACTCTATTTTTTTATATAACTTTGAAATTTACAAATTTTAAATGGGATATTTCATGTTAAAATAATACTTATTATTGATATAAGGAGATTAAGATGGAATTACTTGAAGCATTTTTAATATTTATATTTGCTGTTATATTAAGTGCAATCATTAATAATCGTTTTCCTAAAATTCCCACAGCGTTTATTCAGATTGCACTTGGTGCAGCCATTTTCACCTTACCTATTCCTATTCATTTTGACTTTGATTCTGAAGTGTTTATGATGGCTGTCATTGCACCATTATTATTTGTAGAAGGTACTCATATTAAAAGATCAAAATTAATGGAATATAGAACACCTATCATATTGATGGCAATGGCATTAGTATTCACAACAGTTATCGGTGTCGGCTACTTTATACATTGGATTTGGCCCGAGCTACCAATGCCTGCCGCATTTGCAATTGCAGCAATACTTTGCCCAACTGATGCTGTAGCCGTATCTGCTATAACTAAAGGAAAGATTTTACCAAAGGGAGCAATGTCTATTTTAGAAGGAGAATCTTTACTTAACGATGCTGCTGGTATCATTTCTTTTAAAATTGCTGTTACTGCCCTTGTTACTGGTATGTTCTCGGCAGTCAGTGCAATTGAACAATTTATAGTATCAACAATTATAGGGATATTAGTTGGTGTCATTCTTGGTATTTTAGTAGTGCAGTTACGCGTCTTTTTAACTGCAAATAAAGGTTTTAAAGATAATAATACTCTCACTTTTATTCAGTTACTTACACCATTCGTTATATACTTTATTGTCGAAGAATTACATGCCTCTGGTATTATTGCAGTTGTGTTTGCCGGATTAGTACATGGTTTAGAACGAGATAGATTACTTCGTGCTCAAACAGAATTACAAATTAACTATTCCCAGATTTGGAATACATTGAGCTATGCATTAAACGGTTTTGTATTCGTCGTTTTAGGGTTTATCGTACCTGAAGTAGTTATAGAAATTGTGAAAGTTGAACCAGATAATCTTAAATTTTTAATCGGTATTACATTGCTTATTTCATTAGCTATTTATAGCTTCCGTTTCATATGGGTCTTCTTATGGTATAAAGATTTTTATTATCCTAAAAATATACAACGTTATATTGAAGATGAAGAATTAGCAGAAGAAAAGCCACCAAACCGAATACTTTATTCATTTATCATGACTATGTGTGGTATTCATGGGACGATTTCTGTATCAATGGCTTTAACCTTACCTACAATGATGAGTCACCATCAAAACTTTGTATATAGAAATGATTTATTATTTATCGCATCATTAATGGTTTTAATTAGCCTTATACTAGCTCAAATCGTCTTACCTCTTATTACAAAATCGGAAACCAAAGATACTAAACAAGGTATGACATATCAAGCGGCTAAAATACTTATCATTCAATCTGTCATACAACAACTGAAAAAGAATGCTAAAGAAAATGAAAACATTGATTATAGACCTTTATTCAATCAATATTTCACTGAGCTTTCGTTCTTAATTAATGTAGAACCAGATAACAAAGATACTAAAGAACTACACAGATTAACCAAAATTGCTGAAGAAGAAGAAACAGCAACCTTAGAACGTCTTATTAATAAAGGGAAAATTACATCTCAAGAATTATCTAATTACCGAAATATTGTAGAGTTGAGTAAATCCTATAAAGAAGCATCGTTTATCACAAAATTCTCACGTTTCTTTAACATGATTTATTTAAGATTCAAAGCGAGAAAGAACTATAGAAAACACGCTGCCCATACCCTTTCTTCAGAAGTGCAAAATAAAAATAAAGATAAAGTTAACTCAACTCATCATGAGAAAATATCAGTTGAACAAAATAATGAAAGACACAAACCTTCAAGAGATCAAATTGAAGAAAGACGTACTGAAATGTTGAAGTCCTATAAAAATGAACTAAAAAGTGTACAAAAAATTATGCGCGTGGTGAATCATCAAATCACACTTAGATTACACAAAGAACAAAACAGTTCAAATGTGCTTGAAACATCACTTGTTGTGAACCAATATTATAATTTGATACGTACATTACGTAAAAGACAAAGTACCACTCAAAGTAGAAACAATAATGCAATAACTAATTTTTCTTCAGAAACACAATTGTCTTTACGTTTACACGCAATTTATACCGAAAGAAAATTTTTAGATGAATTAATTAAGCAACAAAAAGTCACATCAGAAATTGCTAAACAACTAAGAGAAAATATTAACTACAATGAAATTATTATTGCTGAAGAATCATAAATAAAAAAACCACAATGACTATTTATTCACTTATCTGAATATCAGTCATTGTGGTTTTTAATTATTTTTTAAGTTTAAATGGAATTGTACAGAGGATGACGTTTTTCTGATAAATCAAATGCATTTTTAAGCGTAAGCTTGTTTGGTTGTGTAATAGATGATGCCATGGTTTCTTAGGTATAAATTCTGGCACAACAACCGTGATTAAATAATTTTGATTTTCTGCTTTACGGTGAATTTTATCGATAAATCTAGAAATCGGTCGTATAATACTTCTGTATTCGGAATGTAAAATAATAAGCCGTACATCTGGATAATGTTGTTTCCATTTTTCTTGAGATGCTTTTTCATCCTCATCACCAAATGATACATGCACTGCAATCACATCATTATTAGCTAACATTTGAGCGTAATAAATAGATTTGTCTACTACAGTCGTAATACTCATAATAGGTACAATGGCTAAACTACGATCTACAACTGGTACATCGTATACATCTTTATCTGATCGCAATTGTTCAGCGACATTACGATAATGCATTTTAATTCTTACAAAGATTGATACAAAGAATGGTAAGAACAATAATATTGGCCAGACATGTGTAAATTTAGTAATTAAAAATATCATAAATACAACAAATGTAATTGTTCCACCTAGTGTATTGACTGCTAGTTTCGCTTGCCAACCCTTTGGTCTCTCTCTAAACCATTTTAATACCATACCAAATTGAGCCAGTGTGAATGGAATAAATACACCAACTGCGTATAATGGAATAAGATTTTCAGTTTTACCTTTGAATAAAATAATTAATATAATAGCAAAAATTCCTAATACTAAAATTGAATTAGAATAACCTAATCGGTCACCTCTGACTGTAAACATTCTAGGCATATACTTATCTTTTGACATAGACGCAGCTAACATTGGAAATGCAGTAAAACCTGTATTAGCAGCCAATACTAAAATCATTACAGTTGTTGCTTGTACAAAATAAAAGGCCACATTATCACCAAAAATTTGTGATGCTAATTGTGATAATACTGTCGTTTCAGTTTGCGGCATAACACCATAAACATAAGCTAATCCTACGATACCAACTAAAAGGAATGCTAAAATACTTCCCATCGTTACTAATGTTTTGACTGCGTTTTTAGCAGCTGGATCTTTAAAATTTGTAACAGCATTTGAAATAGCCTCTACCCCTGTTAAAGAAGAAGCCCCTGAAGAAAATGCTTTTAATAGTAAAAAGAGTGTTACACCATGTACTGATGTTCCAATTGACGATTGCATATGTGGTTGTATATCACCAGTAGCAACACGCCATGTACCTATCACTATTAACACAACTAATCCTATGATAAATAAATATACTGGGTAGGATAATAAAGTCGCTGATTCAGTTAACCCTCTTAAGTTCAATATCAAAATAAACAAAACTAATAGACAAGCTATTAATACCTTATGATGATATAAACCTGGAAATGCAGCTACAAATGCATCGGCTCCAGAAGAAATACTTACAGCTACGGTTAAAATGTAGTCAACCAGTAAGGAACCTCCAGCAAGTAATCCCCACTTCTCGCCTAAATTCGTTTTTGACACCATATATGCTCCGCCACCTTTAGGGTATGCATATATAATTTGTCTATACGATAATATAAGTGCTGCTAATAAAATCAATACACCTGCAGCAATTGGTAATGTATACCATGAAGCGACTGCCCCAACGACTGATAACGTAATTAGTATTTGCTCCGGCCCATATGCAACAGAAGATAAGGCATCTGATGATAATATCGCTAGTGCTTTGAATTTAGTAATCTTTTCATTTTTTAAGTCCCTATTCTTTTTAGGACGCCCAATTAAAAGTCTTTTAATTTGATTAAACATAACTCCAATACCTCTTTGTATGTTGATGGATAAACTATACTCCCAACACAGTCAGTTGTATAGATTCTCCCTTAATATTTTTAAGATTTATATACAACATAATTGTTATATTACACTTTTATTTATGTGTATTCTAATGATTAACCATTTTTATTGCAAGCACTTTAACTCGCTAAAATATTTCTAAACCTGCTATAATAAATTACACTTAATAAAACTTTATGCAACATATTTTAAAAAGGGAACTCTAACTATGAAAAAAAGGCCATTTATCATCACTCTCATTTTTACGATAGTTATACTTATAATCGTTATTATTACGAAACATTTTTTAGCTTATAATAAAAGCGAAACATTACTAACGAAATCATCACAAAACTTTATTGATACAATTGTACAATCAGACATGAAAGCTGGAGATATTCCAGGTGCTTCAATTTTAATAGTGCAAGATAATAAAGTCTTTTTAAATAAAGGATATGGCTATGCAAATGTTGAAAAGAAAATAAAAGCAAAACCAACAACAAAATATGAAATTGCTTCTAATACAAAAGCTTTTACAGGGTATGCCATATTAGATTTAGCACATAAAGGAAAGCTTCATCTCAACGATAAAGTATCCAAGTATATACCTGGATTCTATATGACATATAATGATAAAAAATATGATATCACTATCAAGCAACTTCTGGGGCAAAAGAGTGGCATTCCTTCGAACATTACTAGTGAGGATCAAACCGAGCAATATGGTGATTCAATCAACAATTTAGTTAATAGTATCAAAGGAAAAGAATTAAATCATAAACCTGGAGATACATTTGAATATTCAAATATGAATTACGATGTATTGGGGTTAGTTATACAAAATGTTTCTAAGGAATCTTATCAAACCTATATTAAAAAGAATATTTTAAAACCGCTTCATATGAATCAAACATCATTTAAAACTACAAATACAAAGCATAAAAATGAAGCAGTTGGCTATGAACAAGCCAGTGGAGTTATTAAACAAAGTGCTCCATCGTTCAATATTGGAGACACACCTTCAGCTTATTTAATGTCGAATACTAGAGATTTAGAACATTGGGTTAAAATGCAATTATCACCTTCTAACAAAACAAAACGTATTGTTAATCAATCACATCAAACTATCAATGAATCAAGAGGTGAAGATAATGCAAATGGTTATGCTGCAGGTTGGTTTACCAATTCAAATAATAATTATGTATATCATATTGGGACGCTAGATAACTATTCCTCAATTATATTACTCAATCCTAAGAAGTCGTACGGTATCGTTATTTTAGCAAATTTAAAATCTACCAAAGTATCACAACTAGCAGATCACTTGAATGCACAAGTCATGAACCATAAACATTATACGACTATCGAAACTAAGATAGAACAAGCGTATGACATAAATATTGTTATTACTATTTTATCGGCATTAGGTATTTTAATTAGCTTATATTTTATTTTTAAACGTTTATTTGCTATCAAAAATGGCTTATATAAAGTTCAAAGAAGTAAAGCTTCTCTCTATGCCTTTATAGCATTAATGTTGGTATTCGTATTAATCAGTGTAGCTATTTATTTAATTCCTTATTTTGTATTAGGAAATAATAGTTGGTCATTTGTGATGACATGGTTACCTACCCACGCCAAATTTGCACTGTTTAGCTTTTACGGTTGTGTTATTTCAATAACTATTTTACTCATTATTATTATTTTAAGTAAAAAATCCTATAAATAAGTGACACACTTACGTTCAAATAGTTAACAGTTACGAATAATTTGATAAAACGCCCTCTTATTTCTGTTATATTAAACATAAAATATTTGTGTTATTGCAAAAAGTTCATACCTTTACACGAAAGCTATATTTTATAAAGAGGAAGTCATTTATGGCCAAACGTATATCAATATTATTAGTTGTAGTTTTATTTTTAACAGGTTGCGATTATTCAAAATCTGACAATCGTGCTGGTGTTTTTTATAATACATTCGTCCAACCTATGGATAAGTTACTGCATTTATTAGGTAGATTATTTAACGTGAACTATGGGCTAGCTATCATAACAATAGTACTCATTGTACGTTTTATTCTATTACCATTTATGCTTATTCAAGTTAAAAATATGCATATCATGCGAGAAAAAACGAAAGTAGTTCAACCACAAATAGATAAAATTAGAGAAAAAATTAAAAATGCATCTTCTCAAGAAGAGCGTAATGCAGCTAATCAATTATTAATGAAAAAGTATAAACAATACGGTATTAATCCATTTAAAAATGTCGTTGGTTGTTTACCAATCGTGATACAAATTCCTATATTAATGGGACTATATATGAGTTTGAAATATCCCAGTAGTGATGGTATTACTAAATATCCACATTTTTTATGGTTTAATTTAACAGAGCCGAATATTGTGATGACTTTGATTGCTGCTTTAATGTATTTTATTCAGCCATTAGTCAATTCTATTCATTATCCTAAAAAAGAACGCAAAACCTATTATGTCATGATGGTGTTATCTCCTATATTTATTACTTATGCATCTTTAACATCTGCATCTGCTTTAGGCCTATATTGGTCTATAAGTGCTGCATTTTTAATTATTCAAATGCATTTTGCCCATCGTCATTATTCAAAAGTAGGACAATTAGAAGCTGAACAACTTAGAAAGTCATTAAACACTAAAAATGATAACCCTTAAATAACTAATCAAAAAATAAAAGCGACTTAATGTCACCTATATAAAAGGTAACATTAAGTCGCTTATTTTAAATTACTATTTGATAGGATTCATACCATCTTTCCAAGTTGAATAAATTAATTTACCACCTTGGGCTTTAAATTTATCATTTGTGATACCACGTTCAAATGGTTGTGCTGGTTGAATATCAATTTCAGGATCAACATTTAATTGTTGTTTATACCATTCAGCAAAGTCAGAACCTTTAACTGGTTCGTCATCAGCAACGTTATAAATACCATTATCAAAGTTTAACGCTTGAATTGATGTTTCAACTGCATCATCAAGATGAACAAATGAAGTAACGCCATCTGACAATGTTACTTTACCATCGATAAATTGATTATAAATCATTCCGTCTTTTCCATACCAAGTACCTGGTCCGTATAACCAACCAAATCTTAATACGACATATTCGTCCATGCGAGATGTTTCTTCTTCAAGACCAATAACACCATCAACTGTAATTTTACGATCACCTGTTGAATCTAAATCTAATGATGTTTCTTCAGTTGCAAGACCTTCACCTGCTTCATAAACGAAACCAATACTTTGTGCAATGACTTTTTTCACATCATATTTTTGAGCAGCATCAATTAAATTTTTTGATCCTTCAACACG
Source organism: Staphylococcus sp. FSL H8-0121 (assembly GCF_038008425.1). NCBI lineage: Bacteria > Bacillati > Bacillota > Bacilli > Caryophanales > Staphylococcaceae > Staphylococcus > Staphylococcus sp. FSL H8-0121. The sequence goes on from NZ_JBBOZB010000002.1 coordinate 358,360, forward strand.
TACTTTAGTATTCGCAGACATATCAACATTTTTTAAATCTGTGATTTGATTGATAATGATTTCTGGACGGAAATCTGCAATAGCACTATCAATAGTATCGTATTTTAGAATATCTCCAATATATGCTTTTACATTAGATGATTCTAATTTTTCTTTACCATTTTCAGATGTAGTAAATCCAGCTACATCATGTCCTTCTTCGATTAATCTTTTAGTTAATTTTGTTCCGATTAAACCTGTCGCTCCAGTTACAAAAATTTTACTCATATTCTCACCTTTTCTTTATTTTTTCTATTAGGGGGATATTTTTACTTGTTAGATGAGTGTACAAAATCTATCGTATTCATCCAAATAATATGCCCAAGTAATTCAGATAATCTTTCTTCTTTAGGTAAATCTTCCACTTTTGGTGTCAACGATAATTTAGGTAATAAGTATTCATGGAATGCTATATTAACTATTATGCCAAAAATAGAACCGTTTAAAGCTTTCACTTGTGGACACTTCTCAGCAATCAATGTATAGCTTATTGCATTTACAATGGAAAAGCCATAATGCACACCCATAATTGTTAAAGGTATGTCATTTCCGTTGTAGTGATAAGTAGCATTTTTAATGTTTTCGGGTAAGCCAAGTTGATTCAATAATGTCATTGGTGGCGGTTCTTCATCACGTTCAGGTGTTCTAGGTGGCATTAATGCTTCCCAGCCCATTTTGACAGCTCCACCTAAGAAACCACCAACAATACCAGTTATTAATACATTTTTATATGAAATATTCATATATGCATCTCCTTAATTCAACATTTTAATTTATTTACCCTATCATGATATTTTAAGTCATTCATCATCAATTATTTCAATAATTGATATATTTACTATTGATTCAAATCCTAAAAAATAAGCTTATAAGCAAAAATTTCTATACGCTTATAAGCTTAAAATATACTTCATCTATTGGGCGTCTAATTTATTTTCTTTAGCATGAATAAGATTAGCAACAAATTGATTTACTGGCGCATCAATACCGTTCTCAACACCTAATTTAGCTACAGCACCATTAATATAATCTATTTCTGTTTTGCGATGATTATTAATTAAATCTTGATACATGGATGGATAATGAGGACCGACTTTGTCATTGATATCGAGTAGATATTCGAATATTTCATCTAGATTTAAATGAACATTATCAATAGTTGCCACATGAACAATTTCCTGGGTAATTTTATAAATAAGATTTTTCGCATCGTTACTTTCATTTAATGAACCCATATTACATTCTAAAATAGTACATAATGCATTCGCTGTTCCATTGACACAAATTTTCTTCCAGATAGACTGATGCAAATCTTCACTCAACACACCATTTAAACCAGCTTGATTTAATATTTCAACAATGGTTTGAGCATTGTTATTTCCTTCAGTCACCACTCCACCTACTTCAACTGGGCCACTACCTAACAAGTGGGTACAACCTGGACTTTCTATTCCTGCTGTCCAAGTTGTTACACCTCTTACAATTTGCGATGTTTTAACATATTGTTCAATTAAACGTTCATGTTTCAAACCATTCATAGTACAAACAACAATAGACGTTTCACTTAAATGCGGTTTGATATAATCTAGGACATCTTTTAGTTGCATCGATTTTGGAAATAAAAATACTATATCATAAACATCATTATTAGGTATGTCTTCATGACTATACATTGGTATGTCTAAATGACAACGTTCTCCATTTATATCAATATGCAAGCCATTGGTTTGAATCGCTTTAACATGAGTCATCCAACTATCAATTAATGTCACATCAAAACCTTGTTGAAATAGTTTAGCACCAAATCCACATCCTAAAGCACCTGAACCTGCAATAGCAATCTTCATTCAAATCCCTCATTCCATGATAAAGTTAAAATTAAAATACTATTTAATTGCTATAACGTCAACGTGAATAGCAAAATCTTCATAATTTTCTAACAATAATGAGTATAAATAAAGATCGAGACATGCTTTTGTCTCGACCTTAATAATAACGTTTATTCTATTCTTATAAATTTGTTTGTTTCTTAGGTACTAATAATAAAATGGCAAAGAATGCAATTAGTGCGATGACTGCATTTAAGACAACGCCCATAAAGCCACCTAATGCCATATTCATTTGCGAAGCAAAAGAACCATATATTGTTCCCGAAATAGCTACGCCAAATGCATTACCTAAAGAAGAAGCCATTTTATAAACCCCTGAAGCAACACCTACTTTATCATCAGGGGCTTGTGCAACAGCTGTATCAGTTGATGGTGTCGCATAAATACCAAGTCCTGTACCAAATAATAAATATCCGATAACACTTGAAGTAATGTACCAAGGTTCTGGTAAGAAAGTTAAAGATAGTAAGACTAATCCAATAGCTGTTATACCACTACCCATTAATAATGGTCGTTTCGGACCTAGCGCTTGAAGAATCTTCTCACCTACACGAATCATAATTAATACAGCGATTAAATATGTAAGAGAAATTACACCTGTTTGAGATTCATTAAAATCAAGTTGCTGCTGGTAATAAGTGTTTACTACGATTAGCGTACCACCTGCAACACCATTTAACATAAAGTTAGAAACAGTAGCTCCACTGTACCCTTTATTAGCAAATAAGCTAAAGTCTACTAAAGGATATTTAATTTTATTTTCGTACATAATAAATCCTATTAGTGAAACAAAAAATACTACGATTAAACTTATAATAATTGGTGAAAATAATCCTAATTTAGAAGATTGTGTAATAATAACGTTAATACTTAACATACAAATAATTAGTATTATTAAGCCAACAATATCAAATTTCTTTGCTTCACCATTTTTAGTGATTACTGGTTCTGCTTTCGTTTCTGGAGTGTGTTTAATTAAATACATAGACAATAATGTCAATACAATTGATACAATAAAGATGGTTCTCCAACCAAAGTGTGTGGACATTAGACCACCAAATAGCGTACAAATACCACTACCACCCCAAGATCCAATTGACCAATAACTTAATGCTCTTTGTCTTGCAGTTCCAATATAATATTCGTTAATAATAGCTAAGGTTGCAGGCATAATACATGCTGCTGATAAACCTTGAAATATTCTACCTGCAATTAAAAAAGGTATTAACGGTGTAATAATAATTAATAAAGACCCAATAATATTTAATATTAAGCCAATGTATGCAACTTTTACGCGCCCATACTTATCTGCAAAATCACCAGCACCTACAATGAATAGTCCTGACATTAAGGCTGTTAAACTAACAGCTATATTAATAGTGCCAATATCACTTTTAAATGATGTTTGTAATGGCACAACTAAATTGACTAATGATTGTGCAAATAACCAGAAAGTAATAACACCTAAAATAATACCTAGAAGAAGCCTATTGTCTCCTTCAAACTCCTTTGAAGTTTTGTTCATAAAATATTAATTCCTCCTACAAAACACTTTCCATATTCTACTTACTCATTTTAAATCGATTTATGTAAAAGTTTTTACTTAAAAAAACAACTGCTTTCCCTTTTCTATTTCTCTATTTGCTTGATTACTTTTAGATCGATTTTATCAGTTTTTTACAATACCCTTTAATTTCTTTTAATATTTAGAATATTTGTATATATGAATACATATTTTACACCAATTACTTTTATTTTTCCATTACATCTTGAAGTATATATTTTTTAGTATTATCTTTAAAATAGGTAAGCGCTTACTATATAATAATAAATGAATTTGTCGAAACTTACTAAAAAATAAAAGGATAAATTTTTTGAAAATTGTCACGAAAACGACGAATTCAATGTACAAATTAATATGAATTATATTGTATAATTGCTCGTGAATTACTTCACAAAAGATTCGTTTGAACTTTGCAATTGATTTTTTTATTTTTTAAAACTAAATAACTTTATCTTTTAGTTTACGTTTTAAATTAGTAAGTGAATCCTATTTTTGACAAATCCAAACGTTCTTACCGAATCCATATACAAATAGAACAGGAGGAATGTATGTTATGGCTAACTCATCTTCTACAAAAGAAAGAGTTCAACATACATCTGGAAGAGTGTACAATTTCTTCCAACAAGCTTTAACAATTGCAGTTATTTTGTTTATCTCTAAGATTATTGAAGCATTCATGCCTATCCCAATGCCCGCTTCAGTAATTGGTTTAGTTTTATTATTTATCGCTTTATGTACTGGAATTGTTAAATTAGAACAAGTCGAAACAGTAGGAACTACTTTAACTAATAATATTAGTTTTTTATTCGTTCCAGCCGGCGTTTCAGTAATCAATTCATTACCTGTATTAAGTCAAAGTCCGATATTGATTATTTTATTAATCATTTTATCTACAATCTTTTTATTAATTTGTACTGGTTTCGCTTCTCAATTATTAGTGACAAAATCATTGTTCCCTAGTAAAGAGAAAAATGAAGAAACTAGTCGTATAGGAGGTTAATCATGGTAGAACATTTAGGTATTAATACTCCATATTTTGGTATTTTAGTTTCCCTTATTCCATTTGTAATTGCTACATATTTTTATAAAAAAACGAATGGATTTTTCTTACTTGCACCTTTATTCGTTAGTATGGTTGTAGGTATTGCTTTCTTAAAATTGACAGGAATTAGTTATGCAAACTATAAAATAGGTGGAGATATTATTAATTTCTTCTTAGAACCAGCTACGATTAGTTTTGCAATTCCTTTATATAAAAAACGTGACGTATTAAAAAAATATTGGTTACAAATATTTGGTGGTATTGCTTTAGGTACTATCGTTGCACTTATTTTAATCTATCTAGTTGCAACTTTATTCCAATTCAGTAATCAAATTGTTGCTTCAATGTTACCTCAAGCTGCAACAACAGCAATCGCTTTACCTGTATCAGAAGGTATCGGTGGTATGAAAGAACTTACATCATTAGCAGTTATTTTAAATGCTGTAGTTATTTCTGCATTAGGTACTAAAATTGTAAGATGGTTCAAAATTTCAAACCCAATTGCACGTGGTCTTGCTTTAGGTACTAGTGGTCACACATTAGGTGTAGCTGCTGCTAAAGAATTGGGAGAAACTGAAGAATCTATGGGTAGTATTGCAGTTGTTATTGTAGGTGTTATTGTAGTAGCAATCGTACCTATTTTAGCGCCAATATTATTATAGGTTAAACGTAGTGGTAATTTAAAATTAATAGAACAAGGTCAGGGCTATGAAAGTAGTCCTGACCTTGTTTTATATTTATTTAATTTGTTGTGGTTGGTGTTCAAATTTCTTTTTGTTTTTACGTGTTGGATCTAGTCGTTTTTCTAAGAAACGTAATCCTAAATCAATTAAAATAGCTATTAAAGCAATTGGTATCGCTCCTGCTAAAATGAATGTTGTACCGTCTGTTGAGTTAGTTCCACGAATAATAATATCACCAAGTGTTGGTGCACCAATGAATGACCCAATAGCAACAATACCGATTGCAACTACTAGTGCAATACGAATGCCACCTATAATCACTGATAAAGATAATGGTAACTCAATCATTCGTAATACTTGGTTTCTAGTCATTCCCATACCCTTACCAGCATCTTTAATATTTTCATCTACATCTACAATACCTGTATAAGTATTTTTAATAATTGGGAGTAGCGAATATAAGAAAACTGTTACAACAACAGTTGTTGGACCTAGTCCCATAGCTAACATCAAAATCGCAAGCATTGCTATGGCTGGTACTGTTTGAATAATATTAGCAATTGTAATAATAGGCCAAGCTAGTTTCTTATATCGAGCTATGACAATGCCTAATGGAATACCTATAATACAAGCAAACAGTACACCGTAAACAGACATTAATAAATGTTTAAAGAATAATTCCATAAGGTAGCCAAAGTTCAATGAATAATATTCAATAATAGATTGGAATAAATTACCTTTCATAATTATTGACCACCTTTCTTACTATTTTTGTCATCATCAAAATAGTTATGTTTTTTCAAGTATTCTTCTGCAATAATTGCAGGTTCTTTCCCTTTACCGTCAGCTTCATAATTTAACTTTTGCATTTCTTTAGTTGAAACTTTACCTTCTAACTTTTTCAAAGCTGTATCAATTTTTGGATTATCTTTAATCACTTTTTCTGTAGCCAATGGACTACCATCATATGGTGGGAAGAATTTACGATCATCTTTTAAAATTTTCAAATCATAAGCTGCAATACGTCCATCAGTAGAATAACCCACAGCTACATCCAATTTTTTATTTTTTAGTGCATCATATACTAAACCTATTTGCATTGGTCGTGCACTTGCAAATTTAAATCCGTAATCTTTAACGAAGGCTGGATATCCATCTCCTGCTCTATTCATCCATTGTGTATCCATACCTAATTTCAAGTCGTTTTTATGTTTTTCTAAGTCTGAAACTTTTTCTAAATGGTATTTTTTAGCTGTTTCTTTTGTCACCATAAATGCGTACGTGTTCGCAAATCCTAATGAATTATAATATTTTTGATCATATTTTTTCTTGAAAAGCTTTTGTGATTCAGACATCGCTTTTTTAGGATCTTTTGTTGGTTTTGCATTTAACACACTAGTTAATTCTGTACCTGTGTATCTTACAGCTGACATATTAACGTCGCCGCGTTGCAATGCGTTATGTTGAATAATACTTGATCCTAAGTTCCCAATGATTGTCGGCTTGATTTTGCCTTTAGTTTCATGTTCAATCATTAGTTTCTCCATATTTGCAATAATCTTTGTTTCACTTGTTTCAGTAGTCGTGATTTTAACATCATCTTTTGAATTGCCGTCACCTAAACCTGGTAAACTACATCCAGATAATACTAAGAGGGACAAGGCAATAAGAATCACTGTATATTTAATATGTTTCTTCATATTGTTACATCCTCCCTTTTCTTATCTAGATACTTTTAATCCTTTAGGTACCGCCCATTTTTCAACTAATGATAATAGCATGTCGACAATTAATGCTAACAATGTAACTAAAATAGCTGCACTAATAATCATAGGTGGTTGATATAAATTTAATCCATTGAATACTAAGTCTCCTAGTCCACCAGCACCAACATAACTCGCTAAAGTAGCCCAGCTGATGACATAAACACTTGAAAGTCTAATGCCACTAATAATTAATGGTAAAGCTAGAGGCAATTGGACATCTTTCATTAATTGAAATTGTGTCATACCCATACTTTGTCCAGCTTGTATAACATTTTTGTCTATATTTTTGACACCTAATACAGTATTATTCAATATCGGTAATAATACATAAATAAATAATGCAACAATGGCAGGTGTCTTACCTACTCCGAAAATAGGTATCATAATGGCCAATACAGCTAAAGTCGGTATCGTTTGAAGTACGCCAGCTATCGTTAATACAACATTAGCAGTTTTAGTCGTTTTAGATAATAAGATGCCAACAGGAACAGCTACGACGATTGCAATTAATAAAGCAATGATAGAAATATAGAAATGTTCAATCGTCTTTGATACGAGCTGGCTTCCATATTCATTCAAAAATGCTTTCATTATCGTTCATCTCCCGCTTCATCCTTATTCATCTTGTTTATAGAAGATGTATTCACATGTTGATGAGTGTCGTCTTGAGTGTGAAGATTATTTAAAGATTCATTCCCATTTGAAATGTTTGTCTCATTGGGCTCTACAGATTCTGACACTTCAGTATCACCGTCGCCCCAAATGGAGTCATATACGATATCAACTAAGTTTGCACGTGTGATAAGACCTATTAATTTATTGTCATTATCAACAACAGGTATGTTTCTCACATTACGTTTTAAAATAGTTCTAACTGAATCTTGTAATTTGGAATCAATATGTACTTTATAAATATCACGTTGCATTGTATCAATCAGTTCTTTTTTAGCTCTTAAACCTTGATTAATATCTTCTATATCTAAGAAACCAAGTAGTTTGTCATGGCTATTCACCACAAATATGGTATCTACACGTCTCTCACGCATGATATTAACTGCATCATTCAATGAATCATCTGCATGAACAGTAACAGGTTTAATCATGGCACCTTCAACTGTTTTCATATTTGGTCTATCTTGGATCAATCTGTTTTGACCAATAAAGTCTTTAACGAAATCATTGGCTGGGTTTCTTAATATATTATCTGGCGTATCAAATTGCACAACTTTACCTTGTGACATGATGCAAATTTTATCTGCGAGTTTAATTGCTTCATCCATGTCATGTGTAACGAAAATAAATGTTTTACCTAATTTTCGTTGTAATTCTTTAACTAAATCTTGTAACGTATCTCGAGTAATCGGATCAAGCGCACCAAAAGGTTCATCCATTAAAATGATATCTTGTTCAGCAGCGAGTGCTCTCACTACACCAATACGTTGTTGTTGTCCACCAGATAATTCAGCTGGATAGCGATCTAAATATTCAACTGGTAAATCAACAAGTTGAATTAACTCTTTTGCTTTTGCATCTTTCTTTTCTTTAGACCACTTTAATAATTTAGGTACTAATACAATATTTTCTCTAATTGTCATATGCGGCATTAAACCAATTTGTTGAATAACATAACCGATACTTCTTCTTAATTCCACGGGATTCATATGACGAACATCTTTGCCATTCATCTGGATTTCTCCATCAGTGGCCTCAATCATTCGGTTAATCATTCTTAATGCAGTTGTCTTACCACTACCACTCGTCCCAATAAATGCGATAAACTCTCCTGATTCAATATCAAGTGATAAATTATCAACTGCCTTTTTATTCCCAGAGTAAACCTTGGTTAAATTCTTAATACTTAACATGATTATTTTCCCCTTCCATTAAGTAAAAAATGGCGAATATCACTATACAATTTAAAAGACCAGCAGAACAGTTGTTAACTAATAAATAATATTGGTTGAACAAGCGTACGATGGTCTTTACCTTCAATGTTTAATTTTAAAAAGATGTCATTATGTTACTGCTATGTGTATAACATTGGCTTTAGGTTTCTATGTATGCATATTCGACAACGATATAAATATATACCCTATATAATTTTAATAAACATATTGCGTTTTTACAAAATTCATTTATTTAAACTTAACAAATTTATAAAGATATTCATAATTTTAATTTGAATTACAAAACGATAAACATTGTATTTCTAGCTTAAAATTATGAATTGTGAAAGTTATTTTAATAATTAATGACAATAAATCGAAAAGTATTTTTATGTTACACATTTATGAATACCTAATGTTCTTTTGTGATATTTTGAACTTGTATTAAAAAATAATAAAAAGAAGGGTTAAAAATGAATGAACAAAATAAAGTAGCAGTTGTAACTGGTGGCGCACAAGGTATTGGTTATCAAATTGCTAAACGTTTATTCTCAGATGGTTTTAAATTGGCTATTGTAGATTTCAATGGAGAAGGTGCAAATCAAGCAGCACATGCTCTATCACAAGATGATTCAAAAGTAATCGCAATCAAAGCTGATGTTTCAAATCGAGACGATGTATTCAATGCGATGAATCAAACAGTAGAACACTTTGGAGACTTACACGTACTAGTAAGTAATGCAGGTTTAGGTCCTATGACACCTATTGATTCTATTACCCCTGAAGACTTTGACAAAGTATATGGTGTCAATGTGAAAGGTGTACTATGGGGTATTCAAGCAGCACATGCTCAATTTAAACAGTTAGGTCATGGTGGTAAAATTATTAACGCCACATCACAAGCTGGCGTTGAAGGAAATGCAGGTTTATCACTTTATAGTAGTAGTAAATTTGCAGTGAGAGGTTTAACACAAGTTGCTGCGCGTGATTTGGCAAATGAATCTATCACAGTAAATGCGTATGCGCCAGGTATTGTCCATACACCAATGATGGAAGGCATAGCTAAAAAAACAGCTGAAGAAGCTGGCCAACCTGAATCTTGGGGATGGAAACAATTTACTGATCAAATTGCTTTAGGAAAACTATCCCAACCAGAAGATGTATCCAATGTTGTTAGCTTTTTAGCTGGTAAAGATTCAGACTATATTACTGGCCAAACAATCATCGTTGATGGTGGCATGAGATTCCATTAATAATCATTGGCATTGTTTAAACTCTTACTATATAAAAAGACTAAGCGAAGTTAGCAGTATATGATTACTGTTAGCTTCGCTTAGTTATTACTTATCATGCATACCTTTACCTTCAAGGATATGATTAATATATTTATCCACACGCTTTTGTCTAGTATCTGCGCGTTTTGCTTCTCCGATATGATGTAAATATTGTCGTTGTCTCCCAGGTGTTAATTGTTTAAATGCTTCTTTTAACTCTGTCATTTTATCAAATTGTTGTTGTAGTTCATCTGGAACTTCATAGTCCTCTGTTTTCTTTAATTTTACTTCTTTACCTGCTTTTTCAATGTCTATCGCTTGTTTCACATAATCAATAATTTCTTCTTTTCGTGATTGAATATCTTCTAATTTTTCAAATCGTAACTGTCTTGCAGATTGTACGTTTTTCGTTTGTTGAATTAGCGTGTTGTAACTGTCTTCTATTAATGCACCTTTGAAAAACATAACCGCAACATATTCTTTAAACCCGTGTATTAAAACAACGTTTTTATTATTAATTGTGTAACAAGGGTGCATCCATTTCATTGTTTCTTCTAAATCATCAAAATTTACAATGGTCTCTCTTAAATAATTGAATTCATCTTTCCATTGACTATCCTTTTTTAAAAATGCTTCCACATCAGCATTGATATTTTTTTGACTACTCATTTGTTTGCCCTACTTTCTACTTTTTCCAGTGATTTATTCACTATTATATACCAAAATATTTAAAACACTATTTTTATACATTTATACAAAAATTACAATATATGCATTTGACTAATATTTTAACTAGCGTATAATAATGGCGTAGTATTTTCAGAATATAAAAGAATGAGGAGTCAATATGGCAAATAAAAATGAAACAGAATCGAATAACAGCAAGATTAATCTGCCCCAATTAGTGTTACTCGGACTAGGATCATTAATTGGTTCAGGTTGGTTATTCGGTGCATGGGAAGCATCTTCTGTTGCAGGCCCAGCAGCTATCATTTCTTGGATTATTGGATTCGTAGTTATAGGAACAATTGCTTATAACTACATAGAAATTGGAACTATGTTCCCACAATCGGGTGGTATGAGTAACTATGCTCAATATACACATGGTTCACTACTTGGTTTCATAGCCGCTTGGGCAAACTGGGTATCACTAGTAACGATTATCCCTATTGAAGCAGTATCTGCTGTTCAATATATGAGTTCTTGGCCTTGGGATTGGGCTAAGCCAATGAGTGCCTTAATGAAAGACGGTTCGATAAGTACTTCTGGTTTATTCGCCGTTTATGCTATTATTATCATCTTTTCATTATTAAACTATTGGTCAGTAAAATTACTAACTTCATTTACTAGCTTAATTTCATTCTTTAAATTAGGTGTACCATTATTAACAATTATCATGTTAATGGTATCTGGATTTGACACTGGTAATTATGGTCATTCTATAGGTACATTCATGCCATACGGAAGTGCACCAATATTTGCTGCGACTACAATGTCTGGTATTATCTTCTCATTTAATGCATTCCAAACAATCATTAATATGGGATCAGAAATCAAGAGTCCTGAGAAAAATATCGCACGTGGTATTGCAATTTCATTAACTATTAGTGCTGTACTATATGTTATTTTACAAAGTACATTTATCACTTCAATGCCACAATCAATGATTCATGAACATGGTTGGAGCGGTATTAACTTTAACTCTCCATTCGCTGATATGGCTATTTTACTAGGATTAAATTGGTTAGCTATTTTACTTTATATTGAAGCTGTAGTATCACCATTTGGTACTGGTGTATCATTTGTTGCTGTAACTGGTCGTGTGTTACGTGCAATGGAAAAAAATGGTCACATTCCTAAATTCTTAGGAAAAATGAATGAAAAATATAAAATCCCACGTGTTGCAATTGTCTTTAATGCTATTATCAGTATGGTAATGGTGACATTATTCCGCGATTGGGGTACACTAGCAGCCGTTATTTCAACTGCAACATTAGTTGCTTATTTAACAGGTCCAACAACAGTTATCGCATTACGTAAAATGGGACCTAAGATGACGCGTCCATTCAGAGCTAGAATTTTAAAATTCATGGCACCACTGTCATTCGTACTTGCTTCATTAGCTATTTATTGGGCTATGTGGCCAACGACTGCAGAAGTTATTTTAATCATTATTTTAGGTTTACCAATTTATTTCTTCTATGAATATAAAATGAATTGGAAAAACACTAAAAAACAAATCGGCGGAAGTTTATGGATTATCATTTACCTAATTGTACTTTCTTTCCTATCATTTATCGGTAGTAAAGAGTTCAAAGGTTTAAACTGGATTCACTATCCATGGGATTTCTTAGTTATCATTATTGTTGCCCTTATTTTCTATCAATTAGGTGCAATTAGTTCATTCGAAAGTGTCTATTTCAGACGCGCTAAGAAAATGAACAGCAATATGGGTGATAAACTTAAGAAACGTAAACGTCGTGAAAGACGCGAAAAAATCGCCGAAAAACGTCAAGAACAACAAGAAGAGCAAGAACAAAATAAATAATATATTGAAAACTGCTAATGACTAAAAATAGTCTTTAGCAGTTTTTTGTATGTTGTTAGAAGTTATCAATCATTTATTATATAGTGAATATATAGTACGAATTGAGAGGACGAGTGGTGTGTATGGTGAACGTGAAAACAAGCAATGGAGAAATTAATGGTATTCATAAAGATGGTATAGATACATTTCTTGGTATTCCGTATGCCACCTTGTCTAATGGACGTTTTAATCATTCTAAAGTTTATAAACAATGGTCTGAAGCTATACATGCAACACATGTTCAAAGTATTCCTCCTCAACCTTATAATCAACTTGAAGACTTTTTCTCAAATGATGATGACTACCATTTCAATCAATTTTCTCAACATGAAGAGTGTCTATATTTGAATATATGGCGACAGCATCACCATTCTGAATCACGTCCAGTTATTATTTATTTTTACGGTGGAGGCTTTATCAATGGTCATGCTAATGCCGAATTATACTCTCCTAAAAATGTTGTAAAACAAGAAGATGTCATTGTCATCACTTTTAACTATCGTTTAGGTGCATGGGGATTTTTAGATTGGTCTTATATCAATTCTAATTATGATTTAAATAATGGCTTATCTGATCAACTAAATGTTTTAAAATGGGTTCACCAAAACATTGAAGATTTCGGCGGTGATCCTAACAATGTCACATTAATGGGACAATCAGCAGGAAGTATGAGCATTATGGCTTTAATGCAATTACCTCATACTTATCCATACTTCCATAAAGTAATGTTGCTAAGTGGCATCTTAAACTTAGATAGCCCAACAATAGGGTATGATAAAGCTCAAAGATTTAGTAACTTAATCTCAAAACAATATCCTAATGTCTCAATAGATGCATTATCGACTGACGATATATTAAATATCATGATGTTAGATCAAACATCGCGAGGTAATTCAAAAGGATTGGAATTAATATATGCACCCATTCAAACAGCTGATATGGACTTTAATAATGCTAACTTTTCAAAACCCATCTTCGTTTCATATACGAAAAATGAAGGTGATATTTATATAAAAAATGAATCACGCAAACTAACTACCGAACGATTTGTTGAAGCCATGTCATTTAATAAAGTTAATATCGATTCGACGGAAGCGATATCTGCCAAACAGCAATCAGATTGTATTACCAAGTATATTTTTCAACAGCCAGTACATCGTTTCTTAAATGACATGAAGCATAACCCACATATATGGTTAGCTTGTTTCAAGTGGTATCGTACTGATAGTAAGTACTATAAAAGTGCATATCATATTTTAGATATGATTTTTTGGTTTGGTAACTTGAATATTTTAAAAGCGCATCAATTATCTGTTACACAGCATGAAACAAAGTTAAGCTCGAAAATGATACATGATTTATGTTACTTTGCTACACACAGTAAAATGCCTTGGACCCCTTATAATGAAGACAATAAAAGACCATTTAAATACAAATAAAAGCGTCTCCTCTTTTGGGAGACGCTTTTGTTTACTTAAAAATTTAATTTTTAGCAAAATGATTATTTTTTAATGCTATAGTAACAATTAAACCTAAAAATCCAATGAATGCACTCGTATAAGTCACAAAGTGAACTGACATATTTGATACAACGAGTCCACCTATAATGCCACCCATTCCTATTCCGGCATTCAAACTAGACATGTTCCAACTCATCACTTGACTTGTGTCGCCTTCAACTTGTTCGATAAGACCACTTTGTACGGCAGGATTAGTACTCCATTGCATAATATTCCATACAAATAAACCAATTAATAACATAATAGTACCTGATAATATGAAGTTCAAAATAAGCATCATTACAATAAATATCGTAATTGAAATAATCAACCAACGCTTACTTGTCCATTTATCAGCAAAAATACCACCTAATGATGTACCAATGACACCAGCAACACCATTAATTAATAATGCGAGTGATACAAATGACATTTCGTGACCATTTGATAATATAAGTGGATTAATATATACAAATGTGACTGAGTTTGCAACTAAAATCAAGAATGTAATTGTTATAAATTTAGCAACTTCACCAGGACGTAATACTTTTGATATGACTTGATTGCTATGATTAGTGTTTGAGTTATTAGAATGACTTAATTCATTCTCTTTAGGTAGGAAAAACATCATTAAAATTCCTACAATAACACTGATAACAACTATAAATACAAATGTAAATCGCCAACCTACCATATCACCTATTAATGTTCCTACAGGCACTCCAAACACATTTGCTCCGCTAAAACCTGAATAAACGATTCCTATCATTTTCCCTCGATTTTTAGCTGGCGTTAACATTGCAGTGAGCGCTAGTACTTTAACAATAATTAATGAGGCCGCTGCAGATGAAAGAATTCGACCTATAACTAATATCGTGAAATTAGATGCGACTGCTATAATTAAATTCCCTATAATAAAAGCAATTAAGGTCCATAACAGGACTGATTTAGCTTTAAAACGTTGTGTTACTTTAACAAGTATTGGCCCACAAATCGCAAAGGTTAAAGCATATAAAGTCACTAGTTGACCTATTACGGCTTCTGATACATGTAAGTCCTGACTCATTAAATTCATAATTCCAGCTACCATCATCTCAACCATTCCAACGATAAATACACTGAATATGAAGGTGATGATACGCATCAACGACATAATATATCCCCCTTCCCTATAAAAATACAATATTTGTAGCATCAAAAAAACAGCTACAAACCCATTTAATTTGATTAGTAACTGTTACATTATATAATATAAATTAATACTTTTGTTTGTCAGGAATTTAAATTTTTAAAATTTGTCTTCACCAATGGCATGATTAATGATTTCCAGTACACCCATTAAAACAATTGCCCCCATAACTCCGCCATTAACTATATAAGCATTATGTAGTAACGTTTCCATACCAAAATCTTTATGCCATGTATTTTCAATAAACACTAAAATACATCTAGTTACATCATATATTACTAAAATTATTAATATAAAAGACAACAGATAACCTAGGACTTTCATTTTATATTATCCCCCATCTTTAGTTTATTATCGTATTTCTCTTTAATTTCACCAAAATAGATTAATAAAGTATTAATAAAAGAAATACCACAAATGACGTATGGTCCCTCTAAGAAGTTAAAGAAAGTTAAATTGAAATACTCTCCCAATTCTCTCACGAATAATAGTGTTAAGACTGAGATTATAAAAACACAAGAAGTCACTAGAACTTTTTTCATTGTTAACATCTCCTAAACTTATTATTTAATTTCATGTTATGACATATAAATAAAGCTTCATTTATTTTAAGTTTAAATTTTCCTTAAATATCGAAAGTTTCATAGTTTAATTATTTAATAACGCGTAAACTATAACTGTGAGGTGGATAAAATGACTTCCAAAATACTAATCATTGAAGACGATAAAGATATTCAAGAATTAATCAAACTTTCTTTAACAACTAAAGGTATTTCATCAATAGATACAGCAGATGATATAGAAGAAGGATTACACTTCATAAACCAACATACATACAATGTCATACTGTTAGATTTAAATTTAAAGTCTGAAGATGGATATGAATTAATGAAGTATGTTAACTTATCTACTACTTCAGTTATAGTCGTTACTGCTAAGGAAGAAAATATAGAATTATATAGAGGTTTTGAAAAAGGTGTTGTTGATTATATTAAAAAGCCCTTTGATCCAATGGAATTATATTATAGAGTGTCTCTTCATTTAAAAGAAACACCAAATGATTTATATAAACAAGGCCATTTATTTGTTAATTTTAAAAGTGGCTCAGTTCAAATTAATGGTCAACCTGTTACATTAACTGCTCGAGAATTAGACTTACTTTTCTATTTTATTAATAATAAAAATCAAATTTTATCTAAAGATCAAATTTACGCAAAAGTTTGGGGATATGAGACGTCCGTTGATGATAATACGTTAATGGTACATATTAGAACGTTACGACGAAAAATTGAAAAAGATCCTAATCATCCAGAATTTATAAAAACATTACGTGGAAAGGGATACATATTTAAGGATAATAATTATGAATAAACGATTTATATTAAAGTTTTTTAAATACTTAACAACATTTTTGACACTATCTTTCGTCATAATTATTATCACTATAGTATTAATGATTAACTTATTAATGAGCGCATCATATTCTGACATTAAAAGTATCGATCCTGATTATTTTTTATCCAATAAGATTAAAGACATTCCTTATACACATTTAAATAATTTGGCCAAAAAGGAAAATGCTGAATTATATGTTACTAATCATAAGGGAGATATTCTCTACCCTAAAAATTTTAATAAGAAAAATGTTAAATCTTTAATTTTGAATAATATTAATTATGCCAATGCGATTCCAACTTCTAAAGAAGAAAAGAATTATATTGTTTATATATACAAAAATAATCATCAGTCCTCTGTAAAAAATGCTAAGCATATTAAAACACATCAATTACTTCAAAGTATTACGACACATGACTATAATAAATACAACTATAACTATCAAAACAACAAAATTGGATTCTACAAAAATTCTAATCAAAACCCAATTTCAAGTAAATCATTTAGTCAAAATGATATAGCGAATAAACTTATTGATATTCCTAAAATTTTGATAATTGCCTTAATCATCAATGTAGTATTAGCGTTAATCACTTCCTATTTAGTTTCAAGAAGGCTAACTAAACCTTTAGGTTATTATATTGATTGGATTGGTAATCTATCTAAGGAAAAACTGCATCAACCAAACACTAAAGGTAATATTAAGAAGTATAGTAAAACTTATCCTGAATTACACAAATCATTAACATCATTAAATCAACAATTACTTCAAGACAAAATATACCAAAATCAGATTAACTATTATAAATCAAAATGGATTTCTCAAATTTCACATGATTTAAAATCACCACTAACGTCTATCTATGGTTATTCAAAAATAATTGAAGTTGATGACTCAAATAAAAAATATTTAAATCTTATATCAGAAAAAGCTAAATACATGGAAGATTTGATACAAAGTTTAAATAAAGATTTTGATAACGAAACAAATCAAATGAAACATGATAAAGAAAGTTTTCCAATTCAATATACAGTAGAAAAATTCGTTTCCTCTATTGGTTATGACAATATAGAACTCTCTTTTCTATTTGATCAAGAAGAAACTTTTTATGGTAATAAATTATATTTTGAAAGATGTCTTATCAACTTAATAGAAAATAGCATTGAGCATAATAATCTGAATCCAAAAATTAATATATTGTTTGATAAAATTGAAAATACTCTTTTAATTGATTACAAAGATAATGGTCAAGGATTACCAAGTAATAAAAATGATATTTTCAAACCTGGTTATAGTACTAAAGCGACCAACAAAGTTAATCATGGTTTAGGATTAACCATTATCAAAGAAGCTATTGATTATCATAATGGCAGTATTCATATTATTCCTACAACGAACGGCGTACATTTCAAAATCAAATTAATTTCACAGATATAAAAAAGCCAACTAATGATTTCAATTAAGTTAATCATTAGTTGGCTACTTGATTATTTAAAGCTCTAAATCATATTAAACAATCGCCTAACTATAAAGTAAATAACATCGCTACAAAGGCGACACTATTATTAATTACATGTAATGTTATGGTCGCTGCTAAGTTACGATTAGTAAAGTGATACGCTGCAACAAAACAACTTGCCATAATAATATATGGCCCTATTTCAAATGGTGACTGTGCATCTGTTACGTGCACACTTGCAAATATTAAAATGGACAACACATACATAACAACATAAGTTAATTTTTTACCCAGTTCATGAATTAATAAATGTCTAAACAGTAATTCTTCTACTATGGGTGTAACGATCACAATGTCTAAAAACAAGATTGGCCACATCCAACCTGATGTAAACATTTGTGCTAACATTTTATTATTTTCGGTATCATCAAATTGATATTTTTCAGGTAAAAATTCAACCATAGCTCCATACAAAATATTTAATACATACATAACAACAATAATAATCGCAATTGTTGCGAAATGTTTTTTCAAATCTTTAAAACGTTGTTTAGCTAAGGGAATTAATGTTTTTCTGTGCATTAAATAAAATAATAACAATACTAATGCCATACCAATCAAGCCAAATACAGTAGCAAAATTGGTTATAAGATTATTGATTTTATGATCTGACTTCATATGAAGTGAATTCGATATAATAAAAGCAATTAACATACCAATCATTGGTAATAAGAATTGCGCTAATATAATATAGGCAGGAATAAGCCAAAAATCTCTTTTAACTACCTTCTTTGATGCAAATTCATTCTGTAATTTATCAGAATCTAATAGTTGTTGAGTAGTTTCATTTTCCATAAAATTCTCCTTTAAATCTTCTTTAATTTTATTACTACATTAATAAGAATTTCACTGTAAAAACGATAAAAATAATGAGTTGGATACCTGCTTGAAATAAATAAGCTGCTGCTAAATTCATTCCAGATTTAAGATACACAAATGTTGAACCTATAGCAATAATCAAATAAGGCAACATTTCCATTATATTTATCATATCATACACATGGACAAGCACTTCTATGAATATAGAAAGTATAATCACTATAACAATATGCCACTTTTTCCTTAATTCATGAATTAATACGTGTTTATAAATAAGCACTTCAATCATAGGTCTTAAAACAACCATTGATATAAAGGTAAAGAATAATGCAGATGGATAGTTAAATAAACCTTCTACTCTGCGTTCATATTGTGTTGGTCCAAAGTTTAATATATCTAGTAACCATGTTGCCATTAACAGACCTAATAATACAACGACGATAGAAATCATAATATGTAAGGTGTATTGTTTCGCATAATGAAACTGTCTTTTCATAACTTGTGCTATATCAAATTTATGCATTACAAAAAAGGCAAATAATGTTAAAAACTGAGCTAACACGAATCCCACGCTTAAACTAAGATTATATAAAAATTGTGCCGGTGGTCTTTGCGTTACCATTGCCGTTAATCCTAATGTCCCAAATACTGTACCAATAGGAATTAACATTTGAAATAATATGTATATAGGTATGATTAAAAAATCTTTTTTCATCATTTGGTTTTGATTCCATACGTCACGTTGTAATTGGTTATATTGGCTCATGTGTCACCTCCTAAATCGCATTTTATCACAATTACTTTATCATTTTATAATTCAGTTGAATACACTAATTAAAATAAATTGTCTCACATAAATATTTCATAAACTAAAATAATTTAAATTCTACAATATAAATTTAACCGGTTTCATTGTAAAACATTAAGAATGGTGTATCATAGTGTTGGAGTAATGATTAAGGGGGGCATATTAATGAGTGTACTAACGACGATGCAGTTCATTGTCAACATCATTATTATGATTTTTTTATTGGGTGCATTATTATTAGGTATCATTTGGCTAATCAAGGATAAACGACAAACACAACACAGTGTATTAAGAAATTATCCGTTACTTGCACGCATTAGATATCTTTCAGAAAAAATGGGGCCTGAATTAAGACAATATCTATTTTCTGGTGATAATGAAGGTAAACCCTTCTCTCGTACAGATTATAAAAATATCGTATTAGCTGGAAAATATAATTCAAGAATGACTAGTTTTGGTACTATGGAAGATTATAAAGATGGATTTTACATACAGAACACAATGTTTCCACTTCAAGCAAATGAATTAAAAGTGGATAATACCACACTAATTTCAACATTTATTTATCAAATTGAGAATGAACGTTTATTTAGTAGAGATGAACATCGTAAAAGTAAGGAAGTGGATCCTTATTATTTAACTGATGAACACGCTGTCGTTCTCGGAGAACATCTTGCGCATCCTTATAAAATCAAACGATTAGTTGGTCAATCAGGAATGAGTTATGGTGCATTAGGTAAAAATGCTATTTCTGCCTTATCTAAAGGATTATCTAAAGCAGGTACATGGATGAATACAGGTGAAGGTGGTTTGTCAGAATACCATCTTAAAGGCGATGGAGATATCATTTTCCAAATTGGACCTGGTCTTTTTGGTGTAAGAGATAAAGAAGGTAATTTCAGTAAAAAAGAATTTAAAACACTTGCTGAACGTAAAAATGTACGTGCTTTCGAATTAAAATTAGCTCAAGGTGCCAAAACTCGTGGCGGTCATATGGAAGGTGCAAAAGTAAACGAAGAAATTGCTAAAATTCGTAATGTTGAACCGTTCAAGACAATCAATTCACCAAACCGCTTCGACTTTATTCATAATGCTACTGATTTATTAAATTGGGTAGATGAAATCCAACAATTAGGCCAAAAGCCAGTTGGTTTTAAAATAGTAGTGAGTCGTGTTGAAGAAATTGAAAACTTAGTCAAAACTATGGTTGAACTTGATAAATATCCAAGTTTTATCACTGTTGATGGTGGTGAAGGTGGTACTGGTGCCACATTCCAAGAATTACAAGATGGTGTAGGTCTTCCATTATTAACTGCTCTACCTATTGTTTCTGGTATGTTAGAAAAATACGGTGTTCGTAATAAGGTGAAAATCTTTGCATCTGGAAAATTAATTACACCTGATAAAATTGCAATCGCTTTAGGATTAGGTGCTGACTTAGTTAATATTGCACGCGGCATGATGATAAGTGTAGGATGTATTATGAGTCAACAATGTCATATGAATACATGCCCTGTAGGTGTTGCGACAACAGATCCTAAAAAAGAAAGAGGATTAATTGTTGATGAAAAACAATATCGTGTAACCAATTATGTAACAAGCCTTCACGAAGGATTATTTAATATTGCAGCAGCTGTTGGCGTATCAAACCCTACCGAAATTACTGCTGAACATATTATTTATCGTAAAATGGATGGTGGCACACAAACTATTCATGATTACAAATTAAAGTTAATATCTTAAATAAGTTCAATATATCGCGATCACTTCAATGTGGTCGCTTTTTTAATGTCATTTTCTAATATAAACCTTCATAGACATATATCTATATAGATGATAATCTATATTTAATTTGGAGGTTATCATGAATTATCAACAATTAGCAATTTCATTAAAAGTATTATCAGATGAAAATAGATTAGAAATTTTAGATATTCTATCTTGTGGTGAATTATGTGCGTATGACTTATTATCATATTTTCATTTTTCTCAACCAACGTTAAGTCATCATATGAAAATCTTAGTCACACATCAATTTGTCACCACTCGAAAAGAAGGAAATAAACGTTTTTACCAATTAAATGATGCGTTTTACACTCAAATACTTAATCATTTAAACCTCATTAAAAATAATAATGAACAATGTAAATGTCATTCAATGAAATTAGGTGATAGTCAATGATGAGTATCCTTGCTATTGCTATATTTCTAATAACCCTCTTATTTGTTATTTGGCAACCTAAAGGATTAGATATCGGAATAACCGCTTTAATAGGTGCTGTCATCGCAATTATTACAGGCGTTGTTAGTTTATTAGATTTCGTTGAAGTCACTCAAATTGTTTGGAATGCAACACTTACTTTCGTGGCTATTATATTAATCTCCTTAATATTAGACCAAATCGGCTTTTTCGAATGGGCAGCCGTTCACATGGTACGTGCATCAAATGGAAATGGTCTTATGATGTTTATTTTAATTATGGTTCTGGGTGCTATAGTTGCAGCATTTTTTGCCAATGATGGTGCAGCATTAATACTAACGCCCATCGTACTTGCTATGGTGCGTCATTTAGGTTTTAATAAAAAGATTATCTTTCCTTTTATTATTGCCTGTGGATTTATCGCTGATACGACGTCTTTACCCTTTATAATTAGTAACTTAGTCAATATCGTTTCTGCTGATTACTTTGGTATTGGTTTTACTGAATATATGGGGCACATGATTATCCCAAATATATTCTCATTAGTCGCAAGTATAGTTGTTTTATGGGCTTATTTTAGACATTCTATACCTAAACGTGTAGATATCTCACATATCAATAAACCAAAAGATGTTATTAAAGACCATCGTTTATTTAATATTTCTTGGATCGTTATTGTTATTTTAATGATTGGCTATTTTGTTAGTGAGTGGATGCAAATTCCAGTTTCAATTATTGCTGGTGTTATTGCGATAATATTCCTAATACTTGCTAGCAGATCCTCAGTAGTAAATACAAAACAAGTCCTTATAGGTGCTCCGTGGAATATCGTCATCTTTTCAATAGGCATGTATTTAGTCGTATTCGGTTTGAAGAATGCCGGCATTACTACTTTATTGGCACATGTTTTATCAATGATTTCGAACCACGGATTATTTGCTAGTATTATGAGCATGGGATTCATATCTGCAATTCTCTCTTCTATTATGAATAACTTACCTACAGTATTAATTGATGCTATAGCAATTGGACAATCAGGTGTTTCTAGCACAATTAAAGAAGGAATGGTTTATAGTAATGTTATTGGCTCTGATTTAGGTCCTAAAATAACACCTATTGGTTCGCTAGCAACATTGTTATGGTTACATGTACTGGCACAAAAAGGCATGAAAATTTCTTGGGGAACCTATTTTAAAACAGGCATTCTCATTACTCTACCTGTATTATTCTTTACATTACTAGGTCTCTATTTAACATATTTTATTTTTTAACATAAAAATGGCAACATTGAACACGTTTCGCTCAATGTTGCCATATATTTTAGTCATCATGATCAGTCATATTACTTTTTTCTTTTAATCCATTACGTTTCATCTGACTAACCGTTTTATCAAGACTCACTTTATCATTTTTACCTTTAACTGACACAAATCCTAATTTTTTCTTCAATTGATCTATATCTGCTTTTTTATAATCAATATCAATATGTTCTACGGCTTTATCATTTTTATAATCTATTTTGAATGATACACCTTTATTACCTTTAAATGCTTTTTCATCTTTTTTTAATATATCTTTGGCTTGTGCTTTATCTATACCTAAATCTTCATATTTTAGTGTTCCTAATGTAGATTGTTTAAGTACTTCATCACCTTTATACGTTAAAGATGTAATAACTTGTTTACCATTAACGTCCCCTTCGAACGTTTTAGTCTGTTCTTTACTACACGCAGACAGTGTAATGACACTTAACGCAATGACTATCAAAACTGAAACTAATTTCTTCATATGGTCGCCTTCTCTCGCCTGTTTCTTAAATTAATTATACTATTATTTTTGTTATTGTTGGTATTACTATACTCTTATTTAACACAAAATTCTAATAATATATCACACCATTATCGCTATGTTAAACTATACATAATACGTATTTGGGAGGATTGTAAAATGAGTGATTCAGTTCAATTACTTAAACAATTAACATCAGCAAATGGCATTGCAGGTCGTGAAATGCAAGTTAAATCATTAATGAAAAATCATTTATCAACTGTTAGCGATGCTATTATTGAAGATAATTTAGGCGGTATTTTCGGAAAGAAATCAGCTACCAATGGTTCAAAATCTATTTTAGTTTCTGGACATATGGATGAAGTAGGATTTCTAGTGACAAAAATTGATAAAGATGGCTATTTATCTTTTAATCCAATCGGTGGTTGGTGGAATCAAGTCATGTTATCTCAAAAAGTGACTGTTACCACAGATGATGGTAAAACTCTAAGAGGTATCATAGGTTCGAAACCACCTCATGTGCTTACACCAGAAGAACGTAAAAAAACTGTAGATATTAAAAATATGTTTATTGATATCGGTGTAAGTAGTAAAGAAGAAGCTGAATAATTAGGTGTATCTGTAGGAAATATGGTAACGCCATATAGCGAATTCGAAACACTAGCTAATGAAAAATATATGACAGCTAAGGCTTTTGATAATCGTTACGGCTGTGCATTAGCCATCGATGTACTTAATGCGTTAAAAGACGAATCAATCGACATTAATTTATATTCAGGTGCTACTGTACAAGAAGAAGTTGGACTACGTGGCGCAAAAGTTGCAGCCCAAACGATTCAACCTGATTTAGCTATTGCAGTTGATGTAGCCGTTGCTTTTGATACTCCTGGAATGTCAGGCCAAACGAGTGATAGTCATCTAGGCGGTGGTCCAGTTGTTATTATGATGGATGCATCTAGTATTGCTCATGAAGGTTTACGTCAACATGTTAAAGATGTGGCGCAACAACATAACATTGAAGTACAATGGGATACTACACCTGGCGGAGGAACCGACGCTGGAAGTATACATGTAGCAAATGAAGGCATTCCAACTATTACTATCGGTATCGCTTTACGTTATATGCACTCAAACTTTTCAGTTATCCATAAAGATGATTATGAAAATTCAGTTCGTCTCGTTACTGAAATCGTGCGTTCATTGAATGATGATACTTATAATAATATTAAATGGTAATATCTTAGGAGGCTTGATTAATGTATGAGGTTATTCGGAGAGTTAAAATGTTCCAACTGTCATCGTGAAATCAAAGATGATGAAAATATTTTCATAAAAGTACAAGCTAAAGATTTACATAGCTATACTAATTTAGATGGTTGGTCTAACGAACAATACAAATTATGCGAAACATGTGCTAAACAATTAAAGTAAAAAGCAAGCCAAGATTTCTCAGGAAATATGAGAAATCTTGGCTTTTCTATATAATATGGTGTTTTCAACTATTTATTTAATAGATTTTTTCCAACTATCATCACTTAACATTTCACCTGGCCAAGTGTATGCCATGACGCCACCATCAATACGAATTGTTTCTCCTGTAATAAATGAACTATCATCAGAAGCTAGGAAAGTTACTAATTTACCTACTTCGTCTGGTGTACCTAATCGACCTAATGGTGTAACCCACTTTTGATTTTCACGGAATGTTTGACCCGCTTCATCTTGTGCAGTTCCCGCTAAGTTATCTACTAACGGTGTCTCAATAGTACCTGGTGCAATTGCATTGGCACGAATATTTTCACGACCATATTCAATTGCGATTGATTTAGTGAAGTTAATCACTGCACCTTTTGCAGCGTTATATCCTGAGCGATATAAGTCGGCAGCTTGACCAGAGAATGATGCTGTATTAATAATTGAACCGCCTTGATCCATCATTAATGGCAATAAGAATTTAGTTACTAAGAACGTACCTCTCATATCTACGCCCATAATCTTATCAAATACTTCTACTGGATATTCATGAATTCGTCCAGCACCATTATCAACACCTGCATTGTTAAATATCACATCAATACGACCATATTGTTGCTTCATATCATTCGCAAATTGTTCCACTTGTTGTTCATCTGAAATATCAACTTTATATGCAGTAGCTTGACCACCATTTTGTTTAATATCTTCAACAGTTTGATCTAATTCATCCGCAATATCTAATGCTAATACATGAGCACCTTCTTGAGCTAAAACTTTAGCAGATGCTTGACCTATACCAGTACTTGCTCCTGTCACAACGGCTATTTTATTTTCTAAACGTTTCATGTTGTTTCACTCTCCTAATATTTTTCATGAAAAATGAATCTTAATATTATATTTCCACTTCCTATAAAGGTCTAAACGCCGTTATGACAATGATAGCGCTTTATTCAAAAATTCTTTTGAACGAGTTTATTAAATTATCTTTTTAAACTAAATAGTTTTATTATCAATTTCAATTTCAGAAAATTCTTATCATTACATGTAATGTTTGCTATACTTTTAGATAATTTAACTTAGGAGTGGTTCATGAATGGCAACAAATGCAAAAGAAAAACCATCAATCGTTAGTAAATTTTTAAATGGTGTAGAATGGGTCGGTAACAAATTACCTGATCCAACTGTGTTATTTTTCTTAATGTGTGTAGGTCTCGCAATCATCACTTGGTTTGTTTCACTATTTAATGTTTCTGTTAAACATCCTGGTAACGGTGAAACCATACATATCAAAAGTATTTTAAGCCATGACGGTTTTGCGATGATTATGAATGATGCAATTAAAAACTTTTCAGAATTCCCGGCACTTGGTTTGGTATTAGGTGTCATGATTGGTATTGGTGCTGCTGAAAAATCTGGTTATTTTGATAAACTGATGATTTCTGTAGTAAATAAAGCGCCAAAGAAGTTAATCGTGCCTACTATCATTTTAATAGGTATTCTTGGTAGTACGGCTGGTGATGCAGCAACTATTATTTTGCCGCCTTTAGCTGCAATGTTATTTATTAAAATTGGTTACCACCCTATTGCTGGTTTAGCAATGGCTTATGCGTCAGCGGTTGGTGGGTTTGCGGCAAATTTAGTTGTTGGTATGCAAGATGCACTTGTGTATTCATTTACAGATCCTGCTACTAAAATTGTATCTAAAAGTATTCATACAAATGTCGCAATGAATTGGTACTTTATTGCTGCAAGTGTTGTCGTATTATTACCTACGATTCATTTTGTAACTTCAAAGTTAATTATTCCGAGACTTGGTAAATATGATGATTCAGATGCACATGAAGATATGGAAGAAACGTCTTCTCATATTACACCTGTCGAACGCAAAGCATTATTTTGGGCAAATATGAGTTTTATAGCTCTCATCATATTATTAATCATTTGTGCAATACCTGAGCATAGCTTTTTACGTAATGCTAAAACAGGTAGTCTTTTAGATGACGCACCATTAATTAATGGTGTTGGACTGATTATTTTAGTAGTATTCTTAGTTCCCGGCGTCATTTATGGTGTATTAAGTCGTGAAATTAAAAACACTAAAGATTTAGGACAAATGATTACAGATTCTATGGCATCTATGGGTTCATTCATAGTAATCGTATTCTTTGCGGCACAACTACTTGCGTTCCTTGAATGGAGTAACTTAGGTGTTATTACGGCTGTTAAGGGTGCTAAACTTTTACAACATCAAAATGGAGTCGTCTTAATACTCGGTGTCATTTTCTTAAGTGCTTTAGTCAACATGCTTATTGGTAGCGCCTCAGCTAAATGGGGTATCTTAGCACCTATCTTTGTTCCAATGTTAGTTTTAGTTGGTTTCCATCCAGCGTTTACACAAGTTATTTATCGTGTGGGCGACTCTATTACTAATCCAATTACTCCTATGATGCCTTACCTACCTCTATTATTATCATATGCACAAAAATATGATAAAAACATGAAACTCGGTACACTTTTATCTAGTCTTATGCCATACTCCATTGCTTTAACTATTGTATGGACATTATTTACACTCATTTGGTTCTTCCTTGGAATTCCTGTTGGACCTGGTGGACCTATTCATGTGAAATAATAAAAAGCGTTAAAATAATAACAAAAGTCACTTTCATTTATAAATGAGGGTGGCTTTTATTGTTGTAGAAAATGATGATTTCTCCTCGCTATATAATCTATTTGTAAACGCATTTTATAAGTTAATTAAAATCTTCAAAAATTCTATGGAAAATGTCTGAAAAATCTTTTCATTTTATATATCTCATGTAAAATAAAATTAAACAGGGGTATATTGTTTGGCCCATAAACATAGGAGGCAGTGATGGAAGAACGTATTGGATTAATAGATATTGGTTCAAATACTATTAGACTGGTTATTTTTGGATTTGATAAAGCAACAGGCTTGAATGAAATCTTAAATATTAAGACACCTGCACGTCTAAGTCAGTATTTAACTAAAGATAATGATATGAATGATGAAGGTATTCAAGTACTAACTGAGGCACTAAGTAGCTTCAATAAAGTAGCAACTAAATTTAAAGTAGATGAATTACACCCTATTGCGACGGCAGCCATTCGTCAATCAAATAATCAAAAAGATATTATTAAAAAAGTCAAAAAAGATACTGGTGTAGAAATTAAAATCGTACCAGAAGAAGACGAAGCATTTTACGGTTATTATGCTATTACTCACACTACTGATATTGAAGATGGTGTATCCGTAGATATAGGCGGTGGCTCTACTGAGGTCACTTTATTTAAAGACAAACAATTAAAAGAAGCACATAGTTTTCCTTTTGGTGTTGTTTCATTAAAACGTCAATTTTTCGGGGATAAAGATCATAATGACAAATCAGCAATCAAAGGCATGGAAAAATTCTTATCAGAACAATTTGATCAATTAGACTGGTTGAAAGATCAGAAAGTTGCATTAGTCGGTGTTGGAGGGTCTGCACGTAACGTTGCGCGAATACATCAATCAGAACATTCTTACCCTATCGGTGGCGTTCACAACTATACGATGTCAGATAAAGATATCGAAGAAGTCTTTGACCTTATTCGCAAAAGCTCTAGAGATGAACTTACTAATTTAGACGGCTTAAGTCGTGACCGAGTAGACATCATCTTACCTTCCGTGTCAGTGTTTAAAACACTTTATAAAAAAATTGATGCGACTCAATTTACATTTTCAAGAAAAGGTATTCGCGAAGGTTACATTATGAATGCGATACGTCAACGCTACCCAGAAGAATTTTCAAAAGAGAATGTTAGAAAAGATGCATTACGTCAACTAGCCAACGAATATCATATTGAAGAAGGTAGTGCTAACCGACGTCTTAAATTAGCAGAATCATTGCTTACACAATTACTTAATCATTCAGATCTTAAAGTTAATGACAATGACAAAGAATTATTTGTTGAAGGTGCTTATCTTTATTATCTAGGTAGTTTCATTGATTCAGATTCTAGTTCTCCACATACGTATTATCTTATCGCGAACTCAATGATTAATGGCTTTTCACATAAAGATCGTGTGAAATTAGCTCTATTAGCGAGTTTCAAAAATAAGTCATTACTTAAATTTTATTGTAAGGAAACTGAGTGGTTTAACAGTAAAGAAACGGATACCATTCAAGCTTTAGGCGGTATTATCAAATTTGTGAATGCTTTAAATATTTCTCACACGAGCTTTGTCGAAGAAGTTGAACTCAAACCTAAAAAAGACGATAAGTATGAACTATTTGTCTTCTATAAAGGCGAACCTATTGCTGAAGAATATCAAGCAAACCGTCAGAAAAAACATATCGAAAAGATTCTTGATGGTAAAGTAACGATTACCTTTACAAAATCTTAACAAACGTATGATACTTTTAGACTACGCAAATATATAAACAATGAGGTGTGTTGAGGTTATGCAAACTCAATTGGGAGAAAAGGATATTAATTTACCACAATACTATAACAACCGGGAACTAAGTTGGTTAGACTTTAACTACAGAGTCTTACAAGAAGCTTATGACAAGAACAACCCTCTACTTGAAAAATTAAATTTTGTATCTATTTTCAGTTCAAATTTAGATGAATTCTGTATGGTTCGAGTAGCTGGACTTAAAGATCAAGTTGAAATGGGATATGACAAACCTGAAAATAAAGCACAAATGACACCTCAAGAGCAGTTAAACGCGATAAAAGTTAAAAATACTGACTATGTAGCAATTCAGTATAAGCGTTATAATGAGTTGATTGAAGAATTACGTCAATATGATATTGAAATGGCGAAACCTGAAGATTTATCAGAAATGCTAAGCGAAAAATTAGAAAAAGAATTTAAAACAAGAATTCTACCTACTCTTACGCCTTTAGGTATTGATGCTTATCACCCATTTCCAAAATTGAATAATAAAAGTTTGAATATTTTCGTAGATATAGATACAGAAGATGCGATTAATTCAGCAATTGTCCAAATTCCATCATTAATTCCTAGATTTATTACACTTAATGAAGGTCCAAAGCAATTTGTTTTAATGATTGAAGATGTTGTTACTTACTTCATTAACTACTTATTCTCTGGTTATGAAGTTTTAAATACATTTACCTTTAGAATAACTAGAAATGCTGATTTAACTATTCATGAAGACGGTGCAGAAGACTTACTTATTGAAATTGAACGTTTCTTAAAAGAACGTCGTAGTGGCGCTGCAGTAAGATTGGAAGTAGATGGACGAACTGCTGAACGCGAAGATATTAGCTGGATTATGGAACAATTAGAAGTAGAGGAAAATGACATCTATTTCGTAGACGGTCCGTTAGATTTAACATTCTTATTTGGTTTAGTAGATCATTTATCTAATAAACTTTATTACTTAACATATGAGAAATACACGCCACAAGTGCCTAGATCTTTAGGTTATAACAACGTGTATCAACTAGCATTAGAACGAGATATCTTCTTCCATCATCCTTACGAATCATTCGAACCAATTGTAGACTTTATTAGAGAAGCAGCAGATGATCCAAGTACTATAGCAATCAAACAAACATTATATAGAGTTAGTAAAGACTCACCTATTATTAAAAGTTTAAAAGAAGCTGCTGAAAAAGGTAAACAAGTAACAGTATTAGTAGAACTAAAAGCAAGATTTGATGAAGAAAATAATGTCCATTGGGCACGTATGCTTGAAGATGCAGGATGCCATGTGATTTATGGTATGACCCATTTA
Source organism: Staphylococcus sp. FSL H8-0121 (assembly GCF_038008425.1). NCBI lineage: Bacteria > Bacillati > Bacillota > Bacilli > Caryophanales > Staphylococcaceae > Staphylococcus > Staphylococcus sp. FSL H8-0121. Next base: position 389,558 of record NZ_JBBOZB010000002.1, read on the forward strand.
AAAACACATAGTAAAATCGCACTCGTTGTTAAAAAAATCGGTAACGAATTGACTTCATTTGTCCATTTAGGAACAGGTAACTATAACGATAAAACCGCTAAACTATATACAGATATGGGAATTATTACGACTAATAATGATATCGCAGAAGATGCTATTAACTTCTTTAATTATTTAAGCGGCTATTCAGTTAAACCAGATTATAAAAAATTAATTGTCGCACCTTTCGATATACGAGATGTTTTCATCGATAGAATTGATAAAGAAATTAGCAGCCATTTAGAACATGGTAATGGTAAAATCATGATGAAAATGAATTCATTAACGGATAAAGCCATCATTGAGAAATTATTTGAAGCGTCTCAAGCTGGAGTTAAAATCCAATTAATTATACGAGGTATTTGTTGTTTAAAACCTGGTATTCCAGGTATCAGTGAAAACATAGAAGTAGTAAGTATTGTTGGTAGACTACTTGAACATTCACGTATTTATTATTTCCATAATAATGGTGATGAACGTATCTACTTATCTTCTGCGGATGTAATGACACGTAACATGATTAAACGTGTTGAAATACTCTTCCCTGTTGAAGATAAAACCATTGCTTCACGTTTACTAGACTTTATGAATTTACAATTGTCTGATAACCAAAAAGGTCGCTATCAAGATGAACATGGCAATTACCATTATATAGAAAATAATTTGTCACCTTTAAATTCTCAAGTCTATTTAATGCAAAATGCAATTAAACATGGACAAGAATTAAAAAAACAAAGTACACATCCTACAGGTCAACCTGTACGTTCAAGACGAGGCGGTAACTGGATGAGCCGTCTAAGAGATACGCTTAAACGCTAATATACAAAATTAAAGAGTTTGTAGATATATCCAAACGAATAATCTACAAACTCTTTTTTTATTTATCCAAATTATTGAAATGAATTTATACTGGTCTAACCGTCACTTCATTTACGTTGACATGGCTAGGTTGAGTTAATGCATAAATCGCTGCATCTGCAATATTTTGTGCTTCTAATTTTTTACGTCCATTGAAATCGTAATGCTCAGTTAATGGTGTTTCAACCATACCTGGAGAAATACTTGTCACTTTAACTCCAGTCTTAGCTAGTTCTTTTTCTAAACCTTGAGTTATGGAATGCACAGCGGCTTTTGTCGCACTATAAATTGCACTCCCCTTCGTCACTTCAAAGCCAGAGATAGATGCGATATTAATAATATGTCCACTTGATTGCTCTAACAATGTAGGTAATGCTGATTGAATTGTATATAATGTACCTTTGACATTTACATCAATCATTGAATCCCAGTCATCTACATTGTAATCAGTAATTTTAGATGATTTCATTTGTCCGGCACTATTAACAACAATATCTAATCTGCCAAATGTATCTTTAGCTGTGTCAATCAATTGTTGAACTTCTCTTTTATCTGTAACATCTGTCGCAACAACTTTGACATTTCCTTGTTCAAATTGAGTCGCTACAGCATTTAATTTATCCGTATTTCTACCTGCTAATACAACTTTAACACCATTATTACCAAGTGCTGTTGCAATTGCTTCACCAATGCCACTACCTGCACCAGTAACAACTGCTACTTTATTGTTTAATTCATTCATATTTTAAAACTCCTTCTTATTAATCACTATTTTTATAATTACCTACAAAGTTACACGTTTAAACCTTTGTTCTTTTAACAAAATCACATCTTCTCCTGTGATTATAAAAAATCTTGTTTGTAAAAATCATATATAAGTTATAAAGTTAGTATGTAACTATCATACATGTTTTCAAATTATAGGGGGGATACGATGACTTTTCACGATCGCATATTAAAATTAAGAGAGCAAAATAACCGTACTGCATTTGAATTTCGCTTCGAAGAATTATTTAGTGAAGAAGAATGGTTAGAAATGTCAATTGCTGAGAGAAAATCAACTGAAAAACAATTCCAACATGAATTATCTAAAATGAGTGACGTAAGAATGCCTTACTCAAGTGTAGATAAAGCTAAAAATAAATTGTTCAATCAAGTCTATGCTTATAATGGAATTAAGAAGAACTTTAAACAAGTTGAAGAAAAAAGTAATGCTAGATAATATGATAAAAATAACCTGGGACCTTTAAATTGGTCTCAGGTTATTTTGTAGCATTTTCCAGAATTATATGGGGGTATAATAATGTATTTGCCTTCAATTGCTCACCAACGAAGGCAATCAATTGCTTTTTGATTAGGAGTCAAAAATTATTGTTAGTTTGTTACTAATGTTTTACGTTCTAAGCCATAGTAGTATAATCTTTCTGCATCAATATAAGGGATTGAATCGATAGTTAAATAGCCATCTTTGATGTCACCAATTATACCTTGATTAACACCTGTATTGACATAAATTTCATAACTGCTTACATCAGAGAATACAAGTTCTTCAATTACTTTTCTCACTTTTATCACTCCAACATGTCTTATTCCTTACAATTCATATACTACACCATTTTTCAGAAAATAAAAGCATTTTGTGATTATTTTCACAAATTTATCACTTTTCAAAATCTGTGAAATTAATGTCTAAATTCATGAAATAAGTCATATTTTTAGAATTACATCAATAATAAATTACAATTCCAATTCAATATCTACGTTTATTGTTTATTCTATTACTGAATTGAAAAATGCTGCCATTTGTTCAGCGGCAGTATCACTGAACATCACTTCTAAATTATCTTGAGATTCTTGTGCACTTTCTTTAGAAACACCATACATTTCTTCTTCATATTGAGCTATAGCTGATTTAAGGTCTTGAGATGTTTTAATGGCACTCGCTAATAAATATGCATCGTACAATGCCATATTAACGCCTTCACCAGCAAACGGACTCATTAAATGCGCTGCATCGCCCATTAAAGTGATGTTGCCATTACTTTCCCAAGTAAAACCGATTGGTAATTTGTAAATTCGTCTAAGTAGCATATCATCACTGGCATACTCGATATATTTTTTTAATTCTGGTGACCAGTCCGCAAAGTCTTTTAATAATTGCTGTTTAATTTCTCCTTTTGATAAAGCTTTGTAATCATCAAGTTTATCTACATCCATTAAATAAGACATATAGACTTTAATTCGTCCATCTCCATTAAGTTGTCCTAGAATTGCTTTGTTGTCACCTAATGCCATCATTTTACCGTTTTTATTGAATTGAGCTAAATCAGGATGGTCGTTTTTAACATTATTCACATTTAATTCGACCATTGAAATATCATTATATTCAACATCTACATCTGAAATAAATGAACGCACTTTTGAAAATGCACCATCAGCACCTATAACTAAATCAAATGTTTCTTTATTTCCTTCTTTAAATGAAACTTCAACTTGGTCATTTTCCAATTGAGTTAATGTATTAAAAGTATAACCATATTGAATGGATGAAGGTTCTAACTGATTCATAATAATATCACACAACTCACCACGATCAATTTCAGGTCGAGAACCTTCGCCTTCTGCATCTTCTTCAAATAATACCGTTCCATCTTTAGCTACAACTTTAGTGTCTTCACCTTCGTATCGGGCTAATTGTTTAAACTGTTCATAAATATTTGCTTCTTTTAAAGCAAGTTGCCCACTATCGTCATGAATATCAAGTGAACCACCACGATCTCTATTCACATTCGAATCTGCTTTTTCAAAAATAGAAATGGTATGTCCTTGTTGTTGTAATAATAGACCAAGCATGAGTCCTCCAGGTCCTCCACCAATAATTCCAATACGTTTTACATCTTCCATCTTCATCACTCCTCAACTTATTATTTATATATTTATGTTCAATGCATTTGTCATTTAATTAGATATCTAACTATTTATTTGATGTTGCTCATTCTATTCCTTTTATTTGTAATATGCAAGTATAAAATTTGTTTTTATAAAAATTTAAAAAATCGAGATAAAAAATTGAATTAGAGAAAGTGTCGTTACACTTTTCTAACCTATTTTCATCTCGATAGATTATGATTTATTCTTTTAAATACTAGATACTAGTTCCAGAAAGTTTTAATACTTTCTGAATCTGATTGACCTTGCTTTTCGCCTAATTTAGCCATATCTGGTCTAATAGATGGATCTACAGTATTGCCACCAAGTTCATTTAATTTATCAAATACTTCTTTACTTGGGGTAATAAGCTTAACTTCAGCACCATTTTGTTCTAATTCATTTATCGCATCTTCCAATTTATATGGTGTGTTGATCGGTAAATTTGTTGATAAAATTAAGACTTTTTTAGCTCCTTTTGCTAAATCTGCATTTTCCATTGAGTGACAACCGCCATCAAAATGTTTGCTATTATTAACTGTTGTTGTTGGCCAAACACCTGGAAGTGATCCACTTGCTGCCATCGCCCTATAAATATCTACATTGGATTCTGTAGTAAATGCTGCTCTTGATTTCGCTTGTGCATCAACAGCCGTAATCATCAAATTTTCAGGCCATTGGTTGACTTTAATTCTATTTTTCAATCGATTAATATGTTCATTTTCATCAAATTTGTCATACTCTAATGCATATTCACTATAGCCTTTTATCCACTCTTTTGGTGTTGATGAATTCTTTTCAATGTCTGCATATCTCGTGAAGATATGGGACATATCACTTTGTGGTGGTTCTTCGTTTGATTTCGGAGCAATTTGTTCTTCAAATATTTCATCCCAACTTTTACTAGACGTAATACCAGTAGCTACCTGAGCACCACCTGATGTACCTATAATTAAATCTGCATTACGAACATCAATACCTTCTTTAGAAAGTGCTGATAAGTATCCTAATTGCCATCCAATTGCTAGTGACCCTCCGCCACCTAGGACAATGGCATGATTCATGTTTTGTTTATTATTCATGTTTAATGCTCCTCTTTTTCTTTTAATCATATTATCTATGATATAGTTGTTCTTTTTCTAGTAAAAGACTAATATGATAGCTAATAATTTATGTTATTCATTTTTAGATTGAATATCTGCTTGGTCTGTATTGTTAGTAATTATTTGTTGAGCGATATTCCAACTATCATGCTCGATATCTAAAACACTTCTTAAATAAGCCCATGTTGTATGTTGTAGTAAGTCAATTCTTTCAGGATTTTCGTCAGTCGTTTCTTTGGCTTCATATCCTGCTATACCACCTAATGAATGTTCCGCTTCATATAATTTTAATAAACTTTTTTTCACCTGGACTTAAATAATACGGTTCTTCCATCCATTCAGGTCCTATACTAGTTAATGGATTTTGATCTTTATCTCCCACTACAACTAAAGCTGGTTTAGTCATATGTTCAAAGGTTGGATTTAAAAACGAAAAGTTATCTTTCGCAAATTGTGTTAACTTGTCTCCACCTTCTCCAGCAGTTGCTAATAAAATTCCGCCTTTCACTCTATCATCAGAATAATCTGTTGTCGCTTTAGTTATCGGATCAATCACTTGAAGTCCTAATAAATTACCTGCTGTTTGACCACCGAATGAGTGACCAACTGTCGCAATCTTACTCGTGTCTAATCGTCCACTCAAACCTGGGACTTGAGTCTCAATATATCCCAAATGATCTAAAATTGTTTTAACATCTTCCACTCGCTGACGCCATAAGTTTGATTGTCTAGGATCATCTTGAGACATGCCAATCGTTCTTGAATCTAAAAATGTAGGTTGAATGACAACAAATCCATGCGATGCCCAAAAGTCAGTTAAAGGTTCATATGCGTGCATTGAAGATCCAAATCCATGTGCAAATAAAATGATAGGTAAATTGTTACCTTCAGACGGCATACTTACTTTCACTTGTAATTCATCACCACGTTCAGTTGGCGTTGGTAAAGAAATCGGTTTGATTGTCATACTAGGAATAGCTTCGTTTATATTAAAATTGAGTTGATTCATTTTAAAAGCCTCACTTTTTTATTAGTTAAATTTTGTGGATTTTGAGTATAAAAAGTATATTTATTAAGCAAGTTTAAAATGAGACACTCTGAAATTCAAATATATTGACTGTAATAGACCAATTTGTATTTATTTAATAAAAATATGCCTTGATAACATCTTTTAAGATGTACCAAGACATATAGCTATATCAATATTATTTTTCAATCTATAAAATAAGCAGGTATGGATTTTCGATATATTTTGCAAGCACTTTTAGGAAGTCCGCTGTTCCTGCACCAAAATTTAAAAATTCTAACATTCCAATCAAAGTTCATTATATTTAATCAGAAGTAATATACCTATAAATATCATCTCTAACTGGTTGATACATAGATAATTTCATCGTTACAACTGAATTTCCGTTAGGCATTATATCTTCCTCTTCTGTCCCTTCAATATAATTAGCTGTTCCAAGATAGTAGAAGTACTTACCATCATCGTCTTTTTTCTTTACAAAAATATACATTGTTACATTATTTTCCACATGATTGAGTATATTTTGTACTTCTGGAGATTGGATTTTTCTTGGTGACCTTGTGTACCATTTCAACTCATCTTGGCTTAAAAACTCATCTTCATATTTAGTATTATCACTTATGTCTTCATGTTTATCATAAGTGATAAATATAGGTAAAGTTTGATGTTTCATTTTATAGCCATTTATAGTTCCCGACTCATCACTATCCCAATTAAGCAGTTTAACAAAATCTTCACGGGAATATTTATTATAAATAATCATCCTATTTCCACTATCTTGATATCGACGATTATTATATTTAGACAGTTCTATTAAATCAAAAATATATTTTAAAAATAATGGATTATTTAATGAGTTGGAAAATTCTTTTGTTAATTGAATTTTGTCATTTTCAATATTTATAAGTGGTTCACCATAAGTATCACCAATTGTTGATTTGAATAATGAGAAGTCTAAAATTTTCAGGGATGTTATTACATCTTTTTCAATTATATCGTCGTTTAATTTTCTCATTTTCTCTAATAATTCTTTAATGAATATGGGGCCTTTCAATATTTCTTCTAATACTAAAATATCCACTTTCTTTAAACCTGGAGTTAGTTGCCTTGATAAAAAAGTTAAGTTTTTAAATTCATTAAGATTGATTTTATCTTCTATGTATTTATTTTTTAATAAAAACTCATGATAATTTTTGTATTTAGAAAAAATAACACTAGGATCAATTGAATTTTGTCTAATAAAATCCATTAACATAGGTAGTCTACCAATTCTATTCTGAACTGTTTCATAGGCTTCTCTTATCAATTTAGGCTGATTTAATTTAACTGCATCTAAAGAATCATAAATCTTTTTCTTAGCTATTTCTTCAAAATTTATTGTAGACACACCGTTTAATTCACTATTAGAAGTTAAAAACTTTTTATAACTATCCTTATTTTGAGACTGATCTCCTGATAGAGCGACTGGTATTAAATAATTCGTTTTATAATTCCCAATAAAATCAATAACTGTAACGTATTCTTTATTGTTACTTTTCCTTAATCCTCTACCTAATTGTTGAATAAATATGATACTTGATTCAGTTGGTCTTAACATTACGACTTGATTAACTTCAGGAATATCAATACCTTCATTGAATAAGTCTACAGTTATAATATAGCTAATTTCTCCATTTTTTAAACGCTCAATTGTGGTACTTCTTAATTCAATTTTATCTTTTCCTGTTAATCCTACAGAAGGTATTCCATGATCGGTTAATTTCTGCGCTAATTCATATGCTTCATCTCTTCGACTTACAAAAATTAACCCTTTAAGTTCTTCTCCAGAATAACCATAATAGTTAGTTTTATCTAAAATATTTTGCAATCGTTCATCTGACGTTAGATTCTTTAAATCTGCAACTTCCTCACTTATTTCTCCACCAATTGAATAATCAGTAACACCAAAATAGTGAAAGGGACATAAAATTTCACTTTCCAATGCTTCTTGTAATCTAATTTCAAAAGCTACATTATAATCAAATAATTCATATATATTTAGATCATCAGATCTTTCTGGTGTAGCTGTCATACCTAACATAAACTTGGGTGTGAAATAGTTGAATATTCTTTGGTAGCTCGAAGCAGCAGATCTATGAGCCTCATCAAATACAATATAATCAAAATGTTCTTTTGAGAATGCTTTAAAATTTTCATTATTAGATAAAGTTTGAATAGTAGCAAACAAATATTTTGCATTAACGTTTTTGTGTTTACCAGTAAGTAAACCAAATTCATTATCATCAATATGAGGCATTACTTTTTGAAATTCTTCTCTGGCTCTATTTAAAATACCTTCGTTATGTACGATAAATAAAAACTTTTCTGGGTTAAACGCTCTAACATCTAATGCACACAATATTGTTTTCCCTGTTCCTGTAGCCGAAATAATAAGACTTCTATCTTTTCCTTCTTTTCTGTGTGAATCCAGACAACTTAATGCTTCTTTCTGCATTTTATTAGGCTGAATATTAAATACGCTTTTATATTTATCATTCAACACTTTTTGTTGATTTTGTAATTCAAATATTTGTTTTATTGACTTGTATTCAAAAGTCTCTTTATAATCATCAATCCATTTCTGAGTTAAGGATATACTTTTATCCCATAGGTCATTAAATTGTGACTTAATATTATGTACTAATTCACCATTTCTATGAGTTGATAACAATATATTATGTTCGTAATTAATTTTTAATGCATTAGAGGTTAGATTTGAACTACCAATGATCATAGAAGAGTAATTTTCATGATCAAAAATATACCCTTTTGCATGAAACCCTTCTACATCAGTTAAACGTACTTCCACATTTTCTAATTTTAATAATTCACTATACATTTTAGGACTATTAAATCCTAAATAATTGGAAGTTAATATTCTCCCTTTTATTCCTTTACGATTTAAATCATATAATATGGATTTTAAACTAGCTAATCCACTTTCAGTAATGAATGCTACTGAAATACTAAAAGATATACACTTTTGTAACTCTTGAACTATTGTAGATAAAACATTTTCATTTTTATTATTTATTAATAATTTGGGAGTAAAATTTCCTTGGTGCGAAACATTTTTATCTATAAATCCTTTATGTAAAGATTGTGTGAAATCTTCAATTAATCTATTCATAGCTATTCTCCTTCAATTATTAATTTAACCGCTGGAATATCTGCTGGAGCCCATGTTAATGAATTAAGCTGGTTAATTGGTAACCACTTTATTTCTTTATGTTCAGTTAAAGTAGGAACATCTTGGTTTAATTGACACTTAAAGGTTGTTAAGTTAACTATACCAAAATCATATTCATACTCTGTAGTTGTCAATTTTTCATTAATAGAAATATCACATTTCATTTCTTCTTGAATTTCTCTAATCAAGGCTTCTTCTTCTGATTCATTTTTTTCAACTTTTCCACCTGGAAATTCCCACATTAAAGGTAGGCTCATTTTTTCACTTCTTTGAGCACATAAAATTTTATTATCAGAAAATATAATTGCTCCAACTACATTTATCACTTTTTTCATATATTTCACCTTCTCTATCAAATTTATATATACATTCTATCAAATAATTTAAAAGCAGTAAGTTAACTAATAAAAATATAGAAATTTCATTGAAATCAGAAGTGTAAAAATCCGAACAAGTTCTTCACTTGTCCGGATTCAAAATCTTTCTATTTAATTTTATCAAACAACTTTTTAAAGTTGGCTGCGGCGTTTTCTTGTTTGAGTGTTGCTTTTGTAGCAACATGTGTTAGTGGTTCTCTAACTACTTTATCCATGTATTTTGCAAATTCTTCAATATTATCTGGTTCTACTAAATAACCATTAACGCCATCATCAATAATTTCACTTGGACCGTATCTAACGTCATATGAAATAACTGGACAGCCCACTTCTATACTTTCCATTACTGTTAAACCAAAGCCCTCATACTTACTAGTTAATAATGAAGCTTTAGACTTTCTAAATTCATCCAATGGATTATTAGTATAGTTATATACTTTTACTTTATCACCTAGGTTATACTCTTTTATTAAATCTAACATTAATTTTTTTTGATTGGCTTCATCTGGTCCAAACACTGTTAATTCAGTATCATGACCATAAGATAGAAATTGTTTATATGCTTTAATTAAGTGGTCAATTTGTTTTTGTAAACCTAATCTACCAATAAATACAAATCGGTCTAATTTTTCAACTTGATCTGATTCAGGATATGGTTCAATAAAATGCGGAATAACAGATATTTTATTGTCATCGATATCATACAAGTTTTGAATATCATCTTTTTGCATTTGAGTAAGTAATAAATATTGAGCTACTTTATCAGCATTTCCTAGCGCAGTTTTGTATGAGCCTTTTACATTTTCTCCATCTAAATGACTATTGTGGAATACAAGAACGTTTTTAGTTTTAGGTATTTGATTAAGCATTGGTTTATCTAATACTCTAGCATCATTAAAGATGATATCTCCGTCTTTAAAGCGATGGTTGAAATAATACTCAAATAAATCTTTTTCAGTTTTAAATGAGCGTAAATATTTATTGTCTTTAAATATTTGAATAAAATCGATACGTTTATCTACACTAGCATCATAAAATTTCTTACAATAAATTTGTCCTTCTGTATCGTAGTATTCTTCTAATATTTTAAAGTATGTTTTACTAGAGAAATAATTAATTTTATGAAGTTGACCATACACATTGTACTCATGACGTTCAATTCTTTTCTTAGATACAGGAGACATAACATCTTCGAATTTTACAATATTAGTACCTTCATAATATCTTCTATAAAGAACGTACGTATCTCCATCATAATAACGAACGACATTACCATCTTTAAATTCTTTCTTTTGTAGTCCTTCAATTTCTTTATCTTTTTCTTTATAAATTGGTTTTTTCTTAAATTTTGTCGTTGGTATAGATAATAATTTAAAATCTGAAAGCCAATCATATAAATTTTCGTATTCTGTATTTTTAGTTACAAAACCTTTTTTTAAAAATTCATCATATACTTCTTTATAATTAGCATTATAATTTGTAGTATATATCTTATTAACGATATTCATTTCCTCATCTAAAAACTTGATTCGTTTTAATAACGCTTTAGTTCTTCCCCCATGGATTGGTGGCAATGTGCTTGTAATTGTATTAATCATATTTAATCCCCATTTATATTTGATATGCTAATTATATGAGACAACATTTAAAAAGTATAGACTTTTGATATTAAAAAATAATTGATAAACACTTATTTTTTAATATTGTCATAAATACTTAAATTTCAACTTTGAATTTTTCTCATCATTTTTTATATCTTTTTAATGTAACTTACAATAAATGTACTATATAATAAGATTAACTTACATGCGTACATCTGTATTCAATATACCCGTTTGATAATGATTTAAAATAATTAATTTAGATGTAACGCGATTATTTTTTAAAGGGGAATTTTATATTATGAAAGATAATTGGACTAAAGTAGCTGATGAAAGTTTAGTTAAAGACTTTTATGAGAACCAATCAACTGAAGCTCAACAAGAAGGCTTTGAAACAACACTTGCTTTTGGTACGGCTGGAATAAGAGGCAAATTAGGACTTGGAGAAGGACGTTTAAACCGATTTACTGTATCTAAAGTCGCTTTAGGCTTAGCCAAGTTTTTACAATCCAAACACACATCACCAGTAGCAGTGATTCATTATGATACAAGACATTTGTCACCGGAATTCGCTCAAATTATCGCAACGATTTTAGCTAGTAATGATATCAAAGTTTATTTATCTGATACATACCGTACAACACCTGATTTATCTTATGCTGTTAGATTTTTAGAAGCAGATGCGGGTGTCATGATTACTGCAAGTCATAATCCTAAAGACTATAACGGTATCAAAGTTTACGGTGAAGACGGTGCACAACTGTCTACAGAACCATCTGCCGAGCTAAGTGATTATATTAACGATTTAGGTGATCCACTTAACATTGAACTACCTGAATTAAATGAACAACAACAATCAAACATTTTAACAGTCCCAACTGACGTAAGAACATCATACTTTGAACACATTAAGGAATTAGTCGGTGACATTCCTAAATCAAATTTACAAGTGGTGTTTACAAGTTTACATGGAACAAGCGTACCTGTTGTACCTGACATTTTGACAACGTTAAATTTCAATCAATTTAATTTAGTTGAAGCGCAATGTAAACCTGATCCTAACTTCAGTTCTGTTGCAAGTGCAAATCCAGAAGATCATAAAGCGTTTGATCAATCCATTGAACTTGCAAATCAAATTAAAGCTGATTTATTAATTAGTACTGATCCAGATGCTGACCGTTTAGGTATAGCAGAGCGTGATGCAGACGGTAATATTCATTACTTTAATGGTAACCAAATTGGTGCCCTATTATTAAATTATCGTATTAATGAAACAGCACACTTAAACAATAGAATTATGATTCAATCTATTGTAAGTAGTGAACTAGCTAAGTCATTAGCGCGTTATCATAATGTAGAATACAAAGAAGTGTTAACTGGCTTTAAATATATTGCTGAAGAAATTAGAAATATGTCTGATGATCAAAATTACTTACTTGGTTATGAAGAAAGTTATGGTTTCCTAGCTGGTCCATTCGTAAGAGATAAGGATGCGATTCAGATCGTACCGCTTATTATTAAATATGCTTCTGAACTTAAAAATGAAGGACGTATGTTAAAAGATGAGTTGGAAGATATCTACCAACAAGTAGGACACCACAATGACAAATTATTCTCTCATACATTTGAAGGTGCAAAAGGCAAAGCAATTATCGATGATATTATGACAACATATAGAAATAACCCACCACGTTCTATTAATGGATTAGATGTCATTGCTATTGAAGATTATGAAACAGGAGAAAAAGTTGATTTCCAAACAAATCAAACCTCTTCTATTACGTTACCTAAAGCAAATGTACTTAAAATTTACTTCAAAGAAGGGTTTATTGCATTAAGACCTTCTGGTACTGAACCTAAGATCAAATTGTATGTATCATTAACACATGACGATTTTGATAATATTACAAACAAAATAAATTCATTTATTTTTGATAAATAATAAGAAGCTTCTCCAATCAATGGAGAAGCTTTTTATTATACCGCACATTTAATTATTTAATATTTTGATATTTTAATTGATAGTGCTATACTTTTAGTGATTTTCAAATATATTATTCAGTCATAAAAATAACAATTTCAAAACACTAATTAGGGAGAGAGTATTATTCAAAAGCTTATTTCAATTATTGTACCTGTATATAATAAAGAAGCATATTTAGAAACATGTATTCAATCTTTGATAGACTTAAAAATAGATAAAACGCTTATTGAAGCAATATTCATAGATGATGTATCCACAGATAAATCATATGAATTACTAAAACAATATAACGAAAAATATGACTTTATTCAGACGTACCAACTAGATGAAAATTCTGGTGGTCCTGCGGTTCCAAGAAATTTAGGTATTAAAAAAGCACAAGGTGATTATGTTACTTTCTTAGATGCTGATGATTGGTTAGATACTGAAGGTTTCCCTAAATTTGTTGAACAAGTGAACAGTCATCAATCAGATATTGGATTTGGTCAATGTTATAAACATACTAATGAAAACATTAAAAAAATTGCTCGTTTTGCGTCATATAAACAGGATGATAATTTAGTTCCAAGTGATATTTTCAAAATATTTCGTGCTGTAGGACCACCAGGTAAAATTTACAAACGTTCTATTTTGTTAGATCATCATATTACCTTTAAACATATGAAATATGGGGAAGATAAATTATTCTTTTTTGAAACTTTACCTTTATGCCATTCAGCATCAATGACCACTGAACCTGTATATCATGTAAACCGTTACGAACTAAATGACTCTCTAGTTAATGACACTAACATGTTAGAGAAATCACAATTAAATTTAAATATACTTGAGCATGTCTTAAAGATGGATATAGAAAATGGAATTATGATTAAAATTTTAAGTAGAATAGTGGAAATTGATTTTATTTCTAGATTTTTATTAACTAAGACATTTAATAAATCAAAAGATAAATCATTCTTTTATAAGCAGTTTGATAAAGTAGAGTCTTTAATTACTAATGCAGGTTACAATATGAATGATTTAATTATTACTGATAAATTCAAACGTATTTATGACGCTTATCAACAAAATAAAAATATTTTAGAATCATTAATCAACTTTTTATTGAATGATGCAAAAGTTAGTAAGTATATTAAAGAAAATACTATGTACTACATGTATCCTGAAGATTTAAAACATTTACCTGAATTAGCACTCGATTGTGTGCCTATATTTAGAGGTACATATTATATTAAAGATGAATTATACGATGAAATTGAGATTTTTAAATTAGCAGAAACAGAAATAAATTCCGTCGAACTAATTAAAATTCACGACGAACGATACATTAAACCCGTCAAATATGAGTGGACAAATCAATCACTTTATATTAAACATAAAGATATCTTCTTTAAAAATACTGACTTTAATATTTCAATCACTTATAATGATTTTGAGAAGTGTTTAGTAAAAGCTACACCACCTCATTATAGCGATTATAATTATTTAAAACGTCAGAACTTATCATTAGCATTTCACTCATACAAAGATGGAGATGAAGACATAAACATGAAACAATATCTAACTGATACACCAAAGCATGTTGTCGCATTGCAAAAGTTTAAGAAGTATGAAGAAGCAAACTTTATAAACGAAATAAGTGATATTAATAAAGGCCAATGTATTCGTATTATCCATATGGATAAAAGTGATAAAGGCACTCCTAGATTGGTTACAGAGGATGGAAGTTATATAACTGCTAATCAAGATTTTGTTACACCAATCAATCTTGATAGTATTGAAGGCTATATTACAAACACTCCGAAATCTGTTGAAGTAATTAAGAAATGTAAGCTATATGAGGATGTAGGTTTTAAGAAAGATCCAGTTAAGACTTTAGAAAAAGGCACAAAAATAGATATTATTGATATCGAATTTACTAGTAAGTTAACACCTAGATTAAAAACAACAGATGGTTATTATTTAACTGCTAATCAAGGTTTTATCAAAGTTTTAAAATAATATTGAAAAAGCATCAATCACTATACATTGTGATTGATGCCTTTTTGCTTTATAAGTCTAATTGTTTAATGAATGCTTTTAAATCATCTTTCATGTCTTTATCTTTTAATGCATATTCAATCGTTGTTTTAACGAATCCTAATTTTTCACCAACGTCGTATCGATCACCTTCGAAGTCATATGCGTACACTTGGCTTTCTGTGTTCATACGTTCGATTGCGTCAGTTAATTGAATTTCATTTCCTGCGCCTTCTTCTTGTGTTTCAAGATAGTCAAAGATTTCTGGTGTTAATACATAACGTCCCATTATAGCTAAGTTTGATGGTGCTGTACCTTGTTTAGGTTTTTCTACGAATTTTTTAACTTCATAACGTAATCCAGATTGTTCTAATGGATCAATGATACCGTAACGGTGTGTATCTTCTGGTGCTACTTCTTGCACACCAATGACAGATTTACCAGTTTCATCATAGACATCCATTAATTGTTTAATCGCAGGTGTTTCAGATTCAACAATGTCATCGCCTAATAACACTGCAAATGGTTCATCGCCAATAAATTGACGTGCTGTGTGGATGGCATGACCTAAACCTTTTTGTTCTTTTTGTCTAACGTAAAAGATATTAGCTAAATCGGTTGAATATTGAACGCGTTCTAATAAATCATTTTTACCTTTTTCTTCTAATACCATTTCTAGTTCTTTTTGGTTATCAAAGTGGTCTTCAATCGCACGTTTATGTTTACCTGTAACGATAATAATGTCTTCGATACCTGCCCTTGATGCTTCTTCAACGATGTATTGAATAGTTGGTTTATCTAGAATTGGAAGCATTTCTTTCGGCATTGCTTTTGTTGCTGGTAAAAATCTAGTACCCAAACCAGCTGCTGGAATAATTGCTTTTTTTATTTGTTTCAAAGTCTCTACTACCCCTTTTTTAAAAGAATAACTGCTAATGTATAACATCATTTTATCATTAATACCACAATGTGCATAGTTTACATCATTTTAATATTTTACATTAAATTAATGTGAGAATTTTTTATATTTAAAACAATATATTGTTCATTAGGATTTTGGGATTTCTATTACTATATCTCCTACTATTTGAAGTCAACTAGTAGTATTTTACACTCAAACTTATTACCTTAATCTTCATATCATAGTATAATTTAAGTATAATATTACACCTAGCAACTTTTAGAGTGTTTACTAGGTGGAAAAACTAAGCAACATATTTTGAGGGTTAACTCAATTCATATGTTCTACACAAACAGCTTTTAGACTCGTCTTATTGCAGTAAGACGGGTTTATTTTTTTGCTCGAATGTGCTTGATAAACCACATAACAATAAATGTAATAGTTACCACAACCGGTAAATATACAATGATATGTATAGTAATATCTATTGTTATCATTATCATCCCTGCACATTAGACCTTCTTAGTAATTGATTACTTAGAAGGTTTTATGCATGAACTTCAGTTCATGTATACCATTAAGTTTTCAAAGCTTTTATATCAATGCTTCACAGTTATTCAAAAATGGTTTAGACAGACAAGAAATATATCAGTTTTTGTTGCGACCTTTTATAAATCCATACAAAAATACCGACTGTCTCCAGCCGGTATAATTATAAATATTTTATACGAATAAACTAATAAATAAGATGAAGATAATGCCTGATACCGAAATAACTGTCTCTAGTAATGACCAAGTTAAGAAAGTTTCTTTAACTGTTAATCCAAAATACTCTCTGAACATCCAGAAACCAGCGTCATTGACATGAGATAAGATAACACTACCTGCACCAATAGCTAGTACGACTAAAGCAACATTGGTATCTGACGCTTGAAGTAATGGCATGACTATACCTGTAGTAGAGATAGCCGCAACAGTAGCGGACCCTAATGCGATTCTAAGTACTGCAGCAACAATCCATGCGAGTAAAATTGGGGACATATGTGTACCTTCAAACATTTTTGCGATTGTGTCACCAACACCGCCATCTATTAGAACTTGTTTGAATGTACCGCCACCACCAATGATTAACAACATCATACCAATTGGATATATAGCTTGTGTGACTGATTCCATAATATCTTCCATTTTTCTTTTTCGAAGTATTCCCATAGTAAATATTGCAAAGATAACTGCTATAAGCATTGCAGTACCCGCATTACCAATTAGATAAATGATCGACTCAACACTATTTTTAGGTGTATCATGTCCAGTAACCAATTGAACAATTGTTGAAATCAGCATCAATATAACTGGTAATATTGCAGTTAAAATACTAATACCAAATCCTGGCATTTCCTCATTAGTAAATTCTTTTTGTGCACCTAATGCTGAAATATCTCCTTCACGTGAGTATGCTGAAGGAATGATTTTTTGTGCAAATTTATTAAATAATGGGCCTGCTATTAAAGTGACTGGAATTGAAATAATAATTCCGTACATTAATACATGACCAAGATTTGCTTTTAATTCTTTCGCAATAACAACTGGTCCAGGATGTGGAGGTAAGAATCCATGTGTCACAGATAAAGCTGTTACCATTGGTAAACCTAGTTTTAAAATAGAAACGTTTGCACGTTTAGCTACTGTGAATACAAGTGGGATTAATAAGACTAGTCCTACTTCAAAGAACAATGCTATACCAACGATGAATGCTGCAATAAGCATCGCCCACTGTACATGTTTCTGTCCAAACTTTGCGATTAATGTATCAGCGATTCTTGTCGCGCCTCCACCATCAGAAAGTAACTTTCCTAAAATAGCACCTAATCCAAAAATTAAAGCTATATGACCTAATGTGCTACCCATTCCGTTTTCAACAGTTTCCATAATTTTATTGAGTGGCATTCCTAGTAGTAATGCCGTGATTATCGATGTAATAATTAGAGCAATAAAGGTATTCAATTTTAAAAATATAATTAAACTTAATAAAATGATAATTCCTAAAACAACGCTAATTAGTGGCCAAATTTCTCCAAACATGGCAGTCCCTTCTTCCTTTTCTGTGTTATTCTCAATAAAGTTGCTCGAATTCAAAAGTGACATGGCTACATTGCAATTAAATACTGTCTATGTGCTAAGATATTTTATGAAATCAATTAATCCATATGTTGACGTTGAAAATCTGCAATTTCACTATAAGATTCTGTTAATGAACGACTAATCTTAATGAATATTTTGACTAACTGTTGATAAATGTCTACTGTATTCGGATCAGGTTGATGTTCATGAGTTGTTCCAACCATTTGTTCAATTATTGAAAAATCATCTATTTCTCCTAGTGCCTTCATACCTAGAACGCAAGCACCAAGACATGAGCTTTCATAGCTTTCAGGTACACTTAATTGTGTATCAAAAATATCTGCCATCATTTGACGCCATATTTCACTTTTCGCAAATCCACCTGTTGCTTTAATTTCATTTGGTGTTTCTTTCATCACTTCAATCAATGCAAGATATACAGTATATAAGTTATATAAAACGCCTTCTAATGCAGCACGAATCATATGTTCTTTTTTATGTGATAATGTAAGTCCAAAGAAAGACCCTCTTGCATCGGCATTCCACAACGGTGCTCGTTCACCTGCTAAATATGGATGGAAGATTAAACCATCTGCTCCAGGTTTAACTCGACTTGCAATTTGTGTTAGTACATCATATGGATCAACACCAAGTCTTTTAGCCGTTTCAACTTCACTAGCTAATATTTCATCTCGAAGCCATCTTAAAATAACGCCACCATTATTTACTGGCCCACCAATAACATAGTGTTCATCAGTTAACACATAACAAAATATACGTCCTTTTTCGTCTGTTCTCGGTTTATCAATAACAGTTCTTATCGCTCCAGACGTTCCGATAGTGACTGCTACTTCACCTTGCTGATAACTATTAACACCGAGATTTGATAAAACGCCATCACTTGCCCCTATGACGACTGGTGTATTTTCATCAATGCCCATTAAAGTTGCATATCGTTTTTTCATTCCAGTTAAAATATGTGTTGTTGGTACCAACTCTGGTAATTGAAATCGTGAAATACCTAATAAATTGAGTACATCATCATCCCAATCTAATTGTTCAAGGTTAAACATACCTGTTGCTGAAGCCATTGAATGATCAATCACATATTGCTCAAATAATTGATATAAAATATATGTCTTAATATCAGCAAACATGGCAGTATTATCGAAAGTAGATTGTTGTTCGTGTTTCATCCAGAAAATTTTTGATAACGGTGACATTGGATGGATTGGCGTGCCTGTTCTTCTATAAATATCTAATCCATTATATTGATTATTGATTAATGTTGCGTATTTGCTTGCTCTATTATCTGCCCAAGTAATGTTTTCAGTTAATCTATGATGATTTTCATCCATAGCTACAAGACTATGCATTTGTGCACTAAAAGAAATCAATTTAATATCTTCTTTTGCTATGTTTGCTTCCCTTACCACATATTTCACTGTCATTAAGACTGCATCAAATAGTTCGTCTGGATTTTCTTCAGAGACATCAACATTAGGTGTATGTAATTCATATCCAATGTTATGCTTCATTATAAATTGTCCATTTTCGTCATATAGCACTGACTTAGTACTCGTTGTCCCTATATCGACTCCAATCATATATTTCATCATTTCCCCTACTTTCTCAAAAAAATTATCGTAACCAAAATCCTTCTATATCTTTTCCAACATCATCAAAGTTTAAATGAAATGCTTCTCTTAATTTGTCTGAATCTTTATTATCAACCGCTTCCACAAAAACGTTATGATTGCGATGAATACGTTCAAAATCTTCCGGATTTTGTAACATTCTACGTCTCATAGACAATAAAATGAGTGATTCCATGACAGGTTTAAGATGGTACCAAAAGGTTTTTAGATATTGATGATTAGAAGCTAAAATCATTGCCTCATGAAACTCGAAATCATGTTTTGTAAATGATTCAGCATCTTCGAATTGTACGGCTACTTTCATCATTTCTAACTGCTTTTTCATTTCCTTTGCGATAGCTTGTGTATCCTGTGTTCTCAACCTTGAAAAGGCAAACGATTCTAACATCAAACGTAAGTCATATAGCTCTCTCTTTTCTTGCTCTCCAAAAGGTAGAACCTGTGCACCCATTCGTTCTAAATGTATCAATTGGTCTGTTTGTAATAGTTTAAAAGCATCTCTAACAGGTGATCGGCTTACATTAAATTGTTTAGCAACTTGATTTTCTGTTAACCAAGTCTCAGATTCAATGTCACCATTAATAATGCCTAATCTTATTTCAGCCGCGATTGATTCACCTGTAGTTAAATGTCTTTTCCAACTTTCTGGATAGCCATATGTCATATCTTACACCTCAATTTCCAGTTGCCTTTATACTTGTATACAAGTATATTAATATATGTATCCTCGTTTTGCAAACGCTTACTAATTATTATAAGTCTCTCAATTTAATCGAAACTTTTAAGTTACCTATGTTATTTTCACTAACCAGTTATTTTGATGTAGTGGTTATTATTTTCGATAATCTTATACAAAAAAGTAGTATATTTTAGTCATTAACTTTGAATAAAATATACTACACTTCATTACTCTGTTTAATTTTCCGAGATTTCTGAGTGAATTTGCTGCATTTTTCTTTCAACATCTGTTATTTCTGTTGCACATTGTTCTAACAGTCCTTTATATTTTTCAGTATCTGTATTATTTTTGTATCGGATTTTATGTTCTAAACTTGCCCACATATCCATACCAATTGTTCTTATCTGGATTTCTACTGGTGTTACTTCTACAGAATCAGCTAAAAATACAGGAATCGTTACAACAATATGTAAACTTCGATAGCCATTTTCTTTAGGATGTTCAATGTAATCTTTACGTTTGATTAATTTGACATCTTCTTGTTTTAATAACATTTTTTCAATTACATAAATATCATCTAAGTAATTACATATAACTCTTATACCAGCAATATCCATAATATTTTCTTTGGCACTTTCAGCACTTACTTCCAAATCTTTGCGTTTTAGCTTTCCAACTAAACTACCCATTTCTTTCACACGACGTTCCATATGATGAATAGGGTTATGTTTATACATATGATTAAAGTTATCATCTAATATACTTAGTTTAGTACTAATTTCTTTAAGTGCTGATGAATAAATATGATCTAACTCAACAAAGCCTACTAAAATATCAAAAGCTTCATCGCTATTTTTAAATGTATTCAAACTATTTTTAAATTCTGTTCTTAAGTCTTCTAGATATAATGAGGGTTTTCTCTCTACATACATATTATTTCCTCCAACTTCTTTATCAATTTTATTATAACTAAGTTCATAAAGAAGAAGAAATAATTGCACTCCCTACTTTAGTCGCATCCAATATAAAAAGACTACCCTCATTTTGAGGATAGCCTTTCTAGACTTTTTCTCTATTCATCTTTTTGATGTTCTATTACTTTCGTATTTTTATTTTCTGCAATTTCTTGTGCTCGCTTAACTGCATCTTTTTTATATTGAAAAGTATCAGAAGCTTGTTTAGCCTTTTCTGTTTTTACTTTCCACTCATTGTCTTCAAAGTAAACGTGTATAGGTTCTTCATTTAATTCTGGGTTTGCAGACTGATCTGTTTGATGTTGTGTAATGTGTTTATTTTTCAATTCATTTAAATCATCTTTAGAAGCATCTTTGTACCATTTTTCAGCCTGTTTCGTAGCAATTGGGATAATATCTGATTCTTTATAACCATCTTTCAACATGGCATTAGCTATATCAATTGCTTTTTTACGTTCTAATTCATCAAGATTTTTTAAACTCTGTGGGTAATCATCCATTGTCCAAGGCATAGTATTCATCTCCAGTTTAATTTGCTTATATATTAGTATTACCACTAATACTAACTATTTAACCACTATGACGTCATACTACGGTTAGACAACCCTCAGACTACTCTACTTTCCTAATATGCCTGCTTCAATGGCATCTTCACGTGCTTTTTGACTGTTTTTCTGTATTTTCATTAAACCAGACTTAATATAATTATACTGTGGTAAATCAGTTAATTCTTTTACTTCGAGATGTGATTGTAATTCGAAATGTTTAGCAATATTTTCAAACGTAGCTAAATATTCCCCCATTAATTGATCATCTATTCTTGAACGATGATTATCACTAAGCGCCCTACTAAGCATAAAACTAATTTCTTCAAGCGCAAATATACTTGGATAATAGTATTGGATTACTTTTTTATTACTGAACAACTCACCATTCGCTGCATTATACATTTGAGTCATATTATTTAATCTAACTGATAATCCTAGATTAAGATTTTTTTCTTCTTCTTTATTATGATACTTGTTTTCTGAGAATAAGTAATGGAAGAACGATGCTTCTTTTCTCACAACTTCTGCAATTGTATTTGGTAACAATATTGATGATGTTCTTTGACCTAATATAAATAGGCCGATAGTAGAAATAGCTACACCAATAATTACGTCTACAATTCTTGGATATGCAATACTAATAGATAGGTTTTGTGAAGCAAGACCATTTAATAAGATAACTTGAATTGTAATAAATATGACCGCAAACGTGTAATTTGCACCAACAAACATTTCTGTAATTCCAGCGCCTAATCCCATTAATATAATTGCTAATGGTGTTGGAATAGAAAATGCTAATATTCCTGTAAGCACTATAACACCTAATATAGTACCAAAACTTCTTGCAGTACCTCTTTCTAATGAATGAATTGTTGATGTTCCTACCAATAAGGTATGAGCAGATAATGGAATCCAGTATACTTTATCAAATCCAAAGAATAAAGCTATGAATATTGCTGCTGACATGATGACTGTATATCTCAATGTGTTTCTAAATACAATAGAATCTAATGTTAGATTTTGTAAAATACGCTTACTATATAAAGGTGTTCTAATTTTCGCTTCATGTTCGATATGATTAGAATCAGCATGTGCAATTTCATCTATTTTTAGTATATGATTTAATAAATTTTCAAATTCAGAACTTACATTGATTTCTTTTTTCCATGTTTGATGATTAGTTTTTGGATGTTTTACTTTATTGATAATGAAATTCAACATTTCAATTAAATCATTAGGTAATGGTCGTATATTTTTTTCATTAAGCTCTAATAATTCTGAATAAATACCTTGAACTGAAGTATGAATTAATAATAATTTTTGAAATCGTGAACTCATTTTATCGTTATTCGCAGATGACGTTATGAGTAGTTTATCTGACGCTTTAAATGCAGATACTGCTGAATTTGCAACTTTTTTAAATGCTTCTGGATCATTGTAATTTTCCATCATATCTTGAATTACTTTGAAATCTGCATTAATTGCACTATCTTCAGCTTTTTCTTTTTTAATATAAATAGTTAATAGCACCATTAATGTCGCTAATATTCCACCTATTAATATAGCCAACCCTCTAATTAGTGCTTGGTCAGGTGCAATAGGTAAGTTCATCGGTAAACAGAACGTTACGATGAAGAACGTAGATGAAGGGCCTGCTATTTTGAGAGAAGTGAATATATAAAATGGTACTACTGTAACAATTAATAGCAAGATACCAAATATAATTGGTTGTGCTGTTGTCAATGTTCCAAGCATCATACATACTACAAACGCTAAAGAACAAAGTATTACAATTCTAATTTGTGATTTTGGTGCTCCTTTAAAGACATATATATGCGCTAATGTACCTGTGGCAATTAATATACCAAAAGAGAAAAAGCCAAAATAATATCCTAAAAGAGCCGGGATAATCATTAATAATCCTTGTCTTAACCCTTATATGGATCAACTTTTGATTTATTAAATGTCATGACTAGCTGTATAAAACTCTTCAATATGTCCTCTCCTTTCCTTTTTATTGATTTTAAACAAAATAAAAGAACGGAATGTTTCTCATTTCATTGATTTGAAATCAGCGTTATTCCGCTCTCAATAGCGTTAACTTATTAGATGTATTGTTCACAATCCATCAATGATACATACTATTATATCACTTTCATTAATATTTGATTACTATTTCCCATTATATTTTATCTACCAAATTTATTTAATTTGTTGGGCAATTTCTATAACTGGTTCTTCTGCAACATACTCTTTAACTTTATTATTAAAGTTTTGGAAATGTGGAGACTCCATATGTGAGTTGATTGCTGCTTCATCAATATAATTTTCAACTACCACAAATGTATTACGTTCTTGTACATCTTCAAAATGGCTATAGTATAAGACTCCATCTTCTTTTCTTGTTTCTTCAACTAAACTTTCCATCAATTTTAAATATTCGTCTCGTTTTTCTTCTAATATTTTAATTTTTGCATTAATGATCATCATTTAAAACACACCTTTCTTATTAAGATATTATGTACTTAACAAAATATAAAAAGCAATAAATGAGATTTGATATAGTACATTACTATATTTATACGATCTCACTTATTGCTCTTTTTAATATCTACTATTCTATTGTTTTATGTTCATCAATAACTAATGGTTTATCAGGTTTAACAAAGAACCACATTATAATTGCTACTACTGCAGGAATTGCTAACAATTCAAATGTTAAAGTCCATCCTAGACTTTCAACAAATATTCCTGCTAACAATGGGCTTGTTAATGCCCCAATATTACCCCATAAGTTCATCCATCCTGATACTGTACCTGAGAAGTTACGGCCTAAGTCAGTAGCTGCCGCCCAGCTCATACCCATAGACATACCAACTCCACCAAGTCCTAATGATAACCAGAAAATAGTAACATAAAGGCTATCTGTATGTACTGCAAGGAACATTGACGCTGAAAATACAATAAATCCTATAATAGCAATAACACCACGAGCGACAAAGCGTGATTTGCCAGTGTTTAAAATTCTATCTGAAATTGCTCCCCCGCTAAGTATTAAGAAGAACATTAATAACCATGGAAGAGAACTAATTGACATATCTTTAAAATCAACATGATATACTTCTGTTAAATATGTAGGTAACCAAATTAAAAACAGAGTGATAACGAATTGAACAACAAAGTATTGAATTGCAATTGCATAGAAACTAAAGTGAGTTAAGAATCGTTTCCAAGGTGGTAACGATTTGTCTGTGTCTACAATATCTCTATGTTGCATAATAAATTGTTTTTCAGCCTCGTTGACCATTTTATGTTGTTCAGGTAAATCTTTTGCAATAATTGCCCAAAGTATTGCCATTACAATTCCTATTGCACCAAAAATATAAAATACCGCTTCCCAGTTAAATGCATTTACGATAGCTATAGTTACAATTGGCGCTAATACAGGGCCAAAGTACGAACCTGCTAATAAAGCACTTGAAGCTCGTCCTTTTTCATTTTTTGCGAACCAAAATGAATTGAATACTGCATTAGAAGGATACATTGGCGCTTCACCTACACCAAATAAAAATCTAACAAAATATAATAAACCATGATGCTTAATCATACCTGTAAATATAGTAAAAGCACTCCACCATACCAATGCAATTGTAATCATTTTACGTGGTCCAAATTTTTCAGCTAACATCCCAGAAGGTACTTGCATTAATGCATAACCTAGTGAAAAAAATGAAGCCAATAAACCAAATTGAGCTTTTGACAAATGCAAATCTTGCATCATTGGAACAGCAATATAAGAAATATTAGACCTGTCCATGTATGCAATAACTCCGATCAAGAAGAATGCAATTGCGAAGCCCCAACGAACGTTACTTCTTTTCTTATTCATTTCTTTTCCTACTTCCCTTATTAAATATGTTGTCTCTAAGTGTTGTCGTTCAGTTTCAGAAATCCTTCAAGATGACTATGATTAAACTACTAAGAAACAACTTAAAAATTTCTTGTAGCGCTACAATTTTTAATAATAATAGCACGAAATGGAAACGGTTACAATATAAATTTAATAAAATAATCACTTTTTATTCAATAAATATTAACAATACATTCAATATACTGTCACAAGTGTAATACTCAATTTAGAGTTAAAACTATAACTACAATAAATAAACAATTTTAGTGTTTTAAAAAACTAAAAATACTAATAAAATTTTAAATTGACTCCCCTTTCACAAGCATTTATGACTATTTTTTATTATAATGACGTTACCGTACTTTTAATTAAGTAGATTGTTTAGATGAATAAAGGAGTCTATTTATATAAATGGAACAAATTATAACGAATTTTATTAGCCAATGGGGCTATACAGCTATTTTTATTTTAATTTTATTAGAAAATGTCTTACCTGTTGTCCCTTCAGAAATTATTTTAACTTTTGCAGGATTATTATCAGTTAAATCTCATTTATCAGTTTGGACATTGTTAATTATTGCAACGATTGCATCATTTATTGGATTATTAATTTTATACTATATTTGTCGTCTTATTTTAGAAGAAAAACTTTACCGTTTTGTCGATCGACATGGTAAATGGATGAAATTGAAAAGTAGTGATTTAAAACGTGCCAATGATTGGTTTAAAAGATATGGCGCATGGGCAGTATTTCTATGTCGATTCATACCAGTATTACGTGTATTAATTACCATCCCTGCAGGTATTAATCGTATGAATATTATTGTTTTCACATCTTTATCATTATTGGGTACAACTATATGGAACTTTGCGCTTATTATACTAGGTCGTTTGCTTAGCGATAGTTTTGGCGCATTAATGAATGGTATTCATACATATTCTAGAATTATGTATGTTATTATCATCATTGCCATTATTTACTTTGTTATTAGATATTTCGTAAAACGTAAACGTGTCAAATAATATATTATTACTTAACGCTAACATAGTGACTACTTTGTTGGCGTTTTTTAGTATGACCCCCTATTTGTTCCATGCCATAATCAATTAGCTCCCTCTAAAAAATTGTCATTTTCAAACTTGAAGCACTCTGAATATAAAAATATATTTTCAAATAAAGCTTTGCTATTGAAAATTAATCACTTTTTCTTGATAATCAAATGTAAGCGCATTAATTATTACAAAGACTGACTATATTGGAACTTATAAACAGGAGTGACAAATCATGACACATATTACTGAAAGTGAATTGAAACAAAAATATTTAGACTTACTATCACAACGTTTTGATAGTGCTGAAAAATTAGCTACAGAAATTATCAATTTAGAATCAATATTAGAACTTCCAAAAGGCACTGAACATTTCGTAAGTGATTTACATGGTGAATATGAATCTTTCCAACATGTTTTAAGAAATGGTTCAGGTAATGTCAGAGCAAAAATA
This sequence comes from Staphylococcus sp. FSL H8-0121, assembly GCF_038008425.1. Taxonomy (NCBI): domain Bacteria; kingdom Bacillati; phylum Bacillota; class Bacilli; order Caryophanales; family Staphylococcaceae; genus Staphylococcus; species Staphylococcus sp. FSL H8-0121. The sequence continues at coordinate 417,018 of NZ_JBBOZB010000002.1, forward strand.
AATGATATATTCGGAAATACGCTTAACGAAAAAGAAATTAATGATTTAGCAGCACTTGTATATTATCCTGAAGACAAATTAAAGTTAGTTAAAAATCAATTCAATGCGAAAGGTCAGCTCAATGTTTGGTATATTACAACTATCGAACGTTTAATAGAATTAACAAAATACTGTTCTTCAAAATATACTCGTTCTAAATTACGCAAAGCGTTACCAAAACAATTTGTATACATTATTGAAGAGTTGCTTTATAAAAATAATGAATATCAAAACAAAAAAACATATTACGAAACATTGATTAACCAAGTTATTGAATTAGAACAATCTGATGATTTAATTATCGGTCTTTCATATACTGTACAACGATTAGTCGTTGACCATTTACATGTAGTTGGAGACATTTATGACCGTGGACCTAAACCAGATAAAATTATGGATACGCTTATTAATTATCATTCTGTAGATATTCAATGGGGAAATCATGACGTATTATGGATTGGTGCTTATGCCGGTTCCAAAGTGTGTCTAGCTAATTTACTTAGAATCTGTGCACGTTATGATAATTTAGATATTATTGAAGATGCATATGGCATTAACTTAAGACCTTTACTTACTTTAGCTGAAAAATATTATAGTGGAGATAATCCAGCTTTCAAACCGAAAAAACGTCCTGACAAGGAAGTAAGTCTTACTCAACGTGAAGAACATCAGATTACGAAGATTCATCAAGCAATTGCAATGATACAGTTTAAGCTTGAAATGCCAATTATCAAACGTCGCCCATCATTTGAAATGGAAGAACGCTTAGTTTTAGAAAAAATTGATTACGACAAGAATGAAATTACTGTTTACGGTAAAACATACCCATTAAAAGATACATGTTTCCAAACTGTTGATCCAGAACATCCTGAAACATTATTGAAAGAAGAGGAAGATGTTATTGAGAAGTTACTCCTTTCTTTCCAACAATCTGAAAAACTTCGTCGCCACATGTCCTTCTTAATGAGAGAAGGAAAATTATATCTGCCTTATAACGGAAATTTACTTATTCATGGATGCATTCCAGTAGATGAAAATGGCGAAATGGAATCATTTGAAATCGATGGTGAATCACATAGTGGACGTGAACTATTAGATGTTTTTGAATATCATGTAAGAAAAGCATTTGACGACAAAGAAATCACAGATGATCTTTCTACTGATTTAGTTTGGTATTTATGGACTGGTAAATACTCTTCATTATTTGGTAAACGTGCCATGACAACATTTGAACGTTATTTTATTGAAGATAAAGCCTCACATAAAGAAGAAAAGAATCCTTATTATTACTTACGAGAAGATGTTGATATGATTCGTAAGATGTTAAAAGACTTTGATTTAAATCCTGATGAAGGCCGTATCATTAACGGGCATACACCAGTAAAAGAAATTGACGGTGAAGATCCAATTAAAGCAGATGGTAAAATGTTAGTTATTGATGGCGGTTTCTCAAAAGCTTATCAATCTACTACAGGAATAGCTGGTTATACGTTACTTTATAATTCATTTGGTATGCAATTGGTTGCTCACCAAGAATTTAATACTAAGGAAAAAGTATTATCAGATGGTGCGGATGAGTTATCAGTTAAACGTGTTGTTGATGAAGAACTAACACGTAAAAAAATTAAAGACACTAATGTAGGACATGAACTACAATCTCAAATAGATATTCTTAAAATTTTAATGCATGATAGATACTTAAAATAATATAAAAACAGAGCGATAATTGAGTAGAATTCCAATTATCGCCCTGTTTTTATATTTTATAATATTTTTTTCTTTTAAATTAATTATCCCTTGCTATAATAATACTATCGTCTATGCTTTAGACGTCCTAATGACGTGTAAAGGAGGTGTTATGATGCGGGATATTCTGATAAATATTCTGGCAACCATAACAAGCGGTTGCATCATTGCTTGGTATACTAATTGGTTACGCTGCCGCAATGATAAAAACAATAGACGTAAGTAACCACACCTATAAGAATCCCCTCACTATCACCAGTAGTGAGGGGATTGGTGTTATATGCGAGATATTTCTGATGTTATATTAACATTATTTTTTTATAAAAGCAATATTTTATACGTTATAAACATTTTTTAATATACCATATGTCCCATGTTCTTCTTTAGGTAGTGAATGATTATTCCTTTTAAAAGTGACATTTTTATTTTCATTAATATAATAAATTAACATATCTTTATCAGTAATTTCATGATATCTTTCGGCAGGCACTTCTATAATATTATGTTGTGTTATATAGTTATCAAACCATCTTGGTGTATGATTTTCATCAAATAAAATATGATTTCGAATAGGACCATTTAAATTATTACGTGCTTGTTCATCATTAAATGATACCGGCATCATATGGACATTATTCAAACCAAATTCAGGTACTAGTTCATTAAATGCTAAACTATTAAAAATAAATGATTTCGTCATCAATATACACTTATTATATCTTAGTAAATCTGAATATATACGGTCATTGCTAGATAATAAATTCCCTTTAAATACTTCAAATCCTTGCTGATGTGCTTTATCTGAAGTGTTTTCAAATAAATTGAACATCATAATGGGTATACCATGATCTTTAAGCATACTTCCTAAATGAAATGAGAATTCACTTTCCCCAACAATAATAACGCCAGGTGGTTCATTACTTGCTACGCCTAACAACTTACTTAACGGCGTAAAGCTAAATCCATAAATAACAACGGTAATAAATACAAGACCAAATGTGACTGGTGTTATGTATTGAGCCATCTTAACGCCGTCATCCATAAACAAACTTGAAAAGAATTGTGCAACGGTAAGTACAACAATACCTCTAGGCGCCATTAAGGCTACACTAACACGTTCTCTTTTAGTTATTTCTGTTCTAAATGTGGAAATAATTACCGATAAAGGTCTTACAAGTAAAATCATTACAATACTAAATACAAGTAATTGCCATGATAGTACGTTTAGTAATACATCTTTAGTAAGTGATGATGTAATTAAAATAAATACTGTTGAAACCATTATTGTTGATGCATTTTCTATAAAATGATCAGACTCCTTAAACATTAAGTCATGACGTTTATTTCGTGCCATTATAAGTCCAAATATGGTTACAGATAATAATCCAGATTCTGCTAAAATTTCGTCACAGATACTAAATATTAAAAGTATAAATACCAGTTGTATTGGCGGCATTAAACTTTGTGGTATCATGTCACGTTTAATTAACCAATTAAATAAGAATGATGCACCAAAACCTATTAAAACAACGCTTAAAATTTTTAAGATAAATAGTAAGATTACTAAAAAACTTATACCTTCATCAACAATTTGGTATACATAGAATGCTGATAGTGCCAACATAGGACCAATAGGATCTAATATGATACTTTCCCAACGTAATATTGAATCGACATTTTTCTTTACCTTTGCTTGTTTTAACAATGGTTGGATTACTGTAGGGCCAGTGATTAAAAATAATCCACCCATAACTAATGATACTGAAATTGGAAAATCTAATACAAAATGTAATGCAATTGCACCTAAAATCCATGCAATCGTTGCACCTACAGTAATAATTCTGATGACCGCTTTCGATATCCCTTTTAACTCTCTGAAATCTAAATTACTACTACCTTCAAATAATATAACGGCTACTGCTAATGAAACTATAGGACTAAATACTTCCGATCCCATTGCTTCTTTAGGATTCGCTATGCCTAATATTGGTCCAATTAACAGACCTACAATGGCCATTACTACTATGGATGGCCATTTTATTTTATTTGCTAACCATTGACTGAATATACCTAATGCTAAAAATACAACAATCATTAGCATTAAAGGTAAATCAAATATCATAACAACACCTTCTTCAACTTTTACACTTTTTCCAATCAATATTTGCTAATACTATCAAAGTATCATCATTAATGCATTAATATTTATTAAAAATTTTTGTCATTACTATTCTACACTAATCATTTTGTATTGCATTACTATTTTTAATTCTTAGAAACCGTACGTCTTATTTACACAATAGTCCATATAGCATGTACTCAAGTATTTATTTTTAGTATTATTTCGTCTAAAATAGAAAGATATGAATTTTTAAGATAATTATAATTAAAATTGAAATCTCATTAATTTTGACATGAAGGGATAAGAACATAAATGAATATAGCTAAAGAGTCCATTATAGTGGCTTTCGCATTTGTAGGCGTTGTCGTAGGTGCAGGATTTGCGACTGGTCAAGAAATATTCCAATTTTTCACTAGCCATGGTGTTTATAGTTTAGCTGGCATTATTGTAACAGGAACTATTATTACTCTAGGCGGAATCTTTGTTTTAAAGACAGGTTATCGACTAAAATCAGGTAACCATTCAGAATCAGTACATTATTATTTACATCCAATGATTGCTAAAGTCTTTGATTTAATATTAACTGTTTTTTTATTTTCATTAGCTATTATAATGACAGCTGGCGGAGCCTCTACTATTCATGAGAGCTTCAACGTTCCATACTGGCTGAGTTCATTATTACTAGTCATTCTTATATTATCAACATTATTTTTAAAATTTGATCGTCTCATTGCAGTACTAGGAGGAGTGACACCGTTTCTAGTAGCAGTTGTAACAATGATAGCTATTTATTATTTTGCATCAGGTCATCTTAACTTTAATGCAGCTAACCAATACTCAAATCATCATAAATCTATTTCACCTGGATGGTGGTTTGATGGTATCAATTATGCTAGTTTACAAATTGCGGCTGCGTTCAGTTTCTTCTCAGTTATGGGTGGCAAATTAAAATATCGTCAGTCAGCAACGTATGGCGGACTAATAGGCGGTGTCATCATCACATTTTTAATATTAATGATTAATTTAGGTCTTGTAACTCAATTTAATCAAATTAAAGATGTTGCGTTACCTTCCCTATTATTAGCTAAAAATATTTCACCATCCATTGGACTAATTATGTCAGTCATTATGATTTTAGTAATTTATAATACAGTAGTAGGACTTATGTATGCTTTTGCTGCTAGATTTAGTAAACCCTTCTCGAAACGTTATTATATATTGATTATCACAATGGCATTCATTACGTTTATATGCACTTTCGTTGGATTTATATCACTTATTGGAAAAGTATTCCCTATTATGGGGGTATTTGGATTTATACTCCTCATACCTATATTCTATAAAGGGTTCACAAAAAGTTAGAGCATTGTTGCTCTAACTTTTTTATGTCTAAATTTAATTTTAATATTTAATCACTGACTTTTAGGGAATATTTCAAGTGGAGGTATGTTATATGACTAATCAATTATTTATAAACAATGAATTTATAGAAAGTAATTCAAACGAAACAATGGATGTAATTAATCCAGCAACTGGTGAAAAAATAGATACGATTACATTTGCGACTACTGAGGAAGTTAATGAAGCCATCGAGAAATCTAAACATGCACAATTAGAGTGGGAAAAAGTTCCGCAACCAACTCGTGCCGAACATGTTAAATTATTAATCCCATTACTTGAACAAAATAAAGAAGAACTTGCACAACTTTACGTCAAAGAACAAGGTAAAACATTAGCCGAAGCTCAAGGCGAAATTGATAAATCTGTTCAATTTATTGATTATATGACTAGTTTAAGCATGAGTAATAAAGGCGAAGTTTTACAAAATAGTGTAGAAAATGAAACTATTCAACTCACTAAAAAACCTATCGGCGTAACAGCTGGTATTGTACCTTGGAATGCTCCTATTTTAGTATTATTACGTAAAGTCATTCCTGCTATTGTAACAGGTTGTTCTGTTGTCATTAAACCTAGTGAAGAAACAACATTACTTACCCTACGTTTAGCTGAAATTTTTAAAGCTTCAACGATTCCTGCAGGTTTAATCCAAATCGTCCCAGGTACTGGTGAAACTGTTGGTACACAATTAGCACAACATAAAGATATCAAATTAATATCTTTAACTGGTAGCATGCGTGCCGGTAAAGCCGTATTTGAAAATGCAGCAAACACAGTTAAAAAGGTAAACTTAGAATTAGGTGGAAACGCCCCTGTCCTCGTAACGCCAAATGCAAATATTGATAAAGCTGTGGATTATATTGTAACTGCTCGTATTAAAAATGCAGGCCAAGTATGTACATGTCCTGAGAGAATATTTGTACATGAAGACGTTCATGATAAATTTGTTGAAAAAGTAAAATCTAAAATGGAAGCTTTAACTGTAGGAAATCCTCTTGATGAAAAAACAGATTTCGGTGCTATTATTAATGAAACTCAATTAAATAGCATAGACGAAAAAGTACAAGATGCTGTTAATAATGGAGCTAAACTTGTATTAGGTGGTCACAAATTAGACCGCCCTGGTTATTTCTATGCTCCTACTGTTTTAGATAACGTTAAACAAACAGATAGTGCATTTAAAGAAGAAATATTTGGTCCTGTATTAGCAATCACAACATATAATGACTTTAATCAAGTTATTGAAGACGCTAATGATACAAACGCTGGCCTCTCTTCTTATATATTCTCAAATGATTTATCAGAAGTCATGACGGCAACTGAACGTTTAAAATTTGGTGAAGTATATGCCAATTGTGAAGCTGAAGAAGTTGTTAACGGCTACCATGCTGGTTGGAGAGAATCTGGTCTAGGTGGCGCAGATGGTATTCATGGTTTCGAGGAATACTATAATACTACCGTTTCTTATATTAGATATAGTTAAATTGTTTAAATGCTCTGCTGTAATTTTATCTAGCACTTCAATTTAATCTCTATTCTTATATAGCAAATGTTTTAAATTTTTATTTAGTGATAAATATACTATATACACAATAAAGGAGCGATGAATTATGGCTGAAGAAATTAAACAAGGTACAAATAAATTTTATGTTGGCGAAGATGAAAACGATCCTAAAGCAGTAATCACATTTAAAACTGCAGATAATAATGAAATTGATATTGATCATACTGGTGTTTCTGATGAACTTGGTGGACAAGGACTTGGAAAAAAATTAGTATATCAAGTTGTAGACTATGCTCGTAAAAACAATTTAAAAATTATTGCTTCTTGTCCATTCGCAAAAGATGTTCTTGAAAAAGATGATAGCGTACAAGACGTATATTTAGGTTAAATTGATAAAGTAGAAGTAATAAGGGGGATAAATGTTTATTTCAATTTATCCCTCTTTTTTAAATTTTTATCTTGAATATACTTTTTATATCAGTTATAATAAGTATATTCAAAAGAGAGAAAAGCGGGGAATTAACTATGACATTTCATGATAAAACTGCAACACAAATTACAAATATTAATTTAAACGTCAAAGATTTAAACACAATGATTGATTACTATACAAACATTTTAGGATTTAATGTATTATCACAAAGCGACGAACAAGCTATTCTGGCAATTGGTAAAAGTGGACACACTTTAACTTTAAATGTACTTAAAGATGGCAGACAACCTAGTGCATCAGAAGCCGGACTATTCCATATTGCTTACTTACTTCCTACTGATACTGACTTAGCTAACTTCTTATATTACGTAGCTAATAAAGGTATGAGAATTGGTGCTGGAGATCATCTTGTAAGCCAAGCACTTTATTTCGCTGATCCAGAAGGAAATGGCATTGAAATTTATAGTGACCGTCCAAAAGATGGTTGGATTTGGAATGACGGATTCGTCAAAATGGATACTTTAGAAGTTGATGGACCTACATTATTATTAGAAAGAACTGAAGATGGCTGGGATGGTATGCCTGATGGTGCTAAAATCGGACATTTACATTTAAAAACTAATAGTTTAGAAGATGCTAAATCATTCTATATAGATCAAATTGGTTTTGAACATATTTCTAAATTCCCACAAGCACTATTTATGTCTACTAATAAATATCATCATCATTTAGCTGCTAACACTTGGCAATCAAGTAAAAAACGTGAAGATAATGATAATAGCTATGGATTATCTGGATTTGATATTTATAAACCTAATCAATCAAGCGAAATTTTAACTTCACCTGAAGGACTTACTGTACAATTACATTCAGATGAATCAAAAGTACCACAACAATAACTTCAATATAAACATAAAGCCAGTCCAAGACATTGTTTAAGTCTTGGACTGGCTCTTATTATATATTCACAAACCTCAGAAAGTATTAATATATATTAATATAATCCATTAGTTTCATTTGAAGTATCGATATAAATATTTTTTACTTGTTGATAGTTTTTAATTGCGTCTTTGTAAACTTCACGACCGATACCTGATTTTTTATATCCGCCGAATGGTGCGCCAGCTGGAATTTGGTTATACGTATTGATCCAGATACGACCTGTACGCATTGCTTTAGCTACATTTAATGCACGGTTTAAATTAGTTGTAAAGATACCACCAGCTAGTCCATATTCTGAATCATTAGCAATATCAATTGCTTCTTGTTCATCGTCAAATTTTTCTACTACTAGTACAGGACCAAAAATTTCTTCTTGTGCTAATCGATGACTATTATCTTTTAGTTCTATAATTGTTGGTTCAAAGAAGAAACCTTTATCTCGTCCATTATCAGTAAGGCGATGACCACCTGTTACAATGTTAGCACTTGAATCTTCTTCAGCTAGTTTGACATAGTTTTGGATTTTTTCTAGTTGTTCTTCACCAGTTTGACTTCCCATTTTAACATCATCTGCAAATGGGTCACCTACTTTAATATTTTCAAATGCTTCTTTTAATTTTGGTAATAATTTATCATAAACTGATGATTGGACAAGTAATCTAGATCCAGCACTACATACCTCACCTTGGTTGAATAGAATACCTAATTGAACACCTTCAATAACTTGATCAATATTAGCGTCATCAAAGATGATATTAGCACTTTTACCACCAAGTTCTAATGTAGTTGGTACAATACGTTCAGCACCTGCTTTAGCTACGCCATAACCAACGTCTGTAGAACCAGTGAATGATAATTTATCAACACCTTCATGATTGAATATAGCATCACCAGATTCAGAACCTTTACCAGTTAATACGTTAACAACACCTTTAGGTAATACTTCTTGGAATATTTTAGCTAATTCAATTAATGTTAAAGGTGTAGATGATGAAGGTTGAATAACAACAGTATTACCTGCAGCAAGTGCTGGTCCTAGTTTCCATGATGCAAGTAAAATTGGGAAGTTCCATGCCACAACTGCACCTACAACACCAACTGGTTCATTTACTACTAAACTCATAGTATTATGATCAATTTCATTAACTGAACCTTCATCAGTAGTTAAAACACTTGCGAAATATTTAAATTGGTTAGCCGCCATTGGTACATCTATAGTAGATGTTTCACGATAAGGTTTACCATTTTGTAATGATTCGATAGTTGCTAATCGTTCAGCATTGTCATGAATTTTACGGCTAATTTCTAATAAATAATCAGCACGTTCTTCTTTAGAAATTTTACTCCAAGCATCAAAAGCTTCAGTAGCCGCTGTTACTGCTTTATCAACGTCACCTTTACCTGCTTTAGCTACTTGAGCTAATTCTTCTCCATTTGCTGGATTAGAAACTGTTAATGTTTCTCCACTTTCACTTTTATGAAACTCGTTATTTATAAATAAGCCATAGCTTTCATCTATATAATCTCTTACGTTAATATTTGCCATCGTATCCCGTCCTTTTATAATTTTTGAAATACTGTAGGAAATGTATTAAACAATATATAAAGTTATATCGAAAATGTAAACGTTTACTTTTCCTTAGTTATCATTCTACATCCATACGCTATGATTAAAAAATAATGTGCTCACAAGGATGTACACTTTAAGTTTACCCTGCAACATATGATTCTATTCATCAACCCAAAATAAGAGCGATGATTGAAATAATAATTAAATCGAATTATTTCTCACCGCTCTTTCTTCACTTAAAAATATTTATTTACTCAAACCACTCAATGACATCGTTATAATTTTGACGAACTTTACCGTGTGGTGGTTCATCAGCACGATAACCAAATGCTGCCATTACAGAAATACCAAAATGATCTGTATCTAAAATACCTTCATCTTTTAAAAGGGATGTCACTTCATCTAAATCAAAGCCTTCCATTGGACAAGAATCAATGCCTAAAAGCGCTGCACTTGTCATCATATTTGCTAAAGCAATGTATGTTTGTTTACTTGCCCAATCAAACAATGTTCTTTCGCTATCATTAATATGGAAATTAGTTTGGAAATTATCAAATTTTTCATAAACTGCTGGTAATGTACTTTCCTTATAACCTTTAACACCTTTTACTAAATCTTGAACGAATTGAGATTGAGACGTTACATTTTTACGCGCAAGTACGATTACAAAATGGCTTGCTGAATCAAGTTGTTTTTGAGCGCCCCAACTGTAAGGTTTCAATTTGTCTCTCAATACTTTATTTTGCACAACTACAAACTTCCATGGTTCTAAACCTAATGAACTTGGTGACAATCTTCCCGCTTCCAAAATTGTTTCAAAATCTTCTTTTGGAATGATTTTTTCAGGATCAAATTGTTTTGTTGCATGTCTAAAATTAAACGCATCTATAATTGTTTGATTCATATTACTCATAAAGGTACCTCCATATTATTATTATGGATATTATATCTTAAAAGATGCTCTCTCTAAAATAATTGAACTAATTCATATTTTAATGCTTGTTAACATACATTTGTAATTAAACATATAAAACTATTTCTATTCAGATTTCAAAAAAACTAATTTTTAACTTGATTTGTGAAAAGATTCACAATATAATGTGGATGTAGGTTATAGTTTTACTTATTTTTTATATCATACTATTTGTTAAACAACTTTTTATAATTTTTGAAATGGGGTAATTTCATTATGACAAGAATAATGTTTTTCGGTACTAGAGAATATGAGAAAGAAATGGCGTTAAACTGGGGTAAAAAGAATAATATAGAAGTCACTACTTCACCTGAATTACTTAGCAAAGACACTGTTGATCAACTTAAAGATTATGATGGTGTTACGACAATGCAATTCGGTAAACTTGAAGACGAAGTTTATCCTAAATTAGAATCTTATGGCATTAAACAAATTGCACAGCGAACTGCTGGATTCGATATGTACGATTTAGAATTAGCTAAAAAGCACGGTATCATTATTTCAAATGTACCTAGTTATTCACCTGAAACTATTGCTGAATACTCTGTATCAATAGCATTACAATTAGTACGTAAATTCCCTGCTATTGAAAAACGTGTACAAAATCACGATTTCACTTGGGCAGCACCTATTATGTCACGTCCTGTTAAAAACATGACTGTAGCTATTATCGGTACTGGACGTATTGGTGCAGCAACTGCGAAAATCTATGCTGGTTTCGGTGCAACAATCATTGGTTATGATGCTTATCCAAATGAGTCACTCGATTTCTTAGAGTACAAAGATTCAGTAGAAGAAGCTATTAAAGATGCTGATATTATTTCATTACATGTACCAGCAAATAAAGATAGCTATCACTTATTTGATAAAGATATGTTTGCCAAAGTAAAAGAAGGTGCCGTGCTAGTTAATGCTGCTCGTGGTGCCGTATTAGATACAAAAGCTTTAATTGACGCTGTTAATAATGGTCCTTTATATGGAGCAGCTGTTGATACTTATGAATTTGAATCACCTTACTTCACATTTGATTGGACTAATAAAAAAGTTGAAGATGAAACGTTATTAGAACTCATTGAAAATGAAAATATTTTATTAACACCTCACATCGCTTTCTTCTCTGATGAAGCCGTTCAAAATCTTGTAGAAGGTGGATTAAATGCTTCATTATCAGTTATCAATACAGGTACTTGTGATACACGTTTAAATTAAGTATATAAATAAAATGCGACGAAGTGATTCATTTAGAGTCACTTCGTCGCATTTTTATTATTTATGATTATCAAGTACCATTGTTTCAATTGTTGTTAACACGCCTTGCTCATCATTACTTGGTGCAACGTCATACGCTATATCAAACAATGAGGCGTCTTGACTATTTTTCATTACATAACTATATTGCGCTAGTTCTAGCATGTCCTTATCATTATTTGCATCACCAAAAGCCATCAATTCAGAAGGTTCTAATCCCCATAATTCAAGCAATCTATGTAAAGCTTGTCCCTTTGTCATATTTGGCATAATAATATCAATACTATCATGACCACTTGATACTAATTTGATAGTTTCTGGGAAACGTTCTTGTAAATCTTTATCTAATTGTGGATGTGTTTCTCTATTAATGTTTAAAGCTATTTTGACATATTCATCTTCAGGTAAATTTTGTAATTGGGATATTTCGCTTAATTGATGGTAATAAAATTTTGTATCCTCTTTAAAATCTTCTGGTGTGTCTTCTAAAATATAGGCACTTTCTAAACCACATACAACTAATTGATTAATTTGTCTTTCTAAATTTAAATAATCAATGACGTCTTGATAATCTTGATGATTAAAACTTCGATATTGATATAATTCGTTACCTTTATATATCACTGCCCCATTTTCTGCAATAAAAAACATGTCTCTCTCACCAAAAATAGACTTTAACTTTGCATATTGATTTCCACTAGCAACTATAAATTCTATGCCTTTACTTTTTAATTCTTTAAAAATTCGTTCGAAACGTTCTTTATCGAATTGTTTTTTTGAATCTAAAAATGTCCCATCCATATCAACGGCAATTGCTTTAATCACATGTAGTCCCCCTATCTCATCTTTATCCTAATTATAGACAACATTTCAAAGACAATGAAGATGACCTATTCAGACTGAAACTATATTCACAATTTGAAATTACTTTCATTATTGAAAAATAAAAATGATGAACACCTTCACCATTGATTCATAAGAAGTTGTTCATCATCTAAATATCTTTTCTATTTAATTTCTTTCGCGACAAATATTTTACGTTTTTCCCAAACTCCAGTTTCTTTATTATAATTATCACAAGTAATCAATGTTAATTGATTTTTTTCACCTTTGTGTTCATCTAATACTTTCACATCAGATGGATCAACATCTCTTATACTTGTCATTTTATATTTTCGTGTCTCATTACCAACTTTAAAGTAAACTTTACTTCCCTTTTTGGCAGCTTTCAAATTAGTAAATTGATAATGTGGTCTGTCAGTAAATGTATGACCTGCAATAGAAATATTTTGATCGCTTAGAGATTCGTTACCTTCCGCAAAGCTAACACCACGATTTAATTGTTCTGGTGTAGCTGGGCCAGGGTAAACTGGCTCTTCAATTTCAGCATCTGGTACTTTAATATATCCAGCCATTTTAGATTTATCCTTAGGAATTTCTGGTGTTTTATCTTTGGAATGTTCACTTTGTTTACTTTCTGTTTTATCATATTTTTCGATTTTATCGCTATTATCTTTTTCATGGAAATAATTATCAATATGAGGTTTAGCAAATAAATATATTGCTACTAATATTAAAATGACACCGACTATAGTCATTAATCGATTTGTCCATTTTTTCATAAATGTTTCTCCTTTAACTAAAAACGATATCATTGAGACCAAATTTAGCTATACTTTTATTTTGCTTTTAGTATATCATTAAACATTGTTCACTACATCATCTTTGAATAAAATTTTGTTTTCATTTAATGATACAAAATTCAAAATATATAAATCTTGCAATCTTTATTTAAATAGTTTCTAATTGATTGAGAGGTGATTAAGATGATTAGAGAAGCGCAAAAATCAGATTTAGAGGCTATATTAACTATATATAATGATGCGATTATTAATACTACTGCAGTATATACGTATGAACCCACAACTATAGAAGAACGTATTCAATGGCTTGAAAATAAAAAACAGAAAAATGAACCTGTTTTTGTTTTTGAAGAAGATAATATCGTTCAAGGATTTGCAACTTATGGTTCTTTCAGAGATTGGCCTGCATACCTATATAGTATTGAACATTCAATTTATGTTCACCCTGACTATAGAAATAGTGGTATTGCGTCACAATTATTATCAAAATTAATTGAGGAAGCACAACAAAGTGGCTATCGTACAATTGTTGCAGGTATAGATGCTTCAAATATAGGTAGCATAAAATTACATGAGAAATTTAATTTCAATCATGCTGGCACTATTAAGCAAGTAGGTTATAAATTTGAACAATGGCTTGACCTTGCTTTTTATCAACTTGATTTATATAACATAAAATGAGATTAAGTCAGATTGAATATCCATTACTTAACCTCACTAGCTTTCCCTATTTTCAATAACAAAACAAATGTAATAAAACATGAACACAATGATCATACTTAGCGATAATGATTTGAATAATAAATTCACCCAAGTTCCCTCTGATGTCCACAAATACGTTATCGTTGTGTTAATGATGAATGCTATAAAAATTAACGTTAAACGTAGCATTGCACCAGCCCCTTTAAAATTATTTTATTTATTGGGATGTGCAATTGCAATAAGTTTTTTTAATCTTCAGAAAAATAAATGATTATATTTCCATATATTAATAAAAACATATGAAAAAAGCACTTAAGTACCAGAGTTATCCGGCACTTAAGTGCTAAATTATGATTAATGAATTAGTTGTTTTTTACCATATCTTCAGCTTCACCAAAGATTTTACGTTTAATTTCTTCACCAGTTGGTGTTCCTGCTAAACCACCTAAACCAGTTTCACGTAATGATGCTGGTAAATTTCTACCAATTTTATCCATAGCGCTAATCACTTCGTCAACAGGTATTCTACTTTCAACACCTGCTAATGCAAGGTCAGCTGAAATTAACCCATTACCTGAACCAATTGCATTTCTCATAACACAAGGAATTTCTACTAGTCCAGCAACTGGGTCACAAACTAGACCTAACAAGTTACTGATAGCTAATGCCATTGCATGACCTGATGCTTCTGGAGAACCACCAAAAATTGCTACTGCTGCTGCAGCTGCCATTGCTGATGCAGAACCTACTTCTGCTTGGCAACCACCTGTTGCACCTGCAACACTAGCATTATTAGCAACTACTCTTCCGAATAATGCTGCTGTAAATAAGAAATCTACCATTTGATCTTCAGTAATATTATGCGTTTTTTCTAATTTAAATAGTACGCCTGGGATTGTACCCGACGATCCAGCTGTAGGTGTTGCACAAATGATACCCATTGCTGCATTGACTTCATTAGTTGCTACCGCACCTTTAACTGCTTCAATCATTTCATGACCTGATAGCGCATGATTATTTTCGTTATAATCACGTAGTTTTGCTGCGTCATGTCCAGTATAGCCTGTAACACTTTCTACACCTTCGCCCGTAGTACCTTTAACTACAGCATCTCTCATTACTTCTAAGTTTTGTCTCATGTTTTCACGTACTTCATCACGTGAAAGTCCTTTAAGTTCCATTTCTTCTTGGATCATGATTTCTGCAAAGGACATATCTTTTTCAACTGCATAATCTATAGTTTCTCTAATTGAATCAAACATTTTGAATCCCCCTTAATTAATATAGGAAACGGTAAAATCACTGTATTTGTCTCTTAATGTGTCTAATGCTGATTCTTTGATTGCTTTATTTAATGGTAACACTACTAAGCTTTTATCATCATTAATTTGAGTTAATTCATCTTTGTATTCAATTGACATATCGTTTAAATCGTTAATTAAATGATTGATTTGCGCTTTATCTGCCGGTCCATCTACAGTTAAAATCGGTAAACCATGATTCATTTTCGTTTCTAAACCATTAACATGGATACCTTTTATCTTGATAGTTCCGCCACCAATTGAAATACCGATAACTTCTATATAGCGTCCGTTTGCATCTTTAGCTTTGATGAAAGCACAGTTTGGATGTTCTCCAATACTTTCTCCTTCATCTTCAATAATTTCTACTTCAATGCCTTCTTCTTCTGCGATGTCTAATGCTTTTTTAATTCTATTATCAAATGTACTATAACCCATTGCACCACCGACAACTGCAACATCTGTGCCATGCCCTTGATGTGTTTTGGCAAATGATTCATAATAACGAATTTCTAAACTTTTAGGTACATCGCCTAAAACTGCTCTTGCTGAGTTTCCGATTTTTACTGCTCCGGCTGTGTGAGAGCTTGATGGACCCATCATAACTGGTCCAATAATGTCAAACGCACTTTGATAATCATAGCTTTTAGCCATCACTAAACACTCTCCTTAAGTTTGTTCTTTTTGCTCGGTACATTTAAACTTAAATTCATTAAATTGAATTTTTTAATAATCATACTCATGATAAACGCTAGTATTATACTTACAATAGCTACAATTACAATTGTAATAATCGCTCTAACTGGTTGGTTGAAACCGAATAATACGATCGCACCAGCAATTGGTGTTGCCATACCTTTAACGCCGATGACTACGCCCATAAATGTCACGATACAAGCGTTAACCATACCTATTATTGCATTTGAACCGTAAAGCTGTACTGGATATTGTGCGATTAAATCAATTTGAGTTAATGGTTCAATACCAACTGCAAATGCTTTAGATTTACCACCAATTTGTAATCTACTGAATAATACGTAGTTTACAAATGAACTTCCCATACATGTCATTGCACCAATTGCCATCGGTACTCCTGTTAGTCCTAATAAGCTTGTTAATACCATTGAACTTAATGGTGTCATACCTGTTACTGGTATTACGAGTCCTAAGATAATTGCTAGTGCATATGGGTTATTGTCGCCAACTGAAGTTACCGCACTACCAATTTGTTTAAGTGTAGCCATTACTCCTGGTGTAATAACGCTTGCTAAACCAAATGTAATTGCTGGAGCCAATAAAATAACAACAATTAAATCTAGTCCTTCTGGAACTTTTTTCTCTATTAATTTAATTCCAAAAGCCACAATATACGCTGCAATAAATGCTGGTAATAATTTGAAATCATGTAATACTAAACCAACAATAACTGCAAACACTGGAGATACGCCTAAATTTAAACAAGTTAGTATACCTACTGCTATACCACTTAAGCTTCCTGCTAAATCACCAATTTCTTGCAAAAATTTAATGTGGAATACGCCACCAATTGCATAACTTAAAAACGCTTGAGGTAAAAACGTTGCACAAGCAGCTCCTGATAAAGCTTGCAACCCCTGTTTACCATATGGCGCGAATTTTAAGAATAGCGTCATAATTACAAGTACTAATACTAAAGTACCCACTCCTAAGATAATATTCATTTCCCCAAAACCTCACTTTTATATTTTTAAGCCATAGTTATCGTACACCCTTAAGAAAGCGATTTCAACAACTAAAAAGGTTTAATTAAGACTAAAATGTGAAATCATTCACGAATTAATTGTAAAATGCACATTATATAAACTTAATACGTTTATATAGTAATTCTATTAGTGGTTTGTATTTTACATGAAAATAACTCTAATTGTAAAATCACTCTATTTCGTGTAACATTTTTACAACCATAATGGCGACTTAACTATTCTAACGCTTATACACTAAATTTGTAACAAATTGCTCGCAATTTTTTAGAGATTTTTATCACAAATTTGTGTAATAAATATTTATAAAGTGAATTCTTACATTATACTGAGGTTTTACACTTAATCAAAACGTTTCATACCTTCTCATTCCATTAATAATTACCATAATTAAATAAAACGGCGTGGTTACAAATTTCATTTTGCACCACACCACTTCATAATTTATATTATCGAATTAACTTTGCTGTTATGTCTTTAGTTTGTTTATAGATATCTTTATATATATTGAAATAATATTGATATTGATGATGTCTGTCTTTATTAGGTTCGAACGTTGTATCTGTTTGAATAAATTGCTCAACACATTCTTCAATAGAGTTATACCAACCTAATCCATATGCTGCAAGTATAGCAGCTCCCATGCTTGGTCCTTCTTCGTGTTTTAATTTTTTAACTGATGCATTGAAAACATCAGCTTGTAATTGTAACCAAAAATCACTTTTTGATCCGCCACCGATAGAAACTACGGCATTTATGTCTTTACCTTCTTGTCGAATCAATTGTATAGATTCATACAGTGAATACGTAATGCCTTCAATCGTTGCTCTAACAAAATCTGAATGTTGATGTTGATCACTGATACCAATAAAACTTCCTCTAATTAGTGCATCACCATGTGGTGTACGTTCTCCAGCTATATATGGGGTAAATAGCAATCCATTGGCACCTATCCTAGATTGTGATGCTAGTTTTATAAGGTTGTCGAAGCTTTCATTTTCAAAGAACGTATCTTTTAACCAATTTAAACTATGACCTGCTGCTAAAGTTACGCCCATCGCATAATAAGTGTTAGGAATCGCATGATTAAAGAAATGAAGATTATTTCCATATTCTGTTACACTTTGATGTTCTACATTTAATATTACACCTGACGTACCAATACTA
This sequence comes from Staphylococcus sp. FSL H8-0121, assembly GCF_038008425.1. Lineage (NCBI taxonomy): Bacteria > Bacillati > Bacillota > Bacilli > Caryophanales > Staphylococcaceae > Staphylococcus > Staphylococcus sp. FSL H8-0121. The sequence goes on from NZ_JBBOZB010000002.1 coordinate 435,545, forward strand.
CACAACGTTTCTCTATCATGAATAATACCTGCCCCTAAGGCACCACATGCATTGTCTGCACCACCAGCAAAAACAGCTACGTCTTCATTTAAACCTAACTCACTAGCAATTGAAGGTAATAAATAGCCTACACTCTCATGTGAATTAATAAGTGGCGGATATATATCACCAATTTCAAACTTATCGCCAATATCTTTATTCCATTGATTAGTCTTAGGATCTAATAACAATGTTCCAGCAGCGTCACTATATTCCATATGTATTTGACCAGTAAGTCGATAACGCAAATAATCCTTAGGTAACATAAAACGATCAACCTGTTTCCAAATATCTGGCTCATGTTGTTGCACCCATAACATCTTTGGTAATGTGAACCCTTCTAAAACAGGGTTACCATTTACTCTATTACCTAATTTGTTGATACTTTGCTTACATTGCTCTGAATTTCTTGTATCATTCCATAATATTGCGTTTCGTAATACGTTACTTTGTTGGTCAATCATGACTAAACCATGCATTTGTCCTGAAAATGACATACCTTTGACTACGGTATCTTTCATTTTAGAAGATGCTAGTAAACTAGAGATGGCATCTTTTGTTGATTGAAACCATTCTTCAGGATCTTGTTCGCTGTAACCATTATGTTCTTGTATTAATGATAACGATGAATTGGTCACATCAAGAACATTACCTTGTCGATTTACTGCTATCACTTTAACAGAACTTGTGCCTAAATCTACTCCGAGAACTATTTCATCCATTTATCTCACACCTTTTATTTTATAACATTAAACAATCTAGTTACTGGTGTTGCCTTAGATAATCAATACAACTCTATCTAATTAATATTTCATACTGTTTCATCTTAATATACACACTAAAAACTGTCTATTTAATGTTAATGAGACTTGTTATTCATTAATAAGAATCTTTCAAAATAAAAAGGGTAAATATAATAAATCAAATTAAATCTACTCACAAAGGATGAATGTATATGAATCATAATCAATTTGAACATTTAAAATATATTGATGTGGGACTTTATGCAACACCAACAACTGAATTACCTTTCGACTCTAGATTTGAATTTAAATCATTAGTTTTACAACGAGATTCTGAAAATGTCATCATTTATCACTCTTCTCATTTGAAAGAATCAGAAAAGGATATTAACGCTTTAGGCGGTGCAGATAAAGTGTTAATGAATCACGATCATGAATCTTTAGGTGGTAGCAAAAGCATTGATGTACCTTATTTTATAAATGAAAATGATGCTTCAGCTTTAAAACCTAGTATTCCTGTCGAAGGTTATCTAAATCAACGCGAAATGTTATATGATGATTTAGAAGTGATTCCAGCCCCTGGCCATACACCTGGAACAACATTATATTTATGGGATAATGGTAAACATCGCTATTTATTCACTGGTGATTTCCTATGCTTTGAAGGTGATCAATGGCGTACAGTTATTCTAGGTTCAAGTGACAGAGAACAATCAATACAGAGCCTTGAAATGATTAAAGAATTAGACTTCGATGTACTTGTTCCTTGGGTCACAATCAAAGAAGGACCACTTGCCTACTATGTAAAAAATGATGAAGAAAAGCGCCAACAAGTCCAAAATATTATTGATCGAGTACGTAATGGTGAAAATGTTTAATAAAGTATAAAAGAAAAATAGGGTGATATGACGTAGCATCACGATAATGTTTGAATTCATCGAATTCATTAAGTTGAATTGTTTCAACGATTTCATTAACATGTCGCGACATATCATTTGTGGGAATATGGACTGAAGTTTCCATAGGTAGCGTATGTTGAATCATGTTATAATCTTTATACATAAGTCACTTCGTTTATTTAGTTTAGTGATGTTTATTAAATTATACGAAAGTGCCTTATTTTCCCAAAGTGTTTTAATGTAAAATTACATATAAATACGTAGTATTTATGGCAAGACTCCTGAGGGAACAGTACTAGTTGAAGACCTTAGAAATTCTCACAGATTTATCTGTGTAGTATTTCTGGCTGAAACTGTACCCTCGGAAAGTGTAGACATACAATACGAAGTATTGGGTATAAAGTAAGCACTAAGATGATTAAAATAAATCATCTTAGTGCTATTATTTTAGTATTTATTTCACAGCCTGTTGTAGATATATCTTATCTGTTACCAACGTCTGAACCGACGTCTACTTTCTTACTTTTCTTGTCGTATACTGCTCCTTGTACACTACCAAAGTTTGGATCATTTCGTTTTTCCTTCACACCATATCCAAGATTTTTGAAAATCTCTAAGTCTTCGTCACTCGTAGCATTTTCATAATAAATGGTACCACCATCATTGTAGAATCTTGGTTTGTCGACCGCTTCTTGTAAGGTACCGTCACCTCTTAAATAATCGACAATGACTTCATTTAACATTGTTGGAATTTTGTTACCACCAGGAGTACCAATACCCATATAGAAGTCTGTACCTACTATAATTGATGGCGAAATAAATGAACGTGGTGCTTTATGTTTTTCACCATAGTTAGGACTTGCTTGAGATTTAGAGAAGTCTCCTAATGAGTTGTTCATATAGAAACCTTCCTTCATAAAGTCACCTGAACCAAAGTAACTTGATAATGTATTGGTAGTACTCGCAACTTTACCTTGCTTATCAATAACAACAAAGTGTGTTGTACTAGTATTATCTGTTTGAATTGGATTAAAATCACTTCCACCTTCAGCTGTTGTACCTACATTTACTTTGTTCAATTCACCTAGTAAATAATCATCTGATAAATGTTCTTCGCTACTAGGTTCCGCACCATTTACAATGTCACGATTGCTATACATAACATCACGAGATTCTAATATACCTTTAATGTAGCTATTACGATCAGCAGTACCTTGATTTTCTTGTTCATCTATTTTTAATCCTTGTAGTGTCAATGTTCCTCCTAGAGGATTTGAAGCTGAATAAACTTTGTTTCCTAAGTACTCTGTACTTACTGGTTCTTTCTTTTCAGTTTTAAATGTATTGAAATCTTTCTCTGTTAATTGATTATCCAATTGTTTAGAGATACTTTTACCTACATCTTTATAGAAATAATCTGGACCTTTATCACGAATTTTCTTCAATGTATCCGCTAGTTTATCTTGTTTAACAACATCGCCTTCACGGACCGTTTTCTTACCTTTAAAGAATGGTGAATTACGATCAATTTTAGAACCATATATTTTCAAACTACGTTCTAATTCTGAATCTACTTCAAATCCATCTTCAGCAAGTGGAATAATATAACCAAAGAGTTTCTTCTCATCCATCTTACCTTCTTTTTCATGCATATCATGCATACCTCTTACGAAACCAGGCGTACCAATTTTATCTCCTTGTTTATAGTTATAAGAAGAATATGTTTTATATTCATATAAATTTGGTACTTGGCCTTCTGTACCATCATAAGTTAATGTGGCGCCACCACCACCTAGACCAGATGAATGAGGTTCAGTAACCGCTAATGCATATGATACTGCGAAAGCAGCGTCTGTTGCATTTCCACCATCTTCAATAACCTTGTTACCTATTTTAGTAGCAATCGCATTGTTAGTTGCCACACCATAGTTTTTATTTCCAGCCTTTTTATGATTTGTTATTTTGTTCTCGTATAGTTTATCTTTATCAATCTTTTCATCTTTCGTAAAATAGTAAAATACAAACGAAATAATGATGGTCAAGATTAATATGACAGTCAAGGTTGCTTTATTATATATGTTCATTCCTAACTTGCCCCTTTTGAAAGATATTGCTGTTCTCCATTTTTCAATTCTTGCTGTTCATAACTATCTAAACCTTCATTTGCTCTTGCGAATATGACGAGTAGGAAAATAATTACTGCAATAACGATTACAGTGATCGGCAGCCAATGTTTTTTAATATTCAAATGTATAACCTCCATCGTCAGCTTTTTTTAAATCAATTGATTGGTCTTTAATATTATTGTAAAAGCGTCTTTGGTCCATTTTGTTCATATCATCTTCAGAAATTTTACCGTCTTTCGATTGAATTGGTGTGAGATGGAACTTATGTTTTTTATCTTTCCAATCATCTTGTACAACCATACCTTTTTGATTTTTCGATAAGAAATCATCTGATGTTGTATTTCCCAGGCTATAAAAAATAGGAGTGTTCTTGTATTTTTCGACTTTTTGAATAACTGAATTATGTCCAATAATCACATCTGCTCCTGCTTTGGATAAAGCATGCGCATATTCTTTTTGACGATCTGTAACATTTCTTTCGTTTGGAATTCCCCAGTCAACATTAACTACTACATAATCATTATTTTGTTTTAATTTTTTAATTAATGGATAAAAAATGTCTGGATCCAAACTGATAGATGTCGTATTTTTAAGTGGTTCTGCATAATTTGATTCTACATCTGTAAATGATACATTAGCTATTTTCTTACCTTTAACATCTTGTTGCACGGTTTTACTATTAATAGGGTTAGAACCATTCCCCGTTAGGAAATTATACCCAGCTTGCGATTCTACCTTTTCCATCAAGTCTCTTGCAGTAACATTATCCGCAGTCTGATTAATTAAATTTACACTTTTAATGTTCTGCTTTTTCAAGAACATGATGTTTTCTAAATTTTTCTCAATCTCTTTCTTAGAATCTTTAGCAAAGTCATTCACTAACAATGAGGCCGTTGAAAAGTCACTATTCTTCAGTGGCTCTTGTAACCCTGAAAATACACTATTGAGATTATTTTGACGTATATGTTTATTTAATGTGATATTACCCAAATAGGTCATGCGAACGCTGTTTGGATCTTTTGCATCACTTTTCACAGGTACCACTTTAACTGCGCGAATAGCGAAGACTATTAATACTAAAGCGATAAGAAGAACTATGGCTGTGTATAAAGTGTTTCTACGTTTATGACGTTTAGATTGTTTGAGCAACCATTCGCTTGGTGTTAATCGTTTTTTCTTTTTCATTGTAATTACGCGCTCCTTGTTCTTGATTAATTAATAAAACTGTATAAGAACAAGATGACATATGTAATACATGTTAATAACATAGTAGATGATAATGTTATTACAACACCTTGTTTTTGAATTGTGTTCGCGATAATACCAGGAATAACTACCCCAATACCAGACACTTCGACCATTTCAAATGGGGTTAATGGATATATCAAATCAAATATAAATTTTAATACCATACCTGTTAAAATCATGGCAGCGAATTTTCTTCTACCATATAAAATAACCCATTTACTAATACCGTTGTTTACAATAAAGAATGTTAAACAACTGATAATTAATACTGATAAAAGCATGATGGGTTGATCAAAAATTAATGCTAAATAACCAGGTACTACCAGTCCTGCTGGATTAATACCAAATTTCTCAGCGAATATAAGACTGAGAACAACACCTACAAATAAGGAGAAATATAATTCTGAACCTATCATTTTATTCTATCCCTTCTATGAATTCCGCTATTCTTCCACCTGGTCCGTGTATGTTACCTACACAAAAGACAAGTGCATTGTCCGCTTCTTTCATAATAGCTTTTTCTATTTCTGTAAAATCTTGTCCTTCAAAATTTAAATATTTCTTATCAGGTAATCGATGCATCAAATCTGATACCATTTGTGTACTTTTTCCGGTACAGATAAGCGTATCGTATTCCACATCTTCTAAGAAATCTTCAACAAACAATTTAGTTCTATCAATTCTATCTGAACGACAATTTAATATGACGATTTTCTTACTATAAGGATAATTGTATGATTCTACTTTATTTAATATCGCTTTCGTAGATTTTGGCTCATTAGCAGCAAATGCATTAACAAAAACATTTTTCGTGTTATTTGCATGGAAATATTTAATTCTAACTGCACCTGGATCTGCAGGCGCATTTAACATTCCTTCTAACGCTGTTTCACTATCAACGCCTACTGCTTGGGCAATGCCTAATACAATAGCCACATTATCTGGAAAGACTAAATAATCAAATTTTCTTAAGTATGATTCAGGTATTTTATCTTTATCAACAACAATTAATTCTGTTTTACGTTTTTTAGCTTCTTTAGCAAAAAAGTCTGTAAACTCATCTTTCATAACAACCAATTTCCCTTTATAAGGAATGGTTGCGGTAAACGCTTGTGCTACATCTTTTAGTGTCGGTCCTAATACATCCATATGGTCTTCCATTACATTAACGATAACGCCCACGTTAGCTTTTACTAAGTCCTTCTGGAATGTAATTTGATAGTCAGGATTGACAGCCATACATTCATTTACAAGTGCATTGGCTTTTTGTTTAACAACTTTACGAATGATATCTCTTTGTTCACCTATATTGGCACCTTGAGGTTTTCTTATTACTGGATACTCTTTTTGAGTAAACCAATACATCATTCGTGCGTCTGTTCCTGTTGTTTTCCCTATGACTCTATAGTGATCTTCTCTCAATACACTATATGCCATTCGAGTAATAGTTGATTTACCTCGAATACCATTAATATTAATTCGTATAGGGATTTTCTTAAGTCGATTCGCATGGCGCCTTTTTTCTTTAATACCTAGCCATAGAATCAACACAACACATATTGTTATGAGAATCACGCTACAATCCCTCTCTTTTCTATGTATATTGAATTGTTAATGGAATGGAAATTTATTTTTCTCTATAAAGTATGAAAAAAATCTATCCAATTATTAAAACGCTTCCATTAATATAAATCTTATAAAAACAATTAATCAAAAGTCAATATATATTAAATATTCACTTAAAACTTAAAATAAAAAATTACTTATCTATAACTTATAGTAGTAGACTATCATTTGGTTATTGATTCAGTTTTAACTCTTTTAATTAACCATTAAAATAATGTAAATAAATGTAAAGGCTTACTTGAAGAATAGGACATATTGTTAATCATTTAGACTGTATTTGGTTACTAGCCTTGACATACCTTGTATTGAGAAAGACATATATTTTTTACTAGGAATTTACATTAAATTAAAAAACAAATGTTAAATTAAGAGTGTAGTTACTCAGACCTTAGGAGGAGAAGAATGGAAAAGTCAGTTAAATTTGCTATTGGAATTTATTTAGCAGCTATTTTAATAGTGACAACACTTTACTTATCATTCATTCTAGTTGGAAGTTTACAAGGAAAAGACATGAGCAATTCTGTATTAGATACAGATCACACTAAAATAAATAATAAAACACGTAATAGCGATGAAGCCGTAGACTCTAGTTTAAAAAATGAAGATGCTTCATCAAAAGAACATTCATATACATCTACAAATTATAAAAATGTTGATTCTAAAGACTCAAATCAGCATCAATCAAAACAAATAGATAACAAAACAGCGAATTCAAATTATCAAACATATTGATAAATGAATTCGCTGTTATACTCAATGTAAACCCACTCATTTTATAAGGAGTAGGGTTATTTTTTTATAATAATTTGTTTAAGTTGATTCAAGACGTCTTCTCTTTCCGGAAGAGGAAATATAGGATAAATATGAAACAAATTGTCACCTTGTATAAATTCATGTTCAATCCCTTTTTGATCAAGCATTTGGGATAATTTAAGCGCGTCAGGATATAATGTTTCTTTAGTACCTATGACAATAGTCAAGTGACCGAGATGGTTTATATCACCATTAATAGGTGAAATTCTATAGTCATCTAAAGGCGTATCCCCTGCCCATAAACCTGCTAAGTATTTACTTCCATCAATACCTAACATTGGGTCTATTTGTTCATATTTTTTCGTTTCTGGATTACTAAATGTAGCATCTAACACAGGTGATAATAATACAATATGTCCTGGTTGTGGTAATGATCTATCATTTAATGATTGTGCAAATGATAAGGCAATTTGACCACCTGCTGAATCACCCATAACAATAAGTTGATCCGGATTATCTACTTTATTAAGTAAATTTTGATAAATTTTATGGAGGAGTACCTCTGTCGTTATATAATCTCTATGTGGCACTTTAGGATATATAGGCATTACTATTTTAGCGTCTAACGTTTCTGCAAGTAAGTCTATAAATTCAAAGTGATAATCTAAAGGATCTTGAAACCAAGCGCCACCATGAATATATAATACTGTCCTTTGTTGTCGGTCACCTTGATTGTTAACAACATAAACTAATGAACCAAAGTAATCTTGGATACTAACGTTATGGTTAAATTCATATTCAGTACCTGCATACTTACCCGCAGTTTCATCTTTGGTCTTTTCAAGTGCTTTTTTAGCGCCTTCAACACTATCGAACGTGCTTTTCATTCCATTTAATCGCATCATTTTTTCTTGAACGAAACTACGATAACTTCTCTGTTCTTTGACTTTAGCGAATAATATACTACCTACTAAAGTAGAACTTATCACAGCTAGAACTTTCTTGAACATTGAAATCCACCTCCTTTATCCTTTACTTCTATAATATAATAATTTCGAATTTTTCGCGTTATAAAAGTCTTTTTAAGTTTATTTAATATTCATAAATCCGTTACCTAAAACGTCTCTTACATCATGAATAACAAGAAATGCATTGTCATCATAACGGTTAACAATTTTCTTTACTGTAGCAATCTGACTTTGAGATACTACTGCATATAATATATCTGTATTATCTAATTGATAAGCACCTTTACCATCTAACAATGTTGATCCTCTTCCAGTAGCTTGGTATATTTCAGAACTAATATCTTTATTATGATCTGAAATAACTGTTACTGCTTTTTTAGGATTAAATCCTTCTACTACAAATGCCATCGTTTTTTCGACAATAAATAGCATAACGATTGTATATAGTACATTAGTGATAGGCAACACTAGTAAAAATGATAGTACTACCAATGCGTCTAATATAAATAACGCTTGGGATGTTTTAACTTCTGAATATTTACTTATAATACGTGCAATGACCGATGTACCACCTAATGTACTTCGTGATGCAATAACTAGGCCTGAACCTATACCGATTAATACACCAGCAAAGACTGCATTAATAAAGTTTTCATTAATTCCTAAACTAAAACTTTTAGTTAAATCTAAGAAAATGGAGCTGGCTGTAATCGTAATCACTGTATAAATTGCCGTCGTTTTACTCAAATATTTCCAACCAATGATAATTAAAATAGCATTAATGAGGAAAGATGTAAGCGCCGGTGATAAACCTAGGGTATATTTTAATACAAGGGACATACCAATAGCGCCGCCCTCACCAAGGTTACCAGGTATCACAAAACTATTTACACCGAGCGCAATTAATAGTGTTCCTACAAGACAGAAAACTGTATTTTTAATATGATAAGTACGAGAATGTTTTGCCATTTTAGCCTCCTTCTGTAACACTGCTTAAATCGTTACTATCGTATTTTTATATAAAAATTTCACACGTTTTCTATCATAACACTTAATTATTACACGTCCCACCAACTCGGGTTAAATCGTATAATGAGAATTTAGTATATAAAAAAACACTCGAACATTAATTTCATTCGAGTGTCTGTAAACCTATTTATTATTTTGAACTTTCGTATATTTGTTCATACATCGGTGTTAACTGGCGTTCAAATTTTTGTAAATCAATAAACCTACCTTGTCTATGCATTTCTTTACCATTCATAAATATTAAATCTACAGGTACGGTAAAAATAGATAATTCTCCTGCAATATCTGTTACTTCATTTTGATTAATAATAGCTAATTTCACTTGAGGAAACGTTTCTTGTAATAAATCTTTCACTTGAGGTAACACGGCATGACAAACACTACAGTGATCTTTCATCACATGAACTACAACTAATGGATGTTGATTAATGAAAGTTTTAAATTGTGCTACATCTCGAATTGTCTCAGTCATACCATACACCCTCTCGAGTTAAAATTAGTACAGATCATCTTTAATATAAGTACGAATTTTCACTTTATTTCATTATATCTTGAAAAACTTGAGGTAACTTCGTTATTTTTTGCTTTTCTAAATCATAAAAACCACCTGTTTGGTAACCTATACAATGTACTTTATCTTCAGATGAGATTTCAAATTTGAATATCCATTTCATTTTACTTGCTTTAATCATCCAACAACGTGCTCTCGGTCTATCGTGTATCGTTACTGGTACTTTATAATCCGCTTCCGTTTTCATTAAAATTGGTGAAATGCCTTTAGATATCATTTCTGAATAATTCATATATTGATTAATAAAAATGGTACGTAAATCTTCAAACCATCTTATAAACACGATATTACTTACAATCCCCATTGCATCAATATCATATCCATTTACTTCTATCTCTGTATCAACAATTAATTTGCCTTCTTCAGTATCCATTATTAATTTCTCCCTTATATCTATATTCATGTCTATTTTAAGCTATTTAAACATTATTTTCATCTTTGTGGACTTTACCATGTTTACCGGGTCTCTTTTTTATAACTATATTATTCTATTATTTATAATCATTATTTTAATAGAAAACAATTCAAAAATTTTTAATTATGGTATAATATATGTGAAATCATTCACATTAAAATGGAGGGATTCCTATGAAAGCCTATAATTACTCAAAACCTGGTGTAGCAAAGTTAATTGATAAGGAAAAGCCAGTCATTACAGAAAGTACTGACGCTATTATTAGAATGGTCAAAACGACTATTTGTGGTACAGATTTACACATTATCAAAGGTGATACTCCAGAAGTACCTGAAAATACAACACTTGGTCACGAAGGTATCGGTATTGTTGAATCAGTTGGATCTAATGTGAACAACTTTAAAGTTGGAGATAAAGTCATTGTCTCTGCAGTATCTTCTTGTGGTAAATGCTATTACTGTAAAAAAGGCATTTATGCACACTGTGAAAATGACGGTGGATGGATTTTAGGACATTTAATTAATGGTACACAGGCAGAATATGTTAAAGTTCCTTTTGCAGATAACTCGTTATATCATGCACCTGACTCATTACCAGATGAAGCTTTAGTTATGCTTTCAGATATTTTACCAACTGGTTATGAGATTGGTGTATTAAAAGGAAAGGTTAAACCCGGTAGTACTGTAGCTATTGTTGGTGCTGGACCAGTCGGTTTAGCTACATTATTAACTGCACAATTCTATTCTCCGTCAAAAATTATTATGATTGATTTAGATGATAACCGTTTGGAAACTGCTAAATCACTTGGCGCGACACATACTATCAATTCTAGTAATGTTGAACAAGCTATTAAAGAAGTCTATGAGCTCAATCATCGAGGCGTCGATGTCGCTATTGAAGCTGTAGGTATTCCTCAAACGTTTGATTTATGTCAAAAATTAATTGGTGTCGACGGTACAATTGCTAATGTCGGTGTTCACGGTTTACCAGTTCAATTTGATATCGACAAATTATGGATCAAAAATATCAATGTCTCTACTGGTTTAGTTTCAGGTAATACTACAGAAGAACTATTAGAAGCATTAAAAAGTAAAATCATTCAACCTGAACAACTAGTTACTCACTATAGTAAGTTAAGCGAGATTGAAAACGCATATGATTTATTTAGAAATGCTACTGACCATAAAGCGATTAAATTATTAATTGAAAATGATATTACAGAAGCATAATCCTTTAGATATAAAATAGACTGTGACATGAATCCTAAAATAATAGCACTAAGATGATTGTACTGAACCCCAAAAGTTGTACTCTGGTTTAGTATACTATTTTAAAGGTTTGTTTCCTATATTGCTTAGGAGACAAGCCTTTTAATTTTGCTTTAATTCTTGTATTGTTATAAAAATTGATATATTTATGAATAGATTGTTCTAATTCTTGGAATGTTTCAAATGATTGTCCATAATACATTTCTTGTTTTAATAACCCAAAGAAGTTTTCCATTGAGGCATTATCTAGGCAATTTCCTTTTCTAGACATACTTTGAAATACATCATGTTCTTTTAATGACTCAATATAGTTTCTATTTTGATAATGCCATCCTTGATCTGAATGAATTGTCATTCGATAAAAAAGTTGAGGTCTCATAGTTAGTAATTCATTTAAAGGTTCAATCACAATATCTATAGTAGGACGCTTTGATATACGATAACTTAAGATTTCCAAGCTATATAAATCCATAAAAGGTGACAAATATGCCTTTGTTCCATCAAGTAATTTAAATTCTGTAATGTCTGTAACCACTTTTTGATAAGGTCGATCTGTATTAAAACGACGTTTTAATATATTTCTAGCTACTTTACCTATTGTGCCTCTATAAGAATTGTATTTTCTTGTTTTATGATTAAATTTCTTACATGTTAATTGATGTTCTTTCATAATTCGTCTTACTTTCTTATGATTGACTGTCATTCCTTTATTAACTAATGCTTGAGTAACTCGACGATAACCATAAGTATAATCGCTTTCTTTACATATTTGCTTAATAGATTTAACTATATCTATATCTTTTTTGGGTTTTTTGAAACGTTTAATCCAGTAGTAATACACGGATTTAGCTATTTCCGTAACTTTAAACAGAAGACTTAACCCAAATTGATTCATTTCATGTAATTCTTTAATGACCTTTACTTTTTCGGATGTTTGGTTCCGTAATGTTGGGTCAATCTTTGTAACTTTTTTTGATAAGCAATACCTGCTTTCAACATTTCATTTTCATTCCTAAGTCTTTCTAATTCTTCGCGTTCATCTTCTTTTAAAGGCAACTGATTTTCATGTTCAACTTTTGTATGTTTTCTTTTCATTTTAGAAGGATGTCCTTTCTGTTTATTGTCTAAACCGAGAATACCTTCTTCATCAAATTTACGCTGCCATTGAGCTAATGTAGCAGGATTGGTAATTTTAAAATGATTCGCTGTTTCTCGATAAGACAATTGATTTTCTTGTCTAAATCTTAAAACAGATACTTTAAAATCTCTAGTATATGAGCTATTTTTCATTTTTTTATCTAATCCTTCTGGGCCCGATTCCAAATACTGGTTAACCCATCTTTGAAGTAAAGAATGATGAGAAAGATTATATTTTTTAGTTAATCTCTTATATCCTAAACTACTATTTAAATATTCGTGAACTATTTTTAATTTGATTTCAAATTTATAATGTTTACCCATAAAAAATGCACCCCCTAAAGTTAGATTTTCAGTCCAACTTTTGGGGTGCACATCAGATTTATTTTAATCATCTTAGTGCTTTCTTTATACCCAATACTTCGTATTGTATGGCTTCGCTTTCCAAGGGTACAGTTTCAGCCAGAAATACTACACAGATAAATCTGTGAGAATTTCTAAGGTCTTCAACTAGTACTGTTCCCTCAGGAGTCTTGCCATAAATACTATGTATTTATATGCAATTTCATACTAAATTACTTAAAAAAATAATAAAATAGACAATTTCTATATTATTCCAATAGAAATTGTCTATTTTCACTTGTCCAAGAACTTTATATCCCTGATACTTTATCTCTATTAATTATTTAACTTTCATAATACGTTTACTTGGCTCAACATCTTTAATATCGTCCACTGTTAACGTTTTGTTATCCAAGTTTGTGATAACTAATGGTGTCACAATGCTTGGTGCATTTTCTTTAAGATATGCTAAGTTTACTTTCATTAAAGGTTGACCTTGAGTCACTGGTTCATCCGCATTGACTAAACTTTCAAAACCTTCTCCATTTAACTTAACTGTATCTATACCAATATGAATTAATAATTCAATTCCTGTATCAGATTCTAATCCAATTGCATGTTTTGTTGGGAATATTGTCTTCACTGTACCGTCAAATGGCGCAACGATTTCACCTTTTTCAGGGATAAATCCAATACCGTCTCCCATCATTTTTTCAGAGAATACTTTATCAGGTACTTCAGATAATGGAATAATTTGTCCAACACCTGGCGCATAGATTTCAGTTTCAGCAATATTTTCTACGTGTACTGGTTCTTCTGAATCTTCTTCAGTGACAGTTGTTTCACTTGGTTTAGTAATTTCACCACTCATGATTTTTGCCATATCATGTTTAATTTGATCTGATTTTGGACCAAAAATAGCTTGCATGTTATTACCAACTTCAAGTACACCAGAAGCACCTAATGCTTTTAGTCCTGGTACGTCTACTTTTGCTTTATCATTAACTTCAACACGTAAACGAGTGATACAAGCATCTAAATGTTTAATATTCTCTTTACCACCCATTGCATCTAATACATCAAATGGTAATTTAGCCACACTTGAATTTCTGACTTCTTGTTCTTTATCTTCTCTACCAGGCGTTTTTAAATTGAACTTTCTGATAGCAAAATCGAATAAGAAATAATAAACCAGTGCATATACGATACCTACTGGAATAACTAATAACGCATTTGTTCTATGCCAGTTTAATAATCCGAATAATACATAGTCTATGAATCCACCAGAGAATGTCATACCAATTTTTACACCTAATAAATGCATAATTAAGAATGAAGAACCTGCTAATACAACGTGGATTGCATATAACAATGGCGCTACAAATAAGAATGAGAACTCAAGTGGTTCTGTAATACCTGTTAAGAATGATGTTAATCCTGCTGATAGCATCAAACCACCAACAATTTTTTTACGTTCTGGACGAGCATTTTTATAAATAGCAAATGCTGCAGCTGGTAAACCAAACATCATAAATGGATATTTACCAGTAGTAAATGTACCAGCAGTAAATGGTACACCGTCTTTTAATTGAGCCATCCAAATACGTTGGTCACCACGAACCAATTCACCAGCGTGGTTTGTATAATGTCCGAACTCGAACCAGAATGGTGCATAGAAAATATGATGCAAACCAAATGGAATTAGTGAACGTTCAATAACACCAAAAATAAATGTTGTTAATACTAAGTTTTTCGTTAATAAGAAGTTTGATAAATCATTTAAACCTGTTTGAATAGGTGGCCATACCCAACTTAATACAATACCAACAATAATTGCGGCCACAGATGTTGCTATAGGGACGAAACGTTTACCTGCAAAGAATCCTAAAAATGCTGGTAACGTAATATTATAGTATTTGTTATAACACCATGCGGCTACGGCTCCCATGATAATACCGCCAAATACACCAGTTTGTAGTGTAGGGATACCTAACACTAACGCAAATTCAGGTTGTTTAGCAGCTTGACTTAATTCTTTAGCACCTTTTGCATAAGAGAAGATATCATCAATTGTAATATTTAAATATTTACCCATAGTGGCATTCATAATTAAATAACCAACGAGTGCTGCTAATGCTGCTACACCATCTCCTCCTGCTAATCCAAGTGCTGTACCGACTGCGAATAATAGTGGTAAGTTGTCAAAAATGACTTGTCCTGCTGCTTCCATAATAGAAGAAATCATAACAAAGACATTATTTGTTAACCAAGGCGCAATTTTGACTAACTGTTCATTGTGCATTGCATTCCCAAATGCAAGTAAAATCCCAGCTGCTGGTAAAATTGCCACAGGTAACATTAACGCTTTACCTATACGTTGCAATTGCCCAAAGAGCTTTTTAAACATATAAAAACATTCCTCTCATATTGTAGTCATTTACATGTACATAAAAAAAGACATGAGCAAACAAGACCATAATAAATGGCCAAATGTTTGCTCATGCCTGCATCACCAGTAACACGCAAATGTTATTTTTAATTTAAATATAGTATACACATTAGCTGAAGCGTTTACAATAGTTTATTTTAAAAAAATCTCAACCAAAACGAGTTGGTTGAGATTTATAGAATCTATATTATAAGAAACGTTTTGTTGCTACTGAGATTGGTGGGATTTGATCAAAGTCTAAATGTTTATCTTCAGTAATTGATCTGTATGCCCATTTACCATAACCAAGTGCTTCTGAGTTAACAATTTTACCTGGTAATGGTGCAGCATTAGGGTCAACATGTACATCAACGATAGTTGGAACGTTTTGTGACATTGCTTCTTCAACAATATCATCTAAACGACTAGCGTCTTTAACTGTATAACCTTTACCGCCAGCAGCTTCAGCGAATTTAGCATGATCCATATCAGAGAAATCAATGGCATATTCTAATTCACCAGCAGCTTGTTGTTCATATTTAATGAACGCTAATTGTTTGTTGTTTAATACGAAAATTGTTAATGGTAAGTCGTATTGAACTGCAGTTGCAAAGTCTTGCATTACCATTTGGAATGCGCCATCCCCTGCAATTGCTACTGATTGACGGTCTGGGTAAGCAACTTTAGCTGCCATAGCACCTGGAAGTGCACAACCCATAGTACCTAACCAACTTGAGATCATAAATTTGTTATTTACACCTAAGTTTAAATAACGAGTTGACCATACTGTTGAAGTACCAACGTCTGCTGAAACAATAGCATCGTCTTTTAAGTTGTCATTGATAGCTTTCATTAAACGTTCTGGACGTAATGGTGAATTATTATTATTTAAATCTTGTTCCATCCATTTATCCCATACTGCTTTACGTTCTAAAGTTTTGTCTAAGAATGGACGTTTAGCAACGTGTTTAATGTTTTCGCTTAATTGTTCTAATGCAATTTTAGCGTCTCCT
The DNA here is from genome assembly GCF_038008425.1 of Staphylococcus sp. FSL H8-0121. NCBI lineage: Bacteria > Bacillati > Bacillota > Bacilli > Caryophanales > Staphylococcaceae > Staphylococcus > Staphylococcus sp. FSL H8-0121. Next base: position 452,150 of record NZ_JBBOZB010000002.1, read on the forward strand.
AAGATACCAACGTTGATATCGAAACGGTGACTAATATGTGCTTCATTAGTATCAATTTGGATTGCTTTAATATTTTTCTTAGGTAAATATTTAACGAATGGGAAGTTAGTACCAATCATAATTAAAAGATCTGCATCTTGGATTGTTTGATATGATACTTTAGTACCGATTTGTCCTAAGTTACCTAAGTTGTATGGATGATCATCAGCAAGGATTGCTTTTGCTGGTAATGAATGAATAGCTGGGATTTTAGCCATTTCTATAAATTCACGTAATTCATCTTTAGCATGTTGTGCACCAACACCGAAAAGAACAACTGGTTTTTTACTTTTATTGATTAATTTAGCAGCTTTTTTGATGTTTTTGAATTTAGGTGCAATTGCTTTAGGTTTAGTTGTATTTACTGGTTTGTTAGTAGTGTCTTTAATTTGTTGAGTTAATAAGTCATTTGGACAGATGATTACTGCTACACCTTTTTGCTCATAAGCTGTACGAATCGCTTCATTAACGATTTCAAATACGTTGTCGCCTTTTTGAATTTGGTGGTTATAAACAGCTACATCTTCACATAATTTAGATAAATTAGTTTCTTGGAAAGCACCAGTACCTAATTTATCACTATTTGTTTGACCAGAAATAACTAATTGAGGAACGCTATCCATTTTAGCGTCATACATACCATTTAATAAGTGGATTAAACCAGGTCCACCAATACTTAATGCTACTCCGATTTTACCTGTAATTCTTGTATAACTACCAGCAGCTAAACTTGCTACTTCTTCGTGACGTACGTGGTAGAATTTAAATGAGTCTCTTACTGTACGTAATGAGTCAACTACTGCGTCGATTGAGTCTCCTGGTATACCATATAAGTGATCGATGTCCCATGCTTCTAATGCTTTAACTAATGCTTCATTTGCTTTGATTTTTGCCATTTTTCCAAATAGCCTCCCTTTCTATTTATATGAGTTTCTTCCCTTTAATAGAACAATAAAATAAGTATTGGTATTAAAATCGAACTGATTACTGCAGTTAATATCATACCAATCGAACTAAATGCGCCTGATTCTATATCTAATTCTAGTGCTTTTGCTGTACCGAAAGCGTGAGAAGCGTTACCATATGTTAAGCCTCTCGCGATTGAAGATTTAAAGCCTCCCATACGCAATAGCATTGAACCTAGAATACTGCCTATTAACCCTGTAGCTATTATAAAAAGTACAGTCATTGTATCTGTGCCACCAAGTTCGTTAGAAACTTCTATCCCAACAGCTGCTGTGATAGACCTTGGCAGCATAGTAACAATCGTTTCTTTTGAATAGCCGAAGATTTTCAACGTTACGTATACTAACATAAAATTAAGTATTACACCAGTTAACACGCTCGTGAAAATCACAAAAAGGTATTTCTTTATCTTATGTCTGTTTTGATAGAGTGGATAAGCCAAACAAACGACCGTTGCGTTTAATATATGATTTATCCATTCTCCACCTTTCATGTATCCTTTATAACTAATATCAAACATAAGAAGTATCGCTATAATGATAATTGATGCAATTAATGCTGGATTAAGAAATGGATTTTTATATTTGTCTTGCAGTTTTTTAGAAATAACATATACCACAATCGTTATAATTATCATAACTGCTGCTTGTAATATGTTATTCATAACTCATCCATCCCTTTTCCTATATCTTTTCTGTTCACCAATTTTTCAGCGATATAGCCTGAGGATAATGCTACTAAACATGTTCCTAAAATAATAATTAAAAAGAACAATAGATAGTTAAGCGTAATGTCTGATACTACATCCATAACGCCGACAACAGATGGAATAAAGAAAAACACCATCGTTTTTAATAGGAAGTCTGCACCTTCATTCACCCACGATACAGGAATTATTTTGAACTGTAATAATAGGTAAAAAATGATGAGACCTACAATACTACCTGCTAAAGGGATGTGTAATAAGCGCTGCACTTCGGTACCGATGAATGAAATAATTAAAATAAGTACGAGTTGTACAATAAGATGTATGAAATCTCTCACCTTATGCATGCTATCTTTCCCTTCTAAAAAAATTGTCTAAATTGTTACAACAATTTTTTAGTGATATTTATAATTATAGTCTTTCTTTTTCTATTATTAAAATACATTTTTCGAATACTAAACATTCCTTAAATTTATGAAAGCGGTTTCTTTCGTTAAGATTAATTCTATTATTATAAATGTGAAAATTTAAGTCATATGAATATTTTAAGGAAATTTATGTTAGGTTAATCTATCTCTTAAATATTCTATCCATTTATTAGTCGCATAACTAAGACGTTTATCCTTTTTCCATACTAGTCCTAGTTCCCACTCTACATTTGCATCTTCAATATTAATGGCACATACATTTTTGTTCATCAATTGAGTAATAGAAAGTGGCAAAATACTTATCCCTAATCTATTACTGATAAGATTTTCAATCACATTCCATTGAGATATTTGAGAAACCATATTGGGTATAAAACCGGCATTTTTAGTTATTTCTATAATTTTATCATTTAAGTAAAAGTCATCATTAAATAAGATAAAGTCTTCGTTAGCTAAATCTTTAATTTTAATAGTTTGATACTTGGCTAATGGATGATTTTGATTTAATACGACACATAACGATTCCTTATTAAATGACAAAGCTTCAAAATATTGATGATCGACAGGAAGTGTCGTTATTCCTAAATCTAATTCATCATTTAAAATTTGTTGTTCAATTGATTTTCCACCGTGTTCAACAAAGTTAAATGTCACATTAGGGAATTGATGATGAAAGTCTCCTATCATACCTATTATAGTCTCCATATTCATCACTGCTGATAGACCAATGTTAATATGACCGGTTTCTAAACCATATAAACTACTGATTTCTGATGGTAAATTTTCATATAAGGCGATAATCTCTTTGCATTTATTGAAAAAGATTTTGCCAGCATCCGTTAAAACAAGTTGCCTCTTTCCTCTATCGAACAATGGTACTGCCATTTCGTCTTCAATATCTTTAATAGCTTTACTAATCGTAGGTTGAGCAATATATAAAAACTTAGAAGCATTTGTCATACCACCTTGTTTCACAACCTCTACAAAATATTTCATATGTTTAATATCCACTAATGTCACCTACTCAAAAAATTTGTTCCTATTATTATACATTAACGCTTTTGTTTTAACGTGGTTTAAGTATTTCAGCTCTTATATTGGCTTTATATTGGCTTTTATATTGGTTTTTATATTGGTTTTTATATTGGTTTTTATATTGGTTTTTATATTGGTTTTTTCACATTAATATTAATAGATAATTGTGTTATAATATGCTTTGGCTCAAAATGATTATTCGAGGTGAGGAATTGAGCTTTTACGAATTTATGCAAAATTTTCTTGGTGATGACACACCATTAGGCGAATTGGTTGATTGGATTAATCAAGATAACAATTTTCCTAGACAAGTGAAGAGCCAAAGTGAAATATTGTCATATTTTCGAACTAATCCGTGTCCTGAAGACTTATCAATGACTATTGTTAAAAGAGCATTGTCAGTCTTCAACCAATTCACTAATGTATGATCTATGTTAATTGTTATTTAGCATTTATCTAACATAAGAATACATGGAAGTCTATCATCTCGAGGGGAGCGGGACAGAAATTTTTTCGTAGTTCCACCCCAGCAAAGATGACTAGAATTGAAAAAACTTTAAATAAGTACATTTCAATTCAGTCATCTACTGCCAATATATGCTTTTATTTAGAAATGTTAAATTTATTTATATACTTTTAATGCTGTCGACAAAGTTTCGTGCTTTGTTGATGGCTTTTTTATTTGTACTTATATACTTTCTATTCATAAGAGTAAAACATGAAACTTACATTAAAGTATAAAATATTATTACAAATACCCTATTTATATTTCAGTAACATTACAGTTCCTTGTATAATTCATTTCTAATATTGTATTCTACCTTTTTTACATCTATTATGAATACGGTTACTAAATAAAAAACGATTTTTGGGAGAAAAAATGAAACTTAAAAAATTATTATCTCGTATCATAATCGCTACTGGAATCTTGTTAACAGGGACTATAACTTATCAAACAGCTGAACAGACACATGTGTCAGAAGCAGCTTCATATAAAAATTATTATAATAAAGGTCAATGCACTTGGTGGGCTTATCAAAGACGCGCACAATTAGGTAAACCTATATCTAATCGTTGGGGCAATGCGAAGAACTGGTATTCAAATGCAAGACGTTCAGGCTATGCTACTGGTCATACTCCTAGACGTTATGCGGTAATGCAATCTACTGCAGGTTACTACGGTCATGTTGCTGTTGTTGAGAAAATTTATAGCAATGGAAATATAAAAATATCAGAATATAACTATAATCGCCCATATAAATATGGAACTAGGATTATAGGAAAATCATCTGCACGTCATTTTAATTACATCTATTAAATAAAAAAACGACATGGCATATGCAACTTTAAATGCATAGCATGTCGTTTTTTTAGTTTAAGAATTTTGACGTAATTGTTCTAAAATCTCTTTTGCTTTTGCTGAATTGGCTTGTTCTTCTTGTTTAAGTGCATCAGCAACTTGTGCAATTTCATCGCCTTTAGCACCTACGATAATTGCTAATGATTTATATTGTAAGCTCATATGACCTTGTTGAATTCCTTCAGACACTAATGCGCGACACGCAGAAAAGTTTTGTGCTAATCCAACCGCTGCAACAACATGACCTAGCTCTTGTGCAGTTTTGACATTTAGTAAATCAAGTGAAGCTTTAGCAATTGGTAATACTTTTGTACCACCACCAACAATAGCTAAGGTCATTGGCACTTCTATCGTTCCTATTAATCGTTGGCGATCTGAATCATACTCCCACGTTGCTATACCACGATATTGACCATCACGGCTAGCGTATGCATGCGCACTCGCTTCTGCACCACGCGTATCGTTACCAGTTGCTAAAACAACTGCATGAATACCATTCATAACACCTTTATTGTGTGTAGCAGCTCTGTGTATATCTACTTGTGCTAATACAGACGCACGTTCCATTCTTTGTGCTACTTCTGCACCTTCTCTACCACCTTTAGTTAAATCGTTAACGTCTATTTCTCCTTGTACTTTGACAACAGATGCAGTGGCATGATTAGATAATATGCTCATTAGTACGTCTTTATCTGGAAATTCATTTTTTAAATGTGCTGTAATGGCCTCTAATATTGTATTTAACATGTTAGCACCCATTGCATCTTTTGTATCTACAAATACTTTCAATGATAACAGTTGCTGTTCTGGAAACGTATCTATGTCAATCTTTTGATAACCTCCACCTCTTGCTTTAATAGATGGATAGGCTTCATCTGCAATTTGGTGTATTTGTTCTTCGTTATTTTGAATCACCTGTGCCAAAGCTTCAGTATCTTCAACACCATCAAATACAATTTGTCCGATCATTAAACGTTGGCTTGACACTGTTTTAAATCCACCAGTTTGATTTACTAACTTTGCACCATAACTTGCAGCAGCAACTACTGATGGTTCTTCCACCATCATTGGCACAACGTAAGGTTGTTCATCAACGATAATTTCAGGTAATAATCCAACGGGCAATGTACCTTGGCCAATCACATTTTCAATTAAACTATTAGCAATATCTTCATCTATTAGTGGATGATTTAACAAAATGTCATGATTTTCGCTAGATAACCAACCATATTCTTCTAATTGTTTTAATTTATCTTCTCTCGATAAATGACGAAATCCTTTGTCCAAATTTTGCATATTTTTTCTCCTTTTTTCACTATGAATTATCTCTTTTAATTCTATATATTCAAATAAAACAAAACTTATTACCATTATAAAACAATTAAAGTTTTCTTTGTAAAAGTTACTTGTTTTATATTCTAAAAATCTCTGTATTTATAACAATATCATTTGCTATTTTTTAAATTTATATATTAATAACAGGCGATTTAACGCAATTATTAAAACGCTTACATAACTGTTATACATTCATATCAAAATCTGTTATATTCATTGTATATCATTAAATTATTTTGGTATGATACTAATGCTACTTTTAAAACTGAAAGGATGTAACCCTTATGAACATAGGTATAGATAAAATAAACTTTTATGTACCAAAATTTTATGTAGACATGGCTAAGCTTGCTGAAGCACGCCAAGTTGACCCAAATAAATTTTTAATTGGAATTGGCCAAACTAAAATGGCCGTAAGTCCTGTAAACCAAGATATCGTATCTATGGCCGCTAATGCCGCTAAAGATATTATAACAGACGAAGATAAAAAGAAAATCGGTATGGTTATTGTAGCGACTGAATCTGCAATTGACTCTGCAAAGGCTGCAGCTGTTCATGTCCACAATTTACTAGGCATTCAACCTTTTGCACGTTGTTTTGAAATGAAAGAAGCGTGTTATGCTGCTACACCTGCAATTCAATTAGCTAAAGATTATCTAGCAAATCGTCCAGAAGAAAAAGTATTAGTTATCGCAAGTGATACTGCACGTTACGGTTTACAATCTGGTGGTGAGCCTACTCAAGGTGCCGGTGCCGTAGCAATGATGATTTCTCATAATCCTAGCCTCTTACAATTAAATGATGATGCTGTAGCATATACTGAAGATGTCTATGATTTTTGGAGACCGTCTGGCCATGCATATCCACTTGTTGATGGTGCATTATCAAAAGATGCATATATCCGTTCATTCCAACATAGCTGGGATGAATATTCAAAACGTGAAAATAAATCGTTAGCTGATTTCGAATCACTATGTTTCCATGTTCCATTTACCAAAATGGGTAAAAAAGCTTTAGAATCAATTATCGATGAAGCAGATGAAACAACACAAGAACGTTTAAGAACAGGTTATGAAGATGCCGTTTATTATAACCGTTATGTAGGTAATATTTACACAGGTTCTTTATATTTAAGTCTTATATCATTATTAGAAAATCATGACCTTTCTAGCGGACAAACAATCGGATTATTTAGTTATGGTTCAGGTTCTGTTGGTGAGTTCTTTAGTGCTACTGTCGTTGATGGTTTCCAAAATCAATTAGATACTAAAGGTCATCAATCTGCTCTAGAAAAACGACAAGAAGTTTCAGTAGAAGAATATGAAAACTTCTTCAATCGCTTTGATAATTTAGAATTTGACGCACAACAAGATGCAGTAGACAATGATCAATCTATCTTCTATTTAGAAGCTATTAATGACAATATTCGTGAATACCACGTTCCAAAATAATAAACTATAAACCATACTGGAATACAAATTCCAAAATAATAGCACTAAGATGATTAGGAAGAAAATCATCTTAGTGCTATCTTTATATTCAATGCTCAAAAATTACGTATTTTTATGGTTTAGTACTATGTTTTGGTACAAATAAAGGACTCATGTCTACTTTTTCAGTTTCTAATAATTTTACTTTGTTTTTGATTGTTCCACCATATCCTGTAAGACTTCCATTTTTAGCGACAACTCTATGACATGGAATAATAATAGATATTGGATTACTCCCAACTGCGCCACCAACTGCCTGAGCTGACATTTTGTCTTTATTCATTCGTGTTGCTACTTTTTGAGCTATATCTCCGTAAGTTGTTAATTCCCCGTATTCAATTTTTTCGAGTTCTTGCCATACAAATTGTTGAAACTCAGTACCCTGAGGTTTAGTAGGAATATTTAAGTTTGGAACATCCCCTTTAAAATAAGCATCAAGCCATTCTTTAGTTAATTGAAATACTTTTATATCATCTTTTTCAACTCGACCATCTTCTAATTGTTGGTTTTGATAGAGTACATGTGTAAGATATTCGCCATCGCTAACAAGTTCTAATAACCCGACTGGTGAATCATAATAAGTTTTATATTCCATTAGACTCATTCCTTTCTTTATAGTAACTCATGCGTTTTATTAATTATTATAAGGGTATTTGATGTTATGAATTTAAAGGAGGTTTACCTATGTTTACCCACCACAACAATAAAAACAGCGTCGACTTACATTTAAACACTAATAATCAAAAATATGATCTAGCTACACAAGATCATGCTAATCAAATCACCAATTTTTATAAAGCAATATATCAAATTAATGATATTATTTTGGGATTAGTATTTTTGGTAGGAAGCTTTTTCTTTTTTAGTGATGCAACTATGACTTTGGGTACGATATTATTTGTAATTGGTAGTATTCAAATGACAGCAAGACCTGTTATTTCATTTATACATGATATAAAATTATCTAGATATTATCATAAACGATATATTGAAGAAAAAAATAATTCACATACTTAAAGTAATTTAAAAGTAAAATGACAGCGCCTAAATTCATAAGACGCTGTCATTGTTTAATTAAGCAAAGTTATAAAGTTTAATTTCCTTTTCTTTAGCATATTCTAAAGCAAGAATTTCTAAAATATTAATAAAAGCGGGTTCCCCTTTAACTTTAATATATTGGAATGTTAAACCATAATTTTCAGCAGTCATTTCTTTTAGTTCAGAAGTATCTGCATTTTTATTTTTAGCAAGTTCTTTTCTGAATTTAGTTGTACCACTATCAGATTTAGAATTATATTGAGCTAATTTTGTATTTAAATCTTTTTGAATTGGTTTATAACCTGTCGCATAACCACCTGTTTGACCAACAAATATAGGTTTCTTACCATCGAAAATGACATAAACTCCATATTGATCTTCAACTTTTTCTCTATCTTCTTTTGTAAATGACAAAGATTCTTTCTTATCGTATTTAAAAAGCTTTTTTAATTTCTTTTCATTATCTTCTAATAATTGATTTAGTTTCTTACTACCCTTCATGATTAAATCCTCCCAATAGCCTTATATTTAAAAGTTCTTATTGAGTATATATCACTATTTAAATGTTTTAATCATTTTTCTGTAAAATTAATATTTCATCAATCTTTTCTTAATATTTATAAAATTAATTTTGCACTTGAATTCATAAAAAAACGTTGCATAAATCTGAGATAGACTTACACAACGTCTTTGACTATTACTTTATTTTGTATTAGAACATTTCAGATACAACTTTTTGTTCTAAGAAGTTTAATAAGTAGTCTGGGCTACCTGTTTTAGCGTCAGTACCTGACATTTTGAATCCACCAAATGGATGATATCCAACAACTGCTGCTGTACATCCACGATTTAAGTATAAGTTACCTACATCGTATTCATTTACAGCTTTAATCCAGTGTTCACGATTATTAGTAATTACTGCACCAGTTAAACCATAATCAGTATCATTAGCAACATCAATCGCTTCATCAAAATCTTTTACTTTAACAAATCCAACAACTGGGCCGAAGATTTCTTCTTGCATAATTCGGTCTGAAGATTTCAAGCCAGAGAAAATAGTTGGCTCAATGAAATATCCAGTAGAATCATCAGTGCCTCCACCTTGTTCTAATTTACCTTCTTCTTTACCAATTTCGATATAATTTTTGATTTTATCAAATTGTTTTTGATTAATTACTGGTCCTACAAATGTATTGCCTGTTGTGTCTCCTAAAGATAATTCTTTAGTTAATTTAACAGCTTTTTCTAATACCTCATCATAAACATTTTGATGCACAATTGCTCTTGAACATGCAGAACATTTTTGACCTGCAAATCCAAATGCTGATGTTACAATTGATTCTGCTGCTAAATCTGTATCAACATTTTCATCGACAACGATAGCGTCTTTACCGCCCATCTCAGCGATAACGCGTTTTAAGAATGTTTGTCCTTCTTGAACGACTGCACTTCTTTCATAAATACGTGTACCTGTTGCTCTTGAACCAGTAAATGTTACAAAGTGAGTATCTTTGTGGTCTACTAAGTAGTCACCAATTTCTTTAGGATCTCCTGGTACAAAGTTAACTACACCTTTTGGTAAACCTGCTTCTTCTAAAATTTCTATTAATTTATAAGCAGTTAACGGCGTATCTTCTGCTGGTTTTAATAAAACTGTATTACCTGCTACAACTGGTGCTAATGTTGTTCCAGCCATAATCGCAAATGGGAAGTTCCAAGGTGGAATTGTAACACCTATTCCTATAGATTTATAGAAATATTTGTTATGTTCTCCTTCTCTATCTAAAACAGGTTTACCATCAGCTAAATCCATCATTGAACGTGCATAGTATTCAATAAAATCAATACCCTCAGCCGCATCGCCTACTGCTTCATCCCATGGTTTACCCGCTTCATAAACCATAACAGCAGAAATTTCTTCTTTGCGACGACGAATAATTGCAGCAACACGTAACATTAATTCAGCACGATCTTTATGAGACCATTTTTTCCATGTCTGGTATGCTTCGTTAGCAGATTGAAATGCTTTTTCAACATCTTCTTTTGTTGCTTTTGAAACTTTAGCAATAGTTTGAGAAGTATTAGCTGGATTTATAGATTCAAATTGATCTTTTTTATCTATCTTTTCTCCATTAATGACTAATGGAATACTTTGACCTAATTGACCTTCTACTGCTTTTAAAGTCTCTTTAAATTTATCTACATTCGCTTGAACAGAAAAATCAATTCCTGGTTCATTTTTAAAATCTACTACCATTATTGCGTACCCCCTATGAAATATTAAAATGAGTTGTTGAACCCTTTGTTTAATTACATATAGGTCTAGATAAGTGCGCTATTTTAATCATGTTACTGTTACGCTAATGCAACTTTATCTCAACCTTTCTTACATTCTACTATGTATCATTGTAATTTTGCAATCGCTTTCATTTAAAAATCTTAATATTTCAAAAATTAACTAAAATATTAGAGAAACGAAAATTAGTCTCAACTTATAAAGACTTATATTTTACTTTTTATAAAAAAACAAGCCCATAAGAAATCATATTCAGGAATAACCTAAATTGATCTTATGGACTATATCTCATTTATTTATTCATTGTCTATTTGACGTATCACTTTACAAGGGTTACCTACTGCTAAACTATTTGGCGGTATATCTTTAGACACTAAACTACCCGCACCTATAACACTGCCTTCACCTATAGTAACCCCGGGTAAAACTGCTACATTACCCCCAAACCATGTATTACTTCCTACTATAATTTCTTCAGCTAATTCTAAACCTTTATTTCTGTCTTTAAACTTTAATGGATGTGTTGCTGTATAGAAGCCACAATTGGGACCAACAAATACATTATCTCCAAAAGTGATACCTCCGCCATCCATTAGATAGCAATTGGTATTTAAAAATACATTTTTTCCAAAGGTAATATTCCAACCATAATCTGTATCAAAAGGAATCGCTATACTTATATTTTCAAGTTTTGCATTAAATAAAGTCGATAATATCTCATGTCTTTTTGTTTCATTACTAGGTCTCGTATGATTATATTCAAAACATAAGTCTTTAGCTTTCTTTCTATCTTCAATTAATTCATTATCAAAATTAGCATCATACCACTGATGAGCTAACATTTTTTCCTTTTCAGTCATTAATCTTTTCACCCTAACAATTACTCTTTTCTATATTAACTCCTATGTTGTCATGTAGTCTCCACCGTTAACATGAATTACTTGTCCAGTAATATAAGAACTATCAGCAGATGTAGCTAAAAATACATAGGAAGGTGCTAGCTCTGCTGGTTGACCTCTACGTCCCATAGGAGTGCCACCGCCTTGATTTTCAACTTTATCTTCATCAAATGTAGAAGGAATTAAAGGTGTATAAATCGGTCCAGGTGCAACTGCATTTACACGAATATTTTTCTCCATAAGTGTTGTAGCTAATGAACGCGTAAATGATACAATGGCGCCTTTTGTTGCTGAATAATCAATCAAGTGTCCTGAACCTCTATAAGCTGTCACACTTGTTGTATTAATAATCGTATCTCCATCATTTAAATATGGTACGGCAGCTTGTGATAAAAACATCATGCCGAAAATATTAGTTTGGAATGTTTCTTTAACTTGTTCTGGCGTAATTTCTTCAAAATGGTCTCTTGGAAATTGTACGCCACCATTATTAACTAATATATTAAGTCCTCCGAAATCCTCTACAACATCTTTGATAAGTTGTTGTGATTGCTTTTCGTCTTTTAAATCATGCGCATATGCTTTAGCCTCGACACCTAGTTCTTTTAATCGATTAACGGTATCTTCTGCATCTTGATGTTCATTATAATATCCGATAGCTACATTAGCACCTTCTTTAGCAAATAGAATTGCTACAGAGCGTCCAATACCAGAATCTCCGCCAGTAATAAGTGCTACTTTTCCTTTTAATTTTCCAGCTGCTTTATATTCGTCTAATTCAGCAATTGGTTTAGGATTCATGTCAGCTTCAATACCTGGTTGTTGTGGTTGCGTATATCCTTTAATTTGTTGATGAAATTCTAATAAGTTCATAGTTTTGCCCCTTTCCTAATCTTTATTCACCTTCCCTATAAACTTACATATAAAACTACCTATACACCTTTATAGGGCTATTCTTTAAGAATCATACTGAAGTACGAGTTCACATCAATACTATAGCCTCATGTTTTTTATCAACATATTTTTTATAATAGACTCTACCAATACATTAAAGGAGCCAATATCATGAAACGTATTTTAAAATCAGCAATCGCAGTTCTTATACTTTTAGGCGTGGTCAAAACTTTCCAAACTCATGACGTTATTAATGAAGCCGATCGTTATTATCAACAAGCAAAAGATGGTCAAATCTTAGAAAATATTTCTAATTATGACATCAATCAAGTTAAAGATATTGATCTTAAACAATTTTCCCCTTCAGACTTTTTCTAACTCGTTAACCAAAAATCCATTCTATTTATAAGAGCTACAATTCCAGCATATTAGCTGTTAATATAGATGATAAAATCCCACACAAATGTTTCTTAAAATATTTGTGTGGGATTTTTTTATTATCTAGTCTTACTTTCTTCTTTTGGCAAACAATGTGTTTGACTTATATACCTATAGGGGGTACATTAATGATGAGAAGAAACGGAGGCTTTCACATGGATAATAACAAAAAAACAACTATAGATATCACAGGAATGACATGTGCTGCGTGTTCAAATAGAATAGAAAAGAAACTCAATAAACTTGATAATGTTACTGCTCAAGTTAACATTACAACTGAGCAAGCAACAATTGATGATCATCAAGGACAATATCATACTGAGGATTACGTTAACGAAATTCAACATTTAGGCTATGATGTCGTTAAAGAAAGTGTAGAATTAACGATTTCTGGCATGACATGTGCAGCATGTTCTAATCGTATTGAAAAAGTACTTAATAAAATTGATGGTGTTATCAATGCCAACGTCAATTTAACTACCGAACAAGCTACTGTTGAATATTATCGTGGAGTAGTTAATAGCGATGATTTCATTTCTAAAATACAAAATTTAGGCTATGATGCAAAAGTAAAAGAAGGACAAAATCAATATTCTAATAAAGATAAACGACTCAAAAAGCAACTTACTAAATTAGTCATAGCTGCTATATTATCAATACCATTACTAGCAACGATGTTAGTTCATTTGTTTCATATGCCATTACCTTCAATATTTATGAATCCATGGTTCCAATTCATATTAGCCACACCGGTACAATTCATTATAGGTTGGCAATTCTATAAAGGCGCCTATAAAAATCTTAAAAATGGTTCCGCAAATATGGATGTATTAGTGGCATTAGGCACGAGTGCTGCCTATTTCTATAGTATCTATGAAATGTTTAAATGGCTCAATCACACAACTCAAATGCCTCATCTTTATTTTGAAACGAGTGCAGTGTTAATTACTTTAATTTTATTTGGTAAATATTTAGAAACGAAAGCTAAAACACAAACTACTAATGCATTAGGTGAACTATTAAGCCTTCAAGCTAAAGAAGCACGTGTTATTAAAGACAATAAAGAAATGATGATACCTGTAAAAGATGTTCAAGTAAATGATAATATTTTAATTAAACCAGGTGAAAAGATTCCAGTTGATGGCATTATTCTAAAAGGTACAACGTCAATAGATGAATCTATGCTTACAGGTGAATCTATACCTGTAGATAAACAAATCAACGATAAAGTTATTGGTGCGACAATTAATCAAAATGGCGCCATTGTTATTCAAGCTACTCAAGTAGGTAATGATACCGTACTAGCTAATATCATTAAAGTCGTTGAACAAGCTCAAGGATCTAAAGCACCTATCCAACGTTTAGCAGATCAAATTTCTGGATATTTTGTACCTACTGTTATAGGTATTGCTTTACTCACATTTATTATTTGGATTACGTTAGTACATTTCGGACAATTTGAACCAGCACTTGTAGCCGCTATTTCAGTGCTAGTGATCGCTTGTCCATGTTCATTAGGATTGGCAACTCCAACATCTATTATGGTAGGTACTGGTCGTGCTGCTGAAAAAGGCATCTTATTTAAAGGTGGTCAATACGTTGAACAAGCACAAAATATTGATACTATCGTATTAGATAAAACAGGTACTATTACAAATGGTAAGCCTGTTGTAACTGATTTTGAGGGTGATAACGAAACGTTACAATTACTTGCAAGTGCAGAATATGCTTCTGAACACCCTCTTGCAAAAGCAATTGTTGATTATGCTCAAACAAATAATATCAACTTAATAAATACAGATACATTTAATGCACTGCCTGGTCATGGAATAGAAGCATCTGTTAGTCAAAAACAAGTTCTAGTAGGTAATCGCCAGTTAATGACATCAAATAATGTTGAACTCTCAAATCATATTGAATCTAAAATGACAGATTGGGAGAGCAATGGTAAAACTGCCATGCTTATCGCTATTAACGGCATTTATCAAGGTCTGATAGCAGTAGCAGATACTATTAAAGACAATGCAATTGAATCAATTCGTCGATTACACGATATGAATATTAATGTTGTTATGCTAACAGGTGACAATGATAATACTGCTCAAGCTATTGCAAAACAAGTGGGTATTGATCGTGTTATAGCAAATGTACTTCCTGACGAAAAATCTGCACATATAACACAATTACAAAAGGAAGGTAAACAAGTTGCCATGATTGGAGATGGCGTTAACGATGCGCCTGCGCTTGTAACAGCAAATATTGGTATAGCGATGGGTACTGGAACTGAAGTTGCTATTGAAGCTGCCGACATTACAATTTTAGGTGGTGATTTATCCTTACTGCCTAAAACATTAAACATTAGCCAATTAACAATGCGTAACATACGACAAAATTTAATTTGGGCATTTGGTTATAATATAGCCGGCATCCCTATTGCAGCATTAGGCCTACTCGCCCCTTGGATTGCAGGGGCTGCTATGGCACTTAGTTCTGTCAGTGTAGTCACAAATGCACTAAGATTAAAACGTATTATAAAATAATTTCAACACTAATTGGTATGCATTTACTTTCAAGTCATGCAACTTAGTTATAAAATGAAATTAAGTCATTAAATTATAGAGGTGAAAAAAAAATGGGACAAAAAGTTATAAATGTAGAAGGTATGAGTTGCGATCATTGCAAAAATGCAGTTGAATCTGCTTTAGCAAGAATCAATGGTGTTTCTGCAGCAGAAGTTAATTTAGACAAAGGTCAAGTACGTGTCGATTATGATGAAGATAAAGTACAATTATCAGACATGAAAGATGCTATTGAAGATCAAGGCTACGACGTTAAATAATTCAAATAAAGCATTGAGTATAGATAAAGCACTAAGATGATTTATTTTTAATCACCTTAGTGCTTTTATTTTGGGGTTTATGTCTCAATCCCCCCATTTTTAATTTACTCGTAAGTGTGTTGTTCCAGTTTGTAGTACTTCTAATGTTGCATCTAATGCATCAACGATTAAATTTTTTACTGCAGCATCTGTATAAAATGCAATATGCGGCGTAATAATGATATCTTCTCTATCAATTAATTGTTGCAATAATTGATCATTAAACTGTTGTTCACGTTGATCACTAGGGAATAATCCACGTTCAAATTCATACGTATCTAAAGCAGCTCCTTTGATTTGTCCACTATCTATACTAGATAATAATGCATTGGTATCTACTAATGAGCCTCTAGCACAGTTTACAAATACAGCTCCTTTTTTAAAATGAGAAAATGTATGTTTATCAAACAAATGATGATTATATTTTGTAGCAGGTACGTGCAATGTCACTATATCTGCACCTTCAATTGCTTCTTGTAATGTAGGTTGATAAGTTACATATTCTTCACTACCTTCATTTGGAAACGGATCATACGCTACAACTTCACAATCATATCCTTGTGCAAAAATCTTGGCAACAATACTTCCAATTCTACCTGTTCCAATTACTGCTACTTTTAATTCACTTATTGATTTTGATAATATCGAAGGTTCCCATCTAAAATCATGAACGTTCATTTTATTTTGGATTGC
Source organism: Staphylococcus sp. FSL H8-0121 (assembly GCF_038008425.1). Classification (NCBI taxonomy): domain Bacteria; kingdom Bacillati; phylum Bacillota; class Bacilli; order Caryophanales; family Staphylococcaceae; genus Staphylococcus; species Staphylococcus sp. FSL H8-0121. The sequence goes on from NZ_JBBOZB010000002.1 coordinate 468,645, forward strand.
GTTAAAGTTTCTTACTACATTAATTGCTTGCGTCACTGCAAATTCAGCAATTGAACTAGGTGAATATGACGGTACATCGGAAACAATGATGTCATATTTTGATGCCAATTCTAAATCATACGTATCGAATCCCGCACTTCTTTGAGCGATTTGCTTAATACCAAATGATTTTAACTTCACAAATACTTCTTCAGAGATAGGTATTTGTTGTGAAAGTGATAGTCCATCAAATCCTTCTACTTCATCTATATTATCGTCTGTTAAAGGATGACGTGATAGTTCATATTCAACGTTATTCTTCTTAGCCCAATCTTCAATATAGACAATATCCTCATCACGTACACTCATTATTTTTATTTTAGTCATACTAACATCCCCTACACATTATTTTTCATATAAATTGGTTAATGTTGATAATCGTTTTGCTGCTGTTTCAAGTTGTTCTTCAGATAATGCTAATGAAAGTCTGACATAATACTTTCCATTGTCACCAAATGGTATACCAGGTGCGACTAAAATTGATTGTTCTTTTAATAACATCTGTTCAAACGCTTCACTATCGTATTGAGGTGGGGTCTTCAACCAGCAATAAATGCCTCCTGTTGAATGAACAAATGGTATTCCCGCTTCCTCTAATTTACTCTCAAAGATATCTCGTCTTCGTTTAAATGTGGCATTTTGTTCTTCTAAAAAGTCATCATAATGATTTAATGCATAAGTAGCTGCGTCTTGTAACGCTCCAAACATACCAGCATTTGTATGTGTTTGATATTTTTTCAAAGCTTGAATCATGTCACGATTACCTACTGCGAAACCAACTCTAAATCCTGACATATTGTATCCTTTAGATAATGAAAAGATTTCTACTGCTACATCCTTTCCATTTTCTGAAGATAAAATACTTGGATTTTTAGCATCAAAACCAAATGCGCTGTATGCAAAATCATGAATGATTTTGGTATCAGTATGTTTAAATTTTTGTATTGCTTCATCAAACACTGATTTCGTAGCAGTTGAACCTGTAGGATTATTAGGATAGGTTAAATAAACTAACTTTGCTTTTTCTAATATTTCCGCATCCACTGCATCCCAATTTGGTAAATAATACGGCGGTTCTAAATTTAATGGAACTGGGTTAGCGTCAGCTAGCATCACACCTGCCAAATAATCCGTATATCCTGGATCTGGTAATAAGACGTTGTCACCTGGATTTGCTAGACATGTTGGTAATGCAACTAACCCATTTTTTGTACCATATAGTATACATACTTCTTCATCTTTATCTAATTCGACCCCGTAGTGTCTTAGATAAAAATCTACAATAGCTTGTTTAAAAGTATCTTTACCGTGAAAGGCACCATATTTTTGATTTTCAGGTATTTTTAATGCTTCAGCAAAGTGGTTAATAATACCTTGTGGTGTTTCTCCATCTGGAATACCAACAGCCATGTTGATTAATGGTAATGGTCCATGTTCAATTTTACGTCCCATCGTTTTTCCAAAATAACTCTCAGGGATAGCCGCTAATCGATTCGACATTTTCAACTTAAAACGCCCCCTTTATACATTATTCAACTATTTTTATAATCATCTATTAGTACATTCATTTTATCAACCGTTAAAATATTGTCAATATTCTAAATTTTTAGATGATTTAATCAAAAAAAGCTAACAGAGTTATTACACTCCGCTAACTTTTAATTTAAATCTGATTATCTATATCTTTAAGTATTTCATCAACTGTAATTTTAGCACTAGTTAATACGATAGGTACGCCTGCTCCCGGATGGGTACTTGCACCTGCAAAGTATAAATCTTGATAGTCTTTAGAAACATTAGGTGGTCTAAAGTAATTACTCTGTGATAATGTCGGCATTAAACCGAATGCAGTACCGAATTTAGCATTAAATTTACTTTCAAAATCTTCTGGAGTAAAAATCGTTTCTGATATGACGTGTTCCTTAATACTTTCTAATGTAGGAATCGTTTCCAGTTTACGATAAATAATATCTTTAACTTCATTTATAAAATTTTCGTTATCCCACTCTAATTGTCCTGTTTTAAGTTCTGGCGTTGGCATAAGAACGTATAGCCCTGTTTGACCTTCTGGTGCTAATGATTGATCTCCTATTTTTGGTACATATAAATATAATGAAGGATCTTTTGATATATCACCGCCAAAAATCTCTTCAATATTTTGTCTGAAATGATTTGAAAATATGACATTATGCAATAACACATCTTCTGTAATATCTTTATCTATTCCAATATACATTAGAAAAGCAGAGCAAGAGTAATCTAATTTGTCTATCTTTTGAGGTGGATATTTTTTAACAGGTGCATGTTTAGGCATTAATTCTTGTGCTGCATAAGGAAAGTCAGCTGTACATAATACTTTGTCAAAACGCTGGACCAAACCGTTTACTTTGACACCATCTGCTGTCTTATATTTAGGATCTATAATAATTTCTTCAATATCTGCATTACATTGAATATCGACACCTAAGTCTTCGTTTAACTTTTGTAATCCTTTAACCATACCGTACATTCCACCTTTTATGAAATGAACGCCAAACATCATTTCAATCATCGGTATAATAGAGTATAACGATGGACCTCGTTTAGGATCTATTCCAATATACAGCATTTGAAACGCAAGTAATTTTTGAATTTTTTCATTATCTACATATTGTCCAATTAAATTGTCAGCATGATTTAATGTTTTTAATTTATATCCTTGAATCAATGATGTCATATTATAAAAGTCAGATGGTTTTCTGTATGTACGTTCTAAAAAGTATTTTCTCGCAACCTCATATCGTTTATAAATATCAGTTAAGAATTTCATAAATCCGTGTGTTGTTCCTGGTTCAATCTGTTCTAACGTATCATGTAATTCAGCTAAATCAGTAGGTACACGTACTTTGTCATCTTTATCAAAGTAGACGTCATAAATGTATCGTAATTGTTCCATTTCAACGTAATCTTCAAAACGCTGTCCGCAATCCTCAAACACTGCTTTGTATACTTCAGGCACCATTACAATAGTGGGACCCATATCAAAGGTAAAACCATCTTTCGTAAATTGATTCATTCGTCCACCAATTTTATTATTCTTTTCAAATAGTGTGACTTGATGTCCTTTTGCGGCTAGTCGAGCTGCCGAGGCTAATCCAGTTACACCTGCACCTATTACAGCAATATTCAATTCGCATTCATCCTATTCTTGATATTTATTTTTAATCTGTCTATATATTTTTAATTTTTTAATTCTAGAAACATAAACTCGACGATGTAATGAATAATCGTGCTGTCGTGCCTCATCAATAATCCCTTTATAAATGAGTGCTGCTAATTCTATAATTGGTCTTGCTTCAGGTTTATATACTTCCAAATGATCTAAAGTATATTGATAATCTTTTTCTGCAATTTGAGCGTAATGTTCCCATAATTGAATATAATTTTGTGTAGGTTGATTATGGAAGACATGTTTTATATCTACATCAAATTGATGAATCATTGATTGACTAAAGTAAATTCTACCTTTTTCAAAATCTTCACCAACGTCACGTAAAATATTAGTTAATTGTAAGGCTTCTCCTAATTGTCTCGATACTTCATAAGTTTCTTCAACAGGATGTTCAGTCAAAATGGGTGTCAATATTTCACCTACTGTGCCAGCTACACCATAACAATATCCCATCAAATCTTTATCTTCTTTAAACATTTCAAAATCTTCATCTTCTGATACAGCATGAATAAGATTATATAATGATTGATATTCCATTTTGTATTGCTTTGACGCATCTAAAAAAGCTAACATAATAAGCTCATCACTTTTGAATTGATCAATTGACTGAACTTCTTGTGCCTCAATTAATTGAATATCTTCTTTAATAGCTTGTAACTTTTCAGGGTCTTGTTCTTCATCAATACTATCATCTATAATTCGGCATACTGCATATACTGCCCATATCGCACGCCTCTCACGTTCAGGTAATAAATCAAACGCATAAGAAAAACTTTTAGAATACTTTTTCATAATTTGATGGCAATATTTATAACTTTCATTAATCGTTGTCATTATTTGACCTCCTGTTGCTTTAATACTATTCACTTTAATGAATGTCAAAGTGTCTACCTTTCCATTCAACCTTTTTCAAAATATATGTATGCCACAATGATTTCCCAAAAATACTACAGAAAAATAAAAATAGTAATGGATGTAAACATAACAATATCCTAGAAAAATTACCAACACGTCGATGCAATTGAATAAACTGAATTGTATAGATAAAGTATAGCGTTAACATTTTAAATTTTGAAATAGGTTTATAAATACAACTAAATATTATTCCTAAACTAGTCATTATAGAACCAAATAGCCAAATTATTATAGCAAACATTATGCGTGACTCTGTCTGATTAGCACCTACAGATAAATGCTTGGTCCAACCTTTAACTAATGCATTCAACCCCTCTTCGTACATTCTAAAATGAATGTTGACTTTTCCTTCATAAAGTGTGACAGGTAAATTGAGTTGTTGATAAGCTTGGCCAAGTGCAAAGCCTTCAATAATACTGTGTTCTGCATTCAGATGCCCATTAGTAGCTAAATAGTCATCTATGTTAGTTAACAATATTGGCCCAAATGCTATATTATTGTCCTTCTGTTTCTTTAAAGATGAGAAGTGATTCATACCTACTACAGTCATTAAATTAAAAATTGCTGATAAATTTTCATAGATGTTACGTGTTTTATGATAAGGTTGAACACTTAGTAATCCTTTATCGTCTTGATGATGATAAGTATGAATAAGTTTCTCAATGACTTCGTTATTTTCAAATACTACATCTGCATCCACAAACATTACTAATTTACTATTACAATACTTCATTCCTTCATAACATACACGTGATTTACCACGCCATTTATCTTCAATGGAATATTGAACTTGATGAACCTCAACTTGATATGCTTTTGCAACGTTGACTGTGTCATCTGTAGAACCATCATCCATGACAATCACTTTAAAATTTCCAGTTTGCGTTAATAAGGATTCCAGTAATTGTGGTAATCTATGAGCTTCGTTTCTAGCAGGAATAATAATAGTTATGATTGGATTACTCCCATTTATTTCTTTCAAATCATGGCTATTATTTGTTTTCTGATGGTTCAATCTATATCTATGATTATATATAAAATGACCACACACTATTGATACCGTTGTAAAAACAGTAATAATATATTGAATAATTCTCACTATTTTTCTCCTTTAGTTCCTTCGCGCAGATTAATCATATCTGCTACTTGTTGTCCGCTTAAAGTAACCATAGGCATACCGCCTCCTGGGTTGACGGAACCACCAACAAAGTACAAATTATTAAAATATTGGCTACATTTAGGGAATTTGAAACCTTTATTTTTCTTTTTATCTGCTACAACACCATATATTGCTCCTCTATTAGAACGGTAATGTTGCTCAATATATTCAGGTAACCAATAATCTTCATATATAATATGCTGTCTTAAATCAGTTAGTCCCATACGTTCTAATTTATCTAATACGATGTTTCTAAATATTTGATACTCTTCTTTTTTAAAAGGTTTATCTTGAATATATGGGATATGTGGTAAAACTTTTATATTTTCATAACCATTAGGTGCTTGAGTTGAGTCAGTTTTATTCGTATTTACTAAATAAATCGTTGGGTCTTGAGGTAATATTTTTTGATCAAATACTTCTTCATAATTTCTTTTTGAATTACTGGAAAAGAAAAAATTATGATGTCGTAGCTGAGGATAAGATTTACTGACACCCAAATGCATTACAAATCCAGAACTAGCCGGTTCGTATACGCCTTCTAATTTATCAATACGTTTTTGATTAAAATGTAATAATTCTCTATATGTAGGAATAACTTCCATATTAGAGATAATATAGTCAGCTTCAAAAAATCTACCATCTGCTAATCTAACTCCTACTACGTCGTCATGATAGGTTTTTATATTTTTAACAGATACACTAGTGTGAATTTGAACCCCTTCTTCTATAGCAAGTTGTTCCAATGCTTGAGCGAGTCGATGTATACCGCCCTGAACATACCATAGACCTTGTTCTTGTTGCATATTAAATAGCATTGATAATACTGCTGGTGCATGATAAGAAGATGAACCTACATATTTGATAAAGTAACCTAACATATCTCTTAATTTAGGATTACTAACACGTTGATTTATTGCTTGTTGCATAGTAGAAAAATAATCAAACTCTTTTAAAGAACGTAAAGGCCCATGATATTTTATAATATCTTTTAATTTGTCTAACCCTTTATTAAAATAGCCTTTTTCTGTAATTCGCTGTATACGTCGTGTATACTCTAAATAATTTTGTAACTCTTCTTTATCAGTCAAAGATAGTTGGTCATTATTTGAAAATGTTTGTTCTATTCCTTCATATAAATCTATATATGTACCATCTGTAAAGAAGCTTCGCCATTGTAATGGTAATCTTTCAATTGTTACATAATCTTCCATATGTTTATTACTATATTCGAATAAACGTTCAAAAATTTGAGGCATAGTTAATATAGAAGGTCCTAAATCAAAACCAAACCCTTTCGTTTCAAGGCGATTGACTTTACCTCCTATATGTTCATTTTGTTCGAATAATGATACTTCATAACCACTTTGTGCCATTCTAATTGCAGCAGATATACCACCTAATCCACCACCAATAACAACCACTTTAGTATTTTCAGTCATGTATTTAACCTCTTTTATAAATTAAACGAATTAACTTTTCTAATCTTGGACGATTATATCTTTGTACTAAGATCACAGGAATATGACTAAATAATACATAGATTAAATTGATTATTTGTATGTATCTAGAAGATTTCACAAATATAATAACTGGTATTATAGACAACCAATGAATCAATTCTGCTCTTTTCATTTCAATATCAAGTTGTTTTAATGTTTCAATATTTAAATCTTCTATTGAATTCTTATTATATATATGAGAATTTAATTTACTTCCTTCAGGTATCAAGTACTTCCATTGGTTTACTTTTAAAATTCTATTCCAAAATTTACCATTATTTTCCCAAGAGTATATACGAAATATATGCCCATTTTTTTCAAAAAATGAATTAGGTATTTTAGTTCCAAAGTGTGCTAATGTCATTTGAATCGAAAACCAATACAAACTATGTAAAACAGTTAATTTCAAGGTCTTTTTAATAATTTTCAAACACATAACAACACCTTCACTATTTTATCACCTATTAACATACGTTTTAGAACATGTTCCCTCATTATCATTATTTAAACTCTAAACACCAAATGAATTAAAATTTTTAATTAAACTTTGTAAAAAATTAATAAGCTAAATAAAAAAAGACATAAAAAAAGAGGATGACATAGTCATCCTCTCAATCATTTATAACTCGAAGTTCTTTCCAGTTATAAACTGAATCCTACCACCATCCGTGGCTTTGACGGAAAGCAATTGCACTGCTTAATGAACCGTAACGGCTATTAGCATAGTTAAGCATACCTTTAGTTTGGCTAGCTACTGATCCTGAACCCCAAGATTCTTTAGTTTGACCTAAACCTCTGTATCCAGCTGGGTTAACTGCGTTAGGGTTACCACCTGATTCAGGCATAACGATAGCGTTCCATGCAGCTTCAGTACCACCATTAGCTAAGAATTGAGCTTTAGTTGATCCACCAGTTGAAGCACTTGAAGTTGAAGCACTTGAAGTTGATGGTGCTGAGTATGAAGTTGTTTTAGTACTGTAGTTATGGCTTGAACTACTGTTTGAAGAAGTAGTTGGAGCTGAAACAGCTTCTACGTTAGTGTTGCTTGATTGTTGGTTAGAGCTTACTGATTGAGTACTAGCTTCTTGGTTATAAGAAGTTGTGTAGTCAGCTGATTGAGCTGCAGTATTTGATGTTTGAGCTGATGCTTGAGTTGTTGAAGCGTTTGAACCAACTTCTTGGTAGTTCCAAGAGAAGTTTGTACCGTCTGAAGTGAAGTTATATTCGAATCCACCACTTACAAAGTGAATGTCGTAAGCGCCAGCTTGAACTGGTTGAGCGTTTAATTGTTCTGGGTGGTTATGAGCTAAGTCGATTAAATGTGCTTGATCTACGTTAGTAGTTTCTGAAGCGTGTGCTTCGTGACCTGATACTGCGTAACCTGCTGCTCCTAAAGTTAATGCTAATGTTGATGCGATAAATGTCTTCTTCATAATTGAAAAATCCTCCAAAAAGTTTTTTGTTTTTATATGTTTTCTTGTATTAAATTCGTTGTGCAATATTGAAAATGTTTTTGTTTAACTTTCGACGGTATTCACTATACCATAAAAATCGGCTTTGTATATTACACGTTCCTTACAAAAAATTACAAACTAAACCTCGTTTTGTAACTTTGAAATATAAATGTCGTCCTTGTAATATAAAGACTTAAACTTTTTAGTTTAAAATTTCATCACAAACCCTTATATTACATTAGATTTTTAAGAGTTTTGCTCAACTTTTACATTTATCGTAATATTACAGATTGCATTTTAGTTACATAACTGTAATAGTTCTAAAAATTTAAAATGGTTAGTTTTAACATAAAAATAGATGAAATATCCAAACTTTTTCATTAATTTGAATCATTTCATCTAAACACAAACTATATTTATTTTGTAATCCGAATTAGTTTAATAGTCTTTAACGCCCCATAATACTTTTTCACATTGTCTAATAATATATTTCAACACTTCAACTCTTGCAGTCTTCTTATGATCAGCAGGCACAATGAACCAAGGTGCGTAATTAGTATCAGTATATTTAATCATGTCATGACTTGCTTCTAAATATAAATCCCATTTATCACGATTACGCCAATCTTCATCCGTTATTTTCCATTGTTTATTTGGATCTTGCTCTCTATCCTTAAATCGCTTAAGTTGTTCATCTTTATCTAAACACAAGAAAAATTTTAAAAGAATCGCACCTTCATCTGTCCACATTTTTTCAAATTCATTAATTTCATGATAAGCTCGTTTCCATTCTTCTTTATCGGCAAACCCCTCTACTCTTTCTACCAACACTCTGCCGTACCAACTGCGATCGAACATTTCAAGGTGACCTGTTTTAGGCATTTCTTTAGCAAAGCGCCATAAGTAATGATGAGCTAATTCAACATCGGTTGGTGCACTGATACCATTTACTTCATAACCTGTAGGATCTAACTTTTCTCGAATTCGCTTAATATTACCACCTTTACCAGCTGCATCCATTCCTTCGAAAGTTAAAATAAGTGGAATCTTTCTTTCATATAATGCAAATTGAATTTCTCTCATACGTTTTTGTAAAGGTTCAATCATCTCTTTATATTCTTTTTTAGAAATTTTCTCGAATTTAACATCAAACATATTAGTCGAAAAATCTTTGCTAAATGCACCGTCTTTATTAGCTTGCTGTCTATTTGATTTCTTAATCGCGTTTTCTAATCTTTCTATTATATGTTTGTACATTTTTTCAAATGCGACTTCACGTTGTGTATAATCAATGACTTCCCATTGGTTATCTTTATGTGTGAACTTTCTCATTTCTGCTAAATACGTTTCATTAGGGATGACCTGTTCATATTCTTGAACTTTCCATTTCATTAATGGATTGTCTTTAGTTTGTTGAATATGTTCTTGTCGTTTTTCTTCGCTCACTTCAATATAAAACTTAATTAATTCATAATTGTCATTTTGTAGCATTGTTTCAAAACTTTTGATTTGATTAACTAGTTTCTCACTTTTTTTATAATATGCTTGTTTAATACCGTTTTCTTTATAATCTAAGAAATGAGAATACCAACTTCTAAAATATATGTTAATGTGTCCTTTTTGAGGTAATGTGTTCCAATATTTTTGTAAAAATTGATATCTTAAATCTTCATATTGTGGTGACTTAGTAGAGATGAATTGTGTGTATTTTGCATCAAAAGTCAGTAATAGTTCATTGGATAAGCGTGTCTTCCCTGACGCCGGCATACCTTCAAATAAAATCATAATTGGAATGCCTAATTCATGAGTTTGGCGAGTCAGACTTGCTGCTTTTAACTTTAATTCTTCTATTTTTTTATTCATAATACCCACCCTTTGATTAAAAATGAAATTTTATAAAGTATAGCATAATAAAAACAGGTCCTTTACTATTAAATGAAAGAAACCTGTTTTTACTTATTATGCTAAAAATTTAAATATGTCATTACTATAAATTTTAAATACCTTTCTAAATAGAATATCTAAAATCCATGCTACAAGGAAAGGAACGATAAAGTATGCAATCATTATAAGCAATAAACTCAACCAAGCAGAATCAAGTCCCATAAATTTAAATGCATTAATTGGACCTACCATACCTATAAAACCAAATCCTGCTGATTCTTTTGTACCTGCTATACCTACAATTCCTGAAGTAATCACTGAAACTGCGGCTGTAATTAATATTGGTAGCATAATAATCGGATAACGCACCATGTTAGGCATCATCATTTTCACACCGCCAAAGAAAATAGACATTGGCACACCCGCTCGATTGACTTGGCTAGTTCCAATTAGTAATACCGCTTCTGTAGCTGCTATACCAATAGATGCGGAACCAGCCGCTATACCCGAAATACCAATCGCTATGGCAATCGCTACTGTTGATAGCGGCGATATGATAATGAAACTAAATACCATTGAAATTAACATACTCATTAATACAGGCTGTAATTCTGTAAAACTGTTTACCATATTTCCTATACCAGTTGTAATCATATGTACATAAGGTAGGATTAATACACCGATTGTTGCTGCAATGCCCCCTATAAATGTTGGATATACAATTAAAGCCATACTACCTACACTGTGTTCTATTAACAAAATCAACAATACCGCAATAGATGCAGTAATCATTGTATTAATTAAATCTCCTATTCCAGCAATCACCCATGTACCATTCTTAAATTGGGCAGCACCACTTCCAACATAAGAAGCACTTGCTACTACTGCCATAGCTAATGGTGTCAAATTAAATTTTAAAGCGATTAACGCTCCTACTAGTGCTGGTACAGTAAATTGAATTGCTTGAACAACACCTAGTAATGTTTTAAAAATAGGATGATATTGGGAGAAATATTTAAATATTTCTCCCAATATCGCATTAGGTACTAAACCTGCTACAATACCTACTGCTACCCCAGATAACACTCTGAATATAAAATCTTTTGGTCTTATTTTACTCAATGTTGTCATTTCTAGCGCCTCCAATAATCTATTACAATAAAAAAAGACAAATAGCCTTAATTGAACTAACTATACACATGATGAAATCTAAGGTGTGTTGGTATTCGTTGATGCAATCATTTGTTGTGTAAAGTTGGGCCAATTAAGACTATAGCTAGTATTATACCATATTATTTAGAATTTTCAGATAATTATTTTAAATTTTCATCATTTTTTAACATCTTTATGCCATTATGATTGTTATGCTAAAGTTACAAATAAAAGAGGAGATGTATACGATGACTGTTAAATGTCAACGCATCTATGATAAGCAAATTGCTAAAGGTAAGCGTGTGTTAGTTGATCGTGTTTGGCCAAGAGGTATTTCTAAAGAAGATGCACAATTAGACGAATGGTTAAAAAAAGTGGCCCCTACTACTGAATTAAGAAAATGGTTTAATCATGAACCTAAATTATACGCTGCGTTTTCAGAAAAGTATGCTAAAGAATTACGTGAAAATAGCGAACAACAAGAAGCTTTTGAATATCTTAAAGACTTTGTGTCATCAAGTAAGGAAGATGTTATTTTATTATATGCCGCAAAGGATACTCAATATAATCACGCTAATGTATTAATGAAACTTCTAAAAAATAACTAAATCAATAAAAAGCATTTAATGAGTTTACCTTTCATTAACTCATTAAATGCTTTTGTTTTAATTATTCATCTACAATTTCTGCTTTTCTAGATTCTTTCTTATATCTCAAATACATTAAACCTAATATTCCCATCCAAAATGGCGCAATAATAACTGCTATTCTTGTACTATTGTTAATTAATAAAATAATAAATATAAATGCAAAGAATGTAACAATACCATAAGCCATCCACTTACCGCCTGGTAATTTGTATTGACTTTGTTTATGTAACTCTGGATTTTGTTTTAAATAACCGATATAAGCAATCATAATAATAGACCAAATTACGATATTTAATACTGTAGAAACTGTTGTAATATATACAAATACTTTCGTTGCATCTTTAAAGATGGCATTAAGTACAACAGAAATACTTAACAATCCGCATGTTACTAAAATCGCATAATAAGGCACACCATTTCTATTTGTTTTTCCTAATATAGGAGGTGCTTGTTTACGTTGAGATAATCCAAACATTGTTCTACTATTGGCAAACACGCCACTATTACAAGCTGAAGCTGCTGCAGTTAATACTACAAAGTTGATAAGTCCTGCCGCAAAAGGAATACCAACTAACCCAAATAATTTAACATACGGACTATCTGACGGACTAAGTTGATTCCAAGGTACCGCAGCCATAATAACTGCTAAAGAACCAATATAAAAAATCAAAATTCGATAAGGTACATTATTGATTGCTTGAGGAATTGTTTTATGAGGATTCTTAGTTTCACCTGCTGTGATTCCTATTAATTCAATACCTATAAATGAAAAGATTGCCATTTGAAATGACATGAAAAAGCCAGATGCACCATGAGGGAATATACCACCATGACTCCAAATATTAGATACACTAGCTGTTCCGTATGGCGTCTTCATTGCAAAAATGACCATAACAATTCCTACTATTATTAATGCTAAAATTGTTAAAACTTTAATAATAGCAAACCAAAATTCCAATTCTCCAAATAATTTAGCGCTGAATAAATTTAAAGACATGAGAACTAGTAATGTAAATAACGCCGTTAACCAGTTCGGCATAGCCGGGTACCAGTAATCTACGTATTTAGCTACAGCTGTAATTTCGGCCATACCAGAAATAATCCATGTTAACCAATATGTCCAACCTACAATAAATCCTGCCAATGGACCTATATGTTTATGAGCGATATCCGCAAATGATTTAAAACCAAGATTAGATAATAACATTTCTCCCATTGCACGCATAAACATAAATAATACAAAACCTACTATAATATATGTAAGTAAAATTGAAGGACCAGCCAAATGAATAGATTCACCTGCTCCTAAAAATAAACCTGTTCCAATTGCACCACCAATAGCAATCAATTGAATATGTCTATTACTTAACTCACGTTGCAATTTATCCGCCATTATTGTCTCCCCATTCCGGTCATTGCTTAACTATAATTTTTTGTTTAATATAATCTTTCATTTCTACTATAAAGTTACACATACCCTCATTTTCAAATTACAATCAAATATTAAAAATGATTTAGCTTAATACTTTGACATCACGATAGTTTAGCAAGATAATTTAATAAAGATATACAACACATGTTAGGTAGGTAAAAAGATGAATACGACTAAAATAGATCCACGAGTTTTACGTACTAAAAAACTATTAGTTGAAGCATTTCAAACCGTATCCCGAGAAAAACAATTCTCACAATTAACCGTGAAAAATATTACTGACGAAGCAACAGTGAATAGAGCTACTTTCTATGCCCATTTCACTGATAAATATGATATTTTGGATTATTCACTATCAGTAACCATTCTTAAAGATTTAAACGATACATTGAAGGTTTCAGATTTTATAAATGAACAAGTGCTTTCACAATTATTTATGACTATCTGTGATTATATGGTAGATGTTCAAAATTTTTGCAAGTTAAATCAAGACGTATTTTGTAACCAAGCACATCAACGTATTAATGAAGAATTAGAAGATATATTCACGATTATGTTAGAAAATAGTTACCCTAATCATGAACGAGACATCCTCGTCAACAGTGCTAGTTTCTTATCGGCTGGTCTATGTGGCTTATGTAAACACTGGCTTAATACAAGTCAACAAACTGCTAAAGTATTTATAGAGAAAAATCTTCCATTCCTTATTCACCATGTTGCGCATTTATAATTTTCTTATTCAAAGTTCACCTATATATCTATTCATAAAAATCGTTCTAAAACGTTAATTTATGAATAGATTTTTTACTATAAGGCAACATATTTTAAAATGTGTTAGTTAAACAACAAACTTATAAACATGTTGTTTGCACTTTTTCAAATTAAGGTATATATTATATTTAAACAACAGATGTTGCATAGATAATATGTGTTGTTAAATAAAAAAAGATTGGAGGGAATGATATGACAACAATAGAGGATCACGAGGGATTTAAGCGGACATTCAAAGATAAGCATTTAACTTTAGGTTTATCTATTCCGTTCGATCAGCCAAACCAGAAAAAAATTAATATCGATGAACAAGTTGAATTAGCTCAATTAGCTGAAGAGTTGGATTACTCAAGCCTATTTGTAAGGGACAATCCGTTATATAGCAAATATTTAGGTAACATAACCGAGAATTACGACCCATTTGTATTTTTAACTTACTTAGCTGCCCATACTTCCAAAATATCTCTTGGCACAGCAAGTATTGTTGCTACATTACGTCATCCCCTCCATTTAGCTAAGGCAGCTACATCTCTCGATATTTTATCCCACGAAAGACTATTATTAGGTATGGCTACAGGTGATCGATCGTTTGAATTTCCAGCTTTTAAAGTGAATGAAGATGAATTATCAGAACGATATCGTACAACTATTAAGTCGCTACGACAATTATGGCAGTCAAATGCGCCTGACATTTCAAATGCTATATTTGAATTAAGTGAAGAATCAGGACTACAGGTTTTACCTAAAAATAAAGCCATTCCGATGTTAGGTACTGGATACTCTAAACAATCTATAGAATGGCTCAAACAAAATATGGACGGTTGGATATTTTATGCTCAACATTTTCAAGATCAAAAGCAACTGGTAGAACAATGGCATAAAGATAATGAAATTTTTAAACCTTTCATAAATATATTGTTCGTCGATTTATCTAGTAATCCTAATGAGACAGTCAAACCTATTAAAGGCGGCTATCGAACAGGTAGAAAAATGTTAATTGAAATTTTAAAAGCATACGAAACAATAGGTACAAACCATATAATATTACGATTTATCAATAAAGACAGACAACTAAAAGATATCATCAATGAAGTTGGAACGTATATAGTATCCTACTTTCCAACTCACCAAATTTAGGAGGAATTAATAATGGAAATTTTAAACAGAATAAATGAATTAGCAAATAAAGAAAAAGTACAAACATTGAGTGTAGAAGAAAAACAAGAACAACAAGCGCTTAGACAAGATTATTTAAAAATGATCAGAGGACAAGTGTTAAATACATTTTCAACTATGAAAGTCGTTGATCCACTTGGTCAAGATGTAACACCAGACAAAGTTTATGATTTGCGAAAAGAATATGGCAACATTCAAGAAAATGAATAACTAAATTTAAAAAGGCACTCAGTCTCCAAATGGAAACTAAGTGCCTTTGTTATTTAACAAACTAAAAAATTGAATTTATGGCCATCTGGATCAGCAAACATTGCACCATAATAACCTTGCTTAACACAAGGTTTTTCTAAAATAGTACCTCCTGCTGATTCGACGCTTTCGATAAGTTGGTCTACTTCTTCATTCGTATTAACACCTAACGAAATAATTGTTTCATTCGCATTAGAAGTTACCGTATCTTTAGTAACCGCTTCAAAGTGATTATTTTCAATTAAAATAACAATCGTATTGCCTATTTTAATCCCTACCATTTTATCTAACATCTCTGGGTTATGATTAATTTCAAAACCTAAAGCTCGGTAAAATGCTTCACTTCTATTCAAATCTTTCACATGCAAATTAAACCACATTGATTTAATCATAAATTCGGCTCCTTTAATTGGTTAATTTAAATCGCAACAATATTTCTACTTAAAATTGTACATGTTCAATCCACTGTGCTAGAGATAGTTTATCAGGGTTAATTTGATTCATTAATTCAAAATCAACCACATATCCTTTATCTTCTAACCAACTTCTTTCAGCTGTACCACTCACAAATTCACCTTTAATTTCTGTATGTAGACCAGTGACAGTTGCAAATGTTTTAACCACTTCATTTAAAGTTAATTCATCTGACGCAATTTCGATGGCTTGATGATTATATTGTTCTGTTTTTTTAAATAAATTAGCAGCAACTTTCGCAATATCAATTGAAGAAATCATTGCGAATTTAACTTCAGGATTGATAAACTCAGGTATTGTTATTTGTTGGTCTTCTTTCTTAGCAATTCTAAGGAAGTTATCCATAAAGAATGATGGTTTAATAATTGAGAAGTTTAATGATGATGCTTTCAGTTCATTTTCCATTTCAGCTAACGCTTCAAAATGGGGTCCTGTTCTATCTCTATTTACACCGCCTGCTGTACTATACACAACATACTCAATATGTTGTTTTTCAGCTAATTTAATAATCATTTTTCCTTGTCTTAATTCTTCCTCAATATCATCTTTTATGATTGGTTGAACACTATATAATCCATATTGTCCTTCCATTGCTTCTTCTAAGCTTTGTTGATTACTCAAATCACCTTCAAAAATTTCAAGTTGATCACTTTCAATAGAAGTTAATTTATCATTATGTTTATTACGAGTTAAAGCACGTACATGCCAACCATCAGTTAATAATTGTCTTACAACTGCATTACCTTGTTTACCTGTAGCTCCAATAACTAGAATACTTTTCATTTATTTTCTCTCCTTTATTACTGTTGTAAAAACCAATAATCTTCCTTCTCACCTTTTAAATAAGTGTATTCTTTAGGTGATTTACCCATATGCCATATATTTTCATTCATTAAATCTCTTATATCCCATACTAAATGAATAAATTGATGTAAATGATTTCCAAACAATTTGTTTGGTGCTTTCATCTGTAATACATGAGATACCTCATTAATTGAAATATTCATTTCATCTGCTATATTTTTCAAACTCAAAGTCGTTTCATCAAAATGCTCTTGTAATTCTTTAGCTGTAATTTGTCTTTGTTCTTTATTTAATGACATCTACATCACTCTTCCCTTTTATTAAAACATCTACATCTCTTTTATTTGTCTTTTTATATGATAGGCTTTATAATAAACGGATAGTTGTCCGTTTGTCAACAAACTTATTTTAAGAAGGTGATGTATTTGCGTAAAGACGCCCTAGAAAATCGACAGCGTATTGAGAAAAAAGCAATTGAACTCTTTAACCAACATGGCGTTCAAGAAGTAAGTATGAATCGTATCGCAAAAGACTTAAATATTGGAATGGGAACATTGTATCGTCATTTCAAAGATAAAAGTGCATTATGTGCAACTATCATTGCACATGACTTTACTGACATTATCAACGAAATGTATGAAGTTAAAAACAAGAACAGTGATAAACAACTGATTTTTAGTGATTCACTAGACATCTTTTTAACATTTAAATCTAATAATAGTGAGTTATTACATTGTATTGAAGACACAACAGATAAAAATGACTTTTACAATAGCGACATTTATTTACAATTATTTAAGTTTTATTATGAAGTTCTTGGCAATAATACAAGTACACCATGGACAACATTTAAAGTAGATATGTTACTTAAATCTTTATCTACCAATTCTTTTGAATTACAAAAAGAAAAGCGCGGTCTTTCAAACGAATCAATTAGAGACTATTTAATCAAACTATATATTACAGACGAGGTGTCAACAAATGACTAAAATTACATTAATTACAGGTGGAAATAAAGGACTAGGCTTTGAAACAGCTAAATCACTTATCGACCAAGGTCATAAAGTATATATCGGTTCGCGTGATGAATCCCGTGGACAAGAAGCAGCACAACAAATTGGTGCTCAACTTGTTCAATTAGATGTCACTGATGATACATCAGTTAAAAAAGCATTTGATTATATCAAAGAACAGGAAGGCCGTTTAGATGTATTAGTAAATAATGCAGGTATCTCTGGTCAATTTGCTAAACCTGCTGATATTACAGTTGAAGATATGAACAAAGTTTATCAAACGAATGTTTTTGGCATTGTAAGAATGATGAACACATTTGTTCCATTATTAGAACAATCTGAACAACCAGTTGTCGTTAATGTCACAAGTGGTCTGGGTTCATTTGGTATGGTCACTGACCCAAATACTCAAGAATATCATGTTAATTCATTAGCATATTGTTCATCTAAATCTGCAGTAACTATGTTAACTGTTCAATATGCTAAAGGTTTACCAAATATGCAAATCAATGTTGCAGATCCTGGTTCTACTAATACTGACTTAGTTGGCGATTTTAGTAACAATGCTAAACCAGCAACAGAAGGTATTAAACCAATTGTAGAGTTAGCAACAATTGATGCGGATGGACCAACTGGCACATTTATTAATGCTGATGGCAAAATGCCTTGGTAAACTTTTGAAAGTTAGAACTAAAAACTTTATAACAAATGATGTAAATAACATACATTCTATTGGAGGATTTTATAATGAAAAGTATTACTTTTGAAGAACACTATGTCATCGATGAGATTCAAAAAGAAACAATGAAAGCAGCATCTGCTGATCCTAATGGCGTACCAATGAAAACAATGCTTGAAGGTTTAGAACAAAAGTCTGGTTTCACTGATGCTGATGAAATTAAATACCATGATAAACGTATCAAATTTATGGATGAACAAAATGTTCAAATGCAAGTTTTATCATATGGTAACGGCGCACCTTCTAACTTAGAAGGACAACAAGCAATTGACCTTTGTAAAAAAGCTAATGACACTTTAGCTGAATATGTTAAAGAATATCCAGACCGTTTTGTCGGTTTTGCTACATTACCTATTAACGAACCTGAAGCAGCTGTTGAAGAATTTAAACGTTGTATCAATGAATTAGGTTTCAAAGGTGCGCTTATTATGGGACGCCCTAAAGACGGCTTCTTAGATCAAGACAAATATGATGGCATTTTTGCAACAGCTGAAGCTTTAAATGTACCAATTTACTTACATCCAGCTCCTGTTAATAGCGATGTATATCAAGCATATTATAAAGGTAATTATCCAGAAGTAACTGCTGCAACATTTGCTTGTTTCGGTTATGGTTGGCATGTTGATGTAGGTATCCATGCTATTCATCTTGTACTATCTGGTGTTTTCGATCGTTATCCTAACTTAAATATGATTATTGGACACTGGGGAGAATTCGTTCCATTCTTCTTAGAACGTATGGATGACACATTATTTGCAGATCATTTACAACAACCAGTTAGTCATTATTTCAAAAATAATTTCTATGTAACACCAAGTGGTATGTTAACTAAACCTCAATTTGATTTAGTTAAAAAAGAAATGGGCATCGACCGTATCCTTTATGCTGCTGACTACCCATATATCGAACCTGAACGTTTAGGCGTATTTTTAGATGAATTAGGTTTAACTGACGAAGAAAAAGAGAAAGTAAGTTATACAAATGGTGCTAAATTATTAGGATTAGAATAATATTCCAATAATCATTGTTAATAATAAATGGAGGTATTTTATATGAATACTATAGAACTAAAAGGTGCTAAATTACGCTATCATCAAATCGGACAAGGACCTGTATTAATTTTCATTCCAGGAGCTAATGGTACTGGTGATATCTTTATGCCACTTGCTCAACAACTTAAAGATCATTTTACAGTTGTAGCAGTCGATCGTCGTGACTATGGTGAAAGTGAATTAACAGAGCCACTACCTGAATCAGCTGCTAACCCAGATGATGATTATCGTGTAAAACGTGATGCTAAAGATATTGCAGAACTTGCACAATCATTAAGTGATGAGCCAGTATATGTATTAGGTTCAAGCTCTGGTTCAATCGTTGCTATGCACGTATTAAAAGATTATCCAGAAATCGTTAAACAAATTGCTTTCCATGAACCACCTATCAACACATTCTTACCTGATAGTAAATATTGGAAAGACAAAAATGATGATATCGTAAACAAAGTATTAACTGAAGGTTTAGAAGTTGGTATGAAAGACTTTGCTGAATCATTAAAAATTGCACCTATTGATGCTAAAATGATGACTGCTCAACCTGAATCAGAAGAAGCTAAAAAAGAGCAATATCAACGTTCAATGTTCTGGGTAGAATATGAAATCCGTCAATATACACATTCTGATATTACTTTAGACGATTTCAAAAAACATGAAGATAAAATTACTTTATTAAATGGTACTGACTCTAAAGGTTCATTCCCACAAGATGTGAACTTCTATATCAATGAACAAATTGGTTTACCAATTGTTGATATTCCAGGCGGTCACTTAGGTTACGTTCAAAAACCTGAAGGCTTTGCAGAAGTATTATTAAAAATGTGGAATAACTAAAATTATTCTTAAACTAAAGACAATATCTAGTTATAAAATGTTATGTATTTATACGTAGCGTCGAATATATAGAGAAACACGCGTTGAGATTTACCTTCTCAACGCGTGTTTTTTCTTTATCCTAATATTGTTTCCATGGAGCGATTAACACTACCTTCATACATACCGCCAAATTTTAATAAATGAATCATAAGTAAATATAATCTATAAAACTCTAAACGCTCATATGCGCCTTTAGCTAATGGATAATGCTTTTCATATTCATCATAAAATTCTTGTGTAAACCCACCAAATACTGTCGTAATACCTAAATCAAATTCACGATCGCCATAAAATGGTGCTGGGTCAAATAAAGCTGGTTGACCATCCGTTAAGAACATATAATTGCCACCCCATAAATCACCGTGCAATAATGATGGCTTGCTTTGGTGATTGTCTAAGGCGTTGACCATTACTTCTCTGACCTGTTCATATACTTTATTATCTTCTTTATTCCATAATCCTTTGCGCAATAATTCATCTCTAATGTGATCCATACGTTGTTCTATAAATAATTCTTTCCATGAATTTGTCCATGTATTTTCAAATGAAATATCGCTACCTTCATGAGGTAATCGAAAACCAAATTGACCGTCTTCTTGTTGTTGGCTATGCATTTTAGCAACTAATTGACCTAATTCTCTTTGGCTTCCACTAGTACCTTCTTCTAAATAGCTTAATAATAAATAAGCATCGTCATTAATTTCCCCACTTGCGATAACTTTTGGTGCAGTAATGCCAGCATTTTCAAATTCATTAAGACCTGCAATCTCCGCAGCATAAAAAGATTCATTTCTATTTCGTTGGACTAATAAGAAAAAAGTGTCGTCTTGCTGTGTAGTAACTTTAAATGCTTCGTTAACATCCCCACCACTTACAGGTGTTATATCTTTAATATAATCTAGAGGTAATTGTTCTTTCCAATCTATTGTCATTATCTCACCTTCCATTTATCTGTAATACTTATTATATTTCCTAAATATATCACTTTTAATCTTTAAGTATGTCACCTATGTGAATGAATCATTATTTAGAAGTTCGACTATTTTTTAAATTTTTATAATTTAACTAGGAAATTTAATATGAAAGTGCTAGTCTATTAAAAGGAAAAGTTTCAAATATATTAAATTGAGGATAGTAAGCCTCAAATATAATGAACTAGGAGCGTTAATATGTATAAACTAATCAAACCATTATTATTCAAAATCGAACCTGAAAAAGCACATGGATTAACAATTGATGCACTAAAAATCACACAAAAACAGTCATATGTATTACCTATTATGAAAAAATTATTCGATTATCAAAACCCAATTCTTTCACAAAATATCCATGGTATCACATTTGAAAATCCTATTGGACTTGCCGCTGGTTATGATAAATCTTGTGAAGTACCTAAAGCTTTAGAAAACCTTGGATTTGGTGCATTAGAATTAGGTGGTATCACGCCAAAACCACAACCTGGTAATCCTCAACCTCGTATGTATAGATTATTAGAAGACGATGCTTTAATTAACCGTATGGGCTTTAATAATATTGGAATGAATAAAGCACTTAGTAACTTACGACGTCATGCTTATCATACGCCAATCGGTCTTAACGTTGGTGTAAATAAAATGACTTCTTATGATAACCGTTACCAAGATTACATTAAAGTTATAGATACATTTAAAAATGACGTGGATTTCTTCACTGTGAATATCAGTTCTCCAAATACTGAGAACTTACAAAATTTTCATGACAAAGATGAATTTTCAATGTTATGTAGTGCTTTAGAAACATTCAAAGCACAAAATGAAATTAATGTACCTATATTCTTAAAACTTACTTCTGACATGGATGAAAATGGATTAAAATCACTCTTACCAACTATTAAAGAACATTTTGACGGTGTTATTCTTGCGAATACGACACGTCAACGTGATGGTTTAACATCAGCCAATCGTGTTGAAGATGGTGGGTTAAGTGGTCGTCCATTATTTGAACGTAATTTAAAATTAGTTAAATTAGCATACCAAGAAACTAATGGAGAATTACTAATTATTGGTACTGGTGGCATCTTTAGTTCTGAAGACGCAATTAAAATGATACGTAATGGAGCTTCATTACTACAAATTTATTCATCTCTTGTAATAGAAGGTCCAGGTCTAACTAAGAAAATAAATAAAGAAATCGCTCAGTATTTAAAACAAAATGATTATCAAAATATTAGTGATATTATTGGATTAGATGCAAAGTAGCGTACTAATAATTCAGTTAATAGTATAATATCTTTACTTTGTATAGGTCTTTTATATAGGATATAAATTAAAGTAATCATAGATAGTTATAAATTAAAACTTACTCAATGTTATGTGTCATGAATATGGGAGGCATTCTTAAAGTGCGAGAAGAAACAAAAGAAAAAGATATGAATCATTCAACGCAACAAGATAATATCGATAACAATAGCAAGGCTGAAAGTAACGAAGAAGATGAACGTAAAGGGCTACATGGTTATCGCAAAACAGATCTTGATTTAGAAATTGAACGCGAATTACAAGAAATGATGGAAAATGATGACAAAGAAGTAAAGAAAGAAAATAAACGCTTTAAACTATTCTCTTTCCTTGCTATGTTAGTTATCGCCATTATGGCAATTATACGTTTCATTCATAAAATGATTTAACTTTATTAGAATACCCAGAGTTAAGGCTCTCGCCTTTTAACTCTGGGTATTTTTAAAATTGTTGTAAAAATGCACTTGCATCTTTATTGATTTGTTTAAAGTCAATACCTTGTTTCATTGCTGCAAAGACACATCCACAATAACATTGTCTAAATATATTATAGTCATTACACATTTCTATAGAACGTTCATAACCTTTGTTTTTCTTGAAATCACTAGGTAGGTATTTAACGTTATATACATTTTGCACATCCATCCCTAATTGATTAATTAATTGTGCATTCTTTTTAGGAGATAATGTAATCGCACTACCAAAATAATCATAACCATATTTAATAGCTGCTTCTGCTACTAATTCAAGTCTCATTTCAAAACAAGCAGTACATCTTAGACCACCTTCAGACTCCTCAGTTAACCCTTTAGCCTTAGCCATTTTCATAAATTCATGTGGTTTATATTCAGCTTCAATATACTTCACATTTGAACCTGTCTTTTTATTGAAATCTTGAACAAACATTTCTTGTACTTTGGCACGTCTTAAGTATTCATTTTTAGGGTGAATATTGGGATTAGCAAAATAAATAGCGATATCAGCATATTGTGTTAAAAATTCTAAAGTATATATGCTACATGGCGCACAACAGCTATGTAATAAAATTTTAGGGCGCTCGTTTTCCCTTTCCCATTGTTGAATCATTTTCCTTAACACTTTGTCATAGTTTACCTTTTGATTTTTCATTTTTCTCAAAATGTCGCCCGCTTCAATCAAAAGAAAACACTCCTTTCATTATTTATTATATAATTTATGAATATTATACAATAAATCGATAATGAAAGAGTGTTCTCAGAGAAATTACTTTTATTTTATTTAATTCAATATTAAGTTTAATATTCTTTCATGATTTTATTTACTTGATAAACATACATAAATCCACCAAATACAATACCCGCAATAATAGCAGTAATAATTTCCATACCCCATTGAATACTTGTATGCTGTAAATATTTTATGATTAAACCTAAGAGAAACATAGCACTTCCGAAGTAAAGCATCAAAATCACACTTTTAATTCGATATTTATTCACTAATTTTTTATATTCTTCTGGTGAATAAACTTTATCTTTATTTAGTTCATCAGATTTTGTTTTATATAACAATACGCCATTAATTATAAAAAAGAAAATGAATAGTGATATTGTATTTAATGAAATTGTTTGGTGATACGCATCAATGATTAGGTTAGACAGTAACAAAATAGGCATACCAATATAAGTAATTATAAATGTAGTAGCCAATTTTTGATTTAAAAGCGTTCTCTCCCTTTCATCTTTTTCAGTTGATGTATTAGTAATCCAATTTAATAACTTTTCATTCAACTGACTCATATGAATACCCCTTTCAACTAGTAATTTTAGTATATGTCTAATATATATATGACACATGTATTAATGTCAAATATAAATGACATTAATACTTAATTGTATTCATTTAACATAGAACATTGTATGATGTTGTTAGCAATATAATATAAAAGACTAAGGAGCAGTTTTATGACTCAAT
Source organism: Staphylococcus sp. FSL H8-0121 (assembly GCF_038008425.1). NCBI lineage: Bacteria > Bacillati > Bacillota > Bacilli > Caryophanales > Staphylococcaceae > Staphylococcus > Staphylococcus sp. FSL H8-0121. The sequence continues at coordinate 493,423 of NZ_JBBOZB010000002.1, forward strand.
TATCACCTTATTTAGCATTTCCAAACACTAAAGAAGCTTTAAAATATTACGAAGAAGTATTTGGTGCGATGAATATTAAACGTTTAGAAGTCGGAGAAGATCAAGCGGAACATTTTGGAATGACAAAAGAACAAGCTAAAGAAGCAACTATGCATGCAGAATTTGAAATTGTTGGTGTGAAAATTTTAGGTGCAGATTCATTCGAACGTATTCAACCAATCAATAACGGCATTTCATTATTAATTGATTTTGATGTTAATGATAAAGAAGAAACTGAAAAAGTAGAAGCTTTCTACGATAAAATTAAAGACCATGAGTCTATCAATATTGAACTACCATTATCAGAACAATTTTGGGGCGGTAAAATGGGCGTCTTCAACGATAAATATGGCGTAAGATGGATGTTACATGGTCAAGATTATAATGCAACGAATCAGTAAATAGGTAATAATAAACAGGCTGGAACATAAATCCCAAAATAATAGCACTAAGGTGATTTATTTTAATCATCTTAGTGCTTTCTTTATACCCAATACTTCGTATTGTATGGCTCTCTTTCCCAGGGTACAGTTTCAGCCAGAAATACAGCACAGATAAATCTGTGAGTATTTCTAAGGTCTTCAACTAGCACTGTTCCCTCGGGAGTCTCGCCATAAATACTACGTATTTATATGTAATTTTACTTAAAATATTTAAAAAATAAGGCACTTTCGTATAATTTAATAAGCATCACTAAACTAAATTAATGGAATCCTTATGTATAAAGATTAATCGATTTAGAGTAAACTCCAAAGTAGATGCTTTATCAAAATCTTTATTTGTACAATTTCATAATCAGTGTTTAAAACAAAATCTCATAGATAAAAAGGTAATTTCTATATTATTTCAATAGAAGTTACCTTTTTTCTCTTGTTCAAGAACTTTATGTCTCTGCCTCATTTATTATTTCTCTCGTTGTATTATTGTAGCTGGGCCGTTATTGACAATATCATAAAAATATTGAATCAATTCTTCTTTCGATATACGGTTAGGATCCTCTACCCAATGACGTATAAATGAAAGCCCCGCTCCAGATACATAACTCATAAAATAAGAAAATGGTATGTTACCAATTTTATTATTGTCGTTTTTAAAATGATTTAAATGTCCTGTGATAAGTTCATATAGCTTCTCATGCAAATTGGAATCCTTACCAATATTAAACATAAGTTGATAAAACGACATATTCTCTTCTATATTACCAATTAAAAACTCCATAATCGTACGTATATTATCAGCTGATATTGCTTTATTACTATATACATCATTTTCTTCAATAAATACTTTAATTTCTTTAACCTGCTCATCTTCCATTTGTTCTAATAAATCATATTTATCTATGTAATGCGTATAAAATGTACTACGATTGACGTCTGCTAAATCTGAAATTTGTTGAACTGTAATTTGTTCTAATTCCTGTTTATGCAATAAATCGATAAATGCTTGTCTGATTGCTTGCTGTGATTTTCTAATGCGTCGATCTTGCGGCATAATGTCACATCCTTTATCTCTATACAACAAGTATACGTTGTTTGTTGGTTATTACACAAATTAAGGACATTGATGATTGGAATTCTGATTATTACCTCTTATCATGAAGGTGTAAAGAAAAAGAAATCATGTAAAGGATGATTCATATGACAAGCAATTTATTAGGAAATCCAAAATTAACTGTTACAGATGTTAGCGATGTTAAAGAAGGTTTAAATCATATTGTTGTAGATAGTGTACAATTTGGTAATCAAGAAATGATTATGGAAAAAGATGTTACTGTTGAAATGAAAGATGGCGAAAATTTATATGTGAATATTTTCCGTCCTAACAAAGAAGGTCAATTCCCAGTAGTGATGTCTGCAGATACGTATGGTAAAGATAACAAACCAAAAATAACTAATATGGGTGCTAATTGGCCAACATTAGGCGCTATACCTACTTCAAGCTTCACGCCTGAAGAATCACCAGATCCAGGTTTCTGGGTCCCTCAAGATTATGTTGTTATCAAAGTTGCATTGCGAGGTAGTTCAAAATCAAATGGTGTCTTATCTCCATGGTCAAAACGTGAAGCAGAAGATTACTATGAAGTGATTGAATGGGCTGCACAACAAGAATGGAGTAATGGTAATATCGGAACTAATGGTGTTTCATATCTTGCAGTTACACAATGGTGGGTTGCGTCATTAAATCCTCCTCATTTAAAAGCTATGATTCCATGGGAAGGTTTAAACGATATGTATCGTGAAGTTGCTTTCCACGGTGGTATTCCAGATACAGGATTCTATCGTTTCTGGATTCAAGGAATCTTTGCGAGATGGACAGATAATCCAAATATTGAAGATTTAATTCAAGCTCAAAAAGACCATCCATTATTTGATGATTTCTGGAAACAACGCCAAGCACCACTTCATCAAATCAAAACACCTATCTTAGCTTGTGCAAGTTGGTCAACTCAAGGTTTACACAATCGTGGTTCATTTGAAGGATTTAAACAAGCAAGCTCAGAAGACAAATGGCTATATATCCATGGTCGTAAAGAGTGGGAAAGTTATTATGCTAGAGAAAATCTTGAACGTCAAAAAGCGTTCTTCGATTATTACCTAAAAGAAGAAGATAATGATTGGTAAGACACACCAACTGTCACTTATGAAGTAAGAGACCAATTCTATAGAGGTGAATTCAAAATAGCAACATCATTCCCATTACCAAATACTGAATATACTCCTCTATATTTAAATGGTAAAGAATTAACATTAAATCAAAATGCTGTCTCTGAAGAAAATACAACTAGTTATGATTCTGAAAATGAACAAGACGAAGTACGCTTCAGTTATACATTTGATAAAGATACAGAATTAGTAGGTAATATGAACTTAAAATTATGGGTAAGTACAGATGATACAGACGATATGGATTTATTTGCAGGTATTAAAAAATTAGATCGTCGTGGTAATGAAGTGCACTTCCCTGACTTTAACCATATTGAAGATGGTCAAGTTGCAACTGGTTGGTTACGTGCTTCACATCGCGAATTAGATCAAGAAAAATCAACCATTGCTCAACCTTGGCATACACATGAACAAGAATTAAAACTTAATAATGGTGAAGTCGTTCCTGTAGAAATTGAATTACTACCTTCAGGCACATTATTTAAACAAGGTGAAACTCTAGAAGTTGTTGTAAAAGGAAGCGAAGTAGTAAAAGGTAATAGTACACCTGGTATGAGTACACGTTATGAACATAACGAAACAGTAAATAAAGGACATCATCATATTCACACTGGCGGACAATACGATTCTCAACTAATCATTCCCGTAACAAAATAAATATATTAAAATGACCACTCAAAAGGATTTCTCCTTTTGGGTGGTCATTTATTATTAATTATTTTCTGGAACTTTTAGTATCCAGAACCTACTTTTTCTCCGTCTTCATCATATTCAGTTACATAACCGTCATCTGAATCTACAGTATATGAACCTGCTAAATTACCATCTTTATCTTCAAATGAGAATCCCCATTTGCCATCATCTGTTTTTTCAGGTTCTTTGTACGTATATTCATCTGTATCTAATGTATGTCCTTCATATGACTCAACTTTGTCGATAACGTTATCACGAGTTACTTCTTCTGAATCACTGTCACTATCATCGTCATCATCATCGTCGTCTGATTCCATTTTCTTATCGTAATAATCATCTATAGCGTCTTCATCAAATTTGACTGTTACATCTGATACGCCATTATCTTCTTCACTAGCACTTGAAACATTTACAGAACTTGATTTAAATGTTTCACCTTCTAAAGTACCTTGTGCATATACGATGACATCTTCGTCAGGATCATAAGGACCAAATGTATCAGATTCATCGCCTTCATTTTTATCGTTCACATAGATGTTAATATCATCTAACATTGAACCACCTTCAGTAGTTACGTTGAATCGCTTTTGTCTAAATGATTCTTTCGCAATACCGTCTTCCTCACTCATAGTAATGTTAATCGCACCATCGAATGTTTTACCTTCCATTTTCTTAGAGGCCTTTAAATTATAATCTCCAATTGGGAACGTGCCCATTGGTTTACTTTCAGCTTCATCAACAGAAAGATGATGTTTTTCCCCATTAAATTTATAAGTAATATCACCGGTATCAGTAGGTTCAATATATACTTTTTTTTGTGGAATATTGAATTTATAGTTATTAAAGAATAAATATTTTTTGCCGTCTTTTTCAATATTTAATACATTATCATCGTCTGTATTAACAGATAAACTATGATATTTACCGTGCTCAACTTCTTTCGTATTACTTTCAATTTGGTTTGCTACGTTAGTTAAGTCGCCTTCAGCCTTGAGGTAATTTAAATAAGCACGTGCTTCTTGTTCACTCAATTTATTATCTGCTGAAGTCACTTGTTTAGCTAGACCTTTTGCATCATCTTTCTTAACTGCATGTGCGATTTGGTCTGCTTGTTTTTCAGGTGAAAATTGATGTTTTAAAATTGCAAAGATAGCAATTAACATTGCTAAAACAACTGCAACTATAACAATGATTAATATTGTTTTTTTCTTACTTTTCTTCGGTTGTGGTTCATATTGTTGATACATAGATGCATTATTATAACCTTGGTTAGGTTGTTGTGAATGAGTATGATTGTGAGAATTTTGTTGTGAATCCTGAGATGTGTTAACTGGTGCCCCACAATTAGTACAAATTTTAACGTCTTGGCGTAAAGGTTTACCGCAATTACTACAATATTTCATTAATAACCACTACCTCCACCGAATAAGTTATTAAAGAATGAATCTCTTGTTTCATCAAATGATTCTAAAATACTTGAAAGTGTTACTTCTCCGAAAATTCTCATCAAGATAAAAATAACAATTAAGTAAATAACAATACCATAAAAACTTGAAAATCTAGTGAAGTTAATACCACTATATTTCGCAATTAAATATACACCAGAAGCTACAAGTATAACGAAAGATAACATTAAGACAACCATGCCAAATGTGTATGCTTCCATAACTAATAGAATGATAGATACAAGTAACATTGCAACTGTGACACTATTAATTAATATGAAATCAGAAAATACCTTTTTAAATGGTATCGCTTGAACTACAACTAATCTTGTCATTCCGAATATTGTACCTACAATTGCAGCTAAAAGAATAATTAAGCTAATAATAATAGAGAACACGATTTTGGATTCTGAAGTAAATAAAGATACTTCTTCTGGAATAACTAAGAAAAGAATGATTGCAAGTACGATTAATCCAATTGCTAATAGTGAACCTAATAATTTAAAACTGAATGTATGAGTACTTTTAATCTCTCTATCAGGATCTACAAAAGCACTTTTGAAGAAACCTTTACTTTCTTGAGTCACTTCTTTAGCTTGTTCACTAAACTGATTTGTTTGTTGTTGATACTGATGTGGTTGTTGTTGGTACTGTTGATTTTGATTATAGTTTTGATATTGATTCTGGTATTGGTTCTGATTTGGATTTTGATTTTGATTTTGATTCTGGTTTGGGTTTTGATTTTGGTATTGCTGTTGTGTGTTGTTAGGTTGTGAGTGTTGGTATTGATTGTGATTTGCGTGAGTTTCTGCAGATGCATTACTTTGATTCATTGATTGTGATTGTTCATGTGAGGCATTGCTAGTAGAATTCATTGTGCTATTATGAGTTGATTGAGTGGCCTGTTGTTTATTTGAGTGAGAATCAGCTTGTTTAATATCGTCCTCTGCTGATGTAACTGCATTAGATTGACGATTAACTTTTGTGCCGCATTCTCCACAAAATACATCATCTTGTTCGATTTGATGACCACAATTAGGGCATTTCATAATGGTACCTCCAGTATTTTATTATTTATCTTTGCAAATTATAACATTTTATTTATGTTGTTTTCTATGAAATTTCAAATATTTTTAAAAACCTTTAATAAAGTTTGTTATATTTTTAGATATATCAAATACCTTAATAGATATTTTTACTAAAAAAATATTTTTTAATAGATAGTAAGTAGTTGGTAACACAATTAGTCCTAATATAAAAAGCGTTTTATTTTTTAATTTAAAGTCACACAAAAATACGATATATTGTAAATAAAAAAGCTAGTAAACGAGTTTTGATAAACTCATTTACTAGCCATTTTTCTAAAAGATATGTCCCAGGTTCTTAATTGTTATTATTTATTTTTATGTATTTTCTTATTTAGTTGATGATCAGATTGACTAAATACTTCTGCTTCATTAAATGTAAGAACAACATTAACAGGACTTTCATCACTATTAATAGATGGTACATTCACTTCATTTGATTTAAATGCTTGGTTCCCTACATAACCTACACCATAAACAAGCAAGTCATCTTCTCCACTAAAAGGTCCATAATTAATATAGTCTTTTAATCTACCAACATTTTTATCATTAATAACTAAATCCATTTTATTAAACATATAACTATTTTTAGTTGTTACTTTAAATCTTTTTTCACTAAAATCTTCTTTAGCTAAAGTACCATATTTTTTCAAACTAAAAATAATATTGCCGTCATATGTACGATTTCCGATTTTTTTAGTTGCGTCTAATTTATATTCACCTAAAGGTACAGCATTTAAACTAACGATATGACCTTTTACTAAACGAACATTATACTTTTTGTTATTTAAACGATATGTCAATTTACCATTATCTTTAGCATCTAATGTAAAGTTAAATCGTGGTATTTCAAATTGAAAGTTTTTAAACAAACCGAATAAATGAATCTGTTGATGTATCGTTAAGATTGTCACTCCTTCTAATTCAACATCTTGTGTTTTACATTTATTTTGTTTTAAATGATATGCTGCCGATGTTAATTGATGTAAGAATTTTTTATTACCACCAAATGAATTGATCAAAGATACATATGCCTTAGCTTCTTCATTTGTTAATTGTTGATTATTGGATATTACTAATTCAATCAATTGGTCCGTATTTTTATGATCGATTGCATCTGAAAATAATTGAACCTTTTTATCTAGTGCGTTTTCTAATCTATAGAAAGATAAAATACTAATTAATATGATCGTCATCAAACAAAGTACCAGTATTATAAGTGACAATGGTTTTTTAGGTTTGCGAAATCGATACCTTTTAGACGCATGAGAAGCATGAATTTGATGCGAATATCTTTCTGTATATTTTTTTGTAGCTAACATAGAATGATAACATCTTGTGCAGTAATCATTATTAATATACATAGGTTTCTTGCATTGTTTACAGTAAGCCATTAAAACCACTATCCCATAATTTCATAAGATAATCGTTGATTAATTGTTCTATAATCATATGACCTAATAAATAAACTAAAATTGTCATTACCAATTGATAGATAATGATACTATATATGCTTGCGATTTTTGTACTATACATAACACTATATTTAGCCAAAATATATGACGGTGAAATGATATATAACAAAACACTAGCAACAACTAAGATAATGATAGCTAATTTTGTTACGCCTAGTATAGCTAATATCAATCCTATTAATAATGTTATGACTGAAAACGTATTAACGACAATGAAATCAGACACGACCTTGTGAAGTTGGACTTTCGTATTTAAACTTATTTTCAAAACACTATACAACACGCCAATTGATAAAGTTGTACTACCTAACATTATCATCAATATATAGAAAGTTATCTTTAAAGGTGAGCTGCTTGCCATAAATAAAAATAAATCTGAAGATAAAATGATTATTAGTAAAGTACTCAACAACGTTCCTATACATACTAATGATAATAAAAAACGATAATTAAATGTGACTTGATTCTCAAAAATATCATCCACAGATTTAAATACATGGGTGAAGAATTTTTTACCTTCAATTTGTAAATCTTTAAAGAAATTTTCCATCGATGACATATTATCATCTGTTATTTCTTCAACAAATGAGTCATTTTCTTCAAGTGTAGATCGCTTTCTCGTTGTTTGATGAACCGATGTCGTCTTTTTATATAATTGACGTTCATTATTAACATCATCTTTTTTCTGAGATTGCTTTGAAGTACTTTGAAGTTGTTGGTCCTCTGTCATTGTAGATGCTGTTGGAACGTTTTGTGTCGCTTCATCTGGTTTAATTATTTCTGCACCACATTGAACACAAAATCGATCTTCTGGTTGATGATTCTGACCACAATTAAGACATTTCATGAATTTTTAATTCCTCCACTATAACTATTTAGATAGATTATATTACATTTCAACACCCTATTCTATATTATTTTTATTTTATTTATTAATATTTAAAAAGTCCTAACAATAAATTATACTAATTTGTTAGGACTTGCATTTATATATTTAATTATCACTGTTATTAAACAATTGTGTTTTCTTTTTCATGTATCATTTCAATGATGTCATTATGTTCATTCAATACAGCTACTTTTGGTGCATGATGCTTAATTTCTTCTTCATTTAATTGAGCATAAGTCATAATTATAACTACATCATCTATTTCAACTAAACGAGCTGCAGCACCATTCAAGCAAATCTTACCAGTACCTCTTTCACCAGCAATGACATAAGTTTCAAAGCGCGCACCGTTATTATTATTTACGATTGCAACCTTTTCATTTGGTAATATATCAACCGCTTCTAAAATATCTGAGTCAATAGTGATACTGCCAACATAGTTTAAGTTAGCTTCTGTCACCCTTGCTCTATGAATTTTAGAATTCATCATTGTTCTTATCAACTTATTCAGCTCCAATTATTATATTATCTATCAAACGTGCTTTTGAAAATTTAACAGCTAATGAAATAAAGATTTGACCTTCAATTTTAGTTTGTTCTTCTAACTCTGGATAACTATAGATAGCCACTTCATCTACTTGACCACTTGTGTAATCAAGTAAATATTGAGTAATTTCATCTATAATAACTGAACTATTGCGTTCTCCATTATTATATAATTCACGTGCTAATTTCAAACTCTTACTTAAATGAACCGCTTCTTGTCTTTCCTCAACTGTTAAGTAAACATTTCTTGAACTTTTTGCTAATCCATCTTTTTCTCGAACAATATCCACACCTATAATTTCAATTGGCTGATTAAAATCTTTGACCATTTTTTCTACGATTGCCAGTTGTTGCGCATCCTTTTTACCAAAGTAAGCATAATCTGGACTTACAATATTAAATAATTTATTAACTACAGTTACAACACCTTCGAAATGTCCCGGACGTTGTGCACCTTCAAGTACATGTGCTAATTTACCAATTTTAAGTGTTACACCTAGTTCATCAGGATACATTTCTTCTACACTTGGATAAAACACATAATCGACATCAATTTGTTCTATCATTTCAACATCTTTATCAATTTGGCGAGGATATGCATCAAAATCTTCATTAGGTCCGAATTGTAGTGGATTAACAAAAATACTCACTACAGTTACATCATTAAATTCTGATGATAATTCCATCATTTTCAAATGACCTTCGTGTAAAGCACCCATAGTAGGTACAAAACCTATCGTTTGTCCGTGTGTCTTATATTCTTTAGCAATATTTTGCATTTCACTTACCGTTGTTATCACTTTAGTCATTGTTATTTACCTCACTCATAATTTTTTTCTTATACGTGTGTGTTTCAGAGGGAAATGCGCCTGATTTAACTTCTTCATTGTACTGTTTTAAACCATTAATACCAATTGAAAAGTCACTATATTGCTTAACAAATTTTGCATGACGTTCAACACCATAGTTGAGCATGTCATGATAAACCAATACTTGCCCATCAGTGTCTTTTCCTGCACCGATACCTATGACTGGAATCGACAATTTTTCACTAATTACTTGGGCAAGATCACTAGGTATTGCTTCAAGAACTAGCGCAATTGCACCCGATTCTTCCATAAGGCAAGCATCTTCAATTAATTGTAATGCTGCTTCTTTAGTACTACCTTGTAATTTGTATCCTGTTACGCCTACACTTTGTGGTGTTAAACCTAAATGTGCTACAACCGGAATACCCATTCTAGTCGCTTTTTTTATAAATGTTGCTAAATGAGCACCTTCCGCTTTAATCGCATTTGCGTTCGTTTGTTGGTATAAATCTAAAGCATGTTGTAAATCCAGCTCATCACTGATACCAACCGTACCAATTGGCATATCTACGACTACAAACGTGTCTGGCGCTCCACGACGTACGGCTTTTGCGTGGTGTATCATATCATCTATTGTAACTTGAACTGTACTTTCGTAACCTAACACAGTCATCCCTAAGGAATCTCCCACTAGTATCATATCTATATTTGCTTCTTGTGCTTGTTTTGCACTAGGAAAATCATAAGCAGTAACCATTGAAATTTTGTTACCTATTTGTTTCATTTCAATTAACTGAGCTAAAGTTTTCAATTCAATTCATCCTCAATTTCCTATATTATTAGCAATAGTATAATGAATCTAATCAAGAAAGGAAAGCATAAATATTATGACAATTGGTGTTATTGGTCCTGGAGCTGTTGGAACGACTATAGCTATTGAATTACAAAAGAAATATCCTGACACTTTATTAATTGGTAAAAAAAGACAAGAATTACATTATTTCCCAGAAAATGAAAAAGAAGCAATCACAATGTCTGTTACACCTTATCAAAATATAATTCAACCTCTTGATGTACTATTCATTGCCGTTAAAACATACCAACTAGATTCTGTACTTTCAAAATTATCTTCAATCATACATGAAAATACATTAATTATCCTTGCTCAAAATGGATATGGATATCTAGAGAAAATTCCTTATGAACATGCATATCAAGCTGTAGTCTATATCAGTGGTCAGAAAAACAATAATAATATCGTGCATTATAGAGACTATTGTCTTCATTTGAAAGATACAACAAGAACACGACAATTACAAAAGTTAACTAACAAAACTAAAATTAAAATAATACTTGAAGATAATATTGAACAAAAAATATGGTATAAACTATTAGTCAATTTAGGAATTAATTCAATAACAGCAGTAGGTCGAGATACAGCTAAAATTTTGCATTCAGCTCATATTAAACATATTTGTAGAGAAATTATTTCAGAGGGTATTACAGTAGCAAATGCTGAGGGAATCACTTTTGATGAAAGCACGCTAAACTCTATTATGACAATATATGAAGGTTATCCTGATCAAATGGGAACAAGTATGTATTACGATATCATGTCTAATCGGCCTTTAGAAATGGAAGCAATACAGGGCTATATATACAATAAGGCACGACAACATCAATTACATACGCCTTATTTAGATACTATTTATTCATTTTTATCTAGCTATCAACAACGTATTATTCAAAATTCAAGTTCACAATAATTTATTTTTATAGACAAACAAAAAAACTGAGACGTTATTGATCACGCCTCAGTTTTACTATAATTATTCAGCTTCTCTTATTTCATCTGCAATATCTTTATAATCAATATCAGCATTTGTAAATGTTTCATCATATGATGGGAAATGTTGTTCAAATGTTTCGAAGTTTTGTATTTCAACTTTAACGTCTTCGACTTCAAAGTCTAATACGTGACCACCAAAGTTACGATCATCGTTAGCAAAATGAACATGGAAACCTGCTGAACCTACACCATGGAATAATTCTGGTGTAAAGAAACCAACTACAGAACCTTTGATATTCGTTTCAGTTTGTTCAGGTTGTCTACGTGCTGAATCAATTAAACGAGTATACGGTGGTTCTTGACCTGGCATCATACGTACATGCATTTTTTTGAAAACTCCAGAAATTTTTACTGCTGAGAATAAATTTTCACTAAGCATTTTTTCTTTCACTTCATTAAAGACCGCTTCAGATGATTTATCTTTAGTTTGATAAGTCGTATCTGCTGTGAATTTTGCTACTGTAGCATAAGGTGTTAATTCATCGCCTTTTAATTCAACAAATTCTTTATGTTCATTAGCATGATAAGCTTTACCATCAATAAATATTACTTCCCCATTAGAACCAGTAAGTGTTGCTATTCCTAAATCACCATGTTCTAATAGTTCATTAATTGATGCAGTCCCTTTTAGTAATCCTGCCATCAATGTTCCTAATGTACCGTGTTGGTATAAGACATTAGTCATAAACAATTTCACTCCTAATTCGTGTTCATCTTTATTAGTTAAATGCGTCAGGTAACATGTTTGTAGAAAGCTTCATGTTATCTTTATAGTTAACTGGAATATCAATCAATACTGGACCATCAGTGTCATATCCTTCTTTGATAGCTGCTTCTAGTTCTTCTTGGTTAGTGACACGTATTCCTTTAGCACCAAATGCTTCGGCATATTTTACATAGTCAACTGAACCAAAATCTACACCTGATGAACGTTCATATTTCATTTCTTCTTGGAATTCGACCATATTATATTTACCATCATTCCAAATTAATTGAATGATATTTAAATTTTTACGCACGGCTGTTTCTAAATCTTGTGCTGAGAATAAGAAACCACCATCTCCAGCAACTGAAACAACTTGTGTATTTGGTCTTACAAGTGCAGCTGAAATAGCCCAAGGTAAAGCAACACCTAATGTTTGCATACCATTACTGAATAGTAAATGTCTTGGATTATAGCTTCTGAACTTACGAGCCATCCATATATAGTGACTACCTACGTCTACTGTCACAGTTGTATCATCAGTCAACATTTTTTGCATTGATTCGATAATTTCGATTGGATGTAACACACCGTCTTCATGTGTTGCTTTAATACCAGTTTCTTCAATAATATGCGCTCTTAATTTTTCTAATTCATCTAAATGTTGTTGATTAATAAATGGTTCATCAACTTTGTTAGAAATGATTTCAATTGTTCCTGCAATATTACCAATTAATTCTTTCATTGGTTGCATATAATTAGTAATTTCTGCTGGAATTTCATCAATATTGATAATTTTAGTATCTAATTCTTTATTCCAGTTACTTGCTTCATATTCAATTGGATCATAACCTATTGTAACTACTAAATCACTTTTACGAAGTAATTCATCACCAACTTGGTTACGGAACAATCCTACACGACCAAAGAAATGATTTTCTAATTCACGGCTAATCACGCCAGCACCTTGGAACGTTTCTACAACTGGTAAATTGGTTTTTTCAACTAATTTACGAATTGCGTTCGTTTCGTTAGCACTTGAACTTCTCATACCAGCAAGTAAAACAGGGAATTCAGCATTTTTAATCTTTTCAATCACATCATTAATATCTTGTTCACTTGGAATACCAAGACTAGGTTTTTCACAATGTGCGATTGCTTTAGATTGAACTGGTGCTGAAATGACATCTTGCGGAATACTAATAAAGCTTGCACCATTTTTACCTGATGTCGCTGTTCTCATTGCGTTTGTCATAACTTCTGATAAAGATTCAGGATCTTGAACTTCTTCACTATATTTTGTTGAATATTTTAATAAAGCAGCATTGTCGATACTTTGATGTGTTAAACGAAGTAAGTCATTACGTTTAACTTGTCCTCCTAATGCTAATACGGGATCTCCTTCAGATGTTGCTGTTAATAATCCAGTAGTCAAGTTACTCACTCCTGGACCACTTGTAACAAGTGCGACACCTGGTTTACCAGTTAATCGTCCTATACCTTGTGCCATCATTGCCGCGTTTTGCTCGTGACGCGTTACAATAAGTTCTGGTCCGTCGTCTTCCAATGCATTGAATAAATAATCAATTTTTGCACCTGGAATACCAAATACGTACTCAATACCATTATTTTTAAAAGTATCAATTACCATATCGGCTGCGGTATATTGTTTGTCTGCCATGCTATTCATTTCCTTCCATTTTTCACATATTTATTTTATCGTGACGATAACATCAGTGTGAAAATGATTCCCCATTACTTGATAAAATATTTAAAGTATATTCTGATAGATTAATCTAAAAGATGTTTCACTGAATCATAAGTTGTTTCTAATGCTTCAACAGATTGTTTGAATAATTCTTTTTCATGATCGCTTAAAGGTGTTTCATAAACCTTGCTTGCACCATTTTCATTGATTAAAGTTGGTACACCAACATATACACCATTAAATCCATATTCACCATTCAATTGTGAAGATACAGTTAATACATTGTTTTCATTATTTAATAATGCTTTTGAAATTCTTAATAATGCTAGTGCAATACCATAATAAGTTGAACCTTTAGCTTGAATGATTTCATAAGCAGCATCTCTTGTTTGTTCATAAATTTCTTGTGCTTTAGCTTCGCTACCAGTTTGTTCTTTAAGTGTGTCATAAACTGAAATACCAGCAATGTTGGCTTTTGACCATACAGCTAATTCAGAATCACCGTGTTCACCAATAATTGAAGCGTGGACACTTGCAGGTGCTACATTCAATTCTTTACTAATTAAATATCTAAGTCTTGAAGAGTCTAATACTGTACCTGAACCGATAACGCGTTCAGCTGGTAATCCAGTTAACTCTTTAACATAACGAGTTAAGATATCTACTGGATTTGCAGCGATTAAGAAGTAACCATCAAAACCACTATCCATAATACTAGTTACAATATCTTTCATGATTTTTGTGTTTTTCTCTACTAATTGTAAACGTGTTTCACCTGGTTTTTGTGGTGCTCCAGCTGTAATTACAACTAAATCTGCATCATTACAATCACTATATTCTCCAGCTTTAACGACAACTGGTGAATCACTATGAAGTGCGCCGTGGTTTAAGTCTTGAACGTCAGCATTAACTTTATCTTTAGCAATATCGATAATTACGAATTCATCTGCAACACCTTGAGTTACCATTGCAAATGCATAACTAGATCCTACTGAGCCATCTCCAACTAAAACAACTTTTTTACCAAATTTTTTCATATCGAAAAACTCCTTCATTTTTGATGAGACTGAATACAAAGCATATGTTATCGCCTCATACATATATTTAATTACATATAATCCACTTTCATTTTAAATATACTTTATTAATATTTGTGTGTAAACATACAAGGGTTCAAATGATGTTAACGTCACTAATTTGTTGGTTTTAAGTTCCCTACGCACTTAATTATAGTAGTTTGTGAAGTATTAATAAAATACATAATTTCGATTAATAACATTCCAAAAAGGAATAGGTTTGATATAGAAAAAAGTAATAGAAAAAATACTTCAATGTACATGTCCATTAAAGTATTTTTTACTGTTCTGATATTAAATTAAATGTCTATTTCGTTCTTAAGTCTTTTATAAATTGAATCCATTCACGTGTTACAAAATTAAGATATGCATCTCTTCTCCAAATTAAACCTAGATGCCATGATAAATCTGCATTTTCTAATTGTAGTGCTTTTACATTATCTCCCATTAAACGAACTAAACTCTCTGGTACCACGCTAATTCCGATACCTTGACTAATCATATTCGCTATAAAACTAATTTGAGATATATTAGCTACAGTCTTAGGATAAAATCCTAATCGCTTACAGTTTTCAATAATTTGATCTTTAAGATAATAATCATCATGGAACAATACAAATTCTTCCTCTTTAAGTTCAGCTAAATCGACTTTTTCTTGTTGTGCTAGTGAATGATTTTTACTAACCACTAACAATAACTCTTCATTATATAGTGGAACTGAATGAAATAATGATGCATCGACAGGTAACGTCGTAATTCCAATATCTACTTCATCTGTTTCTGTGAGGTTCTCAACTATTTTACCTCCACCTTCCATGACTTCATAAGTCACTTTCGGATATAACTGGTGAAATTGATTCAAACTATCAGTAAATAATTGAACATTCATCATTGGTGACAAGGCTATTCTAATATGTCCTTTTTGCACATTCATGACATCATTCATCTCTAATGATAGTTTTTCAAATAACGCTAAAAATTCTAAACTGTTATCATAAAATGTCTGACCAATATCTGTCAGTTTGATTTGCTTTTGAGAACGATCGAATAATGTTATATCGTATTCATTTTCTATACTTTTGATTGCTTTACTTATCGTTGACTGTGCGATATATAGATGTTCTGATGCTTGTGTCATACCACCACGTCTGACTGTTTCAACAAAGTATTTGATTTGTTTTATTTCCATAGCTTTTACCTCTTAAATTAAAGTTTAGTAGTTATTCAGCTGTATGTTCTCTTCTATAAATTAATGAACTGTAAAATATAAAAATGACTATCAATATTGTTGCCGCAACTAATATGGCATAAGTTCCTAAAAATAGTTGAACTTCTGCTGAGACAATGGCACCAATAATAAAGCTTAATACTATTCTAATGTAAAGTTGAGCCTTTCTCAATTGAGCCTTATCCCTATTTAACATATACTCACTCAATGCAATGACACCATTCTTAATGTTTCCTGTAGAGAAGGTATTATTATATCCTTCACCCTCAATTTTACTAAAAGATGTTGTAAACATTGCCATACCAAATGCTAGTGGAGGGAGAATATATAAATTTGAAACAGAAGTAGGTAAAAACCCGACAATAATACAACTTAATGTGATAGGCACTAAAGATACTAATCTCCAATATCGTGTTGCCATTTGATGATGGATTAAAGAGACGAACATGACACCAACCATAAATGAAATGACTGACGAAATTTTTAACATTCCTCCATTTAAATCACTATGTGATAACTCTGAAGCAAGAAATATAATGTTTCCTGTTTGTCCGGCTGCAAGTGTGCCTCCTCTAGTTAAGAAGGTATATGCATCAATATATCCGCCTACAAAGGTAAGAAGTACGGCAATTTCTTTACTTTGATATATGTTCTCTCTAATAAATTTTTCTAAAGCCACATTTATCGCCTCTATTTTTTACTTTTAAAATATTAAAACGTGATAATCTTTATTTTATTGAAAGTTCAATATAACTCTATTGTAAAGAATAAATTGTAAAAAGCTAAAATATAGTTCACATTTATTAAAAAAATACTTTTTATAGGGTTATTTTCTGTTATAATCAAGTTTATCCTTTTATATTTGAATATTTTGTCAACAATATCCTCCAATTAAAACGGAAAGTTTTAATTTTTCAGAATTTTTAGACAAAATACAAACGATTTATGCTATTATATAAATTATTAAAATGACAGTTAAATATAACTCATTTATTTACGGAGGTTTAGTATGTCTAGTTTTTTTAAACGTTTAACACAAAAAGAAGATCCTTCCATCTATCAAAGTAAAGATGGTCATTTAAAAAGAACTTTACGTGTTCGTGATTTTCTTGCATTAGGTGTGGGTACTATCGTTTCCACATCAATATTTACATTACCTGGGGTAGTAGCTGCGGAACATGCAGGTCCAGCAGTAGCTCTATCATTTTTATTAGCAGCTATTGTAGCCGGATTAGTTGCATTTACATATGCAGAAATGGCCTCTACAATGCCCTTTGCTGGTTCTGCTTATTCATGGATCAATGTCTTATTTGGTGAATTCTTTGGTTGGGTTGCAGGATGGGCCTTATTAGCAGAATACTTCATTGCCGTTGCATTCGTTGCATCTGGTTTCTCGGCCAATTTAAGGGGTCTAATTAAGCCTCTTGGTATAGAATTACCTAAAGCATTATCGAATCCATTAGGTAGTAATGGCGGTGTCATTGATATTGTCTCTGCCATTGTTATTATTTTAACTGCATTACTTTTATCAAGAGGTATGAGTGAAGCTGCTCGTATGGAAAATATTTTAGTAAATTTAAAAGTATTAGCTATCATATTATTTGTAATTGTAGGTTTAACTGCCCTTAACTTTAGCAATTATGTTCCATTTATTCCTGAACATAAAGTAACTGATGCAGGTGACTTCGGTGGTTGGCAAGGTATTTATGCTGGCGTATCTATGATTTTCTTAGCATATATTGGATTTGATTCAATCGCTGCTAACTCTGCAGAAGCGGTTAACCCTTCTAAAACAATGCCTAGAGGTATTTTAGGTTCTTTAGTCATTGCTGTCGTATTATTTGTAGCGGTAGCATTAGTATTAGTAGGTATGTTCCATTACAGTCAGTACGCTGATAATGCTGAGCCTGTAGGTTGGGCATTACGTGAAAGTGGTCATGGTATTATTGCAGCTATAGTACAAGCTATCTCAGTTATTGGTATGTTTACTGCTTTAATTGGAATGATGTTAGCAGGTTCAAGATTGCTATATTCATTTGGACGTGATGGTTTGTTACCTGCTTGGTTAGGAAAACTTAACAACAAACATTTACCAAATAGATCCTTAGTTATTTTAACAATCGTCGCCGTTATTATTGGATCAATGTTCCCATTTGCTTTCTTAGCACAATTAATTTCAGCTGGAACATTAATAGCATTTATGTTTGTTTCGTTAGCAATGTATCAACTTAGAAAACGTGAAGGTAAAGACTTACCTGTTCCATCGTTTAAGTTACCATTGTATCCAGTATTACCAGCAGTAACTTTTATCCTTGTTCTATTAGTATTCTGGGGATTAAGTTTTGAAGCTAAATTATATACATTAATTTGGTTTATTGTTGGTATAATCATTTATCTATTTTATGGAATGAGACATTCTAAAAAAGACCGTGACGATGCATATCACTCACCTAAAAAATCTTAAAAACAAAAAAAGAGTTCCACGAAGTTTAATTCACTTTGTGGAACTCTCTTTTTTTAGATATTTTCACTATAGATTACCAACCTTGGCCCTCTATTTCATATTGATTTAATTCTCCATTATTTAATGCTTTTATCGCATTTTCAATTGTAGTTAAAGCATAATCTAACTGTTCATATGTGATAACCAATGGAGGTTGGAACCTTAATACGTTACCTGCAACTGCGATAATAACTATGCCTTTATCAAAGCAATAGTTACAAATCTTTAATGCAGCTTCTGGATCACGTGTCTTTTCTATAGAATTAGATACGACATCAATACCTATTGATAATCCTATACCTCTTACATCTCCGATACAGTCGTAATCTTTTACCCATCGATCCATTGTTTGACGCACATATTTACCCTTTTCAGTGCTTGCTTCAAGTAAATGTTCTTCCTCTATCATTTCAAGGGTCGCCAATGCCGCTTCGCAACTAACAGGATTAGCACCCGTAGTAAATAAATGAGCCGGAGCTTCTAGTGTCTCCATAATTTCCTTACGGCCAACAATAGCTGACATAGGTAATCCACCAGCTAATGATTTGCCAAATGTAATTAAATCAGGTGTAAAATCAAAGTGTTCAACTGAACTCCATGTACCTGTGCGACCTAATCCCTGTTGAATATCATCTACAGCAATGAGTATGTCATGTTCTCTACAAATACTTTCTAAAGCTTTGAAATAACCTGGCACTGGCTCTAATAAACCTCCATCGCCTTGAATCGTTTCTAAAACAATACAAGCGACTTCTTCAGCTGGGACATACTTATCAAACATTTCTCGAAGTGGTGCTAAATATTCATCTACAGTATTTGAAGCGGGTTGTTCAAATAAACCTCTATAATTATCAGGAAATGGAATATGGTAAAAACCATTCAATAACGGTCCATAATTTTTTCTCATATTCAAACTAATCGCTGACATGGATAAAGCCCCAAACGTTGAGCCATGATAGGCATTAGTAAAACTAATAATATATGGTCGACCAGTATATGCTCGGGCAAATTTGATAATGCCATCATTAGCATCTGATCCTGTTAAACCGAATGTCACCCTTTTTTCGTAGTCACCTGGTGTAATATCACATAATTTTTTAGACAAACGAATCAATGGTTCATGATACATATAAGCAGGTGTGTAATGTACGAATTTGTCGACTTGTTTTTTAATTGCATCTGTTACTTTTTTTGGTGCATGCCCTACATTTTGTGAACTTGCACTAGCTAATAAATCAATGTATTCTTTGCCATCAACATCAACTAATGTTGCACCATAGCCATGATCAATGGCTAAAGGATAATATTTGATTCTTCCAGATTTAGCAAAATATTGCTCATCTTCTTTTATTAAGTCGTGCGCTTTACTCATAATCAAATCATCCTTCCATGATTGAACTTCACTTCATTACTGTTAATTAATTAGATAAAATAATATTCATTATTCCTCAGTTATAAAATGATTTCGATTTGATGATAGTACTCAATATACTAATATTTTTCAGATTTGTAAATATTTTCCGAAAATTCTAACTAAAAATAATCATAACTACTATTTATACTGAAATATTTGTGTATAAATAGTAGTAAATAGGGAAATCATTACTATCAAATAACTGTTAGGATGTGTTATTTATTTTAAAAATTTTATACCATTTTTTAAGTGCTATAATCATTTCCTTTATCTTATTAATAAGTAATGTCGTTATAGACTTATTTTTACAACATACGCACTTAACTCAATTGTTACTTAATATAGATTTTTTAACTAATCCTCAAAATGTACCAACTTGGATGGAGATAATTATTCACCTATTTATTGGTATTAGCATTTATATTGTTTTTGTGATTTTGTATTATATTTCTAAACATTTTTATCATTTAGCTTATCTACCATTAATGATTATATTTGTAATTATGTACCCTTTACTTATTAGTATTGCTCAAAGATCATTTTTCACATTTAGTTGGTTAGAATACATGTGGTGGATGATTGCACATATTATTTTCACTTTATCAATGTATATCAGTATCAGTTTCATTAGTAGGAACAATAAATATAGATAAAGCAAAAAGGTCGACGCAAATTCATGCATCGACCTTTTTTAGCTTATTTAACTTTTTCTATTCTTCGTCACCATTTTCATCATATTTAGTAACATTACCATCTTCGTCAACAATATATGATCCTGCTAGGTCACCGTCTTTATCAGTGAATGAGAAGCCCCACTCTCCATCACTATTCTTTTCTGGTTCTTTATATGTGTATGTGTCAGTATCTAATTTGTGACCTTCATAATCTTCAACTTTATCTATCACGTTATCACGCGTTACAGTTGTGTCTTCAGAATCTGAAGAACTATCACTATCATCAGAATCGTCTGATTCACTAAAATCTTGATTTTCATCAATAGGTTCTCCGAAACCTTTAACTTCTTCAGATGACATGTATTTTAACATTTTATCAATTTCGGATTGACTCGCATCATATAATTTAACTGTTTTCGCTTCATCTATAATTCTTTGTGTTTCTCTATCGGAATAACTAGGTGTAACCCATTCTTTTCCTTGGAAATGTGATGGAACATTATAAAGTGTGATTGTGCCATCATTGTTATTTTTATATACAACCTGACCTGCTGCATTAACACTCGGTAATAATACTTGAGTACCTTCTGGTAAACGAGCAGAATTTTTAGGCATGTATGGATTAACGAGCCCATTTGACGCATCTCCATGTTGGATTTCTAAATCTTCAAATTGGCTTTCTTTAGAACCTCTATAACTATCTAGCGCAGTTAACCAAACTTTAGCATAATATTCTTCAGAGTTTGTATCTTCTTGTTGTGATTTTGAATGATTTGAAGATGAATTATTTGAACTACTAGATTGTGAAGATTGATTGTTATTCGATTTATTATCACTGTTACTATTACTCTCACTAGTTGAGTCATCAGATACTTTAGAACTTCCTTTGTCATTGTCATTATTTCCAAAACTACACCCTGCTAAAAGTAAAGATGCTGTTAATAAAGCCCCTGCTACCTTTTTCATTAAACAATCCCCTTTGTTATTTTTGTATATACATTACATTATAATTTTATTATAAACTACATTATTTCAAAAACATATATCCATTTACACAATAGTTGTAATTTACATAACTTTAACAATAGTATTGTTTTCAATATCAATTTAAATCGTTATAGTCCCATCTGTATGAATTATTAAGTTCTTTAACATAACTTAAAGTTTAAGTGTTGATTACTTTAAATTAGCCTATTTATAAAAAATGGGTGGTACACTATTGATGTAAGAAATATTAAATCATTCACTAATTGGAAATGGGGTTTTCATTATGAAGAAACGCTCTATACTAGTAACAACTGTTTTAGCAACTGCTGTTCTCTTTTCAACATCATTTGCTAGTGAAGCTAAAGCTGAGGAAGTCACAACAAACAATGCCGTCCAAGTGGCAAAACAGGCTATGACAAATAGTGGTGGTAATCCCGACTTGCAAAACTTTAATCAAGTTAAAGATAAAGGACAATATTTCATCATTGGTATAAACAATAAATCTGGTGTTGGCGTTGGAACATATAAAGTATATAAAAATGGTGAAGTTGAATATAAAAGTGGTAACTTTGGAGAATATAGTACTTTAAATTCAAAAGATAATTATACTGCACAAGGTATTAGTTCAAAATCCTATAACGAAAAAGAAGATGCTAAACAAGAAAATACATCTGTAGACAGTACAAAAGAGTTAAATGCTTACTATGTTGGTCATGTAAAATCAGATGAACTACCTGAATCTGGCCAAAAAGATATACTACCTAATGAAGCATTAGCTGGTCTGTCACTTGTTGCAGGTACAATACTTATTAGCCAAAGACAATTAAGAAAAACCTCATAAATTCAATATATATATATGTAGAGAGTTATCGTTTTTAAAATGATAGCTCTCTATTTTTTATATAATTTCTCATTTAAATAGTGACGAATTTTTGAAAAATGCCTACTATTTTAGAACAACCTGAATAAAAAAACTATGTCGTGGTATATATTATCTGTAGACAAATTCAATATATAAACGCTTATATATATAAATACATTAGGAGGTAATGTAATAATGAAATATGTAATTGTAGGTACATCCCATGCAGGTTACGAAGTTATTCAAACTATTTTAAAAGAAGATAAAAATGCAGAAATAGAAGTATTCGAAAGTGGTGACAAACCTTCATTCCTTTCTTGTGGTATTCAAAGCTATTTAGAAGATGTATCACCTTCTTTAGATTCTTTACACTATGCAAACGAACAATCATACAAAGACCAAGGTGTTAATATTCATGTTAATAGTACTGTAACGGATTTAGATACAGATAATAAAACAGTTACAGTTGAAAAAGATGGCAATAGTTCAGAAGTATCTTATGATAAATTATTCTTAAGTCCCGGTGGTAAAGCCGTTGCACCACCTTTTGATGGTATAGATAAATATAACAACGTACTATTTATGCGTGGTCGCGAATGGGCAGATCAAATTAAAAAACGCATGCCTAATGCTAAAAAAGCTGTTGTAGTTGGTGGCGGCTATATCGGTATTGAAGCAGCAGAGGCATTTGCTAAAGCAGGTATTGAAACAAAAGTTATCGATGTTGCTGAACGTATTTTAAATACCTATTTAGATTCTGAGTTCACTGATATTTTAGAACAAAATAGTAAAGAACATAACTTAGAATTTATTGGCGGCGAATCAGTAAAAGCTTTAGAAGGCGACAATGAAGGTAATGTAAATAAAGTAGTAACTGATAAAAATGAATATGAAGCGGATACAGTATTAATAGCTGTAGGTGTTGCACCTGCTACTGAATGGTTAGACGGCAAAATTAAACTAGGTAATAAAGGTATTATCGAAATTAATCATAAACAAGAAACTTCAGCTAAAGATGTTTATGCTGGTGGCGACGCTACGTTAGTTCCATTCGCACCTATTGAAGAAGACCGTTATATTGCATTAGCTACTAATTCAAGACGTCAAGGTGTGACTGCTGCTAAAAATATGTTAGGTCATGACGTAGAAATGCCACGTGTCTCTGGTACTTCAGGATTACAATTATTTGATTATAAATTTGGTCAAACTGGTGTTCACGGAACTGAAAAAGATAGCTATGATGGTAATTTAGGTGAAAAATATGTCAAAGAACTTATTAGACCTAAATTCATGCAAGATGAAACAGACATTCATATGAAAGTGATATTTGATGAAGATAGTCATAGAATTCTAGGTGCTCAATTAATGTCTAAAGAAGACGTTACAGAAGCAATTAATACTATTTCTATTGCAATCTCTGCTGGTTATACTTTAGAACAATTAGCAGTACAAGACTTCTTCTTCCAACCAGATTATGACCGTCCTTGGAACTATTTAAACGTATTAGCTCAACAAGCATTAAATGATACGTTCGGTAGCGATCAAATGTTATTCTAATTCAATATTATTGATTGTAAAATACCTCTTGTGGTTAATTAGCCACAAGAGGTGTTTTTAATTTCTATTTATTTTGTTTATCCTTTTGATAATCTTTATCTTGGTTTTCACCTTTTTTAGGATTAAAGTTAGCTCCTTCAGTATAGTCATTACCTGCATTCCATAATAAGAATTCATTCACACCATTATCTTTTAAAGCTTGGACTTGATCAGATAATGCTTGTGCATCATATTCTTTATAATTTCCCTCTCCTAAATAAGAAGCAGTAAAGTCTTGAATCCAAGGTCTTGAAATTGGCTTTTTCTTACCTAATTCATCTAAAATACTATTTTCCTTTTGAATATATCTATTTACTGTTTTATATGGTTCTGTATCTGGCGCTTCTAATCCGAAATCACCCGGACTCCAATGAGACGGATAAATCATTGAAGAAATAGCGTCAACATTTTTAGAGATTTTAGGGAAACTTTGTCCAATTCCTGGCGCATTTTTTACTAGTGCAGAATAACCAAAAACATCTGCAGATATTTTAACTTTATACGGTTTTAATTCTTTATGTGCATATTCTAAGTAATTTGTGACCGTATCTACACTTTGGTCACCTTTACTTAATTTACTGTTTTTATAATCGCCTTTATCATAATCTAATTGATCTGCTTCATTTTCAAAACCTTCAGGGAATCTAACATAATCATATTGAATATCTTGGAATCCGGCTTTTGCGGCTGCTTTTGAAATGTTTACATTATATTTCCAAACATCTTTGACAAATGGGTTAACAAAACTTTCTCCTTTGCCATTTTGCCAAACTGAGCCGTCCTTTTCTTTAAATGACCACTCTGGGTGTTCTTTAGCTAATTTAGTATCTTTAAATGTGACTATACGAGCAATGGGATAAATATCATTATCTTTCAATTTTTTCAATAATGGTTTTGCTTCTGCAATATCCATCGTATTTTTATCTATCAATTTATTACCTGTATTAAATTTCATAGTGACATTACCTTCGTCATCTTTAACATCGATAACCATTGCATTTAATTTTGCATCTTTTACATATTTAATCAATTGATCTATTTTCTCACCTTGTGTTGAATTACTCGTAACATAAATACCTTTAACACCATCTTTAGGGTATGCTACTTTATTCTTTTGGTTTGCTGTTTGTTCTGATTTATTAGTATCTTTATTATCATTGTTGCCATTATTGCTACCATTACTACAACCTGCGATAATTATTGAACTTGCTGCTAATGTCACCCATAATTTTTTATGATTCATCCCTAAACCCCTTATGTGTATTAAAAAAGATTTCTTAACCATTTTATGTTTTTAAACAATATATTAAATTAAAGAAAACTTTTCTTAATTATATATTAGCACATTGCATCATTTAATTTGTATTTTACATACATAAATTATCGGAAATAATTGTTGGTTATTTAATAATCCATAATTTCTCTGGATATTGACGTTTAATCGCTTTTATTTTTTCGTGATTTTCTTTAGGAAAGTCCCATATGTACTTTAGAAATTCTATACTCATTGTTTTAGGATTCGCACCGACATTTTTATTGGTTACAACGTGTTTGATATATCTTTTAACTGCTCTCAACATACACTTTAATCGTGTTTCTTGTAACCAAATTATTGTATCAGCCTTACACACTCTCATTTCTAAAGTATCTGTATAGTTTCCATCAATAATCCATTTATTTAACATTATTATTTTCTGAATTTCACTAATAAATTGTTGTTGGCTTATAGTTGAAATTGAATTTTTCCAAAATATGTCATCTAAATGATAAAGTGGTAAATTCATTTGATGGCTAAGTAGATTGCTTAAAGTTGATTTACCAGTTCCTGGACTACCAATGATTAGTATTCTTCTACACATCATCCCCACCACCTTTACGAACATTATTATAAGTCGATTTTTTGACTTTATACTATTATATTGTAATTTTCTTGAAATTTATAAGTTGAATCGCTTGAGAATCAGATTAATTTTTATCATACTGTAGATGAAAGTTAAGTTAAGGAGTGGAAAGTATGAATAAAGAACAATTAGAAAAAATGAAGAACGGTAAAGGCTTTATTGCAGCATTAGACCAAAGTGGTGGTAGTACACCTAAAGCTTTAAAAGAATATGGTATTAATGAAGATGAATATAGCAATGATGATGAAATGTTCAAACTTGTTCATGATATGCGTACACGCGTTGTAACTTCACCATCATTCTCAGCTGATAAAATTTTAGGTGCGATTCTTTTCGAACAAACTATGGATCGTGAAGTTGAAGGTAAATATACTGGAGACTATTTAGCTGATAAAGGTGTTGTTCCTTTCTTAAAAGTAGATAAAGGTTTAGCTGAAGAACAAAACGGTGTTCAATTAATGAAACCAATTGACGATTTAGACGACACTTTAGATCGTGCTAATGAACGTCATATTTTCGGTACTAAAATGCGTTCAAACATTTTAGAATTAAATGAACAAGGTATCAAAGATGTTGTTGAACAACAATTTGAATTCGCTAAAAAAATTATCGCTAAAGGTTTAGTTCCAATTATTGAACCTGAAGTAAATATCAACGCTAAAGATAAAGCAGAAATTGAAAATGTCTTAAAAGATGAACTTAAAAAAGGTTTAGACAATTTAGACAGCGATCAATTAGTTATGCTTAAATTAACTATCCCAACTCAACCTAACTTATATAAAGAATTAGCTCAACATCCAAATGTTGTACGTGTTGTAGTATTATCAGGCGGTTACAGCAGAGATGAAGCTAATAAATTATTAAAAGACAACGAAGATCTTATCGCAAGCTTCTCTCGTGCATTAGCTAGTGACTTAAGAGCTAGTCAATCACAAGAAGAATTCGATAAAGCATTAGGTGACGCAGTAGATTCAATCTATGATGCTTCAGTTAATAAAAACTAATATATTAATATAGAAAAGACACGTGATTAAATCACGTGTCTTTTTTTATTCTTATCTATTATTTAGTTAGTTGTTCTAATTTTTCTTTAGTTTCTTTAATAATCGCATCAAATTTTTCTTTTTTCTCGTTATCATTCATTGCTTGTTGTGATGCTTCCATAAATAATTTAAACACTTCATGTAGTTGTTTACGTGCTGCTTTCATTCCTTCAAAATCAGCATTTTTAAATTGTTCCATTCGTTTCTTAAAGTCTTCATTTTCAGGATTTTCTTCTAAAAATTGAGTACCTTCATCAGTAATAGAATATACTTTTTTATTTCCTTCTTTATGAATAGATACAAAATCTCTATCTTCTAACATTTGTAATATTGGATATACTGAACCTGGGCTAGGTGCATAGAATCCATTGAATCTTCCTTCTAAATCTTTAATAATTTGATACCCGTGTCTTGGTTCTTCTTGTAACATTTGTAAAATGACATATTGAAGATTTCCTTTTTTAAAAAATCTATCTTTGCCATTCATTTGTCTAAAGCCACCAAACTGTCCTGGTCCTCTACCAGGTCCTCCATTCATACCAAATCCTTCAAATCTTCTCATATGACCGTTCATTCTATTTTCATTTCTATTAAACATATTAATCACCTTTCTCTATTTCGATATATCAGTATCATAAACGATATATCGAAATAAGTCAACGATATATCGTTATTTTTATAATTTAAAAAAACACTATGAGTAATTTAACTCATAGTGCCATTTATAACAGCTATATTATTATTCATCAGGAGGTGTTATATAGATATTTTCAGGATTCCCAAACATTGGTGTCCATTTTTCGATAGTATAATCTGATACTAACCCTTGTTTCCAAAATGGATCAGCTTTCAACAATTCCATTAATTGTGCTTCATTGTCTGCTTTGATTACCAGATAAGCTTTTTTTTGATGATCATCATTATTTTCAATAGGTCCTGAAAGTAATAAATCTCCTGATTCAACAAGTTGATATAGATATATTGCATGATCTCTCACATGTTGTTTCCAATGTTCTATATCGGTGTGTACAAATTTTACTAAATAATAGGCCATCTTGCGTCTCCTTTAGTTTGTTATTATATTTCTATAAATCCTCACCATTGGTTTCAATCACGTGTTTGTACCAATCAAATGAATCTTTCTTAGTACGATCAAGTGTACCATTACCTTCATTATCTCGATCAACATGTATTAAACCATAACGTTTTTTCATTTCTCCTGTTGTAAATGAAATGATATCAATAATCCCCCAAGGTGTATAACCCATTAAATCTACGCCATCTTGATCAACCGCTTCAATTGAGGCTTGAATATGTTCTTTTAAATAATTGATTCGATAATCATCATGTATTTCTCCATTTTCATCAAACTCATCCACAGCACCAAAACCGTTTTCTACAATGAATAATGGAATTTGATAACGATTGTATAATACATTTAATGTAAATCTAAGTCCAACTGGATCAATTGCCCAACCCCAATCACTTGTTTGAATGTAAGGATTTTCAACTGAATTAGGTAGTCCTCCATTAACGATATTATCTTCAACACTTGTGTCACTATCAGATTTAACAACAGTAGACATATAATAGCTAAATCCAATATAATCTACAGTACCTTCACGTAAAATTTGATCATCACCTTCTACCCAACCAATATCCATATTCTCACGTTCGAACATTTTTGTAGCATAACCTGGGTAATAACCTCTTACTTGAACATCTGGGAAGAAGAATCTTAATCTACCAGCAATTTCTGCTTCCATCATATCTTTAGGGTTGCAACTATATGGATAAATTGGAACATGAGAAATCATAGCACCAATTTCAAAATCAGGGTTAATTTCTTTACCAATTTTAACAGCTTTAGCGCTAGCAATAAGTTCATTATGTGCAACTTGATATAGCACTTCTTCTTTATTATCATCTTCTGAAAGTAATACTCCAGAATTCGTCCATAGGAAAATTGGATTATTTAAATCCATTTGGTTATTAATTTCATTAAAAGTCATCCAATATTTAACTTTATTTTTATAACGTTTAAATACAGTTTCTGCAAAATGAGCAAAGAAATCTGCTACTTTTCTATTTTTAAAACCACCATATTCTCTAGCTAAATGAAGTGGCATTTCAAAATGAGATAATGTAATAATTGGTTGAATATCGTATTTTAGTAATTCATCAAATAAATCATCATAGAATTTCAAACCTTCTTCATTTGGTTCTACTTCATCGCCATTAGGGAATATTCTTGTCCACGCAATAGAAGTACGAAGACATTTCAATCCCATTTCACTAAATAATTTCACATCTTCTTTATAACGATGATAAAAATCGATACCTTCATGATTTGGATAATATTTATTAGGATCAACATCTTGTGTAATTTCACGTGCTTTACCATGTTCACCAGCTGTCATGACATCAATAACACTAAGACCTTTTCCACCTTGATCATATCCACCTTCAAATTGGTTGGCTGCTAACGCGCCACCCCATAGAAAATCTTTTGGTAATTTAGACATTTATAAAACCTCATTTCTCTATTTATTGGTTTTATTATAACAATTTATTTTTCAAATTTTCGATAAAATAAACAAAAAACTCAACCAAAGTGTTCGTTCAACTTTGGTTGAGTTATTCTATCTATTACTATTCGTAATAACCTAATTTTAGATCTTTTGAAGTTTGTTTACGGATTTTTCTCATTAATTGTTCATCTTCAATTAATGATTCACCGTATGAAGGAATCATTTTTTTGATTAATGGTTTCCATTCATCAGCATATTCAGCGAAGTTCTTTTCAAGTACTTCTAATGCTACTGATACTGAAGTTGATGCCCCTGGTGATTCACCTAATAATGCAATTACTGAGTGATCTTCAGAGTTTACTACTTCTGTACCAAATTGGATATAACCTTTACCGTGTTCTTTAGTATCTTTGATTACTTGAACACGTTTACCTGCTGTATAAACTTGCCAATCTTCATCACGTGCTTCTGGATAGAACGTACGTAAGTGGTTCATACAACCTTCTTTAGTCATAATCACTTGGTCGAATGAATATTTAATTAATGGTAAGTTTTTAACAGCAGATGCTAATAATGTTGTAATATTGTATGGTTTAACTGATTTGAATAAATCTAAGTTTGAACCGTTTTTAAGGAATTTAGGACCTACATTCGCAAATGGTCCAAATAACAATGTTCTTTCACCATCAATATAACGTGTATCTAAGTGAGGTACAGTCATTGGTGGTGTGCCTGGTGGTTCTTTACCATAAACTTTGGCATCGTGTTGTTTAATCACTTCTGGATTTGTACAAGCGATAAATTGTCCACTAATTGGGAACCCACCTAAATGTTTACTTTCAGGGATACCAGTTTTTTGTAATAGTGGAATTGCTCCGCCACCGGCACCAATAAATACATAGTCAGTTTCTTGTTCAAAAACTTCACCAGTGTTACGGTTTTTAATTTTAACTGACCATTTACCATTAGATAAACGTTCAAAATCAATGATTTCATGATTATAATGAACATCTACATTGTCAGTTTCTTGAAGGTGTTGAGCCATTTTACGAGTTAATTCACCGTAGTTAACATCTGTACCTTCATTAATTTTACTTGCTGCCATGTAGCTACCATCATCTTGACGGCCTTTCATCATTAATGGAATCCACTTTCTCATTACATCAATATCTTCTGTGTATTCGATATTATCGAACATTGGGAAAGCTTTCATTTTTTCATAACGGTCTTTTAAGAACTTAACGTTATTTTTACCTCTTACAAAGCTAATATGAGGTAATGGGTTAATGAATGCACGTGGATCTTCAATGTTTCCAGTTTTAACTAAATGACCCCAAAATTGTTTAGAAATCTCAAATTGTTCGTTGATTTCTTTTGCTTTTTCAATATCAATTGAACCATCAGGTTGTTGAACAGTATAGTTCAATTCACAAAGTGCGGCGTGACCTGTACCAGCATTGTTACGTTCATTAGAACTTTCAATACCAGGACGGTCTAAACGTTCATATAAATGAATATTCCAGTCTGGCGCAATTTCTTTTAGCATTGAACCGAATGTTGTACTAAGTACACCGGCACCAATTAAAATTACGTCTTTTTTGTCAGACTTTGCCATTTTGTTCACCTCTCCAATATAATAAATACTTACACCAGTCCACTAAAACTGTATTTTCAATCAAAGCTCAATACAATTTTTCTAACAATCCATCTCGCAAACTAGTCTTCTATTATTATGTTAAATCAAGCTATCGGAAAAGTAAATTATTATTCTTTATAATAATAGAAATTGGTTTTGTTTATGATTATATTTTATTCACAAAAGCATGCAAATCTATATATTACTTTACTTCATTTCATAATAGTTTTAACTTTTAGTCTTTCTGTTGTAAAAACCTTTCGATATAAAATGCCGATTCTTCTATCGATTTGTATTCTGTATTAATCACAATAGCATTTAATTTATTAAATATTTCTTCAGCGTAGGACAGTTCCTTCTTAATTCTTTCTAAACTATTGTAAGTTGATGTTTTAGAAATACCTAAAGCTTCTGCACGATTTTTTCTAATATTGGCAATATAATTAGGGCTTGCTGTTAATCCAAATACTTTTAAATTTTTATGTTGAAATACACTTTCAGGAATTGTAACTTCAGGTACTAATGGTATATTAGCAATTTTGTAACCTTTATTAGCTAAATACATACTTAACGGTGTTTTAGACGTTCTGGAAACACCGACAATTAATGCGTCCGCTTCTCCAATATCAGTAAAATGTTTACCGTCATCGTACTTCACAGAATACTCTATAGCTTCTATTCTATTAAAGTATTCTGTATTCATCTTACGTAACGCGCCACTTTCCATTAAAGGCGTATATGTCGTATGTTTTTCAATCATCGTAATTAATTCTGACATATAGTCTATATATGATAATTGATGTTCGTTCGCGTATTGATGTCCTAATGCATTAAATGATTCATTAACTAATGTTGTAACAACAATGGCATTTTTTTCACGTGCCAATTCTAATACGTTAAGAAACTCCATCTCATCTTTAATATAAGGAAATTTCTTAATTTCTATTTGTGTTAAATCTGGAAATTGAGTTAGCGTTGCATGAATCATTCGCTGAGCTGTTTCCCCTATTGAATCAGAAACAATATAAATCGTTAATTCTTGTTCATTATGTTCTTTCACCTTATCTCTCACTTTCTTCAGCTTGACTCTGAGCTGTAGCTAAGATTGCCCCAGGCACGCGGAATGGAGAACATGAAACATAATCAATAGATAACTGATTAAAACGATGAATTGATTTAGCATCGCCACCTAATTCTCCACAAACTCCAATTTTAATAGACGGATTGACTTGTTTAGCATTTGTTACGGCTAAGTTAATCAATTGACCTACACCATCATTATCTAATGTTTGGAATGGATCAAGCTGTAATATGTTATTTTCAGTATACACGTTTATAAATTTACCTGCATCATCTCTTGAGAAACCATATGTCAATTGTGTTAAATCGTTAGTTCCAAAGCTAAAGAAATCACAATGTTGTGCTAATTGGCCAGCAATCAGGCATGCTCTTGGTGTTTCAATCATTGTGCCAATTAAATATGGTACTTTGCTATTCGTTTCATTCTCTAAATCATTGATTGTTGTAATTAATTGTTTTTTTAGTGTCGTAAATTCCTCTACTGTAGAAACTAGTGGAATCATAATCTCAGGTTGGGATTCTATTTCTTGTTGTTGAAGGTTAAATACACTACTCATAATTGCTTCTACTTGCATCTCATATAATTCAGGATAAGTGACTGCCAAACGACATCCTCTATGACCTAACATTGGATTGACTTCATTCAAATCATTGATTCTTCTTTTTAAGTAATCAGTTGAGACATCTAATTGTTTGGCTACAATTTGAACATCCTCCTCTGAAGCTGGTAAAAATTCATGTAATGGTGGATCGAGTAAACGTACAATTGTTGGACGACCATCCGATAATTTAAAAATAGATTCAAAATCTTCTATTTGATATGTTTTAATTTTGTTTAATGCTTCAACACGTTCTTCATAATTTGACGCTAAAATAAATCTTCGCATTTCTACTAGTCGTTCAGCTCCAAAGAACATGTGCTCTGTTCTTACTAAACCAATACCTTTAGCATTAAATTCATACCCAGATTTAATATCTTGAGGAGTTTCAGCATTCATGCGTACTTGTAATCTAGCCGTTTCTTCAGACCACTGCATAAACTGTTCAAATTCATCACTATGTTCTGCACTTACTGTTTCAATTTCCCCTAGATATAAATCACCTGCACTACCATCTACGGATACAATATCTCCTTCACGTAAAACATCTCCATTAGGATAATTTACAGTTTTATTCACTGTATCTATCTCTACATCAGAACATCCAGTAACACAACATTTTCCCATACCTCTTGCAACGACTGCTGCATGAGATGTCATTCCACCATGAGTTGTTACTATAGCTTCACTAGCTACCATTCCTTCTATATCCTCTGGAGATGTTTCAGGTCTCATTAAAATCACCTTATTACCACTTTCTGCTTGTTCTTTAGCTTCCTCCGCAGAAAATACGAGTTGACCAGTAGCAGCCCCTGGACTGGCTGGAAGTCCCATTTTAGAAATTACAGTTGCCTGCTTTAATGATTCTTCTTTAAAGTTTGGATGTAAAAGTGTTTCAATTGATTTAACATCTACTTGAGTTACAGCTTCTTCTTTAGATATAAGACCTTCATTAACTAAATCAACTGCAACTTTTATTGCTGCTCGTGCTGTACGTTTACCATTACGTGTTTGAAGTAAGTATAGTTGTCCATTTTCAATAGTAAATTCAATATCTTGTAAGTCTTTATAATGTGTTTCTAATTGCTTTGTTACTTCGACAAAATTTTTATGTACATCAGGCATTTGGTCTTTTAATGTATTAATATCTTGTGGCGTACGTATACCTGCCACTACATCTTCACCTTGTGCGTTTAATAAGTACTCACCGAACAATTTATTTTCTCCAGTAACTGGATTCCTAGTAAACGCCACACCAGTACCGCTTTGTTCTCCACTATTACCAAACACCATTTCCTGTATATTTACAGCTGTACCTATGTCATGAGGAATATCATTCAAATCTCTATAGACACGTGCACGATCATTGTCCCAAGATTTAAATACTGCTTCAATTGCTTCTTTTAATTGCTTATAAGGATCTTGAGGAAATGGTTTACTACCATACTCCATATAAATATCTTTATACTTTTCACATATATGTTTTAATCCATCGGCAGTAATATCTGCATCTGACTCAAATTGATGTTTCTTCTTATAGTTATCAAAATATGTATCAAATCGATTCATTGGTACGCCGTATACAACGTCCCCAAACATTTGTAGTAAACGACGATAACAATCATATGCAAATCTGGCGTCATTAGTTTTATTTGCAAGTTTTTCAACGTTTTCGTCATTTAATCCTAAATTTAAAATCGTATCCATCATCCCAGGCATCGATATTTTTGCACCACTACGCACTGATACAAGTAATAAGTCTTCTTGAGATGAAAATGACTTACCTGTTCGATTTGAAAATGCGTTTAAATGTTCTTGTAATTGTGATGTCACATTATCAGATAACTGTCCACCTTGTTTCAAATAGTCAATACATGCTGCAGTTGTAATAGTAAAACCATCTGGAACTGGTAATCCTAACCGTTTCATTTCAGATAAATTCGCACCTTTACCTCCAAGTAAATCTTTCATAGTCTTATTACCTTCATCAAATGCATAAATTAATTTTTCCATAAATAAGCACCTCTCTTAATATGTCATACTAATCATTTTAGAGTATGTCATATTAAGCTAAAAAAGACAAGATTTATATGTAAACGTTTTCTATTAGTTAATAATATTGTCATAATTTGGTTATAAAACATTCTTAAATTAGAACTGTTTAAATATTAATATTATTTTGGTTAAATGTGTCATACTAATATCTATTAAAAAAGACACCACTTTAATTAAAGCGGTGTCTAATATACTTATTTATTCATGTTGTTGATTATATTTTTCAATTTCTGCATCTCTTAATTCTACACGTCTAATTTTACCTGAATTAGTTTTAGGTAAATCTTCTACAAATTCAATAGAACGAGGATACTTGTATGGTGCAACTTCATTTTTCGTAAATGTTTGAAGTTCTTTAATTAATTCTTCAGTTCCTTCATATCCATTTTGAAGAATAATAAATGCTTTTACAATATTACCTCTCAATTCATGAGGGCTTGCAACGACAGCACATTCTTTGACAGCTGGATGATTTGTTAAAGCATCTTCAACTTCAAATGGTCCAATCGTATAGCCAGAGCTAATGATAATGTCATCTTTACGACCTTCAAACCAGAAATAACCATCTTCATCTTGGTGTGCTAAATCTCCAGTAACATAGTAATCGCCTAATCTTGCTGAAGCAGTTCGTTCTGGTTCTTTATAGTAACCTTTAAACAGTGCAGGTAAGTCTAATGGGACTGCAATATTACCTTTAACATTGGCTTCTACTTCATTACCATCGTCATCAATAATTGTTGTATAACTTCCTGGTATAGATTTACCCATTGCTCCAGGTCGAGGTGCTGTATCTTTCAGGAATCCAATTAATAATGTACTTTCTGTTTGACCATATCCATCTCTAACAATAATATCAAAATATTTTTTAAACTGTTCTACAACTTCTCTATTTAATGGTTCACCTGCAGAAACTGCACTATGCAAATGTTCTAAATTATATTCATCAAGATTTTGTAGTTTAGCCATCATACGATACTCTGTAGGTGTACAGCATAGGACGTTAATTTGATAATCTTGTAATAATTCTAGATATGTTTCTGGTTTAAAACGACCATTATAAACAAATGCTGTTGCTCCAGAACCTAAAGTTGATAAGAAAGGACTCCATACCCATTTTTGCCATCCAGGTGCAGCAGTTGCCCAAACTAAATCATCTTCTTTAATACATAACCAATGTTTAGGTGCCATTTGTAGGTGGGCATAACCCCAACCATGTGAATGAGTAACTGCTTTTGGGTTTCCTGTAGTGCCTGATGTATAAGATAATATAGCAACATCTTCACGAGATGTGTCTGCTGCTTCAAGTTCATCACTAACATTTGCTTTTTCTTCCTCAATCGAAATCCAATCTTCGTGTGTATCACCAACGATAAATTTAGTAAGGCTTTGATATTCTTTTAATCCTTCAAATTCCTTAATAAATTTTCCAAATGAAATAACCGCATCAATTTCTCCATGACTTACACGATATTGTAAGTCTTTTGTACGTAACATTTCAGAACTTGGAATAATGGCAATACCTAATTTTAAAGCTGCAATGTATAATTCATAGGTAGCAATAGCTCTTGGCATCATAATTAAAACTTTGTCACCATATTTCAAACCATGCTTTTTAAATATATTACCTACTTTATTAGCATTTTTTATTAATTCCTGATAAGTCACTTCTATATGATCATGTTCTGAATCACGATAAATGATTGCTTTTTTAGATGCGTCTGAAGCATATTGTTCGATTGCAGATGTAATATTGTATTTTTCTGGTGCTAGTAAATCAGTTTTTTCCATTATATTACTCCCTTTCCTTAACATTCACTATTATATTATCAAATGTATAATCTCATTGATATATTTTACTCTTTAGTATCTATCTACTAAACTAAAATGATCTTTTATAATAAAAAAAGGACGGATCCGAAATAGCATTTACATAAAATGATTTCTGTCCGCCCTTCTATGATTTAAAATATATCTTCATAATCTAGCATTTGTTTTTTCAAATCTTCTAATTCTATTCTAATGTTATATGACAAATCACGATTCACAATTTGATTATCAACGCCTTGTTTAGTACCTCGTTTACGATGTGTTTGTGCGTATTCTGATGAATTTTGCCAGTCATAAAACGCTTGTCTCGATTCCCATAATGTAACAATAATATAATGTCTATGATTTGTTCGAGGTTTAAGGAAGCGCAATGCTTTAAACCCTGGTACATCTTGAAGGTGTTTTTGACGTGATAAGAATTTATCTTCAAATTGGTCTTCTTTATCTTCATTTACAAATAAATGATTGAGCACACAAAATGTATCATTTGATAATTGATTAATTGATTCTAAAATATCATAATATTGTGCATCATTATTTTTCTTAATCATAAATTCATCATTAGATTCATTCATTTTATACGTTTTATAATAATCATTTAGTAACATATTAGTTCCTTCATTCTAATTCATTTTACGTTTAAATATTTTGTTCATATATTGAAAGTGATCTTTTAACTATTTCTAGTATTTCATCATCTAAATTTGTTATTTGTTTAAAATAATTTAAAATATTCTTCGCTAATTTTTCTTCTTTTGGAAATTGTACATCTTTATCAACCCAAGCGGCTAGTTCTCCTAGAGGTGTTTGGTCTCCAGTAAATCCTTGTATAAACTCATAAAACGTCACTAAATTACCTCTTCTTACTTAATATATTAATGATATCACGAATTAGTAAATAAAACACCAATCAAAATTAAATAGTCTAATATATTTTTCTATTTGCAAAATAATGACGAAATTAATTAGTTCGTTTTTATATCATAAATTTCTCTTTAATACATTAGTTATTAATGTCTCGTTCATCAGTTTGCTTAATGATTTAAACAACGTTAAATATAAGTTTAAACATGGGTTTGATAAGTTAAAATATTAAAACTTATAAGCGCAATAGTCATATGTATGAGTAGCCCGCCAGTACTAATAGCAACATAGCACATAAGAGTGCTGTTAGACTGACGGGCATACTTATTATTTTAATTTACATATTTTAATCTGTAACTTATAGTCATCTATCTTAATTTAAATAGTCTAATACAACAGTACCTACTGCTTCAGCAGCAACTAACATAGATGATTCACTAATATTAAATTTAGGGTGATGGTGTGGATATACTTCGCCATCTTCTGGTGCTGCTCCTGAATAAATAAATGTACTTGGTAGTTCTACTGCATAAAATGCAAAGTCTTCAGAAGGTGGTTGTGCTTCACATTCTTCAACACCTTGAATGTCTGTTCCTTCTGCATTTTTAATTGTTTCAGCTACATAAGATGTGAATTCTGGATTGTTATATAATGCAGGGTAATCTTTGTTAAATTCGAAATCACATTTTACGCCAAATGAAGCTTCTAATCCTTCAACAAGATGTGTTAATTCTTTTTGAATTGTATCTCTTGTATCATCGGTAAGCGCACGCACGTCACCTTCAATTTCGATAGTGTCTTTAATCACATTGAATTGACCTTTACCATCGAAAGAACCAATTGTAACGACACCAGTTTCAAATGGACTTAAACGTCTAGATACAACTGTTTGTGCAGTTGTTACAAAGTTAGATCCTGCCACAATTGCGTCATTTGCCATGTGAGGTGATGAACCGTGACCGCCTCTACCATGAACTGTTAATCTAAAGTAAGCACGACCTGTTTGTACAAATTCTGGTTTGTAAAAAATTTTCCCAGCTTCCATCGTACTCATAACGTGAACACCTAATACATGGTCAACACCATCAAGCACACCATCTTTAATCATACCTTGCGCGCCACCTGGAGGCATTTCTTCAGCTGGTTGATGAATGACAATTACTTTACCGCTAAATTGATCTTTCATTTCAATTAATGTTTCGGCTAAAATAAGCATGTAAGCTGTATGTGCATCATGTCCACACGCATGCATAACACCATCATTTTTAGATGCAAATGATAATCCTGTTTCTTCTTTAATAGGTAGGGCATCAAAATCTGCACGAATTGCTAATGTTTTGCCAGGTTTACCACTATCGATAGTTACTTTGACACCATTTGGTCCCACATTTGTTTCCAATTTACAATCTTTATCTTTATAAAAGTCAGCAATATATTTTGGTGTTTCTTCTTCATGGAAGGATAATTCTGGATGTTGGTGAAGATGTCTTCTAATTTCTATCATTCGATCTTCTTTTTCGCGTAATTTTTCAACTAAAGTATTACTCATAAAATCCTCTCCTTTATCTATACATCTACA
The DNA here is from genome assembly GCF_038008425.1 of Staphylococcus sp. FSL H8-0121. NCBI lineage: Bacteria > Bacillati > Bacillota > Bacilli > Caryophanales > Staphylococcaceae > Staphylococcus > Staphylococcus sp. FSL H8-0121. The sequence continues at coordinate 532,782 of NZ_JBBOZB010000002.1, forward strand.
TTATAATATGTTATTCCCGTTTATTGTTGTGTCACACTTTTATTGACTAAAAATGACATAAATTTAGAAAAAAATCACTCCAATATGAGCATTGTCATATTGAAGTGATTGAAATCATATAATTAATTAGTGCTTATAAAATGGATCGTTTTCTTTAGCGCCTGCCATTTCATCATGTACACCATGTTTATAATAATCTACATATTGAGGTTCTAAAGGTTTTCTACCTCGAATAATATCTGCAGCTTTTTCAGCTAACATAAGTACTGGTGCATGGATATTACCGTTAGTTGTTCTAGGCATAGCAGAAGCATCTACGACACGTAAATTTTCCATACCATGTACTTTCATAGTAAGTGGATCAACAACTGCCATTGGATCTGATGCTGGTCCCATTTTAGCACTACATGATGGATGTAATGCAGTTTCTCCGTCTTTACGCACCCAATCTAAAATTTCTTCATCTGTTTGTACAGAAGGTCCAGGTGAAATTTCTCCTGCATTAAATGGATCCATCGCTTTTTGAGATAAGATATTTCTTGCAACTCGAATAGCTTCTACCCATTCACGTTCGTCTTCTTTAGTTGAAAGATAATTAAATACTATACTTGGCTTTTCAAATGGATCTTTAGATTTAATTTTTAAGCTACCGCGTGAATTAGAGTACATAGGTCCAACGTGTACTTGATAACCGTGCGCTACTGGTGCTTTTTGACCATCATAGCGAACTGCGATTGGCAAGAAGTGGAACATTAAGTTAGGATAGTCTACTTCGTTATTTGAACGTACAAATCCTCCACCTTCAAAGTGGTTAGAAGCTGCTGCACCTTTTCGAGCAAAAATCCATTGCAATCCAATAAATGGCATACGTTTTACATCTAAACTAGGTTGTAAAGATACCGGTTCTTTACATTCATGTTGGATATACACTTCTAAATGGTCTTCGAAGTTCTCTCCAACGCCAGGTAAATGAACTCTAGGTTCAATACCTTTAGATTTTAAGAATTCTGAATCACCAATTCCAGATAATTGTAGCAATTGTGGTGTATTAAATGCGCCACCTGATAAAATAACTTCTTTGGCATTGATTGTTCTTTCTTTGCCGTTTTTCTTATAAGTCACACCTGTAGCTCTTCTACCATCAAAGTTAATTTTTGTTACGAATGCTCTTGTTTCTACATCTAAATTTTTACGTCTCATTGCAGGTCGTAAATATGCTCTTGATGCAGACATACGGCGTCCGTGATGAACTTGGCTATCAAATGGTCCGAAACCTTCTTGTCGGAATCCGTTTACGTCTGGTGTTTTATGATATCCTGCTTCAACCCCAGCATCAAAGAATGATTTGAATAATGGATTCGTTGCAGGACCTCGTTTTAATTTAATTGGTCCATCATGACCTCTGTATTTATCATAAGGCGCTGATCCATATGCTGTTTCTAACTTTTTAAAGTATGGTAAGCAATGTGCGAAATCCCAAGTTTCCATACCTTCTGGTTCTGCCCAACCTTCATAATCCATTGGGTTACCTCTTTGGAAGATCATTCCGTTAATTGAACTTGAACCACCTAACACTTTACCTCGTGCATGGTCAACTTTACGTCCCATGTGCGGTTCTTCTTCAGTTTGGTAAATCCAATCATATAAAGGATTTCCTGAAGGGAACATTAATGCTGCTGGCATTTGAATAAATAAATCCCAGAAATAGTCACTGCGTCCCGCTTCTAATACTAATACATTTTTATCTTTATCTTCACTTAGTCGTGCACCTAAAACTGAACCTGCACTACCTCCGCCAATGATAATATAATCATATGAATCATGTTTTCTACTCATCACAAATAACCTCCGAAATTAATTTTTTTAGTTTTTATATTCATCTCTTTCATAGTTATCTTGAATCGTTCTTACATATGTAAGAGGCCGAATGACCTATTAAGTAATAGCGCATCATTCAAACCTCTGAATAATTGTTATGTTTTATTTACTAAAGAAGTTAACTGGTTCTGGGTTTGTATTAGTTAAGATATGTTTAGTAGATAAATACTCTTCTAGGCCTTCTTTACCAAGTTCTCTACCAATACCTGATTGTTTATATCCACCCCATGGTGCTTGTGCAAAGTAAGGATGGAAATCGTTAATCCAAACTGTACCTAATTTCAATTTATTAGCTACACGTTGTGCTTTACCAATATCTTTACTAAATACAGCGCCTGCTAATCCATATATTGAATCGTTAGCTAAACGAATTGCTTCTGCTTCATCTGCAAATCCTTCAACAGTAACAACTGGTCCAAATACTTCTTCTTGCACTATACGCATAGATGTATCGCAATCTGTAATTACCGTAGGCTCGAAGAATAATCCATCTTGTAAATCTTTTCTTTCAGGACGTTTGCCACCTATAGCAATTGTTGCACCTTCATCTTTTGCAATTTGCATATAATTTTCAATTTTATCTCTATGTTCTTGAGAAATAACTGGTCCCATTTCAGTATCATCATCAAAGCCATTACCTAATTTAATTTTACTAACGCGATCTATAAGTGCTTTTTCAAATTTTTCTTTGATATCGTTGTGAACTAAAATTCTAGAACCCGCTGAGCATACTTGACCAGCGTGGAAGTAACCACCATTTAATGCTTGGTCTACTGCTAATTCAAAGTCAGCATCATCAAAAATAACATTAGGGTTCTTACCACCAAGTTCTAAAGCTACATTAGTTACGTGGTCTGCAGCCTGTTTCATGATATGTTTACCTGTTTTAATGCCACCTGTAAATGACACTAAATCTACTTCTTCGTGACCTGACATGACGTCACCAATTTCAGCACCTGAACCTAATACTAAGTTAATTGTACCTTTAGGAAATCCTACTTCTTCCATTAGTTCAAAGACACGAATTGTTGTTAAAGGCGTAATTTCACTTGGTTTCATTACTAATGAACAACCTGTTGCTAAGGCCGGTGCGATTTTCCAAGATGCTTGTAATAAAGGATAATTCCATGGTGTGATTTGAGTCACTACGCCTACTGGTTCTTTAACAACTTTACTTTCTGAATTTGGAATTGGCGTATTGATGATTTCTCCGCCATCTTTATCTGCTAAACCAGCAAAATACATAAATACATTATGGATGTCATCCATATCTGCGTATGACTCTTCCAATGTTTTACCAGTATCTAATGTTTCTAATTTAGCTAATTCGTCACGATGTTCTTTAATTTTATCTGCAATCGCTCTGACTTTTTGACCTCTGACTTCACCTGTTTCTGAAGATAACTCGCCATCTTCAAATGATCTTCTTGCAGCTAAAATTGCTCGTTCTACATCTTCTTTTGTACCTTCAGCTACTGTAAAAATAACTTCTTGATTATATGGATTAATAATCTCTCTCGTATTTTTATTTGAGCTGTCTACCCATTCACCATCAATATATTGGCGATTAGACAAGTCCTTTACAAGTTCCATCAAATGACCTCCGTTAAGTTTGTTAAATTTTTATTTAACGAATTTTACAGAATTATGTTAGCATAGAAATTGAAAATATGTCAATTTATCAAAAAGGTCTGGAGAATAAAGTATCACTCCTATTCTTAATAGGTTAGTGATACTTACGCATTAGCTTTAGCTAAGGTGTACCTTTTTAATCTCAGCAGATTCGAATTGGTGAGAAACAAAGAAATGGTAAAGAACTTCTTTTCATATATTCATCAATAAATAATGATAATATATAGTCGTTTTTCATCTCTTTAAAATAAAATATATAAAATGTTGGCATATAAAAAATGAAATCATGTTAAATTTGTTGTGATACGTGGTAAAATAAAATAATTATTATTGGAGGTACAGTCATGACACAATCGAATAACTACTCATCTCAAGTCGAGCAAGCCAAAGACTTGGTCATTAATTCCATTGGAGAAACTATGGATTTATATGGAATTAATCGTAGTGTCGGCAACCTTTACGGTATCATGGTGTTTGAAGGAAGTATGACACTTGATGAAATGCGACAACAACTATAAATGAGTAAACCTAGCATGAGTGCAGGGGTTAAAAAATTACAAGAATATGATATCGTCAAACAACAATTTACAAGAGGTAGTAGAAAGCAACACTTTATCGCTGAAAAAGATTTCTTCACTTTCTTTCGTAATTTCTTCACTAAAAAATGGGAAAGAGAAATTGACACTAATATGGAAGCTGTTAAAGATGCGGAAACACTTCTAAAACCGCTACTGGATAACAACGATTTAACTGATGAAGAACGTCAAGACATTAATAAAGTCAAAGCACAACTCGACCATTCAAAGGTTTATTACGAGTGGTTAGCTCAGCTTAGCGAAGCCTTAGAAACCGGTGAAATATTTAAATACTTCCCTATTCCAGAACATAATGATGATAAATAAAAATCAGCCTGGGACATAAATCAATGTCTCAGGCTACAATTATATATAGGCAGTAGTTGACTGATAAAGTAATTCTTTTTCTTTAGAAATTAGAATTACTTATGCATGAGTGTTAACTCATGTAATCCTTAGTGGAACACCTTAGCTAAAGCTAATGTGTAAGTATCACTAAACTATTAAAATAGTAGTGACACTTTATTTTTCAACTCTAGTCAACCTTGCCGGGGTGGGACAACGATAAAGAAATACTTTTTCTTTAGAAATTAGTATTTCTTAAGCATGAGTTCAACTCATGTGTTCCATTAATGTACACCTTAGCTAAAGCTAATGTGTAAGTACTACTAACCTAATAAAATTAGGAGTAGTGCTTTATATTTCTGTCCCGCTCCCATTTTCTTATTCTATAAATTATCGTCTTGTTCTTCTTCTCTAACTTGAACAATCCTCAATGAGCGTCTTTCTATTTCTTTATGTTTTTCAGCACGCGTTTGTAACTTGATACGATCGTTACCTAGAGTAATCAAGAATGAAATCATCATAAATATAAATATAACTATCAGCGGTACACTGGCTAATATGGAAGCTGTTTTTAGAACTTCTAATGCTCGCTCCCCGCCTACTAACATTAATGAGAATGGTAATAGACATAATGCAAATGCCCAAAATAAACGATTGGCTCTTAATGGTTCGCCGATTACTTTTTTCTGAGATGCAGCAGCTAAAATATATGATCCTGAATCAAATGTTGTTGCTAAGAATAAGAATGCTGATACTAGGAATAGAACAATAATCAGCGATGGGAATGGTAGTTGATGCATCACTTCAATAATTGTCGACTCTGTACTGTGATGATTTAAAAAATCTACTACGTTAAATTGTCCTGAAATTTGTAAATAAACAGCATAATTACCAAAAATACCGAAGAATAGAACACAACCTAAGGTACCATATAACATTGTACCTAGTACTACTTCTTTTAATGTTCTACCTTTTGAAATTCGAGCAATAAATAACCCTATAAATGGTGCATAAACTAACCACCATGACCAATAGAAAATAGTCCAATCTTGTGGGAAATGAGACTCTTTACGGTGCCCTATTCCTCCAAATGGTTCAACCCAAGTTGCCATATGGAAAAAGTCATTAATCATATTCCCTAATCCAGTAACTGTTGTTTCCATAATAAATATTGTTGGTCCTACGATGAATACAAATGCTAATAGTAGGAACGATAACCAAACGTTGACGTCACTTAATTTTTGAATACCTTTTTTCAGTCCAGTATAAGAGCTAACTGCAAAGACAACAGTAATCGTCAAGAGAATGATTGAACGCATAATCATGTTATGACCATCAAGTCCTGTAAGTCTTTCAATACCTGCTGAAATCATAGGCACACCTAATGCTAAGGATGTTGCCGCGCCGCCTAATAATCCAAAGATAAATAGGATATCAACTACTTTACCGACAAATTTGTCAGTTTGGCCTTTTAAAATTGGACGGCATGCTTGGCTAATTTTATAAATTGGTTGTTTTTTTACAAATACTAAATAACCAATTGGTAATGCTGGTAGCACATAAATTGCCCACGCTATTGGTCCCCAATGGAACATGCCATATTGGGTTGCGTATTGGAGAGCCTCATCAGACATACCTTTAGCGCCGTTTGGTGGCACTTGATAATAGAATGCCCATTCAATGACACCCCAATATAAAATATCTGAACCTATTCCTGCACAGAATAACATTGCTGCCCAAGTGAAAGTATTAAATTCTGGTTTATCAGTTGCTTTACCTAAGGTAACATTACCGTACTTGCCAAATGCTATGTATAATACGAAACAAAATATAACTAAACCTAAAAACAAATAAACAGAACCAATGGAATTTGAAATAGCACTATTGATATCTGTAATAATTGTTTCACTTGCTTTCGGGAAAACCATCATAGGTATAACAGCTATAAGTAATACTACGACTACACCTATAAAGGTCGTCCAGTCCATAACTTTTTCCTTTTTCAATCGTGATCCCCCTAATACTAAATGATTTATGAATCTTGATGTTCTAAAAGTTACACGCTCAAAATTATTCGATTCACAAAATTGACAATAACGAACATTTAATAATAATGCAAATTACATACAAACAATAACAACAGTCAAATTGAATATTTATATAATTTCCGTCATATAATTCATCACTATTAATTGTCGTGACAACAGTGTTAAGTTTAGATTTAACGTATTGAACAAACTTTACTTTAGTTTAATATTGAATTTTTATACGAAATAAAAGAATATTTATTTATTTCAAATAAAAAAACTATCTTTCATACGAATGATGAAAGATAGTTGCTTTATTTATATATTTGTTAATAACCTAATAAGAATTTTAATGCAAAACCAATGATGATAGATACGACAATGACAAAGAATCCTGGAATGATGAAACTAGTTGGTCTTGTTCTACCTGTCTCATCTAATTCAACTGCAAACAATAATGTTGGTTGTGCAGGAATTACAAAGTTAACATTAAGTGTTTGGATCATTGCGACAAAATAAATAGGCGGAATACCTAAACTCATAACGATAGGTACCATTATAGATGCAGTCGCAGTTTGAGAAATAACAATCATCGCAACAACTGAAACTAAAATAATAACTAACCAGGGTGTATTACTAATTGTTGCACCAATATCTTGTTTTAATATTTTCAAGTTATTCGGTGCATTAAATATAGTTGCACCTAACCAACCTGGTCCTAATACAGCAAATAAAGCACCAAATGCTGACTGTGTAATATGAGAAGTTAAAATGTCAGAAGTGTTAATTTTGGCTAGTAATAAGTTTGTTGCTGCACTTAAATACATAAAGAATTGAACAATATCAGTCATTTCAACATTAACGGTTTTACCGTTCACATTAAATGATGGCATCAAATTTGGAAAAATGCCGAATGTTAAAATACACAATACACACAATAAGAATGCTAGCACGCCAAATTTAACCTTTTTAGAAAATTGACTTTGCAACGTTTCTTCAGGTAACTCAACTAACTTATGTGATGGTATTGGTTCTTTTTTACCGACAAACGTACAAAATACACTTAATAAAAGCATACTCAATATAGCAGTAGGTAATACGATACTTAAATATTTACCCATTGAAATTTCATAACCTGCTAATACAGAAATGATGTATGCTGTAGCTGATGCAGCTGGACTACATAAAAGTGCTAAATTAGCTGTCAAAACTGATGCAGTTAAAGCCTTTTTAGGCTGTATATGGGCTTTTTGAGCGGTCTTTGCAATAATTGGTTCTAATGATAAAGCAATATTTGCAGTACCTATACCAAAAACAAAGATAAATACAATCATAGGTGCGATAAAAATGATTGATTTAGGAAATCTTTCGATAACTTTTGATGCAATATATACTAGATAATCAATACCTCCAGTAGCTTGTAACGTACCTCCTGCTATACCTATTGAAAGTATAATCAATACTGCAGTTACTGGTGCTGAACCTGGTGGCAATTGAAACCCGAAGATCATAATAAGTTGGGCTACGATGGCAAAGATTCCACAGCCAAGCGCGCCAGCTGTTCTTAAACCGAGTAGCACTGCTAAAATCATAATGATGATTTCTATTATAAATAGTAGCAATTCATGAACCCCTAATCTTTATTGAAGTTAAATTTTGGAACATTAATATTTTATCACTTTAATATGTGATAAGTATATATTTTCATATTTGATTATAAAATCAAAATCATGTTTTTGTATGTATAAAATATCTATCAGAACTGTTGTATCAATGGTTTTAATACAGTCAAAAATTAGTAACAATTGAGAAAATACATAATTTTAGTGTCTAGGACATAAAATTTTTGGACAAGTGAAAAAGTTTTTTAATATAACATGACATATAAATACGTAGTATTTATGGCGAGCCTCCTGAGGGAACAGTACTAGTTGAAGACCTTAGAAATTCTCACAGATTTATCTGTGTAGTATTTCTGGCTGAAACTGTACCCTAGGAAGGGACCATACACAGAGAAACTGATTAAATCAGTTTCTACAAGCAAAGCAAGTTGGGCATAGCGAAGCCATAAAATACGAAGTATTGGATATAAAGAAAGCACTAAAATGATTAAAATAAATCATCTTAGTGTTATTATTTTAGGTTTTATGTCTCAGGTATGTCTCATTTCACTTATTCATTTATTCTGTTTCTTCGCTTGACGTCGCTTTTTATAAATAGTTTCTTCGATGATTGAACCTGCGATAAGACCGATGGCGATAATCCATTTACCAATTAGTAACCACATAATGTCTCACCTTCTCTATCATTGACTTACTATTATATTTCCCTATTCAACTATTTTAATTCATCACATGATTATACATACTCAAATGTTGATGGACCGCTATAAATATATTCAACTACATGATGGTTCTTTAAAGAAAGTGGCACATCAATGACTCTTTGATTTAATGATCCTTTATAAGGTAAGTTAGGACGATACAATTGTGTTATAAACATTCCATCCACTAAAACGTCTACATATTCTAATAATTGATGACGTTTACCTTTATTTTGCGCTAAATATTCATATTGAAACCCAGTCCATACCCATATAGACTTTTGCTGTCCAAAATGTTGTCGAAACGTTTGTACTAACTTCAAGGTTACGTCTAAATTACAAAATGGTTCTCCACCTAAAATACTTATGCCACTTATAAAATTAGGTTCACAATATGTGATAATTTCTTCTAATATATCATCTGTAAAAGGTTCTCCATATCTAAAATTTTGTGCAGCTTCGTTATAACAATTAAGACATTGAAATGGACAACCAGAAACGTAGACACTACAACGTACGCCTTCTCCATCTACAAAACTATGCGTCTCTATTTTAGCGATATATCCACGCCCATTTTCAATTTTCAAATAAGATTTCATGCTTTAGATTCCTTCATATGTTTAACACGGGCGCACATTTCTTTATGTCTACCTTCAATGACAGGACGTTGTACTGGATTACCTAAATAGCCACATGTACGTTTAACTACATCTACTGTTTCTGGGTTATCATTGCCGCATTGTGGACATTTATAACCTTTCTTAGTAGACTCAAAATCTCCATCAAAGCCACATTCATAACAATGGTCAATAGGAATATTGGTTCCTAGGTACCCTACTCTTTCATAAGCGTAATCCCATACTGTCTCTAATGCCTTAATATTATGATTCAATTTTGGGTATTCGCAATAATGTATAAAGCCACCGCTCGCATAATATGGATAATCCTTTTCAAAATCAATTTTTTCAAATGGTGTAATATCTTTTCTTACATCATAATGAAATGAATTTTGGTAATAACCTTTATCTGTGATATCTGGAATGTCACCGAACCGTTCTTTATCTAATCGACAGAAGCGATCTGTCAAAGATTCACTCGGTGTACTATAAATACTGAACCAAATATCATATTGATTGGTCCATTGTTCTTGAAGACGTTTCATTTCCTTTAATATTTCTAGCGTAAATGCTTTAGCTTCTTGATTATCCTCCCATTCAGGTCCATAAAAAACTGTTGCAGTTTCATATAACCCAATGTAACCCATAGAAATGGTAGCTCTTTTATTTTTGAATAAAGTATCGACTTGGTCATCATCGTTAAGTTTGTATTTAAATGCACCACTTCTATACAGAATAGGAGCATTATTGACTGTAGCACTTTTTAGTCGTTCAATTCTATATACTAATGCATCATGCATTAATGTCATTTTGTCGTAAAATAGTTTCCAAAACGTCGTCATATCCCCTTCTGATTCTAAAGCTATTCTAGGTAAATTTAATGTCACAACACCTAAATTACAACGACCATTATTTTCAAATTCTCCTTTGTCATTGCGCCAACTTGGTAAAAATGATCGACATCCCATTGGTGCCTTAAAATCACCTAATAACTCAACAATTTTATCGTAATTTAAAATATCTGGATACATACGTTTCGTTGAACATTCCAATGCGAGTTGCTTAATATCATAGTTAGGATCATTTTGCTTCAAATTCACACCATCTTTAATCGAAAATACTAATTTTGGGAAAATAGCTGTTACCCTATCTTTACCTAGTCCTTTAATTCTTGTATTCAAAATAGCTTGCTGTATTTTTCGACTTAATCGATCAGTTCCTAATCCAAAACCTAAAGTCACAAAAGGTGTTTGGCCATTTGATGTATATAAAGTATTAATTTCATATTCCAAACTTTCTATAGCATCGTTAATATCTTTTGTAACTTGTTCGTCTATATACTTTTGAATCTGGTCTTCTTTCACATAATTATGAGCCATTTCACTATGATGCCGTTCATTACTTTCTGCGTATTTACTAAGTAATTCGTCTACACGATCAACTGTACAACCACCGTATTGACTACTAGAAACATTAGCAATAATTTGTACAAGTTGTGCTGACGCTGTTTGAATGGATTTAGGAGAAGTTACATTAGCATTACCGATTTCAAAGCCATTTTTTAACATACTTTCTGCATCTATAAGACAACAATTCGTTAAAGGTTGAAATGGATGATAATCTAAATCATGAAAATGAATATCACCACTTTCATGTGCTTGCGCTATATGTTTAGGTAATAAGTAATTTAAAGCATATGATTTAGAAACAATTCCTGCTGTTAAATCTCTCATTGTGGAAAATGTATTACTATCTTTATTAGCATTTTCATTTACAATAGTTGGGTCTTTTTCTATAAGTCCAGTTAATGATTGTTCTAGTTGATTCATCTTTTCACTCTTTTCTATATATAGTGTTTAATTTAAACTTAATCCACTATATATAGTTATTCAATGAATAACTCGACACTTAACCAAACTGTCATAAAGTTTTTACTAATTAATGAACAACTATAAAATAATACTTACATTATTGATGGCAATCCAATTGATAACAATGAGTGCGCTACTTATCAATACTATTATTTTAATCAGCATAAATAACTTATTTTTTTTAATAAAAAAAAGACAAACCCACCTCATGGTAAGTTTGTCTTAATAAACTCAATCTATATTATGAAATATAGTTGTATGAACCAGCTTGGCTAGCTGAAATTGTACGAGTTGATACGTTACCTGGTCCACCATTATAGTTCATTTCTGAAACTTTAATTGAACCATCAGAATTTACATTTTCAACATAAGCAACGTGACCATATGCACCTTGTGATGTTTGCATGATTGCACCTTGTTTAGGTGAATTACTTACATTGTAACCATCTTGTGCAGCAGCGTTTGCCCAGTTGCTAGCGTTGCCCCAGTTAGAACTAATTTTTCCGCCAACTTTGTCATATACATAATAAGTACATTGACCAGCTGTGTATGCATTTGAACCAGAGCTTGATTGACCTGAAAATGCAGTTGAATTATTTGATGATGGCGCATTTTGTGTAGTTACTTTAATATTTTTATCTGATGTTGAATAATCAGCACCTAATCCGCCACCTTGGTTATTTGAATTATTTGCTGTATAAGATTGTGTAGATTGATTATTATTTGTTGTAGCGTTATTTGAATTGTAGCTTTGAGTTCCTTGGTTACCATATGAATAACTATAGTAATTACCTTGTTGTGGTTGTTGAGCTTGTTGTTGATTTTGTTGGTTCTGTTGGTTAGGGCTCCAATTACCTTTCCAATCGTAATTGTAATTACCTTGTTGGTCTATTGTGTATGTGTATTCATATGAATAGGGATCATTAGGATTATATCCATTATTATTGTTTTCTGCTGCATCTGCATCATGTTGCATTAAACCAAAAGTTGCGAAACCTGCTGTTGCGATTGTAGCTGTAGCGATTTTTTTCATTTTAAATATCCTCCTAAAGATTGATATAACTATTTATTCTCTTTATCTCGTGGCTACCTTCAATTTTCAATTAATAAAAGTTTTTTACTCGTTAAATAACGACAAGTCACACTCTAACAGACATACAAGGGTTTGTGGTCAATGTTAATGTTTTGTAAATGAATCATAATAATCCAACATTTTTTGTAAAATTGTTGGATATCGTTGTAATGGCTTTCAATTCATTGCCTAGGCTATTATTTAATTATATTTATATTATTTATTACTGTTTATGTAATTTATCTGACAATTACAGACATAAAAATACTAAGATAATAGCTTTATTTCTACTATTATCTTAGTATTTGATAATCTGTTAATGTTGATTCAAATAATTCAATATAACTTGTTGATACATATCTATATAATCTAAATATCTAGATTTATAAACATATTCGTCTGTTTGATGTGCCAACGTTATATGTCCTGGTCCAATAATAGCTAAATCAAAATCTTCATCTTTATCCCCTAGTAATTCTGCTGCATCTGTTGCACCAACCATACCTGATACTTTGAAGTCGTGATTATATTCTAAAAATGTGTTTATTAAACGATTATCTTTATGCGTATAAACTGTAGGATGATTAACAGTGACTTCTACAGATAATCTTTCACTGTCTATTTCTTTTACAGTATCTTTAAATAACTTTTCAATAGCAACATTATCATATTCTGGCACTGTTCTTATATTAAATTCTGCGTAGGCAGATTCTGGCACTGTATTGAATTGCTCGCCTCCTCTAATAATTGAGTTTACAATTACTAGGCCTGCTGCCACATCTTCCTTTAGGTCACCATCATTATAATGACCTTGCTCTCTAATACATTCATCAATATAAGGATGAACATCAAGCGAATGTTCTTTTTCGTTCTTTTTGATTTCAACATATTTTTCTTTAATCCTTTGTATGAATGCAATTAATGAATTGATTGCGTTGTGCCCTAATGATGGTAAAGATGAATGTGCCGGTACGCCTTTAGATGTTACTTTTAATCCCATAGATCCCTTTGTTGCGTAAAAAGCGAAACCATCTGATGGTTCAGCAATGATCATTCCATCTAAATCATTAACATATCCTTGTTCTTTAAATAATTGAGCACCTGACATTTCTTTTTCTTCTGCAGCAGTAGCCATTAATCTAATTGTCCCTTTTTGTAAACGACCCGATTCCTTAATCTCAATCATGGCTATAATTAATGCTGCTAATCCACCTTTCATATCTGTTGTTCCACGTCCATACAACTTGTCATCTTCTTCAGTTAATTTAAAAGGATCATATTTCCATTCATTATAATCTCCTGCGTCAACTACATCCATGTGTCCTGATATAGCAATTTTAGGCTTTCCTTCACCTATTTCAGCAACTAAATTAGCACGACGATTGTCAACTTTTATTATTTTCGAATCAATATCATATTTGTTCAATAATGCTTTAAAATAATTACAAACCTCAAGCTCATTATCATTTTCAGTATTTATTTCTACAATATCAGCTAAAATTTTTATTTTATCTTCTTCTGAAAATACACTCATGTCATCATCCCCATTGTATTTCATGTAATTAATCACTTTACATTAAATATTTCACTTACAACCAATAAATAAACACTATTTTAAATATGTTTTTCATTGTATAAAGATTTTTTTGGAAAAACGAAGAGGATACGATGAAATATCAACTTTCTTCATCGTACCCTCTATTAATTAAATAACGAATTTTTTACTGTTTATAGACATAGTTAAATGTATTATTAAAACTCTTATAAATACTTCAAGACGTCCCCTATCTATATAAATTCATAGATTCAAGCCAACTTATAAATGATTGTTGTTCCGCTTGATTAAAATACTTTTCAGACAAAATATCTTTAAGTAGTTGCTGTTTCTTAGACGGATTTACTACTTTCATTTTAATTAATTGTCTTGCCTCATATAAGAAATCAATATAATTCTCATAAGATTTGTCATATGTTTCAGATAAATCTTGAATAATTTGTTTTCCTAATTTGGGACTTGCACCTTCTGTGGAGACACTGATAGTTAATCTTCCTCTTCTAAGTTGATTAGGAAACGTTATATTACCTTGTTGGGCATTACCAACATGATTAAATAGTGTGTGAGGGGATATATGATTTTTAATTTCATCGTTAACATGCGCTTGATTTGTAGCGGCAATCACTAGGTCGGCATTGTTTACATCTGATGCTTCAAAAGATTTTTCTTCCCACGTAATCTGTTGCTGTCGTACTAGTTGTTCCAATATATCTGTAATATGCGGACTGACTACATGAATTTGTGATGTATATTCAAGGAGCAAACTTACGCGACGAGTAGCAATTTTTCCGCCTCCAATAACAACTACATTCATATTTGTTAAATCAATCATTATTGGCATTTGCATGCGTAATCCCCATTTCTATTTTAATAGACATCTCTTTGATATCTATTTTCTTTTTTCATTTGTTTTAGATAATCTTCAGCTTCTGTTTCAGATAAATTTTGTTCTTTTATCAATACTTCTTTAATTGTTTGATGTACATCTTTAGCCATTTGTTTTTCGTCTCCACAAATGTAAATAGCCGCTCCGTTTTGAATCCATTCATTAAATTGCTCACTATTTTCTAAAATACGATGTTGTACGTACACTTTGTGTTCAGTATCTCTAGAAAAAGCAACATCTAGTTGAGTTAGATAACCTTTATCCAACCACTCTTGCCAATCTTCCTGGTATAGAAAATCCGTTTCAAAATGTTGTTCACCGAAGAATAGCCATGTATTTCCTTTTAATCCAAGTTCTTCTCTTTCTTGCATATAACTTCTAAATGGTGCAATGCCTGTTCCTGGTCCAATCATGATAACTGGAATATCACTATCTTGAGGGAATTTAAAATTCGGATTACGTTTTAAATAAATTGGTACTGTATCACCCGGTTGAAGGCGTTCTGCAAATTCTACAGAGCATACACCTTTTCTATTACGACCATGTGATTGATATCTAACTGCACCGACCGTAATATGTACTTCATCAGGTATCGCTTTATAACTACTTGAAATTGAATACTCTCTAGGCGGTAATTTTCTCAATAATTGGAATAGGTTATCTGGTTGTAATTCTGTTGTATCAAAATCATTTAATAAATCGATAAGATCTCGACCATCAATATAATTTTGAATCCATTCTTTATCTTGAACTCTCTCTTTTAAATCATCATTATCAAATAACACAGCAGCATTTTCTAACAATGGCTTTGTTAGTTTCGTAATTTCAAAGTAGGATGATAATGCTTCTTCTAAGTTAAGTGTATCTCCATCATCATTGATAAGTACTTGGTCTTCATAATCCCAACCTAATGTACTGATTAATAACTCTACTATAGCTGGATCGTTTTGTGGTAACACAACAATACAATCCCCTGGTTCAAAGTCTTCACCAAAATTATCTAATAGTAATTCAACATGACGTGTTTCTTTATTTGATCCTTCACCATTTAAATTAATATTTTCTAATACTTCCGCTTCATAAGGATTTGATTTAGAATATTTTCTTTCTTTTGCTAATTTTATAGACTCACTTACCACCTGTTCACTCTCTGTATCTTCAGGTTTAGAACCAATTGAATTAATCACATTGGCCATCCATTTTTCAGCGTCTTCTTCATAATCTACATCATAATCTATACGGTCATAGATACGTTCAGCACCTAATTCATCTAATCTAATGTCAAAATCTTTACCAGCTTGACAGAAATATTCATAGGTTTGATCACCTAAAGCTAATACTGAAAATCTTACACCATCTAATTTTGGTGCTTCGCGTCTATGTAACGCTTCGTGAAATTCAAATGCATTGTCTGGTGGGTCACCTTCGCCATATGTTGAGGTAATAATAAATAAGTCTTCTACTTTCTTAAGATCAGAAGTATTGAAATCTTCCATTGATTTTAATGTGACATCGTTTCCTAGGTTCACAAGTCTTTCTTCAAATATTTCAGCCAAACTTTGTGCATTTCCTGTTTCAGAACCATATAAAATGGTAATTGTTCGCGATTCTGGAGTAACTTCTGGTTCCTTTTCAGCTAGTAGCGCTTCAGTCTGTTGGTTACTTTGTACTGAATCACTTGAGTTCAACGTGGAAGTTGATTCTTTTTCATTATTTGACACTTGTTCACTAGCTAAAATGTATCCACTTAACCACATTTTTTGTTCGGGAGATAGTGTTTGAAGTAATTCATTAAGTTGTTCTGCTTGTTCCTCATTGAAAGGACTATTTGTGATGTTAATCTTCACTGTTTCCACCTCTTATCTTCAATACTAAATTCTTTAAATCCGTACTTTATATATGAAATGATTTGTCGTTCTATATTTTTTATTAATTTTAAATTTAAACGTTCAATCTGTAAGCGTTCAAATACTAATAGCTAATCATCTTAAAATTCTATTATACATATTAATTTTTAAGTCGGATTCGATTACTTTCATTATGTACCAAAACGTTAAAACAGTAAATGATAGTGTAATTACATCTCTTTTTTAGTACCATTTGATACGATTTGATTTCAAATTTAAAGATAAGTGGTTTATAAACAGTATCTTACTTAACATTTCTCAGGAAATAATACCTTTATTGTTATCAATTATGCGTTAACTCGCATAAAAACAGTATTATCACCTTGATATTTTGAAAGATATAGCTGTGTAAAATACCAAACTAAAAGATTTCCTAAGAAATCACGAATAAAAAAACTGCCCACAAAGTCATATACTTTGTCGACAGTCTGATTCAACCAGATTTAACTGATTATTTATCCAATTACAATTGATCCATATTTTCAATTAAAGTGATTTTGCCTTTTTTACTATGCACAACGACTGAGAAATCATTATCTTTATTACTATCGTAAATCAATTCATCGCCTTTACGTTCATCTGGCTCATTATATACGTCTGTAAAATCATCTTCTGATACATTCGAAGGTGCTACACCCACTCGATCAACTTTATCACCAGAATATAACACGGCTAAATCACCATATTTTTCATAATATGTTTGGCCCCCATCAACTTTGCCTGTAGGCTTGCCAAATTTACTTTCAACTTCTTTTCTCGTCATATCTTCATAAATGCCTTTGTAACCATCAGTAGAAGCAGATTTCATATAACCTTGATCGAAGTTACTACTAAATACATCAATCGTTGGTGCTTTTTCTGAACCTTTTTTATCATTTGATGCGTTATCATTTGATTTACTAGTATCTTTAGATTTTTTATTTGTCTCTGTAGTTTGATTATCGTCAGAACTATTATTGATTACATTGTTATAAAAATAATAAGCGCCATATAACAATGCTGCTATCAATAGAATAAAGATAATTGATAAAATCACGATCCATATCGGTTTTTTAGTCTTTTTATTTTGTTGAGGGTTATATTGATTACGATCTGGATACTGTTGATTAGTTTGTTCATTTTGTGATGCCGATGAAGTTGCTTTATCCTGATTATTTAAAGACTTCCCACATTTATTACAAAATGCTTGCCCAGACTTTAATTCATTTCCACAATTGGGACAATATTTCATTTTCATCGTTCCCTTCTCTCAATAATCGTTCACAGTTTATAGTTTTAAAAATATTGTTATACAATATTTTAAATTAATTTATGTAAAATGACTATCTTTTCTTTTACATTTTTAAAATTAATTGTTTTAATCCTATCAATTAATAAAAAAGTACCGCTCTAAAAAAGGGCGATACTTTTTATGAATCCTGGTCTTGATGTGTGTCTTCATATCGAATGCGTTGTCGATAACCATACGTACTTTCTTTTATTAATTTTTCATCGAGTAATCCAGCACCAATAGCACCTGCTACTGTGGAAATAGATGCTGCAAACCAAGGAATGCTTAAATATAAATCAGGGCCAGCTGGACCTTTAAGACTAATTTGTTTTCCTAAGAAATCTGCTGGTAAAAGAACTAATTCTGCGAATAAAAACATTAAATAGAGAATAATATAATATATGATAATTGCAATAAACAATGTCATAACAGTTGTTAAATTATATAATAAGGTGATTCTTTTATTTTTGCTGTGCTTTGAAGATTCCCACAGATCATGTGACACCATAATCCATAGCAACATACCTAATATTGCAATAATAGAGATACCAAATAATCGCCACATTGAGAAATTGTCAGCCAACTGCCACATGGTAGTAAATATTAAACCAAAGGCGCCTGTAGTAAAAGCGATAGCTACAATATTACTTAAACTAGCCATCATATTGAGTGGATTGTTCGCAAATGTCATGCCGCTAACTAACCTAAACATACCTCTTGTTCTAGAGCTTGATAAATATCGTGTATGATGAGTCTCTGTATTTTCTAAATATACTTGCGTTTTATCGATTTTAGATAAAGGAAACTGTTGCTTTATACTTTGTTCAATATTGTTATTTTCATCATAGTCACGATGATCTTGTTCAGCATGATGCACTTCATTGATAATTGTTAAAATCGCACTTTTAAAACGCTTTTTAACTGGTCTCCAACCAAATGCAGGATAAGAAAAGATAGCAGCACCATTTTTCATATTAATATCTACAGCTATCACACGATGTTGATGAAAAATAGGTAAATCTGTAATTGCAAGAACGTAATCCCACTCACGTTCATCGTGATACTCTTGAACTTTACTAAATATATCTTCTACATTTTCAGCATAACCAGTCAGAGGATCGACAACTAAGTCAATTTCCCATTCATATTGATTTTCATTTTGTTCAGATAAAATATCAGGAACATCTTCCATTATTTTTTCTGCAAGTGCTTCTGTAACACCAGGTGCTACTACTAAACCAATCATTTTTCGTTGCGACATTAGCGTCCCTCCTCTCTGTGCTCTTGTTTCTTGCCTTTGTTTAAATCATCATTACGATCATCACTTGAAGATTGCTGTTCCACTTCTTGATGTGATGGATCATGTTGCTGTTCTTCCTCTTGTTGTTCTTCTTGAGCTTCTTTATAACGTTGGTACTGACGATATGAATAAGTAATCTTACGGATTTTTTCTTCATTTTCAACTGTAGATCCCATTGCACCAGCTAATAAACCAAGTGAGGAAACAAACCAAATTAATCTAACGTAATTCATAAATGTAAATTCAGCTTGTGCACTTGTCCAACTATTAAATAAACTTACTGGTACGAATAAGGTAATACTTATAGTTAACAGTATATATAATACAAAATAGTTAATAAGAGTAATGACAACAAGTGTCAACATTGTAGTCGCATTATATATCCATCTATAAGTCCTTTGAGATTTAGCTGTTTTTCTTTCAATTAATCTATGGGCGTAAAAAAGCCAACCTGCCATCCCAACTATTGATATAATCATTAAGATAATAAATCTTAATGGTGAATAAATAACACTGAGTTCCCATGGCATTGAAAAAATTGAGACATATGTTCCAGTCGCAAAGGCTACAGAAATAATTTTTTTAAAGTTAAATACATTCTTCCACGGCTTATTTGCTCGTGTTAAGCCACATATTAACTGAATCCAACTTATTAACATTAATGTATTGATATAGCGTCTTTTAGCGGATTCATCTTCTGCAGGTTCAACAGAACGTAAATGTATGAGGGGGTGTGTACTAGGTTTCTTTAAGGGTTCATTATAATAAAGTTGTTCAATCATAGTTGTGATACTACTGATTAACTTTCGTTTTAAATCAATTGCTCCTAATGAGGGTAATGACAACATTGCAACTTGTTTGTCATTATCAAAATCACTCACTACAACTCTTTTTCCTGAAATACTTGGAAGATCCGTCACACATATTGCAAAATCCCAATTTTTTTCATTTTTAATTTGTTCAGCTTTATCAACACTTTCGTGTACATCTTCCGCAGATCCAATGATTAAATCTTCTTTTACATCAAAGTTCCACTGACTATCATCGTTAATTCGTTGTGATAATAAGCGTTTTACTTTAGGAATGATTTTTGTCACATGCTCGTGCACTACGCCTGGAGATGGTACTAAACCTACTGTATACATCGTCATACCTCCTTTCTTTATATAATTTTTGAAACTTTGGTCTAATTACCTATTATTAATAAAAATAGCAGAAACTATTTTAGTATATATAAATATAATGATATGCAAATCTTATTATTACCTAACTTTTCCTTTTTAAACCTTTTAAAAAGAATTAGCAGACAATAATACATAATAACTGTATTTATTAACATTTACAAACAATCTTTTTATACATTTACTTTTTTTAGCAAATAATAGTCTAAAATAAATAAGTTTAATCTCAAACACAAAACACCTTGAAAGGAACTCAATTGATTTCCTTTCAAGGTGTTGAATTAAAAATAAGCCTATTTACTTTTTATAGATATTACTTTAATTATTTCTCTTTATTATCGTTAAAACGACGTGTTACTTCGTCAGTGAAATCATCTTTGTTAGAATCGTCTTTTTTTAATTTATCTTTTTGACGACTTAATTCTTCGTGATGATTATGTTCATTAAAGTGATCATCTTCTCTATGTTCTTCTTCATATGAATCACGATGATTGTCTACATTGTTATCTCTTTGTTTATCATCTTTTAAATGATTATCTATATCTTCACGATGTTCTCTATGAACATTGTCTTCTTTACGTTGATTGTCATAATCATTATGATTATCTACTACACGGTCATTTCTTTTTTCATCAGTTTCATGATGACGTTGATTA
The DNA here is from genome assembly GCF_038008425.1 of Staphylococcus sp. FSL H8-0121. Taxonomy (NCBI): domain Bacteria; kingdom Bacillati; phylum Bacillota; class Bacilli; order Caryophanales; family Staphylococcaceae; genus Staphylococcus; species Staphylococcus sp. FSL H8-0121. The sequence goes on from NZ_JBBOZB010000002.1 coordinate 553,877, forward strand.
TCGTTATGTTGATCATTAGTATGATGTTCATTATTTCTATGCTTGTCATCATTATGATTGTCTACTTGTTTGTTTTTTCTAACTAATAACATAATACCAGCAATTATCCAGAATAATGCTGCTATCCAGTTCATCACTAATGATAGGACTCCTGCAATTAATAATAAGATACCTGCTAATTTTGCATGTTTTTTTATTAATAACGTTGCAATTATTGCAATTACAAAAATAACTAAACCGTATATTAGACCTACTTTAAAGATTGAAGGTAATAATTCAGACATGTGTGATGTTTAGTCTACGGCCGGATTAGAAGCTGCTTGTTCTTTCGCTTGTCTTTTTATTTCACTTTGCACTTCACTTCTTCCACCAAATAATGATGCTACCCCTAAAATTAATATTACAAATAATTAAGTAATGATCCCTAACCAAGCAAGGATGCGTTCAATTGTTCTTTTCATCAATTTACACCTCTTTCTCTATTTCTTAATCATTACCCAAATGAATATTAATATATGCTTAAATTATTAAATTAAATTCATAAAATTTTAATTATCCCTATTATATCAATGTTTAATAAGTATTATTTCTTTAATTGTTTTACTAATTTTGTAAATAAATAAGATGTCATTTTATACATAATAAAATAAATTATACCTACAATGAGAACAATACTTATAAAGCTTGTAATATATATACCTATGTATACTTCTCCAAACAAACCTAAAATTTCATATATAATTTTAGAAGCAAATAATGTATGAATGATAGCTACGATAAAAGGAATACTAAATAACCATATTAATTGTTGATCCAATATGTGTTTGATTTTCTGATTATCAATACCTAAATGTTCCATAGTAAGATAATTTTGAACATCTTCTTGTGCTTCAGAAACTTGCTTGTAATAAATAATTAAAAATATGCCAATAAATAGAACTAATGATACTAAACTTCCAACAAATATAAGTCCTCCATTAATGTTGTACCAAACGTTCTTAAATTGCTCATAAGTACTAATATCTATATCATGTTTTCGTTCAATCTCATGTATTATCGGTGAATCATTTCCTTTTAACTCATAGTCATTAAACTCTATCGTCGTATTTGTTAAATGCATGTTCGATTGTGATGTCGACTTGTTATAGTAGTTAACTATTTGATTTAATTCCCTATCATTTTTCACTATCAAATTAATATTTTCACTGAATCTTAGAGAATTAACGTTAGTCTGATGGACACGTTTTATATGGTAAGGTTTACCTTGTATGACTATTTTGTCAGAATCATCTAGAATATTCATATTAGTGTTTACGCCAACTTCATTATCTTTAAGATGGAGATGACGATTAAATTGATTATAGTCATTTAAATTCATAACCGTTATAAATACATTTTTATTACTCCCTGGATCAATATTAAATTTATTTGGTGTTTCACTCGGTTTTAATAATCTTTGATATTCTGAATTAGCATCCAAATATACATTAAACAATGATTGCGTATACACTTTAGGCGTATCGGCATTCGTCTTCTGTTTAATATCATTAATTACTTTTTTTACTTTTTTAGCCGTTTGTTGATTATGATGAAAGTCGCCATCTACACTTGTAACGTATTGATTTTTCCACATTTCATTTACATTTTTATCTAAACCTCTATATGTAGTTACTGTCATCCCTAAAGTAACAATTAAGAAAGTACAAAGTAGTGCTATGCTCGCCAAACCAATAGCATTAGATTTCATGCGTGTTCTTAGACCAGAAATTAAAAAGAAATGCTTAGGTTGATAATAATACTTTGGCAACTTTTGTAATCTTTCTATTATGAGCACACTGAATGAAACAAATAATAAATAAGTACCAGAAAATACGAAAAATATAGCTATAAACAATGCAAAAAAAGATTCAACAGGCGTATTGTCCTGCAATGCAATTCTATAACCATTGCCCACAAGAATAATGCCTACAAGTAGAAGTATATAATTGATCACTTTTTTAAAACGTCGCTTGTGATGAGCCTTTTTATTAATTAATTGCATAGGATTTTGTAGCGTGATTTTAAATTGATTAATCATAAAAAGTAATAACATCACTATAAATAACAACAGTAATGTAATCCACATTGCTTTAACATCAAATGGATATGCACGTAAACTAGTTTGATGACCTGTCGTAATTTTATTGATTAACATAAAGAATAATGATCCAAATAAATATCCACCCACGATACTAATTATCGTTATAAGGCAGTATTTTATTATATGTTCAATAAGTAACATCACTCTAATATGTTTCTTTTCCATTCCTAAAATAAGATACAGTGAAAATGTCTTTTGTTGTTGTTTCATTACAAATTGATTGGCATAAATGATAAAAATGACAGCTAATAATGACATGAATACATTACCAATAATTGCAAACATACCTAGCATTTGGTGATGTTGTTGTATATATGAATTAGTCGTAATAGATAATAATATGTATTCTATAGCAAATATAATACTTGAAGATAAAATAAATGGTAAGATGATATGTCGTTGTGTTACAAAATGACGCTTAACCATAGTCCAAATCATCGAAAAGGGCATCTCATTTACTCCCTCCCATTATTTAAGATAGCTAAACTATCAGCAATTCGCTTTTGATATTCTGATTGTCTTTCTTCTCCACGATAAATTTCATGGTACAAACGTCCATCTTTTATAAATATGACTCTATTCGCATATGAAGCATCAATATTAGAATGAGTCACCATCAAAATCGTTTGTAATTGTTGTTGATTAATTTGTTGAAATAATTGCATTAAATGTTTTGAACTTTTCGAATCAAGTGCACCAGTGGGCTCATCAGCTAATAAAATTTGGGGTTGTGTAATAAGCGCTCTTGCTATAGCTACTCGTTGCTTTTGTCCTCCAGAAATTTGGTTAGGAAATTGATTTAATATATCACTAATATTAAGACGCTGAGCTAAGTTATCAATACGCTGTTGCATAACTTTAACTGGTTTATTAGCTAAAACTAATGGCATTAAAATATTATCTTTGTTAGTCATTGAATCTAATAAATTAAAGTCTTGAAAGACAAAACCTAATTGTTCCCGTCGAAATGAAGCGATATCTTTCGATTTCAGTGATGCTAATGATTGACCATTGATTTGAATCGTTCCTTCTGTAAATTGATCGAACGTCGCAATAAGTTGAAGTAAAGTTGTTTTTCCAGAACCTGATTCTCCCATAATAGCTACAAATTCACCTTTATCAACAAATAAATTCATATCACTTAATGCTTCTGTCCTATTTAGCCCCTTGCCAAACACTTTTTTAACTTGCTTCACTTCTAATAACATATGGACGCTCCTTTCCTAATCATTACCTATTTTATATTAAAAAATAACCAACAACATTTATAATTTCTTACAAATTTTGTTGGTTACCTTACAATTTTGAAAGTTATCATTCTCTTGGAAAATCAATCGTAAATTGCGTACCACTGTTTAATTTTGATTCTACTTCAACGTTTAAATTAAGATGTTGAGATATGTGTTTAACAATAAATAAACCTATACCACTAGATGATTCATTAAGACTCCCATTATATCCAGAATATCCTTTGTCAAAGATTTTCGGTAAATCTGCTTGGCTAATACCTATACCATTATCTTTGATATGTAATTGTTTTGTTTCTGAGTTAAAGTTAATCCAAATATCTTTGCCACGTGCATACTTTAATGCATTATTTAACAACTGTTCTATTAATATAGATGCCCATTGTGCATCGGTTAATACGTTATCATCAACTGATTGATAATGGATTTTAGTATTTTGTTCAATAAAATGTACACGATACTTCATAATTAAAGGCTTGATTAACTCGTCAATTTTTACTTCTGAAATACTCATATCAGAAGCTTCATTAAGTAATTTCAAATAACTTAATGCTAGACTAGTATAATTATCTATTTGTACTATTTCTTGTCTTACTTGATTAACAACATTATGTTCATTACGTTCTAATAATAATTGGGTGGCAGTAATAGGTGTTTTAATTTGATGTACCCATGTTAAAAAATAACTTTCAATATCTTTTTGATATTCAGCTTGTCGTTTTTTTGTTTCAAATAATTCTTCTTCAAGTACCTCTATTTTATGTTTAAGATTAACTTGTTTTTGAAATCCTAAATAACTAATCCACCAATAAATCAGCATAATAAATAAAACAATAGCAATACCAAGCAGCAATGCACTCATTGAAAGTGAAAATACAAAAAAGATCACAGCAAATAATAATAATATTAATGTGACGATTGCAACTTCATTTTTAATTGTTTTTATAAAAGGTAACATCATTTTATTTACACCCTATATCCAACATTTTTCTTCGTTTCAATAAAGTCTTTTAAACCAATTTGATTTAATTTCTTGCGCAGTCGCGTCATATTAACGGCTAATGTATTATCATCTATATAATTTTCAGATTCCCAACATTTTTCAATCAAAGCATTGCGTTTAACGAATTTCCCTTCATTTTGGAATAATAACTTTATGATTTGAAGTTCTGTTAAAGATAATTGTATTGCTTCTTCGTTATAAATAATTTTGGCCTCATCAATAATTAACTTACAACCTTTGACAGTTAATTCATCATTGGAAACTGCTAAATCATAGGTGCGACGAAGTAAAGCTTGGACTTTAGCAACCGTTAATGATAAATTAAATGGCTTTTCTATGAAGTCATCGCCACCCATTTGGATAGCCATAATTTGATCCATATTATCCGTTCGAGAACTGATAAATATAATAGGCACATTAGAAATCTTTCTTATTTCTTGGCACCAATGAAATCCATTTAATGTCGGTAGATTAATATCTAACAATACTAAGTCAGGTTGATATGTGATGAAGTCATCTAAAATATTTGAGAATTGTTTAGCTATACTTACCTCATAATTCCAATTTTTAAGTTCATTAGCTAAACTTTCTGCAATGACAAAATCATCTTCTACTATAAAAATCTTCATTAAGATACACCTTTCGTTGCGCTAAATTGATTTATCTTTTTCACCAGTTTGATGTTGAATATGATTTTCATTTTGATTGTTTTTAGCTTCTTGGTTCTTTTTCCTTCTTTTTTCTTCATAAATACTTAAAGCAATAAAACCTACTATAAATAATGGGGATAACATCACAAATATCATTTTCTTCACCTCAGTCATATTAGCTTAAGAAGTTACGATGGTAAATACACACCTTAATTTCTCTTACTACACTGTATTTATTATCTATTTTACATCTTTATTATAAAAAATACATTTGTTATGAGTGATTTACTTTTACATTTCTTAATGTAATTAAAATTTATTATAGATTTACAATCTATTTACATGAATATCATAAACAGTCAAAATTATTTTCTTATAATTAAAATGTAATAAGTATATACATATTTTAGGAGGCTTTTTAATGAAATCTTTTAAACATATTGGTAAGTATTTGTTGTCGGGTAGCATAGTCGCTGCAACATTATTAAGTACGACAAATATATCTTCAGCTTCAGAAACAAATGCTGATAAAAGTAAGGATAAAAACAAAGATGACGCAGTAGCCTTCGGTAATACTAAAAATCCAAAAAATGTCATCTTTTTAGTGGGTGATGGTATGGGTCCATCATTTAATACGGCCTATCGTTATTACCAAAATGATCCATCTGCAAAATCTATGAATCCTACCACTTTTGATAAATACTTAAAGGGTACGAATCGTACATATCCAAACGATCCTAAAGAAAACGTGACAGACTCAGCTGCAGGAGCAACTGCATTTAGTTCTGGTCATAAAACGTATAATGGTGCCATTGGTGTAGACGAAAATAAGAAAAAAGTTAAAACAGTTTTAGAAGACGCTAAAGAAAAAGGCAAATCAACTGGATTAGTATCAACTGCTGAACTCACTGACGCAACACCAGCTGCCTATGCTTCTCATGTAGATTCAAGAGATAAAAAAGACGAGATTGCTAAACAATTTTATAAAGATAAAATTAATGGCAAACATAAGGTCGATGTACTTTTAGGTGGTGGCTCTAAATACTTTGGCAAAGAGAACGGCAATCTTGATGAAAAATTTAAAAAAGATGGCTACGATGTTGTATCTAACAAAAATGAGCTTAATCAATCTAGCAAAAAACAAGTATTAGGGTTGTTCTCAGAAGAAGATATGCCGCTTCAAATTGATGCGCCAAATAGTAACCCATTATTAGTTGATATGGAAAAAAGTGCTTTAAGTAAACTTGAAAAAAATGATAAAGGATTCTTCCTAATGGTAGAAGGTGCTTCTATTGATAAATCTGCTCATCCAAATGATGTAACAGGTGTCATGTCTGAAATGCAAGGCTTTGATAAAGCATTTTCAAATGCTATTGATTATGCGAAAAATCATAAAGATACACTAGTTGTGGCTACAGCTGACCATTCTACTGGTGGTATGACAATTGCAAAAGGCAAAGATTATAAATGGAATCCTCAAGCCATACATCAAATGAAACATTCTGGCTCATATATGACTAAAGAAATCGCATCAGGAAAAGATCCTGAAAAAGTTATTAAAGAAGGCTATGGCATTGATTTCCCTAAAGAACAAATGGATAAAGTTAAAAAAGAAGCTAAAAAGCTTAAAAAATTAACTAAAAAAAGTAAAGATGACGAAGATCCTAAAGTAGAAGAACAAACAACACATCTTCAAGATGCAATCCAAAAACCAATTAATGATGAATCTCATACTGGTTGGACAACATATGGTCATACTGGTGAAGATGTTAATACTTATGCATATGGTCCTGGTTCTAAAAAATTCACAGGTAATAAAGAAAATACTGATAGTGCTAAAAACATATTCGACTTTTTCGCTAATGACGTCAAATAATGATTTTAAAAAATGATTTTAAAAAAATCCGGGATGAGTAATACCTCATCTCGGATTAATTTCATGTATACAGTTATATTAAATATCTAAATTAATATTCAATATTTGGCGCTTGGTTTACATGGTTTTGATATCTTTTAAAAGCATAGTAACCTGCACCAACTAAAGTTAAAAGTATAGCTAATTTTTTCATCATCAAAACTCCTTTTCAATTTATTCATTTCAATTATCGCTTTGAAATTCTTATGACATAATTATACACTTTTTTCCAATAATTTTAAAAACCTTAATCTAATAGGATTGAAAAAACATAAATTAAATTTAATATACTTAGCACAAATATACAGAATGAGTATGAATGACAACTGCTTCAGGAGAACTTTTTAATTAGATATAAAACGATATAAGTTTATAAAATATCTTTTATTACTCTTGTCCTTTTAAATGCTCTATATGTTTAAAACCATCTCTTCGAATTGCTAGTTCTTCCATAATATCGTACCAATTATGACCTACTTTTTGTTGGATTGTTTGTAATAAGTGATCTTGAGCATAATTAAGTTCATTGATTAACGCGTTCCCAATGTTAGTTGAATATAATTGTTTTACTCGACGATCTTTGTCGGACGTTTTCTCTATGATAAGTCCCTTTTCTTTTAAAGTTCTTAATGTAGCATGTGAACCTTGTTTTGAGATTTCCAAAGTTTGTAATAACTCTTTAATAGTAATACCTGGTAATTTATTGATAAAAAATAAAAACCGGTGATGCTGACGACTCATGCCATATTGTTCAATAATGTCGTCGGCAGTTGTAACAAAGGTTTTATATGCGAAGTAAAACAACATATGTTCATAATCATTTTTATTTGTCGACATTTGCTTTCTTTCCTTTTCTTATGTTTAAGACTTATTATAATAAAAATTCAGTATTTCGTCATGTTTATACTTATAACTAGAAAGGTCAAGTTAGTTGACTTTATAATCTTAAAAAGTTATCTTTTAAATGTAATATACAAATACATAAACGAAGGTGGAATGAGTTATGAAACAACGTGTAGGACAATATTTGATGGATGCAGTACACGCTGCAGGAGTAGATAAAATATTCGGTGTCCCTGGCGATTTTAACTTAGCCTTTTTAGACGATATAATTTCACATGAACACGTAGAGTGGATTGGCAATACGAATGAATTAAACGCTAGCTATGCTGCAGATGGTTATTCACGAATCAATGGTTTAGGTGCATTAGTCACTACTTTTGGTGTAGGTGAATTAAGTGCTGTCAACGGTATTGCAGGTTCTTATGCCGAACGCGTACCTGTTATTGCAATTACTGGGGCACCTACTCGAGCGGTTGAATCTGCTGGTAAATATGTTCACCACTCATTAGGTGAAGGTAAATTTGATGATTACAGAAAAATGTTTGAACCCATTACTACAGCTCAAGGATACATTACACCTGACAATGCAACGACAGAAATTCCAAGACTAATTCAAGAAGCTATAAATGAACGTCGCCCAGTTCATATCCATTTGCCTATTGATGTAGCTATGACTGAAATAGATGTGACTTCAACGTTCCAACCTAAGCAACCAACAGAACAAGATATCTCTAGCTATATCAAAATGATTGAAGATAAATTGAACGCTGCTAAGCAACCTGTTATTATTGCAGGTCATGAAATTAATAGTTTTGGCCTACATTCAGAGTTAGAACGATTTGTTAATCAAACAAATATACCAGTAGCACAACTTTCTTTAGGTAAAGGTGCTTTTAATGAGGAAAATGAACACTACCTTGGGATCTTTGATGGTAGTATCGCTGAAGAAAATGTTAAAAACTATGTTAACCAAAGTGATGCCATCTTAAATATTGGCGCTAAATTAACTGACTCTGCAACAGCAGGTTTCTCTTATGAATTCGATATAGATGATGTCGTAATGTTAAATCACAACTATTTTAAAATGAATGAAACAACTTCAAACGATATTGCTTTACCTAACTTATTAAAAGGATTAATGAATATTTCATATAAAAATACATCTGATTTCCCTTCATATGTTAGAGAAGAAAATAACGATTATATATTAGATGATCAACCTTTAACACAAGCAACTTATTTCAAGATGATGCAAAAATTCATACAACTTGATGATATTTTAATAGCTGATCAAGGAACGTCATTCTTCGGTGCATATGACTTATCTTTATATAAAGATAATACATTTATAGGTCAACCTTTATGGGGCTCAATTGGTTATACATTACCTGCCACACTAGGCACTCAAATTGCTGCGCCTAACAGAAGAAATATTTTATTAATCGGAGATGGCTCATTACAATTAACTGTCCAATCATTATCTACTATGATTAGACAGCAATTGAAACCTGTTATATTTGTTATTAATAACGATGGTTATACGGTTGAAAGATTAATCCATGGTATGAAAGAACCTTATAATGATATTCATATGTGGGATTATAAAGCGTTACCTGCTGTGTTTGGTGGCGACAATGTTGCAGTTCATGATGTCAACACATCCCATGAACTTAAAGATGCTTTTGAAAACATAAACGCTAATAATGATCGTATGCATTTCGTCGAAGTCAAAATGGCTGTTGAAGATGCACCAACTAAATTAAGCGATATTGCAAAAACATTTGCTTCACAAAATAAATAATTAAGCATTAACTTCATATAACAACTTACTGGTATAGAATTCCTCTTGAATAATGAAATTTAGTTCATTATTCAAGAGGATTGTTTTTATTGATACTGAACCATTTTTTCTTCTTCTAATTTTTCAATAACATGATTAATAGTCTGTTCCTGGATTTCTGTTTTAATTTGTTCATGTATTTCATCTTTAATCATAGGATATAAATGATCAATAATTTGTTTACTTGCAATTTCACCTATCTCTATTTCATATTTTTGATAAAGAAACGATTTTAATTCTTTAGAGACTTCTATAATCATATATATCACCTCTTTTTAATAATTTATTTTAATCCTCCTAAAGTTAATGCCATTATTGCTTTAATTGAATGTAAACGATTCTCTGCTTGCTTAAAAATAATAGAATACGAACTATTAAATACTTCATCAGTAATCTCCATTTCAGAGAGTCCATATTTCTGATAAACTTCGTTACCTACTTTAGTTTGTGTATTATGGAAAGCTGGCAAACAATGTAGTACTTTTACATTCGGATTTTGAACTTTTTTAATTATTGACATGTTCACTTGATAAGGTTTTAACATTGCTACACGTTCTTCTATAACATTTTCAGGTTCTCCCATTGAAAACCAAACATCAGTATATAGAGCATCTGTTTGATATATTGTATTATCTATTTCACTACTTAATTGTATTGTCGCCCCAGTTTGTTGTGCGTATTCTTTAGCCATAGTTACTACTTTTTCTTGTGGTAATCGTGACTTAGGTGCAACAATGTTTATATTGACACCTAATAAAGCGCCTGTAACTAATAAATCACTAGCAACATTATTTTGAGCGTCACCCATAAAAGTCAACGTTTTTCCTTCCAATGTACCCCATTCCTCTTTTAAAGTCATGAAGTCAGCTAACATTTGAGTAGGATGCCATTCATTCGTTAATCCATTCCAAACTGGTACATTTGCATATCTTGCGAATGTTTCCACATCATCATGTTCATGCCCTCTAAATTCAATGCCATCATACATACTTCCCAATACTTTAGCAGTATCATAAATAGATTCTTTTTTACCTAAATGAATTTCATTTTGACCAAAATAATCAACATTCATTCCTAAATCATGTGCTGCTACACTGAAAGCAGCTCGAGTACGTGTTGATGGTTTTTCAAAAATAATAGCTATATTTTTATTAGTAAGTAATTGATGTGGTTGATTATTTTTCTTTTCATCTTTTAATAGTCGTGCTTTTTCAATAATATAATTCAATTCTTCTTTAGTATAATCAGTCGATTTTAAAAAACATTTACCTTCAAAGTTAAATTCTCTCATGTCATCAACTCCTTGATAACATATTACAATAAAATTAATATAGATTCAATATAATGATTATTTATGCATAAATTAAAAAGTGCTTTTCCCTTTGTTATTCTGATTAGTTGCTATCTAAACGGAAACAAAATACGTTTTCTATGTATATATGTTTTTGTAATATAAAACTATTTCATGATGTTTCTCATGAAACATTTTAAAAGTAAAAGACTAAGCAACAGTCATGTAATTATTTTTTCAAAAATATTTTTCTACAGTTCAAACTAGTTAATATAGTTATTTATATCTTCTTGGTTTCACTTTGAAATTAAGACTACTCGATGTCTACCGTAAGACAAACCTAAGTGTGACGTATATTAAAAAAGCCTTTCATTGTCTCATTCACAATGAAAAGCTTTTAACTAAATAAATATCATTAAACGCCGACATCTTCCCATGATTGATTTACTTTGTCTGCAGTGGATTTATCATATAAATCAAGTGCTGCTTGATGTAATGATTTTTTTGCATCTTCAAAATCAGAATTTGAAGAAAGATATTGTGTTAATGTTCGATAATAAATTTGTTCTGCTTTATCTTTACCAATACGTTTGATAGTTAAGTACGCAGCTTTGTTAGGTATACCAGAATTGGTATGTACTCCGCCATTATCTTCTTGAGTTTTTGAATAATGTTTCATATTAGATGGTTGATCATATTGTTCTGGTTTAGACATACTTCTAAGTGCATCACCTTTAACATTAGGTGTGTATATATCTTCACCTATTAAAAAGTTATCACTATCAATAAAGTATGCAAAGGTATCAGAAATACTTTCATTTAAGGCTCCCGGTTGATTTTCATATACTAAATCCGCTGTTTCTTGAGTGATTCCATGTGTAATTTCATGTGCTACAACATCTTTAGCACCAGAGAATGGTAAATAATTTTCATTATCGCCATCACCATAAATCATTTTGTCTCCAATCCATGCAGCATTATTTCGATTATCTTCATTTTCAAATTGGTTAACATGTGTCAGTGAATCGATAGTACTTCCTTTATCATCATAAGATTCTCGCCCAAATTTATTTTTATAATACTCGTAAACGTCTTTAGCATAGTCATTAGCGTCTACACCAGCTCGTTGGGACTGATTTACAAAGTTTTTATCCTTATCAGTCATTAGTTTCGAATCACCTGATTTATCATTATAGTCATAAGCTGAAATTTTACCTTGATGTGTCACATCTTGCAGTGCATAACCTTTCTTTTGACTATTGATATTAATTTTTTTGTTTTTATTTAGTACACTTTTGCCTGTACCTTTAGTAGCAGCATGTTGCATATTATTTAATTTATCAACGACCTCACCTGTTTGAGCATCTACTTGTATAGTCCAGTGAGATATTTTAGGGTATGTTGTTACGATTTCAATATTATAAACATATTTATTATGTTGACCACTAATTTGGATATTATTCTCTTTAACAACATTATCTTTAAAGTTTTTAGCTTTATTTGATGACATTGAAATAGATTCGAATGCTTTATTCAGAGCTTCGTTTTTATTAATTTCAATACTATTACTAGGCTTAATTTCACCACCACTCGTATTTCCGTTGATAAGAACTACTTTCCCTTTTGGATCTGTATGTATTTTAACTTCTCTATCAGGCACATATGTATTTTTAAACTTTGGCTGTGAAGTGTAATGGGTATAACCTAATTGGTCAGTTTTCACCTCAACAGTTTTGTAATGTTTATATTGTTTTTTCGCATTTTTATCATTAGGTAATACTTTTAATGCTTGGAATGCTTTATGTTTTTCTGTAATTTCTATTTTACTTTTAGTTGATGACTGTTCGATCTTAGCATCGGCATTTCCACTATAAATAGAACTGCTTAATGTTAATAATGAGATGCCTGAAATAGCAATTTTTGAAATTTTATTCATAGAACTCCTCCATTTATTCACAAAATTTATAATCTCCCCCAATAATATTTATATTTTTCAAAAAAGTAAATGCAAATTCCATAAAATACTTTGAATATTCTTTATAAAACACAATAAAAAAGACGTCATTTAATATATGACGTCTGTAAAAAATCTTATTTTATTTAATTTTTTTGATAGCTTTATCTTCTTTTATAGCTACTTTAGTTTTTTCATAACCAATTACTATACGGTCAATTTTACCTTTAGAAGAGTCAAACCATACTGTTTCACCTTTTTTATTAGGTTGGTAATAATAGATACCAGTATTATTGTTTTTACCATTATTTACTTTTTTCAAATCTTTACCATATGATTTTTGTAAATCAGTTAGCTTCAATTGTTTTTTCAATGGAATATCAACTAGTGAAGCCTTTTTAGTTTTTTTATCATATTGGCGGAATAATTGATCTGATTTAACAATATTTTTTGTTGAATTTGTTGATGCAATTTTTATACCATTAAATGTTACGTTTTGAGCTTTGATAGCATTTTTGAAGTTTTTATCTAATACGAATTTTGCATCGTAACCTGCGTCACCTTTATAAGTATAATATGCATTATGTTGTTGTGTAGTTGCTGCATGAGCAGTAGTATTTATAACTGGCGTCGCACTCGCTGATGCACTTAATAATGTTCCAAAAGCTAATGTAGACGCAATAATTGTTTTAGTCTTTTTATTCATGAGAGTACCTCACTTTCTTTATCTGTTACTATTTCTCTCAATGAGACTTCTAAATTATACGCTATCGGTCAAAGACATACAATTAAAAGCAATTGTTATTACATATTTGTAATATTCAAATTGTTGATGAACATAAAACACTTGTAAACATAATTAATTTTTAACATTCTTCTAAATATGTAGTTAGCAGTTGGATATAATAGTCTATGAATTTTAAATAATCCGCTTTATTCACACACTCGTCGATTTGATGAGGTCCTTTTCCTGGTCCAATCATTAAAAATGGAAAAGCATCTGTTTTACCTTTTAATAAATTAGATGCATCTGTAACTGCAACAGTTGGTGTAATCACTAATTCAGATTGATTGAAGTAATTTGTCGCTAACTGATGTCCTAATTTAAACAAGCGATTGTCTCCAGTAGTCACTACAGGATCCAAATCTAAATATATGTCGTGCGTTAATTTTGCTCCTTTATCATTTGCCATGTTGATATATTTTTCAAATAAAGCTTTAACTTTTTCATTATTGTATTCAGGAATCGTTCTAATATTATATTCAGCAGTTGCATAATCTGGAACTGAATTTACTTGAGTGCCACCTTTAATGATGCTATTTGTCATAACAAGACCTTGTATTCTAGTTTGCACTTCTTCTTTACTAACATAACTAGGTAACTGACTAGCCATTTGGTCGACCATATTACCATAGTTTAATGCTGTCCCTTTTATATTTTGAGTGATTTCTTCGTATTCTTTATTAATATTTTGAATAAATTCAATCAGTGGTGTGATCGCATTTTCTCCCATAAACGGTGTTGAGCTATGGCTTGAACGACCTTTAGATGTAATTCTAATATCCATAGAACCCTTATGTGCATATACAATACTAGGATATGATGGCTCGGCTATCACAAGTGCATCTACGTCATCCATATAACCTTTACGATATAATTGCTCTGATCCAGCTTGTTCCATTTCTTCTCCAGCAGTTGCTAATAATTTAATTGTTCCTTTAGGTAATTGGCCACTTTCTTTAATTTCTATCATTGCTATCACTAATGCTGCTAGCCCTGACTTCATATCAGCAGCACCTCTGCCGTATAAATAGCCATCTCGTTCTGTTAACTCAAACGGAGGCGATGTCCATTCCTCATGATTTCCTTCATGTACAACATCCATGTGCCCTGAAACTGCAATTACTGGCTTTCCTGAGCCAATTGTTGCAATAAGATTTGCACGTTTATCTGATACTCTGTCTATTTCAGATTCAATATTATATTTGTTAAGACATTGCTGTAAATACAACGCTACCTCTAATTCATTATCATTAACTGTAGGAATAGATACAATATCTGATAAAATTTTTACTTTTTCTTCGTTAGTTAATACAGCCATAAATTTCACTTTCTTTCCTATCATATTTGAAGTCAATTAACATTCTTCATTAAAAATATAATTAAATGATATGTTCTTATTCAGAAAATTGATTATAATATAATTAATTATCATCGAAGTTAATGGAGGATATGCTTTTGAAAAAAATATTAGCAAGTATTGTCGTTTTAGCACTTGTAATAGCATTAGGATTTTCTGTTTTCGCAGCTTTAACTCATCAAAATAAATCATCACATCACAAAACAAATCATCAAACTGAAGACAAAGATAAAAAGAAAGACTCTAAAGATAAAAAACAAACAACTACTAAACAGCAGGAGCCTGTTCAAACTGAGCCTTCATCGTCTCAACAACCAAGTAATACACGCTCTAATAGTTCAGCTAGTCAACAAACGATTCAAAAATCAAATAAAAATAATAATCAAACGTCTCAAAATCAATCAACACAAGCCAAACAATCAACACAACCTGCACAATCTTCACAACGTAGTAGTAATCAACCAACTCGTTCACAACAACCATCAGCATCTAAGAAACAAAATCAATCTAATACGAGTACAGAAACTCCTAAAGCTAACAATGGACAAACTACTAACCAAAATGCGAATCACTCATCGCAGAATAACAGTAGTAATTCAAATAAACAGAACAAATCAGAATAAAATAAGAAATAGGGTTAGGTCATTCTCACACAGGCTCAATGAGCTGAATGTCTAATCCTTTTTTGTTTTGATTTTAATTAAATCTCACTTCAATCTTTCCACTTAGCGCTAACTATTTCATCAAAATCATCACTTATTATCTTCATATCAATGAATTATATTAATATATTATAATATTATTTAAAAATGATTTTGTGTGCAAGTAACTTCTCTTAAGAAAATCACAAAAAAATTCTAGCACCAAGACATTAATTAACTGTCTTAAGTGCTAGAATCTAATTGTTATTATTCGGTTACATTACTTTCATCAACTTTAGCTGAGACTTTTCTCATTAGAGGATCAGTAATCGGTTTAAGTACTACACCTATAATTATAAACGCTAATCCAAATGCTGCTAAAATAATCACTTTTGTAATTAAAATTTCAGGCACAATACCTCCTACTGTTTCACGTAAAGCGTCAATAGCGTAAGTAAATGGCAAGTACGGTGATATCGTTTGGAAGAATTTAGGCGTTGTTTGAATTGGGAACGTTCCGCCACCGCCTGCAATTTGTAATACTAAGAAAATAATGGCAATTGCTTTACCTGGATTTCCTAATAACGATACACATGTATAGATAATTGAGTTAAATACTAACGAGCAGAACACTGCTATCGTTACGAATAATAATGGTGATTCAACAGCTGCTTTTAATATTACCAAATCTCCTATAGATACAATTAATGATTGAACAATACCTAATAAGAAGAAAAAGCCTGCTTTGCCCATGAAAATTTCGCGTGGTGTGAGTATCGGTTTCAATGATTCATGTTTATTGTCTACTGATAATAAACTCACCATCAATAACCCACCTACCCATATAGATAATGCAGTGTAGAATGGTGTCATTCCTGATCCATAATCTTTAACTGGGAAGACATCTGTTGTCTTTTTATTAATTGGATGAGCAATGACATCAGCTTGTTTTTTCAAATCATTTTTTAGAGTATCGATTAAATTATCAACAGCGTCATCTTTATCCAATTGCTTGAAAATTTTATTTGCTTTTTTCAAGTCTTTTTCAACGCCTGGTAATTTATTTTCAGAGAAGTCGGCTAAATTAGACAATGCCTCTTTAGCTCTAGGTTGATTTTTATCTAGTAGATTAACTGCATTATCATATCTACTGAACAATGATGGTAAATTATCATTTACTGATTGTGTTGCATTAGCTAGGCGTTGTTCTAATCCAGGTAAGTCGTTTCTAACAAAATCTGCGGCCTTACCAACGTCTTTCTTCACGGTTGGGAAGTATGCTTGTGCTGTTTTCATGGCATTGATATAAGCTTGTTCTATGCTAGGTAATGCTGTTTGAATACGCTCAATTCGTTTTTGACCGCTATTTAAAATACTTTGACCTGAATTAATCACTTGATTAATTGAATTTAATTTAGATTGTACATTTGATAATGTTTGTTGTCCTTCAGATAATTGTGCAGTAATGTCATTTGAGATATTTAATAAGTTTTGGTTTAATTCCTTCTTAATATACGTACGGAATTGACTTAATGCACTGTTTGTATCTTTGATATTTTTTAATACATTAACCGCTTCTGCTTTACCAGAACTTCCATTTGATAAGGCATTGATTAATTGGTTTGTAGTTCTTAATTGCTTGTTCAAATGATTGTTTGCAGATTTAATTTGTTTAATTTCCTTAGACAAATCAACATCTTCATTTTTCTCAAGTTCTGATAAGATATCTATAAATTGTTGATTATATTTTGTAGCATTTTCTAATCTTGATTTAATATTATCTAATGGTTCTTTAAACTCAGATGGCTTATCTGATGACAAAATACCATAAGATACATTTTTCAGCGCATCCATATCTTTTTGTGATGCGTTTGCTTGTACATCACTCATATTGGATAGTGATAATAACGATTCAGTCAATGCAGTATTCATTGATTTCACATCATTTGAAGTAACAAACTCATTAGAATTACTATTTTCATTATTACCAGATGTACTCAATGATTTCGTTTTAATATTTGAATTATAACTATGTCCTTCATCATGCTGTTTACCATGTGCACTCTGTTGACTTGTATTAGTTTGTTGTCGTAAGTCTTGGTTCACATTATTATTAGCATTTTGTGCTCGTCCAGCTGCGTCTTGGTAATCACCAACTCTATTTTGAACTTGAGTTAAAAATCCTTTAGCATCAGTCAATTGATCGTTTGCTTCATCAATACCTTGTCCTGCAATAGATACCCCTTTATTTATTTTAGGGAATTGTGCTGGTACATCATTCGCTGCAACATTCAAGACGCGTTCAATGTTAGGCATATAATTATTTAAAGCTAAAATTAATTTTGCCCTTTCGTTTAATGCAGGAATTGATGCATTGACTTGATTGAGTTTTTCTTGTGCATCTAAAATATCACCTTTATAATTACCAAGATTTCTAAATTGATTCGCATATTGATCAAGGTCATCCTGATGGTCATTTAAGTAGATAATTTTATCTTTAAATTTATTTATTTCTGGTAATGATTTATTAGCTGCGTACACTGCATTTTTAATTTTATTAATTGTAGGTACTTCGTCTTCAATTTTCAATCCTACTTTATTTGCTTCTGCAAGTAACGCTTTGGTCACAGTTTGGTTAAATTGTTCATTGGCTTTTTCTACTACCATCGAAGAACCTGTATCTGTTAGTTTTGCAGCTACAGCATTAATTTTTTGATTAACTTTGAAATCAACATCCGCCTTTTCAGGATGCTTTCTTAAAGTACCTGTAATTTGGTGTGTAAACTTACTTGGTATGTATATGCCTGCATAGTATTTCCCCATTTTTATTTCATGATCAGCTTTTTCTCGACTTACAAATTGCCAATCAAAGCTATCATTTTTCTTAAGGGTTTGTACCATTTTGTTACCGACGTTAATTTCTTTTCCTCTTACTTTGTCACCTTTATCTTCATTAACAATTGCCACTTTAATATGTCCAGTATTACCATACGGATCCCACATTGCCCACAAGTTAAACCAAGCATAAAATGAAGGTAATATAGCTAAACCAGCTAAAATCACCCAAACTGCCGGTGTCTTAGCAATTTTCTTTAAATCCGTTTTAAACAGTTTCAGTGCGTTTTTCATTGTCACACTCCTAAAAACAATTTATTAACTTTTCTACCTATTTTGTCACAGTCTTTATACTCATTTTATCAAATGTTATTTTACATTTTTCTAAAAACAATTTATTTTTCTTATAAAGGTTAGTATAATACATTTTGTTAGGTTATTATAATTCGTTGATATGTATCAACTATAAATGCCATAAATTAAATTATATCAAATTCAAGGTATATAGCACAATAATATTTAAATTTTCAAGGGAGCTTAATATAGATGTCTAAAGACAAATTCTTAATTTATTTACTTTCAACTACTTTAATCGTGCCATCTCTAACAACAGCACCCATAGCCCATGCTGAAGATGATCAAACACCTACACATTCATCATCTTCACAACGCACTCAATCTCAAAGTAATGCTAATAAAAAGAGTGGTCAAGTTACTTCATCAACAAATGATAATAATGACGAAGAAGATAAAGACAAAGATCATGATACCTCTCAAAGTGATAAAGAAGCTAAAAATAAATCTTCACGTCATGATTCTAAAAATAATCAATCAAAAGAAGAGAATCATTCATCACATCATTCTACACAAACATCTGTCACTGATGATAATTATAAAAAATCCCATCAGCCAACTAATGTTATCAATCAATTTTATGATGGATTATCTTCTTCACAATCTGATTTCAATCGTTTGTGGTCACCAGATAAATATGACAATAGTTTTAGTTTAACGACATTAATTCAAAATCTATTTCATTTTGACACTGATATTTCAGACTATGAACAACCAACTCGCGATGAAGAGAAAGATAATCAAAATTCCGATGATCAAGATACTAACGATGATGTAACGAGTGACGAAAGTAAAAGTAATTTAGATAACGCATCATCTAATAACAATTTAGAACAAGATGACAATAATCAAAACGATCAAACTACATCAAATGATGATCAAACAGATCATGATAACAATGATTCTCATAATGCAACACAAGAAACAAATGATGATGCATCTCAAAGCTCAAACACGAGCCATTCAAGTCAATCTAATACTAAAAATGACGATAATACTGATTCATCAAATCAAAGTATCTCAGATTCTGCGATTGATTCTATTTTAGATGAATATAGTGAAGATGCAAAGAAGACACAAAATCAATACCAATCTTCTAAAAATAAAAAAACTCGCAATGAGAATCATTCAGAAGAAAAACACAATGACGATACACAACAAGATATCAAGAACCCTCAATTACCAACACCTGACGAATTAAAACACAAAACGAAACCAGCACAATCATTTGAGAGTGATTTTAAAAAGTCTAATACACGTTCAACTGGTCTATTCCAACAATTACCAACATTACAAGATGGTCATTTAACAGATGGAGATATCAATATTGTAGATAGTAAAAACACAAGAGACTTTATAAAATCTATCGCCAAAGACGCTCATCAAATAGGACAAAAAGAAGATATTTATGCTTCAGTTATGATGGCACAAGCAATCCTAGAATCTGACTCAGGTAACAGTACGCTTGCTCAAAAACCTAACTTCAATTTATTTGGAATTAAAGGCGATTATCATGGTCAATCTGTTTCATTTAACACATTAGAAGCTGATAGCTCAAATAATATGTATAATATAACAGCTGGATTCCGTAAATATCCTAATACCAAAGCTTCATTAGAAGATTATGCTAATTTAATTAAAGGCGGTATCGATGGTAATCCAACAATTTATCAACCGACATGGAAAAGTAAGGCATCTACATATCAGTCAGCAACATCACACTTATCACGTACGTATGCCACTGATCCAAATTATGCTAAAAAATTAAATAGTATTATTAAACATTATCATTTAACTGACTTTGATAAGAAAAAAATGCCAAGTTTAGATAAATATAATCATTCTATTAAGAATGACGATCAGTCACAATCAAGTTTCAAACCATTCGAAGAAAGTCAGGGTAGTGCTGGCTATCCGCAAGGTCAATGTACTTGGTATGTAGACCAACGTATGAAACAATTTAACGAATATATCCATAGTAATATGGGAGATGCTCATAATTGGAATAACCGTGCAGAAAAAGAAGGCTACCATGTGTCATCAACACCTAAAAAGCACACTGCTGTCGTTTTTGAAGCTGGTCAATTAGGTGCAGACACGCAATATGGCCATGTAGCTTTTGTAGAAAAAGTTAATTCAGATGGTTCAATTATTATCTCAGAATCTAATGTTAAAGGATTAGGTGTTATTTCATATAGAACAATTGATGCGAGTGATGCTTCACAACTTGATTATATTACTGGTAAATAATTTCAAACTATAAATAATGGACGAGACAATATTAAATTTGCCTCGTCCATTTTTATTTTGATGTTACTGTTGATGATGTTTTCGCTTATGTCTGCTTATCCAAATAAGACTTGCCCCGAATAATGCAACAACAATTGAAATTGGCATCCAGTGTTGTTTGATTGTTTGTCCTGCTTCTGGTAATGATAGATTACCGTCATCATTAAATAACCCTTCTAACAGACCATCTCCAGAACCTAGTGTCAATCCCTTTTCTGGTGTAGGTGTTGGTATATCTTCAATTCCATCCAATAAACTACGTCCTGAATTTAATTGATCCAATAAGCTTGAATTATTATTATTCGAATGTTGATTGATTCTATCAAAGATACTCGGTCTATCTTTAATAGGAGATATAATGTAATCTAAATCTTTCTTAGCACTATCAACTTTATGTTGTAATTGTAGTAAGTCATTTGCTTTACCGTTAATTGCAGATTTAATTAAGTCTAACGTACTCGCTTTATCGGTTTGAATACGATTAATGATGTCTGCCAACACTTTGGCTTTTCCTTGTTCAATACGAGTTGCTAATATCGTTTCAATGGCTTGTCTTTTATCTTTAGCATTATTTAATACGTCATTTAAGATATCATCTGCAGTGACGTTCCCTTGTTTATCAATTTGCTGTTTTAACTGATCTATAATTTGTTGATTATTTAAATTTCCATTTGCTAGTTGATTGGCGATACGTTCTGCTTCTTTGTCACCTAATCGGGTAGAAAGTAATTGTTTAATCAATTGTTGCTTATCTTTAGACTGGTCTAGCATTGATTTTAAAATGTTATCTGATGAAGTATGGGATAAGTTATCAAATTGTTTTGCAATTTGATTAGCGATTTGTTCATCTGATCGACCTTTGGTTTGTATTTTTTTCAGTGTTTGATTCGCTTCATTTTGGCTCATAACGTTATTTAATATCGCTTTAACTGATTTATTTTTGTCTTTAGAGTTATTGAGCTCATCAAGTATTAAATCACGTTGTTGATTTGTACGATTTTGAGTTTGACGAATATCTCGTTTCAATTCCTTTTTACTTTGAGTAGATAATTCACTTTGTTGATTAACATTATTTTCTAATTGCTTTAAGGCATCTTGTTTATTATTCAAATATTGACCATTATTTGCATGACTTTCAGCTAATTTTTTAGAAATATCATGATCAATTTTGTCGCTGCCTTCTAACTTTTTAGTAACATCATTCACTTTATCTTTAGCTTTATTATTAGTACTCTCTGAATTTGTATCTTTGATTAATTGTTGAACTTGAGATGATGTTTGATTTTCTTTATCTTCAACATTATTTTGCTTTTGCAAATTACTCTTCGTTTGTTCTTTATGATTGGATTGTACTTTCTTAGAATTGTTTGATGGTTCAACTTTTTCCAGTTGATCATTGTTGTTATCTTCTTCGCCATTTATTGTTGCATCTTGTTTGATTTTATCCAAATCATCGATGATATTGCCCTTTTTATCATCTGAATTCGTTTTATCAAGTTGTTGATTTTGTTCCTCGGTCACATCTTTATCATTATCGGAATAGGAATCTCCTTCACTTAGTTGACTATTATCAACTTTCGAGGATGAAATGTCTAAATCCTTTAACATTTTGTCTAAATTCTCTGTCACATCTTTATTATCATCAGTATTACTGGAATGATTTACTTGTGAATTTGATTTTTCATTCTCAGTACTCTTAGCAGTCTGTTTCTTTATTGTTTTTATTTTTGTATCTTCTTGCTTAGCATTTTTAATAATTTTGTCCAAATTAGTATTATCAGTCACGTCATCCAATTGTTCTAGATAATCTTGCTGTTTTTCTTCATTCAAATGGCTGAGTTGTTTAATGTCATGTTTAGCTTTTTTGATTTGACCTTGCAAACTTTCTTCTTTCGATTCAAGTGTGCTATAAGATGATGAATCCTTTGCTTGGACTTTCATATTATTTGTAAAACCATATCCAATCATTGAGCCACTGATTAAAAGCGCTGAACAAGATAGTTTCAAACATATGCTGACTTTATTTGTTTGTTTATCTTTCATGTTTTCAATCTCCTTTAGCCGATTAGCAATTTTAAATTTGTTTTTATTATATAACAAACTCCTATAAAATTACACTTTACATTTTAAATAGAAGGTATTTGATATCCTTATAAATTTTATCAAACAAATACGTTGTATTTCTATGTATATAGCTTTATAATTCAACCAAGCTAAATTAATTGGTTTTTGTATATAATTTAACTTAATTAAATTTAAAAGGAGTTTTTCAGATGGCAGAGTCAATTTATTCTACTACTATTATTAGTAATGGTGGTCGAGATGGTCGTGTATTTAGCCCGGACAATACTTTCGTACAAAATTTAGCGACGCCTAAAGAAATGGGTGGTCAAGGCGGTAACGACACTAACCCTGAACAATTATTCGCTGCAGGATATAGTGCTTGTTTTAACAGTGCTTTGTCTTTAATTCTATCTCGTAACAAAGTCAACGATGCAAATCCTGAAGTAGAAATAACGATTGAATTAGTTAAAGATTCTACGGATAACGGTTTTAAATTAGCTGCAGACATTCAAGTTACTTTAGAGAATGTATCTCAAGAAGAAGCAGAACAATATGTTGAACAAGCTCATCAATTCTGCCCATATTCTAAAGCAACACGTGGAAATATTGATGTTTCGTTAAAAGCAATTGCTCAATAATAGTAGATAATTTTTAATTACCCCTATGATTTCATTAATATATATTAAATATCTTGAAAGTGGTGGAGAATGAATGATTCTCCCCACTTTTTTTAATATTTTATGATCTTATTCAAAATATAATGGTAAACAAGTACATCCCTATCCCAATTTTCAACAGTTATATTCAAAAACATCCTATTTCACTAATTATTTATATAAATTAAGGGAATAAGGTACAACAAGCTCTATAATTAATTCCCTATTCAATGAGAACAACAACGTTACAGCTAACATTATCAATTAATTTTCCAACAATTTTTGCAATCTGTTTCATTTTTCAACGCCTTAAAAAAATTAATGGTGTTTCATATAGTTGAATCTTGTTAAATTGATAAATGTAACTTTTACACACCATAGATTTCACTCAATTAAATTGAGCTTAACTTCATATGTACGACATAAGTTTACTAATAAAAAAACAAATAGGAGGAAATGTCTTGGCAAAACTTTTATACAAATTAGGCAAATTTATCGCTGAGCACAAATGGTTAAGCATTATTTCATGGCTTATCATTCTTGGCGTAATTATCACACCACTATTGATAAGCTCCCCAAAATTCGATAGTGATATCACTATGAATGGACTTAAATCATTAGACACAAATGACAAAATGTCTAAAGAATTCCATCAAGATAGTGAGAAGGCATCGATGAAAATTGTGATTCATTCTGATAAAAAGAATGGCATCACTGATAAAAATACTAAAAAAGACATAGAAAAAGCTTTAGATAATATTAAACAAGACGATGATTACGTACAAAATGTAAGTAATCCATATGAAACAAATCAAGTAAATGATGATAAAGATACTGCTATTGCAACAGTAAACTATGTTGTAAATCAAACATCATTACAAGATTCTTCTAAAAAAATTATCAATCGAGAAATGAAAGATGTTAAAGATGACCACAATGTTCAAATAGAACAAACAACTGGAAGCTCAATGAATTCTGAAATTGGTGGTAATTCAGAACTTGTTGGTATCATCACAGCATTTATTATTTTATTAATTACATTTGGCTCATTAATCGCTGCAGGTATGCCGATTGTAAGTGCCTTAATCGGTTTAGCTTCAAGTGTGGGAATCATTTCATTACTAACTAATGTATTTGACATTCCAAACTTCACATTGACGCTAGCAGTAATGATTGGTTTGGCAGTTGGTATCGACTACTCCTTATTTATTTTATTTAGATATAAAGAAATTAGGAAAAAAGGTACACCTCCTGTTGAATCCATCGCTTTAGCAGTTGGAACAGCCGGAAGCGCCGTTATCTTTGCCGGATTAACAGTAATGATTGCTGTCTGTGGATTATCATTAGTAGGTATTGACTTCTTAGCAGTTATGGGATTCTCTTCTGCACTTAGTGTTTTATTTGCTGTATTAGCAGCCTTAACACTATTACCTGCATTAATTAGTGTATTCCATAAACAAATTAAGATTAAAAACAAACCAGAAAATAATAAAGACCCTAAAGATCATAAATGGGCAAATTTCGTAGTTGGTAAACCTATAATTGCAATTATTATTAGTTTAATCATTTTAATTATCGCTATCATACCTGTATCCGGAATGAGATTAGGTATCCCAGATGATAGTCTTAAAGCTAATGATTCATCAGCACATAAAGCTTACAACTTAATCACAGATAACTTTGGTGCAGGCTATAATGGACAAATTGCAATGCTTGTTAATACTAAAGATGGCGGTAGCAAAAAATCTATCGAATCTGATTTAAACAGCATGAGAAAAGATATTAAAGACATGGATAATGTAGATACTGTGGAAAAACCACAATTAAATGATAATAATCATTATGCACTTATCCAAGTTATTCCAGAAGATGGTCCTAACGCTAAATCTACAAACGATTTAGTTTATGATTTACGTGATTACAATAAAGATGCTAAAGAAAAATACGATTTCAATTCTGAAATAACAGGTCAAAGTGTTATTAACATTGATATGTCAGAAAAACTTAACAACGCTATTCCAGTATTTGCAGGCGTTATCGTATTATTAGCCTTTGTATTATTAGTATTTGTCTTCCGTTCAATCCTTGTACCATTAAAAGCAGTACTTGGTTTCGTACTTTCATTAATGGCTACATTAGGTTTCACAACTTTAGTAATGCAAGATGGTTTCTTAGGTGGCTTATTCGGTGTCGAAAACACTGGACCAATATTAGCCTTCTTGCCAGTTATAACAATAGGCTTACTCTTCGGTTTAGCTATCGACTATGAATTATTCTTAATGACACGTGTTCATGAAGAATATAGTAAGACTGGCGATAACGACCACTCTATTAGAGTAGGTATTAAAGAAAGTGGCCCAGTTATTGTTGCTGCAGCATTGATTATGTTCAGTGTGTTTATTGCTTTCGTTTTCCAAGATGATATGGCAATTAAATCAATGGGTATTTCTCTAGCATTCGGTGTTTTATTTGATGCATTTGTAGTACGAATGACATTAATTCCAGCATTAACAAAATTATTCGGTAAAGCTTCATGGTACATGCCTAAATGGTTGCGTAACATCCTCCCTGAATTAGATATCGAAGGTAAAGCATTAGAACAAGATTCAAATAGAGCTAATTCTCAAGCACATTATAATGAAGATAATTATAATGCTTATGCCGATGACCGTCGTCAAAGAGAAGATAGAAATAGCGTAAGCAACCAATATCGTTCAGATGAGCAACGTCGTTTCCATAATGAAAATGGACAACATTATAACGACAATCGTGATCACTCAACATATACTAGTGAATCGCACTTATCTCGACTTTCTTCAAACGAACCTAATGATGATGTAGATTATGAATCTTTATATAACAAAGAAGGAAATGGACAATATGTTGGTAATCGCAGAAATGATGATTACAGACACTACGATAGTCCAAATAATTATGATAACCATAACACTTCGTACGCACGTCGTTCTCAATCAAATCAACAAAGCAATGAAGTACGTACGACTGAATTATTTAAAGATTTATCAAGTAAATCAAATGGTCAAGATGTGTTATTCCATGCTCTAATGTTATATGCAAGAGAAAATGATCACGATGTTTATAATCAATATAATCATCACTCTGATCAACAATCTCATGACGACACTCAACGTAATAACGATAGAGATAGATATTAATTTTTAATAGGAGGAAATGCTGAATGTTTAAAACAAGAAGTTTAAAACTTTTAGGCCTATTTGCCACTATTGCCTTAGCCATTGTGCTAAGTGCATGTGGTAACGGTGGCGGAAGTTCATCAAAAGAAAAAGGCACATCACTTGGTAATAAAGAAATCGAATTACCTTACGTTGCTAGCGATAACTCTGCACCACGTACATTAGTCATTGCTGAAGTTTTAAAGAAAGCTGGTTATGATGTAACAACAACACCTGTTCAAGCAAGTGGCCCGTTATATGCTTCTGTAGCTGAAAATCCGGATTCATTCCATGCATCAGGTATTTTCCCATCTACAGATAAAAGCTATTATAATAAATTCAAAAGTAAATTATCAGTTTATGACAAAGAAAATCTTGTAGATGACGTTAAAGTTGGCTTGGCCGTACCAAAATACGAACAAGATATCGATTCTATTGCTGATCTTAAAGACAGTAAAAAATTCGATAAAGACATTCAAGGTACTGACGCAAGAAATGGCGTTATGAAACAAACTAAAAGTGAATTAGATGAAGATAATTTAGACGGCTATAGTCTTAAAGAATCTTCAGACCAAGATCAATTTAAAGCGATTCAAAAAGCTTATAAACAACAACAACCAATCCTATTTACAGCAATGGATTCAAGTTGGTTCTCTAAAGAATTAGATGTAAAAATGTTAAAAGATCCAGATAAAATCTATGGTAAAGAAGATCAACATATCAATTTAGTATTCAACAAAGAATTTAAAGAAAATCATCCAGCTGCGTATACAATTGCAACACGCATGTCAGACGACTGGAGCAAAAAAGATGAAGATCAATTAGCTAAGAAAATCTTCAAAGACCAAAAAAATCCAGAACAAGTTGCAAAAGATTATGTAGATGACCACGACAATAAAGTAGACGAATGGTTAGAAGGCATCGACCACTAATCTTAGCTACGAATTAATAACTCCGAGTAACAATCATGTAAAGGACTTGAAAATGAAGACATTCTCAAGTCCTTTTTTGTGTATTTAATTGAAGATAATTGTTTAGTTTATGTAAAAACCATTTATATTTGGTAAGATAAAATTATTCGTGATACATTACTAAATAAACATTGTTATTATTAATTAACATTATTACTTGAGGAGTCATAGTTATGCCAACATCAACACAAAAACGCATGATTAAACATATTAATCAAACTGCCTTTGAATTGTTACACCATAATCATTTTGATGAAATTACTGTACAAAAGATTTGTGAAGCAGCCGAAATTAACAGAAGTACATTTTATCGATATTTTCAAGATAAATATGATCTACTTCTACCACTTACAGAATTCTTAATGGAAGAAGAAGTAGTGAAGTATGATGGCCATAATGCTTCAACAGATGCGTTCGAACTGTTTATCCATTTTATTGATAGTAACAAACGCGTTTTTAAAAATTTATTAGTAGCTTCAAGACAAGAAGATGTATTTCGTCTGTTCACTCGATATGGTAGTGAAAAAATGATTGAAGAAGCACAAAACAATAATGACCCTCTTTCTAATAAAATTAATAATAGTAAATTCCCACAATTAATTGCTGATTTTTATAGTAGTGGTTTAATAGAAATTATTCGTCGGTGGGTTGAAAATGACTATAGTTATTCAGCTGATGAAATTTTAGAAGCTTTATATGATAGTTTGGATATCAATATCCCCTCTTGTTATAGCAGACAAACACAATTTGACAACCAAAATTGACAGTGTTAACTTTAACTAGAATGACTATTCTATTTTTAATGAGTGATGAAGATGTCCAAGAAGAAACAAGATTTATTAGAAGTAGCTGAACGATTATTTTATCAACACGGTTTCCATGGTGTTGGTCTCAAACAAATTATTCAAGAAGCTAATGTAGCCACAATGACACTTTATAATCATTTTGATTCAAAAGAAAAATTAGTAGAAGCTGTCCTTAAACAACGTGAATCACGTTATTGGCATTATTTAGAAGATGGTGTTAATCAATCTCCTCATCAACCTTTTATTTCAGCTGTTGATGCACATTGTAAATGGTTAGAAGACTATTCTTATACTGGAGATATGTTTATGAGAGCTATCGAAGATTATAGTGACAGTGATAGTAATATAGAATCTATCGCTCGTGGTCATAAAGAGCGTCTTTTAAACTTTCTTGAAAATTTAGCTACTCGATCTAACTTTAAAAATGGTCGTGATTTAGCGATTAGATATACTTTACTTATGGAAGGTACAACTTCTATGACAACACTATTAGGTGTAGATGAAGCGACAAAGCATGCACGTTATATTGCACATCTATTTATAGATGAAGCAACCAAATACAATTAATATTTGAGATTGATGTTTTCATCAATCTCTTTAATTTCAACCTAAAATAGAATGAACGTTCTATATAAAAGAGGGAGTGATCATATAATGAATTTCTATAAACTTGTATTTCCAGGTATTGCCATGATTGCTACAATCTATGGTTTAGGTAGATTTAGTTTTGGCCTATTTCTCCCTGATATTTCTAAAGATTTACATTTAAGCGCTTCAAGTGCTGGAATTATATCATCTTTATTTTATTTATCTTATTGTTTTACCATCATCTATGCTACGTTAAGAACTGCAAAAACTGGTCCTAAATATATGATTATGTTAGCTAGCTTATTAGTTATTTTAGGTTTAATCACCATTAGCATAGCCTCCAATGCATTGACGCTTTCTTTAGGTGTTATATTTGCTGGAGCGAGTTCGGGCCTTATCTCTCCACCTTATGGTTATGCTATTTCATTATGGATTAAATGGGAACAACAAGGTAAAGCTAACACATGGATTAATTCAGGTACGAGTATGGGTTTAGTGTTTACTGGAATAACTGCTATGTTAGTTTTTATAGATTGGCGTTCAGTATATTTAATTTATGGTATTATCGCCATTTTAATTACCGTATGGAACTTCTTTATTATTCCGTCTTTAAAACACAACATAAACATAAATCCAGGTTCTCTTAATATTCTAGATATAAGTGCCAGTAAAAGAATTATCTTTGCATCTACAATATTAGGTATTTCAACTGCACCATATTGGACCTTTTCAAAATCATATGTTCAAAATACTGATCACTACTCGCCTATCGCTTTATCTATATTTTGGATACTTATTGGTGTAGCTGGTGTATTAGGCGGTATTTCCGGTCGAATGATTGATCAATACGGACTTAAGTTCTCATATTTTTTAGGTGTCATTTTAATGGCAGCTGCATCTATTCTACTGGCATTAACACCTTTTATTTGGATAGTACCTTTCCTAGCTTCTTTACTTTTTGGAGCAAGTTATATATTCATTACAGGTGTATTGCTTGTTTGGGGAGTTAAATTATTCGTTAAAAACGCTTCTCTTGGTATAGGAATTCCATTTTTAATGTTAGCAGTAGGACAAGTCATTGGTTCTGTTTTAGCAGGCCCTATTGTAGAAGAATTAGGTTATACATTCACCTTTGTAATATATGGCATTATTGGTTTAACACCAGTCTTAATCTATCCAAAAGTCGAAGTTAAACCTCCGAAAGTTAATATCGACGATGAATATACTAAACTACAAAAAGCAAATAAAGATTTACTATAGATATAAAAGAAAGCTCCTCAAAGTGAATTGAGGAGCTTTCTTTGTTTATATTAATCTTCATTTTTATTATCGAAATTTCTTCCTTCTAGTCCTGCTAATTCTTCTTTAGATGCATGTGGTGCTTTCATCTCAAACACTTTATCTACAACAGTGTAATCATAATATCCTAAACGTGCAATTGGACGAATTGAAGGTATATCTAGCTTTCCATCTTCAGTAATCACTTTATCATCGATATGAACTTGAGCAACACGACCAATTACAATATCCACTGTAGATACCGGGTCACCAGTTGGTATACGAATAGTTTGAACATATTCACATTCAAAATGAACAGGAGATTCCTTAACTCTATATCCAGGTGCTTCAATACATTCTTCTTTAGTCACACCAGCATATTCAAATTCGTCTTCTTCGGGTGCTAACGCTTTGGATGATAAATTAACAGCTTCTCTTAAATCATAAGTCGCCATATTCCAAACAAACCAACCTGTTTCTTCTGCATTTTTCACTGTATCTTTACGTTCGTGGTCTCCTAAAACAGATTGATTAGCGGCAAACATAACCATTGGCGGGTCCCATGTTAGATTCTGATATTGACTATAAGGTGCTAAATTATCTTTACCATCCTTAGAAACAGTTGATATCCATCCTATAGGTCTTGGTACTGTACTACTTTTAAATGGATCATGTGGTAATCCATGAGATTTAGTGCCTTGCTTTGGTGAATAATTCATTGTTCCTCACCCCTATTAAATATTTATATTTCTTCAAGCATACAATAACTTTATTGATAATTCTAATACTAAAAAACGATTTACTTATAGTCACATACTATAAATAAATCGTTTAAAAATAATTAATAACTATTAATCTAACTATATTCGCTTAACTTTTGTTTAATAAGCGTTAGCATCACTAGGCATAAATAATGATACGATAAATGCAACAAGACCTATACAAGCGATTGAAGCAAACATCATAAAGTAACTAGACAACTCACCAATATAAATCATTATTATTGGAGCAATGGCTGTTCCCATAAATAATATCACTGTATTTACAGATAAAAAGAATCCTTGGTTACGATTAACTGTAATTCCTACTTTTGAAATGACTGAAGGGATTGCAAAGGCAATACCAGCTACAAACGTAACGCTAAAAATAGTTATGCAAATAATGTTAGTAGTCATTCCCATAACTAAAAGTGAAATTGTACTTGTTAATAAAGCTAATGAGATCAATCGTTTGATACCTATACGACCGCTCAAACGTCCAGCTAATAATGATAGCAACATACCAATAACACCAAATAGTTTTACTAATGATGCTGTAGAAATGTCACCATTCAATTTATCAGATAGTATATATAAATTTAAAATAGCGTACATACTAATAAACATAATCAATAAAGTAAATGAAATGAATAAACAGTAAATAACTTTTAAATTATCTCGAAAGTCTTTGAAGTTATTAAAAAATTTAAGTAATTTAACATCAGTATTTCTGCGAGGACTTTCAGGTACAAATTGATAAATAACAAATACCAATAACAAATATAATACTGTTAAAGTAAAATACACCCAATGCCAATTTAAATGATGAACTATCATTTCACTTAAATTTTGTCCTAACACACCAGATAACATAAAACTTGTACTAATAAAGCTAATTGCTGTAACTCTCTTTTTAGCAGGGTAAGTTTCTGTGGTATAAGTAATGGCTACTGGAGAAAATGCAGCGGCAAATATTCCTTGTAACGCACGCATAACAAGTAATAATGTAAATGAATTTACAAAGCCAATAATAAAGCAAATCAATGTCAAACCACTTAATCCTATTAATATTGTTTTAATTCTCCCGTATTTATCAGAAATGGTTCCATAAAATAGACAGCTAATTGAATACATAATAGAGAAAATAACACCATTTAAAGTAGCAACAGATTGTGGAATGTGAAATGAATGTGCAAATGCTGCAGTAAGCGGAAGTGCAGTATATAAACTTCCCATAACGATAATTCCTGAGAAAAAGAGAATTGTAGTTATAAGATTATAATGACGTTGTTCTTCCATTTATCTTTATACTCCCTTCCTATTTTTTATTAACGTTACCTATTATTACACTTTAACTCATAAAACTAAAGAACCTATTTAATTTGCAAAAAATTTAAAATTTATAGCAAATTAAATGCCACGTTGATATACGCTGTAATTTGCTCATCTATCCCTTTTATAACCTGCAAACAATTCGTATTGACTTTCATCACTCTAAGATATATAATATATCTAGTATAAAAATTATATTAAATGGAGGTGACCCATATGAAAGTAGAATTAGGTTTAACATCTTTTGCTGATAACACTGTTATTCACATGCCAGAAGGTTCAGAATTACCTATCTCAAACGCGGAAAGAATTAGAAATATCGTTGAAGAGATTCAGCTTGCTGATCAATTAGGATTAGATGTGTATGGTCTTGGAGAACATCATAGAAAGGATTATGCAGTATCCGATCCTGTTACAGTATTAGCTGCAGCTGCTGCAAAAACATCTCACATTAAACTTTCCTCTGCCGTTACCGTATTATCGTCTGATGATCCAGTCAGAGTATACGAACGTTTTTCAACATTAGATGCCGTATCTAATGGTAGAGCTGAAGTAATGATTGGTAGAGGTTCATTTATTGAGTCATTTCCTTTATTTGGTTACAATTTAAATGACTATGAGGATTTATTTAATGAAAAGCTTCAAATGTTGCTAAAAATCAACAATCATGAAATGATAGATTGGGAAGGTAAATTACGACCTAGCATTGATAAGACAGGTATATATCCAAGAATAGAACATGGACAATTACCTATTTCAATTGCTACAGGAGGAACGCCTGAATCTTCTTTAAGAGCTGGTGCATTAGGTTTACCAATTACTTATGCTATTATTGGTGGTAATCCTAAACGTTTTACTCGCAACATTGAGATTTATAAATCTGTTGCTGAATCATATGGTCACAATCCTTCTGAACTGCCGATTTCAGTCCATTCTTGGGGCTATATTGCTGATACAGATGAACAAGCTAAACGTGAGTTCTTCCCGTCATTAAAAGCACATCAAGATATACTTGGTAGAGAACGCGGTTGGCCAACTTTTGATGAACAAGCCTTTGAAAGAGAAATTGGAAGCAATGGTGCGATATACTTAGGAAGTCCAGAGACTGTCGCACAAAAGATAATTGAAACTATAGAAACTCTAGGTCTTAATCGTTTTATGATCCATACACCAGTAGGATCAATGCCTCATGAAAAAACAATGCATTCAATTCGTCTTTTTGGGGAAAAGGTTAAACCTATAGTAGATAAATATTTTAAAGATAAATAGGAGGAAATATTATTATGATATTACGTTATGCTACAAATTTAAAACTTGCTAAAGAATTATACGATGCATCAAAACCAAAATTACAAGGTGATCAAGGTATGGTTGATACATTCACAAATGTATTCGGATTACCAGAACAATCTGTTAAATTAGCTGGTGGTGTTGAAGCTGCAGCTGCAGGTTTATTCGCAGTTAGTTTCTTAAGTAAAACAGCTTCACGTTTAGGTTCATTAGCTACTATTTCAGTATTAGGTGTAGCAACTTATAAACACTTTGAAGCTGGCCATGGTAAAAAAGGCGCACAACACGCATTAGACTTACTAGGATTAGCAACATTAAGTTTACTAGATACATTTGATGGTAAACGCAAATAATTTTGACCATAAAATAGACCACATCCTTGTGGTCTATTTTATTTATATTTATTTAACAAATGTAATGGAATATGACACATATGATGATCTTCAGGATAATGTTCTAATCTATCTTGATGTTCTAACGCACTTTTTACATAATTAGACAGAGGTAAGACTTCCACCTTTATTTTAAAACAATCTTCTCTTTGATTTATAAAGTCTTTCGCTTCTTGCAAATGTTGATCATCCTTACTATAAAAACCTGTTCTATATTTTTTACCTACATCATGCCCTTGTTTATTTACACTATATGGATCAATGACTTCAAATAAATACTCCATAATTTTATATATTGTTAACACTTCAGGATCATAAGTTAATTTTACGCATTCTGCATATCCATCATAATTCCCATCTAATGTTTGAGTCTTTCCATTGGCTCTTCCAGCTTCTGTTGAAATAATGCCTGGTATTGTTTTAAAAAATGCTTGCACTCCCCATAGACATCCACCAGCCACATATACTGTTTCCATACTATTCACCTCTTTAGTTGAATTATACAAAAATAAATTAAAAGTACTTATTACTTCTCTATATAACAAAATATTCATAAACAACCAATGCAAAGTGACAAAACTGTTATTCAATTGACACCTCATACATAGGTCTTTTAAAAGTTTAAATGATATCTTTAATTTAGATATTAAATAGCTTTAATCATTTACCATTTACTCAAGGGGAGATCTATTTGTTTCATCAATCTATCAAATATTTTATCAGTGCTATTGTCATTGCTATAGCTTTATTACTTAATTTCAACCAAAATGTTTTAGCTACTACAAACGAAGATCCACATAAAAACCACATTTCAAATCAAAAAGATAATACATATACATTTAAGACAACAAAAGAAAGACATGTGCAACAAATGAAATTGTTGCCTGAAACTGGTCAAAACAGAAAGCATACACCCCTCCTAGGGTTAGTAGTGCTTTTAGTATTAGGTATTACTTTTATCTTTATAAAACGAACTTCATCTAAAAAATAATATATTTTATATTAATTTCTCCTTTCTTAAACTTTCATAAATTAATCTTTTTTTCATATAAGTATCGATAAATACCAACTTCTTATAGTTTTTATCGATACTTTTTTCTATAGTTAAATCGAATTAACGACAATTAAATAATATTAAATTATATTTAATTAAATAAAATAAAAAGAATTCATTTCAAAACTTAAATTCCATAAACATTTTTTAAAAAAATATATATTTATATTGACTTAAAAATATCTGATGTTATATTTGAATCGTAAATAAATTTTTTGGAGGTTTTTATATGAAAGCAAAATTTTTCACAGCTAGTTCTTTGTTAATTGCAACTTTAACGTCCGCTACTCTTCTCAACTCAGCACAAGCCGACACTATGTCCACGCAACATCAAGATAATAACCAACAAGTTAAACAGAGCCAACACCAAAAGAAATCTAACATTCAGAACAAAGACAACATTAAACCTATCGAGAAAAAAGAAAGAGCAAATGTTATATTACCTAACAATAATAGACACCAAATTACAGATACGACTTTAGGACACTATGCACCAGTAACTTTCATTCAAGTCAAAACTAATGGCGGTACTGCAATTGCATCAGGTATCGTAGTTGGTAAAGATAAACTTTTAACAAATAAACATGTCGTCGATGCTACTAATGGTAATCCACAAAATCTAACTGCAGCCCCTTCCGCTATTAATGAAAATGACTTCCCTAATGGTAGCTTTACTGCTGAAAATATCACTAAATATCCTGGTAACGCTGATTTAGCTATCGTAAAATTCTCTCCTAATCAAAACGGTGAAAATATTGGAGATGTTATTCAACCAGCAACAATAGACGGTAATGTAGATTCAGAAACTAACCAACCTATTACTGTAACTGGATATCCTGGTGACAAACCACTTGCTACTATGTGGGAAAGTAAAGGTAAAATCACTAAACTTCAAGGCGAAAATATGCAATATGATTTAAGTACTACTGGTGGTAATTCCGGTTCCCCAGTATTTAACTCAAGAAATGAACTTATCGGTATTCATTGGGGTGGCGTTTCTAATGCTTATAATGGTGCGGTTTACTTCAATGATGATGTATTAGATTTCTTAGAACAAAACATTCAAGATATTAACTTTGCAAATAATGACGATGGCAATGATGACGCCGCTTAATTTTAAAATATTTTAAATATAGCTATAAAATATCCATCTAATGGAGGTTTATAAATGCAAACTACATCTAAATACAAATTATTTAAGTTAGTTACTTTTTCTATCATTGTTGCTTTGCTGTTATCACTAAGCGCTATAACTAATATTAAAACAGCTCAAGCTAAACAAGATTCAGATCAACTTGAAATTAATGTAAAGAGTAACAAAGTACCTCAAAAAGTAGAACAATTAGCACAACAACAGTATGTTGGCTATGCACAAGCACTTGATAAACAACACAATAAGCAAAGTGGGAAATATCAATTAGGCGAACCTTTTAATATTTATAAATTTAATGGCGAGGAAGATAATAGTTATTATTATCCTATTTTGAAAGATGGCAAAATTGTATACACACTAACAATAAGTCCAAAAACAATTTCTGACTTAAAAAAATCTAAAGAAGACGCTAATTATAGCGTGAAAATATCTAATTTTATTGCTAATGATTTAGATAAAATTAAAGATAAAAATTCAAAAATCACTATCCTTACTGATGAAAAAGGATTTTACTTTGAAGAAGATGGCAAAATAAAATTAGTTAAATCTACACCACTACCTACTAACACTAAGGAAAAAGAAAGCAGTAAAACTGTTTCTTCAACACTCAAAAAACAATTAAACAATACATCTGAACCGACTAAAATTAAAGAAACTCAATATGCAGAAAATGAAAGTAATAATCAAGTTCAATATGAAAACACCCTAGATCATTTCAAAATTAGAGAACAACAATTTGATAATTCTTGGTGTGCAGGATTCAGTATGGCTGCCCTACTTAATGCTACAAAAAATACAGATAAATACAATGCATATGACATTATGAGAACTTTATATCCTAATGTTAGCGAAGCAGAATTACCACAATATTCTACTAATCCAAATCAAATGATAAGATACGGTAACTCACAAGGTAGAGATATCCAACATCAAAGTGGCATGCCTTCTTATAACCAAGTTGATCAATTAACTAAAGATAATAAAGGCGCTATGATTTTAGCACATAGTGTTGAAAACAGACCAAATGATCCTCATCTCGGTCACGCTCTAGCCGTGGTTGGTAATGCTCAAATTAATAATGAAGATAAAATTATCTATTGGAACCCTTGGGATACTGAATTATCTATTCAAGATGCAGATTCTAACTTATTACATCTATCATTCAACAGAGACTATACATGGGATGACACAATGATAGGTTATTAATTAACATAGTCATTGATATTGATTAGAGGTAGGTGAAAGTATGTATCAACTTCAATTTATTAATTTAGATTACAATCCATCAACACTCACAAAGAAACAGCTTAATTTGATTCAACAATTTTTAGGTAATTGGAAAAACCAATCACTTCAAAAATCAATTAGTATTCGATACGAAAGACATACTCATCTTAATCAATATCAAATTATTCAAATTGATTCTAACCATCAGCGTATCAAAATACTACCTGAAGATAATCAGCAAATAATATATACGTTAGACTATGAAGATGCACAACATATTTTAATACAAACATCGATTCATCATTCTTATGGCACTTCAAGACCAATAAGATATGAAAAATAAATTACATTAAAATCACAATATGAATAACGCCGTTCAAAGAAAGATACATTAAAGTATCCCCTTTGAACGGCGCTTTAATATGATTAATTAATGAGTAGTTGAACTCCTCTTACTATGTTAATGATAAATAGTATGCCTGAACCAATGATTAATATAGTAGCTAAAATAAATAATAGTACCATTAGTGTAGTGTTACTATCGTAAAATGCTGGTGCCATTGCAAAACATATTAAAGACACGACGATAAATAACCACGATAAAATATGATTGAATAATGCATTTCTAGAATGTGTAGATGCAGGTTTTTCACCCACAATCCAAACAATAAGTGGGAACAGTACGGGTGCAAAAAAGATACTTAAATAGCTTAACGATCCCAGTACATTATTGGTTCTATTATCCAATTCTCTATTGTTATCTTCCATCTGTTGCCACCTCTTTTTTTATTTTATTTCTTTGTATATACTCAATTATTTCCTAGGTTATTTATTTATACCTCTAGTAGCGTTGATTTACACATTATCGTCTATATATCCCATTTAATTAACTATCTAATAACATAACCCTGTTTACCTAATATATCTAAAATACTTTTAGCCTGTATATTCATACCTTTAGTACTGATAATTGGATAATTATAAAAATTTAATACTTGTTGTTCTAAATTTGTATCATTAAATAAAAATTGATGAGGATAATGTTCTAATAATTCTTCAGTAACAGCTTGTTTTAACGCTAGTATTTTAGCACCGTAATGCATACCTTCTATAAGTGGCAACCCAGTACTTTCTACTTCAGAGGTAAACAACAAATGATTACTACGGTAATAAGTCTGCATTTTCAAACAATCAATTGAACCAATAAATCTTACAGGTAGTTTTTCTTTACGACATTGCTTAAACATTCGTTTTATTGAACGTGTTTCATCTCCGTTTAATGTAATTTGTATATAAGAAGGAATTTGAAATTTCTTAATTGCTTGTCCCACTTTTACTACTAAATCAAAACGTTTATAGTTTTCAGTATTAGTCGGATAAAATAAATGGATGGCTTCATCATGTACTTCAGGGTACGAAGTAAATAGTTTTGGCTGACAAACTTGAACTTGGTCGTTATATGGTTCTACTAACTTTTTCATTTCATTAGTCTGAACAATAATACAATCTGCATCACTCACACTTTTTCTAATCTTTTTCTTTAATATATTCATTTTCAATCGCTTAAGCATACTATCTGATTGTTTGTACGATTCGTTTATGAATGCAAGTGCTTGATGAACATATAAAATCTGCTTTCCACTAAATCCCGAGACACCATAATTTAGTAATGACACAATACAATCTGGTTGTAATTTTTTTATCATGCGCTTTAATGTAACAAATTCAAAATAGATTCTGTGCAAAATTGAATATTTAATAAATGGAAACGTCATGCCTTTAACGTGTTTAGATTCATAGACTCGTCTTTTACTTGTAATAAATAGCCATTCATTATGTTTATCTTTTAATACTTCCTTATTAAAATAATCCGATATGGTTTTTGCTCCTCCATATTCACTTGCATAATCTAATACTAAAATCTTCATCTTTCCATCTTCCTAATCTATCATTAGAGGCTAACATTTAATCTTTCGAAATATTCACCATTAGAATTGATTTCAGTATATTTATAGCTAACCCCTACATTCATTTCTTTAATTGTTTGATCTGTTTCATCATCGCTTCTACATTTTGTTCGATCTTAAATTCACTTTCATAAAATCGGCGGGCATTCGTTCCCATTTCTGCTCTCAATGATTGGTTATCAGTTAATTGACTTACATATGTTAAACATTGGCGATAATCCCCATTATTCACCCAATATCCGCATTGCTGTTTGACAATTTCACTGCCAGCATCTGTATTACTATCAGTCATAGCAATCACTGGTTTACCAAACATAAAATAACTTGTTAGTCGTTGAGGGTAATTAGGTATAGTAAAACGTTCGTCTAAAAATATAAATCCTACATCACTTTCTTTTAACAGTTGATGATAGGCGCGTTGAGATAATCTCTGTATAGTAATTACATTGTCAATATGTTTAGTAGCTTGAACAACATCTTCAAATTCAGTGCCATTACCTACAATCACCATTTGAGCATTGGGTATTTTGTTAAATCCTTGTGCAACTGCTTTAATCTTGTCTGGTGATTGTGGTACGCCAATATTCCCACCATAGATAAATGTAACTTTTTTTGCATCTAAACCATATTGACGAAAGATTTTTGCCTTTTTATGACTAAATTTTTGTGAAATATCGTATAATCCATTTCTAAAAATGTGTATTTTATTTTTCACAATATTAGGATGATGATTTGTAATAAATTTCTCATTAGCTTCTGACATTACACCAATATAGTCTGAAACTTTGTATAGTAATGTTTCTTGCTTTTTAAAATATCGATACATAAAGCTATCTTCTTTTAACATATTTAAATCAACAGCATTTTGTGGAAATATATCCTTTAACAATAAAGCCGTTATTGCATTAAATTGTTGCTTCAAATCTCGAACTAGTGGCCCAATTGTGACAGGTGGGGTTGGGTATAGAATCAACTGAAACGTATCGTTAGGAAAATATTTACCAATGGCACGTTTAAATAATCGACTAATGATTAGCATACTAATGCCTCGTTCAATTGCATTTGTTTGATTAATATTTGTGGGTAATTTCACTCTTAATATCGATACATTATCTTCTTTAATTACATGCGTCTTTTCTACGTGTCGTCTCTCCAAAGGACAGAGCACAACAACGTCTTCATAATATTGTTTTAATTCATTAATTAAATCAGGATATAACCCAATGTCTTTAATCGTTGAAATATTGACTACCGTTAAAAATATTGCTTTCATGTCATCACCAAGTTGTTTTTATAAATTTATCATCGAAAGGCTATAACACTATAGTTTCGATTGAGTATATTGAATTGATAATTTATGTAAATTTTTTCTAAAAATCAAAGGCAATACTATAGCTGGTATACATATACCGCTATTAATCGCTAATAAGAAATAATAAGGACCTAAATTAAACACTTTGAGTAAAATAAACATTAATCCCAAGCTCACAATTACACCGCATAAATAAATGATTGCTTGTGAATAAACAATGTTCATTGCATTTAATAACGTTTGATAAGTAAAGGCAATAATAGATAACATCACTATAGTTGCGGTTAAAAAAATAAATATCCATTCGATTTGATATGATTTACCTATCCAAATATTTATGACTAAATTCACCATCCATGTCATGAAAAACATACTTATCAAAATCATGCATATAATGATCATTAATTTTTTATGTATACGTTTAATATCTTGAAACTGTTGCGCTGTTAATTTAGCTATCATTAACGTCCAAAGTGGGGATAAAATAACCGTTGCCATAGTTAAAAATATTGAAAATAGTTTATACGTTAATTGGAATTCCACGGAATAAAAAGGACTGAAAAAATAGCCAATAAGTAGTGGTCCTGAATTTAATAAAGTTAATGAAGCTACGTCTAATAAAAAGAAACCTCCACCAAGTGACAATAATGGTTTAATTAAATCCTTTCGATACCCACTCATGTCTAATTTGACTATCTTTCTATATTTCTTAAAATAAAATACTGTAAAAATCAAAGATACACTTACATTTATTGAAAAATAAATTACGCATAACGATACAACGCTGTGTAAGCCAATCATGTTCATCGCTAATATTAATAAAGTACTAATGAATAAATTTAAAAATTGCATCAAATTAACAATATAAGATTGAAAATGAGCATGATAAATATAAGTTATGGTATTTAAATAAAATACAAATGGAAACATAAAGAATGTGATTAAAAACATTTGATTTACGTCTGATTTTGAATTTTTTATATGAAATAATGTTGTCCAATCCACCCATTGATTAACGATTAACCCTGCATAAAGTAATATAATTAAGGGAACAATCATCGCTACGTATGTCGTGTTGATGACTTCGTTTATACCATGTCGATCTTTCTTTTGAATAGCAATTGTTAATAGATTCCTTAAAGAATTAGAAATACCAAAATCCATAATATAAAACCATGTCATTGTAGATAATATAATTAACCAGATGCCATACAATTCATCATTGTTTAAGTATTGATTTGTCACTCGATAGAACAAGAAATTTGCACATAGTGATAATCCTGTAAATAATCCAATTAAAAGAACATTATTTTTATAGCTTTGATTCATGTTGTAATTCCATTCCTTCTTTTAAATAAATGCCCCATAATATATAACAAAAAATGCCAGCATTCGTTGAACTAAACATAATCATTTCTCCCATATTAACGAGTAACGTCGATATAAATAGTACGATAGTTAAACGAAATGGATGCTGTACAATGAACAACATAAACACGAGATAGATCAAATAACAAATTAATCCGAAAATACCTGTAAATATAATTAATGCAAAGAAAATATTCCCCGCTTCAAAGGTAAAGTTAAGTAAATCTAAACTTGTATTATTCACTGGTATACCAAATCCTCCACCAAATAAAGGGTACTTATCTAGTGCGTCCATTAAATATTCAATTTGTATATATCGAGAATATAATGCTTGGTCACTTCGCTGTCCTTTAACTAAAAAGGCTTTAATGCGTTCCTGAATAAAAGGATTCATAAAAATGATTACTACAGTCATAACTACACTACCGAAAATCAACCATTTATAACGCTTATGCATATTCATCAATAAGAAATACAAGCAGACACAAACAACAAATGATAATACACCTGTACGTGAATTAGTTTTCACTAGTTCATAAGTGCCAATTGCTACTATAATAAGTTGGCATATAATAAATTGTCTTTGATAATTGATTGATACAAGTATAAGTGTCAAACCCATTACCATAATGATTGCAAATAAATTTGGATGATTCAGTATACCTTGAAACGAATAACCATTAAGCAATTTCCCTATTGGTTGATTAATATAAAATGACGAACTTATAATCAACAACTCGATGTATACGGCTAACCAAAATATCAATTTTTTAAAGTCTTTGATCTGTGAAATTAATAATACAATGATCATTAACGGTAAAAAATAATTGATTAATTTAAGAATTGCAACCAATGGAAAGGCTGATGTCAACAAACTCGTAATCGCATATATTGTCATTAATAAGCACGAACCAAACACAAATAATGACATTACTTTACTTGTCGCCCATTGTCTTGAAGATTGATATAAGAAATAGCTACCACAAATGAAAATCAAGACATATTTCATTATATTAATGAATAATTGACTACCTTCA
The DNA here is from genome assembly GCF_038008425.1 of Staphylococcus sp. FSL H8-0121. Lineage (NCBI taxonomy): Bacteria > Bacillati > Bacillota > Bacilli > Caryophanales > Staphylococcaceae > Staphylococcus > Staphylococcus sp. FSL H8-0121. The sequence goes on from NZ_JBBOZB010000002.1 coordinate 597,467, forward strand.
AAATCAATACCAGGCGAAATAAAATAACGCATCATATAAAGAAATATAAGTTTAACGACACCTATCTCACCTTGTTTAATGAGCAGCAAAGAACAACACATTGTAATCAATAATAAAGTTTGATTCTGTATGCTTAAGATAAATAAAATAATCGTTAATAAACACTCAATCCAAAACGAAATATTGATTTTAATACTTTTCTGCATTTACTTTCTCCACACCGTATCATTAATGATATCTTTATAACTTTGTATAATTTTCACTACCTTTTGAGAAACATGTATATCTTTATAGTCATTTGCCTCAATGATTGGAGATGCATTATCTTGCATCTTTTTAACCAGCGCAACCGACTGTATGATATTGTCAAAATGGATGCCGCCTAATACAATCGTTCCTTTATCTACTACTTCCGGTCGCTCTGTAGAATTTCTTAGTAATACTGCTGGAAATTTAAGTATTGCAGATTCTTCAGATAAGGTACCACTATCTGATAACACAACATATGCATTTTTCTGTAAGGCATTATAGTCTATAAAACCAAATGGTCGTAAACGCCGTACTAAAGGATGGAAGTTCACTTGTTGTTCATCAATCATTTTCCAAGTTCTAGGATGTGTAGAATAAATAATAGGCAATTGATAGTGTTCAGCGATTTGATTAATCGCATCCATTAATGATTGAAAGTGGTCTTTGTGGTTAATATTTTCTTCTCTATGTGCAGAAACAACGATATATTGTTGTGTTTTTAAATTGAGTCGTTCTAACACATCACTCGCTTCTATTTTAGACAACTGCTCATGTAACACTTCTTTCATTGGTGAACCTGTAACAAAAATATGTTCTCGTTTAATCCCTTCATCTAATAAATAACGACGACTATGTTCTGTATAAGGTAAATTAATATCACTAATATGATCTACTATTTTACGGTTAATTTCTTCTGGAACATTTTGATCAAAACAACGATTGCCCGCTTCCATATGAAAAATAGGAATTTTCAATCGTTTGGCAGCAATAGCTGATAAACAACTATTTGTGTCACCAAGTATTAGCAATGCATCTGGTTTCTCTTTCTTTAATACGTCATAAGCCTTTTCTATAATATTTCCCATAGTTTGACCCAAATTATCACCAACTGAATCTAAATAATAATCTGGTTCTCTTAACGATAAATCTTCGAAAAACACTTGGTTTAAGGTATAGTCGTAGTTTTGTCTTGTATGCACTAATATGTGATTAAAGTAAGTATCACATGCTTTAATTGTTGCTGATAATCTTATAATTTCAGGTCTCGTACCTATAATCGTCATTAATTTCAACTTTTCCATATTTATACCTCCAAGAAATATGTATCTGGATGTTCAGCATCGAAGATCTCGTTAGCCCACATCAAAGTGACCATATCTTCTTCACCTAAATTTTCAATATTGTGTGTATAACCTACAGGTATATCTATGATTTCCAATTTATCCGAAGACACTACATATTCAATAATTTGTTTGCTATCAGGTAATCGAAAGCGAATGATACCTTTCCCAGCTACGACTAAAAATTTTTCATTTTTAGTATGATGCCAATGATTTCCTTTAACTATACCTGGCTTAGAAACATTAACAGAAATTTGTCCTCGATCTGACGTTTTAAATATTTCTGTAAATGAACCTCTGTCATCTTTATGCATATGCAATGGATAGCCGAATGCATTATCAGGTAAATAACTTAAATATGTGCTGTATAACGCCTTTTCAAAAGGATCTTCTAAATAAGGAAGCGACAATGTTTCTCTCATTTTTTTGAAACGTCGTAATAACTGTTCAATTTGACCTAACGTTTTACGATGTACATTGGGTACAATTGCAAATTCTGCTTGCTTCGTTGGATGGCCATTAATCGCTCTTATTAATTCACGAATAACATCATCAATATAATTCAATTTAAGTTCTTTAGTTGAATCAGTGACATGGATAGGTTTATTTCGAGCAATGTTATAACAAAATGTCGCAACCACTGAGTTATAATTAGGCTTACACCACTTACCAAATAAATTTGGCAACCTGTATATAATAACTTCATTTCCATGGACTTGTTTAAATTGTTGTAGTAACAATTCTGCTTGTAATTTACTTCTTCCATAATGATTATCTAATTCTGCTTGTATTGACGATGTAAATATAATTGATGGTCTTTTTTTATTTTTACTAACGATTTGTAACCAGTCTGAAAGTTGATTCACATTACATTTATTAAATATATCTTGTCTCTGTGTATCACTTATATCTTTTGTGGAATTAAAGCGATTCAAAGCAGCTAAATGAAGGATAATATCAGCATTTAATAGATATTGTTCTACTAATTTGGAGTTAGTTTCACGAGATATTTCATAGACTTGATATTGACTATAATTTCTCAATTCAATACAAAGGTTTCGTCCTATAAATCCTTTCGCACCAGTTACTACAATATTCATTCTTAATGTTCCTTCCCTGCAGTTGTTATTGAGTCTGATATACTTTTAATTCATTTCTTACATACTCTAAAGTTAATAATTTTTCTTTAATTTCTGCTACATTTAGTCTTTGTGTATTATTAGAATTATATTCATAAATCGTTTTGTCATGATGTTGTCCTTCATCAAAGTACTTATCATAATTTAGGTTACGTGCGTCTACAGGTATTCTGAAATATTCTCCTAAATCCTCGCAGCGTGCATATTCTTCTTTAGTTAACAAAGTTTCTGCCTCTTTTTCTCCATGCCTTGTACCTATAATTTGGATATCATTATTTGCCTCAAACAATTCTAATAAAGCTTGTGCTAAGTCTTGAATTGTACAACTAGGTGATTTTTGAACCATAATATCCCCATTTTCAGCATGTTTAAAAGCATAAATAACAAGTTCAACAGCTTCGTCCAAGCTCATTAAAAATCGAGTCATTAAGGGATTCGTAATTGGTAACGGCTCTCCTGCTTTAATTTTTTCAATAAATAAAGGAATAACGGAGCCACGTGAAGCCATGACGTTACCATATCTTGTTCCACATATAACAGTTGCTAACGGGTCTACCTTTCTCGATTGAGCGACAAATGTTTTCTCCATTAATGCTTTAGACATGCCCATAGCATTAATCGGATATGCCGCCTTATCTGTAGATAAACAAATAACCTTTTTTATTTTGTGATGTATAGCACTTTGTAACATATTGGCAGTACCTAAAATGTTTGTCTTCACCGCTTCTAATGGAAAGAATTCACATGAAGGAACTTGCTTTAATGCTGCTGCATGAAAGACAAAATCAACGCCGCTCATAGCTAAATCAATACTGGATAAATCACGTACATCTCCAATATAGAATTTTAATTTTTCACTTTTGTATTGTTTTCTTAAATCATCTTGTTTCTTTTCATCTCTTGAAAATATTCTAATTTCTTTAATACCGGTGTTAAGCAACCTTTGAAGAACAGCGTTTCCAAAAGATCCAGTACCACCCGTGATTAGTATCACTTTATCTTTAAACATAATAAAAAATCTCCTATTTATAAGAATATTCTGACTAATAATCTTAAAATGACTTCCACCATTATCCATTCACAGATCCATAGATTCATTTGACTACGAAATAATAACATTTAGTATTTTGAATGTTATTATTCAGAGGTGATACACAACCATTTCTTTTATTAAAACCATTTTAAAAATCGTTTAATTGTTTCCGGTTTACATGGTCTATCTGAATATATCACTTCGTTATTTACAATTGCTTTAGCATTTTGAATCATTTCTTCTATTTCATTACGATATGATGATAGCTTTCGCTCATTAAATAATCCATTTAATGCGAAGGGGCGTTGTTCTATAGAATGTGCATCCGAAGCAATAAAGTGAGCTAGATGACAGTCAATTAAACGTATAGATAACCTTTGAATATTTTTACCAAATTGACCTAATAACGAATCTGCTGTCAATTGACTCAACGCACCATTGCAAATTAACTCGTATAAGATACATGGATTTTTAGCAATCATTTTATTCCTTTCAGGATGAGCTATGATAGGTATGTAACCTCTGGTTTGTAATTCAAAAAATAAACGTTTGGTAAAATGAGGAACTTCTCCAAAAGGGAATTCAATTAATAAATATCGAGATCTATTTAATCCTTGAATACTCCCCTCTTCAATACCCTGTATAATTTCATCTGTTATTCTTATTTCCTGACCTGGATAAAACTCAATCCCTAATGATTTAATTTCAGTTAATTGTTTTAATTCCGCTAATTTAAGTGACGTTTGTTGAAAGCTATTTTGATATTTAGGATGTAAATGATGTGGCGTAGCGATGATGCAAGTAATTCCTTCTTGTTTTGCTTGTTTGAGCAATTGGATCATTGCTTCTTTTGATTGTGGGCCATCATCCATATTAACCAATATATGGTTATGAATATCAATCATGATTTGTCATCTCCGTAGTAAGCATAATATTTAGAGTTCTTCTCTTGAGGTGCTTTATTTAATACGATACCAATAATTTTTGAGCCACTTTTTTCAAGTAATTGTTTACCTTTCTTAACTTCTTCTTTATTATTTGATTCAACGTTAACGACATATACTGCATGTTGCGTATAGTTAGAAAATAATTGTGCATCTGTGACTACATTTACGGGTGGCGTATCAATAATGACAAAATTATATTTTTCCGAAATATGATCAAACATATTTTTAAACTATCTTGAGGTAATGAGTTCTGAAGGATTTGGCGGAATAGGTCCTGACGTAAGTACATCCAATCCTTCAATGTGAGTAGATTGAATCGCACTTTCATAATCTGACCATTTAAGTAATAAACTAGACAATCCTTCATTATTAGGCAACTTAAAAAGATAGTGCTGTGTCGGTTTACGCATATCACCGTCAATAAGTATCGTTTTATAACCAGCTTGGGCAAATGAAATTGCAAGATTAGCAGATGTGGTTGATTTACCAGACCCTGGTCCATCTGACGTAACTACAACACTCTTAATAGGATCATCCGCACTTGCAAATAAAATATTTGAGCGAATACCTCTAAATTTTTCACTAATAGGAGATTTCGGTTGTTCATTAACAATTAATTTGGGATATTTTCTTCTTACATTTGACATTGTACTTCCTCTTATACTTTAAATTTTTGTATGACACCTAAAACTGGTAACTGCAATTCATCTAAAACATCTTGTTCAGTTTTAATGCGTCTATCTAAAATATGTTTTAAATAAATGATAAGCAATGTTAAACCTAAAGCCGCAAGACCAGTAAGAAGCATATTATTAGTTATATTCGGTGCTACTTTATTCTCAGTATCGCTCGCTTTAGATAATACAGATACATTATCTACATCCATAATATCGGGCACTTCTTTAGCAAAAACTTTTGCAACTTTATTTGCTATCTTCGCCGATACCTTGGCATTTTCTGTCACTATAGAAACATTAATAATTTGAGAATTCGATTGATTCGTCACTTTTACAAATGAACTTAATTCCTTAACATCGTATTTATAGTCTAGTTCTTTTGAAACTCTCTCAAGTATCCTTGGACTTTTAATTATTTCTGCATATGTATTAACTGACTGCAAACTATTTTGCACATTATTTGGGTTTACGACATTGTTCTCAATTTGTTTCTGATTAACTAAGATCTGTGTCGAAGCCGCGTATTTCGGGGTTACGAATAATGATGTAAAAATTGCACTTAAAATCATAAAGATAACAGGGATGGTGATAAGTTTTTTAATATTTTTACGTAATACTTTGAAAATGCGACTTAAGTCTACCTTTCCTTCCATCATAGGCCTCCTCAATTAGACGTACTATCATTGCTGTGTTGAAGCGCTATTTCGACTATTTGTTCTATTTATAAAATTGTGCCAACGCTCACTATTATAAAATTAATTTTATAATAAATATATCGAATTTTATTATATCATGTTTTTTGAGCGATATATATTCAAAAAATGTATTATTAGGTCTCTTTTTTTCGAATAATTCGTATCATTTTCTCTAAGCCATAAAATATGTGAATCAATTTATACTCAGTTCTATCTTATATAAATAAAACACCTACTCGATACAACTTCGAGTAGGTGATCTCACTTAATTATGAAATTGTATATGTTTTTTCTCATAAAAATGGTTCACTGTATTGAGTAAAATACCTAAAATAATGATGCTTCCTGAAATAAACGTAATCGTCAAATAAGGTAAACCTATAGATAGTAAAATTGATCCTAATATAGCTCCAATAAAATTAGCAACGTTAAATATAGATGCAGCTAATGTACTCGCAAGTAATGGTGCTTCTTGAGCACTTAAAATAATTTTACTATTAAGCAATGGCGTTGTTCCAAATGTACCAAAACCAAATAAGAAGCAGATTAAAAATGCTAATATCGCATAATGCACGAATGTTACAAATAAAATGATTGTGATAAATAGCAATAAGAAAGTATAGAATAAATATTTAGTTAATGCATGTTCTGGTACACTTCCTGTGACTAAATTGCCTATTACCCCACCGAGACCAAATAAAAATAAACATATTGTTAAGCCGACGATTTTGAATGGTGCAAACTCATGTATCATTGGTTCCATAAATGTATATGTTGTAAATACACCTGAGTAACCAAAGACAATGATTGCTATAATGATTAAGATGTGAGGGTTTTTGAATACTGTTAATTCTTTAGAAATATTTACTTCTGAACTTAATGATACATGTGGCGTGAATTTCATCATGCCTAGCATTGTTATGATAGCTAACATAATCATAATGCCAAAAACAACTCTCCAATTTGCTAATCCACCTAAAAATGATCCAAATGGTACGCCTATCATTACTGCTATAGTCAATCCAGCTTGCACTAAGGCAATGGCTTGTGGTTTTTTAGCAGGTGGTGCAACTGCTGCTGCTACACTCATACAAACACCAAAGAAAGGTGCATGCATTGCAGCAGACAGTACTCTAGATAATAATAATATATAAAAATTAGGTGCTAACATTCCTATTACATTACTAATAACAAATATCGCTACGAGAAGAGGTAATAGTCGATGTGCATGTACTTTCATAGTAGAAATTCGCATGAAAGGACCTATTACTGCAACACTAATGGCATAAACACTTACTAATAAGCCTGCACTTGAAATAGATACACGCATATCATTGGATATTTGAGTTAATAATCCTGTTACGACATACTCAGCCATTCCTACAGTAAATGTACCTAACATAAATATGAAAAACATCATTTTATTTTCTCTCATCACTGCTTCCCCCTTTAATCGTTTCGTTAAAAAATCAACATGCGTGATATATTACAAAAAAATTGGAGGTACGTGAAGAGGGAAATTAATATTTTTTAAATACTCCAAGCGAGTTCTCATAAGCTTTCATTTTATTTTCATTATATTAAAATTAAGACAATTTTTAATTAAGCATTCTAAAGCATTATCTTTAAAAAATCATAATTCTTCTCTCTGAATTACTTTGCATTATAATGTATATTTTTTAAAATTGACGATTATGTGACACTAAGTAATTTTTTACTACATACTAAATAAGCAGGATTATTCATTTAATATACAGTATTATGTATAAACGTTATAATATAAGAAAATATATTAGGAACTATTATATAGGAGGTATAACATTGGGAAACCAACGTAAAGATCAAGATGAAAAAGTAATTGATCAAGAAGATAAGAAGTATAAGCAATCGTTTTGGGCAGATGTATTGAGCTTTATCCCCGAAATAATGAGTGGTATTGCCCGTGTTATTCGTTCTTTATTTTAGAAAGATATTTTTATCATCTTTAATTTTAATAATTTAATCTAAAATTTATTTGTGAAAGTGAGGTTTATAATAATGGCAACAAAGCATAAAAGAAGTAAAAGAGAGAATTTGAAGGATATTATTTATGAATTCTTCTTTCAATCAATACCAGAGATTTTCGGAGGAATTTCACGTATAATAAGAAACCTCATTTAGAAAAAATTAAAATGGATACTTTGAAATTTACTTATTTTTTACAAAAACTTAATTTTTTTCATCATTTGTCTTTACAAACCGTTTAAATTATTATATACTAGTCTCTGTTATTGATTTGGAGGGATACTCAAGTCTGGCTTAAGAGGCCAATCATTTATGATTGGTAGGAGCTTTTAGCTCGCGTTGGTTCAAATCCTTCTCCCTCCGCTACTTATATTAAAGCAAGTTCTTCTATTGGAGAACTTGCTTTTTTTTATTGCCTAATTAATTAACAAGGAGTATCGAATAAATCGATACTCCTTATTTGGTATATTTAAATTTATTTATGAGGATGGAATGTTTTTTGTGGTGCATAAATTGTAACACCATATTTATCTGCAATTCTTTGTGTTTCTTTATTAACTAGTTGATTATATTCTTTTGCTGAAACTTCACTTGCTTTAGGTAATCTACTTTCTAATTCTTGATATTGTTTTTCAGTCATACCTTTAGGAGCAATACCACCATATGGGCGTTCACCTTGTTTTGTTTGTTGTGTATGTTCTACTTTGTTAGTATCTTGCTTTTGAACTGAGCTTGCATCCGCCACACTAGATACACCTGCCATAGCAATTGTTCCAGCCAATACAGATCCTGCTAACTTTGTCATCTTTTTCATTGTTAAAATCTCCTTCCAAAGTGAATAATTAACTACATACTCATCATATCAATTTTTTTAATTTTAAATCATTTATTTTTATAATTTTTACATAAATTTAACTTTTATATTTTACTATAGTCACTATTAATTTTTAAATATAAAAGAGCACCTAACAAATATATTAAATTTTGTTAGGCGCCCATTAAGACTTTTTATTTAAATAATTCTTTTAACACTTTGAATAATGAACCGATTAATTGGAAGAAGTCTCCAGACATATCGCATTCTCCTTTCTTTATTTTCTATATAATTACTTATTTAAGCATGTGCCTTTTCCTCTGATGTTAGTTTTTCACTTTCTACTAAATCAGCTGCTAAGCCATGCCAGAATTGTTGTAATTCTTCTCTAGTTCTCACTGTATCAGAGCTATCTTGTCCGACAAAGTCAACGTGGTCCCAATCGTGTCTTGTTGGTGTTACTTGCCAAATGCCCTTTTGATTTTTATCTGTAGCATTTGTATATTTTTGATTAAATGGGTGTTGTGAAGAAATAACTGATACAAGGCCATCATTTTCACGCCATTCTTTTTCAGTTGCTTTACCAATTACGTTACCAGTTAAAGTAAACGGCAAGAACATATTTAAATCTGCTTTTTGTCTACCAAACAATCCTTTATGAGTTGCTTCACCTGTATATGTTTTATAGACAATGTTTGGATTTAATGATGTTTTACGGTTTAAATCTGTAGCACCATCTCTAGTTAAATCGTATAACCCGCTATCTTGTGATTTCCATAGTTTAGAATTTTTAACACGTTTGACATAGTCAATGTATGATTCGTTAGGTTTTTGTTTTAATCCCCATTGAGATAGTCCGAAATCCACTCTTGAATCTTTATTACCAAATGCTTTACCTATATCATAAACCACTTGTCTTACAACCGCTTCATTTCCGATTAAATCAGATGCATGTGTACCATTATGTGGCGTTCCTAACGTTGTAATTGAAGATACCATGTTATCATTATTACCTTTATACAATGGAGAGATGTTACCGCCATGTTTTTTCTGATAATCAATTTCTTCTTGATTACCATTTCTTAGTAGTTCTTCAAGTTGACGAATCGTTTGACCACCCATACTATGTCCAACTAAATGAACTTTTTGACCAGGTTGCCAATCTTTATAAACACCTTCGTACGTTTTACCATAGCGGTCATGACCATATTTCGCAGCGTGAGCAGCACCGTAGTCTACACGACCACCTTTAATATAATAGTAAAGTTCTACTGCTCTATCATAGTTACTACCAAAAGCACTGATACTTGCTTCGTATGATTTATAACCATTTTCTTCTAAGTCTTGGCGAATATTCATTTTATCGCCACCCCAATAGTGTGAAAGTACTGCTGGGTTAATATCATCTGTAAAACCATTGAATCCATGTACTAGAATAATTGGATCATGGTTTTTATATTGATCTTGTTTAGCTTTCTTGTTTGTTTGATCTTTATTAGCAACCGTGTCATTATTTTTAGATTTATTGTTTAAGGTTGCTACTGAATTTGATTTTAAAGCTTTCAAACCATCTTTTTCTTCTTTATCTTTTTTACTTGGATTATCTTTTGATAGTGTAGTAGTACCATTTTCTAATTCATCTAAAGAAATAGCTTGTTTCTTTTGTTTTGTTGATTTAGAGGCATCTGTTTGATTTAATCCTTTATTATCTTTCGAAGCAGTTTGTTGAGCAGTTACTTTATTTTGTGGCTGTGTTGTTTTACCTACTCCACTGAATTCTGGATCTACTTGCTTCTCTTTGTCGGCCTTGTTGTATTCTGGATCCACTTGCTTCTCTTTATCTGCTTTGTTGTATTCTGGGTCTACTTCTTTATCTTTGTCGGCTTTGTTATATTCTGGGTCGACTTGCTTCTCTTTATCTGCTTTGTTGTATTCTGGATCTACTTCTTTATCTTTGTCGGCTTTGTTGTATTCTGGGTCGACTTCTTTATCTTTGTCGGCTTTGTTGTATTCCGGATCTACTTGCTTCTCTTTATCTGCTTTGTTGTATTCCGGATCCACTTGCTTCTCTTTATCTGCTTTGTTGTATTCCGGGTCGACTTGCTTCTCTTTGTCGGCTTTGTTATATTCTGGGTCGACTTCTTTGTCTACGCTTTGTTCATTTGTGTTATTATTTTTTAACTCAACAGATGATTCATTATGTAAGTTTGATTTTGCTTCTTCATTTTTATTATTATTCTGTACTTCAACGTTATCATTATTATTTTTTGATTCACTAAATTGATTTAATTGTTCATCTTTAACATCATTCCCATGTTGTTCCCCAATAGATTGTGCTTGTTTAGCTTCAGAATCTAGATTTCCCTGATCTTGATTTTCAGCTGCTTGTGCAGAACCGCCACCGATAAATAATAAGGCTGCAATTAAAATCGATGATGTTCCTACGCTAAATTTACGAATACTATATTTATTTTCTCTATTTTTCATATTCAGCACCTCTATTTTATTTTTAATTTTCAAATCAATTCTATGTGACTAAATAAATAAATTAATGATTGCACGTGGTAAAAATTCAAATAGTTTAGTAAACCAAGCTTTCATAATGACCATCCTTTCTCATTTAATAGTAAGCGCTTTCAAAAGCATTAAAATAAAAAATCCTTTTTACATTAAAACCAACACTTACTTTAACTGGTTATTTATTAAAATGTTACGAATTTTTGTACAAAAAGTCAATCATCAATTCCAATTTTATATAATTTTTATTTTTTACCTAGATATATTTTATATATTAATAGTTAATCTTAAAATACAAACATTAAACGAGTTGGATATCAATTTTAGGGTAAAGTCGACTAAGAGGTGAAGGCATATGTCAGATATTAAAGTCATTGGCGCCAAACAAAATAATTTAAAGAATATTGATGTTACTATTCCTAAACATCAACTTACAGTTTTTACAGGGAGGTCTGGCTCCGGTAAGTCTTCTTTAGTATTTAATACACTAGCAGCTGAATCTGAGCGTTTACTCAATGAGACCTATTCAAGTTATATACAACATCAATTGAGTCAATTTTCAAAACCTGATGTTGATCAAATTCAAAACTTACCTGTTTCAATGATTATTAATCAAAAACGATTAGGAGGAAATTCTCGTTCCACAGTTGGGACGATTTCTGATATTTATGCATCAGTGCGTTTATTATGGTCACGTATAGGAGAACCATTTGTAGGTTATTCTGATGTCTTTTCTTTTAACAATACAAAAGGTATGTGCGAAACTTGTTCAGGATTAGGTTATGTAGAGGATATTGATTTAAATGAATTAATTGATTTTGATAAGTCTTTAAATGAAGATGCTATCAATTTTCCATCTTTCCGACCTGATAGTTGGAGAGGGAAACGTTATTTATATACTGGATTGTTTGATAACGATAAAAAGTTAAAAGATTATACTAAGGAAGAATTAGATACATTTTTATATACTGAACCAACAAAACTTAAAAATCCTCCTTCTAATTGGCCCAGAACCGCAAAATTTGAAGGTTTAATTCATAGGTTCAGACGCTCATTTTTACTAAATGATAATTTTGAGAAAAAGAGATTTGCTAAAGATATAGAACGTGTTGTTCATAAACATGCATGCCCAGATTGTCATGGTAAACGTCTCAATGATAAAGTACTAAGTTGTAAAATTAATGGTATGAATATTGCTGATTTTACTGATTTACAAATTGATGATGCGTTAGACTTTTTACATAAGATTCATTCTACTAAAGCACAAGTAATTATCGAACCGTTAAAAAAACAGCTTGAATCACTTAGTTATGTAGGTCTCAATTATCTAACTTTATCTCGTGAAACCACGTCATTATCTGGTGGTGAATCGCAACGTATCAAACTTATTCGTCATCTCAACAGTCCATTGAGCGATTTAGTTTATATTATTGATGAACCAAGTGTTGGACTGCATCCTGAAGATATTCAACGAATTAATGATTTAATTCAATCTTTAAAAGATAAGGGGAATACTGTACTCGTTGTAGAACATGACCCTGATGTCATTAAAACTGCCGACCATGTTATCGATATTGGGCCATTAGCCGGTAAAGATGGCGGACAAATTACTTTTGAAGGTAGTTACCAAGACTTACTTAAATCTAGTACAAGTACTGGACAAGCGTTGCATCGCTCTCATGATTTAAAAGAACATATTAGAGTGTCATCTGATATGTTAGATATTAAGGATATTTCTAAAAATAATTTACAACATATTACGACTCAATTACCTAAATATGCGATGACTGTTGTTACAGGCGTAGCTGGTTCTGGTAAAAGTTCTTTAATTACAACAGCATTTGAAAAAGATGAGCAAGCTATATTTATCGATCAAAAGCCTGCTCATGCTTCAAACCGTTCGAATCTACTAACTTATTTAAATATCTTTGATGATGTAAGAGCATTCTTTAGTAAGCAAACTGGCTTAAAGAAAAGTATGTTTAGTTATAATTCAGAAGGTGCATGCCCAGAGTGTCATGGTAAAGGAGTTATTAAAACTGAATTAGCATTTATGCCCGATTTTTCTCAAACATGTGAAATGTGCGGTGGTACAAGATATCGTCCCGAGGTGCTTGAAGCTAAAGTAAATGGCTATTCTATTGCAGATATTTTATCTTTAACAGTTCAAGAAGCTATTGAGAAATTTAAAGATGACAATCATATTGTGCAACCTTTACAAGCCCTAGCCAATACTGGATTGTATTATATGACACTTCGACAGTCCCTTGATACATTGTCTGGTGGTGAAATTCAACGTGTTAAATTAAGTAAATATTTAACAGAAACTGTACATGATGCGATATTTATTTTTGATGAGCCCACTACTGGACTTCATGAAGATGACCTGCCCATTTTAATTGAATGCTTTAACCATTTAATTGAAGAAGGTAATACCGTTATTTTAATTGAACATAATTTAACAATGATGACTCAAGCGGATTGGTTTATAGATATTGGCCCTTATGCTGGCGATAAAGGCGGACAATTACTATATAGCGGTGAGCCAAAAGGATTATTAGATATAGATCAATCCGTAACTGCCAAACATTTGAAAAGATATATTCAATCCTAGTTAGGATATCAATATAACAACCAGTACAATAGTGATATATACACCCTTGTACTAGGTTGTTATTGTTTTTAATAAGTAATTAGTATACAAACTTCAAACTTACTTATCTTTAAAAAAAGACTTTGTCAGTCATATTAATAATATATTCTTATTCATAATTTCTTATAGTCTCTTACTTTTATACTAAGTTAAAGTCTTATCCTCTATTTTTTACAAATTTTTAAATTTATAAATATTTGCTCATAAATGTTAAATTTTCCTCACTGTTTATCTCTATCCATGTTATGCTTAAATTGTTTGGAATTAAATGCATATTTATTTATAATAATTCATCAATATAGAATTTGGGTAGGAGGAGATTTTATGAAAGCAGAACAAATAAAAAAAGAAAAGCATACATCTTCACCTAAGAGAAAGTTCAAGTTGAAAATGCCTGGTGCCTTTGCAATTTTATTCATTTTAACCATTTTAGCTGTATTAGCAACTTGGATGATTCCAGCAGGTTCTTATTCAAAATTATCTTATGAAGATCACTCATTAAAGGTCGAAAATCCTCAAGGTAAAGTTGAAACACATAAAGCAACACAACAGGAATTAGACAAAATGGGTGTCAAAATTGATATTAATCAGTTCACTTCAGGTGCGATTAATAAGCCTGTTTCTATTCCAAATACTTATGAACGTTTAGATCAACATCCTGCTAAATTAACTGACATTACAAGTAGCATGGTTAACGGAACAATTGAAGCTGCTGATATTATGGTCTTTATACTTATACTAGGTGGTTTAATTGGTGTTGTTCAAGCGAGTGGTGCTTTTGAATCCGGACTTCTCGCGTTGACTCAAAAGACAAAAGGGAGAGAAATTCTTTTAATCTTCTTTGTTTCTATATTAATGGTACTTGGTGGAACACTATGTGGTATAGAAGAAGAAGCTGTAGCCTTCTACCCTATTCTTGTCCCTATATTTATCGCAATGGGATATGATTCTATTGTTTGTGTAGGAGCTATCTTTTTGGCGAGTTCTATGGGATCAACATTCTCAACAATCAATCCATTTTCAGTGGTTATCGCTTCTAATGCAGCTGGTACAACTTTTGCTGAAGGATTGTACTGGCGTGTTGCCGGTTGTATTATCGGAGCCATGTTTGTTATAGGTTACCTCTATTGGTACTGTAAAAAGATTAAAAAGAACCCTGAGGCCTCATATAGTTATGAAGATAAAGATACATTTAATCAACAATGGTCTGTCATGGAGCATGATACTCAGCAACAAACATTTACTACACGTAAGAAATTAATTTTATTACTATTTGTCATACCCTTCCCTGTGATGGTTTGGGGCGTCATGTCTCAAGGTTGGTGGTTCCCAACTATGGCTTCAGCATTTCTAATATTTACCATTATTATTATGTTCTTAGCTGCGACAGGTCCAAAAGGATTGGGAGAACAAGGTGTTGTAGATGAATTTGTTAAAGGGGCATCAAGTTTAGTAGGTGTCTCACTTATTATAGGGTTAGCACGTGGTATCAATTTAGTATTAAATAACGGAAGAATATCAGATACGATTTTACATTTTTCTTCATCACTTGTTGAAAATATTCAAGGTCCATTATTTGTTATCGCATTACTATTTATCTTTTTCTTCCTAGGATTTATTATTCCATCATCATCTGGACTAGCTGTATTAGCGATGCCTATTTTTGCACCATTAGCCGATACGGTGGGTATTCCTAGATATACGATTGTTACGGCGTATCAATTTGGTCAATATGCAATGTTATTCTTAGCCCCAACCGGTTTAGTCATGGCTACATTACAAATGCTTAACATGCGTTATTCTCATTGGTTCCGTTTCGTTTGGCCAGTGGTTGTCTTTGTACTTGTGTTCGGTGGTGGCATGTTAGTAACTCAAGTTTTATTACATTAACTCTATTTATTAATTTCACGTGTTAACCACTCAACAATTTCCCGGAAAATATTTTTATTATATGATGACTCATTAAATATTTCATGTTGAAGGCCGTCATAAATGTGTATTGATTTATGTTTAGAACCAATTTCATTATACAATTCTAGTGAATCTTGATAACTTACTAATCCATCATCTTTGCCATGCAAGATCAATATCGGTTCAGTAAAATATGCTGCATTTTCTTTCAATATCTTAACACCATCTAATAAAGTATAAATTAAACCCATTGATATATCTTCAGCAATTAAATCATCCGTCTCATATATTTGAACTACTTCTTCATCAGAACATAAGCCTTCTCCTAATTCATTAGGTATATACATATCATAAGGGTGATTACTATCAAGGTCTCCAAACAAATTTAAATGATTCCTCGTTAACGCTCCAGAAGTAATAATACCATCAACAAGCCCAGGATGCTTCGTTCCATATAGAGTAACTGCATAACCACCCATACTATGACCAATCAAATAAATGTTACCTGGACAATTTTCCATCACACATTGTACGGTTGCATCCAAATCTTCAATAATTTCATTTTCATTATTATAATATACAGGTTTTCCTTCTGAACGACCATGCCCTCGTTGATCATAACGAATAACATTAAATTGATTATCGTTCAAAAAAGCCGCCAACTCATCATATCTATCAAGATACTCTGCTAAACCATGTACTATAATGACATTAGCTTTTGAGTTATTAACCGTGTTAATTTTACCGTACAAATTTGTACCATCTGCTGGTTATATATTTTATAAAATTCATGGTCATCGACCCCTTTATATTATTAATACCCCTTTTTCGAACAATCATAACTCATCACTTAATTTCGTTCGGAATGTAAACTTCTGTTTCACTATCAGGAGGATAATAATATCCGTTAGGAATCGTTTGTAATTCAATTAAACTGCCCCATGGTGTTTTGATATAAACTGTTTGATTATCGTTCGTATCTTCATAACGTGTATTTAAATGTGGTTCTGAAATTGGCTCGCCACCAGCAGATTTAACTTGTTCTACAGCATGCTCAAAGTCATCTACATAAAAAGATATGTGCGTATAGCCAATATCTTGCAATGTCTCTGCTTGACGTTGTGTCGCATCTTTAAACTCAAATAGTTCAATATTAGGCCCATTTCCAAATACCATCATTCTTTTTTTAATAATTTTGGCACCTTGTTGTAGTCCTAAGACACGTTCAACAAATTCTCCTTCTCTAGGGTTGTCGTATTTTGTTTGGCTATCATAAGCAATTTTTCCATCTAAACCTTCTTTAAAAAACTGTGTTGCTTCTTCAATATCAGGAACAGTAAGTCCAATATGATTAATACCTCTTGAAATTGTCATATTTAAACACCTCTTTACTTTTATTTTTCCCGTATTTTAATTTTTCTACTTTTTTATTCTTATCATTTGACACTTTTTGTTAATAAATATACTTTTAAAGTAGAAAAAACCTAAAACTTTTAGATATTTAAGCATTAAAAAGTTTGCTTTTCTAAAAATAGTGTAGTATATTATTTATATCAAGTACAAATGATATATTAAAAAGAAAACGGAGGAGTTAATTATGACTCAATTTACATTCGATAGCGTACACAGTTCTTTAGAATTCCAAATCAAACACTTAATGGTATCAAAAGTTAAAGGAACATTTGATCAATTTGACGTAAATGTTGAAGGCGACATTAACGACTTAAGTTCTTTAAAAGCAACAGTAACAATCGATCCAAAATCAATCAATACTGCTAATGAAGATCGCGACAATCACTTAAAATCAGGAGATTTCTTCGGTACTGACGAATTCGACAAAATCACTTTCGTAACTAAAGAAATCAGCGAAAACAGTGTTGTTGGTGACTTAACTATTAAAGGTGAAACTCATGAAGAAAAATTCGACGTTGAATTCAATGGCGTAAGTAAAAACCCTATGAACGGCGAACAAGTTACTGGTTTCATCGTAACTGGTAAAATTAACAGAGAACAATACGGCATCAACTTCAACCAAGCATTAGAAACTGGTGGCGTAATGTTAGGTAAAGACGTTAAATTCGAAGCTTCAGCAGAATTCAGCGTACAAGACTAATTTAAATATATTTTTTTAAAACGTCTGGGTATAAACCTAGACGTTTTTTTATTTTATAACTAAAAAGGTTTGCACACTTAAATTAGTATACAAACCTTAATACTTATTTTTCTTAATTATCTACCTTTGGCTTTTTAACAAATAATGAACAAATTAAACCAATGAATGCTAAGACTACTAAATACCAGAATGCTTTTTCTGCTCCATGTGCTATTAATATTGTTTCTGATATTTTTTCATGAGTTTCTGAAAAATGTTTCATTGCAATAGTATATATTGTAATAGCAATTGTGGTACCAGCTGAACCAGCCACTTGTATTAATGTAGTAATCGTTGCAGAACCATCCGGGTATAATTCTTTTGGTAACTGATTTAGTGCATTTGTTTGAGCAGGCATCATAATCATTGTTATTCCTATAAACATTAACATGAAATTACAGATAATCACCCAAACTGGTGTATGCGCTGATATGGTAAAAGCGAAGATTAACATAGAAATAAATAAAATAACAAAACCAAATATACCAAATATTTTCGCCCCAAATTTATCAAATAATTGACCTATTATAGGGGACAAAATTAAATTCATAATATTGCCTGGTAATAAGATAAGGCCTGCCATAATAGCGCTAAACATTAACGATCCCTTGATATATATCGGTAGAATAATACCTGATCCTAGAATACATAATATAACAAGAAAAACCATAAGAGCCCCTAAATTAAACATGCCATATTTAAATACTCTTAAATTTAACATTGGAGATTTAAGTGTAAATTGACGTCTAACAAAGACTATTAATGCAAGAATACCAATCAACAACGGTCCCCAAACAACTATATTCATGAATGGTTGTTCTGTCATCATATTTAATCCAAAAATTATTCCAGAAAATCCAATTGTCGATAAAATAATAGATAATATATCAATTTTCGGTTTCGTAATTTCTGAAACATTCTCTACTTTATTGATAGCTATAATTAAAATAACGACATATAATACTGCACTAATCCAAAAAATATAGTGCCAACTAAGAGATGAAATGATGATACCAGCAATAGTTGGTCCTAAAGCTGGTCCTGCAGTCATTACAAGTCCCATAATCCCCATAACTACCCCTCTTTTTTCAATGGGGAATATAAGCATTAACACTGTAACCATTAACGGCAGAATAATTCCAGTACCTAACGCTTGGACAATACGACCTAATAGTAAAAAGGAAAATGCAGGTGCTATTGCAGCAATTACAACCCCTGTGAGAGATAATATAATACCTGATGTTATCAATTTTTTTGTGCTAAACCATTTAGTTAAATAGACAGATACGGGTACCATACATGCCATCGTTAATAAATATCCTGTAGTCAACCATTGGGCTAAAACAGCACTAACATGGTAATCGCTCATTACATTTGTTAATGCCATGTTTAATGCTGTTTCACTAAACATTCCCATAAATCCACCTATCATTAATACAAAAGCAAACATTTTGGGACTTTTTACTTTTACTTGAGTCGTCATTCTATACCTCTTCCCTTATAACATTCTTTTTTTCAAAGCATTAGCACTAACTTTAGCAAATGCGCCTTATTTTTGTCAACTTAGTTGACAAAAACAAGACGTAAAATAACTGTTGAACTACAATCTGTGTAAATTCAACAGTTTAATTAACAAAAGATATATTCAGTTATTTTTAAACTCCTTTAAGTTCCAATCTTCACTTAAAAGTTTCTTTAAGGTTTTCATATTTTCAGTACCAAGTTGTTTTTCAATATGCGATTCTAATTGTTGATTAATTTTTAAATACTGTTCATAACATTTTTCTCCATATTTAGTGAGCTGTACACTTTTCTCTTTTTTATTACCTTCTACATCTTTTATAACAGCTATTTCTTTATCTTGTAATTTATTTACAACTTTATGAATGGCTTGACGTGATAAATTCACTGATTGATTTAATTCTACAAAACTTAATTGCTTTTTATAAATTCTAAAAATAACGTACCACTCAGAACTTGATAATTTTCTATCTGGTATTTCTTGGTTCGTTAAGTCTTCAACTATCCCTCTTAAATGGCTATGGCGTTCACTCATTAAATCTACAAAATCCAATTTTTCATAGTCTTCATACATATTTTTCACCCGTTAACTTAATCTATTTTCTTATTGAAATTGATAACTGTCATGGCCTTTTGCGAATCCATTAACTGTATACAACATAGAACCGCCACCCATTTCTATATCATTCGCACATATGATTAATTGATTTGTACCAGGGATAAATTGAGGGTGTGTAGAACGTAACATATGACCTTCATCTCGACCTGGCATTAATATTTGTCCAATCGGATAGCCTTTTTTATTAAATACTAATACTCTACCTTGCCCATACATTGCTACATATAAATTATCATCACTATCTATACAACATGAGTCTGGTCCTTCATGACCTGTGAAATAATATGGAATCGTCGCGCCAAATGGTGCAATCGTCACTCCATCTTCTTCTAAGTCTATTCGATGTAGACGATTAGTAGTTGTTTCAGTTACCCAAAGAGTGCGCTCGTCAGTACTTAAAGCAATACCATTAGCAACACTAATATTTTGTATCACAGGTGTTACATGTTGAAAATCTGGTGATACGTAATATACACCGCCTTGAGGATTAGTTGAATACCCTCTAAAATCTGTAAAATAAAATCCACCTTTACTATCAAACACCATATCATCAATACAATATTCAGTAGTTAATTCAGCAATAATTTCTTCAAACTGTTCCCCTTTTTCAGTAGTAGCAAATATTCCGCCAGTTGATTTGAAATCACCTAAATAACAAATAAACAAGCGACCATCTTTATGAATTTTAATTGCTGCTGGATTGTCTTTTTCTGATTGGAATGGACGTGTTACTTCTTTAGATTCGGGATTTACTTTAAAAATATTACCTTTAAAAACATCTAGTAAAAATAATTGACCATCACGATCAAACTGTAGTCCTTCAAGTTGTAGTCCTTTATCGGAAATTTCTACCCATGGTTCAGCCGTAATTGTTTGAAGTTCACTTTCAGAAACAATCGGTGCGACACTTGCTGATTTTCCTTCATATTTTAATGTTGATAATCCATTTTGTTCCATATCCATACCCCTTCTTTCTTTAATATTAATCACTCCTATTTTATCTGAAATTATTTTTAAAGTCATTGAATGGCTAACTCATTTTAAAATTTAATATATAAAATAATACATAATCATTTTTAATTTATAAGCTGAGATATTGAATCATTTGCTAATTTTGGTACAATATTATAATGGTATAAAAAAATGCACAGACATTAACGAAACAAATGATAAATAATCATATATGATGTAGAAATAATTAGATTAATATTTAGAGGAGAATAAGAATGGATTATAGAGTACTTTTATATTATAAATATACAACTATTGATGACCCCGAAACTTTTGCAGCTGAACATTTAGAGTTTTGTAAAAACAATAACTTAAAAGGTCGTATTTTAGTATCTACAGAAGGTATTAACGGTACATTATCAGGTACAAAAGAAGATACTGATAAATATATGGAACATATGCATGCAGACGAACGTTTTAAAGATATGACATTCAAAGTTGATGAAGCTGAAGGTCATGCTTTCAAAAAAATGCACGTACGTCCTAGAAAAGAAATCGTTGCACTTGATTTAGAAGACGATGTAGATCCACGTGAAACAACTGGTAAATATTACTCACCTAAAGAATTTAAAGAAGCACTTGAAGATGAAAATACAGTCATCTTAGATGCTAGAAATGACTATGAATTTGATTTAGGACACTTCCGTGGTGCAGTACGTCCAGATATTACACGTTTCAGAGACTTACCAGATTGGATTCGTGAAAACAAAGATCAATTAGATGGTAAAAACATCGTGACATATTGTACTGGTGGTATTCGTTGCGAAAAATTCTCTGGTTGGTTAGTTAAAGAAGGCTTTGAAAACGTAGGTCAATTACATGGCGGTATCGCTACTTACGGTAAAGATCCTGAAACTAAAGGCCAATATTGGGATGGCAAAATGTACGTTTTCGATGAACGTATTAGTGTAGATGTTAACCAAGTTGAAAAAACGGTTGTCGGTAAAGAACATTTTGATGGCACACCTTGTGAACGTTACATTAATTGTGCAAATCCAGAATGTAATAAACAAATTCTTGTTTCAGAAGAAAACGAAGAAAAATATTTAGACGCTTGTTCATATGATTGCGCTAAACATGAACGTAACCGTTATGTAGCAACTCATGACATTAGTGATGAAGAATGGAATCGTCGTTTAGAAAACTTTAAAGACGTACCAGAACACGCTCACGCATAAATAATTATTGATTGGACCCATTTAAAAAAATGTGGTCCTTTTTTATTTTGCAAGTTCATTGAATTAAATGTTTATCAAGAATATAATTGATAATAGTTATCAATTAAAAGATGTGGAGGTTTGCTTAATGTGTACTGGTTTTACGTTTCAGTCTTATCAAAATGAGACTATTTTAGGTCGAACAATGGATTATGATTGGCCTTTAACAGGTCATCCAGCAATACTGCCTCGTCATTATACTTGGGAGTCTCGCGCTGATTATCAAGGTACTACTTTATATGGTTTTGTCGGCACAGGAAGTGACATGGAAGGCTTTATGTTTGGTGATGGCATGAATGAACATGGTCTTGCTATTTCTACACAATACGACAGAGATTATTGCACCTACGCTTCAGAAATACTAGACGATTATATTAATATTTCTCAAAATGATGTATTAATTTGGGTACTTGGATATCATCAAACGATTGAAGAACTCATTCAACATACAAGCAAAGTTAATGTCGTCGCCGTAACACTTAATGATATTAATGACGTCCCACCGCTTCATTATCATGTATCCGACGCAACTGGACGTTCTGCAGAAATCACTTTTGAAGACAGACGTATGGTAGTTCGTGATAATCCAATTGGCGTATTAACGAATCATCCAGACTTAAATTGGCATTATGAGAATCTCAAACAATATATTAATATCACACCTTATCAACCACAATCTCAATTAACCAATGGAGCTACATTACAACCTTTAGGAGCAGAAAGCGGTACACACGGCTTACCTGGTGGTTATACATCAACTGAAAGATTTGTCCGTGCTGCTTATTTAACACGTCATCTTAAACCATCACCAAACGATAATCCTATCTTAGATGCTTTTAGAATTTTAGACACAGTGAGCATTCCAAAAGGAGCTGTGCGTCCTATAGGCAGTGACTTTTACTATACGCTATATCAAACTGTATTTAATTTAAGTACTAAAACGATGTACGTCAAATACTATCAATCTAATCAAATTTTAGAATTACAGCTCAATGAAGATCTTTTAAATCAACATGATTTAATTATTTATGAACCCATACAAGGCATTTCAACAACGTCTTTAAATTAATATATAGCATATATAAAGGCAGTACTGATACGTTTTAATTTGTATCAATACTGCCTAATTTAATATTATTTGTTATTATGCTTTTACATTTTTTGGAATAAGTATGAACGCAGAAATAACACCTAATACCATCATAACTGCACCTGTTAAGAATGAAATCGATGCAGCAGTGGCAACTGGATAAAATTGCGAACAAACAGTAAAGATTGTGGTGTTAATTGCAACACCAAATGCCATACCAAGCGTTGCTCCCATTTTATATAAACCAGTGGCAAAACTTACTTTATCATCAGGCATATTAAATACTGCAACAGTTAGACCAGGTGTAGCAACTAAGCCGTTACCAATGGCACATATCACAAACGCTACCACTACTACTCCAACATACCAATGTGGCACAAAGAACGTCATACTAATTAAAATGATTCCTAATGTTGGGAATAGTGGACCGGCAATTAACATACTTTTACCACCGAAACGTTTAATCGCAAGCTCACCGAAACGAATCATCAGTATCGCCATAATTGTATAAGGTACGATGACTAATCCCGTTTGTGCTTCGTTTAAGCCAAGTTGTTGTTGAGCATAGCTGTTAAATACAACTGTTGTACCTGTACCAGTATTAACAACAAAGTTATTAATCGTTGCTCCTAAAAATGATTTATTTTTTATAATTGAAAAGTCAATAAACGGTACTGTCTTTTTCTTTTCATAAAAATAAAATATTAATAATGCAATGACAATAATAACGACAAGTGTGATTGTGAATTTCCCAATGCCGTATGTATATCCTTGAGTCATTAGAATCATCAATGCCGCGATAAATATGCCAAACAACACCATACCAACATAATCAAATGGTTGATGATTACGTTCTTCTCGAGGTGCTTCTTGTTTATTTCGTAATATTATTAAAGCAATGATTGATAACACGATAGAAACTATAAATATAGATTGCCAGCCTAAGTGACCAGATAACCATCCACCCACATATGATGTAAGTCCTATACCACCTACCGTTGCAATCATTAAATAGCTATATGCTTTACGTAATTGTTGTCCTTTAAAATGATCTGTAACTAACCCTATCGTCGACGGTAATAAAATCGCCGCTGATAAACCTTGAAATGCACGTCCAATAATTAAAAACGCAGTAATATGCGTACTAATCAGACTTAAACAACCAATAATACTAAATAATAGGCCTAATTTCGTCATTCTTAAGTTTCCTATTTTATCGGCAACATCCCCTGCACAAACCATAAATATACCAGTTACAAAGCCTACTAGACTGATAGATAAGTTTTTAGTTGCATCCGTTGTATCAAATGTTTGTTGCACACTAGAACCTATATTGATAAACGATTGTGCGAACATCCAATATGTTAACACTGCAAAGCACGCAGCTAATACGAGACTGCCATCAAATTTATTTACCTTGATAGACACATTTGTCACTCCTTATATTTTAAATGAGAATTATTATCAATTAAGACATAAGTTATTATAGCATGCTTCACTCTCATTAAACATATCTTTTTTATCATTTTTAAAGGTATAAATAACTTGATTACGATATTTATACCTTTTCATCTCATCATGTAAGATTATTCATCATAGTTTTGTTCTAATTTGCGAAGCTCATCGCGAGTTTGTTTTTTTAATCCTTCTCCATAATCCATCATTTTCACTATATCTTTGAATGCAGCATGTGGTATCGCTAATGCATCGAATTCTTCCGGTTGTACGTGTAAATTGATTTGTTCAGGGTGACCTTCTTTTAACTTACTAACAAAATCTGGCTCAGTCACAAATGGTGATGACATACCTACCATATCTGCATTTTGTAATGCGTCTAAAGCTGTTTCAACGGAATTAATACCACCACTAGCAATCATAGGAATTCTACCATTTAAATGTTCATAGACAACTTGATTCACACGTCGTCCAAAGTTCTCGCCAGGTGTACGTGTCGTATTTTGATATATATGACGTCCCCAACTTGCGATAGCTAAATATTGTATATCAGCAACTTCCATTACCCAGTCTAGATGTTGATTAAATTCATCTACCGTGTAGCCTAAGTCACTACCGCGTGTTTCTTCAGGTGTAGCACGATAACCTAATATAAAACCTTCAGGCGCTTCTTCATCTATTACTTGTTGCACAGCTGACATCACTTCTAAACAAAATCGTGTACGGTTTTCCAGTGAATCTACACCATATTTATCATGACGTTGATTGGAAAAGGTAGAAAGGAATGTTTGTAGTAACAATCGTTGTGCTATAGAAATTTCAACACCATCAAAGCCCGCTTGAATAGCTCTTGAAGTCGCATCTGCATATTGTTGAATGACCTCTTGAATTTTTTCTTGTGACATTTCTAATACTTCATGTTTGATGGGTGAATGTAATGTCATAGGGCTTGGACCATATACTTGTCCGTAATTAAGAATAGCTTGATTCGAAAAACGTCCTGCATGAGCTAACTGTATAATTGCTTTGTTGCCTTCTCGTTTCATTGCTTGAGCAACTTTTTTCAAACCTGGAATACACGCATCATCCTGAATGTTAAATCCATATTCAAATAGTTGACCATAAGGTTCGATGTACGCAGCACCCGTCACTTGTAATGCTGCTGAATGTGCACGTCTTTCAGCATATCGTAAGTCTTCATCGGTGATATGTCCTTCTTTCGTTGATGAATTAGTTGTCATCGGTGATAAAACAAATCGATTGTTAAGTTGTAAACCATTAGGTAATTGAATAGGTTGTAACAATGCTGAGTAATCTTCCATGTCGTATCCTCTTCTTTCGTTCACATTTATTAAACTCAACGTATCACTAACATGCCCAATAATCAATTTAAGAAATTGTGTCACCCATTAATATGATTTTTATATTTTAACTATGGCGCTTTTAGTACGAATATACTTTAACAATTATTTTTTATTTTTTAATCCAAAAATTTAACAAATTAGGGCAATGACAGTTACAATAAGGATGGGTATATAAAACGGAAGTAAGATGGAGATGAGTCTTTGGTGGAACTAAGTATTCTTGATTATGCAATGATTGATGAAGGAAAAAATGCACAACAAGCTTTAGATGATACAGTCCGATTAGCTAAACTGGCTGATAAATTAAATTACAAACGTTTTTGGATTACAGAACATCACAATGTGCCTGCCTTTGCATGTAGTAGTCCAGAACTATTAATCATGCAATTGTTAGGACAAACATCACATATTAAGTTAGGGTCTGGTGGCGTAATGCTTCCACACTATAGTCCTTATAAAGTGGCCGAAAACTTTCGTATGTTAGAAAATTTTTATCCTAATCGTGTCGACTTAGGTATTGGTAATAATGTGGGGACGCCTATAGTCAAACGTGCTATGGATGAAGATAAAGCTGATTATCTAGATTATCAACAAAGCATTATCGATATCAGACAATATATAACGGATCAAACAGCGGAACAGCGTTTTCCATCTATTGTTGCACAACCACAAATTACACATCATTCAGATATGTGGTTACTAGCTATGAGTCAACGTTCAGCTAAGATGGCAGCAGAACAAGGTATGGGCTTTGTCTTAGGTACATTTTTATTACCTAACGAAGCTGCTATTCAATCAAGTAAGTTAAGTATTCAAACGTACCATAATCACTTTCAAACAACATCATTACAAATGGAACCAAGAGTCATCATCACTGTTTTCACTATCGTTACTGATACAGAAGAACAAGCTTACAACTTACAACAAGCTTTAGATGTCTGGTTATTAGGAAAGGAAAACTTTTCAGAGTTCGATAAATTCCCTTCTCCTGAAACAGCAGCAGCATATCAATTATCCGACCGTGACCGAACACGAATACAAGATACACATGCTTCGATATTAGCTGGTACAATTGATACTGTTAAACCAAAACTAGATAAAATGGTTGAAGATTTTAATGCAGATGAAGTGTTAATTGTTCCACTTTTACCAGGTATTGATAATCGTTGCCGTACTATCGAATTACTAGCACAAGCATATTTATAAATATTGAAAGGAAGATGCAAAATGGCTAAATTAGCAAATTATATCAAAGTTGAAAAAGAAGGAAATCAATACGTGTACTATATGACTCCAGAATTACAAGATGACGTAGGTACTGTTGGTTATGTAGAATTCATGTCTCCAGATAAAGTCGAGAAAAATGATGAAATTGTAAGTATTGAAGCTTCTAAAACAGTATTAGATGTTCAATCACCTCTTGCAGGAACAATTGTTGAGCGTAACACTAAAGCAGAAGATGAACCTGCTATCTTAAATTCTGAAAAACCTGAAGACAATTGGTTAGTTAAATTAGAAGATGTTGACGAAGACGCATTCAATGCATTACCAGAGGCATAAATGATACAGACACAACAAGAGCGACTACACTATCTCATTCACTATCTGTGGCAAGAAGCACATGGTGATAAGCCTTTTAACATGCCATCTAATGAACAAGACCAATGGGAATTGTTTAGAGGATTAGTGAATGTACGATCACCTAAACCAATTGACGATGAATTTCTTAAAATACAAGATGCGTATTTAAGCACTTTAAATAATGAAAATCCGGTTAACATCAATGAATTATCACCTATTTTAGGAAACAATATTTATTTATGGCAAGGTGACATTACTCGTCTTAAGGTAGATGGTATTGTGAATGCTGCAAACAGTCGTTTATTAGGCTGTATGCAAGCAAATCATAACTGTATAGACAATATCATTCACACTAAAGCAGGTGTACAACTTCGTTTAGCATGTCATGATATTATCGAAGAACAAGGTCGTAAGGAAGGCATGGGCAAAGCCAAAATAACGTCTGCTTATAATCTTCCATCACAGTATGTCTTGCATACAGTTGGACCTCAAGTTCGTAAATTGCCTGTTTCTCAAATGAATAAAGATTTGTTGGCTAATAGTTATCTTAATTGTTTAAAATTAGCTGATAAATACGACATGAAACATATCGCTTTCTGTTGTATATCTACCGGTGTTTTTGGTTTTCCTCAACAGGAAGCGTGTAATATTGCTATTGAAACAGTTTTAGATTATTTAAAAGAATCTCAGTCATCGTTAAAAGTTGTATTCAACGTCTTTACTAATGAAGACCACGCATTATATAAGGAGGCGCTTAGTCATTATGAATCAAACTAATTGGAAAGCGCTCCAACTTGCTCAAAGCGAAGCATCACAATCAAGCATTTTAGCACAAGCCATCGATGAAGCCGATGCAGTGGTTATCGGTATCGGTGCGGGTATGTCCGCATCAGATGGTTTTACATATGTTGGAGAACGTTTCACGTCTAATTTTCCTGATTTTATCGAAAAATATAACTTCTTCGATATGCTTCAAGCCAGTTTATATCCATATGGTAGTTGGCAAGAATATTGGGCGTTTGAAAGTCGCTTTGTCAAACTCAATTATTTAGATCAACCAGTCGGCGCTTCTTATGTAGCACTTAAAAATATATTAAAAGATAAAGACTACCACATCATTACAACAAACGCCGATAATGCTTTTCTCGTAGCTAATTATGATTTAAATAAAGTATTTCATATTCAAGGTGAATATATTTTATGGCAATGTAGTCAACACTGCCATGCACAGACTTATCGTGATGATGATGCCATTCGTGAAATGGTAGCCAAACAAGAAGATATGAAAATTCCTTGGGAACTTATTCCTCATTGTCCTAAATGTGATGCCCCTATGGAAATTAATAAACGTAAAGCAGAAGTTGGCATGGTAGAAGATGCAGATTTCCATGCACAACTAGACCGTTATAATGCTTTCCTTGAAGCACATCAAACGGGTAAAGTATTGTATTTAGAAATTGGTATCGGCTATACGACACCTCAATTTGTGAAACATCCATTCCAACGCATGACACGTCAAAACCCAGACGCTATTTTTATGACTTTAAATAAAAAGGCTTATCGCATTCCAAATACAATTAAAGATAAAACAATTCATTTAACTGAAGATATTTCGACATTAATTACAGATGCACAACAAAAATTAACAACTTAGGAGCTAAAAATATGTATTTAATTGAACCTATTCGAAACGGCGAATACATTGCTGATGGCGCCGTAAATCTTGCGATGCAAGTATATGTAAACCAAAACATTTTCTTAGATGAAGACATTCTATTACCTTATTATTGCAAACCTAAAATAGAGATTGGACGTTTTCAAAATACTGCTGTTGAGTTAAACCAAGACTATGTTGATGATAATAATATTAAAGTCGTACGTAGAGATACTGGTGGTGGCGCTGTTTACGTAGATGAAGGCGCAGTGAATGTATGTTGTATTTTAGAACAAGACACATCTATCTATGGAGACTTTCAAAAATTTTACCGTCCAGCGATTGAAGCATTACATAATTTAGGTGCTACTGATGTTATTCAAAGTGGACGTAATGATTTAGCACTCAATGGTAAAAAAGTTTCTGGTGCGGCAATGACTGTTATTAACAAACGTATTTATGGTGGCTATTCATTACTATTAGATGTTGATTATGAAGCAATGGTTAAATCACTTAACCCTAATCGCAAAAAGATTGAATCAAAAGGTATTCAATCCGTACGCGCTCGTGTAGGTAACATAAGGGACTCACTTTCACCAGAATATCAAAATATCACGATTCAAGACTTTAAAGATCTTATTATTACGCAATTAATGGGTATAGATGATATCAAAGATGCTAAACGTTATGAATTAACAGATGAAGATTGGGCTGGTATTGATCAATTAGTAGCTGAAAAATATGATAATTGGGAATGGAACTATGGTCGTTCTCCACGTTATGAATATAATCGTAACGACCGCTTCGCATGTGGCACGATTGATATTTCTCTATCAATTGCCGGAAATCGTATAGAAGGATGCAGTATCTTTGGTGATTTCTTCGGTCAAGGTGATATTAAGGATGTAGAAGACCAATTGATTGGTACTCGCATGGTCAAAAGTGATTTACTCGATTGTCTTAACAATATTGATTTAAACTTCTATTTCGGTAAAGTAACCGCAGAAGAATTAGTCACATTAATATTGAGTTAGAATAAAAAATTTCGAATATATATCAAAAAATAAAAGCCAGTCAATGAATTTTTTTAATTCATTGACTGGCTTATTTATAATACTTCGTATTATTGGCTCCCATTCCCAGGGTACAGTTTCAGCCAGAAATACTGAACGGATAAATCCGTAAGTATTTCTAAGGTCTTCAACTAGTACTGTTCCCTCGGGAGTCTCGCCATAATACTACGTGTCAGCATGTGAATTAATATGAAAATCACTTTTTTCATTTTTTAAAAGTTGACTACTAAATTAGTTTCTTAAGATTGTTGTTCTAATTTTTTGTCTGACTTACTTTTAATAAATATAGCTAACTCATGTTATGATTTATTAAAATAACTACTTCGATTGGATGGGATATTTTTATGAAAATATTGGTCACTGGATTTGATCCGTTTGAGGGTAATGAAATGAATCCTTCTTGGGAGGCGGTCAACCAATTACCTTCGCAAATCGGGGAGCATGACATCACTAAAATAGAGATTCCTACTGTATTTCATAAAGCTATTGAGGTCATTGAGCAAAAATTAAACTCAGAGCACTATGATGCTGTCGTTGCTATTGGGCAAGCTGGAGGACGCGCAGAAATCACGCCTGAACGTGTTGGAATTAATATTGATGATGCGCGAATTGCAGATAACGATGGGAACCAACCTATAGATATACCTATACGAAAAAATGGAGCTGCCGCTTACTTCTCAAATTTACCTGTTAAGCGTATGACAGAAAGTATAAAAAATAATGGAGTTCCCGCTAAACTTTCGAATACTGCAGGAACATTTGTATGTAATCATATCTTGTATCAATTAGGATATTTAAATGCGACACAATACCCTAATTTATTATTTGGATTTATCCATGTCCCTTATTTACCAGAGCAGGTTACTAACAAACCCGGCACACCTTCCATGTCTTTAAATACAATTGTCCAAGGATTAACCGCTGCTATTAAATCCATCGACCATTCACCTGATTTAAAAATAGCTTTAGGCGAAACACATTAGTGTCACATATAAGAAAAAACCGGAAATGAAAAGCACATTCATTTCCGGTTTTGCTATTTTATATTGTAGGTGGTCCTAACAATGACCATGCTTTTTGACGTCTAACATGATTATCAGCAAAAATATGAAGCATAGCAATACATAATAAAGTATGTTCTTGGAAAAATGAATCTTTTCCCGCTCGAACTTCTGCATAGTCTCCTACTTGCTTCCAACTTGCAATATCTGTATCTAATTTCGCATCTTTAATATATGCATTTTGATTTTCATCGGCATAAATATTCAATATCCTATCATTGAGTTTAATAATGCCATACGTATCTTTACTTCCACTACTCTTTTTATCAAACAATACTTTTTGTTGCGTATTATCGTGATAGTAATCCAATGCAAAATGCTTACTATCTAGCATGGATTTAGCATTTGCTTTAATTATCACATTACCCTCATGATTACGAACTTCATATTTTCTAAAACGTAACGACAACGTTAAAATACTGATTAACCTTTGTATTGGATTATTATAAACTTTTCGAATATAAGCTATGTCTTGATTAGTTTCATCATATACAACAGATGCTTTGGTTGAAAAAGGATTCCTTTTTTTATACTTATACATCAAGTTACCACCTTATAATTCTATTTTAGCTACTTTTCTTAATATCATCTTACTATAAATATCCTACAACTGTACAAGCTTCTAATGCATACAACTTATTAATTACGGGTAAACATTACTGGAATGATAAGTATAATTTTTATACAAAGGAGAATAACTAATATGACTAACACAGTATATGATGTTATAGATACAGGAGTTCATTATTTATTAAATATGTACGAAGATTGGAAAATTGAAGACGTATTAGATAAAGATAGCGACGTATTCCCTAATAATTTACATTGGCAATTGGGTCATGTATTAACTGTTTTCGAAAATGCTTTATCTAAAGGTGACCAAAATGTCGTAGATTTAGATCTTTATAGAAAACTATTTGCGCCAGGTTCTAAACCTGCAGATTGGTCCAACATTGACGGTGACGTTCCTGATATAGAAAGTATCTTAAATGATATTAAAACAATTCCTGAACGTGCAAGAAAATTAACAGATGAACAATTATCTATAGAACTAGATCAACCGATTGCTGGTTTCTCAACTGTTGAAGGTTTATTAATGTTAAATGCCATCCATATTCCACTTCATGCTGGTAAAATGGAAGAAATGGCACGTGTATTAAAAAACAACTAAATTAGACTAAATTTAAGCTGATTTCACAACGGTGTGAAATCAGTTTTTAACGTTTTAGACATATATGCTATATCACTTACCGATTAAATTTAAAATCCCTCTGTACATTAATTTCAATTAGGATTATTCTGATGTTGTACATATGAATTCTCTACAGAAAGAAGGACACTTATTGTGGAAAACTCAATAAAATATAAAAAATTCATTTTACCAATTGTTGTTGGTTTACTGATTTGGGCTTTAACCCCTCTCAAGCCTGACTCATTAGATACACAAGCTTGGTATATGTTTGCGATATTTGTCGCTACGATTATCGCATGTATCACTCAACCTATGCCAATTGGTGCAGTATCAATCATTGGTTTTACATTAACTGTATTAGTTGGCGTAGTCGATATTAAGACGGCTGTGCAAGGCTTTGGGAATACGAGTATATGGCTGATTGCGATGGCTTTCTTCATTTCTAGAGGTTTTGTCAAAACTGGGTTAGGTCGTCGAATTGCACTACAATTCGTAAAATTATTTGGTAAAAAGACGCTTGGTCTAGCATATTCACTTGTAGGTGTTGATTTAATATTAGCTCCGGCAACTCCAAGTAATACTGCTCGTGCTGGTGGCATCATGTTCCCTATTATTAAATCCCTTTCAGAATCATTTGGCTCAACACCAAAAGATGGCACAGAAAGAAAAATGGGTGCTTTCCTGATTTTCACTGAATTCCAAGGAAATCTGATTACTGCTGCAATGTTCTTAACCGCAATGGCTGGGAATCCTCTTGCACAAAACTTAGCTGAAAAAACTGCTCATGTACATATAACATGGATGAATTGGTTTTTAGCAGCACTTGTTCCTGGATTAGTTTCACTCATTGTAGTGCCATTTATTATTTATAAAATGTACCCACCTACAGTCAAAGAAACACCAAATGCTAAAAATTGGGCAGAAAACGAACTAGCAAAAATGGGTTCAGTTTCTCTTGCTGAAAAATTTATGGCAGCTATCTTTGTCATTGCATTAGTGTTATGGATGATAGGAAGTTTTATTAATTTAGATGCTACATTAACAGCATTTATTGCTTTAGGCTTACTTTTACTTACAGGTGTCTTAACTTGGAAAGATGTATTAAATGAAACAGGGGCATGGAATACATTGGTTTGGTTCTCAGTACTTGTATTAATGGCTGATCAATTAAACCAACTTGGATTCATCCCATGGTTAAGTAAAGTAATTGCTCAAAGTTTACATGGCTTAAGTTGGCCAATTGTTATTGTGTTATTAATACTGTTCTTCTTCTACTCACATTATTTATTCGCAAGTTCAACTGCACATGTGAGTGCAATGTATGCAGCATTATTAGGTGTTGCCGTAGCAGCCGGAGCGCCACCATTATTCAGTGCATTGATCCTTGGTTTCTTCGGTAACTTAATGGCTTCAACAACACATTATAGTAGTGGTCCTGCACCAATTCTTTTCGGTTCCGGTTACATTACACAAAAACGTTGGTGGACAATGAACATCGTATTAGGCTTTGTTTACTTCATTATATGGATTGGTTTAGGTTCATTATGGATGAAAGTTTTAGGTATATTTTAATCCTTTAAAATAAAGAAAAGTCATCACCTTACTCACTCGAAACAGTGTTAAGGTGATGACTTTTTTATTAAGTAATTGGTCTTCTTTTCATTTTTAAATATTGAGAGATACTATATAAAATAATACCTATCCATATAAAGACAAATGTAATGAGTTGATGAACATCAAATGGTTCATTAAACAAGAATATGCCTAGAACAAACATAATCGTTGGTCCAACATATTGTATAAATCCTGTTAAAGATAATGGCATACGTTTAGCTCCCGCAGAAAATAAAATTAAAGGGATTGCTGTAATGGCACCTGAAAACAGTAACCAGAATGAAGACATATTCATACCAAACGTTAATTGATGTTGTTGCCATAAATAACCTACATAAATTAGTCCTGCAGGTGCAGTAACAATACACTCTACCGCAATACTACTAATCGCATCGATATGAACAACTTTTTTAAGTAGTCCATAAATACCAAATGAGAATGCTAACATGAGTGAAACAACTGGAAATTCTCCAACTTTCAATGTCATATAAAGTACGCCGATAAATGCGAATAAAATGGCTAGCCATTCAAATTTATTGAATCTCTCTTTTAAGAAAATCAATGCTAATAAAATACTCACTAACGGATTAATGTAATAGCCTAAACTAGACTGTAATACGTGGCCGTTTGTAACTGCCCATATAAATGTACCCCAGTTAACTGTAATAACGTAACCAGCAACAATAATTGCTAAAAGTTGTATCGGATGTGATACTAACTGATTCACATCTCTCATAAAGGACTGTCTTTGATGCTTTCCTACAATCAAAATTAAAACCATGAATATTGCAGAAAAGATAATTCTAAAAGCTAAAATTTCAAACGCACCGATTTGATCAATCAATTCCCAATAAATCGGTAAAATTCCCCATAATACATATGCGCCTAACGCGAAAAATATCCCTTTTTTATATTCGTTACTCATCAAAGTCCTCCCTTCACTCTTTTAAATAGTAATAATATCAGTCTACTAATAATCACCTAGAAAAAACAATAGTTTGTTTATATTAAAAAGCAGCGTGTATGAATATCATACACGCTACTCAAATATCATATTAAATTTACCCTGTACTTTAAATTTAACCAAAGAATAAATCAACGATATCCATTTTATTATTTTTAGTGTCTTTATAAAATTCAGTGTAACCACAGTTTTTACAAGTAATCGTTTTAAAATTATTATGCTGTAAATCAAATACTTTAGATAGACCTGAGCCTGTCGCAGAGAGTGTCCCTTCTTCTACTTCAGTATGACCACATTTAACACAACCATTTTGTTCAGTCATTTCTCATCTCTCCTTTATTTAAAATGTTTATCAATATTACAATACCTAACTCAATAGTTAGCTAAACGTATAGTCATAGATGTCATTTAATATGCACGATATTTAAAAAATTAATAAATTATATGTATTTTCTCCATAACAGTTTTGTTATACGAATCAATTTTTCTTTGAGGTTATCAATAATCAGAGTATGATTAATTAGCATATTTATTGGAAAGAGGGTATTATTTTGAAATTCATGAATCGACAATCATTAAGTTGGTTGCCATACATAAGTATTGTAATTGCACTTCATATCATTGGGTTTAGCTTTTTGTGGTTTGCAGGTAAAGACCACCATATTTTATTTGGCATGGGTATATTGGCATATACATTAGGTTTGCGTCATGCATTTGATGCTGATCACATTGCAGCAATTGATAATACCGTTAGAAAGTTAATTCAACAGAAACGTGATCCAGTAGGTGTTGGATTTTACTTCTCAATTGGACATTCAACTGTTGTATTTTTAATGGCAGTTTTACTAGGTATTTCCGTAAAATGGGCTAAAAGCGAGCTACCACATTTCCAAGAGATTGGTGGCACAATTGGTACTTTAGTATCAGGATTTTTCCTAGTTTTAATTGGCGTATTAAACCTTATAATTCTAGTGTCTTTAGTTCAACTGTTTATGAAATTGCGAAAACAAAAAGGAGTTAATGACGAAGAAATCAATGATTTATTAGAATCTCGAGGATTTATTACAAGATTTGTTGGTCCTTATTTTAAAGTCATTAGTCGAAGTTGGCATGTATTACCATTAGGATTTTTATTTGGTTTAGGCTTTGATACTGCTAGTGAGATTGCATTACTTGCTTTATCATCAGGTGCTTCTCAACAAGCTATTTCATTTATTGGTATTTTGTCATTACCGATTTTATTTGCAGCAGGAATGAGTTTATTAGACACATTAGACGGTGTCGTTATGAAATCAGCGTATAATTGGGCATTTTTCAATCCTATTCGTAAAATTTATTACAATATTACGATTACGACTATTTCAGTAATTGCTGCCTTAATCATTGGTTTAATCGAATTATTACAAATAATGGCTGACAAATTTAAATTATCTGGAGGCTTCTGGTCATTTATTGAATCTATACAATTTGATTATTTAGGCTATATTTTAGTCGCATTATTCTTAATCACATGGTTAATTTCTACATTGATTTGGAAATTTGGTAAAGTTGAACAACGTTGGTCTTAAATCTTTGCGATTCTATCAATAACAAAGTAAACTAAGTTCAATTAAAAAATAGAAACTTGGGGTATTTATTCATGAATCAAAAAGTAGCATTAATTACTGGCGCATCAACTGGATTAGGATTTGAAACATCTATTTTATTAGCTAAAAATGGTTATAAAGTATATGCAACAATGCGTAATCTTGAAAAGCAAGAGGATTTAATTAACAAAGCACAAGAATTAAACTTAGATATATATACTAAACATTTAGATGTCACTAATGTAGACAATATTAATCGAGTTGTGAATGATATTGTTGAAACTGAAGGTCGCATTGATATTCTTGTAAATAATGCAGGTGCAGGTTTTGTCAAAACAACAGAACTCGCTACTGATGAAGAAATTATGTGGCAAGTGAATTTAAATTTAATGGGTGTTATTCGTATGACTAAAGCAGTATTACCTACTATGAGAAGTCAAAGAGATGGTCGTATTATTAACATTTCTTCTGTAGGTGGTTTAGTTGGGCAACCGTTTAATGAAATATACTGTGCAACGAAGTTCGGTGTAGAAGGATACACTGAATCTATGGCGAGTTATGTTAAACCTAAATTTAATATTAAGTTTACCGTTATTGAACCTGGTGGCATTCAATCAGAGTTCACGAATAATGTGATGTCACAACTTCAGTCTACGGGTGGTCTTAAAGACGACGAATACAAACCAATTCTTGATAAATATTTAGGTGGTTTGAAGGAAAATTATGGAACAGGATCTTCTCAGACATCTGAAGAGGTTGCAGAAGTTATCCTTAAAACATTAGAAATGAATGAGCCACCAATTCGTACACGTACTTCTGAATGGTCAGAAACATTTACTCAATTAAAAACAAAAGCCGATCCAGATGGTAAAGAACAACAACAACGTGTTGTTAAATTACTTGGGAAATAAAAAATAGAGAGCAAACATCAAAATGATGTCTGCTCTCTATTTTCTTTGTCTTAATTAAAATAAGTTATATTTCGCCATGCTATCTACTGCTTCTAGTACTGCATCTTCTTGTGAACCAATCGGACGCCAACCAAGAATAGATTTAGCTCGTTCATTACTTATATTTCTATTCATATTTAATAGTAATTTACCCTCTTTAGCTTCTTTGTTGAAATAAGCACCAATATTAATTGCAAAGTTAGGTAAAGTTTTAGTTGATACCTTTTCTGAAAGTTCAGGGCGTTTATTTTTCACTAATTTAGCTATTTCTGCTAAGGTAATTTGACCATCTGCAGAAGCAATAAATCGTTTACCATTAGCATCGTCTGATTTCATTGCTAGAACGTGTAAACGAGCAACGTCTCTGACATCAACTACATTTAAAGGTACATTTGGCACACGTTTCATTGATCCATTCATAATGTTTTTAATCATATCAAAGCTACCAGAGACATGGGAATCCATTGATTTCCCTAACACAGCAACTGGATTAATCGTCGCAAATTCAATTTGGTTGTCTTTATTATTAACAAAATCCCAAGCTGCTTTTTCAGCTAATAGTTTTGATTTTTCATAAGCAGAAAGACCTGGTTCATCTTGATTTGTCCAATTTTCTTCAGTTGTAATAGTTGATTTATCTTTGTTACTGAATCCTACTGCACCAAAGTTAGATGTCATAACTACTTTTTTAACATTTTCTTTTTCAGCTGCTCTTAAGATACGTTGAATACCTTCTATCGCTGGTCGAATGACTTCACTTTCATCTTCAAGAATTTCGAAAAATACTGGAGAAGCCACACTTAATACATATTTACATCCGCGCATTACTTCATTCCAATGTTCATCTTTAGAAAGATCTGCTTCAACAAATTCTAATTTATCAGTATTGATATGGTTATTTTGCAATGTTTTGATTACTTGTTGTTTTTTATCTAATTTACGTACAGTTGTACGTACTTCATAGCCGTCTTTTAATAATTCAGAAATGATACGCATACCTAAAAATCCAGTACCGCCTGTTACTAACACTTTATCATTCATAATTTAACCTCCTCAGGTTATCCAATTGAGATTTTATTATATCAGTTTTAACTATCAACTAACTAATTATATGGTTAATACCTGAATATCGATATTTTTAAATTTTTGTCATCATCTAAACTTATACTTCATTCTAAAAAATGGTATCTTTAAGAAATAAAGGTGATGGAACTAATGTTTAAAAGGAGGTTAAGTATGTATGTTCTTAGCTTGGAATGAAATTAAAAGAAATAAACTCAAATTCAGCTTAATTATCGGGATTCTAGTACTCATAAGTTATTTATTATTCTTACTATCTGGCTTAGCTAACGGTTTAATTAAGATGAATACAGAAGGCATTGAAAAGTGGCATGCAAATGCCA
The DNA here is from genome assembly GCF_038008425.1 of Staphylococcus sp. FSL H8-0121. Classification (NCBI taxonomy): domain Bacteria; kingdom Bacillati; phylum Bacillota; class Bacilli; order Caryophanales; family Staphylococcaceae; genus Staphylococcus; species Staphylococcus sp. FSL H8-0121. The sequence continues at coordinate 636,734 of NZ_JBBOZB010000002.1, forward strand.
TTATTTTGAACAAAGATGCTAATCAAACTGTTGAACAATCAGTATTTGATCGTTCTAAAATAAGTAATGAATTTAATGAAGCAACACCTTTAAAACAACAAGGTGTTATTGTTTCAAATGATAATAAAGAAGAAAATGCTTTACTCTTTGGTGTCACTTCAGATTCATTTTTAATACCCAAATTAGTTGATGGCCGTCAAGTTAATAAAGCAAATGAGGTAATCATAGATCAAACGCTTAAAGATAAAGGTTTTAAAATTGGTGATACATTGTCATTATCACAATCAGATGAAAAATTAAAAGTTGTTGGTGTCTCAGAAAGTGCGAAATATAATGCATCTCCTGTTATTTTTTCCAACAACAAAACTATAGAAGAGATTAATCCAGCTTTATCTAAAGATCAAACGAATGCTGTTGTAGTTAAAGATAAAAATTGGAAAAATCATAAGTTAGATAGTGACCTTGAAGGCGTTTCAATTGATCAATTCATTGAAAATCTACCGGGTTATAAAGCTCAGAATATGACACTTAATTTTATGATTTCTTTCTTATTTGTGATTTCAGCAACTGTGATCGGCGTCTTTTTATATGTTATGACGCTTCAAAAAACGCAGTTATTTGGCGTATTAAAAGCACAAGGGTTTACGAATGGATATTTGGCAAAGATGGTGCTTGCTCAAACATTTATATTATCACTCATTGGTACTGCAATTGGACTCGTACTCACACTATTAACGAGTACTATTTTACCAGATGCTGTTCCTATACAATTTAATATGGGTACGTTATTAATTTTTGGCTTAGTACTTATCATTATTTCATTATTAGGAAGTCTATTTTCAGTATTATCTATTAGAAAAATCGACCCACTAAAAGCAATTGGATAGAAAGGAGTGTGTGCTATGTTAGAGTTCAAAGGCGTTACAAAGTCCTTCAAAGATGGTAATCATATTATTGAAGCAGTTAAACCGACTGATTTGAAATTTAACCAAGGTGAATTAATCGCAATTGTTGGGCCATCTGGTTCTGGTAAGAGTACGTTTTTAACTATGGCTGGCGCGTTACAAACACCAACATCTGGTGAGATATGGATTAACGATAACAATATTTCTAAATTAAACCAAAAAGCATTATCACGAATCAGAATTAAAGAAATTGGATTTATTTTACAATCGACTAATTTAGTACCTTTTTTAACGGTAAAGCAGCAATTTCAGTTATTAAAAAAATATAAAAGAGACACACTTAATAAAGAAGAATACCAAACATTGTTGGAACAATTGGGATTAGTTGAAATAGAAAATCAATTGCCGAGCGAAATATCAGGTGGACAAAAACAACGTGTTGCTATAGCTAAAGCGATATTTACAGACCCATCACTCATTTTAGCTGATGAGCCAACCGCTTCACTCGATACAGATAACGCTATGGCCGTCATGAAAATATTAGAAAACCAAACAAAACAACGAAACAAAACATGTATCATCGTTACACACGACGAACGTCTCACACAATTTTGCGATAAAGTTTATCATATGAAAGACGGCGTGTTAAAAGAGCAATGATTTAAATAAACCTGTTCCCAACAAATTGAAGTTGAGAACAGGTTTTATATATGGGATGATGATATGGATAAGGAGGGCTTACAATGCGTTACATCAGTTCTAAACATATCCCTACTGAAGAATTACAAAAATTATACAATGATGCCGGTTGGTTCAACTATACTTACGATTTAAATAAACTTAACCAAGCTTTTAGTCATTCACTATATGTGTTATCAGTGTGGGATGACACTGAACTTATAGGATTAATTCGACTAGTTGGTGACGGTATTTCAATCGTATTGATTCAAGATTTACTTGTTAAAACTAAATATCAAAATCAAGGTATTGGTTCTAGCCTGATAGATAAAGTATTAAAACGCTATAAAGATGTTATGCAAATAGTCTGTCTTACTGACAATCAAGAAAATACCAAATCATTTTATAAAAAACGGGGATTATCCCATGTTTCAAATTATAATGTTGTAGCTATGGCAGAAATCAAGCCTCATATTTAGGCAATTGAATAGTGATAGTGAATTCATTATTTAGATAATTGGCAGATATATTGCCCTGTTGTATTTCAACTAATCTTTTCACCATATATAAACCTAATCCTGTACTACCGTTATGTCTACTAAAATCAAGGGTGTGTGATCTTTTGAAAATATTAGTTTGTTCACCAATATTGAAAGACTCATCCGTGTCATTACTTATATCTATTTGAATCGTATTTTGTGCATCATAAACCTCGATTTTTACGTACGATTTACCATATTTAAGTATATTTGATATTAAATTAGTTGATATTCTTTCTAAACATACGTTATCTGCCTTTACGAAATAAGGATGACTTTCTTTAAATATTACATCGATAGATTGACTTTCAAATTGACTGAAATAAGTTAAAAATTGCTCTTTCAATAATTCATTAATATTGATTTCTTTTATATCTAAACTATAATCACCAGAATTTAATTTAGTCATTTCGTGAAATAAATTTATCATGGCAATAAGATTATTAGTTTTATTACTTATTATATTTAAATACTTCTTAATGTCTTCTTGTGAATCGGTATCTTGTAATAAATTAGTATACCCTTTGATGGCAGTTAATGGCGTTCTTAAATCATGAGAAATATTAGTAATTTCTTGATTTAACAGTAATTCATGTTGCTTATATGTAGTCACTTCATTTCTCATTGATGTCAAACTCTCATTAATTTCTTTTATGAGTTTCACAGAATCTTTATGATGCGTATTAGTTCGTACAGTTTGATTTGAAGTGATATGCTTTTTTAAATATTTTAACTGTTTTGTGAGCTGTGAAACATCATACTTTAACAATATATATTTATAAATGATGATGATAAGCGCTACAGCCAATATTATATTAATAATCATCTTCTTACATCCTTAATTTAATCTGTAAATTCTTTATTTTTATAAAATAAATAACCGATTGTTAAAAAAACTAATCCCAGTATTAAGCCGATTATCCAATAATGCATACCCAATTCAACAGACTCATTCACATAGTTTTTGAAATTAGTGTCTAATAGTTCTGTAGGAGAATTGTTATAAATAACATCGAATTTATCACTTGCAATAGTTAATAATTCTATAAACATTGAAGATTGATAGTAAAAAATACTTATAATAATAATAACAATCGCTAAGTTAACACGAAAACTATTTATTGCGTGCGCCAATGCAAGACCACCAAATACTACAGGTGCCATATTTATTAAAGACAACAAATAATTTGTTAGTGCTGTTTGATCATATTCAAAGAAAGCAATCCCTAATATTACAGTTACTATAGCACTAATGATCGTTAAAATAAGAAAAGTAATGATATAAACAACGAACTTTCCCCAATAAATTGATGAAACAGAAGTATCAAAAGAGATTGAAATCTTATTTAATGCTTTGTTCTGTTTACTATTTACTAACATATTCATAGAGGCACCAATAACCATAATAAGCAAACCAGCTGTAACGACGTTAACATAGAAAAATTTAGCATTTCCGTATGGGAAAGTAGGTTCAATTTTATCAAAATAAAATAAAATCACTGCTGCTAAAAGCATAAGTAAATTACAAACAATGATATAAATATAGATACCTTTGCTATGGAATACTCTATATAATTCACTTTTAATGTAATTAATCATTATCACTTCCCCCCTTTGCTTAAGAAATAATCTTCTAAGTTTGTTGTTTCCATCTTAAACTCTTCAACTGCAACATCATTGTTAAGTAATAATTTATTAATATAACTACTTTCTACACGAGAGGGATCAATAGCAATTGTTTTATTATGTAGTACCTTATATTTAATATTATCGATATTCTGTTCTAATATTCGTACAGCATCATCAGGACTATCAACTTTTACTATAAGTTGTTGCTTACCTTTGTTAAGCAACTGTTCTTTACTAATATCTTCTATAATCTTTCCATCTTCTATAAATACAAATCTATAGGCAAGTTGTTGTAATTCATTCAGAATATGGCTAGAAATTAATATTGTAATCCCTTGTTCTTTGTTTAATTTTAAAATCAAATCACGAAATTCTTTAATACCTTCAGCGTCTAATCCATTAATGGGTTCATCTAACACTAACAAGTCAGGACCAGTTAACAACGCTAATGCTATACCTAGTCTTTGTTTCATACCCAATGAATATTGTCTTATCTTTTTAGTAACGTTCTTTAAACCTACTTGTGCCAATATATTTTCTATTTTTTCTTTATTCGTTACACCTCGTTGAATACTGAAATAATGTAAATTTTGATATGCATTAAAATTCGGAATAAAGTCAGGTGTTTCAATCATAAATCCTATTCGTTTTCTTCCTTGGCTATTAACTTTATTTCCATCTATGTTAAATAGCTTAATACACCCACCTGTAGGATGAATTTGATTTGCTAATAATTTGAATAAAGTCGATTTCCCTGCACCATTTTTACCAATAATCGCACAGATATCTCCCTCATAAAGTTTAAAATCAGTCGGGTATAATCCATAGTTATGTTTAAACTTTTTAGAAAGTTGATTTACTTCTATAACTGGATTCATGCACTCATCTCCTTCGCTATTTCTAAAATTAATATAACGAAATATGTCTTAAATTCCTTTAAGCAAAATATAAAGAAATCATAAAGATTTTATATGAGCATAAATCCTATTCCCCATACGGTTTGAATATATATATCATTTGTATATTGCGAAATTTTCTTTCTAATATTTGATATATGTACATTAATTGTATTATCGTCTCCTAAATATATCCCTTGTATAGCTTCGTATATTTGTTGTTTTGAAAATGCTTTTTCTGGATAACTCATTAACAATTTCAAAATTTCAAATTCAGAATTAGTAAGGTTGATTTCTATATTTTTATAAAATACTTGATATTTGGATGAATCGAGTGTTAAATCTTTCCATTTTAAATTTTCTTTTTTAGGAGTGTTTTCTAAATTCCTTAATTGTACAGAAACTCTTGCTGAGACTTCTTTAGCATCAAAAGGTTTAGTCATATAATCATCTGCGCCTAACTCTAACATTTTCACTTTTTCATCAACATCTGTTTTGGCTGATATTATAATAACTTTGCTATTTGTTTTTTCTTTAATAGAAGGCAATAAATCTTCGCCGCTCATTTCTGGAAGCATTAAATCTAAAATAACTAAATCATAGTCTTTATTTTGAATTGTTTGTAATGCCTCACTACCAGAATAGTTAATCGTTGTATGTATATCCATTTTTGTAAGAGTTAAAGATAAAATATGAGCTATATCAATATCGTCCTCAATTATTAATGCTGTATGTTTCATATCATTTCTCCTAACTATGTCATTTGATTAAAACATCATCATTGAAAATTTTTAGTAAGAACTACTTTTCAAAATCAACTATATAATAACATTAAAAAGTCTAGAGTTTCCCCTAGACCTTAATTTAATACTCGTTGATATTTTTCTTTTGCTTTTTGGAATAAATAATATTAATAACCAACCAAATTAATTGTACAATTAAAAATGGAAGTAACATAAATACACCTAAAATAGCTATGTTAATTAATTTTAATTGCACTGTTTGAACTGCTCCAGAGGCATCGATTTCTCTCATACATAAAAATGCTGATGCACCCGCAAAAAGAATGAGTTCAAATACTAATACTACCCACCATAGTATCCAGGACAATCTCATTAAATAGTCACTCCTTATAAAAGGTATACTGTATATAAACAATAATATTATAAATATTGTATTTTTACAAAAATCAATAATAATATAAGTGATATACTAAAAATGATTATTAATCCTATTCAATTTAAATTGTAGTTATAACAGGTTTTTGTTTTTATAAAATAGGTAATATTAAAATTAACGTTATATAGTAAATCAGGTGAATAAATGAAGAAAATATTAGCGATGAGTACAATTATTTTAGTTTTACTTGTTAGTTGTTTCTTAATTTATAATCATAATGTAAAACAACATTATGTCGATGTTCAGAAGAAACGAATTGAATTGTATCTTAATTATAATTTGAAGGGATTTAATTTTAAGCATATAACTATTACTAAAACATACTCAAATCCCATGGGAGCAAATATCATTAAAGGTTATATCAATTCTGATAAATCATTATATTTTACTGCATCAATATTCAGTGATACAGAATACCAATTTGACGGTGACATATCTTTAACTGAAAAATTAGATTCTTACTTTTTAAAAGAGGATAAATCTACAAATACTAACGATATTATTAAACAAAAGCATCTTGATAAAAAAGACTACGAAGCCAAACCACCAATGTTTTTTGCACTCTAATTCTTTAAATAGATTGATTGAAAACATTTGGAGAATCTCTATATTTAACTACACAGTTCATAATGATATTATAAGTTTAATGCTTATCGTTCGTTAAATATCCAAAAATCAATGGATTGTGAGGTTTTAATTATGTGGCGTAATTTAGAGATAATTGCTTGTACTATTGTATTTTTATTAGCATTATTTATGATTGTCTGGAACATATTTACTGGTTTTAGTATATCTGTTTCTCTACCAATGATTATCATAGCTTTAATTAGTATTTATTATTTGATTAGAGAATTAAAAGCTAAAAATGAAGAAAATTGATGTTAATATATTGGATTGTGAATTGTAGTTTTTTCTAACTACAATTCTTTTTTTATATACATAAAGAGTTTTTTGCTACAATATACTTTTCACAATTCATTTTATAAATAAAATCAATAATTTTGTGATATTATTTTTATAATAAGTGACATAGTAAGGGGTGGTCATGTGAGAAGAGAGGAATTGAAACCTTTTCGGAATAAATCAGTGGTTGTTACTGGTAGGCTTGAATATATTGGATACAAAAATAAATTAGATCGTGATTTACCATATAAACGAAATGTACGAATTTTACTTAAAGATGTTCAAATTAATGGCATTTCAATAGATCATTTATGGCTTTTCGAGCGTCAAAAGTATTTTAAAATTGGTTTTTCACTTCTCTATAAAAGAGTAAAATTCAGAGCTATTGTTGTGCCCTATTTAAAACTTGGTGAACGGTTTTATATCGAAGATTATGGCATTCAAAGAAAAAGTTCACTCATGACAGAAGAAGAATATAATGAAAATAAACCATTCAAAAGATAATCAATCGATATACATAAATAATGCGCATGCTATCATAGTACATAACGTACAATCTGATACATGCGCATGTTGTTATTATTTCACATTCAACCCACGATATCGGTTTAATGTTCCTATAAGTTCTTGTTTACGAGGTAATGCTAAATTACCTGGATGACCTTGATGATGTGATATTGCTTCTAGACCTTTATGTTCAATAAGTTGATACACATCATCAACAATATCATTGATTATTTTGTTATTATCTAATTCATGTTGTTGGATATAATCGATCATCATCGCGAGTGTGTTAGTCTGACTATCATCTACTAATTGTTCTAAGCCATTAATATCAATCGTTTCTTTTCCATACATAACTGCATGTTGTCCTTTAGCTTTAAGTCGACTATCTTTTCCTTTTTTATTAAAACTATTTTTAAGAGGTATACGAGACGGAATTTCACCAAATGTCTTATGAGAAGTATCTTCACGTTCATATCCTGCTGTTTGAGCAATTTCCTTAGCTTCTTGAGTCACATCTTTCAATACATATTCATCCATCATTAATACTTGATCAGCAACTTCAAAGTAATCACCAGAACCTCCAACGATTAAAATTGTTGAAACATCATAATCATCATACAGAGGTTTCACTCGATTTGAAAATGGGGTAATCGGTTCTTTCTCAGATGCAATTAACTTCTGCATACGTCCATCGCGAATCATAAAATTCGTTGCCGATGTATCTTCATCAATTAATAATACTTTAGTACGTGCTTCTAATGCTTCCATTACATTGGTCGCTTGTGATGTACTACCACTTGCATTATCAGTTGAAAATTGACTAGTATCTTTCTTACCAGGTAAGTGATCAATAAATGGTCGAATATTCACTTTTTCTACACTTCTACCGTCTTCAGCACGTATTTTCATCGCACTATTATTTGTAATTACATACTCACGACCATCGCCATTGATATGATCATAAACACCTCGTTCGAGTGCTTGTAATAAGGTAGATTTACCATGATAGCCGCCACCAACGATTAAAGTAATACCTTTTGGAATTCCCATACCTACAACAGGCTTACCATATGGTACCTCCATTGTTATTTCACATGATTTTGGACTGGTAAATGCAATAGCTTGAGACATCGGCCAATCTGATACGCCATTTTTTCTAGGTAATATGGAATCATTAGCGACAAATGCGATTAAGTTTTGTTGATCTAGTTGTTGTCTAATATATGTTTGATTGAGTTTCAATTCAATTTGGTGTTTTAAAGCTTGTTGATCCATATGTTGGTATTTGAGCGCTTGATCAACGACTTGTGGTAACACTTGAGTCGTTGTTGATGCTGCAGCTTTCCCTAAAATTTTACGTCCTGTAGCAGGTAGACCTACCTCTAGACGTACCTCTATGACGTCATCATTAATAACTACAGATGTGCGTTGAAGCATCTCTTGACCACAACGATCGATAAAGATTTTATGTTGTCCTTTTGCTTTTGATAATATGCTTTTTAATTTTCGAGCTACATTTCTAGTTAAAAAGTCAGCAACTGCAATACGTTTATCTTTTGTATCTAAAAAGTAATCGGGTATGCCAACTACTTTTCTATCTATAATTAGTCTCATTTTTGAAGGCGGCGCAAAAGGGTCTACTTGGACATGGTCGATAGCTAATCGAAAGTCATCAAATTGATACATCCCTTTTGTACGTTTATAAGCACCATATTTTTGTCCATCTATTTGAATTAACATCTTTTTTAATTCTTGTGCTTGTTTCATTAATCATTCTCCTTAAGAACATGACATCTATCTGTAAACATTACCCGTTTAGCATTTTCAATTAAACGTTCAATCATCAATATAAAAAGCCATTTTTAGCTAATCTAAACTAAATGACCCTTAATCAAACTACATTAATACGTAAATTAAAAATCACTTTGCTATAAACTATAACAAAGTAATTTCTTTAATTAATTTTTAGTTATATGTAGGTTGATAACTTATACTATCTGAAAATTTAACTGTTTCCTTTTGATTGCGTATAAATTCAAACTCAATTGTTTTTACGTCACCAGATTCACCACTTAAATCACCAGAACCTTTTAATATTAATTTAGGTGCTTTATTTGTAGGAATATCATAAGTATCTCTTAATTTCTTAACATTACTGTTCCGATTTGTTAAATGATATTGTAATGAATAATTTGGTACTTCAGGATTAATCTCTATATTTCCATTTTTTAATTTTGATAAGTTTTTAAAATTCCCATATTGAGAAAAGAGTTTAAATTTTTTTATTTTTCTTTCTAAATTCTTATTATCTACTTTTTCGCTTAAATGAATTTTATTATTTTTAAGCTCTACAGGATATGTTTTTTCACTTTCATCATCTTCATAACTGTCAGGATTATTTTTATACCTATTTATAAAATAATAACCTTTTGTTTCTTTTTTATTTCTATTCACTTTCAATAGCATACCCTCTGATATTAAATCTTCATTTTTTCCTTGTGTTGCCATAGATGATTGTAGAATCCATTCACCTTTATCATCTTTATCAAATTCTTCATCTCGATATCCTTCTTTGTCATATAGGTCTTCTAAATTTTTGATTGGATACATGTTCAACGTTTTCGCAAAGCTATCTTTGATTTCATTTTCTTTTTTGAGTTTCCATGAATAATAAATCCCAACTATAATGAGGACAATTGCTAAAGGTATAATGATGACTAACAACCATTTTTTTGATATATTCATTTCTTCACATCTTTCTATAATGATAGTTTTTATCTATTAACAGTTACTATTAATTCGTCACTATAATCAAACTTATAATTTTAGCCCTTCGTCCTTAATGTCATTAATTAAAACAGCTAAATAAAAGAAAGATCTCCCTACTAATATATGTATACACATTAAAAAGATACACCCTACCCAAATGACTCTACCTTCTTCAGAATCTGCCGGAGCTATTATTGATACATAAATTAATCCAATTAAACTAGCTATAACTATTAAAATACCTATCAATTTTAAGAATGTATTTTGTTGATTTCCAAATATCTCAAATTCAGAATAACAAAATAAAAACAAACCTAGTAAAGAAATAAAGATAATAGCACCCAATAATAGCCAGTACTCAAACACACTATCCTTACTACCAGAATAAAAAAATACATATGCAGAACTCATCAAATAAGGAACATTATATCCTGCTAATATATTGATGATAAAATAAATAATTATTCTAGATTTATAGTTATATCTATTAAAATTCGCGAAAATTTTTCCTTTTTCTTGTAAATATAAAAGTAACCACAATATTAATGAAATCATTAAGTAAACCTTCATATAAGTAGGAATATGTCCAGCAATTCCTACAACTTTATACATAAACAAATAAAACCCAAAGATAATAAAGTTAACTAATGCAAAACCAATTAAATATGAATTTTTTATGTTATTAATACTTAGAACTTGTAAGTTATCTTTACACATTATTATCTTTCTCCTAATTTAATATAGATTTTTCCATTTTTCCCTACTAGTAATCTGAGTTCAATCTACTATCTCAATAATGCGTATTAGAACAGTTATCTAATGACTATAAAAGCACTCTTTCATTCAATTGATAAATCTAAATCATTACTACTATGTACTTATTAAATCTAATAACTCGAACCTAATATAGTTAAAATTCAAATCAATATTACAATAGAAACAAAAATCCATACTGTTACAACCATAGGTATTAACGATTTAAAAAAGAAAATACCAAATTGTTTCTTTCTATATAAATCTAATATAAGCCAAATTAAAATGATAATAATTCCTATAGGTATAAAAATGGAAACCGTTGATAAACTATCTTCTTTTAAATCTGGAGTAATATAAATTTTAGTAAATACCAAAAGTAAAATAGCTACTGCACCATAATATTTTGACTTAGTTCGTGAAGTTTGTATGTCTAGCTTTTGATATTCTAAGTCTTCCTCTTCTTCTTGTAATTTTTTCCCTACCAAATATTTCACTAATTTAGGTTTAATCCAAAAATTTTTCACAGCATAATACATATAAATATATGATCCAATGAGCGTAAATGCTATGTAATTGCTCAAATCATTACCAGACAATTTCCTTCCGATAATATAAACTATTATTAACATTACAATTATAATAATATCTAGAATCACTGATAAAATCGAAATTCCTTCAGACTTCAATAAAGCATCGAATAGAACTAGATAAAATATAATAAACAATCCAATTAATACAAAATATACCAAGTTCCCAGCTCCTTAATCTTTTTCGAATATACTTCTTTGATTAGGTAAATATACTACATGTATGTTATGAATCGATTTGATAGATAATTGTTGAACACTTTTTTCTCTACTATTCTTCTCATTTTTCCTCTCCTTCAGTTTACTTTGATATCTTTATAATCAGCTTTATGTTCTTTAACATATGTTTCTGCGTCGAAGTTCTTCTTATAATAAATTTTGTCATCTTTAAACACATAAGGGATAAAAAACAGGTTACCACTATTTTTGAATGCTTTATAACCTATTATAATAAGTTTTCCATCATCATATACATAGGAATTCACTTTATCTTTATCAAATTCTGGTATAAATTCATCCTCCTTTTTAACCATTTCTTTATGTGTTTCTTGCTGAATTTCCATAATTTTATTTATTTTACTTTGATATTTGTTTTCCTCTTGATTATCACTACAACCACTATTCAATATACTTATCAATATAACTAAAACACCTAAAATAATTTTTTTCATTATCTTCTCCTTAAAAATCATATTTTTAAATTAATTGTACTAGGCAAATTGAAATTATATTTACAAAAAACAATAGAAAACTCGCTATTATATGTACTGAAATGAAAAACTTTAGATATTTATGTTTAATATATTTTAATGAAAAAGATAATATAAAACTGCCCAAGACAACAATTGCTGATGCAATAGGCGTCCAATATGGAAATAATCCCCAAACAAAAACAATCAACATACTACATACAGTTATCAGTATTACGAAACTGCTCATTATTGTTGATAGAATAGCAATAAGCATTAATATCTTCCGCTTAGTGATTCTTTTCATTTTGTTCACCTTCCGATTGTATTTTTCTTAAGGCATCATTAACAGAATTGGTATTTCTTTCTTTTAATATCTCCTTTACAGATTTTAAATTTCTATTTACTTTCTTCTTTTTTAGATTACCGTTTAAAATATAATCTTCTCCATTAAATTTTGGATTATAGTTACCACATTCAGCATCATAGCTTAATTCTTTATTTTTATCTCCATTAATACGGACGATAATATTGTAACTTCCTAGCGGTGAATCACTATTGCTCTTATATACTGTTGTGCTATTAATATTTTTAAAATTATATTTTAAAAACAATTCAATTCGTTTTTCTTCTTTTTGAATATATTGATGCTGAAAATATAAATGAGTACATAATGCACCTATAAAAATGATAATTTCAACGAGAATCAAAATAGCAAATATTCTCAGTATTAATGCGAACCTTTTCATATTTATCCCCCTGAAGTAATACCTCATAATTAGATATTCCCAAAATTTTTAAACCATTCTAGCAATCAACTAAAGTCATTAATCTCATTAAATGATTCCCTTAATGAACGATCCTTTTATTCTATAAACTTTATCAAGCAATGACTCAATTTCATTAACCAAAATTGAATTTAATACTATTAGATACACTGTTTTTAAATTTAAAATAAAAATAATTATAATTTAAAATATAACTGATTATTTTAGTTTTATTCATTCAGGCTATCAATATATTTTAACGTAAATATTTTTAAAATAAAGTATTACTTTAGTAACAATTAAATGCTATACTAATTACCATAAATATTCGTTATTTTATTATTCATTTAATATTAATAAGTGAATATTTTCATTACATACTATTATTTTATAATATTGGGAGGTTTAATTATGAAAAAATTACTAGCGTTACTATTTGCGTCAGTATTAGTATTAGCCGCATGTGGTGGTAAGGATGATTCTTCTAAAGATTCATCAAGTAACGATTCTTCTAACAAATCATCAGAAAGTAAAAAGGATTCAAGTGATACAGATTCTGTAAAAGTTGATTCTTCTTCAGATGATAAAAAGAAATCTGATTCTTCTTTCAAAGATGATAAATTATCAAGTAAAAACTTTGATGTTGAAATTTTAGACACTCAAATTGTCGATGCAAGCAAATATGCAGACGATGATAAACCAAATATTGCTATTGTTTATGGTGTTAAAAAGAAAACTGACAAAGAAGATGTAACAGCATCATCAGCATTTGATATGAGTTTTGAAGCATATCAAGATTCTAAAGATGTTAAGAGAGAATTAAAAACTGGGGACGCTTACGATAGCGAATTAGATAGAAAATACGGTGAAAACGGTACTGATGAAATTAATAAAGGCGGTAAAGTTAAAGCTGTTAAGTTCTATAAATTAAAAGATACAAAAACACCTGTGACATTACAAGTTAAAGATCCAGATGACTACAGCAATGATAACCTTGCTAAAAAAGAAATCAAGTTAAAATAATACCAGTAAAGTGACTGAATAAATTGCTCGCAATTATTTGGTCACTTTTGCTAAATATAGCTATTTTTAATTGGGATAACGTACATTTTGGGAGGATATACAATGTCGAAAAAATTAAAAATCATTTTACCCATAGTAATTGGACTATTACTAGTACTAGGAATTGCTTGGGGTGTTTATGCTTTTATTACGAATACACCAAAAAATTCATATTTATTAAGCGAAAAGAAAACCGCTAAGAACTTAGATTCATATATTAATGATCGTTTCAAAAATGAAATGAAATTCCAAGAAAAATATAATGATAATTCTTTCTTATCTAAATTTGAAGTTACTGCAGATGCACCTAAAGATTACATAGAAGACTTAGGTTTGCCCAAATCCGTAGTCGATGGTTCAAAAATTAAAGGTACTGTCGGACACGATCCAGAAAGTAAAAAGAGTATCGTCAATATAGCACCTACTCTAGTTGATGAAGAAATTGGTAAGTTTCAAGCTAGTGCAGATGATAAAAATCAATATTATGAATCACCTTTCTTCAAAGGTGTTTATAGTGTTAAAAATAATGAAATCATTGATACTTTAGCTGAAATACAAGGAACAGACGCTTCTAAACTGAAAGAACAAGGTTATTCAAATGTAAACTTCAATTTGAATAATCAACTTGGTGTTCTACATACTCGTCAAGACGATATCGATAAAGTAACAAAACGGTATACTGATTTAATCACTGATAAATTAGATGATGATGATTTCAAAAAAGGTGATAAAGAAAAAGTGAAAATTGATGGGGAAACTAAGAAAATCAAACCAGTTACTTTATCAATTAGTAGAGAAAAAGCTAAGAAGATAACAGTAGCAGTTTTGAAAAAAGCAAAAGATGATAAAGAGTTATTGAGACTTTCAAATATGAATGAAAAAGAATACAACAAATCAATTAAAGATGCTTTGAAAGATGCTAAAGACGCACAAGATAAAGATTTCCCTAAAATTAAATCAACTATCTATCAGGAAAAACATCAAATTCTCAAACGTGATATCACAATTACTGATTCCGATGATAAAAAGATGAACATCAAAGGTACAAATAAAATTGATGATAACCTAAAAGTGAATTATAAAGTAACAGGAAATGATAATTCATTTGAAATTAAAGGCTCTTCTAAAAAGAAAGATGATAAGTACAAAGATCAATATACATTAACTAGTAGCATCGATTATGACCGCTATTCACTCGATATCGATAACAAAGAGACTCAAAATGACTCAAAACGTAAAGATGCTGGTACATTAACGATTGATGATGGTACAGATAATTATGATATCGACTATGAAAACAACTTAGACACAGACGCGAAGAACAACCAACAAAAACAAAAGTTAAATGTTGAATTCAAGCTAGATGGCGAACCAATTAATATTATTATTAATGCCAATACTAAACTTAAAGAAAAAATTAAGTTCAATACTGACGGTGCAAAAGACTTCAACGCATTATCTAAAAAAGACAAAGAAAAATTAAGTAAAGAAATGGAGAAAAAAGGTAAGGATACATTTAAAAAAGTAGAAAAAAAATTGGATGACTAATTTCAATTATTTTTGTGTATTTAATGTATTTTTAAATATGTTGGCTAATCGCCCCCTATCCATGTAAATATTCAAGGACAAATCAGCAAGCATAAGGGGTGGGACAGCTGTCCTACCCTCTTTATATTATTATTAGGAGTGGTTATTTGAATTCATTAAAGTTGTTTCATATTTACCACTCTTTTTTATTAAAAAAGTGGTACTTATTTGTGTATTTACTATTAATCATAATTGCACTTATTGTCACTTTAACTACTATTCAACATATCAATAAAAATGAATCTAAGTTTACTATTGGCATTGTAGATAAAGATCAATCCAAAGAAACACAACTTATTTTAGGATCTGTTGGTAAAGGTAGCAATTTAGGAAAGAATGTATCATTGAAAAAATATAATGAAAATGAAGCACATCAATTATTAAAACAACAAAAATTACAAGGTTATTTTGTCTTTGATAAGGGTATGACAAAAGCTTTTTATAAAAATGGTAGGCTTCCTATTTCAGTTTATACATATGACAAACAATCCACTAAAAGTGTAGTGATAAATCAACTCACCCATTCAGTATATGACCGTCTAATGCTATCTATGGGAGGAATACTAAGTTTTTCACATCTTGCTGACAAACCATCAGACCAAGATACATTAATGACTATGACAGACATGTTGTTTACCGGACTTAATCGTACTGGTTCCTTTGATTATGAATCTATCCATATTTATGACACTGGAAGTTATTATGTTGTTACTGGCTATCTACTTTCCATATTTGTTCTTTGTTTATCACTTTTCACCGTTTTGAAAATGAATCAAGAATCAGCACTTAAAGAACGTTTACAAATGTTTCATTTTTCTTTTGAAAAGTTAACACTTGTACGTGGATTCATCTCTTGGTTTTATACCTTGTTGTGGTCAGCAATAGGTTTTGTTTGGATTCAATCTGCTTTGCATAGTGCTTTCAGAACATATAATTGGCCTACGGTAGCCATCCAATTAGTATATTTGGTCACGATTTTGGTCTTATGTCTCATCATTATTGATTTAGTATCAAAATCTTGGTTGAATTTACTCCTAAAAGTTAATCTAAGCATACTCATTATTGGATTTTCAGGGATTACTATTCCTACTATTTTCTTCCAACATATATTGAATGATGTTTTAATTAGCCAACCGTTTAGTTTAGTAACGAATCAAATGCTAGAAATTACTTTAAACAACTATATTTTAGATTCACATCCAGCGTTCTATTTTAGTTTAATTGTATTAATTTTAGCATTGCTAATCATACTTGCTTGGAGGTATCGTCGATGAAACCGTATATCCAACTCGTTATTAAAAAGCAATGGTTCGCTTATTTTATATTTATTTTGACGATTATGCTGGCATTAGGTGCATTATGGATCGCTCACAAATCTGCAAGTCAAACGTTTAAAATTCCAATTGCAGTCCAAGATATGAGTCACAGTAAAGCATCTAAACAACTGATTCATCAAATGGATTCAAGTCCATACGTAGAAATTCAATATTTATCTAAAGACGATTTTTATATTGATGACTTGGTTAAGAAAAAAGAAGTTATGGTAAGTCTGCAAATCCCCAAAGATTTCAATAGTAAACTAAAAAACAATAATTTAAAATCCTCAATCCCTTTGTATGGACGAGATGATTTTATTGGTAGTATAGCTGTCGAAATTGTGAGTCGTTCTTTATATGAACAACAGATACCATATATCATTCAAGAACACTTAGACGATATGAATCAAACAAAATCTCACTCAGATATCCAAAATCAATATTATAAAGATACACCTAAATCACAATTAACAACGCATTCTATAACTCAAAACGCAAATCAATCTATCTCCATTGGTGTTGTATTTGCATGTGTCATCATGGTTAGTGCCATTCAAATTTTATTACATCAGCGTCTCAAACAAAACGCACCATTACAGCGACTTTTCCTAACTAATCATAGTCAACTTAAACTTTATAGTACGTATGTCGTTACACATGTTTTTATTTTAATAATTATACTCATTGGCATTAGCTTAGTTATTCATCAACCATTAAGCATATTCTTTTATTTAAAATCATTAATCATATTAGTTATTTACGAATTAGGCATTGCTTTATTACTATTTAAAATTAATGTACTGAGTCATCGTATATTTATGGCTATTGTCTATGCCATTGTTATGAGTGTCATTTATCTATGGATTCAATTGTAAAGGAGTGTGAACTAGATGATAAACATTAATGACGTAAGTAAAAGTTATAGAAATAAACATATTTTCGATAAACTCAATATGCAAATTCAAGATAATCAAATTACTATTTTATTAGGAGAAAATGGTGCTGGGAAATCAACTTTATTACGTTTAATTGCTGGTATTGAAAAGGTAGATTCTGGTTCCATACAATATTTTAACCAAACACTAACTAAACGTCATATTAGAGATATGGTCGGTTATGTTCCACAAGATATCGCACTTTTTGAACATATGACAGTTAATGAAAATATTAACTTTTTCAAGTCACTGTGTAATAATCCTGTATCAGAAGAGACAATACAAGATTATTTATCACAGTTAAATTTTAAAGAAACTAAAGTTAAAGTTTCCAATTTATCAGGTGGTAATAAACGTAAAATTAATATTTTAATTGGATTGCTCAGTAATCCTCATATTTTAATACTTGATGAACCAACCGTTGGAATTGATCTTGAGTCAAGATATGATATACACCGCCTATTAGAGCAATTAAAATCACATTGTTTAATTATCATGACTACACATCATTTAGACGAAGTAGAAGTTTTAGCAGATGAAATTAAACTTATTGGACAAAACCCGTTTTATCAAGAAATGCTTGAAGATAAACATTGGCACTATGAAAAATATAATAATGCATTAACTTAAAACATAGTTAAAGGAGAACTTATTATGAAAAAATTAATTAGTGTATTTATTTTAGCCTTAGTATTATGTTTAGCAGGTTGTAGCAATAGTAATAATGATAAAGATTCACATAAAAATGAGGAGAAAAAATCAGAATCTAAAGCTAAAAGTAAAAGTGAACGTTTTAAAGAATACGATGACAATAGTGAAGCGTATGAAGAAGCTACGAAAAAATATAGTAAACAAAAACCAATCTCTATGCTTAATAAACTAGATCCAATTATGACAGATAAAACTTTCACTAATAAAAAAGGAATGCAAGGTTGGAAAGATTATAAGAAATTAATGGATAAAGTAAAGCTTGCTGATTATAAATATACTAAAGAATCTAAGGGTTCTTCATTAAGTGATGTTGATGCATTTTTCAAAGATAAAAAAGATGTAAAACGTCAAAAAATGGATGCTGGCGAAGATGGTATTAAGCAAGTTAATTATTGGTATGTCACTGGATCTGGCAAAAAAGTTGGCAACACAAATTACCCGGAATATTATACTGAAATCATGACTAAATATAAAGAAGGTAAACTTGTTTATGCTTCTGTTGAACCAGGTCTATACCATGTAAGTTTCAGCGATGCTGTAGAAAATAAAGATTTCACTAAAGTTAAAAATCTAAAGCAATTATTAAAACTTAACCAATCAAAACCTATACCATATAGTGTAGCTGAAATGAAATATGAAGCACTTCCAGTTACTAATGTGTCAGTATTAGTTAAAGGTGAAAAGGACAAAGACGAAAAATCCGCTTCTAACTATTTAGCTTATTTTAATTTCTCACCTGTTAAATATGATAAAGATAAAAATCATGAAGTAGTGAGTGTTAATGGCGCTCCGTTTGAAAGTGCACAAGCAGACTTTGGTAACTATGCTTATGTTGCTATGAAAGAGGCACTCAAAGAAGCATTATAAAAATAAAAATATCCTCAACTTGTTTTAACATAATCCCTTGTAACTAGTATGATTCACTAGTTTTGAGAGACTTGTTTTCGAGTTGAGGATTTTCTTTAATCATTAGAAATGTTTTCAAATTATGCTAACTTCGTTAAATCAATCACTTCATCGCATTGGGAAGCGATATTCATATCATGTGTTGCCATTATCAATATATTATTTTTATCTACCAAATTGAATAATAATTGTATAATCAATTTTCCAGTTTCAGGGTCTAAAGCACCTGTTGGTTCATCAGCTAATATAATCGCTGGCTCCTTCAACATCAATCTTATTAAAGCTACGCGTTGTTGTTCGCCACCACTCAAAGTATGAACCTTTCTCTTTTTATTTTCAGTCAGTCCAAATTGACTTAAATACTTCGACTTTAATGCTTCTTTTTCTTTTTTGGACAACTTTTTATAAGCGAGTCCTATGTCTAAATTTTCATCAATAGATAAGTTCTCTACTAAACCATAATTTTGAAATAAATAACCCAGTTGTTCTCTGTAAAATTTAGCATTAAACTTTTGTATTTGGCCATTAAATAATATTTGTTCTTTACCAACTTTTTCAATGCCAGCAATGATGTTTAACAATGTTGATTTACCACATCCGCTTGTTCCGATTAAAGCGTATGATTTTCCATATTCGAATGTTAGATTAACATCATCAAATATACGATAGTTATCTTTGTGAATTGATAGATGATTCAATTGTATTGTCATTGAGATTTAACCTCTTTTGGAACATTCGCTTCTTTAACATATGTGATTTTTCTTACGTATTGTCCTTTATGCATGACTTTCACATATTCTTTATCAGGGGCATATCCATTAAATGTAAGTTTATAATCCAATTTTTTACCATCTTTGTTGAACACGGAAATATTTTCATAATACTGCGTATCTTTAGGTACTTTAGCATAGTCGTCTTCCATTTTGAGTAATGGATTAACACGGTCAATAATTGGATGATGTACAAAAGTGAATACAAGGAATTAAGCGAAGTTTGTTGAGTTGGATTAAAGACATATATATCTTTATTTATCTTCTTATTTTGATAATTAGTAATCACTTTATATATTGCAATATGTTCTTTTTTAGCAAATTTTGTGATTGTATCAAAAATCTCTTTTTTATTATATTGATGATCCCAGTCAGTGACTTCAACTATACATTTACTACTAGGTAACAATTGTTCATTTTCTTTATATGTATATAAGAATAAAAGTGTTGATATTAATAGTAATACCGTGATGTCTAATATTATCTTAAACCATTTCATGTTGTACCTCTTATGCTGTATCGATGTCTATTTTCATTAATGATTTGCCTTCTTTTGATTATACTGAATATTCCGATAATAATAAACGATTTTTTTACGAAAAAAATGGCCTACCTTTAAGTAAGCCACTTTTTTATATTCTTATATTTCTCTCCATTAAAAAACGCTATCCTTAAATGACCTACCAATGATTGACCATTTCATATACATATTTGTTCTCTTTACATAGAAAGTCATAATAAATACATCATTTGAATACATTTTCAAATTCTTTAATAGATGATTGTCTTAATGGTTCGAAATCGAATTCTTTAATATCATATTGATTATATCTATGGTTGTATAATCCGTTATAAATACCTTTAGCATTATTATCAACAATAATAGCTTGATTTTCTTCTAAGTATTGTATCGTTTCTGGAAGATCTACAGTAATTACATCTGTTTTTAATGCTAATGCCTCATAAACGACTAACCCTAATCCTTCATAATTTGAGGATAAAACGAATGCATCACAATGTGATAATAGTGGGTATGGATTATTCATACCACCTAAAATAACAATGCATTCTCTGGCAGATGAGTTTCGTACTCTATTAATCGTTTTACTTTTTAATGGCCCGTGTGGACAAACTAAAACTAAAAATATATTTTGATTCACTTCATATAAATCTTCAAAGGCTTCGATTAACTTATCGTGTCCTTTTTGGTAGTCGTATCTTCCTATATTTATATACACTTTAACATCTTTATTATAAATAGCATTTAACAGTTTCACTTTAGATATTCTAAAATGATTGTAAAAATCAAATATCGGCTTTTTAGATAATTGATTTTCATTTTCTAATACATATTGATTAATATAATCATTTATTTTATCAAATTGTCCTTCAAACAAATCATTAAATTTAGTTGATAAATCTTTTTCTCTCTTTAACGTTTGATAACTATCTAAAATTAACTTTTTAGCATGAGAAGACAATTTGTGGTTCTGTTTATTCACTTCAATATCTTCCTCAGCTTCATCTTCTTCAATAGTACTTATTCTATATTGTTCTAATTTTTCATTTAAATCAGGAAAATCAAAGTGAAGTTCATCTTCTTTGTCTTTAAGCTTAGGTAGTATTTCTTTTTCAAATTCTTCAAAAGCTAGCTTATAAGCTAAATCTTCATTATCATTAAATATATTTTTCAAGTTATTAACTGATTGGTTAATCATTTCTATTTCTTTATTAACCACATGAGTTAAATAATCACTTACTTTATAATCCATACTTAATTCGACAATTTTATCTAATACCAATTGGAAGTTTATATTTTTCTTATTTTTTACTTCATCTAACAATGTTTGGATATCCTCTTTAAATTGTTCTAGGTACATTTGATTCTTAGATTTATAGGCATTATCATTAAATGAATAATCTACTTTAACACCTTCTAACGAATTAAATAAGCCCTCATTTCCTAGATTACGTGTTCTGTTTTCACCTAAGAAATTATTTACTGTCGTAATTTTGTAGCTAATTCCTTTGATGTTTTTCACTAGATTTTCTTTTAAGTTATTATGCACTAAAACAATTTTATCCACATCTTTGTATGCACCAAATACAATTTTTCGACTGAAATTACTTTTAGCTTTATATTCTTCAAACATATCTGTATGTACCCAAATAGCTGTTTTAGCATCAATATGTCTCATCATTTCTGCCTCTTTACGTTCAAAGCCAGTATAATGAATCATCCAGTCAATTTTCACATCACCAAACAATCTCGTGAACTCTTCTTTATATATTCTTTTTTATTGTTTTTGACGGGCTTTGGCAGAGTATGTTTCATCCCATAAATATTTTTTAACTAATAAACGATCTTGTAAGTTTCCATTTAATTCACCAGTAGTTGGATAAAAAAGAACATTTTCTGGAAGATTTAATAATCTATAATAATGTTCAGGCTTTACTTTAGACTTCTCAAAGAAACATATGTAATTTCGTTTAGTTGTATCAATATTTTCTAAAGTGTTAATTAGAGCAGTAGTTACGCCATTATTCCAAAATCCACCACTTAAAATGGCAACAGTTTCTTTTCCATTATGGATATCGTATTCCAAAATTGAATCATCAGTATAACCATTTAATATATTTTTAGTTATTTTGAAAGAACCTGTGTGATGATCATATTTAGTAAATCTTTGTTTCATATTAGCATAATTAATCTCACTATCTACTTTATTAATAGCTCTTTCTAAATCTTCTAGAGTCTCAGTATTTACAAATGGATACTCAGTTAAATCTTCATACATTCCTCTTGTATTCGCATATTCCTCTAAATCATATGTATACAAAATTACCGGTTTATTTAAATTTAAATAATCATACATTACTGAAGAATAGTCTGTTATCAATGCATCAGTTGCTGTCAAAAATTCATATGTCTCATAATTGTCTGGGAAGAAACGTATATTCCTATAAGTATTCTTTATGCTATTTTTCTCAAAGTCGTGTAACTTAACGTATAATATAGTATTTTCATCTAAGAATTTATCTAAATAATTAAGCATTTTTTCTACTTCGGAAGATTTTCTAACTTTACCTACCGTTCCTCGCCATGTCGGCATATAGCTAATTACTTTTTTATTTACAAGTTCTAAATCTTCCCTAACCTTTTCTCTCAATGCTTTATCAAAAAACACACTATTTCTAGGTGATGGACCTACAACAACTTTACCTGGGTAAACATTTTTTAAATTATGTGATTCAACAAGAACATCTTTTGTATGTTCGTTACTAACAATAATTTTATCTGCCATATAAAAGTTTCTTTGTACATTAGCAACGTCTACCACTATTTCCATATCTTTTCCCATATTCTTCAATGGGGTTCCATGCCAAATTATGTAATATTTTTGATCTTTTCTCTTATTAAAAAATGGATAAAATGTTGTATCATTGATTAAATACTCTGCAACAGCTAATAATTCATAATATTCTTCAGACAAATGTTTAACAATTTGAATATTACTAAAACCTTTTTCTTCAAGGAATTTTTTATGTTTTTCTGGTTGTTTTGATACTACAAAAACTTTACATTTTTCAACTTGTCTTTGAATTTCCTTAATGAGATAAAAAATATGACCACCAACAGAGTCCCCGTGTGTTGACTCTAATACAAAATAATTTTTTTGTATTTTTTTCTTTCTTCTACTTTCTATATAAACAAATTTACCTTTATTTTTTTTATAATTATCAACCTTAGTTTTAATATCTATCTTTTTCAATTTTGTTCTCCTAAATTTTATACATTCAATTCTCTAATATATTTTTTTAAATCGTCTTTCATGTCTTTATCTTTTAATGCATATTCGATCGTTGTTTTAACGAATCCTAATTTTTCACCAACGTCGTAACGATCTCCTTCGAAATCATATGCGTACACTTGGCTTTCTGTGTTCATACGTTCGATTGCGTCAGTTAATTGAATTTCATTTCCTGCGCCTTCTTCTTGTGTTTCAAGGTAGTCGAAGATTTCTGGTGTTAACACATAGCGACCCATTATAGCTAAGTTTGATGGTGCTGTACCTTGTTTAGGTTTTTCTACGAATTTTTTAACTTCATAACGTAATCCTGATTGTTCTAATGGATCAATGATACCGTAACGATGTGTATCTTCTGGTGCAACTTCTTGCACACCAATGACAGATTTACCAGTTTCATCATAGACATCCATTAATTGTTTAATCGCAGGCGTTTCTGATTCAACAATATCGTCGCCTAATAACACTGCAAATGGTTCATCGCCAATAAATTGACGTGCTGTGTGAATGGCATGACCTAAACCTTTTTGTTCTTTTTGTCTAACGTAAAAGATATTAGCTAAATCGGTTGAATATTGAACGCGTTCTAATAAATCATTTTTACCTTTTTCTTCTAACACCATTTCTAGTTCTTTTTGGTTATCAAAGTGGTCTTCAATCGCACGTTTATGTTTACCTGTAACGATAATAATGTCTTCGATACCTGCTCTAGATGCTTCTTCAACGATGTATTGAATAGTTGGTTTATCTAGAATTGGAAGCATTTCTTTCGGCATTGCTTTTGTTGCTGGTAAAAATCTAGTACCCAAACCAGCTGCTGGAATAATTGCTTTTTTGACCCTCATTTAATTAACTCCCCTTCAAATAACTTTTAAGCATTAGCATAAATCGTTTATTAGATTATTAATATATACAAGTGTTATATATATTGAATTTAAAGATTTATTCTTTTCATTAAAAGTAATGTTTTTACACTACATTATAATATCACATTGTTTCATAATTTATTAGCATTATTTTTTATAAATATTGTACAAGTCTATATTGTTAGACAACTCAAATTATTTAGTCAAATAAAAAACTGATTTCCAATATTAAATACAAAATCAGTTTTTCTAGTTATTAAACTAATATTCTATTTTCTGAAAATAAATATTCTCTTCAAAAAAGGATTTAGTAACTACTGCTAGCTACTAAATCCCTCTTTTAAATACAAATTGCTTATTTTATGATCTATACTTCTACATTTCGTTTTGGTACTAAAATAAATGCGGCGATAAATGCGACTAATACCATACAAGCACCTACGATAAATGCGATTGTTGCTGCAAAATGGGTATCGTTATAAATACTAATTGTTGAATAAACAGTTGTCACAACAGCGATACCAAATGCTGCTCCTAATGTTGATGTCATTTTAATGATACCTGATGCTGTACCTACTTTTTCTTCTGGAACATTTGATACTGCTGTTGATAAGGCTGGTGTTGCAAAGAAGCCTAAGCCTAACCCTATGCAAATAAACCCAATCACTGAAACGATATAATAAATTATACTTGGTAAGGCTGTAATGGATAGTAAAATAATTCCTACAGCAATAGTGATTGGTCCAAACATTAATGGTATTTGAGGTCCATTTTTTTGCATGAAACGTTCACCTACACGAACCATGATTAAACTACAAACCATATATGGAATAGTAATTAACCCTGCTTGTGCTCCTGATAATCCCATGGCGTCTTGCATATAAATATTGAATAATGCAAGCACTCCAATTTCAGTATTAACCATTAAATTAGCAATCGTTGTACCTATATAAATTTTGTTTGAAAATAACGTAAAATCAATAAATGGTTCTCTTTGTTTACGTTCATAAATGTAAAATGCAAACAATGTGATAATAAATACTACGATTAAACCTATAATTACAGGATTAAGCCAACCTAATTTTGTACCTTGTGTGATAACTATATTAATACTTAACATCATAATTACGAAGATGAAAATACCCATAATATCAAATTTCTTATTATGTGCGGATTCATCTTTAGACTCTGGCGTACCTCTTAATAATATCATTGCGATGAATGCAAAAATAATTGATAAGATAAAAATCCAACGCCATCCTACATATGTTGCGACTACACCAGCGAATAGAGAAGCTAGTCCAGTTCCACCATAAGAACCAAATGACCAAAAGCTTAATGCTTTTTGACGTTCTTCACCTGAGAAGAATGAGTTAATAATCGCAATCGTCGCTGGTAATAAACAAGCGGCTGAAAGACCTTGTAATACACGTCCTGTAAGTAAGAAGAACGGCATATTAGTTATAATAACGGAAATAGATCCTAATATACTTAATACTAGTCCCGCTCTAGTCACTTTTACTCTTCCTATTTTATCTGAGAGTCCACCTGCAACAACTATGAACACACCAGTTAATAGTGAGGTAAGACTTACTGCAATATTGATAATACTCATATCAACGTGATAATCATTTTGCACATGAGGCGCTATATTTAAGAGAGATTGAGCAAACAACCAATATGTCAAAATCCCTAATATAATAGCTAGTATTAATTGATTTCCTTTTTTGTAATTTCCAGACATAGCTAGTCACTCCTATTCATTAGTAACTTGATGCGTAGCTGCACTTTTACCAGCAATTCTTCCATAAGTAAAGATATCAGCAAGTGCATTACCACCTAATCGGTTACCTGCATGAATACCTCCTGCTACCTCACCAGATGCATATAATCCTTCAATAATATGACCTTCAACATCAATAACTTGTGCTTGAGAATTAATTCGTAAGCCTCCCATAGTATGATGTACTGCTGGTTTACGAGGTGTTGCATAGAATGGTGCTTTTTCAATTTTTAAATCAAATGCACATTTATTGAAATCATCATCATGACCTTGATCAACAAATTTGTTATAACGTTCGATAGTATTAATTAATTGTTGTGGTTCGATGTTTAGTTTTTCTGCTAATTCTTCTAATGTGTCACCTTTTACTAATGTACCGTCTTCAAGCTCATGATTAATTTTGTCTTCAGAAGTATTCATCGCTAATGATTTAATATTTTCATCAGCAATAATGTAGAACATACCTTCTTTTTGTTCTAATGCTGCTTTAGATAACACGTCTCTACTTTCAAATTCATTTACGAAACGTTGTCCTTCTTTATTAACAAATACGAAGTTAGATGGTGTCACAATTAAACCTGTGAATAGTGCGCCTGTTTTAGGGTCAGATATTGGCATCATTTGAGAGAATCCCATACCAACAAGTTCTGCACCTGCTTGGACACCTAAACGTATACCATCACCAGTAATTGCAGGTGAGTTAGTTGTTTTAATATCATCTGGAATACTATCCCAATACGTATTATATTGTTGTAACATTTTAGTATTAGCACCAAATCCACCTGTAGCAAGTACTACACCATGTTTTGTATGAATTTTAACTTTAGCTCCGTTTGCTTTACGAGCTTCAATACCTACAATTTTATTGCCTTCTTTGATTAATTTTTCGGCTGTTGTTTCAGTGAATATACGACCGTGATGTGTTTTAACATAGTCACCAAGATTTTCGATAAATTCTAAACCTTGTGCTTTCATTGGTTTATGACCACGACGCCATAACGCACCAACTGGCATATCTACGAATGAACGATCGAAATGTACGCCTTTTTCTGTTAGCCATTTAACAGAATCTAATACATTATCTGTGAGTGTTTTAACTAGTTCATAGTCACCTGTAATTTCTACATTATTTTTATCTTTACGTTTACCACCTAAATATGTTTGAATTCGGTGTAATTCAATTGAATCGAATAAGTTATTGCCTTTTTCACTATCGTCATCTAAATAGGCTTTAATTTGAGATTTTACTGTGCGGAAATCTTCTTTATAATCATCATCTATATCATTTTCATCATGTTCTAATAGTTGTTTTAATGTCTCATGTTCACCAGCTAATGCAGGGAAACTACCTTGCCATTCTGGTTCAACTGCATTGACTTGTCCGCCAGTACGTATCGTATTTCCTCCGATAGCGGCAAATTTTTCAAGCATAATCACTTCTTTACCTTCATCTAAAGCAGTAGCTGCAGCACTTAAACCTGCACCACCAGTACCGATTACAACAATATCCGTTGTTTCTTCAATTGTTTCATTTGACCATTGAACAACTGGTTTAGGACGCGCGCGTAGTACATCAGGATCTTCGCCAGCTTGTTCAATCGCTTCAGCGATACCTTGAATAATACCTTCACTTGTAACAGTTGCCCCAGAAACTACGTCTACATTTAATGTTTGTCCTTCTATGATATCTTGTGGTAAACGTTCAAATACTGGATTAGCAATACCTTCAGATTCTCCACTGTCATCAACTTCAATACTTACAATTTTGTCTTCAGACAATTCAACTTTCATAGGTAAATTACCATTATGACCTTTAGCAAATACGTTATAAGTACCTTTATTAAATTTCACTTTTTTATTTTGTAATGCTTTAAGTTTTTCGTATTTTCTATGTTCTTCTTCTTTGTCTAATATCATAAAGTCCATTACTTTCCATAATGGTGATGGAATGTGTAATACTTTTTGATCATGGATATCAACAAATTGTTCTACTTCTTGGTCGTTAATAATTTTTTCAGTCCAATTTGGTTCAATTAAGTATGCTTTACCAACTGCTAATAAGTCATACCCTAGTTCTAAAGCTTCTTCAGCATCTTGCTTTTGTGAAATGCTTCCGACACCTATTAAAGGAATGCTTGCCAATGTTTCATTTCTAGAATTTAAGTATTTATTAATTAATGGCTCAGAATCGTCTTGATTAACGATTGACGTACGTTTATAACTATTTGCTGAAATATGGAAGTAGTCAGGTTTATATTCAGCAAGTGTATTTAAGAGATACATTGTATCTTCAAATCTAATACCTGGTTCTTCTAATTCTTCTGGAGAGAAACGATAACCAATAATAAAATCTTTAGCGTCTGCTTGAGCCACAACACTTTGAACTTTTTTCAATACTTCGATTGGGAATTTTGTACGTTTTTCTCGACTACCGCCCCATTCATCTTGTCTTCTATTAGAGTGAGGAGAGAAGAATTGTTGAATTAAATACGTATTCGCACCGTGAATTTCTACACCATCGAATCCCGCTTCAATTGCTCTACGAGTCGCTTCGCCAAAGTGATTAATCATTTGTTCTATTTGTGATGTAGTCATTTCACGCGGTGTTGCAGCATCAGGTCGCAATGCAGTAATTGGACTTGCGGAGATTGGCTGTTCTCCTTCATTTAATTTTGGATTAGCCATACGACCGGCATGATAAATTTGTAGAATTGCTTTTGATCCTTTGTCTTTAATCGCTTGTGCTAATCTTGCTAGACCTTTAACCTTTTCATCTGTGTCAACACCAATAGCACCCGGGAATCCACGTCCATGATCTTCAACAAAGCAACTTTCTACAATAATTGCAGCTGCGTCACCTGATCGGTATTGATAGTAATCTATCATTTCTGAAGTCACACTACCGTCAAAATAGCCAGCTTGAATTGTCATTGGCGCCATTACTATACGGTTTTTCAATTCAGCTCCAGAGTTTAATTTGACAGTATCTAAAATTTCTTTATTCATAAGTCATCCTCCTGATAAATTGTGATTATTTTCACATGTATATTTAAAAATATAATACTCATTTAGAGTATTTAAATTACATATTCTTTTTGCATAGAAATTCTTGAAGTTGAAACAATGTCGCCATCACGTTTAACAATGACACCTTCAATACCATCTATTTGATTAAGTAGTTCAATATTTTGTGATGCTTGCCCAAAACTACAAATCGTAGTCCATATCTCGCAATCCACAGAATGATCAGATACGATGGTTACGCTAGCAATATCATTATTAACTGGGTATCCTGTTTTACTATCTAATATGTGATGATACAATTGATGATCTTTTATAAAATAGCGTTCATATATACCTGAAGTCACAACAGATTGTTGATGAATCTCTAAAACTGCAAGTGGATTACTATTCTTATAAAAAGGATTACGAATACCTACCTTCCAACTTCTTGATGTTGGTGTATTTTCACCAATCGTAATCACGTTACCACCAAAATCAATAATTCCTGAAGTTACACCATGATTAATGAAAAATGTTTGAAGTTGATCAGCAAAATACCCTTTTACAAGAGCGCCTAAATCAATCTCCATACCTTTCTTAGTTAAATAAACTTCATTTGTTGCTTCATTCAATTCTAGATTTTCAGGATTCGTTAACGTTATCGCATGTTGAATGTCTTGTTCATTTGGCTTTTTAGCATCTTCAAAACCAATTTTCCAAAGTTTAACTAAAGGGCCTATTAAGATATTCATTTTTTGATTAGAAGATAATGTTGCATGATAACCTAGCTGAATCATTTTAAATATTTCATCACTAGTTACTACTGGCCTTATACCAGCCATTCGGTTAATTTTCATTAAATCTGAGTGCTCGTCATTAGCACTAAATTGTTTTTCCCAAGTATGAATTTTGGACTCGGCTTGAGATAAAATTGAATCTGGTTGATTGTGATTAATTGATAAGCGAATCACCGTCCCCATTGCATTAATTATGACGTTTTTCAATTTATCCCCTCCTGAAATATATTTTGATAGCGTTTACAAAAAGTGCTAAAAAAATATAAAATTTAGAAATATTGTTAACTAATTCTATTTCCAAGTTCATACTACCATAAATACACAAAAATAGTTAAAATATGATAAATGTTCACAATTAAAACACACTTTAAAAATAAACTTAATGATTATTAAATTATTTTTTATATTTTGATAAATAATTAACAATTACTTCAAATTTTATTAAAAATGGACATATCAAATTCTGCTTTGATATGTCCATAATTTGAAGGGTATTTTATGGGGTATAATATAGTTTTTTATAGCGTGATTGGAATTTTTCCTTTGAAATTAACGTATTGATATGCCATTTTGACTGCTTCATCATTTGGTGGTTCAACATTTTCTAATTGATATGGGATACCTAAATTTTTCCACTTGTGTACTCCGAGTTGGTGATAAGGTAAGATTTCAAATTTTTCAACATTATCTAGCGAATTGATAAATTCACCCAATTTAATTAAATCTTCTTTATCATCTGAAATTCCTGGGACTAGAACGTGTCTTATCCATATAGGTTGTTTCATATCTGAAAGCTTACGTGCAAATTTAAGAATATGTGTATTCGGTTTGCCTGTTAATTTAATATGTTTTTCATTATCGATATGTTTAATGTCTAAAAGCATGAGATCCGTATATTTTTGTAATTCATCAAAATGACGATTAAATGCTACTGTATCATTAACACATCCAGCAGAAGTATCAAGACATGTGTGTATTCCATTAGCTTTTAATTCTTTAAATAATGCTTCTAAAAACGGCATTTGTAACAATGGTTCGCCACCGCTAACTGTAACTCCTCCACCTGAAGCGTCAAAGTATGGTTTATAAGGTAATACTTCATTTACCATTTCATCTACTGTCACTTCTCTTGATGGCTCATTAATTTTCCATGTATCTGGATTATGACAATATAAACATCTTAATAAACAACCTTGTGTGAATAATATATATCTAATTCCTGGTCCGTCTACTGTACCCATACTTTCAACGGAGTGTAAGTGTCCTTTAAGCATTTTGCTCCCACCTTATTTTCTACATTTGTTCGTGGAATGTACGAGAAATAACATCCAATTGTTGTTCACGAGTTAATTTAATAAAGTTAACTGCATAGCCAGATACACGAATTGTTAATTGTGGGTATTCTTCAGGATGATCCATTGCATCTAGTAATGTTTCTCTATTAAATACATTGATATTTAAGTGATGGCCATGTTGCATAGCGTAACCGTCTAGCATACTTGTTAAGTTTTTGTTTTGTGATTCTTCTTCTTTACCTAGTGATTTTGGAACAATACTAAATGTATTTGAAATTCCATCTTTACAGCAATCATAAGGAATTTTAGCTACAGAACTTAATGATGATAATGCACCTTTTTGGTCGCGTCCATGCATTGGGTTAGCACCTGGTGCAAATGGTTCTCCAGCTTTACGTCCATCTGGTGTATTACCTGTTTTCTTACCATATACAACGTTTGAAGTAATCGTTAATACACTCATTGTATGTTCTGAATCACGATATGTTTTATGGCTACGTAATTTTGTCATAAAGCGTTCTACCAAGTCTACTGCAATATCATCTACACGGCTGTCGTTGTTACCATATTTGGGGAAATCTCCTTCGATTTCAAAGTCTGTCACAAGTCCATTTTCATCTCTAATAGGTGTTACTTTTGCATATTTAATTGCTGATAATGAGTCTGCTGCTACAGATAATCCTGCTATACCAGTAGCCATTGTGCGAATGATATTTGTATCATGTAATGCCATTTCGATTCTTTCATAGCTATATTTATCATGCATGTAGTGGATGATATTTAATGAATTAATGTAGACACCTGCTAACCAATCCATCATTTTTTCAAATTTAGCAAAGACTTCATCATAATCAAGTACGTCAGATTTAATACCTTCGTAACTTGGTCCTACTTGTTTTCCAGATTTTTCATCTTTACCACCATTGATTGCATATAATAATGTTTTAGCTAAGTTAGCTCTTGCTCCGAAGAATTGCATTTGTTTACCAATTTTCATAGCAGATACACAACATGCAATACCATAGTCATCGCCATAACTTTCACGCATTAAGTCATCATTTTCGTATTGAATTGAACTTGTTTTAATACTCATTTTTGCACAATAAATTTTGAAGTTTTCAGGTAAACGCACTGACCAAAGTACTGTTAAGTTTGGTTCTGGTGCTGGACCTAAATTGTCTAATGAATGTAAGAAACGGAATGAGTTTTTAGTAACAAGTGGTCTGCCATCGATACCTACACCACCAATAGATTCAGTAACCCATGTTGGATCTCCTGAGAATAATTCATTATAGTCTGGTGTACGAGCAAATTTAACAATACGTAATTTCATAATGAAGTGGTCGATAATTTCTTGTACTTCACTTTCAGTTATGTCACCATTTTTCAAATCACGTTCTGCATAAATATCTAAGAATGTTGATGTACGTCCTAAACTCATTGCTGCACCATTTTGTTCTTTAATTGCAGCTAGATATGCTAGATATAACCATTGCACTGCTTCTTTAAAGTTAGTTGCTGGTCGACTTAAATCGAAACCATACATTTGACCTAATTCTTTTAATTCATTTAAAGCTCTATATTGTTCTGATAGTTCTTCACGTAAACGAATTACATCTTCTGACATTTCAGTAGACATTGTATTGAAATCGTGAAGTTTTTCTTCCATTAAGAAATCTACACCGTATAATGCCACACGGCGGTAGTCTCCAATGATACGTCCACGGCCATAAGCGTCTGGTAACCCAGTAATAATTCCTGCTTTACGGCAATCTAACATTTCTCTGGAATATGCATCGAATACACCTTGGTTATGTGTTTTACGATAATCTGTGAAGACTTTTTCAGTTTCTGGATCTAATTCATATCCATATGCTTCACATGCAGCTTTCGCCATACGTATACCACCAAATGGTTGCATTGAGCGTTTGAATGGTTTATCTGTTTGAACACCAACGATTGTTTCTAAGTTTTTGTCTAAATATCCTGCATCATGTGAAGTGATTGTCGATGCAACTTTTGTATCCATATCCCACATGCCACCGCGATCACGTTCTTCTTTAGACAATTGCATCACTTGGTCCCATAATTTTGAAGTAGCTTCTGTTGGACCTTCTAGGAATGCGTCGTCGCCTTCATATAAAGAATAGTTTAATTGAATAAATTCTCTTACGTCTGAATGTCTATTCCAACGTCCATTTTTAAAACCTTTCCAAGCATGAGTATGATTTGTTTCTAACATACCTTTCGCCTCCAATTATTTATTATTAGTTAATTAATTCCAAATTTTGTTATCGCTTTCACAAAGAGTATAGCATGTATTTTGTGATTATTTTCACATAATTTATGGCTAAATTATATATAATATGTGGCTGATTAAAGAACCTGTGAAATAAATTAATAGAGTATCTCTTTTAAATTATCTGTTATATAACAAATTTATAGTTAATGGTAAAAAGAATAGTTTGTCACTTTAAAAAAAGTGAATTTATTGACTAAATACAATTAAATTTTCAAGCAAATATGTTAGGCTAATTTAGTATGGAATGATGACATCATCTAACCTTCAAGTATTGAGTGATTAATAGTTTAAAGGAGTTAAATGTTACATGAAGAAGTTATATCTTTTTTTATTAATGGGATTATTAATACTGTCAGCATGTTCAAATGGTCATTTAGGTGAAAAAAATCAAAAAAGTGATAATAACCATTCGAAGAAAAATCATAAAAAGATTAAAAAAGACGGAAAGACATATATTGATGGTATTCTAATAGTAAATAAACAAATTAAATTACCTAAAGATTTCAATCCAGGAGAAAATCCAAAAGCGGTACGTGCTTTAAATAAAATGATGACAGATGCAAAGAAAGATAATATTCAATTATATAAAATAAGTGGTTTTAGAAGTTATCAAACACAAGTACAACTATTTAATAATTATAAAGCTAGAGATGGCGAAAAAGCTGCTAATAAATATAGTTCGAAACCAGGTCACTCTGAACATCAAACTGGATTATCATTTGATGTAGGAGCACAGGGCTCAGATAAAAATTTATATCGTAGCTTTGGTAAAACTAAAGAAGGTAAATGGATTAAAAAACATGCTGCTGATTATGGTTTCATTGTAAGATATGGGAAACATAAAGAGAATGAAACAGGTTATCAATATGAACCATGGCATTTACGTTATTTAGGAAAAGATAAAGCGAAACAAGTTAAACAATCAGGTAAAAGTTTAGAATCATATTTAGGTTTATATCCTAGGAAATAAATAATAGAAAAAGGCGGAGATTTTGAATTGAATATCAACTCAAAATTTCCGCCTTACTTTATGATAAAAGTGATAACTTTATTATTTTTCTTCGCCTACAACTGTAAAACGTTCATTAATATGTTGTGGGTTTTCAATTTCATCTACAATAGCTATTGCAAAATCAGCATAGCTAATATAACTTTTTCCATTAGAATTCACTAATAGTTGATCTTTACCAGATTTATATTTACCAGTTCTTGCACCTTCATAATCAAATTCAGCTGAAGGACTTAAAAATGTCCAAGTAATTCCTTCTGCATTTTGTAATTCTTCAAGGTTTTGTCCTTGGCCTATTGCAG
The DNA here is from genome assembly GCF_038008425.1 of Staphylococcus sp. FSL H8-0121. NCBI lineage: Bacteria > Bacillati > Bacillota > Bacilli > Caryophanales > Staphylococcaceae > Staphylococcus > Staphylococcus sp. FSL H8-0121. The sequence continues at coordinate 671,991 of NZ_JBBOZB010000002.1, forward strand.
TTGGTTTGACTACATCTGGAAATTCTTCAGTGTCAATCAGTTTAGTAGTGTGAGCATCATCAACATATAAGCTTCCTGCACCACCAACAATAATTGCTCTAGTATCTGTACCTTTTAAAATATCAATTAAATGACGACCTGCATTAATATGACCTTCTGAATCGCCTAATGGTGCACCAAATGCATTTACCACTACATCAAATGCTGTAATATCAGAAGTAGTTAAATCATGAATATCTTTTTCAATGACATCTACATTTGAGTTCGAAACTTTTGATGCATTTCTTACGATAGCCGTTACTTGGTTTCCTCTATCTACTGCTTCTTCTAAAATAAGTTGTCCAACTTTACCTGAAGCCCCAATAATTCCTACTTTCATTATAAACCCCTCCGTATTTCTAGTTATAAAGGTTAATTTAAAAGCAATTAATCTATATATATAAATGTAATCTTTGCAGTTACTTATGTTTTTGTCAATTTAATAGCTCTTAATATAAATTCTTATCCATAAAGTGGTAGGTTAGTTATCTCAATTTATATATTTATTTATTATTCTTAAAATAAATTTTGATGCCAATAATTGTAAGCATACCAAGTAGTACAAGGCCTACGACCGCCATAAGTATGTAAAGGAAAATCATGCCCCAATGTGTCGTAGTTTCAACTTTAACGCTAGGGGCGTGATGATCTTTTATAAATTGTCTATCATAATCAACGTATAATCGATTGTCTTTAGAAACTTTCAATTTATATTTTTTCTTATCTTTTGGAACTAAATCATATAAATCTTTTTTAACTTCGTATTCCTTACCATCTATCTTATGTTCCCCTTTTGAAACAACTTTACGGTATTCATATTGTTTAAAAGCATGCTCAGTTAAAGCATTCGCAAGTTTTTGACGTGCGTGTTTAGCTTGTTCATCAGGATAGGGCATAACATTAAATATGCTAGTAACGATTCTTAAATGGTGTCGTTTAGCTGTTAATTCTAGATTATAGCCATTGTCACTAGTACCTGTTTTCAATCCATCAACATCTTTCATAGTATCTGCTTCATTTGGTAATGACGTATTTGTATTATGTAGCTCTTGATTAGATTGTGTATCTTTAGAAAGCTTTGTAATTTTTAAAACATCCGGATGTTCTTTTAACAAATTTGTGCTGAGTATAGCCATATCTCGTGCAGATGTATGAGAAATAGTATCATTTTTATATTTTTTCGGTTCATATGGTTGTAATACTTTATTATTTGCTCCACTTGGATTAGTAAATTTTGTATTTTTCATACCTAATTCTTTTGCTTTTTTATTCATTCTATCTGTGAATTTTGAAGAATTGCCATCAATATGTTCAGCTAAAACTAACGTAGAAGCATTACTTGATTCTAATGCTGCTTGTTTCAATAATTGATTGATTGTAACAGTTTCACCTTGTTTTAAAGGAAATGTTGTTAAATTAGGTAATTCTGACATTTTTTCGTATCTTGATGTAATTTTTACTTTATCGTTCATTTTCACTTTTCCGGATTTAATATCATCGTATATTAAATTCATTGTCATCAATTTGGTTGTTGAAGCTGGATCAACTTGTTTTTTGTCGTGATAATTGTAGAGTATTTGTCCATCCTCAGTAGTTACTATCATACCTTTTGGATTGTATTGCTTATCAATGTTTTGTTTTTCTTGTTTAGCTACGTCTACAGGTGACTGTGATGCTAAAACAGTTGGTGATACAACGATTAAACACATAATTATCATCAGAATACTGGTCAAAACTTTTTTCAATGATGTTCCCCCTATTAATATTTTTATATCATTTAGTTACTATATGTAATTTGCATATACCTATGTTTATAAGTGCCCTACTTAATTTCACTCTAAACTAATTTGGTATTTATGTATATATTATATGAACATAAGTATTATAACGTAATTGACTTACTCTATTAAAATTTTATTATCAAATTTTGTAAAATATGTATTTCTAAAGTAAGAAGGACTTTATTTTTTAAAATTTATAGCATTTTATCGTTTTATTACATTTTGTAATCTATTTTTAATTGTTTAGTTACAATAAATATCTGATTTGTTCTTGAATGTAAATAGCTAGTATTGTAATATAACTGTTATATCAGGTATATAAAATATACAAAAGGAGTTATACGCTATGAGAATAGGATTATTATTAATTAGACTTATGTTAGGTGTCACTTTTACAATACATGGTTCACAAAAGGTATTTAGTGGATTTAAAGAACCTATGGAAATGATGGCTGGCTTAGGCTTTCCAGCATTTTTAGGCATTTTATTAGGATTGTTTGAATTTATTGGTGGTATCTTTATGATTATAGGTTTACTTTCAAATTACGTTGCTGCTGGTTTTATCGTTATTATGCTAGGCGCATTATTTACGGTACATCTATCACAAGGTTATATGGCTTCAGAACTTGTAATTATACTTCTAGTTATGAGTATTGCTGTAATGATCTCATATAATTGGAAGAAATTATTAGAACTATATTAATTTTTAAATAGAATATTCAGACACACGAAAAGCAACCTAACACATCGTTAGGTTGCTTTTTCAAATACGATTTTCTATTATATACTAATCATCTTGTTGATTATCTAATACTTTACCTGTTTTAGCATCGACTGTTATTTCATGTTTTTCTTTACCTTTTTGTAGGTCGAAATCATAAACTAATTTTCCATCATCTTTAGATAATGACCATTCTTTAACGTCACCGTCAAATTCTTTTTGAGCAGATTTAATGGCATCTTTATAATCTTTTACATCACTATATTTAAACGAATCATTAGAATTATTAGATTCGCCTTTTTCAGTTTCTTTATGAATTACCTTTTTATCTTTGTCATTAATAATGACTTCTGATTCTTTGTTATTCTTAGTGTCTTGTTGTTCAACTTTGTATACCCAGTCGCCATTTGATTTTTCATATGAAATATCTTTTAAATCTTGACCTTTATATGTTTGTTGCGTTTTTTTAATCGCATCTTCAGGATTTGTCTTAATATCTTTTACTGCTACAGTAGTATCTTTTGTACCTTCGTCTTTTTTATTTGAAGCTGAATCACTACCTCCATTGCCACACGCACCTAATAAAATGGCTGCCGATGATAATAAAGCTATTGTTTTTGTATGTTTCATTGTTAGTCTCTCCTTTATATTAGATATTTCTTAATCCCCAACTTTCTATACAAAAAAACTTAAATTAAGGAATTGTAAAGATTTTGTAAAGATTTATTGAAGATAAATGTTTACAGTAGTTCACTTATTTTAAAGTATTTATCATTGCTTTTTATTGAATTTTACGTTTCGATTGTACTTAAAAATTTTAGAATATTAGTTCTAAATTAGACCACGAGCACGTTGACGTCAGACAAACCTCAGTGTCCTCTCACAGAAATCATTTACACTTATTTTGATTTTTATAAATTTTTAAATGTTTTCAAAAATAATAGCTACAAAAAACTTTTTTAGAAATAGATTTGTGAATAGTTATACTTGTATTACAACAAATATATTATACAAACTTATTGAATTTCACTCTATTCGTTGTAATGGGATAACAATTTTATTTTCCAAATAATATTAATATTTTTTAATCTCAAAGTGTGATATATTTGTTACGTAATATGAAGTTAAATATTAGTGTATTATTACATTGAGACTAACCCATTCTTACACAGCAACATTTAAAGGAGTATGGTTCAATGTCAAAAAGACAAAGAAATTTAAAACACAGTTTAGAAAACGAAAAATCTCGGGTTAAATTATATAAATCTGGGAAACATTGGATTAAATCAGGTATCAAAGAAATTAAATTAATGCGAATCATGGGATTACCTATCTTTTCCAATCATACAATGGAAGATTCTGATGAAGGTAAAGAAAAAGGTAACTTTGTAAAAAGAAATGCTATAAAAGCTTCTACAATAGCAGGTGGCGCTTTTACAGTTAATATGTTACATAATCATCAAGCAATGGCAGCTTCTGAATTACCTGTAACTTCAGAGCTTTCTACACAAAGTCAAGCAGTCGCAAATCAAAATTCAACTGAACTTAAACATGCAAGCAATAGTGAAAACACAGCGAAAAGTGAATCTGTTTCATCAGAAAAAACACAAAGTTCTGAAAAAAATGACACAACTGATAGTACTCAATCTACGTCTAGTAGTAGCGAGAAATCAGATACACAATCTAGTGAAAGCGTTGAAAATAAATCTGAACAACATAGTGAAACTGATCAAACTAACAAACAGAATTCTGATTCAGAGCAAGCTTCTAAGTCTAGTCAATCAGACCATAGTAACTCTGAAGCAAGCAAAAATGATTCAAAAAATTCTCAAAGTACAAAATCTACTTCATCATCTAACGATAATTCATCTGATTCACAATCGCAGAAATCAGAAACAGCTACAAATGAAAGTAAAACAAGTACTTCAAGTGAAACTAAATCAACTTCACCAGACTCTCAATCTCAAGCTTCAACGAAAAATACCGACAGTCAATCATCTGCAGGTGCTACATCAAGTGAATCCCCAAAACAAAATACAGTAAATAGTGAAGCGATTACGAATAAAACATCATATATTAATGAAAGAATGACACATACTGCTTCTGAGAGTGTTGTCACTACACCGGTTGCTAGTGAATCTAGTAAATCGACTAGTACAACTAAAGTACGTGCATTTAGTAGATTAGCGGTCAATCGTTTAGCAGCTGCAGCAACAACAGCATCACCAATTGCACCTACAACTTCACAGGTCGTAGTTGATAAGGATAACTTTACTGATCATTTCACAACTAGCGGTTCTGCAACATACGATCAAAGTACTGGTGTTGCAACATTAACTCCAGATGTTGGCGGACAAAAAGGTGCTATATCTCTAGGTACTAAAATTGACTCAAATAAAAGTTTCCATTTTGAAGGTAAAGTTAACCTAGGAACTCGTTATGAAGGAACTTCTCCAGACGGCGTCACTGGTGGCGATGGTATCGGTTTCGCCTTTTCACCAGGTACACTCGGACAAATTGGTAAAGAAGGGGCTGCCTTAGGTATTGGTGGCTTGAATAATGCTTTCGGCTTTAAGTTAGATACTTATCATAATACCTCACAACCTAACTCATCTGCCAAAGCTAATAAAGACCCTGCTAGTGTAGGTGGCGGTGGCGCATTCGGTGCATTTGTAACAACAAATAATTCAGGCGTAGCAACAACTTATACAGATAATACAAAAACTGCTAATGCGGCTAAATTAACAACACAACCTAATGGTACTTTCCAAGATTTTATCATTGATTATAATGGTGATACGAAAGTCATGACAGTAACATATGCTGGACAAACGTGGACTAGAAATATTTCTGATTGGATTAAAGCCAGTAAAAATACTAACTTCTCGCTATCTATGACAGCGTCTACTGGTGGAGCTCGAAATTTACAACAAGTTGAAATTGACTCATTCACGTATACTGAAACTGCTACGGCACAAGTTCACTATGTTGATGCCGATACTGGTAAAGAAATCGTTGCAGCTAAAACACTGGCTGGAGACGTAGACAATACTGTCACTATTGATGATCAACAAAGCGCGATTACGGCTAAAGGTTATCAATTAGTAAATATAGATAGTACATATGCACCAACATATAACGCAACAAATAAAACAGTTAAATTAACAAATGCAGGGCAAGCTATAACTGTCTTTTATAAAGATGTACAGGCACCAACTATTAACATGTCTAATCAAACTAAAGAAATTAATAGCCCAATTTCACCTATTACAGTGAATACAACAGATAATGGTACTGGCACTGTTACAAATACTGTTACAGGTCTACCTTCTGGATTAAGTTATGATTCAGCATCAAACACAATTACTGGAACTCCTACACAATTAGGAAATAATACTGTTACTGTCACTTCAGTTGATCAAGCCGGTAATTCGTCTACATCGACATTTAACATTAATGTAGTGGATACTACTAATCCGGTTATTAATATTAATAATCAATCTAACCAAGTACTATCACCTATTAATAACGTAACAATTGATACAAGTGACAACAGTGGTTCAACAACTGATACTGTAACTGGATTACCACCAGGTTTAACTTATGATCCTACAACTAAAACAGTTAGTGGCACACCTACTACAATGGGTGACTATACTGTAACAGTTACATCTAAAGATGCTAGTAATAATACAACTACTAAAACATTTACTTGGAATATTGGAAGAAATGCAGAAAGTGATTCTATTTCTAACTCACAAAGTACTTCAACAGTTGATAGTACAAGTACTTCAAATAGTACATCTAATAGTAATAGTATTTCGTCATCAAATAGTACTAGTGCATCTATAAGTAATTCTACGAGTGCTTCAACTTCTGGTAGTACAAGTGCGTCACTAAGTAACTCACAAAGTACTAGTGCATCCTTGTCTGATAGTCAATCAGTAAGTAATAGCATGTCAGTTTCTAATAGTGCAAGTGCGTCATTAAGCGATTCTATTAGCGCTTCAACTTCTGGTAGTACAAGTGCTTCACTAAGTGACTCACAAAGTACTAGTGCGTCCATGTCTGATAGCCAATCAGTAAGTAACAGCATGTCAGCTTCTGATAGCACAAGCACTTCTGTAAGTGAATCTCAAAGTTCTAGTACTTCTATGTCGGATAGCGCGAGTGCTTCAACTTCTGATAGTGCTAGTGCTTCACTAAGTGATTCATTGAGTACTTCTGTTTCAGATAGCACGAGCACTTCTGTAAGTGATTCATCTAGTACTAGTACTTCGACATCACTTTCTGATAGTTCTAGTACATCTATGAGTGATTCTACTAGTACTAGTACGTCTACGTCGGATAGTGCAAGTACTTCACTAAGTGATTCATTGAGTACTTCTGTTTCTGACAGCACGAGTACGTCTGTGAGTGATTCAAATAGTACTAGTACTTCTACATCGCTTTCTGATAGTGCAAGCACGTCGACTAGCGATTCGTCTAGTACTAGTACTTCCACTTCGGATAGCACAAGTGCTTCACTAAGTGATTCATTGAGTACTTCTGTTTCAGATAGCACGAGCACTTCTGTAAGTGATTCATCTAGTACGAGTACTTCTACATCACTTTCTGACAGTGCAAGCACATCGACAAGTGACTCTACTAGTACAAGTACTTCCACTTCGGATAGCGCAAGCACGTCGACAAGTGATTCATTGAGTACTTCTGTCTCCGATAGCACGAGCACTTCTGTAAGTGAATCAACTAGTACTAGTACATCTACTTCGCTTTCTGATAGTGCAAGCACGTCGACAAGTGACTCTACTAGTACAAGTACTTCTACGTCTGATAGTACAAGTGCTTCACTAAGTGATTCGACTAGTACATCAACATCACTCTCTGATAGTGCAAGCACGTCGACAAGTGACTCTACTAGTACAAGTACATCGACGTCCGATAGTACAAGTACTTCTCTAAGTGATTCTGCTAGTACTTCTGTCTCTGACAGCACGAGCACGTCTGTAAGTGATTCATCTAGTATGAGTACTTCTACGTCGCTTTCTGACAGTGCAAGCACGTCTACGAGTGACTCATCTAGTACAAGTACGTCTACGTCTGATAGCACAAGTACTTCTCTAAGTGATTCTACTAGTACTTCTACGTCACTCTCTGATAGTTCTAGTACGTCATTGAGTGATTCTGCTAGTACAAGCACTTCGACATCTGATAGTGCAAGTACGTCTGTAAGTAATTCTACTAGTATGTCTATTTCTGCTAGTACGAGTACCTCTGTGAGTGATTCATCTAGCATGAGTACTTCTACGTCACTTTCAGACAGTGCAAGCACATCGACAAGTGACTCAGCTAGTACACAAACGTCTCTTTCTACTAGTACGAACGAATCAATGAGTGAATCATCTAGCATAAGTTCTTCATTATCTAATAGTGTAAGTACTTCTACTTCAGGTAGTACTAGTACATCATTGAGTGGTTCATCTAGTACGAGTACGTCACTTTCTGACAGTTCTAGCACTTCTCTAAGTGGTTCAACTAGTACGAGTACGTCGCTTTCTGATAGTTCTAGTACGTCATTGAGTGAGTCTTCTAGTGATAGTGCCTCTACTTCAGATAGTACAAGTATTTCATTAAGCAGTTCGACTAGCACGAGTACGTCACTTTCTGACAGTTCTAGCACTTCTCTAAGTGGTTCAACTAGTACGAGTACGTCGCTTTCTGATAGTTCTAGTACGTCATTGAGTGAGTCTTCTAGTGATAGTGCCTCTACTTCAGATAGTACAAGTACTTCATTAAGCAGTTCTGCTAGCACGAGTACGTCACTTTCTGATAGTACAAGCACTTCTCTAAGTGGTTCGACTAGTACGAGCACGTCACTTTCTGACAGTTCTAGTACGTCATTGAGTGAATCATCTAGTGACAGTGCCTCTACTTCGGATAGTACAAGTACGTCATTGAGTGGTTCGACTAGCACGAGTACATCACTTTCTGATAGTACAAGCACTTCTCTAAGTGAATCATCTAGTACGAGCACGTCACTTTCTGACAGTTCTAGTACGTCATTGAGCGACTCATCTAGTGATAGTGCCTCTACTTCGGATAGTACAAGTACGTCATTGAGTGGTTCGACTAGCACGAGTACGTCACTTTCTGATAGTACGAGCACTTCGTTAAGTGAATCATCTAGTACGAGCACGTCACTTTCTGACAGTTCTAGTACGTCATTGAGTGGTTCAGCTAGCACGAGTACGTCACTTTCTGATAGTACAAGCACTTCGTTAAGTGAGTCATCTAGTACAAGTACTTCTACTTCGGATAGTACAAGCACGTCATTAAGCGGTTCGACTAGTACGAGCACATCACTTTCTGACAGTACGAGCACGTCATTGAGTGGTTCGACTAGTACAAGTATTTCTACTTCGGATAGTACAAGCACGTCATTAAGCGGTTCTACTAGCATGAGTACGTCACTTTCTGACAGTACGAGCACGTCATTGAGCGGTTCTACAAGTGCAAGTACTTCAACATCAGAGAGCACGAGCACTTCTCTAAGTGGCTCAACTAGTATGAGTACGTCACTTTCTGACAGTACAAGCACGTCATTGAGTGGTTCTACAAGTGCAAGTACTTCAACGTCTGATAGCACGAGCACTTCTCTAAGCGGTTCTACTAGCACGAGCACGTCACTTTCTGACAGTACAAGCACGTCATTGAGCGATTCTACTAGTACAAGTACGTCACTTTCTGATAGCACTAGTACTTCATTGAGTGGTTCTACTAGCACAAGTACATCGCTTTCTGGCAGCACGAGCACTTCTCTAAGTGGCTCAACTAGCACAAGTACGTCACTTTCTGATAGTTCTAGTACTTCAACTAGTATGTCTATAAGTGAAAGCTCATCTATCAGCACAAGTACGTCTAATAGCGACAGTACAAGCACTTCTGTTTCAGATAGTACTTCCACATCTAATAGTATGAGTACTTCCATAAGCGACTCTGCTAGTACAAGTACTTCGATCTCTGACAGTACATCTACGAGTGATAGTACGAGCACGTCTATAAGCGATAGTGCAAGCACTTCAACGTCTGATAGTACTTCAACATCAACATCTATAAGTCAGTCACAAAGCCATACAAATAGTACTTCATTCAGTGATTCAACAAGTGCTAGTACGTCTACGTCTGAACCAACAAGTCATAGTGATTCAACTAGCGATAGTAGATCAGCAAGCAATAGCCATAGTACGTCTGAAACACCAAGTCATAGTGACTCATTCAGTCATTCAATGAGTGGTAGTAACTCAACTAGTAGTAGCACATCAACATCTTCGTCTATTAGACCAAGTGAAAGTGCATCTACATCTCAAAGTCAAAGTATGAGTACATCAACATCAGACAGTACATCTCAATCTAACTCATCAAGCATGAGTACATCATCTAGTGAGGCAAATATCATTGATCCAACACACCAATCATCTGAAACACAACATCACAATACTAAAGATGATTCAGAAGCATTACCTGATACTGGTGAAAATGATAACCAATCTAAAGGATTATTATCTGGACTATTGTCATTGATTTTTGGTCTTGCTATATTTAGAAAATCTAGAAAAGATAAAAAAGATCGTAAAGAAGATAAAAATAACTAAGTAAAATAAAATAGAGGCGAAAGCATTATTATTTCAAAGTACTTTAATGACTACTAAATAATGAGCGCTTTTGCCTCTTTATAATCATTTTAAGAAGAGGATTATTATGGGAAATAAGATGAACTTCAAAAACATTAAAAATATTGAATATAAAATTTTATATAAACGGATTCTTTTCACCCTAATGATTATTTTCATATACATATTGGGCAGTAATATTAAAATTGCTGACATGAAATCATCACCACATTCACAAGGTTTTCTGAATCTAGCCATTTCAAATGTTGGTGGCGATATTACAACTCTAAATCTATTCTCATTAGGTTTAAGTCCATGGTTAACTACAATGATTATCATGACTTTACTCTCTTATAGAGATATTGAAAAAGGTCAAAAACAAACTCGACTAGAACGTAGTTACAAAGAACGCTTTTTCACTATTTTATTAGCCATTATCCAAGGCTATTTCATTTTAAGCGAGTATATTAATAAAGGTATGATATATCATGCAAACTTTGCTTTATTGTTACTTATCCTATTAACAGGAACAATGTTACTTGTATGGTTAGCTGATCAAAATACAGTTTATGGAATTGCTGGGCCGACGCCTATTGTACTAGCAAGTATTATTAAATCTATTTTTCAAAATAAACAATTCGAGCATATTGATGGAATAACTATAATCATAGGTGGCATTATGCTTTTTGTCGTACTTGTACTTTTATTATTTATAGAGTTAATTGAATATCACATGATTTATAAAGATATTATGAATATTAGTACTTCTCAAAAAGATACTTACGTTTCTTGGAAGTTAAATCCCGCTGGAAGTATCTCAATCATGTTTAACTTTTCATTATTTTTCTTAGTAGGCGTATTAGTCCATTTAGCTGGTAGATGGATAACGGGTAATGCTAAATATCGTCCTTCATTTTTGGAATTGGATAATCCATTAGGCGTTATTATTTTCATTGTGATGCTCATTGTTTTAAATTATTGTTTATCAAGAATGATGTTAAATGTGAAACGTATAGCTAAAGATTTCCAGAAAAGTGGTTACTATTTTGAAGGTATTTATCCTGGTAAAATGACCCAACATTATTTAAATCATAGAGCTAAGCGAATTAGTGCAATTGGTGCATTTGTCATTGGATTCATTATTAGTTTACCTTTAATTAGTTCGATTTTTATATCTGGTATTTCAGCACAAATTTCGATATTCACTCAATTTATTATTTTGATTTACATTACGATTAATATTGTAGAAACAATACGAACATATTTATATTTTGATAAATACAAATCATTTTTAAACAAATATTGGTAAGGAGTAAGGTATGAAATATTTTGTTCCAGCTTGGTACAACGGAGATAAATGGTGGCGTAATCTTAACCAGCCATTTTACTTAAAAAGTGCAATGATTGAATTTGATGATTCTATTAGTTTAATGTCTATGCACGAAAAAAACGACGAACCTTTCAAACTTTTACATTTAAGTTTTAACCCAAATTTGCGTTTATTTTTGCATAAATATGATTTATATGAAGCGAATGTTTGGTCACTATTTGATGAGATTCAAGATTTCGATCAACTACCATCTCGATCATTTCAATTTGAAGATTTAGAGTGGCCTGAGAATACAGAATTCTTTTATTCACCTTATTTAATACAAGCTATGAAAGATAACTATGAATCTCGCATTTATTTCAATCAAGATGGCTATCTAATAGTAGTAGATGATTATGAAAACAGTATACGTGTACGCAGATATATATTCGATGAACGTGGTTATTTAAGTGCTATACGTTATTACTCAGAAGGTAAAGAGGCATTTCAAGATTATCTAACCGCTTCTGGTGACGTGATTCTACGCGAGAATCTCGAAACAAACCATGTTGAAGTTATGTCCAACCACCAATATAAGTTCAATTCAAATTCCTATCCATCAATGGTTGAGTTAATCGAAGAACGTTTTAATGCATACTGTAATGATGAAATGAATTCGAACGATCAACTTATTGTCGCATCAAATACTTTGCATAATAAAATATTCAACACTATCAGACCTGACGTTCGTGTATGTTATTCCGTTTTTAATAAACGAAATCATACAATTGATGAATCCTTTATTCAAACTATGGCTCACAGTAATAAATGGATTGTTGATACTAAAGAAAATGAAAAAGCATTGAAAAATCTAATTACGAATCAATCATTAAGTCCTGAAATATTAAGACTCACCCCTTTCGATACTCAAACATTATCCAATCTTAGTAGTCAACTAAATAAAACTTACATTGGTCTTTGGATAGATGACATGAATGATAATGATTTACAAAACGTATTACATCATATAATTACGTATCTTAAACGCCATACATCATACAGATTAATCATTTTAACTAAAAAGGATGCTACGCAACTTGAGCAATGGTTATTGAATTTAATTAATGATGTTAACGAAAGCTATAATGAATCTGATAACAATGACCTTGCCAAATCAGAATTAGTACAAGCAAAAGAACCTGAGGAATTTGAAGAACTGATTCAAATTCAATCAGTCCCATTTGAAGAGGATTTGATTAAACTATTATCACGTCTAAGAATTGTGATAGATTTAAGTGATGAACCTAATTTATACTTACAAATTTCAAGTATCAGTGTTAGAATTCCTCAAATCAATATTCATCAAGGTAGTTATGTCATACATCTTGAAAATGGCTATATCATTCATCAATATGATGATGTTCCATTTGCATTAGATTACTTTTTAAGTACATTAAAGCATTGGAATCACGCTTACACTTATAACACTAATATGATTAATGACTTAGGATCTGGTCATATTATCCAACAACTTGATCGATTTTTAGAAGGTGAGAAATAATGCCACGAAAATTTAAAGCATTACAAATTGGTGGTTCTGATTTAGAACATTTATTTAACCATAGTCCAGAAGTATCTTGGGATTACTTTGATCCGAAGTTGTTCGAATTTGAAAGTAACTATATTGAAAGTATTGAGGAAATTGTTGAAGAGAATGGACAATTCGATCTAGTCTTTATCCAAACCAATTTAACTGATCATTTAGCTAACTTAATTAACATTGTTAGTCGTCCTTATAATACGCTTGTAGATGAAATTTATTGGCCAAGTGGATATGAAGAATTAGATTTAGTACAAAAATATCTTATCCGCCCTATTCATTACAATACAACTGATGAATTACACGATAAACTATTGTCGATTTCATTTCCTGGACAATATGGGGATAAGGTTAGTCCTGCTCTTACCCATGTGTTTTCGCCCAAACATATAAATGTGACTTACTTTGGAAATAAAGAAATACAATTCCAAGGTGATTTTGGTGACCATTTCATACCTATTCTTAATTGGCAACAAAATCTTATTTATGATAAAGATAAAGTCATAGAAGTATGGCCAGAATTTCATACTGAAGGCGACGTAACATTAGAGTATACTTTCAGACTAGTATCATTTAATCCAGAAGAAGGTATACTTGAAACATTTGTGCTGAGTGAAGAGGAACTTAAGGAACCACTTTATTTAAGACGTCGACCGTACTCTGCATATATTTCAACGTCCGTCAAAGCGAAAGGCAATGGCACTATTCATATTGGTGCAGTTCATAAACGTCTGTCACATATTGAATTTGGTCATCTCCTTCTAGGTAGCGAACGTTTTGTTGATGAAAAGCGAGAAGAATTCTTTTATTACTTTAATCCTGGTGATTTTAAGCCACCGCTTAATGTTTATTTTAGTGGTTATCGTGAAGCAGAGGGGTTTGAAGCTTTCTACCTAATGCAACAACTAGGTGCACCCTTCTTATTAGTCAGTGATCCACGTATTCAAGGTGGCGCATTCTATTTAGGATCTGAAACTTATGAAAATGGTATAAAACAAGTCATTAACGATACATTAAATCAACTCGGTTTCAATAAAAGTGATTTAATCTTATCAGGATTATCCATGGGTTCTTTTGGCGCTTTATATTATGGTGCACAGTTAAATCCTAAAGGTATTAATGTCGGAAAACCATTAGTCAATGTTGGTACAATTGCGGAAAATATGAAGTTATTGCGACCTAATGATTTCGAAACTTCTTTAGATATCGCCCTATCATCTAACTATCAATTGTCTGACTCAAATGAAATAAATCATATAAAACAATTAGATAATAAATTTTGGAACGTTTTTTCCAATAGTCATATTAGTGATACAACTATTGCAATCACTTATATGGAAAACGATGACTATGATCAATCTGCGTTTGAAGACTTGTTACCTATATTCAGTCAACAGAATGTTCATTTAATGAATAAAGCTGTGCCAGGACGACATAATGATGACACACCTACCGTAGTTAATTGGTTTATGAACTTTTACCATATATTACTTAAAGATCATTTTGGGAGAGACAGTCATGCAGAATAATCAAAGATTAGAAGTAAGATGGCGAAAAGTAACACGTCATACTTATCAACACGGCGCTATAATACAATTCCATGATAATTACACATATTATGAGAACCAATTGATGCCCTCAGGATTGCAAATCAATTTATGGGAACCTTCAACGTTATTTGATAAAGATGGACATCCGCCTAAACTTCCCATGTTAAAAAGGGGCTATCATTATCATATTTCGTTAAATATCGCAGCAGTTCCTGAGCATAGTGTGTATGTTATTGTGACTTTTTATTTAAAGAATGGCACTCAACTTGAACAAGTCATTATCAAAGAAGATGAAAGTGAATTTAAATATCCTAATGAAGCATATAGTTATGACATTCGACTTATGAACGCAGCATGTCATCATCTTAAATTTAAAAATATTATATTAACCGAATTAGACCATGCAACCGAGATGAGTGATTCTCCAAAGGAACCTCAAGAAAATATTAATGATAATAACAATGACAATCAGACTTCACAATCACATCAAAACGTGACATTGGTCAATCAAATTATGCGACATACTCGTATGAATAGTGATTATAATTAATCTTCGCAATATCACTAAATGAAAGGAGGATAACTATGAATCTCAATGTAAATACCGCCATTAACCATATTAGACTAAAAAAACTATACAAATTGTTGAATCAAATCAATAACTATAGTGAAGAAATGAAGCAACTCACTGACAGCCAATTACAACAAAAAACACTAGATTTTAAACAGCGTTTAAATAGTAAACAGAATACACTCGATGATTTATTACCAGAAGCCTATGCCGTTATACGTGAAGCTTCACAACGTGTATTAGGTATGTATCATAAAGACGTCCAAGTATTAGGTGCCATTGTGATGCACCAGGGCAATATTTCTGAAATGCAAACTGGTGAAGGTAAAACATTAACGGCTACCATGCCTTTATACTTAAACGCCTTATCAGGCAATTCTGTTTTTCTTATTACAACTAATGATTACTTAGCAAAACGTGACTATTTAGAAATGAAACCGTTGTATGAATGGTTAGGTCTCACTGCATCATTGGGATTTATAGAGAATCCTCAAGGTCCTATATCTAACCAAGAGAAACAAGCGTTATATAACCATGATATTATTTATACTACCAACGGAAATTTAGGGTTTGATTATTTAATCGATAACTTAGCAGATACTAAAGAAAGTAAATTTTTACCTGAATTATACTTTGGCATCATTGATGAAGTAGATTCAATCATATTAGATGCAGCTCAAACACCACTAGTCATCTCTGGTGCACCAAGAGTTCAATCTAACCTATTCGAAATAGTTAAAGCATTCGTCGCAACACTTGAAGAAGATAAAGACTTTAAAATGAAAAAGACCAAACGTGAAATTTGGTTAACTGAAGAAGGCATTGAAAAAGCAAATACTTACTTTAATGTACCAAATATATATGGAGGTCCATATTTAGATTTAGTAAGGAATATTAACCTTTCCTTACGTGCTAAATACCTGTTTGATATTAATCTAGATTATATTGTTATGGATGGCGAAATTATGCTGATCGACCGTATAACAGGTCGTATGCTACCAGGTACAAAAATGCAAGTCGGACTCAATCAAGCATTAGAAGCAAAAGAAAACTTAGATATTTCAGATGATATGAGTGTCATGGCAACTATCACCTTCCAAAATCTGTTTATGCAGTTTCAACGATTTTCAGGGATGACAGCAACTGGGAAACTAGCTGAAAAAGAATTTTTCGATTTATATTCAAAAATTGTTATCCAAATTCCAACTTCCAGACCAGTTATAAGAGAAGACTTGGTTGATAGAGTATTTGTTAATGAAGACATTAAAAATGATGCCATATTAGAAGAAGTGATTAATTATCATAAAGAACAACGACCTGTCCTTCTGATTACACGAACTGCAGAGGCAGCAGAATACTTTTCAACTGAATTATTTAGTCGTCATATTCCAAATAACCTATTAATTGCACAAAACGTTGCTCGTGAAGCACAAATGATTGCTGAAGCAGGTCAATTAAGTGCGGTAACCGTTGCAACAAGTATGGCTGGTAGAGGTACTGATATCAAACTTTCAAAAGACGTACATGCTCTTGGTGGTCTAACCGTATTAATTAATGAACATATGGAAAATAGTCGTGTAGATAGACAATTAAGAGGACGTGCTGGACGACAAGGTGACCCAGGACAATCACAAATTTTTATCTCTTTAGATGATTACCTAGTACAACGTTGGAGTGATTCAAAATTAAAAGACAATCCAACATTAATGAAACAAGATACAGACTATCTATCTGATAGCCCTACTTTTAATAACAAAATCAAGCGCATCGTTAAAAAGGCTCAACGCATTTCTGAAGAAGAAGGAATGAAAGCACGTGAAGCTGCAAATGAATTTGAGAAAAGTATTAGTACACAACGTCAGTTAATTTATAGCGAACGTAATCGCATATTAGAAAGTGAACATTTAGATACATTAGACTATGACAGTATTGCACGAGACGTATTCAATCATCACTTTAAAAATTATAAAAATATAACTGAAAACGACATCACCAAATATATTTATAAAAACTTAAGTTTTAGCTTTAATAAAGATGATTTTGAAATTCACAACCATGATTATGAAGCCATTATCGACTTATTAATTTCTCAATTTAACCACCAACTAATACTAAATAAAAATAAGATAAATGATGAGGAGTTATTCCAACAATTTCTTAGAAAATCAGTACTCAAAGCGATAGATTCTGCATGGATAGAGCAAGTAGATTACTTACAACAATTAAAATCAAACGTAAATCAACGTCAAAAAGGTCAGCGAAATTCCATTTTTGAATATCACAAAGTAGCCTTAGATTCATTCAAACAAATGGAAGATATCATTAAACATAGAATTATTAGAAACTTATGTTTAAGTATAATCGATCAACAAAAAAATAATGACTTAACAATTCATTTCCCATAGAAAGGAGGTCTATTGATGACAATATATAATATCAACTTTGGTATAGGTTGGGCGAGTAGTGGTGTTGAATATGCCCAAAGTTATCGTGCCAAAATGCTTCGCCACTTAAAAGATGATGCAAAATTCATATTTTTAGACTTTATTTCATCAGAAAACATACAAACGTTAACACAAAATTTAGGATTTAAAGATAGCGAAGTTATTTGGATGTATCAATATTTTACAGATATTCCAATCGCCCCTACGACGTATACTTTAGAACAGCTCAAACATGATATTGGAAATACCATTACACGAATTGAAGTAGATGCTCAAGGTAAAATCCAACGTCTTTATTTAGATCATCAATCACAAACTTTTGTGACTTGTTATATGAAAAATGCAAATAAACCTTATGTTGATCGTGCTGAATTTGTAGTTAATGGTATGCTTATTCGCAAAGATTTCTATAGCTATGTGCGTGTCTTTTCTGAATACTACGCACCTTATGACAACTATGCGAAACTATATATGCGACAATTCTATAATGAAAATGGCACTATTGCTTATCAAGAAATCATAGATGGCGATGCGCGTTCTTATATATTTAAAGATGCACGTTTTTATAGTAAAGAATCCTTTGTTGCTTATTTTATTCAACAACTAAATTTAACTAATCAAGATATAGTAATATTAGACCGAGCCACTGATATTGGACAAGCTGTCCTACAAAATAAAGGTCAAAGTCGTGTGGGTGTCGTCATACATGCTGAACATTTCAGTGATAATATCACAGATGATACTAATATATTATGGAATAACTATTATGAATATCAATTTACCAATGCAAAGTACATTGATTTCTATGTCGTTGCTACAGACCTACAAAATCAAATATTGTCTGAACAGTTTCGTCACTATACTGCAGACCGCCCTCGTATCAGAACAATACCTGTCGGAAGTCTCAATCAATTAAGTTTACCGAACGGACATCGTAAACCATACTCAATACTAACCGCTTCCCGATTAGCATCTGAAAAGCATGTGGATTGGATTGCACTCGCAGTTATTAAAGCGAAACAATCTTTTCCACAATTGGAATTTGATATATATGGTCATGGTCCTGAAAGTGATAAAATTCAAGAAATCATACATGATTATCATGCTGAAGATTTTATTCACTTACGAGGTCACGTTAATCTTGATGACATTTATTCACAATATGAATTATTTGTATCTGCTTCACAAAGTGAAGGATTTGGATTAACACTTATGGAAGCTGTTGGTTCTGGATTAGGTATGATTGGATTTAATGTTAATTATGGAAATCCAACTTTCATTGCAGATGGTCAAAATGGTTACTTACTAGACAAACCGTCTAAAGACGAGTCCATTGAGGAGATTACTGATCGTATGGCTGCTAAAATAGTTCAATACTTTAAAAATGGTCCCAAAGACCCTCATCAGAAATCATATGATATTGCTACGCCATTTGAGACCAATGAAATGATTAAAAGATGGCAACATTTAGTCGACGAGGTGCTATATGATTAATTTATTTGAATACTATAATCAACCAACACAATTATTACACCAAACATTAGAATTATCGGGTAATCAACATTTTACTATTTGTATCGAAGATGATGGATTCTTACCTGATGAAGTCACATCCCCATATCAATTCTTTGCGGCTAATCAACTTCATGATAATGATCGTCCTAAATTCTTTAACGAAGTGAGTGTTCCCCCATTTTGGGAAATTAACGGTGATGGTCAATCAGCTCAAATTAAAGATATGGGTCATATTAGAGGTGAAATCGTTTATCGTCCACACTTTAAGACAAGGATTGTTAGTCGGGTAAGATGGCTAGATGATAAAGGGCGTCTACGTTCAGAAGATCATTATACAAAGAATGGCTTTAAATTTGCGGAAACGATTTATGATTTAGCAGAAAAAGCAATATTGAAGAAATATTTAACAAGAGAAGGTAAAGAAGTGATTTATGAGAACTTTGTTACTGGAGATTATGTTTTAGATTGGCAAGGTCAATCTCATTTCTTCGCTTCAAAAGTCGAATTTATCACATACTATCTACAACAAATTCAAGTCGATTTATCAGATATTATTATTAATTCACTATCTACACCTTTCTTAGTATTACATCATATGAATACAGCTGGTAGAGGTATCTTGTTCTGGCAAGAAAATAGTCAAGGCCATGTCCCAGGAAATATGTTGTCCTTACTTGATAATACATTGCAACGTGTATTCTCTGTCATGATTCCTGACTATAAAGAATATGACACTATCGTTTCGCAACTTAATCAAGAACAAGCTTTAAGCGTATTTCAATCTGGTTATTTGTATGATTTTAATAAAACTAATCAATATTCAAATCATGCGTTAATTCTGACAAATTCTGATGATATTCCACAACTTGAGACTTTAATTATTACACATCCAAATATACAATTTCACATTGCTGCTGTGACTGAGATGTCTTCCAAATTAATGGCATTCGACCAATATCATCACGTACATCTATATCCGGCAGCTACAAAAAATATTTTTGAAGCACTATATCAACGATGTGATATTTATCTTGATATTAATCAAGGAAATGAAATTGAAAATGCTGTTACACGTGCTTTCCATCATCAACATGTCATCTTTGCTTGGGACGAAGTGATACATCAACATACATTTATTGCACCAGAAAATATATTCACTTTGACTGATGTGGAAACATTAAACCATGTATTAACTGATATCACTTCGAATAAACAACACTTTGATCAGCATCTTGCATATCAAGCGAGACATGCAAACCAATCAACAGTAAAAGATTTTACCAACACAATGCATCTTGCATTACATGAATAAATTCTAATAAATATGCGAAAAGCCACTTCTATTTGAATTAAAAATAGAAATGGCTTTTTGTATACTTATTCATTTTAAATAATATCATTATTATACGTCTCTCCAAATAATTGATAATGAACAAACGCTGCAAGTTCTGTTGATTCAACTAAGATGAGTATTGTATCATTGCCTCCCACTGTTCCTAACACTTCATTTAATTTCATTTGATCAATATAAAAATTCACACTTTGTGCAAATCCGGGAGACGTTTTAATGATAAGATAATTATCTTTAATCGTTACCTTCTCAATTTCTTCTTTATATAAGTTAATAAGTTTTGTTTTTGCTTCATTTTGAGCATTATCATTAAATTTACGATAATAACGCTCATTATTGGCAGAAGGCATTTTATAGATTTTCAACTCATTTAAATCTCTTCCAATCGTTGCCACACTATATTTAATACCAAAATGTTTATCGATATAATCTACAATTTCAGCTTTCGAATGAATGTCATTGTCTTTAACGATTGTTGATATTAAATCTAATCGTTTACTTTTTTTCATATTTTATACTCCTTTATCTGCATATTTTATAAAATACAGACAAAATACGTCACAATTACCATAACAAATTTCCCTTCAATGATATGTGAAGTTTTTCTCATAATTAACATTTATTATAAACTTTTTTATAACAATATTGAAAATGTTTATTAAAATGCATAATTAATTACTCTCTCATGACTATAAATACATTCAAACGAATAAAAAATAATATTATATTAATTACTCTATATAATATTAATCGAATATACATGTACATATAGGTTTTATGCGTAAATAATGCATAATTTATCATCATATTGCATTGAATAAATATTTTATATGAAGTTTTAGACATTAAATTTGTGAATTTTTTCTCAAACTATTACTTGAAAGCGCTTTATACTCTAGGTGTATTAAATCAAAGGAGGAAATAACAATGGAAACAGGACCTATCCACGTAAACAGTGAAATCGGCAAATTAAAAACGGTATTACTTAAACGACCAGGTAAAGAACTTGAGAATTTAGTACCTGATCATCTAAGTGGATTGTTATTTGACGATATTCCTTATTTGAAAGTTGCTCAAGAAGAACACGACCGTTTTGCACAAGTATTAAAAGACGAAGGTGTTGAAGTTGTCTATTTAGAAGATTTAGCTGCTGAAGCAATCGCAGATAAATCTGTACGTGAACAATTCATTGACGATATTTTAAAAGAATCTCAAAAGACGGTACTTGGCCATGAGAATGAAATCAAAGAATTATTCGCTAGCTTGAATGATAAAGAACTCGTAGAAAAGGTAATGGCTGGTGTACGTAAAGAAGAAATTCAACTTGAAACAAACCACCTAGTAGAATACATGGATGATCGTTATCCTTTCTATCTAGATCCAATGCCAAACCTTTACTTCACAAGAGACCCTCAAGCTTCTGTTGGTAGAGGAATGACAATTAACCGTATGTACTGGCGAGCACGTCGTCGTGAATCTATCTTTATGACATACATCTTGAAATATCATCCTCGATTCAAAAACGATGATGTACCTGTCTGGTTAGATAGAAACTCTCCTTTCAACATTGAAGGTGGCGATGAATTAATCTTGTCTAAAGATGTCCTTGCAATAGGTATTTCAGAACGTACTTCTGCACAAGCTATTGAACGATTATCTAGACAAATTTTGTTTGATGACAAATCTACATTTACAAAAGTACTTGCTATCGAAATTCCAAATAGTCGTACATTCATGCACTTAGACACTGTATTTACAATGATTGATTATGACAAATTTACAATGCATGCCGCTATTTTCAAAGAAGAAGATAATATGAACATCTTTACAATTGAAAAAGATGAACAAGGCAAAGATATTAAAATCTCACATTCTAGCAAATTAAAAGAAACATTAGAAAATGCATTAAACATCGATAATATTGAATTTATTCCAACTGGTAATGGAGATGTTATTGATGGCGCACGTGAGCAATGGAACGATGGTTCTAATACGTTAACTATTCGCCCAGGTGTAGTTGTCACATATGACAGAAACTATGTATCTAATCAATTATTACGAGACAAAGGTATTAAAGTAATCGAAATTACTGGTAGTGAACTAGTTCGAGGACGTGGAGGCCCAAGATGTATGAGCCAACCACTTTATAGAGAAGACATTTAACCAAACCAATATAAACGACTTACTAAACTTTTAAAGAAATGAGGAATGAATCATGTCAGAAATTCAACAACCACTTAACTTAAAAGGTAGACATTTATTAAAAGAAGACGATTTTACTAAGAAAGAATTTAGCGATTTAATCGACTTTGCAATTACTTTAAAAGATTATAAGAAACAAGGTATTCAACATCGATATTTAGACGGCAAAAATATTGCACTTCTATTTGAAAAAAATTCTACACGTACTCGTGCAGCATTCACTGTAGCATCAATCGACCTAGGTGCACATCCAGAATTTTTAGGAAAAAATGATATTCAATTAGGTAAAAAAGAATCAGTTGAAGATACTGCCAAAGTATTAGGTAGAATGTTCGACGGTATTGAATTCCGTGGTTTCTCACAAGATATGGTAGAAGATTTAGCAAAATATTCTGGCGTCCCTGTTTGGAATGGTTTAACTGACGCATGGCATCCAACTCAAATGTTAGCAGACTATATGACAGTTAAAGAAAACTTCGGTCATTTAGATGGAATTAAATTAACATATGTCGGTGACGGACGTAATAATGTAGCAAACTCACTATTAGTAGCAGGTCCAATGCTAGGTGTAGATGTAACTATTTGCTCACCAAAAGAACTCTTCCCTTCTCAAGACTACGTTGATATTGCTGAGAGACGTGCTAAACAAGACGGAGGTTCTGTAACAATTACAGATAATATTGATGAAGGCGTTAAAGATGCAGACGTTATCTATACAGATGTATGGGTATCTATGGGTGAAGAAAGTGAATTTGAATCACGTATTAACTTATTAAAAGATTATCAAGTCAATAAAGCAATGTTCGATAAAACTGGTAAAGACAGTACTATATTCTTACATTGTTTACCAGCTTTCCATGATACAAATACAACTTACGGTCAACAAATTAAAGATGACTATGGTTTATCTGAAATGGAAGTCACTGATGAAATCTTTAGAAGTAAACATTCTAAAGTATTTGATCAAGCTGAAAACCGTATGCATACCATTAAAGCTGTAATGGCTGCTACGCTTGGATAGTTAGCAAAAAAGTACATGCAGGTTTAGTTAAGATATCCTCATATCACTATACATCCAAATACGTATCACTAACTGAACCTGCTTAATTATTCAAAGGAGAAATGACACATGAGCGAATCAGATACAAATAAACTAAGTAAAACCTCCTTGATTGGCCTCGTCATTGGTTCAATGATTGGTGGCGGTGCATTTAACATTATCTCTGACATGGGTAACCAAGCAGGTGGTTTAGCTATTATTATCGGTTGGATCATTACTGCAATTGGTATGATTTCCCTAGCCTTTGTCTTTCAAAATCTAACAAATGAAAGACAAGATTTAGATGGTGGTATTTATAGTTATGCACAAGCTGGGTTCGGTGATTTTATTGGATTTTCAAGTGCTTGGGGCTATTGGTTTGCAGCATTTCTAGGTAACGTTGCTTATGCCACATTATTAATGTCAGCAGTCGGTAACTTCTTCCCTATTTTCAAAGGCGGAAATACACTCCCAAGTATTATCGTAGCTTCTGTCTTATTATGGGGTGTTCATTACCTTATTTTAAAAGGAGTAGAAACAGCTGCCTTTATCAATAGTATTGTTACTGTAGCTAAATTAATCCCTATCTTACTTGTCATTGTATGTATGATAGCAGTCTTCAACTTTGACACATTTAAAGCAGGTTTATTCGGTATGACATCTGGAGATACTGGTATGTTCAGTTGGGGTGATACTTTAGGCCAAGTGAAAAGTACCATGCTTGTAACTGTATGGGTCTTCACAGGTATAGAAGGTGCGGTTGTCTTTTCAAGTCGTGCTAAAAGTAAAAAAGACGTTGGTACTGCTACCGTTATTGGCTTAATTTCAGTATTAGTCATCTATTTCTTAATGACAGTACTAGCACAAGGTGTTATACAACAAAACCACATTTCTGAGTTATCTAACCCATCAATGGCAGCAGTATTAGAACATATTGTCGGACATTGGGGATCTGTGCTAGTCAATATAGGATTAATTATTTCAGTTCTAGGTGCATGGCTAGGATGGACATTATTAGCTGGAGAGTTACCATTTGTAGTTGCCAAAGATGGACTATTTCCTAAATGGTTTGCTAAGGAAAACAAAAATAAAGCACCTGTTAACTCTTTATTAATCACAAATATACTAGTACAAATTTTCTTAATCAGTATGTTGTTTACAGAAAGTGCATATCAATTTGCCTTTTCATTGGCATCTAGTGCCATTCTTATACCATATATGTTTAGTGCTTTCTATCAAGTTAAATACACATACTTAACTAAGGATCGTGCTACAACAAAACAATGGGTAATCGGTATTATATCTTCTATTTATGCGATTTGGTTGATTTATGCTGCGGGAATAGACTACTTATTATTAACCATGTTGCTCTATATCCCAGGACTGTTCGTTTACCAAACCGTTCAAAAAAATAATAAAAAACCTTTAACAAAATTAGATTATATATTCTTTGTATTAATCACAATTCTAGCAATCATCGGTATTATCAGATTAATAACTGGTGCCGTAGATGTATTCTAAGTAAGGAGTGAAACTTTATGGACAACAAAATTGTCATTGCTTTAGGCGGAAATGCCATTCAAACTGACGATGGTTCCGCTGACGCACAAAGAAAAGCAATACGTTCAACAATGCAAGCGCTCAAACCTTTATTCAATACAGACGCTGATATTGTTATATCACATGGTAATGGACCACAAATTGGTAGTATGTTAATTCAACAGGCTAAAGCTGATAGTCCGCAAACACCTGCCATGCCACTTGATGTTTGTGGATCTATGACACAAGGTATGATTGGTTTTTGGATAGAAACTGAAGTAAACAGAGTGCTTTCAGAGATTAATAGTCCTAGACGCGCAGGTACTGTCATTACGCGTGTAGAAATTGATGAACATGATCCTCGTATGTCTAATCCTACTAAACCAATAGGACCATTTTACACTAAAGAAGAAGCTGACCAACTACAAAAAGACAATCCAGAATCAACATATAAAGAAGATGCTGGACGTGGCTACCGTAAAGTGGTACCTTCACCTTTGCCAGTGTCTATTTTAGAGCATCAACTCATTAGTACATTAGTAGAAAATCAAAACATCATCATTGCATGTGGTGGCGGCGGCATTCCAGTTATTAAGCGAAATGACACATATGAAGGTGTGGAAGCTGTAATAGATAAAGATTTTGCCAGCGAACGCTTAGCACAACTCATCGATGCTAATACGCTAATGATATTAACGAACGTAGAAAATGTTTATATCAACTATAATCAACCTAACCAAGAGGCATTAACACAAGTTAATGTAGAAACTTTAAAAGACTATGCTAAAGCAGGTAAATTTGCTGAAGGCTCTATGCTCCCTAAAATTGAAGCAGCAATTGATTTTGTTGAAAGCGGTGAAGGTCGACGTGCGATTATTACTAATTTAGAACATGCTTATGACGCTTTCAAAGGACAAGTTGGCACACAAATCAAGCATTAATCACTAAGGTGGTGCGTTTATGACAATCAACCAATCTAGAAACACAACAATCGACAATTCATTAATCACAAATCGTAGTGAGCAGTGTCTTGAGCGTTTAGCCGCATTTATAAACATCCCTGCCGTAGCTCTACAACCGTATAAAAATGAATGCATTGTTAGGCAATACAATAAAGGACAAGTTATTTACTATTCTTCTGATGAATTAACTCATGTATATTATCTCATCGACGGTTATATACTGAGAGAACATTTTAATATGAATGGTGATGTATACAGACTCTTAAATAAAGATGATCAATTGTTCCCCATGCACAATTTATTTCAAGACAAAACAACTAATGAAATGTGTACTGCTATCACAGACTGTATTATGATTGCCATTCCTATTGAATTAATCGAATACCTTTGTAGAAATAACGATAAAGTGTTTATTAGAATCTATCAATTGTTATGTGACAACCAAAGACAACAAATTGAATATCATATGGCTTTAAGTTCTAAAAGTGCAAAAGCACGCGTGATTAAGCTATTAATCTACTTATGTCACATGATTGGTTATGATAACGATGAATTTTACGAAATCAAATCATTTTTAACAATTCAAATGATTAGTGATCTTGCTAGCATTTCACGTGAAACAACTGGACATATTATTCAAGAATTAAAAGAACACAATATTTTACTTAAGCATCATAAAAATTGGATTATAAGCAAACAAATTTCAGAGTTGTAATTTTATTCCCATGAATTTATACTTTATCCCATTTATACGTAACAATGATTCAATATGACCTCCTGTTCAATTAAATGATTGTTATAAGTAAAGCACGACCCGGTCAGAATTAGCTGAACCGAGTCGTGCCTTTAATTTTTATGTTAACTTATCGATGAGGTATCACTGGAACGTGTGATATTAAATTTCTAGTATATGTCTCTTGTGGTCTTTCAATAATACTTTCAACATCATTTACTTCTACAATTGTTCCATATTGCATAACTGCAACACGATCACACATGTCTTTAATTACACCCATATCATGTGTAATAAATATATATGTCATTCCTAAATCATCTTGAAGTTGTTTCAGTAATTGAATGATATCCTTTTGTATTGAAACATCTAATGCAGACACCGCTTCATCGCAGATTAATAATTTAGGTTTAATGGCAATGGCACGTGCAATACTAACACGCTGACGTTGACCACCCGATAATTCATGTGGATATCGATATAAGAAACTTTCATCTAACCCTACACGTGTTAATAAACGTTTCACTTCTTTAACTAATGCTTCATGTGTTGTGACAAATCGATATAATTTTAAAGGACGACCGATAATATCTATAACTTTAAATTTAGGATTAATAGAGGAATAAGGATCTTGAAAAATCATTTGTATATCCTTATGCAAAGACTTCATTTCTTTAGCAGAAAATAAATTTAACGGCAAGTCTTGATACCAAATCATTCCTTCAGAAACATTGTTTAAACCAACTAATGCTTTAGCTAAACTAGACTTCCCTGAGCCAGACTCACCTACAATTCCTAATGATTCCCCTTCTTTAATTTCAAGATTAATATTTTTTACTGCTCTAAATTCATTGCCATTACTCTTAGTATAATCAATACTTACATTTTCGATTTTCAATAATGTTTGATCACTTATAGTTCTAGGTTGTTTAGGTGCGTGCAAATCCGGAATGGCATTAATAAGACGTCGCGTATAGTCAGATTTTGGATTTTTGAAAATAGTTTTGACATCACCACTCTCAACAACTCTGCCTTCTTTCATAACAATCATTTCATCGCAAAATTGATATACAATACCTAAATCATGCGTAATAAATAAAATAGACGTTTCGATATGTTTATATAATCGCTTCATTAATTCTAAAAGTTGATTTTGTGTGCTAACATCAAGTGCTGTTGTTGGTTCATCTGCAATTAAGATTTGTGGTTCTAATACTAATGCCATTGCAATCATGACACGTTGGCGCATCCCACCAGAAAATTCATATGGATAAGCATGTAATTTATCTTGAGCATTTCTAATGCCTACACTTTCTAAAATATCAATTGTCATTGCTTTCGCGCGTTTTCTATCAATATTACGATGCTTTAAAATTACTTCCATAATTTGACTACCTATTGTCATTCTGGGATTGAGCGACGATAAAGGATCTTGAAATATCATGGCAATATCTTTTCCTCGTATACCTTGAAATGCTTTATTAGAAAGATTTAATAAATTTTTCCCATTAAATTTAATTTCCCCAGTTAAAGTGTGCTGAGGATAATCAGGTAATAATCCCATAATCGATTTAGCTGTAATACTCTTTCCAGAGCCTGATTCACCCACAATAGCTAACACTTTCTTTTTATCTAATTTAAAACTTACGTCTTGAACTGCTTTAACGGAATGTTGTTCATATTCGAATGATACTCCAAGGTGTTTAACTTCTAAAAAAGATGACATAATCATTCCTCCCTATTCACAAATTACAATTTTTATTCTATAATACTTTTATTATATATCATAGTAATTTAATCAAGATTATTTTTCAAGGAGTGATGCCCATGTCAAATTATCGAAAAGTCTTTTTAGTTCTTTATAATAAAGGACTTTATAAAATGATTTTTTCAATTCTTAGTCTTCCGATATTTTTGTATGCTAGTTTAGTTTATTTGTTAAAACACCATCAAAAAACAACATTAGTGCAAATCCAAGACGAATATAAATTAGAACAAGCACTAAAGAAAAAATATCAATTTCTAAATCGGCGTAAATCTCGATCGCAACTCCAGAAAGAAGCTAGAAATATTTATCACAGTCATCATCGCCGTGATAATCAATATACTACAACTGATTTTCCCACTTTATATACAAACATCTTATTCGGAAAATTTCCCATTATAAAAATAATTTTAGCTTTACCATTGTTTGTTGTGTTGTCTTTTTATCTCAATCCAATCGTACGTTATATTTTCGAACGCATAATTATGACGCTAGTTGTCATTATTGGTGTAGTCATTGTTGTTTTTACAATACTATATTTATCACCTTTAGATGCGGCATATAGTATTTTAGGACCTAATGCGACAAAAGAACAATTTGCAAAATTTAATCAACTACACCATTTAAACGATCCATATCTTATTCAGTTATGGGAAACGATACAAGGAGTATTTACATTTGATTTAGGTACTACCTTTAAAGGTAATGAAGTTGTTTCTGATGCTGTAGGATCTAGAATACCTATTACATTAACAATATCTGTGTTGGCATTAATTGTAGCGCTAGTCATTGCTATACCTATTGGGATTATTAGTGCATTTAAACGTAATAGTTGGATTGATATTACATTGATGATTATCGCTTTAATTGGATTATCTATTCCTAACTTTTGGCAAGGATTACTGTTCATTTTAGCTTTTTCACTTAGGTTAGATATTTTACCACCATCGTATGTTCCCAATGATCCTTTATCGCTAATATTACCTGTACTAGTCATTGGTACTGCAATTGCTGCATCTATTACGAGAATGACACGTTCATCTGTATTAGAAGTGATGCGCAATGATTATGTGATGACTGCATATGCTAAAGGTATTTCTAAATCTCAAGTTGTCATAAAGCATATTTTAAAAAATGCACTCATCCCTATTGTGACACTTATTGGAATATTATTTGTAGAATTGTTAGGCGGATCAGCAGTAACTGAACAAGTATTCAATATTAATGGAATAGGTCGATACATTGTTCAAAAGCAATTTGTGCCAGATATCCCAGCAGTTATGGGTGGTGTTATTTACATTTCAATTGTCATTTCACTCATCAACTTAGTTATAGATATTTTCTATGTCATGATTGACCCTCAACTTCGTGAAGAAATTAAGGAAAGGGTGTAATTATATGCCACAAATTTCAATAACAAAACTCAGTTCACTACAACTGTTTACCATTTCTGCAGTATCTGTATTTGTATTAACTTTTGTCACTACTTTACTCAATTTATTCAAAGGTAATGTTTCAAATACGTTTTACATTGCACAGTTGATATTAATTATCTTGACACTCGTAGTGGCTACTATTGGATTTTCAGAAAGTAAAATACAATCTCATAAAGTATATCGTTGGCTTACCTATGTCGTTCTCATATTAACGACAATTACCGGTAATCTATTCACATTGTTAATGTTCGTGAGTCTATTCCGTTACGAACATACATCAAAATACAATATAAACAATAGTTGGGAAGCGTTTATAAGCAAGATTAAACAACATAAAGTCGCTTTAGTGAGTTTTGCTTTACTAACTTATCTTCTAACATTGTCAATTACTGGTATTTACACATTTAATACTTCTTTAGCAACCCAAAACCAATTCAATGAATTATTAAAAGGTCCAAGCTTAGCTCACCCTTTTGGAACTGATGATTTTGGTCGTGATTTATTTACTAGACTCGTGGTGGGTACTAAATTAACTTATTTTATTTCAATCACATCAGTAGTAATTTCAGTTCTGTTCGGTGTCCTTTTTGGTATGATTGCAGGCTACTTTACTAAAGTGGACAATACGGTGATGCGCATACTTGATATTATTTTTGCGATACCAACATTATTATTAGCAGTTGCGATTATCGCATCGTTTGGCGCTAGTACATTAACATTAATCATTGCTTTAAGTATTGGTAATATACCTTCCTTTGCTCGAACTATGAGAGCAAATGTACTCGAAATCAAACGACAGGAATATATACAAGCAGCTCAAATTACCGGAGAAAGTCATCGTCGTATTTTATGGAGTTACATCTTACCTAATACTCTCGCACCTATGATTGTCAGATTTTCATTAAATATAGGTGTCGTTGTACTAACTACAAGTGGCTTGAGTTTCTTGGGATTAGGTGTAGCACCAAATGTTCCCGAATGGGGAAACATACTCAGAACTGGAAGTAACTTTTTAGAAACGCACAGCAATTTAGCCATATTTCCTGGGTTATGCATCATGTTACTTGTTCTCGCATTTAATTTTATCGGGGATGCTGTCCGTGATGCACTAGATCCGAAGATTCAATAAGATAGGATGATTTTATATGAAAAGAATTTTATTAACATTAACAGTAAGTTTAACTTTGATACTAAGTGGTTGTGGTGTACCTGGCAAGGATGATACAAAAGATAAAAACAAACAAGTCAACGTTAAAGGTACTAAACCGACGATTCGCTTTTTAGGTCAAGCGAGCTATCAAAATGATATGAACATTGTTAAACAACAATTAGAACGAGCTGGTTTTAACGTAAAGATGAATGTTCAACCTGATTACGGTAGTTATCGTACACAACGTCAAGCTGGTAATTATGATATTCAAATCGATGACTGGACAACAGTATTTGGTGATCCTAACTATGCAATGAATGCAATATTTAGCTCTACAGGCTCAAATAGCTTGATTAAAGACCCTAAAATCGATGCACTAATCAATAAAGCATCTAAAGAAAATACTTCTGAAGCTAAAAATACATATAAAAAGTTAGAAGATAAAGTGATATTCGACGAAGGATTCATGGCACCTTTATATGGTTCGAAGAAAAATCTCGTTTATGACAATAAAATTTTAAATAAAAATAGTGTTGGTTTACCTAATTCTCGCGCACTTATTTGGCAACAATTTGATTATAATGATAAAAAATTACGTAATACACGACCTTTAGTGATGACACAACCTGATGGTGAATTCCAATCTCTAGACCCTATTCGTTCTATTGCGCCTAATGTCTACAATATCAATATGAACATGTATACACGTTTATTAACACTTAATGATAATGACAAAATCACAACTGATGGATCACTTAGTCGTAGCTATACATCTAACAAAGATAACAATGCATTTTATTTCTTATTAAGAGACGATAACTATTTTGCAAAAGTAAAAAATGGCAAAGCAGAAAATACACATGAAAAAGTATTAGCAGAAGATGTCCTATTCAGTCTCAACCGTGCTAGAGATAAAAATGCCGTTCCTAACCATGTGACTTATAATATGCATAAACATATTAAAGATATTACTGAGTTAACAAATGATGATAAGAAAGAACTTAAGAAGACTAAAACAGCATCTGGCAAATCGGTATGGGATACATTAACTAAAGGTTATAAAGTTAAAGATATAACAAATCAAGATAGTGAAGTTAATAATGCTGAAGGTAAATATCAAATTATTAAAATTACAACTGATCAACCAATGCCTAAAGAAGTTAACTATTTAACACACTCATCAGCAGGTATTTTATCAAAACATTATGTTGAAAAGCTAAAAGAAGAAGGCAAAGATTTTGGAGCACCTAATACTGTACCTAAATCTGATGACGGTCAAAATGAACTCGTTACAAGTGGTGCGTACATTATGACTAAAAAAGACAATTATCAAGCTACTTTCCAACGTAATCCAGGTTTTAATATCGATGAAAAAGATAGTTACGGTCTAGCTAAAATTAAGAATATTATTTTAAAATTCAATAGTGACCCAGCAAGTGCACTGTCCGAATTAAGAAACCATGCAATCGATATACTCGCTGACATAGATCAAAAACATTTTGAATTAATTCAATCTGATAAAGGCTTAAGTATGATCAGTAAACATGGTCGCAAGTCAGTATTCTTAATTTTAAATAGTAAGAGCGGTGTATTTAAAGACAATCCACATTTAAGACGAGCTGTTGTTAACGCTATAGACCAAGATCAATTCATTAAGTTTTACCGTGGAGATAAATTCAAAATCAGTTCACCTGTTACGCCATTACTTGATACAGGCAACGAACAAAAACAAGATTTAGATAAAGTTGAATCTGAGATTAATCAAAGAAAATAACTCGTATCAAAGATTTCTATTTTAGAAAGAAGGCACTATCCCTATGTCGGACACGCATTTCAAACATCATTTAACTTCACAAGAAGGCTTGGTTTCAGTGTCACATCCACTAGCAGCTAAAGTGGGAAAAGATATACTTGATCAAGGTGGAACTGCCATAGATGCAGTAATCGCTATTCAACTAGTCCTTAATGTTGTTGAACCCTTTGCCTCTGGATTAGGTGGCGGTGGTTACTTATTATATTATGACAATACAGTCGGCGATATCATTGCATTTGATGCACGTGAAACTGCCCCTAGCAATGTAGACAAGCACTTTTATTTAGATGAAAAAGGACACTATAAAAGTTTTTTAGAATTAACGACACATGGCTCTATCGTGGGGGTTCCAGGAATTGCAAAGCTCTTTGAATATTTACACAAACATTATTGCAAATTGAATTTAGCTAACTTGATCAACCCGGCGATTGAATTAGCCGAACACGGTCATCGTGCTAATTGGGCGATTGAAAAATATTCACAACAACAACTTAAAAGAATTAACAAGTACGATGAAACACGTCGTGTATTTACTAAAGAAGATGATAATTATATCCATGACGGGGATTGGATTAAATCTCCAGAAATAGCTCGTACATTACGCTTACTAAGAGATAAAGGGTTTGGCGCATTTTATACTGGCAATATCGCGAAACAATTGGTAAATGTTGTAAACAAATATGGTGGGACAATTAATGAAGAAGATTTAAAGCATTATAATATTCGTATCAAACAACCTATAACTGCCCAATATCGAGACTATCAAATACATTCTATGGGTCCTTCAAGTTCAGGTGGTATCACATTGATACAAATTTTAAAAATCCTTGAATTTTTTGATTTAAAAAGTATGGGATCCCGTTCCATCGATTATTTACATCATCTGATTCAAGCAATGCAAATTGCCTATAGTGACCGTGCTAAATATATTGCTGATGATGACTTTTACGAGGTACCAGTTAGCGAGCTTATTGATGAGGATTATTTAAAACAACGTAGCGAAATCATTGATCAACATATTGCTAATTTTAATATTGAACATGGTGAGTTAAGTAATAGTTCTCGTGTAGAAAGTCATACTCATATAGATGAAAACCATACCGAAACGACACATTTTTCTGTAACAGACCGATTTGGTAACGTAGCTTCTTTCACTACATCTATAGGAATGATTTATGGTTCTGGTATTACAGTTCCAGGTTACGGTGTTTTACTTAATACCACAATAGATGGCTTTGATGTTGTTTTAGGTGGTATTAATGAAGTCGAACCTCGTAAACGTCCATTAAGCAATATGGCCCCAACAATCATAACTAAAAATGGCCATCCTATCATGGAAGTTGGCGCACCAGGTGCAATTAGTATCATCGCTAGTGTCGTGCAAACCATTATCAACGTTTTAGACTTCGGGATGTCTATCCAGGAAGCAATTGATGAGCCAAGAATATACACAAGTAACCCTTCTCGTATAGAATGGGAACCACAATTTGATCAAACACTTATTTTGAAACTTATTGCCAAGGGACACGCTTTTGAGCATCGACCAGACCCTTATATTGGTGATGTACATGGTTTACAATTTTTGGAAAATGGTGTTATCGGCGGCGCTGATAATACGAGAGAAGGAACAGTTGCAGGTGGCCCTATCTATGATGTCAGAGAGAAAGAGAATGATTTAAATATCGATGATTTTACGCAGTATCATATTGAATACAATCACGTGAGACTACCTTTATTTAAGAACCAGATTATTAAGGAACATGGTGATTTTTGGTTAAGAAATGATGTTGTCGAATTGCTGTTTGATATTAATGAAAAAGACTATGAAGTCGAGTATTTAATTGAAAAACAAGGTCAGGATAGTCGTTTTATCAATATTGAACAACTTGCTCATCAATTAAATTATCTATTTCATAAAACTGAAAATGGTATTTCTATTTATAAAGATACACAACAACGCATTACCGAAACACAAGCCAAATACTATCGATACGATAGAGACAGTATCACAAGATAACAAACAAGCTGAGCAACCGAATTGGGCCGCTCAGCTTGATTTTTGTTTTTTTATTTATATATCATTTTGAGATATTATGTAATAACTATAGCCTTATATTGATTATGAGATATTTGTGTTTCCATCATAACCATAAACATCATAAGCAAACATATTTTGTTCTACATCTAATAAATATTTCTTTTGTCTACATATTCAATTACTTTATACCTCGACATACTATAAAAAATAGTTACTTTTATTAATTTCACCATATTATTTTATTCAATACTCTCTTCATTATCCTCTTCGTCTTCTGATGGTGTAAATTCGATGATATCTGTATAAGTTATGGTTTCTTTGTCATTATCTACAAAATTATATTCTATATGTTGGTCACCTATTTTACGAGCACCTATGTTTCCTGATTCATCAAATAAAACTTTTGGCGCTTTATTCGTATTAATATCAAAACGGTTTTTAATCTCTTTTACATTTTTATCTTTATTATCAAGTTGATATTCTGCGGTATAAGACGGTCTATCACCATAACTATAAGTTATGGTTCCATTTTTATAATCTTTAATATCACTATAATCAGCAAATTCTACTAAAAATTTAAAATTATTTATCTTCTGTTCTAATGATTTACTAATCCCCTTTTCTTTTGCTTCTTTAGTTAATTTAAGCTTTTTGTTTTTATATTCAACGGGATAATGTTTTTCCTCTTTATCATGTTCATAAGTCTCACTGTTATAATTATCTTTATCTATAAAGTAATAACCACTAGCATCATGAGTCTGTCTATTAAATTTCATCTCAACACCTTCAGTTACAGTGTCCCCTTCTTCACCTTTACGTTTCGTTGTAAAGGATTTGAGTTCCCATACACCTT
The DNA here is from genome assembly GCF_038008425.1 of Staphylococcus sp. FSL H8-0121. Classification (NCBI taxonomy): domain Bacteria; kingdom Bacillati; phylum Bacillota; class Bacilli; order Caryophanales; family Staphylococcaceae; genus Staphylococcus; species Staphylococcus sp. FSL H8-0121. Next base: position 708,072 of record NZ_JBBOZB010000002.1, read on the forward strand.
TGTCGTCGGCTTCTAATCCCCTGCCACCTTTTTCTTCAGCTCTTATCCCTTGTTTATCAAATAAAACATCAAGATTTTTCATAGGAAGTGGCTTAAATATATGTGAAAGACTACCTTTAATTGCGTTTTCTTTAGTAATTTTAAATCCATAATAACCACTTATAATGATGATTACTGCAATGATTGGTAGTAATATAACACTCAACAATTTTTTAGAAATCAACTATAAGTCACTTCTTTCTGTATTTTAATGAGTCAATCCACCTTGTTCTTTGTGATTTACATTTTCAATTTTTAATAAAATCTTTTCATGTAAGTACTAGACCTGTTTTAGCGAAACATTAATATTTTCTTATAATATTTTTTCTCGTCGACTGCTTTTTCGAAAGGAATATGTTATCTACTGTAACCTCCATTTATCTCAACTATCACTTTATTATTTAAACAATATATAAAAATAATTGATGAGTATCATAACACCAATAAGGCCATTATGAATCATATGTACTGTCATACTGTCTTTAATGTTACCTCTTCTTGAGTAAGCAAGATAAAAAATCATACCCATTATCATATACATTAAAAATGCAATAATATTATTAATGCCATGTTGTGAGGCGAAGACAATCGATGAAAGTATGAAAGGCAGCCAGAATACTGATTTTCTAAATAGTGTTTCTTTAAAAATGCCTCTATAAATCAATTCCTCTAGATATGGAACTAAAAAAGTAAGTGTAATCACAAATATAATTACGGGAAATACTTGTCCAAGTTGACTAGCGTCTTGTGCTTGAGCATTGACGTCACCAAAAAGCAATTTATCATTATCTGTTTGCATTGAACCAGTGGTTAATTTTAGTAAGTATGTGAATCCATATACAACTAGTCTTAATATAATTGCCCAACCTATGGCTATACCTAAGTCTTTAAGACTAAAACCTTTTGTTTTTTCATATGTATGATTTAAGTAGTATCGTCTTATTAACCAAATCACTATAGCAATAACAAAAAGATATATAATAGTACCTATTGTTATACTTAAAACCTCAGCTTTAACAGAAAGACTTACAAGAGTTATTATTGCAATAACTGGTAATTGTGCTAATATCATCCAACCTATAAATATTAAAATATTTAGCGCAAGATTTCCTTTAGGTTTGATATCATTACTTTGTTCTTGATTAAATTGATTTCTATTTACATCTACATTATCGTTATCAAATCTATTTTCTTCCATATCAAAACCACCTTATATATCTTAATATTTAAAACTAATTAATTATATAATTAATATAACATTACTCCAAAATAAAAAATAGTTTATTAGTATTCTTTATTTTTATAATTAACATTAAAAATTGATTAGAATGATTTTTCAAAACAAAATAAAAAGCTCCCGCACGTTAGTACGAGAACTCCTTAATTTAAATTCCTATTTAATTTTCATATTCCGTCGAACTTAAGTTCCAAATCTAATGATCCCAATTTGAACGTAAAATGCATGAACAGAAGTTATTTTGAGGATATTCTGGTTCAAAATATTTAATAACATCAGATTTGATATTACCAAATGTTGTTTCTGGTTTATGTTTGAAACCATCGTAGAATGCTCTAATAACATCGTGTTTAAAATTACCACGTGGAAATTTATCTACGACTGCTTTTCGAATTTCATCAGAATATTGATTCCAATTATCTCCCATCACATCCATACCAACACCATGGTATAACAGTGCTACGTTATTCTCTTTATGCTCTGCTACTCCAAGTGTCGTATGCAATGCAATAGAATCCCATGCTAATTGTAAATCTCTTTCATCATAGTTATACGTTTCTAAAAATTGTCTCACCGCATTAGCGCCGTCTACTTCAAAACGCAAATCATCGCTACTATATTGATTAGTTAGACCTAAATCATGGAATAAAGCAGTAATATATAGTAACTCTTTATCGTATTTGAGTTTATCTTGAATACCTTTAACTTCTCCAAATAAATATACTCTATTTGAATGATTCCAAATTAATTCATTACCATGTTCGTGAACAATACCTTGTGCATCTTGAACAATCTTACTATCTGGAACAGTGACTTCATTAATATCTCTAATCATGGTTATACGACCCTTCTCATTGTGATATTACATCTATTCCACTCATAAGGGCTTGTTAATCTTTATACATAATATAAAGTTACAAATATTAGGAAAGAGATACCATATAAGTACTACTTCAGAACACATTTTCACATCAAAAAGTAGACAAGCAATTAGTTTACAAAGACAACCGCTTAATATTTTCAACTAAATGACTATGACTAATAACATCTTTCTATTTAACATATCGCGCTCCTTTAAACATACTCATCACAATCATACACACAACGAGCAATCCGCAAATGGTGTACATCCAGCTAAATCCTACTAAATCTGACAAGGGGCCCATCAGACTTCCACCTAATGACACACCTAAATCTGCACATGCAATAAATAAACCCAATAGCATATTACGACCAGCTTTCGGTAACACAAAACTTAGATATGATGTTAGCGTTGGATAAACAAGTGCTTGTGTCGTACCAATCAATATGGCACTACTATAAAATATGAGTGCGTGTATGTTAGGTCCAATAGCAACTAACATCGCTGCAACGGCAAGCAACATCAGCACACTCATCATATACAACGGGTGCCATAACCCATCAGATGGAATGTATTTACGTAAATAAATTCTAGCTAATACCACCGCTATCGCTTGAATCGTTAAGAATATACCGGCGTCTGCAAATCCGAATTTCACAGTATATAATGGAACAAATGTACTCACTGCGCCAAAGACTATCGACACGATAATCATAATCAACCCACTCGTTAAGAGTTCCTTATTTTTAAAGAATTGGGCAAACACAGTCACACCATTAAAGGGTAAGGGTTCAACTTTGTGACTAGTATCAGGTTCCTTACCTGCAAATGAGACACGATAACCAAAGAATGTTGTCGTTAACGCTATAGCAATCATGACTACGGCAAATACTGACATTCGATCCAGATGCCAAATACCTATAGCAATGAGTGGTCCTACTAAATTAGGTATCGTTGAAAATAGAGAGTATAAAGAGACACCTTCTGAGCGATGTTCTTCAGGTAAAGCATCTATAATACCTAGTTGTAGCGACATCGAAAAGAATGCCGTACATACACCCTGCATCACTCTTGCTAAAAAATATCCCTCTAATCCAGTAAATCCATATAATATCAGTGCACAAGCATTAATAATCAAAATAATATGTAGTACTTTAATTGGACCAACACGTGCAATAATTTGTCCTGCCCATGGACGAAAGACCATTGCAGTCAACATGTAGGCACCCATAACGATACCTATCATTGTATTGGTTGCACCTAAATCATGACCTCGTAATGGAATGAACACATTCAAAATGGCATTCGCACTAAAGAACATGAGAGTTAGTATATATAATCTTAGAAATGGCCAAGCCATTGCACCTTTCATTAACTCACTCCTTAGAATGATAGTTGTTTCTCTATTAACGCTCTTGTATAAGCATTACGTGTTGTATTTAAATGGCATGTGGGAAGGCTTTCCACAATTTGACCATTTTTAAAAATAACTAATTGATCACATAAATACGTTGCCGCTTGAATATCATGCGTAATAAATATATAGCTTAAGTTCCGTTCTTCTTTTAACCGTTTCAATAAATCTAGAATTTGAGTTTGTATCGACATGTCTAGCGCGCTTATGGCTTCATCAAATAAAATATATGTTGGGTTAATACATATTGCTCTTGCAATAGCAACACGTTGTGCCTCTCCGCCCGATAGCATATTGGGATATTTTTCTAGAAAATTACTGGATAATCCTACCTCATCTAATAATTGAGTTGCCGTTGTTTCCATTTCTTTCAAGCTTTGTTTATCGCACTGGCACATGACTTCGAATAAAATATCTCTTACAGTTTGAAAAGGATGTAATGACGATGTATAGTCTTGAAATACTGCACTAATTTGATGACGTCTTACCTTTTTTATATACATCGGTTGCTCATTTAATGTCACGTTACCTTTGTCTGGTCTTTCAATGCCTAATATCATACGACTTAGTGTAGACTTACCACTGCCACTCTCACCGATAATAGCGATAGATTGACCTACAGGACAATCGAAGCTTACATCTTTAACGATAGGTTCTGTTTTAGAGCTAAATCGCGTTCGTTTGTCATAATGCTTTTCAACATTTGATATTTTAAGCATGACAATATCCTCTCATTACACGTTGAAAATAATCATTCACCTTTTGCTTTGTGGATAATAAATATTTCGTGTACTCATGTTGAGGATCATGCAAGACCGCTTCTTTAGTTCCTTCTTCAACCAATTGTCCCTCTTTCATAACGAGTACATTATCTGCAACTTTATGAATAACTGTTAAATCATGCGAAATAAATATCATGGCACAATCAAAATGTTGTTTAATATCTTCAAATGCTTCCAACACGTCAAATTGATTAATCGTATCCAATGCAGTTGTTGGTTCGTCTGCAATAATGAGTTTTGGTTTTAATGCTAATGCTAAAGCAATCATTAACCGTTGCAGCATGCCACCTGACAACATATATGGATAAGATGCCAAAATGGTTTTAGGATCTTTTAAATTCATATACGTCATATATTTAATAAGCGTTTCTTCAATTTCTTGTGTTGATAATGATGTATGAGCTTGCATTGTTTCCATCATTTGTTTGCCGACTCTTGATGACGGATCAAAAGCTCTTGCACCTTGCTGCATGACCATCGCAATATCTTTACCTCTATATTGTCGTAATTGTTGCTCTGACAAATTCAATAGTTGTTGACCTTCAAAACAAATGTCTCCAGTAACTTTAAGACGATTAGGATTAAGTCCAATTAATGATTTACAAGTAATGGATTTACCACTACCACTTTCACCTATTAAACCTAGTGTTTCACCATGTTCAACTTGAAAGTTAATATCATCAACAAGTACATTACCTGTCCAAGAATCTATAATTGTTAAATTATTTACTTTTAACAACGTCATTCATGCATCACACCTTTCTTAACTGCACGTAATTTTTCTTTTGAAGAAATGCGTGGATCTATTGCCACTTGCAACGCATCTGATAGAAAATTGAATGCCATAACAATAATGACAATAACAATACCAGTAGTCACCATTAATTCAGGATGAGTAAACATCACTTTACGTGCTTCATTTAACATCATGCCCCACTCCGCTGTTGGTGCTTTTACTCCTAAACCTAAAAATGAAAATCCTGACATTTGTAATATCATAGAACACATGGCACTACTAGAAATAACGGCAATATCGCCTAATGTTAATGGAAGAATATGTTTACGAATAATCAATAAATGACTCATACCAATCGTTTTAGCAAATTTTACATGATCGGCTGCGGTATATTGCATGACACTAGTACGTATTACACGGCAGAACCATGCCCAACGTGTAAGTATAAATGCCAGAATAATATTTTCCACACCCATTCCGAATAATGTAATTAACGCTAAAGTGACAACGTAACTTGGGAATGCCAACATGACATCACAACATCGCATAATCAATGCATCAATATAACCCCGGAAATATCCAGATATAAATCCGAGTATGGCTCCAATTGCGACCGATACAAATAATGCAATCAATACATATAATAAGCTTGGTCGAATAGCATAAATAATCCTAGTCAATATATCTCTTCCTAAATGGTCTGTGCCTAACCAATGTGATGTGCTAATACCAGCAAATTTATTCGCTGTATCGATATGATTGGGTTCATGGACTGTAATGAGCGGTGCTGTTAACCCGAGTATGATATAAGTCGCTATAACAATTAATGCAATCACTGCACCTTTATCTTGTAATAATCGTTTTATAATCATCATCTTGTCGCCTCCCTCAACCTAGGATTCAACAAGGCATTAATAATATCTGCCAGTGTGTTAAAGACAATGAATAATACTGCAACAATTAACACATAAGCTTGTATAACTGGAAAATCATGTTCGACAATTGCTTTAATACTCAATTGTCCTAATCCTGGCCAAGCAAAGACATTTTCAACAACGACTAAACCACCCATAATCATAGGTATCGACATACAGAAAATAGATACAGCGACTTGTAATGCATTGCGTAATACGTGTTTTAATAAGGTTATAGTATGTACACCACTCGCTTTTAAATACATCACATACTCCTCATTAAGTTGTTCAATCATCGCTCGTCGTACATTTCTAAAGTAAATACCAGCATACGTCATTGTAATAACTACAACGGGTAAAATATAACTTTCTGGTCCAGTTAATCCTGATGTTGGTAATAAATTTAACTTAACTGATACAAAAATAATGAGCATTGATGCTACCCAATATGATGGTAAAGCTGTTAAAAAGAATGCTATCAATCGTATTACTCGATCTGTACTACGACCTCTAGTTAGTGCACTCACCACACCTAAAAAGATAGATGTCACCATAACTGATAGACTAGAAATTAATGTTAATTTTAATGTATTCATAAATGCAGGACCTATACGTTCTGAAACCGGGTCTCCTGTAATATAGCTTGTCCCAAATTTAAATTGTATTGCTTGTTGTAACCATTCTTTATATTGAATAAGAATAGGTGCATCAAGACCATACTTCTTTTTCGTCTCAGTAATTAATTGCTCTGTAACATTCGGTGTTCCTTGTGCATGTAGAATCGTTACAGCAGGATCTTCATTGGATAGGTACGTCATCATAAATGTCATAAAACTCACTACAATCAATAACGGAAACATGAGTGCAATACGTTTTATTATTAATTTGAACATTTAGATGCTCCTTTATTTATATTGCATTTCATTAAATGGTAATTCATATTGTGATTGCGTGAAGGATACATTTTTTAAGTCTTTAGGTGCTACTACGGTCATACTGCCATGAGAAATTGGAATAAAGACACCCTCATCATCGACTTGTTTTAAAATGTGTTGATAAGCTTTTGAACGTTCTTTCGCATTTTTAATTTTGAATGCATTGTCGATATTGTTATATAACTGTTGTTTGTCTTTAATACCTGATGTAGCAGTTTCATAACCTGTTTTTGATTTGAATGCAGCAATAGTACTTTGTGGATCATAAAGTAATCCCCATGTCTGATTGAACATTAAATCATAGTCACCAGATGTACGACGTTCAGCAATTTTATCTGATGTTTCACCATTTATATTTAATTTGACGCCTAACTTTTTAAATTCTGCTTCTAAAAATTCTGCCTGTTCTTTCTGACTTGTTGAGTCTTTGTCATAGTACATTGACATAGCTAAGTCTTTACCGTCTTTTTGACGTACGTGTTTATCTTTATTTAACTTCCAGCCTGCTTTATCTAATAATACTTCAGCCTTTTTCTTATCAAATTGACGCGTAGGCATATTAAAATTAATATCTGTCACGTTCTTTGCAAAAAGTTGTGTAGCTGGTTTTTCTTCTCCATCAAGAATATCTTTTGCGATTTTATCGCGGTCAACCATGTGTCCAATGGCTTGTCTAACCGATTTGTTACTTACCGCACTATCTTTCTTACCAGCGTTAGCAACAATCATTTTGGTATTCATCGGTTGGCTACGTTTGACTTGGTAATTTCCAGTTTCTTTGAGTTGTTTTAAACTATCATTATCTAAACTATCTGTACCTCGATCATCAGTAAATGCAAAGTTAGTCTCACCTTTTTTCATAGATAAGAATGCTGTTTCTCCTGCTGGTTTAACCTTTGCTTCTACCTTATTTAATTTAGAAGATTCTCCCCAATAGTGTTGGTTTTTATTAAAGGTAGCAGATTCATCTTTCTTATGTTCGCCCATTTTGAACGGACCTGTACCATCAAACGATTTCACACCATCTTTAGTCGTTCCATGTTTAAAGTCTTTAGGTGATACAAACACATATGGACGAGGCATTGCTAATTCTGCTAATGCAGGTTGATATGCTTCTTTCAAATGAATTTGTACCGTGTATGTATCTTTCACTTTGACATCATCAATTAATGTCGAAATCTTTAACCATGAATGTAACTTTTTGTTTTGTTGTATGGCATCAATATTTTTCTTCACAGCGTCTGCATTAAACTTTGAACCATCATGGAATTTGACGTCCTTTCTTAAATGAAACGTATACGTCTTGCCGTCTTTAGAGATGTCCCATTTCTTAGCTAATAATGGTTTGATACCATCTTTAGTGTTACGTACTAATGGTTCATATATCATACTTTCCGCTGACATTGATCCACCATAAACATGAGGGTTCATATCACCAATATCTTTTACAGTTGTATAGGATAATGTCTTTTGATCCTTTTTATCTTGTAATGCCTTATCGCCACCGCATCCCGCTAATACAATTCCTGATGCTAATAAAATTGCGCTTATTTTAGTTTTTGTTTTCATTAATTTTTCCTCTTTCTATATTGAAAAGTGTGTTGTCTCTTCTTAAAACCTCAAATCTTTAAAAAATCCCTATTGCATTGCTAAATAAGTCTTAATGAGTGATATATCCTGTTGGAAATGATTAAGCTCAAATTGAGAAGATAGTGATTGATGCGGATGTTGACTTTGGTAATGTCGACAATATGTTTTATATCTCTCTAACAATTCATCTATCATAGGTGTAGGCACTTCTAAAGCTTTACCAATAGACTGAATAACCGTTGTACGATAATAATCTTCACTAGGCATTCTTGGTATATGTACGACACCCTCTTCGTTTTGATATAACTGTTTGAACGGAACCGCTGAAAAGTCGAAATAGCGACCCTCTTGATCTGGTTGTGAAAATGGATCAATTAATATAGCTGAATATCTCACATAGAGTAGATATTCTTGTTTTACGCTAGGTAAAGATTTAAATTGACTGATATCCACCTCTTTTAACGTTTCTGGTCTCACTGGATAATTTTCTTTAACCATAAATTTCAAAAGATTGACTGAGGGCACACTTAATTTCTGTAATATTGCCATCATCTCTTGCCACATCTGACGCATTTCACTAATTAGCGTCATTGTAATTGGTCCTTCTGGAAATAATTTATATACATAAACAGGTACGTCTGTACCTTCGAAAATAGCTTTTAATGAAAAATCATTCATAAACAATGGCGGGTGTACATATAGTGAACTATTACGTATTTCCGCATGTAATGGTGTATTCATCACTGAAAGCTTTATATTTAATCTCTTAAATAATAACTGTAATTGATTCATTAAATTTGATGATTGTTGATTCGAACCTACAAATAACTTCGATTTCACTCCTGTTGTAAGTACACAATGAGGTTGAGCCGAGTCAATGACTCTTGTATCTCCTAGGTATGTTGAAAATGAAATGATCTCAACATCCTCATTCTTGTCTTTCATTAATTGTTCTATCATCATATGCGAACCAAACGTCGGCGACACTAATATAATATGTTTGATCTTTTGCAATGTATTGGAATCTAATTGACGCAGCATAGAACAATACGCATCGGCAGTACATGCCAAAATGATTGTGTCGTATAGTTGATTCACATGTTGAATGTCTTTATAAAAACGACGAATTCGGAATTCCCCTGCAAATTGACTATGAGCTTCATTTTGCGTTGTAACTTTGAACATACCGTCGTGTTGATAACCGTTATAGACTGCTAACGATTTCTCGGATGTAGTAGCACGACCAACCATATCTATATCTTTAATTGATAATTGATGACAAATTTGTGCTAGTTGTACGCCAACAGGACCACTACCAATAATTAGTACATTAGACATACGTTTTATCCTCTTTTAACAAAGGCTTTTGATATAATGCGATATCAAAAATTTGATTCTCTTGTACTAATCGATAAACACATTGCCAATGATGCGTTAATGTTGGTTGTGAGGGATAATTAAATATCGATTTCAGATCATCGCCATAACGCATAGCTACAACCACGTTATCGTTCGTTAATTCAAATAGTTGGTCGAAGATGTCATATTTAACAGGTATGGTTGAACTAAAAATAATATGTGTCACTTCATTGATATCTGGTATTTGATCTACAGTTTTGTTTGATATTTCAATATTTTCGTTAGGTGCTAATACATTAACGACACGTTGACCTAAGTCCACAGCTTCACTATCAACATCGATACCAATAACAGAAGCACCAGTTTCTTTAGCAACTTGTATTAATGTCATTGGATACGCACCTGATCCAACAAGTAACAATTTATCATCCTTACCTATACGCCATTGTCCAAATTCTTCATCAATGCAATGTTCAATATTGTCAAAGTATCCTGAGGTAGACGTCTTACCGTCTAACAATCGTCTTGCTCTTATCATTTCAACTTGTTTTACACACTGTGCTGTAATGTCTTGTAGTTGTTGCGTGAGTTGATGTTTTCTCTCTTCATCTTGCCAAGCTACAAATTGTTCTTGCTGTGTTGAATCCAATATGAATTGACTATAGCTATCAACCAATGTTTCTAACTTATTAATGTCATTTGGATTCTGAATCACATCTTGATACACCTTTTCAAATTGATTTAAATATTGTTGTAAAAGATGATCTATCTCTATCTTTGAATTCATCAATTTACCATCGTCTCCTGTTCTATATAAGCTTTTCCTGATGCAACAGTAGATACGCTACCTTTAATTGAAGTACGATATCCATGAGTCGGGCAGTGCTTAGATGTTACTGAAATACTGCCACCTGGTTGATATACAATGTAATCAGCACACGGATTTTGACTTTGATAATTATTAAATACACCTATAGTAGCCGCCCCAGAACCACAGCTATTCTCCCAAATTAAACTTTCCACTTCTGGTATATAAATTAAAGGGTGGAGAAATTGTTTTTGCACATGAAATAACATGATGCCAATGGTTTTATATTGATTATCCCACTGCTGATTTTTAACATATTGCTCTATTTGATGCTTAATGAACGGCGAAATATCTTCTATAGGAATGACATAATGTACATATGAGTCATATGTCACCTTTATCGCTTGCCATACCTGTTGCCCAATATGTAAATATTCCTGTGATACTTGCTGTGCTTGGGGCATGCCAACTTCATATAATTGATAACCATGTATCGTGCAAGGTACTAACTCTTCACATCCAGATACATCGACATAACATTGTTTTGATGTCAGTAGTTTGTGTTCCTTTAAATATTGAATGTAAGACATTGTTGCATTGCCACAAAATTCATTTCCACTCATTACTAAACGAAATGTCTCACCGCTATCTTGCTTCATAGATTCTATAAAACCTACTTGTTCACAACATACATGTGTATATGCCATTAGTTGATTGGCAATCCTTGCATAGTCACTTGAACAATGTTGTGAATGTACAAGAATAGTCATATTTCCAGACGGATTATACTTAGAAAATTCAACAACTTGTCGTTGCATATAATACTCCTTTATGTTGTAAATTCTTTTTACATTTATTGATATAAGCCAGTTCTGACCTATATATCCAAAAATGCAAAATAGTTGCACGAAATAAATCGTAATTATTACGATTTAAAGAAGATAATATACGACTAAGATATTATTGTCAATATAATTGATAATAATTTTCATTAAAATTCCATATATTTATTAAATTTGTGCCTTTAAATATGGGATAGATACTGATATATTAAACCCATCAAAAATGTCTATTCTATATACAAAAAATCACCTTACTATGTGTCTTAGTAAGGTGATCTTATGCGCGTATTTAATAATTTATTTTATTATTATAGGTATGTGTAACATAATTAAAAAATTACATATCGATATGATTTTTATTCTAACTATTTATTTAACAATGCTTGTACTTCACGACCAACAAGTGCTGGTGATTGTGGATTTTGACCAGTAACGATTTGTCCATCAACAACAACATATGGACGAAATGGCAATTTAGCTTTACTATAATGTGCGCCACGACGTTTAATTTCATCTTCAAGTTTAAATGGAACAACATTTTTACGATTGGCAAGCACTTCTTCTACATTTGAAAATCCAGTCAATTGATGTTGATCAATAATGAAACGGCCTTTACTATTTTTAGCATTTAATAACCCTGCGATGCCATGACATACAGCTGAAACAATACCACCATGATTATAAATTTCATTAATTGCATTTTGTCCATCTTTATTATCAGGAAAATCAAACATCACACCATGACCACCTGTAAAATAAATGGCGTCATATTGTTTAGGGTCCGCTTCAGCAATAGGTTGCGCATACTTCAATAAATTCATAAAGTTCTCATCATATAAATATGATTTAGTCGTTTTATCTAATGTTAGACGTCCAAGACTTACTGGATCGATAGGTGTGTTGCCACCTGTAATGTTGAATAAATCGACTTGGTAGTCATCACTTCTAAATTGATTATAAAAATGTACGAGTTCACTTAACCATAAACCAGTTGGTATTTCAGTACCTTCAAAGACATCAGTACTTGTATTTACTATCATTATTTTTTTCATTGTATCGGCTCCCTATTCTCTATTTATCTTCCATCTTAATAATAATTTTCCCTTTAGCTCTACCGCTATTTGAATATTCAATAGCTTGTTGAGTATCTTTAAAATCATATACTCTATCTATAACTGGTTTAATTTGACCTTTTTCAATTAAGTTGCGAATGATTTCAAGCTGTTCGCCGCTAGGTTCCATAAATAAAAATTCATAATTGACATGATGTTTCTTCGCTTTAAGTAATAATTTTAAGGATGCCAAGCCTAATAGGGTAGTTTTAGCAAATCCAAGTTTCAAACGTCGTCCTAGTTTAGTTGTTGGAATACCTGAAACTGATGCCACTGTACCGTCAGTCTTGAGTACCTCAAATGAATGATTCAAATTATATCCACCCAATGTATCAAATACACCATCATAGTTTGATATTTCTTCCCAAAAGTTTTGTTCTCTATAATTAATTATTTTATCAGCACCTAATTGTGATACAAGGTCGTATCCTTTAGGACTTGCTGTTGTCGCTACAAATAATCCCATTGCTTTAGCCAATTGAATAGCAAATGTACCTACACCACCTGATCCAGCTTGAATTAATACTTTATCACCTTTTTTAAGTTTCATCATATCATTAAGCGCTTGATATGATGTTAGACCAACAAGAGGTACACTCGCTGCTTCTTCAAAAGTTAAATTATTTGGTTTTAAAGCAATATCATGTTCATCAATTGAAATATACTCTGCAAATGTGCCTATTTTCTTTTTACGTGGGCGACCATATACCTCGTCTCCAATTTTAAATTGTTTTACGTTACTACCAACTTCTGTAATGACACCAGAAAAATCATTTCCTAGTATGAGCGGGAATTGATATTTCAATAATATACGTAACTCACCATCTCTAATTTTAGAATCTATAGGATTTATACTTGCTGCTATAATTTTTACTCTTACTTCATTTGGATTCATACTTGGTATCGGCATACGTGTTTCAGTTACAGGGTTATTTCCATATTGATAGATAACCATTGCCCTCATATCTGTTTTCATCTTTATCTCTCCTTTAAATGAATGTTTAATGATGTCTGCTTAATACTTGTTCTAGTTTATCGAGTTGATTCACGAAGTCGATAAGTTCTTGCTCACTAAATTCATTATTTAATCTTGATTTCAAAGCATTAGCAATTTTTGAAGTTACTTCACTAATCAATTTCTCACCGTCATCAGTTAATGTGATTAATTTAATTCGCTTATTATCAGAAGGTGCTTGCGCTACATAGCCTTTGTCTTGAAGTTTATTTATTCTCTTTGAGGCTGCCGTCTTAAATATATTTTGCTGTGTAGCTAATTCTCCAACAGTCATTGAACCATTAGCTTGTATCATTCTAAGTGCTTCAATTTGTTCTCTTGATAATACATCACCAAGTCCTGTTTCTTTAACCATGTCATCGATTTCTTTATTAATGTGCATCATAACAACATGAAATTGGTTAATAGATTGTTCTAGTTGATTAATATTCATTTTATTGCCCCTATTTCAAAAGTAATTATTTAATAGTACACCCGGTGTACTATTAAATATAAGATACCTTTCTTTATAATTCAAATGATTGATTTGATTAAAACTTTTTAGAAATTAAAAACCTCTGATTAGCCGTTCAAAAAGAAGACTATCAGAGGTTTATATAATTATTCTACTTCTTCTGCTAAAGGAATAGAGGCTTGTGCGCCTGATTTTTGTACTGTAAGTGAAGCTGCCCTGTTAGCAAAATCAATGGCTTCAACAAGATTACGTTCTTCCATATTAAATCGACTGACGAAAGCGCCGATAAAAGTATCTCCTGCTGCTGTTGTATCAATGGCTTTTACTTTTTGAGCTGGTACTAATCCAGAATTATTTTCAACGGCATAATATGTACCTTGTTCTCCTAAAGTAATGATGACCACTTTTGCACCTAATCCTAAGAAATAATTCGCATTTTGTGCCATAGACGCTTCATCTGTGACAAGAGTGCCTGATAATATTTCTGCTTCAAATTCATTAGGCACAATCACATCAATTAATTCCAATAATTCTTGTGGTAATTCCTTGGCTGGTGCTGGATTTAAGACTGTCGTTACACCTGCTGCTCTTGCTACTTTGAAAGCTTCAATGATTGCTGGTACCGGTACTTCTAACTGTGCAACAATGAAATCTGCTTGTGTAATTGCCTCTTTAGCACTAACAACATCTTCTGGTGTAATGGCCATATTTGCACCGCCATAGACGTAAATCGTATTTTGACCTTGCGCGTCAACAGTGATAAATGCTTGGCCAGTTGATTCAGTTTCAGATTCTAAAATATAATCTATATTCATACCTGCATCTTTAAAATCGTCAAACATAAATTGCGCTAATCCATCTTTACCTACTTTAGAAATAAATGTCGTATTAGCTTTCATACGTGCTGTTGCAATAGCTTGGTTGGCACCTTTACCGCCACCATAGGATTGTTGTGCTTTTTCCACATGTAATGTTTCCCCTGGTTTGGCATATCGTTCAACTGTTAAAAATTGGTCTACATTTGTAGATCCCAAAATAACGACTTTATTAGTCATAACAACCTCTCCGTTTCAATTAATTAAAATGTTACGTTTGATTCAAGGATGATATTAGAGAATGGTGTAGTTTCACCAGTACGTATATTTCCTTTATTTAATGGATGACTTAAATATGCTTTCATTTCTGAATGTGGAATAAATTCAATTTCCACATCATCATCAATTAAATTTTTAATTTGTTTTAACTGTGTCGCATTATTTGTTTTGATTTCTTCAGCTAAATAAATTTTTTGAATTTTCATTTCTGATAATACTGTTTCTAGTACATCAATAAATTTAGGTAATTCCTTTGTTACTGCTAAATCAATTCTTCTATCATCATTTGGGATAGGCATTCCCGCGTCGTTAACTGTCAGTAAATCATAATGACCAATCGTTGCGATAGCTTTTGATACATGACTATTGAGTAATGCTGTTTTCTTCATCAAAATCTCTCCTCTTTATTATTTGATAAATACTGTTACAGTCGCTGCTACTAAAATAAGTACTAATCCAATGACAGTGACTAACATTTCTTTAGATGTTTTACGTTGGTTTAAGAAGTAAATGCCAGTTAAAGTTGCAAGCACAACAGAAGTTTGAGATAGTACGAAACCTGTTGCTAAACCATTCATATTTGGTTGTGCAGAGATAAGATATGTCAACGCTGCAAATGCAAAGAAGAAACCTGAGATAATTTGCAACCATGTTACTTTCATAGTAAATGGATTACTTTCTTTCATGTTCATCAATCCATAAATAACAGCTACAATCACCATACCGATTGCTTGTGGTAAGAATGCTGCTTTACCACCGATATCTGTCGCTTGTGGTGCTGCTGAATATAACCAATAACCAATTTCACCAATTAATAAAATCACAACTGCTTTTCTTAATAATTTGCTATTTGTTGCTTCTGGATGCTCATCCCAAACTGTCATACGCGCACCAATTAAAATAACAATTAATGCGATAAATCCGATAATTTTATTTGTAACACCAGGCCAGTTACCAAGTGCAAAGACGCCCCATAAAGAAGCACCTAACAATTGAAATGCTGTTGTTACTGGCATTGCACGTGATGATCCTACATATTCAAATGCTTTGAATGTCATGATTTGACCAAAACTCCACCCTGCGCCTGATAACAGTGCAAAGAATAAATCCATACCTGTTGGGAAACTATGACTTGTCGATGCAAAGAACACAATGGCAAAAATTAATGTTCCGACAGTAGCACCTATAATTTGGTTTACTGGTTTACCACCAAATTTTGAAGCGATAGTTGGAAATAGACCCCAACCTATTAGTGGTCCTAAACCAATAAGTATTGCGACTAAATTCATTATTAAACACCTCTATCTATATTTTTTATAATGACCAAATTTTTAGGAAAACGCTTTACTCAAGTATAGCACTATCATGTATAATTGATGAAATATTAAGAGGACAAAAGATTTATTCTGATTTATTGTCATAACTTATTCAAAATATAAAAGGAGCATTCCAATCGGAACGCTCCTTTTTTAAATACTATTATTTATTTGAAAATCCTAACAATTTACTTGCATTGTTATATAAGAATTTTTCTTTTTGTTCATTAGATAATTGATCTGTAGATTCAAGCTGATTCGCTAATAATTTAATTACTTCATCAGTTGTATAAGGCGCATCTGCACCATACACAATTTTATCTTCATCCACCATTTCTAATAATGTTGGTAATTGATAAGGTAATACCATACCAGCTAAATCAAAGTATAAGTTTTTCATAACTTGTTCGATATCATCCGGTCCATTTTCAACATTAAACATTTTATTACCTATGCTCACACGTTGTGCAATCACTGGTAACAATGCACCGCTATGTGGCACAATCCATTTAATATTAGGATATTTACTAAACACATTATTTTGACTCATGAAAATAATCGCGCGTGTCGTATCAAAGAAAAATTCCATCAATGGTGATAGTATTTTTTCTTTAATTGAATCATTAACTGGTTTAGGTTCATTGGGATGAATTGCTACTAATGCGTGACGTTCATCTAGTTTAGCAAGTATTTTATCTAAACGATCATCACCTAAATAAATACCTTGTGCATTGGTTGGTAATGTAAACCCTAATGCATGTTGGTCATCTAAGGCATGGTCGATCATTTGAATACTCTCGTCTACTAAAGGTAATGGTAATGATGCGAAGTAGTCTAATTTATCTTGATGCGCTGTTACCATCTCAGCAGCATAGGTATTCACTTCTTCAGTTAACTCAAGCATTTCTTTATCTGGTGCAGCACTTAAATGTGGGCTTGAAATAGATAATACACTATAATCTATCTCTTCATCTTCCATTAACTTTAAATAACTATCTATTGAAAATGAAGGCGTAGGTACACCGTCACCTTTACCATCAAAATAATCATCTAAAAATTTCACAAATCCTGGTGAAATATAATGTGAATGTAAGTCTATTTTTTTCATCTTTAATACTCCTTTATTTATATCGTGTCGTTTTGATAAGTTAACCATTGATCTAAACGTTGATAATAATCGTTCAATTGCTCTGGTCGATCAATACCTTGTAATTCATGATTTACACTATAACCAATGTAATTTAGGCAATAACTTAAGCATGCATAACTTGAACGATATGCTTGTAACTGTTCGTCTGGAATAGTAATCGTTGAAGGTACGACAGGTGTAAGACTATCTTTTTCATAGACACATTCCATATTTTGGATATACCAAGTGTCTCCTTCTTTAACTAATCCATACACAATTTTCGCATCTGAATTGAGTTGCATTTGAACATCCTCAATAGGTAATCGTGCTTGGATTGTTGCCTGCATAATTGCAACTGCTCTATGTTGATTAATCCAAATCTGTGAATTATAAATTTGATGCGGTGCATAACGATTCATTTCTTTTGATGATTCTACAAATTCAGCGCCTGACCCTTTAAACCACGAAATATTTACCGTTGAATCTTCTGAAAAACATTGATACATACTATCCCAAAGACTGTTATCACGACAAAATCTTTCAAATTGAATCAACTCTAATATATTTTCTTTATCAAGTAACGTTTCATTCGTAAATGGTTTATTTCTTTCGAATAACATAATCTATCTCCTTTAATTTATAACTAAAGTCTAGTTATGCTCATTCCAATTAATATGTGGACATCTATCCGTTTATTATGAAAAAGATAAACCTAAATTACAACCAATTTGTAATTGATGCTAAATAATAAAAAATAGAGAAACACTGTCCAGGGGTAAACAATGTTTCTCTATTATATATTTATATTTTTTAAGGGAGATGGGAAAGGGTAATATCCATGGCTAGGGTGTTGTGTGAATTATTTTGCGTTATAGCTTGCGCTTGTGATTTGACCTCCGTCAACTATCACATCTTTGTCTTGGAATGGTTCATTGTTAAAGAAACGATTTAAGATATCTTTTGTACCTTCTTCAATACGTTGTTGTGCTTCTAATGTCATACCTGAATAGTGTACAGTCATTGCATTTCTAGGCATATTTCTCCAAGGATGATCTGCAGGAGCAGGTTGTGGATACCATACGTCGCCAGCATAGCCTTGAATGTGTTTAGATTCTAATTGTTTTACTAATGCTTCTGTATCTACAATTTTACCTCTAGCTGTGTTAACTAAATAACTACCTTCTTTCATTTTACTTAACACATCGTTATTAAATAGTGTATCTGTATCTGGTGTAAGTGGTGCATGAATAGTAATTGCATCACTTGTTGATACTAATGTTTCAAAATCTACAAATTTTGAATGTTCATTATCTTTTTGGTTGATTGGGTCATAATGTTGAATTGTTACGTTAAATGGTGCTAAACGTTCAGCTACTAATTGACCAATTCTACCAAAACCAAAGATACCGATTGTTTTATTTTGTAATTCATGTGCGTCATTACCAACTTTAGAAAGGTTCCATTCACCTTCAACTGATTGTCTATGACCTTCTTCATAATTACGTAGTAAGATTAATAAGTCCATAACAGCGTGTTCTGCAACACTTACTGTATTACTACCTGTTACTTCTACAACACCCACATTGTTTTCACTAGCTGCTTTTAAGTCAACGTGGTCAAAACCGACACCTGCAGTAATAGCTAATTTTAAGTTTGGTGCTTTTTCAAGACGTTCTTTAGTCATATAAGCTGGATAGAATGGTGCACTAATAACAATATCCATATCTGCTAAGTGTTTATCTAAGTCAGCTTCACCATCTGTTAAGATAACTAATTCATGTCCTTTATCTTCTAAAAATGGTTTTAAACCAATTGCTTTTTTAGTATTTAAAATTTGATTTTCTTCGCCCTCTACATATTCTGGAAATAATGCTACTATTTTCATAAAATAATACACTCCTATAAAATTTTTTATTTAAAATTTAAATTACTTCTTAATACACAAAAATACCTGCTACTATTTGCACATATCACCCCCTTGAATAATTAATTTTATTCAAGCGTAGTTAGCAAACAGCACCAGGTACCTTACACCAGCACGCTTATTCTATTGATTTATCGAAAACAAATATTGATACTACTTCATCAGCAGCTAAATCAACATCTGTAAATAGTTTTACAAATTTAGCACCGACAAGTTCTTCCATCTCATCAGGATTGACCTCATCATATAGACGCTTTACTTCTTGTGTTCGTGCATGACGTAACATTTCTTCATTACGTTCATCACGCAAGTAAAAGTTTTCAACTTTACTTAATGCGCCTTGCATAAAAGCTATTGCCCAATTGTCTTTAAAATCAACATTGATTTTTTCAGGGCCTTTACCCACATGTTCTTTGCGATAGGCGCGTACAAGATTAGCAAAGGCTTGCTCTTTTTTTCTTTTATCTATTTGACTCACCTTCTTCTAATTAAGAAGCGTTTTCAATTACGTTACAGATACCATTGTAATATTTTTGACAAAATTTTCAAGAGGTTTGCTCACAATTTAGACACAATTGCTTTTATTTATTATTTAAAGTTAAATACGTTAGAATTAACAAAACGTTGAGGAGAGATAAAATGGCGAAAAAACAAGCACTCATTATTATAGATATACAAAATGATTACTTTGAAGGTGGTAAAAACCCACTTGTTAATCCTGAAGCTGCTACAGACAAAGCAGTTCAATTGAAAGATGCATTTAAAGAACAACAGTTACCTGTTATTTATATTCAACATATCGATCATACTGAAAGTGCACCTTTATTTGAAGTAGGTACTAATGGTATTGAAATTCATGAAAAATTCAACGTACAATCTGATGATATTATCATTGAAAAGCAATATCCTAATAGCTTTTTAGGTACAACTTTACAAGACACTTTAAAAGAACAAGGTGTTGAACAACTTGTGATTACAGGTATGATGACACATATGTGCATTGATTCTACAACAAGAGCTGCGGCTGAACTTGGCTATCAACCTATTCTAGTTGAAGATACAACTGCTACTTGTGATTTAGAGTATAATGGCGAAACAGTCGATGCTAAAAATGTTCAAACTGCATATATTTCAGCATTATCAAACTTCGCTTCAGTAACAACAACTTCAGAATTTTTAACTAAATAATAAAGATTTTGCTCTCATATTTGAAATGAGCGATATATAATCTAATATCTGAATTATAACTAAAGACCTTCTTATTGCATTTTATGTGCAATGAGAAGGTCTTCTTTATTATTAATGATCTGCCATATCAATCTAGATAGGGGAGGGGAAGATCACACTGAAGAAAAGTAGATTTTTAGACTTCCGGCACACTAACTTCAGACAAACCGAACACTTACCCCCCAGTCGATTAATCCCTTTCTGACAGTTATATACAAGCATCTCCCCCAATTAGCCCCTTTGTCTGCATTAATTAGACAGTTCATTCTCAACATTCTTTCCAACTGGCTCCCATTTCAGTACGAACGTAATTGTTAAACCTATTAAAGGTACAAGACCAATAATTAACATGGTTTGATTTAAACCTACAGTTGCTAAAATAATTGGGAATATGAACGTACCTATAATACTACCTGTTCTACTTACTGATTCTACAATTCCTGTCGCTTGTGAACGTAATTGCGTTGGAAATGACATTGCTCCTATCGTTTTACCTTGTGTACCTGGTCCCCCTGCATGTCCAAATAAGAATAGTGCGATTAAACATGAATTAATTATCATAGGCATAACACTATATAATAATCCCGTCATAATCATGACAAAGAGTACAATAGCAAAGCCTATCATTGTGAGTTTACGTGTACCTATCCGATAGGTATATTGTGCTCCTAAATAAGCACCAATAATACCAGCAATATTAACAATTCCAGTCCCAAGTAGCACACCTAGTTTATCTTCACTTATCATATATTTTGCAATTATAGGGATATATAAACCAACCGCATAATACTGCATTCCTTGTAAGGTAGAAATTGCTGTTGCTAGTGTAATTCTTTTTAAGTATGGCGGCTTTAAAAGTCTTTTATATTCAGGTTTAGCTGTGTCTATTTCTTTAACATCTGTTTCATTTTCTACTAATTGAATTTGAACGTCATAATGCTTTTGAATATATAGAGATGCTTCTTTAAGAGATAAATGATTAACAATCCATGTCGGACTTTCTTTCAGATACTTCAATCTCATAATATATAATATGAGGGCAATACCTCCTCCAAATGCAACTGCCATTCTCCATAAGAGTTCTCCTACACCTAATAAGAAAAACATAATGACCACTAATGAAGATATTACAACAGCGATGTACCATACAACTTGCCAGTAGTTAACATTACGACCTCTTTGTACTTTATTACTAATTTCTGCAATAAATGTAAAGGCAACTGGACTATCCATACCAATAGCGATTCCCATTAAAAATCGGCTAATTAACAATATAAATAAATTAGGTGATATGGCTGCACATAATGATGTAACGATAAGAATTAAAAGAGAAATAGAAAGGATTCTTTTTCTCCCAAAACGGTGTGCTAAACTCCCTCCAAAAATCGCACCTATCAATGCACCTACAGGTAAAGATGTCATCACAATGGATAACATTGTGGGAGATAAATGAAACTCTTTTGTAATTTGATCAGTCATTGTTCCTAAAATGGTAATATCATATGCATCTAAAAATATCGTTCCCAATACCATTAAAAGTAACATTTTAGAAGTCTGTTGCTTATCAGAATCATCAATAATTCTGTATAAATCTTGCTTAGACTTTACCATTTCCATATTAACCATCCTTTAGATTTTCGTTAGATTAAGCTTAATTAATGATTATTAATTCATTATTAAGTAAAAATAAATATTCATTTAAGCCTTCTTTATTTCGCATATAATATTAATGAATATTTGTTTAATTGATATAAAAAATCGCGCCTATCTTATTAAGGATAGACGCAATACACGCTTATAACTCTATTCATTTGTTGAAGATTTATTTGAACGAACTTTGTAAACAATGAAGCCAATAATAAAGCCAATCAATGCTGGTAAAATCCATCCCATTCCAATATCGAAGAATGGTAGGTATTTTTCACCTAATGAAATAATGAATTTAGCAAATGATGTTTTTAAAAATGGTTCTGGACTTGCTTTAACTCCGTCAATGAATGAAGCAATCATAGTGAAGAAAATCGTGAATCTATAAACAATAGTTGAGTGGTTAAATAATGGACTAATTAATGTTAATAAAATAATTGTGATTGCTAATGGATAAATGAACATCAATACAGGTGTTGAATACATAATGATTTTCGTTAAACCAACGTTAGCGAATACACATGCTAAAATACTGACTACTGTCGCAAACATTAAGTAGCTACGTTTCGGGAACAACTCAGTAAATGTTTCAGAAAAGGCTGTGATTAATCCAATAGCTGTTTTTAAACATGCCACAATAACAATCAATGATAGGATAATGATGCCGTAATCTCCAAGATAATGTCTTGCGATTTGTGCTAATGCGATACCCCCATTTTCACTTACTTTGAACTTACCGATACTCATTGTACCCATAAACGCAAGTAAGCTATATATGATACCCATTAATACAATACTGATTGTTCCTGACTTAATTGTTTCTTTAGCAATACTATTAGGATTTGTAATACCTAACTTTTTAATCGTTGTTACGATGATAATACCAAATGCTAGTGACGCTAATGCATCTAAAGTATTATAACCATCAATAAATCCTTTGAGCAATGGGCTCTTACTATAATCCGCACTTACTGGCGCATTAGTTAATCCACCTAATGGATGGATAAAGGCTAAGACAACAACTATACCTAATAAGATTAAAAATACAGGATTTAAAAATTTCCCTATGTAATCTAAAATTTTAGATGGTTTTCTCGCAAAGAACCATGCTAATAAGAAGAAAATAATACTAAAAACTGGTAAATAAATCTTCGCAGCACCTGATGAGATAAATGGTGAAAATGCAATTTCAAATGATGTCGTTGCTAACCTAGGTAAAGCAAAGAATGGTCCGATTACTAAATATAGACCTATTGTAAATATGTATGCGTACGTTTTACTTACCCTTGAAGTAATTTCAAAAATGCCATTTGTTTTAGACATACCGATTGCTATGATACCTAAAAATGGTAACCCAATGGCTGTAATTAAAAATCCTAAATTGGCTATAAATACGTTTGATCCTGCTGTTTGTCCTAGATGAATTGGAAATATAATATTCCCTGCACCAAAGAATAAACCAAATAGCATTGATCCGATAAAAATATTCTCTTTTAATGTCAATTTGTTTTTCATCATGTCTGTTTATTCTCCTAGTTATTTTTTGTTCATTATACATTATATTTTGTAAAGGAAAAATGTAAATAACAAGAAAATTTTTAAAAATTAGACAATAATGGTTCATCATTACACATAAATGTATAAAATTACATTTTAATGCACTTAATAATTGATTTTACATATTTAAACAGACCTTTTTCGTATAGCTTTTCAAAACTTTATTATTAGCCGATTTATTCTTCACTGCAGAAATTAGCGATTCATTAAAACTGTTTATGCCTCTATTCTTCTAATTGTTTAATGACTTTAGCTGGTACACCTGCTGCAAGTGAGTTATCAGGTATGTCTTTTGTTACTACTGCACCTGATGCGATAACTACATTATCACCTATCGTAACACCCGGTGTAATAGTTACCTTGCCTCCTATCCAAACATCATTTCCTATATTAACTGGGCTTGCTTGTGCTAAATATTCTCGTCTGCCTTTTGCACTCAAAGGATGATTAACAGTATAAATATCGACGTTTGGACCTATCATGACATGATTTCCTATTGTTACTGGTGCAATATCCAAAATAGTAAGATTATAATTAGTTAATACATCATGCCCTACATGTATATTGCTTCCATTATCGCAATTGAATGTAGCTTGGAAAGAAATGTTATCTCCAGCTGAACCTAATATTTCACGAATTTTCTTTTCCTGTTGTTCTGGATCTGTAGCAGGAATGGCATTAAATTCTTGGCATAATTGCGCGGCTCTTGCTTTACGATCTGCTACTTCTTTATCATCAAAATGATATGGCATACCTTTATCAAGTTTTTCAATTTCTCTCATAGTAATCCGACCCTCTCGTTTCTATATTATTTAATGTGAATTTAACTTAATATATCAATCAATAACTCTGTAATTATGAGTTTTTTAGTGATATTCAAAAAGCTGTAGTCTGCCAATATTTAGCAATCTACAGCTTACCCCTTTTATTACTTTACTTGTTACACTTAAACATTATAAATATTGATCTGCATGTTCTAATCTATAATGTTCAGTGACTTCTTTTTCGTGGTCAAATTCTTTTTGACTTAATTTTTTAATGTTTTCCACTGCGTAGCCTAATTTTTTAGCAAATTCTTCTACTTCATCTTTATTTTTAGCAATAACAAACATAGTTAGAACATTATCGTCGACAATATCTTTATTGTGTTGATAATCTAATTTGAAAAATTTCATAAGAATCTCCCCCTCTGTTGTGTATATTATATACCCCAAAACATAAATTTATACATGTAAATTGTTATATTTTATGTCTATATTGTTAAAACATTTATTTTGTAAAAATAAACAAATGATTTCCAAACGAATTGTATACTTTTTTAACTTCTATATAGATTTACAACTCGAATTCTGAATTTGAATTTTCAAAAAGATTAAATATTTAATAATAATTATTTGTGGGCGATTTAATTTTTTGAACATTATGTTACAATTGTGAAATGATTTTTTATAGAGATGGTATTTAAATTGTACTAAAGGGGTTAATATACATGAATATTATTTTAGGCGTTGGAACACTTGTCGCCGTGTTAATTATAATGACTTTATTTTTAAAATTTGCACCATACGGTAAGGAAGGCTTACAAGCATTATCAGGTGCAGCTTGTGCGACATTCCTTCCCCAAGCATTCTTAAGCTATGCCATAGGTGGTATCTTACATATTAAATTCTTACAAGACATCGGGGATCTTGCAGGTAGTCTAGGTGGTATCGCAGTGGGTATACTCACATGTATCAATTTAGGCGTATCACCAGTATTCGCTATTATCGTAGGTTTAGTATTAAAAGATTTCAGTTTATTACCAGCGTTTATCGCTGCATATATAGTTGCATTCATTATTAAATTTATTCAAAAGAAAGTACCAGAAGGTTTAGATTTAATCGTAGTTATACTCATAGCACCAGCATTAGTTTATGGACTCGCTTCTCTAATCAACCCAGGCGTAACAGCCGTATTAAACCAAATTGCCGGCGCTGTTAACTCAGTTGGCGATAGCAGTCCATACGCACTCGCAATTATTTTAGGTCTGATTATTCCAGTAACAAGTATGACACCATTAAGCTCAATGGTACTTGCAAGTATTTTAGGTCTAACTGGTCTACCAATGGCTATCGGTGCGATTACTTGTACCGGCGCATCATTTGTAAACTTTACGCTATTCAATATTTTAAAAATTGGCGAAAAACCAAATCGTTTCGCCGTCTTTATAGAACCATTGACACAAATTGATTTAATTGTAAAATATGCGTCCGTATTATACGGAACCAACGCTATTATAGGTATGGTCAATGCTTGCATTATCACATTTAGCGGTCTAAAAATAGGCGTAACTGGTATGGCAACGCCTATTGCAGGTGCCATTGTACTATTTGGCTTTAATAATCCAGTATCATCCGCTATAACAATTATTGCCGTAGCAATTACTAGCTTAATACTCGCTTACATTATTGGCACATTAATTAAAAAATTTGATTTAATGCACTTACACATCCCAATGCCTGGTAACAAAAAAGCGAAACATTCATAGAATAAAACCATCTCCCAAAAATGCGGCTAAACTCGCAATTGGGAGATGGTTTTTTATTATTCTTCACTAATTAATTCTTTTGTATATTTTTTTGTTACTGATTTAATAATAATCAATACTATGGCTGTTACTGCTACTATA
Source organism: Staphylococcus sp. FSL H8-0121 (assembly GCF_038008425.1). NCBI lineage: Bacteria > Bacillati > Bacillota > Bacilli > Caryophanales > Staphylococcaceae > Staphylococcus > Staphylococcus sp. FSL H8-0121. The sequence continues at coordinate 734,733 of NZ_JBBOZB010000002.1, forward strand.
ACCAACGAAGCGCCACCGACATACTTAAAGACTTCCTCACCGTTAGTATAAGCGACTACATCAGATTCAGTAGTTCTCATTTTTGAAGTTATTAATAGATTTATACCATAAGTTAAAGGTAATGCGCTGACCATACTCCACAATATAATGGGAAATATTCCCCAAGTACTTGTATATTTAAATAATGGTAAAAATAAAAGTAAGTATGGTGTAAATATGACAATTATTGTAACTGGAAATACAATCGCCCAAAGTGTTGCTGCTTCTAACATAAAATAAAACGTGAATTCGTAGATACCTATTGAAATAAGGACAACATAAGCCAAACTCAAACAATATTTTACCCAACTGTCTAACTCTATTGCTATGTCCATTATTCTTTTCTTATTTTTACTTATAGAATTGATTAATTCTACAGCTAATAAAATAATTACAAATACAATGAGGGATGTTATAAACCATTCCATAACAGGCGCTTCAAACATATTTCATTTAATCCTTTCTTATAGAAGTCGTTGATTATAAGGTATATACTTCTTATACATTATTATGAGTTGCATTAAAACTTAATATCCTGAACCTACTTTGTCACCATTTTCATCATATTTCGTCACATAGCCATCATCAACATCTACAGTATATGATCCTGCTAAATTGCCATCTTTATCATCATATGAGAATCCCCATTTACCATCACTTGTTTTTTCAGGTTCTTTAAATGTATATTCGTCTGTATCTAAATTTTCTCCTTCGTAGGATTCTACTTTATCAATGACGTTATCACGTGTAACTTCTTCAGAATCAGAACTACTATCTGATGAACTATTATCATCTGAACTTGAATCGTCGTCACTTTCTTCATCGTCATCATCTGAGAATGTTGGCATTTTATCATAAATATTAACCTTGTTAGCTACTGATTCAAATTCACTAGAATCTTTATATTTTTCGTAGACTTCTTTAGTGTCGTGTTCTTCACCGTACTTTAAAGCATCTTTATATGAAGGAATTTCGCTTTGAGTACCACCTAAATAAATTTTATCGTCACTGACACCTATGATAGAACCAAACATTCCTACAGAAGGAGATACACCATAAAATTTCATCCCTTTAGGTGAATTTGGAATATCTTGAATTTCTCTACTTACAGCAAAATTTTTCAAAGTTTTAGTCTCTTTACCATCTGACATCTGAGCTGTATATCTACCAGTCAAAATATCATTTTTCGTTAAAGTATATTTACCTGATTCATTCGCTAAAAATACTAAAGCTACTTTCTCTTTCTCAGATAAGTTAGCTATGTCATTACTAGATGAACTTTTCGAACTATCTGAATTACTTTCTTTATTTGAGCTGTCTTTACTAGAAGATGATTTAGAATTATCACCTTTACTGCTATTTTCACTCTTTTGACTATCTTCTACATTTGATGCACCTTTGTTTTCACTTGATGAGTCATCATTATTACACGCTGCTAATAATAAAAGTGCTGTCCCACTTAAAAATAACAATTTCTTCACTAATAAGTCCCCTTTGTTTAGTTAATGATTTAATTTAAATATACATAAATTTACATTTATTGCAAAAATACTTTATACATACAGACTATACTATATTTTTATATAAATATAGACGTGAAACAAAATATTTCACAATATAGATATAAATGATTGATGTACTATATATCATTAAATAAAATAAATGAAAATAAATTTATACTTTAAGTTTGAATATCTTATAATAATATTGTAAATTAAAAGTGGTAGCGTTTTCGCTACCAAAATCATGTAGGAGTGATGCTTTATGAAGAAATTAACAAAAACTTTTGTTGCTAGTAGTATTATTCTCGGCACTGCATTAGGAGTAAGTGTTTCTGCAGACAATGTATCATCTCACGAAGCCCATGCTGCTTCATCTCAATATTGGTATAAATATAATGGTTATACCGCTTCTGGTGGCAATTTTGTATTAAGTTCATCTTTTTACAATGGACTAAAAGCAGGTAACGTAGAATTCAATGGTGTGAAAGTAAACAGTAAGTATCAGGCACCTAATAATTCTAAAGATATTTATGATCAAAATTTCCAACAATATAAAAACCACAAAGCAAATAATGTAGAATTTAAAATCAAACCAAATACAATTACTTTAAAACAAGTGAAACAAAAATATGGTAATCACTACGATTTCCAAAATCCATTAAATGGCCCTACTAAGAAGAAAGGCGATGGCTTATATAGCTATCAAGTAGGTAAAGGGCATATTGTGTTTGTTGTACAAAATGGATATGTCACATACGCGAATGTATCTTAAACATAACTTTTAATATATAAACGAGGCTAGAACCCATTTTGCGGGTTCTAGCCTCTATCTTGTTTATTAACCTTTGATTTTTCCTGTTATGGCAAAGGCCATATCTCGTATAAAAGCAGCTGGATTTTGATTCGCTTCTTGATTTAATTTGTCTTTAAATGTATCGATTGAAAAATCCTCTTCCACTACTTGGTGTGCTTTCATTCTAGGTAACATCATTCCCACTAGCCATTCTAAATCATTATTTTCAGAAGTATGAATCACCGCTTCAGCGAAGTAATCTATATCACGCATATCTATTTCGTTAAATAATTGATATAGTTTTTGTCCAATATGAATATCTCCACCTTCTTTTTCAACAGTGTCCCAAATACACTGTATTGCTGTTTGATGGTTTGGTAATTGATCTGCACCCGTTCCTCCATTAATCGCATCACTCTCTTGAAAACAAAATTGCCCGCCAGGTTTTAAAAATCCTTTTAATACAGATAAAGCTTGTTTCAAATCAGGCAAGTACATTAATACGCGTCGACCAACAATTGCATCAAATTGACCTAACGTCTCGGGTAATTGATAAATATCATGTAACTGATAACTGACATTTTGATATGCATTTCCTTCAATTGCTTTAGCCAATAAGTCTTCATTCATATCGATACCAATAACTTCTCCTTGTGCACCTACGCGTTCGGCGATTAATTGTGTTACTTCACCAGTAGCACATCCAATATCTAGTACACGCATACCTTCATGAATATCTGCACGCTCTAGTAACTTGTTAATAACTTCATTTCTCTCATCCATCTATTTTTCTCCTTCATCAAACATTTTTGTTTATATATCTTACTGAAGCTCACTTTACATAAAAATATAAATGACGCATTAAATCTATTTACAAACTGAACAACAAAATTATATAATATTATCTTAATATAAATACATGATTAGAAAGGACAGACATCATGAAATCAACTCGCATCTTATATTTATTATCAATCATTTTAAGTATAGTTAATTTATGCGTTGTTTATACAACATTTTTTACTAACTTATTTAATGGTACCACGTTCTCACTATGGTATTGGCCAGGTGCCACTCTTATTATCATAACTTTAATCATCAATTTAATTTCTCTTTTTAAATATGGGCATCGCTTTGCTCTTATCATATTAATAATACTGAACGCAGTCTTACTTCTTATATATTCTGCGCCATTACTATTAGTTTAAATTAAAATGGAGTTAGCCTACGAAGACATATATTATGTTTCCATAGGCTAACTCCAAATACATAAGAAACTAATCCTCATTTAAATAAGTCGTTAATAATTCAATATAGTACTCAACAAATTGATGATATGTTTCTTTATTGACGTGCTCATTGATTTGATGTGGTACAGTTCCAGGTCCAAACATTAAGAATGGAAAGTGTTCATCTTTATCTCGAAGTAAATTAGAGGCATCAGTCACGCCTACAGTTGGAGTCGCAACGACCTCACGATTAAAGATAGTCTTTGCAACTTGTTGACCTAATGCTATTAAGCGATTCTCTCCTGTTGTAAGCACTGGATCTAAATCTAAATATATATCCTCTTCAAGTTGTCCACCTTCTCCATTAATTTGATTGATATGTTTGTCGAATAGTGCTTTCACTTTATCATTATCAAATTCTGGGACAGTACGTATATTAAAATCCGTTGTGGCCTTATCTGGTATTGAATTCACTTGATTACCACCATGAATCATTGTGTGATTAATAACTAAACCTTTGACCACTTGTGCTAATTGTTGTTCATCTATAGGGCCGTTTATTCTTTCCTTAACGCCTTCTATAAAATGTGAAAAGTCTAACTGTTGATAATTTAATTCTTGTTGAAGTTGTTCATATTCATCATCTATATTACGCACAAAATCTAATAAAGGTTTAATCGCATTTTTACCTACAATTGGCACAGAACTATGTGCTGCTTGTCCTCTAGACACAATTTGATAATCCATTGAACCTTTATGTGCATAGACAATACCTGACTCAGATGGTTCAGCAATGATAAGTGCATCTACATCGTCCGTATAGCCTGCTTTGTATAATTGTTCGGAACCAAGCTGTTGCATTTCTTCTCCAGCTGTCGCCATTAACTTAATTGTACCTTTTTCCAATAAACCACGTTCATGAATGTCTATCATTGCAATGACTAATGCAGCTAGTCCTGCTTTCATATCCGATGTCCCACGACCATATAACAAGCCGTCTTGTTCAGTTAATTCAAATGGTGGATATGTCCAATCGCCATAATCACCTTCCGATACTACGTCCATGTGACCAGAAATGCCTACAACGGGATGACCGTCGCCTATTGAGGCAATTAGATTAGCACGCTGATGACGTCCTTTAATTTCATCAATTTCTGCTTTGATACCGTGCTTTTGTAGTAATGATTGTAAATATTTTGCTACTTCAATTTCATTATCATTTACGGTTTTAATCTCTATCAAATCTTTTAATATTTGTAATTGCTCATCTTTTGAAAATACACTCATGTTAAATACTCCTTTAATACTGTTGTTCCATTAGGATCATTTAATAATATTACCCATATCCTAACCTGCAAAAATTTAATCTTTGGCAACAGATTCATGGTATCTATCAAAGTGTAGTCAATCAAACAATTCATATTGAAATATAGCTATTGCCCTTTAAAATCTTTCAATTGATAGTTGTTACTATTTTAACAATACATTACTATTGTCATTAAAAATCTGATGCTGCTCATTTTCATCAAAATAATTAGACGCACCAATATCTTGTTCCATTTTAGCAATCCAATCGTTAGGTGCATAATGTGCATCTGAGCCAAAAACGATATGAGATGTATCAGTAATTTCTTTCAAACTCGCAAATGTAGAGTCACCTGTTGAAAGTGCTGTATCATAATAAAATCGACGAATATAATCGTCAGCAGAATATTGTAATTGTGACATTCGCTTCAAACTATGTAGATATGTTTTGAACATTTTTCCATAGCGAATAGGGTGTTTAGCAACTTCTCCAATCATCCTTGTCTTACTTCCCGTTAAATATGGCTTCAGACGTTCTTTCGGATTCACCATTATATAACTTAATGTTTCAAGTGTTTGGTTAATTCGCCATTCTAAATACGGCAACGTACCTCCAGCATGCGCCAAAATAAATGTAATATTTGGATAACGATCTAACGTACCACTCAATATTAAATTAGTCGCTGCTCGCGAAGTATTAAAGGTAAATTCTTCTATAAAATCCGCTACAACATATTGAGGTTTTTTCACTTTATCTGAAGACGAACTAGGGTGCACAAACACCACGCCATGACGATCATTAATTGCTTTCATCACTGGCTCAAATATATCGTCGCCTAAATATTGATCTCCATAATTAGATAACAATCCAATACCGTCTAATTTCAATTCATCTAGAGCATAAGCTACTTCATTGATTGACTGTTTAACATGCGGCATCGGTAGTAAAGCAAAGCTTTTAAAACGTTCTGGGTAGTCTTTCTTTAATTGTGCTTGATACTCATTTACTTCTCTAGCTACTTTAGAAGCTTGCTTCTTATTAAACGGTAATGTTGCCGGCTCTGAAATAGAAGTTACACCTATATTTATGTTTAATTCATTCATCATATTAAGACTGTCCTCAGGCTTCCAATCCTTGATAGGATAGCCACCAGCAGTTGTTACACCTATCTTACGTAATGCGTCTTTATATACTTTAGGAATAATGTGATGGTGAATATCTATTATTTGTAAATTCTCTTTCATAATCAAACACTCACTTTCTACTATTGAAATCAATTGCAATATTATTTAAGTTATCTTATATTTTAATAGACAATACGTCTATTAAATAACTTAACAAATTTCCATAATGAATACTCGCAGAAACTTCTCGAATTATAGGTTTAATGTACATATCAATGATATATGTTGATTATCTTTAACATAATAGAGTATTTATGCAATAAAGGATGAAGCAGAAATGGACAAAAGACAAATTCGTACTAACCAATATTTAAAAAAGGGACTTACTCAATTATTAAATCAAGTAAGTTATTCTAATATCACGATTAAACAATTAGCTGACGCTGCTAATATCAATCGCAGTACTTTTTATTTACATTATAAGAGCAAGGACGATTTCTTAAACTCTGTAATTGAGGAAACGATTGATGAGCTTACCGATTATGTAAAACAATCTTCAGTCAATGATGATTCTATATTTAATACTGAATTTAAAGTGTCTTTCACACGGTTATTAGAATATATTGAACTTAATTTTGAGTTTGTAAAAGTACTCATTACAAATATGAATACAACCTATTTTCGCGCATTACTAGTAGAAAAGGTTCGTGAAAATATTTATTATCCATTATTGGAAAAAAACAACGTTGAAATGAACTTCCAAAAAGATATTATATTGAATCATACAATATATGGTGATTTAGGAGTTATTGAAAGTTGGTTTAACAGCGAGAATTATTATAGCTCTCATTATATTGCGGAGGTACTTTTCGATGTTTCTAGCCATTCTCCCATATCACTATTAGGTATTGAATCTGAATTTGAAAATCAATAACCTAACATCAACCTATATCATATTCAAATTCGCACTCTAAAGATTAGTTATTTGTCTAATTTTTAGAGTGCTTTTTAGTTAGCTTAGTTTTAAATCAACACATATTTATCTATTATTTTAATATTGATAGACGATAATATACATACTGTCTATTAAGTCGGATTTTTACAAAATGAAACCAAGATTTTCTAATCAAAATGTGCTATTTTAACTAATAGACACACTGTCTATTATAAAAGAAATCATTATTATTAATATTCAACTATATGGAAAGTAGGGATCATATGGCGTATATAAAGTTAGAAAATTATTCAAAAATATTTGGAACTGGAGATCAAAAGGTCTATGCAAATAACGATATTTCATTTGAATTAGAACAAGGTCAACTTATGGTCATTGTAGGTTCATCTGGTGCAGGTAAATCAACATTATTAAATACATTAGGTGGTATGGATTCAGCTACAGAAGGAAAAGTCATCATTAATGGTACGGATATTGCTCAATTTTCCGAAAAAGAATTAACTACTTATCGACGGAAATCAGTTGGATTTGTCTTCCAATTCTATAATCTTATTCCTAACCTTACGACTTTAGAAAATTTAGAACTTGCATCTGAACTATCATCAGAAGCATTAGATCCTAAAGAAACGCTAAAAAAAGTTGGTTTAGAAAAAAGAATGGGTAACTTCCCTTCCCAACTATCTGGTGGTGAGCAACAACGTGCTTCTATTGCCCGTGCCGTTGCAAAAAATCCAGACTTACTATTATGTGACGAACCAACAGGCGCATTAGATTACAAAACTGGTAAAAAGATTTTACAAGTTCTGCAAGATTTAAGCCATGAAAATAATAAAACGGTCATTATCGTGACGCATAACGCAGCATTAAAAGATATGGCAGACCATGTAATTGAAATATTCGACGGAAAAATTAAAGAAGACTACATCAATGATCATCATAAACCAATATCAGAAATTGAATATTAAGGAGGATATACATGAATAAATTAAATAAAACGATATTACGTGAATTTAAGTCATCATTTCCTCGCTTCATTTCAATTACTATTTTGTTAGCTTTAGGTGCTTTCATATTAATCGGCTTAAAAGTAACGGGCGATGATATGCGACTAACTGGAGATCAATATTTTAAAGATCATCATATGGCTCACGCACAAGTAACAAGTCCTATTGGCTTTTCAAAAGATGATAAACAACATATTAATAATATGGATCATGTGGCTAAGACAGAATATAGCATTTCGAAAGATGCTCGTATTGCAAATTCAAATAAAGCTATTCGATTAAACGAAAACACATCAAAATTGTCTACCTATAAAGTTAAAAAAGGTCGTTTGCCAAAATCTTCTAATGAAATTGCTTTAAATGCGCAAGATACTTCAAAATATAAAATTGGACAAACAATTGATTTTACAAATAATAAAGGTAAAAAAGATATTTCTGGACTTAAACATCATCAATACAAAGTTGTTGGTTTCGTAACCTCAAGTGATTACATGCAAAAGCAAAATTTGGGCGTAACCAATGTTGGTAAAGGACAAATCGATACATTCGGCGTACTAGCAAAATCTGGATTCAACAATTCCAAACCAAATGTTGCTAAACTAACTTATAATAACGTCCACGGTAACAGCTACTCAGACCGATTTGAAAAACAAATTAATAGTAATGCTTCAAATAATGCTGATGATTTAGAAAAATGGTCTGACAAACAACGTTCAGATATGAAAGATGATAAACAAGCAGAACTTAATAAAGCGAAAAAAGCGTTAGATAAACAAAAAGATTCAGTTAATGAAAATAAAACTATGCTACAACAAACTGGCAAACTAAAAGACGCTCAACAAGATATAGCTAAATCTGAAACACAACTCAAAAACAAAGAGAACGACATTAAAAAATTAGATGATATTAACTACGAAATTCAACCACGTAGTGATTACAATCAAGGCTATAGTCAGTTTGGTGAATCAGCTAAACGTATTGATATTTTATCTAACACATTCCCTATCATTTTCTTTGCAGTAGCAATTTTAGTTACATTTATAACAATGTCTAGAATGGCTGAAGAAAAAAGAATGAATATGGGTGTAATGCGTGCTCTTGGCTATACAAAATTTGACGCTATGAAACTGTTCTTAATTTATGGCACAAGTGCTGCAGTTATAGGTACTGCACTTGGTAGTTTCTTCGGTACATGGTATTTACCTGAAAAAATTTATCAAGCCTATGCTGCTAACTTGATTGTGCCTGAAATCCAAACACCTACTCACTGGTTGTGGATTGGTATTAGTCTATTAGTCGCATTACTTTGTACAGTTGTACCTTCAGTATATATTGCTTGGAAAGCTTTAAAAGAACAACCTAAATATTTATTATTACCAAAACCACCAAAAGCCGGTTCAAAAATATTATTAGAACGTCTACCATTTATTTGGAATAAATTGTCATTCAATCATAAAGTGACTGCTCGTAACCTTTTCAGATACAAAGGTCGTATGTTTATGACAATACTCGGCGTGTTTGGCTGTACATCACTGTTAATTACTGGTTTCGGTATGCGAGATTCATTAAATGGTATTATCCATAACCAATATCAAAATATTATTCACTACGATATTATTAGTGTTTATAATACGCATGCGTCACAACAAGACAAAGATAAATATAATGACAAAATTAATGATTTAGACTCAGTTAAACAAAAAGATGATGTCTACTATCAATCGGTTACTACTAAACCTAAAAACGTTATAGATAATCAACAAATTTCTATGATTGTTCCTAAAAACTCTGATAACTTTAAGGATTATATGACCTTACGTGACGCCGATTCAGATAAGAAAATAAAATTAAGCAATAATGGTGTTGTTATTTCTGAAAAATTAGCTAAACTTGGCCACTACAAAAAAGGTGATACTCTAACAATTAAAGATGATACTAATGCTAAACATAAAGTCAAAATTGATGGTATCGCTCAAATGTATGCTGGACATTACATGGTGATGAACAAACAATATTACGAAAAAGCATTTGATAAAGATATCGATTATAATGCTAAAATTTTAAATTTAAAAGATAGATCCGCTTCAAATATTAATAAAGTTTCAAGTGAATTAAATGAACAAGATGCGAGCCAAACAGCCGTGCAATCCAACCAAGCTAAAACAGCCATCAATACAATTTTAGACGGTCTTGATAATATCGTCTTAATCATTGTCGTTGCATCATCTGCGTTGTCATTCGTTGTACTCTTCACATTAACGAATATTAATGTATCTGAACGTACACGAGAACTCGCCACACTTCGAGTATTAGGCTTTTATAAAAAAGAAACAGTGATGTATATTTACCGAGAAACAATACTTCTCACTATCATCGGTATTTTAACTGGATTTATCGGTGGCACTTATTTACATCACTTTATTATGGATACATTGCCACCTAACAATGCTATGGCTGACTTAACGTTATATTGGACAAACTTTACATTCTCTACGCTATTAACGTTAGTATTTGCATTTATTGTAATGCTGATTATGGCTAGAAAAATAAGTAGAATTGATATGCTCAATGCGTTAAACTCAGCAGATTAAAGTAAATATATGAATATATTCCTGTAATTAAAGGGACATGCAACTCATGAGCGAAGCGTTTTAAGAGTTGCGTGTCCCTACTTTAATATTTGTTAATTTAAAACTATATAATAGTATTTTCAAATTTATATGTATATACTATGAATATTACATTTAAAGGAGCAAATAAAATTAATGAAGACATTACTTATTAATGCGCATCCGTATTTTAATAATGATGCGACTTATACTGCTAAATTGAAAAATTTATTTTTAGAAAAGTTTAATACTGCATTTCCAGAAGGTGAAATTGAAGAATTAAATTTATATGATATTGCACTACCTCGTTTAGAGAGTGATCAATTATTACATGTGTGGTCTAAATTAGGTTCAGGAGAAGAATTATCAGCTGAAGAAAGCCAAATCGCTGAGATGTCTTCATTTTTACTAAACCAATTTAAAGAACATCATCGTATTGTTATTTTGACACCTTTACACAACTTCAATATCACGTCTAGATTAAAAGATTATATCGACAATATTATGGTGGCAAGAGAAACATTTAAATATACTGAAGATGGTTCTGTTGGGCTGATGACAGATGACTACAAAGCATTATTACTACAAGCGAGTGGTGGCGTTTATACGAATGATGACCGTTACACACCTCTTGAATTCTCATACCATTATTTAAGAGAAATGTTCAAAGAAATTATGGGCTTTGACGAATTTTACGTAGCTCGTGCGGAAGGTACATCAGTGCTACCAGAAGATGAAATTATAAAAGGCGCTAAAGAAGACTTAGACCAAGTATTCGATGCGTTTTATACAAAAGGATAATATCAAATAAAGAAACCCGTAATAGAACGATTTAATCGCTCTGTTACGGGTATTTATTTTGTCTTTATATTAAATAATGATATTTAGACTACCTCAAGACTGCCCAAACATTAAAATGCCACTGTACCTACCAACATTGCAATTAATAATAATACGATTGCGAAGCCCCATACCCAGAAGAACGCATATTTGATATATGTTCCCATATTAGCTTCAGCTAATCCAAGTGCAAGCCATAATGCTGGTGCAAATGGGCTCACAAATGTACCAATAATATTACCGATGACCATTGAGTATGCAGTAGATACTTGAGATACGCCAAATTCTGCTGCAGTTTGTTTCACAATTGGTAATAACGCAAAGTAATAAGCGTCTGTACTTGTTAATAAATCAAGTGGCACACCTAATAATCCTACAATAATGTGGATATAAGGGCCTACAGGTTGTGGAATGATCTTAATTAAATCTGTTGCGATTGATTTCAACATTCCTGTATGGTCTAACACACCTAAAAACATACCGGCACCGACGATAACTACTGCCATCATTAATGCGTTAGGTGCATGTGCTTTGACGCGGTCCATTTGTTCATCGACACTCTTATAGTTAATAATTAAAGCTAATGCCACACCTATCATAAATGCAAATTCTAGTGGTGCTATATTTGAAAGCATAATGACCATAACTAAAATCGTTAACAGTGTATTAATCCAAATGATAGACCCATGCTCTTTTGCGCGACCTCTAACTGGGAATTTTATCTCTTGATCATGTTCATAATGTCTCACCAATTTATGTATATCTATATCTTGTGTTTGTTCAAGCTCTCCATTAGCGATACCTTTTTGAATACGTCGTTTCTCTCTAAATCCTAAATAAACAGCTAGTATCATGACTAATACAAACCCAATAATTTGTATAGGTATCAAACCGTACCATAATTCATTAACACTTTTAGCCTTTAACACTGTTGCTACACGAGCCATTGGTCCGCCCCACGGCACCATATTCATCACTGCTGCACTAAGTGCTAATAATAAGATGAGTAAGTAACGACTCATGTTCAATGCCTTATAAAGTGGTAATAACGCTGGAATACATAGTAAAAATGTAACCGCTCCTGCGCCATCTAATTGCGCAATTGTACCAAGCAATGCTGTCATAATACATACAATAATCACATTACCTCGTGTCATTAATAATAATCTTTTAACAACGGGCTTAAATAAACCACTATCTGTCATAATGCCAAAGAAAATAATCGCAAAAATAAACATAATGACGACATTCATGACTTGTGACAAACCTTTGTCAAAGAACGTCACTAAATCATGAACGTTATAGCCTAGTATAAGTGCTCCAAGACACGGAATTAACGTCATCCCCACGAATGGACTAATCTTCTTGGCAATTAATAAACCAACAATCGAAATAATAATGAGTAATCCCATTATCGTTAACCACATATGATCCCCTTGCATGACTAACATCCCCTTTGAAATTATTAAATTTTAAAACCCCTAAATATTTAAGTAGAAAAAATTTTCCGAAAATTTTTTATTACAAATATTTTAACATAAATGATTAATCGAGGAATATATGGGTATTTAAATATATTATTATTTTTAACTTAACTACGCTATTTCATTTTAAATAGTATCTTGTACAATAAAAAACTTTCTAATTAAAAGGGATTAATCATGTTAAAGAAATTTATTTTATGTCTCGTAATCTTTTTAGCGATATTCACTATATTTTTCCAAAAGAAACTAGATAAATCAGAAATAGAAAAAGGCATTACGTTAGATATTGCACGTAAACACTATACAGAACATAGTATTAAGCAAATTATCAAACATCTTAGTAAACATCATGGTACATACTTACAGTTACATTTTTCTGATAATGAAAACTACAGTATCTATTCAAAAATGTTAAAGCAGACATCCAACAAAACGAATTCATACTTTTTAACTAAAAAAGAACTCAAATCTATTATTAAATATGCGAACCAAAGAAACGTTCAAATTATTCCAGAAATAGATTTACCTTCTCACTCAAAATCCATTCTTACTTTATTAAGAAAACATCATCCTGATACATATCAAAAAGTCGTATCGCAAGATGATTCAAGTACGATTGATTTTATAGATAATAAAGATTCATTGAAATTCTCTAAAGATTTAATTTCAGAAATTAGCGGTTTATTTAAACAGCCGAAGTATAAAGATGAACAGAAAATGGTCATTGGTGGCGATGAAGTGCCCGGTAGTGGTGCGAACCAACAACAATTCGTAAAATACATCAATCAAATTTCCAATTATGCGAATTCCAATAACTATGAAACTAAAATATGGAACGATTCCATAACTAAAGAAGGTCTGAAACAGTTAGATCAAGCCATTATCATTATGTATTGGCAACAGAAAAATCAAAATAGCTTAACACCAAAAGACTTTTTCGATTACAACCATCAAGTTGAAAACTTTAATAGTCAGTCCTTATATCTATTTCCTAGAGATGAAAAATCAACTTCAACATCTAAAAATATTGATTTAATATCTGACACAAAAATAACGTCATTTAATACGTACCATAATCATCAAAAGAACTATTACGATACAAACCTAAACGGTGTGACGATGAGTTTTTGGGGAGAGTTTGCTTCTTCTCTAAGTCAAAATGATCTCATCAAGTACATCATTAAATACATTAAAATATTTTTCTAATATTAAGCTATTGTTAACACAACATTTTTTGTCCATTGATTTATTGCTAAGTTTTTCCTTTTTGACAGTAAACTAAAACTGTCTAAAGCGTTTTTTCACCCATAAACTCTTTTTACCAACTAAAACTTCTTAAGCATAAAATTTTTAACTCTATTATTAATAATAGAGTTATTTTTGTTTAATAATAATTATACCAATTATAACTTTTTTATATATTAAAAAAGTGTTGCAACTCCTAGAAAACTGCATTATCATCAGTTCATGTTAAAAATTCCTAGGGGGAGAAACATGAACTTATTAAATTTCTTAATACTTTATCCGTTATTTATGTCTGTATTTTGGATAGTAGGAACGATTATTTATATGTTCTTTTCTGAGCTATGGCTTACTCAAAAACCGACTAAAGCCATAGGAGAAGAAGGTATATCATTTTTAGTTCCTTGCTTTAACGAAGAAGAAACAATTAAAGATACAATTGAAAATCTATTGTCATTAGAATTTCCAAACAAACAAATCATTGTCATCAATGATGGAAGTTCAGATAATTCTGCACAGATTATTTATAAGCTTCAAGAAACAATGGATTTCACATTTGTCGATCTTAAAGTCAATCAAGGGAAAGCCAATGCTCTAAACAAAGGTGTTGATTATGCCGAGTATGATTACGTTATGGGCATAGACGCAGACACGCTTATCGATAATTGCGCACCTTACTTTATGATTCAACACTTCCAAGACAATCCTAAATTAGCAGCAGTTACTGGTAATCCAAGAATAAGAAATAAAAAATCTATACTTGGTAAAATCCAAACTATTGAATATGCAAGTATGGTAGGAAGTATCAAACGTGCACAATCTTTAACAGGAAAAATTAATACAATCTCTGGTGTATTTACACTATTTAGAAAATCTGCAGTTATACAGGTTGGAAAATGGGATATCGATATGATTACTGAAGATATTGCCATCTCATGGAAATTCCATCTAGCAGGATTTCAAATTAAATATGAACCTAGAGCACTTTGTAGAATGCTTGTACCCGAAACTGTGGGAGGCCTATGGAAACAACGATTAAGATGGGCACAAGGCGGACAAGAAGTTTTAATTCGTGACTTTAAAGCCGGGTTAAAATCAATGAATCCAGCCATTTATTTACTCGTATTCGAACAAATCTTTTCGCTTATATGGGTTTACTGCGTTGTCTCTATTTTAATCATTCAAATTATAAATGCTAACTTCTTAGACTACTACTTCTTAAATTATAAATTTTCACTCATCATTTTATCGGCCTTATTACTAACATTTATCAATACAGTTCAATTCACAGTTTCACTTATTGCAGATAGTAAATACGAAAAAATTAATATTTTCACTATTTTCTATTTAAGCTGGTATTCAGCTATATATTGGTTGCTTAACGCTTCCGTCGCTATTATTGCCTTTCCAAAAGCACTTACTAGAAAGAAAGGAGAGTTTGCCACATGGACAAGCCCAGACAGAGGAAAAAGCTAAGTACATATTTTTGTTTACATTGTATAAGAGAAGTCATTACTTTTGCATTAAGTATTATATTTTGGGTCTATTTCGCTATAGCCTGCATTCTAATTATTGGCTCACTTTTCAATTTAAGTCATGAATTAGTTTTAATTATAAGAACGTTACTGAACATTGAACAAGACACTATGTTCGAAACTTTCGATTTATTATTAAAATTCATCATTTTTGATGCTATTGTATTCTCATTATTCTTATTAATTAGAAAAAGAATATATAAAAAAGAAGGTATTAATCATGGGAAAGTGTTCTAAACTTATTGCCACCCTATTATTCACGTCATTATTTTTCTTGATGATTTTTTATGACAATACTTCATTCGCTAAAGAAAAGAAAAACCCGTTAAATAGTAAACATCATGAAAACAGCGCTTTAGCATTAAATTACCATCGTGTCCGTGATGGTAATTGGTTTGAAGATACATTATTCACCATTTCAAGTAGTAAAGAAATTAATGATTATAGTGTGACTAAAAAAGAATTTAATAAACAAATTAAGTGGTTGAAAGATCATGATGCACACTTTTTAACAGAAAAGGAATTTCAACATTATAAGAGTAAAGGTAAGTTCCCTGCGCGTAGTGTATGGATCAACTTCGATGATATCGACATGTCCGTTTATGACAGTGCTTATCCGATATTAAAGAAATATAATGTACCAGCAACAGGATTTGTGATTACCGGCCATGTCGGAGAAGATGATTTCCACAATCTTAACCTCATTAACCTAAGTAAATTAAAAGAAATGCAGAAATCAAAGATTTGGACATTCAGTTCTCATACACATAACCTTCACTCATTAACCAAAGACAACAAGTCAATTATTACAAAAAAAAGTGGAAAACAAATTAAAAATGATATAAGTAAAAGTAACCATTATATTAACAAAAACTTTGATAAGACTAATAATTCTTTAGCCTTTCCATATGGAGAACCAAGTAAGAAAAATATAAAAATATTGAAATCTGAAAATATTAAATATGCTTATACATTAGCAGACCGCTCAGTCTATCCAGATGATGATAATTATGCTATTCCACGTGTTTTAGTAAACGAGGATTCCTTTAATAAATTAATTAAAAAATGGGATGGTTTTAAAGATGGCAAGTCAAAATAAAAAGAAAAAAGAACTCATCTACCTTAGAGCATTTCTCTGCGTTATTATTATCGTCACACATATATTAACGCAATATATGCGCGGTATAGATGGTGATGATACAGCGCAACTTAAAGTCATTTATTATGCTCAAAATATATTTATCTTTGGCACACCGTGTTTCATCGTGTTGTCTCAATTACTGACAACGTTAAATTATTCTTCATTAAAATTGAATTATTTAACATCACGTTTTAAATACATCATTATGCCCTATTTATTAGTAGGTTGTTTCTATTGTTATAGTGAATCCAGAAAATTAGGAGATCCTTTCTGGCATCAATTCTACCAAAATGTCGTATTAGGATATTGGTATGGTTATTTTATTATCGTTATAGTTCAGTACTTCATATTAAGCTATATCATCTATAAAATATCACCTAAAATATTCAATAGTAAAATTCTATTAATAGGATCATTCATTGTTCAATTTGTATTTTTGCGTTTACTACATACAAATCATGCATTCGAAACACAATTACATCACATATATCCATTAAGTGATAATACATTTATTTTAGGATGGATCTTTTTCTTCTTCCTAGGTGGTTATATCGGCTATAACTACAATAGAATTATGAAGTTTGTTTATGAATTTCCGTTTATTATACTAACTTTATCTGTAGTGTCTTATTTAATTTTTGTGTTTGCATTTGGTAAACATGATTATTGGAATGTAACAAGTTATACTGAAACATTAATGCTATATCATACATTTATGTTTTTACTATTACTTAGTATATTTATTCATTTCAATACGCTTATGTATGGCGTCACGAATTTAGTTAATTCATTTTCATTTTTCATATATCTATTACACCCGATCATTTTAGAATATCTATATGAATATACGTCTATTTTCATCAATACAAGTATTATCTTTATAGTAATATCATTAGTGTGTACTTTAGGTATGTGTGTGGGTGTCGGTATTATTCTCCGAGAGTTTGCTCTATGTCGTTTCGTAATTGGTAAACAACCATATAAACTGAATGTGAATTTAAAAGACTAAAACTTTATACGAATTTATTGCCATTTGTGGTCTGTAAACAACTTACAGATTACAAATGGTTTTTTTAGTTAGTTTATAGTTGGCTTGGAATTGATGTGTTCAATGACTTTAAGAAATTGTAAATAGAAATTTATATTAGCTTCATAATTCTTATTTATGATTAAGACATCTCGTGATTGAATTTGATTAACTTTAAATTTGATCACGTTACAGTTTAAAAATTTAGTTAATAGAGGTGCTAAAATCATGACAAATAGAACGCATGCTTATAGTATTCGCAAACTAAGTATTGGTGCATCTTCAATTATGGTCGCAACGATGCTCTTAATAGGTGGCGGTAGTGTTGCACATGCAGATGAAACTAAAAACGAAAATAATAACGCACAAACGACTGCTACAACTCAATCAGATCAGCATTCAGCTCAAACTGAACAAACACAAAATGAGAACTCAAATAATCAAAATAGCAAAGCTTCATCTATAGCGAATGAAAATGCGCAAACAACTGAAACTAAAGAAGAACATTTAAATTCACAACAAGAAAATAATAATAGTGATGTTTCACGTGAAAATACAAATACTAAAACACCTAATAATAATGAAGAAAAGACTGCAAAAGAATCAGATGATCAGCAGCAAAAATCAACAAAACAAAATCAAGAATCGACTACTCAAGAAGACTCCCTTCAACCTAAAGACAACCAACAAACTAATGATTCATATGTAGATAATAAACAATCTGACAAACCAAACTCAGAAAAACAACAACCTCATGAGCAATCTAGAACAGACCAACAATCTAACACTAAAGTGGAGAAATCGGATCAAACACCATCATTAGAAAAAGACCAAACTTCTAACGAGCATCAACTATCAGCAACTCAAACTAATGACAGCAAAGATAAACAAGAGGTCCCTAAGACATCCCTGCAAGAAGACTCTGATAAAGATGTGTCGTCAGAGGCTCAGTCACAACAATCATCAAAACAACATATTACAGCTAAAGATGCTTCTGCAGCAGAAGAAAAAACTAATGAAGTGAATAATCAGTCACAAACTAAAAACACTCAATCTCAAAATGATATTAAATTGAGTCAGTTAGATAATAGTAATCAAACGCACAGCAGCCCAACAAATGATAAAGATGATGAATCAAAAGACGGTATTAATACACTTACAAAAAACGCCGTAGCAATACATAACAATAAATCTAAGGATAAAGCTGTACAACCAGCTAAAGACCAAACCAATAAAGTTGCGCCTCAAATTCAATATAAAAATCATGACCCTATTATTCTTGTACATGGCTTTAATGGTTACACTGCCGATAATGGTCCCGGCCTTGATAACAGCAATTATTGGGGTGGCGATCGTCTTAAAATCACTCAAGAAGCGCGTGCTAAAGGTTATAACGTCAGTGAAGCTAGTGTCAGTGCATTAGGCAGCAATTATGATAGAGCTGTTGAACTATACTATTACATTAAAGGTGGCACTGTAGATTACGGCGCTGCACATGCTGCAAAATACGGTCACGAACGTTATGGTAAAACTTATGCAGGTGCTTATAAAGATTGGAAACCTGGACAGAAAATTCACTTAGTTGGTCATAGTATGGGCGGACAAACCGTTAGACTATTAGAAGATATGCTTCGTAATGGAGATCCTGAGGAGGTTGAATACCAGAAGCAACATGGTGGCGATATTTCACCGTTATATAAAGGTGGACAAGATAATATGATTTCTTCAATTACAACGCTTGCAACACCTCATAACGGGACACATGCTTCAGATAAATTAGGCAACGAAGCCATCATTAGACAGGTACTATATGACTATGCCAAAACTCAAGGTGGTAAACATTCCCGCTCTGACCTTGGTTTAAGACAATGGGGATTAAAACAACAGCCTAACGAATCTTATACTGAATACGTGAAACGCGTTAAAAACAGCAAACTTTGGACAACTCAAGACAATGGCTTATATGATTTAACCACTCAAGGTGCACAAGAACTTAATAATAAGACATCTTTAAACCCTAATATTGTATACAAAACATATTCAGGTGAATCTACCGAACCAGATAAAAATGGTATTTATAAACGCGATCGTCATATGAACATTAAGTATCTAACAACAGCAAATGTTATTGGTAAACTAGATGATAAAGCTTGGCGAGAGAATGATGGACTGGTATCAACCATTTCTGCCAAACATCCATTCAACCAAAAATATGTGGATGCTTCAGATCAACCTCAAAAAGGCGTATGGCAAGTGACACCTGTTAAACATAATTGGGATCACGGTGACTTTGTCGGTACACAAAAAAATGAAAAAGATATCTCAGTAGAAGAACTTCAAGGATTTTGGGATAACATTTTAGCGGATACCGTCAAAAGCGAGAAAGTTACAGATAAGTAGGATATGTAAACAGGTCTTCCAATTTTCTTTTTAGGAAGACCTGTTTCTTTAACGTTTACAAGTTTAGTAGATTACTTCAATATCATGTTCATAATTTTATTTAATACTACCTATACCTTTTAATTCTTCAGAATAAGGCATTGTTAATTCATTACAACTTATTACTTTTCCATCTTCATTAAATTTAAATTCTGCATACACTTCTATTTTCCCACGATTCCCATTCTTTTTTGTAACGTAAACATTATAACGTAAGAATACAGTATTCTGATTTTCGTCAATTAACATTGTTTCAAATTGTTTAATTGTTAGCTTTGAAACTACTTCTTTTAGTTTCCTAAGATGTTCAGTAAACTCATTAATATCAGAAGTTACGTGGTCAGTAGTTTGAACATACAAAGGTGAAAAATAAGTATTTATCTTATCAATATTCAAATCAATCAAAATATCATTATATAGTGCTTGTATCATTGTTGATAAATAATCTCTATCCATCACTAAACACAACCTTTATTAATGTTTATTATTTATGTTCTATCTATAAATTTAGACTATCATTAAAAACGAAACTATACAAATGTTAAATTATATTTAAAACAATCTATTAACTTAGTATAATATAATCATAAAACTTAGTGAGCCTATTTGTCATATGTTATCACATACACCTATGAATATTTGTAAGTAAAGTGGGGTGATAAGTATGACAATATTCCTTCAAATTGATTTTTCAATCATTGTAAGCATAATAGGAACGTTCTATGTCATTATAGTAATAAAGACAAAAAAATAGCCCCCGTATTGGAAGTACGGGAGCACCTATTACATAGGCTGTAAGTAAATAACATATACCGAGTTATCCAGCTCAACGAATATGTTTACTAAGTTTTACACCTAGTTGTTGATTCGCCATCAGTGACTAGGTGTTTTTTATACTTTTATAATACTATATTATAGGATTATAGACAATATTTTTAAAATTAATATATCTTAATGTAGCTAATATCTATAGCACGTTTCAATTACTTTCTTTGATGTCATTATATAATTCTACAAATTTCTTCCCATCTGCACGTGACACGTAATCAAAGATCCAATTTTCGCCTTCTTTTTCAGTAATAACAATTCTAAATGGATTCAAAGATAAACCAAATTTCACACTTTTAATCTCATCAAAATGAAAGACATTTTTAATTTCAGAACCTTTTAAAAACCCATCCGCTTCAAAGTAAATGGCATCTTCTAATAAACAAAGTGTTCCTGGGATACCTTGAGGTTGAATATTTTTCATTAAACCATGAACCGTATAAACTGGATGATCTATATTAATTTCCATATTATATCTCCCCTAATGTTTGTCATTAATATGGTGAGTCTTTACTTTAAACAGATATGAAGATAAACCCATTTGCATTTTTATTATTCTTAATATGAGTATACCTAAAGCATGTGACTCACTCAAATTTTAATATGATATTTTAGGAATAAAAAAAGCTCCCGTATGATCTATACGAGAGCGTTGATTGAATATTAATATCATTATTATTGTCTTATTATTTTGATCTGAAAACAAACACTTCTGAATCGTATAATTTCAAGACTTTTGTAAATAAATAGTTGAAGAATATCGCAGCTACCAATGGGACAATAATATATGTAATAGCAACTATTACCAGTCCACTAGCCATACCTCCGTCTAATAATCCTAATGATTTAATAGGTCCTACTAAACCAATTAAACCAAAACCTGCAGAATTTGGTGCACCTTTAATATTAAACAAACCGCCTATAAGTCCTGATACTGCGGCTGAACACACAATTGGTAAGAATATAATCGGATGTCGTATTGTATTAGGCATCATTAATTTAACTGCACCAAGAAGTACTGTAATAGGAACACCTACTTTGTTTACACGCCATGCTCCAACAGCTAACACAATCGCACAAGTACCAGCGCCAATTGCAGCAGAGCCAGCAGCTAATCCTGATATACCAATTGCGACACCTATTCCTATGGACGATATTGGTGATACTATAAGAATTGAAAAGATCATTGCAATCAATATCGTCATAATAATAGGTTGTGTATTCGTTAAACTATTAACAAAATTACCTATGCCAACCGTAATTAGTTTAGTATAAGGTAACAGTAACAAACCAATTAAACCAGCGACACCTGCCCCAACAATAGGTAACACAATCATATTAAAATTTTCTACTCGATCTTTAATCAATAATATAATACCTACTGCAATAGCAGCTGTAATCATTGTGTTGATTAAATCACCTATACCAGTAATAACCCATTTATTATCTGTAATCGTAGTTGCTCCTGAACCCACAAAGGCTGCTGCACCCACTACAGCGGTTTGTAATTGTCCTAATCCAAATTGTATCGCAATAATGACGCCTGTAAGTATTGGAGTCGTATATTGAATACCTTGAACCACAATAGCTATCTTAGCGAAAATTTCATTATACTGACTTAAATATTTACATAATTCTCCTAAAATTGCATTGGGAATCATTCCTACTATAATTGCTATCGCTAATCCATTTAATACATTAAATAAAAATGTTTTGGGTGTAATTATCTGTTTCTCGCCCATATTTCAAATACCTCATGTAACTTTCATAATTTTTCTTAAATTTAAAATATTCTAAATAATATTCTTTAAAAAAACACTCTCGAGGAGAGAACCGGACAAAAGCGCTTAGGATATCGTTAATTCGTTTCCCAGAGCATAAATACTTTATGTCTCAGCCTCTTATACGAAAGTGTTTTCAAGTTATGATTATGATACCATTATTTTCCATAATAGCATAGTTATTTTATAAGTTTTTAAGCAGTTTTGTGATAGCGGTTTCAATTATAGCGAACATGATAGGTACGTTCTATGTCTCTATAATAATAAAGACAAAAAATAGCTCTCGTACTGGAATACGAGAGCACTTGCTACCATGTTAGTGACTAAAACAATACTAAGAGTAAAATTGGAAATATAATCACTATATTAACGAGATTAATAAAAACACTGATTAAAAAAGATTCCAATTTGTATATAAAATAAACCAAGATTGAAATAGTAAGCAATACGTTACTCGCAATTAGAAAATATAAACAAATATCTAAACCAAATTGACTTAATCGATTAAAATTAATAACAATCAATATAACTAGAACTAAATAGTTAATGATATTCAGCAAGTTTAATGTTAGTTTCATGTATTTGCTCCTAAATTAATAATCATAATTAATACAACCCCACTTTAACATAAATAAAATCGCTGACATGTTAAAATGCCAACGATTCTGATAATGCTATTTCTATATTTAAAAATAACTTTCAATATAATTATCGTAATAAGTATGACGCAATTTCGCGCTCATCTTTTCCATTATTATTATTATTTTGCAGTTCAAAGTTTGTGATTTTTTCTTGTGAATTAGTAATCACAATCATAACGGTAGTTGCTTTGCCAAGTTCTTTAATTTTTTCAATATCCATATTAGCAAGCATATTACCTGCTTTTACTTGGTCATTCTCTTTCACTTTAATATCAAACACAGGTTCTTTAATTTCTACTGTATCAATTCCCATGTGTATTAATACTTCTACACCATTTTTATCTTCAATTCCAATGGCATGTTTAGAATCAGAAATAAAGACAACTTTACCATCTAATGGACTATAAATTTCTCCATTTTGTGGTTCAATAGCATATCCTTCACCCATTAGTTTTTGTGAAAATACTGGATCATCTACATCTCTGAGTGGTACGATTTCACCTTTAGCAGCTTGACCTAAAAATTGTTGTTTACCAGCAACATTATTTTCCATAGTTGCTTCTTCTTTAACAGATTCAGTACTAACATTTGCTGTTGCTACATCTTCACCTTTTGGAATTCCAAACATTTTAGTCAAAACAAATCCTAAAATAAAGATTAATATACCAACAATGACATAAGTTAATAACTGACTAAAATCATAAATATACATTAATGGTGATAAAATAACTGCTAAACCATAAGAATTAGCTTTAATATGAAGTAGTGCTAAAATGCCACCACCGAGTGAAGAACAAATAAGCATAATACCTAAAGCTTTAATTCCTGAACGTAAAACAACACCAAATAATGCCGGTTCACTAACACCTAGTAATTGAGTTATAGTCGCACTTACACCTGCAGTTTTAAATGCTGGTTTTTTACTGCTCAATGCTAAAGCTAACGTTACCCCTGCATTGGAGAAACCATACATTGCAGCTAATGTAATAAGAGGATTGTAGCCTGTTGAAGCCAATAATGACGTTTCTACAATGATAAACATATGATGTAAACCAGTCATAACAGCTAGCGGATAGATAAATCCAATTAAAAATCCTCCAATACCAAACGGTAATCCTATAAATGATTTTACTACTGTGATACCAAAGCTTTCGAAACCATGTACAATTGGTCCCATAATAAAGAATGAGAATATCATTACTATTAATATGACAAAGAAAGGTGTAAATATAAGGTCTAATGCATTAGGCATAACCTTTCGTAATCTTTTTTCTAATTTTGCCCCAACAATACCAGCAAATAATGCTGTTAAAATACTACCTTGATAACCAATAATCGGTATAATACCTGCTACCATAATGGGTTTAGCATCGCCACCCGCAACTTCATAAGCATTCGGTAAAGCTGGAGATACTAACATTAATCCAATTAGAAAACCAATAATCGGTGTTCCACCAAATGTTCTAAACGCACTCCACGCAATAAATGCTGGTAAGAATCCGAATGCTGTGTCAGTCAACACAGATATGAGTGTTTGAATATACTCTGGAATCATATCTGGTTTCAATCCAAATAATCCCAACACACTTTCATTAAACAGAACACCTTTTAATCCAAGGAATAAACCTGTCGCTCCTAATATTGGAATAATAGGTATAAAGACATCAGCTATTAAACGAATTGCCTTTTGAATAACCCCTTGCTTTTTCTTTTCCATCTCTTTTTTGGATTCTTCTTTAAAATCATACTGCTCTTCGATAGCTTCAAAAACATTATTAACAATACCAGTACCTAAAATAATTTGATATTGTCCACCTGTATAAAATACCCCTTTAACTAAATCAATTGCTTCAATTTTATCATCATCTATAGCAGTTCGATCACTAACTGATAAACGCAATCTAGTTACACAGTGTGTCATGCTTTCTATATTGTCTTCCCCAACAATTTGAACAATCTCTTTTGCAACTTTTTGGTAATCATTTTTAGCCATAACTAACACCCCTTATTTAACTTTGATTAATAAACATTCGTAAGGTCTTAAATTCACTGAATCTTGATTAATCTGTGGATTTTCATAATTGTTTAGCGTCACGTCTTGTACTTCATTATCTATTTCCTGGGTTATCAACTCATCAGAAAGATTCACTATAATTTGGAATGTATTGTTATTGTCACGTCTCAAATAACTAATGACGTTTTCATTTGTATTCCAAAGCGGTTTAATATCTCCATAAATCAGTGTTTCAGAGTACTCAGAATGATTACGTAATTGAATCATTTGTTGATAAAAGTTAAATAGTGAATCATTTTTATCCTTTTGTTTTTCAACATTAATCTCTTGGTGATTTTCATTAAGTTCAATCCAAGGTGACACATCTGAAAAGCCAGCATTACTCTCTGAACTCCAATGCATTGGCGTTCTAGTATTATCTCTACTACGCAAATTGACAAATTCAAGCGCTTGATCTGCTGAAAATCCTTCTTGAATTGCCCGATGATAATTATCGATACTTGAGATATCATTAAATTGATCAATAGATGTTCTATTAAAGTTTGTCATACCTATTTCTTGTCCTTGATAAATAAAAGGTGTCCCTCTTAAGAAGAAATACATTAGCGCCAAAGCACTTCCACCAATATAGTTTTGGTATGATTTATTTTTAATTAATTTAGATATGGCTCTAGGTTGATCATGATTTTCTATAAAATTAGCTCCCCAGCCTACCTTTTGAATAGCTTCTTGGCTTTCAAATAATAATTCTTTAAACTCAGAGACTTTCCAATTAGTTCGTTTGAACCAATCACTACCAGATTCAACATCAATATCCGCATATTTAAAGTCAAATATCATGGAAAAATATCCTTCTTCTCCAATAAAGTCATCTAATTCATCATATTTAACTCCAGGTGCTTCACCTACAGTCACACATTGATATTTATCAAATGTCTTTTCTCTCAGTTCTCTTAAAAATATTTCAATACCTGGACGATTGCGTGTTTTATACTTACATGTCACTAAACCGTCCTGACCATCTGAAGGTAAACTTGCAAAATCTTGATCTTTTTTCAAGAAAGTAATTGAATCAATTCTAAATCCTGCTAAACCTTTTTCGAGCCAAGTATTAATCATTTGATAAATTTCATTTCGTAATTCTGGATTTTCAAAGTTTAAATCTGGTTGCTTCTTATCAAATATATGCATATAGTATTGATCTTCATTAGGTACTTTTTCCCAAACACTTCCACCAAAAATAGAACGCCAATTATTAGGAGGTTGTCCATTTACGCCTTCTTTGAAAATATAATAATCTCTATATTTACTTTCAGGATTTTTGTATGCTTCTTGAAACCATGGATGTTCATCTGAAGTGTGATTAATGACAAGATCTAGCATGATTTTGATATTATATTGATTTGCTTCTGAGAAAAGTTGATCTAAATCTGCCATATCTCCAAATTCAGAGTTGATATCTAAGTAGTCTGAAATATCATATCCATTATCTATCATTGGTGATTTATAGATAGGACAAATCCAAATCATTGTGATACCTAAATCAGCTAAATAAGGTAGTTTACTAATAATCCCTTGTATGTCCCCAATTCCATCGTCATTTGTATCTTTAAAACTTCTAGGATATATCTGATAAATAACTTCTTTCTTCCACCATTGTTGTTCCATAATTAGCCTCCAATTTATTATATGGTATCGATACCATATTTTTGATAATTAAAAGAGCTTATTGATTAAAGCTCTTTTTATGTACTTTCACGTTCAACAATACTAAGTTGAATACTGTCATTTTCCTGAATACTAGTTTTATCTTCTAACATAGAAATTAAATTCCTTACCAACCGTTCACCTATGATATCGATTGGTTGATTAACAGTTGTTAATGCTACTTTCAGCATATTTGAAAAAGGTTGGTTATCGTAACCTATAATTGCAATATTCTTTGGAACATTAACATTATGTGCCGTAAAATATTGAATTAATCCAGCTGCAACTTCATCACTACCTGTAAATATAGCCTGAGGTAGCTGTTTTTGATTCAATAACTCTTCTGCAATATTTATACCATCTTGTATAGTATGAATATTTTCAAAAACATAGCGTTCTTGAATAGGCAGTTGATAAGTTTCCATCGCTGCTTTGAAGCCTTTATTACGAGCTGAACCATGTCGAGATTTTGTGAATTTGCCACCTGTGCAGTAAGCAATCTCTTTGTATCCTTTATTAATTAAAAATTCAATAGCGTCGTATGTAGCTTGTTGATGTTTAATACGAATCATACCTATTTTTGAAGAATTCAATGACTCATCGCCTACTAACACGATGGGACCATAATCAGTATACGTTTCAATCGTTTTAATATCGTTTTCGATAGAACACATGATAACGCCATCAATTTGCTTTTGTTTCAACATATTCATTAATCGTAATTCTTCTTCCTTATCGTCATGCGATTGTAAGATTAATGTATGATATGACGTATCACGCAGTTGTTTCTCTATTGCTTCAATTAAATACGCAAAATAAGGATTAGTAATGCGCGAAACAATTACACCAATAGTAAATGATTTATTCGATCTTAATTGTGTAGCAGCCGAATTAGGAATATAGTCTAACTCTCGCATAGCTTGTTGAATTTTCTCTTTTTTATCTGCCGAAATATAAGGATGATCATTTAAATACCTAGATACTGTTGTAACTGAAACATTGGCCTTCTTGGCAACTTCTTTAATATTGGTCATACAAAGCTCCTAATATGAAATCGATTTCACATATAGAGTAAAACTTTTTAAACAAGTAGTCAATATGTTTTATTGTTTATTTGAATTATTGACAATTATTCGTTACAGTTTAATTGAGAATTATTTTCAATTAAAAGGAGTGGATATGATGGAAACAGTTTATTTAGCTGGCGGTTGTTTATATGGTGTGGAAGCTTATATTAGAACACTTCCTGGTGTTATCGATACAACAAGTGGTAGAGCGAATGGAATTACCGATACTTTAGACGGCGAGTATGATGGTTATGTTGAAGCTGTTAAGACAGAATTCGATCCTAAACAAGTATCTGTAACTGACTTAATGGGATATCTTTTTGAAATTATTGATCCATATAGTCTTCATCAACAAGGCCAAGACATTGGTTTGAAATATAGAACAGGCTTATATAGCGAAGATCCAAAACATTTAAAAGAAGCACAAGCGTTTATTGATGCCATTGAAGACCATCATCTTATAGCGACCGAAGTCTTACCGCTAACGAATTACGTTAAAAGTGCTGATATGCATCAAAACAGACTAGAACGCTACCCAGACGACTACTGTCACCTACCAAAATCATTGGTATATAAATATAAAAAATAGTGGTTGATTAGATTGGGTGAGTTCAAAAATCGTGGTTGAGGAGTTTAGAAAATCTTAATTAGATATTAAAAATGGTTGGCTATGCAGAGTCGCAAAACCAACCATTTTGTTTGAGTTTATTGTATTTTCCATCATTTTTGAAAAGAAAGAAGAGAAAACATATTTATCTCACACTTATGTTTGTAGATTTAATAACTGTTCTTATTGTTAGTGCTTTAACTGATATGCCTTACAGTATTGAAAAATATTTCGGCATATTATTTACAATATTACTTACGCTTTATTGCTTAGTACCTAGTGACAAAAAAGATAATAATAATCATTGAAATCTAGGGGTTCATCAAATTTCAGTATCTTATAATTTCTAAATAAAAAAGAGGGAGCTGTGCTTTCACACAAACTTCCCTCTAAAGTAAACTCTGTATTTTAATCTAATCGATGGTAAATTTTCTTAAACAATACAATGAAATGGTCAAAATAAATATACTTGCGACTAATAAAATAGTCTCAGTAGCATCACTATGTTCTACAATAATGATTCTCACAATTGCAGTGATACCAATATAAATAAAGTATTGTAATGAAAAATGATAATTATGTTTGAAATATTGAATAATCAATAAGATAAACTCAATATACATAAATGACACTAATAAATCTTCGATAACTTGACTATATTTCAAATCTTTATCTTGTAAAAATAGATTGTTAAAGAAACCAAAACATTCGGTAAATAAAAATATAACTAAAGTTATAGCTATGATAGCGATACAAATATTAACTGCTAATAACAATAAATTTGAAAATCGCTCACTTATCTTATCTGGTGTGAATTTTTTCATCTGTTCTCCTTAATGTTGTTAATTCTGTTTATAAATAAATACAAATTTTATAATTCATTATATACAATATTCATTGTTTTTAACAATCGAAATGATCTTCTATAATTTGATTTAATTGCTGTTTAATCTTAGAGAACTCACAATTTAGGTCTAACGATTTAACGCTAATTTGATTTCCACTCATTTGAAATTCATTACTAGGTGATTTTTTCTCATCAGTTTTAGCATACAGAAGCATGCCTGACACATTTACGCTTACTTTCTTCTCTTGTAAATTAATATCCTGGTTTTTTACATAAGTGAATATCTGATAAAGATTTGCTGAATGGATTTTATAGGTATCATAATAATTTTGTAATGATTTAGTATAATACTTAGCATCAATGATTAAGCAATTTTTATGATCAGATATCATAATGTCACTTTTCATTGTAGGTAACATTGCTGTTTTATTGTCATCCAAATTCCACGGAATATGTGCAGCAGTTATAGTTAATTGAGGGAAGCTCTTTTTAAAATATTCGAATAAAAATTTCTCATATAGACGTGACATGCGCTGTTCATCTATAAAGTCCATCATCTGTTTGTTTCCATCATTATTCGATTGTAAATATCCATCAACAATCAAGCTACATATAGAAATTAACATTTTATATGTCTTATTATTACGTGTAAAACGCATATTCCAATTTATACTACCCAATTCTAATCGATCGACATCATCAAAATGTACTAATAAATCTTTTAATTTCTTTTTTCTGTCTTTAGATATATCTTCTTTTAGTAAAAGTAACATAGTTGATTTAATTATTTGATTTAAATAATTATTTATTGAATATTCATCGTAAGAACAACTGAGTTTTTTATTCATGACATCAAGATTTCTAATAGATTTTGAAATATCAATTTTCCCTTTAACCATTGTTAATGATACTTGTTTATCAACGTATTCATAATGTAAACCACGTTTAATTCGGTCCGATACACCCTTAATTAAAATAGCTGTATATAATTCGGTAGCGTTATCAAAATCCTCCAACATAACTTTTCTATAGCCATTTTCATTTAAAACAGTAAAAGCATAAGATAGCATATAATAAATATTTCTAATTTCTATCATTTTATTGAATCCCTTAATTTTTCTGACCATAAATCTACTTTAGATGGTTCATCAAACCAATATTCATTAATTAGTGGTATGATTTCAAATTCTACAATATTCGATAATATAAGTTCAGTGACATAACTTAAATTACTAAAGTAACTATGGCCAATAATAAATCCTGCACCAAGAGAATCATCGTTCACAATATCAATATTTAGATTTTGAACACATTGTATTAAAGAATCAAATTGGTCACTGGATAGACTATCTTGATATAATTTAAATCCTGCGTTATCAAATGCTTCAGTCATATCAAAGAATGCAAAACGTCTGCGTAGTGCATAATCAAGTATAGCTAAACTTCGATCCGCAGTATTCATCATTCCAATAATATAAAGATTCGGTGGAACTGAAAAATTCTCGTCTGCATATAATAATTCTAGCTCAGAACCTCGTTTATCATTTTCAATTAGCATAAATAATTCGCCGAATATTTTACTTAAATTGCCTCTATTAATTTCATCAATAATGAAGAAATAGTCATTCTCACTATCTTCCTCAGCTTGTTTACAAAAATTGTAGAATGTTCCATTACGCAATTCAAATCCATTTTCAGTCGGTCTGAATCCCATAATAAAATCTTCATATGAATAACTTTGATGGAATTGTATCATTTTAACTCTATTTTTATCTTTTACTCCCATCATAGAGTATGCTAAACGTTTAGCTGCAAATGTTTTACCCACACCTGGAGGTCCTTGAAGTATAACGTTTTTCTTCATTTCCATTAATTGAACTAATTTATAATACTCTTCTTTATCCATATAAACTTCACTCAAGAAATCAGTAGCTTCATAAATGGGATAACTTTCTTTCATTGGTTCAATTTCATCGATGATATCTTGTTTAACTAACATATTTAATTTTTTTATCAAGTCGTTATAGGATGTGATATTTTCTAATATTTTATTAGTTGTTTCAATATCGACCTTCCACTCACCTTTAGTTTGCCAATCAATATAACGTATATTTAAAAATTGTGCTTTGGTTGAATATTTAACATCCGACTTGACAGTTCCTCGTCCAAGTATTATATTCTGTTCGTTTTTAACATATATAATATCATTTTCTTTCATTTCATTACTGAATTGATAAATTGTATTTATAGCATTGGTATAATTCCTATCATCGCCATAAATATTTTGAAGTTTTTTATTTATATCTTCTCTACTCGGATACTTACTTAAATCTTCCAATTCATCAAATCCTATTGATACATAACCATTGTCATAAAACGATTGCCAATCCATTTGTTTTGAATCTATAGATAACATCCAGTAACTAGTTGATACAACATCTTTATCCGCATCAGATGTTTCTACCACTCCACTACTAGTTCTTCTCTTTAATTCGTTTATTTCTTCTGAATATCTCCAAACTTCAAAACTTAAATCAACTATTTGATTTAACTCTGTTTTAGGACTAGATAAATATTGTTTTATAGTATCAACGAATTTTAAATAATCATTACCGGTTAGATAATGAGATACGTTTGGCAACTCATTGATTAGTTCTTCGGGCATTTTCCCCGACTTAAAAATATACCAAACAGTTCGTTTATCAAGGTTCAAATAATTTTCTGGAGAAATCCAAAATAATGCACTTGTTAACTTACTATTTCCAATTCCTCTTTTAATAATGATAAGGTCGAAGTAATGAATAAATTGATTTTTATTATATTCACTTTTCTCATTTGAATACGCTAATGCAGCTTCGAATAAATCCCATAATTCATCTATATCTTTATCATTACGTATACCTATAAAATCATAAAAAGTTGCATTCATATTATTAACAGTTGGCACACTCTCAAATTCAAAAGGTATCTCAGCTTTAATTCCTACAACCTCTGCAAGTCCCTTAGCAATTTTTATTTTATTAGAAGTCTTTAAAGAGCTTTTATTTAATAATGCAAGGACAGTAAATGGATCAATGTCTATTAACTGATTATCTTTTTCTAATGTAGGTAATTTAATATTAGCTAATTCATAAACATCTTTAACATTTTGTATTAATTGCTCTCTATTATTACGATAACTTAATAACTTGTTAGCAAGTTCTTTATAAAAGTCAATCCACGTTTTATCAATAGATTGAACAGATGCCTCATTATTTTCGTCTATTTTATTTTCATACGTCACAAGACACACCCCTATATATAATCATTTTGTTCAATATATATTTTACATGCATTAATTATATATTATAAAACTTAATTGTAGTAAGTCTGTTTCTTATGAATTGAATAGAACTTTTTATTGAATTAGGTATTTTTTATCCATTTTTAACATTCAATTCTTTATATATAATTTCATAAAATGGTTTGAGGTGGATTCTATTTAAGTCTCCTATAACATAAAACTCTTTTTTAGCTCTTGTGACAGCCACATTAAGTAAATTAGGTTTTTCACATGACCAATTAACAGCTCCATCTTGAGTATTGTCTGTACCGACAATAAAATACACTTTCTGTGCTTCTTTACCTTGGAATGTATGAACAGTTCCTATTGATTTATCTACCCAATCATTAATTTTACTTTTTTCTATATTTAAATTTTTAGGTAGTTCTTTTTTAGCTAACGCTTTTACTCGTTGTTGAACAGCTGAAAATGGTGATATCACAAATGAACTTGGTTCATTCTTATTGTTGCTTTGCGCCTCTTTCCAGTCATTAACTAGTAATTCAACAACCTTATTACCATGCTCTTTTACATATTGTTTATTAATAGATTTCCCAGTAACATGATGCCATCCTGCTTTACCTGGCTTTTTCATATATTCAGGTAGTACCATTTTGTTATTATAGGCAATCTGGTTTGCAATTGTGAACATTGGATTTAAACAACGTCTATGTACCCATAGCGGAATACCAATCCACGTTTTTTGTTGCTCTTCAGAAGGATCATCTTTCCAAAATCCATATTGATTAGCATAATCAGCTACGGACTGAACTGAAGCTTCTTTAGATAATAAACGTTCTGGAATGTTATAACTTTTTCTAATGTTATCAATCAGGTGGCTTTCTAATGTTACAACTGGTTCTATTTGGATGGGGTCTCCAACAGCAACAACATTTTTAGAACGATATAATGCCCCTACAGCTGATTGCGGAACCGCTTGACCTGCCTCATCTATGAACAAATAATCAATGAAATCTTTTGGAATTCCTTGATACATAGACTTAAAACTTGCGAATGTTGTGCTAACAATTGGAAATATTAAATGCATTACATTCCAAGCGTTATATACTACTTCAGGCTTTGCATCTATTAATTTACGTCGATTTTTAAAGTTGTTTAAAGATGCAAATATAGTTTTAGAATTAGCAATTAACAATAATTTATGTAGTATCATTGCTCTAAGGAAAAGCATAGCGCGTCTATACTGTAATTCATCACTAGTCCATAAGTTAGACATCTGTCGTTTAGCATAATTTTCTTCTCCATCATTCCAAAAATCTCTTGATGGCATCGTAATACTATTCTGGGAGCAGAACTCATTATATCTTTGAACTGATTCATTATAATCTTTTTGTTGTTTATAAACTTTTAATAATTGATTATTTAATAATTCTTTTTCTTTAGACTTGTTAACAACATCATTTTCTTTGGTTTGTTTATCTTTTTCTAATTTATATTTTTGATCTAAAATTTCTTTCTTTTCTTCAATATATTTTTGAGATTGTTCATCCGTTTCAGAACTAAATATTGATTTTAATTTACTCATGAAACCATTTTGTCTAGTTACTTTCAAATATTCATCAATAATATCTTTCTGTTTATTTTTATCATTTATTTGTTTATTTAACTGATTAATATCATCTTTATACTTATCTAATTTTGTTTCTATCTCATCTAATTTATCACTTAATCTTTGTTTTTCCTCTTTTAAATGTTTTTCATTAGCTAAAGATTTTTCATATTTCTTGTATACCTCATATGCTTCAATAGATCTCTCTTTTAAATTTTGAACATTCTCTAATTCATCTAAAAATGCTTTCTTTTGAGCTTTCCATTCATTCTTGATATCTTCATTACTCAATTTTTTATTTTCATTTTGAAGTAATTTAGCTAGTCCTACATTATCTTGATCATTTTTTAACAAGTGGTTCAATACTTCATTGATGTTTTTACTTTTTCCAAATACACCTGAAAATAATCCCCACGCACTTTCACTAATCAAATCATGAGCTATACTAGCAAAATCACGTAGTTCTTCTGTTAATTTTGCATAATCTGTTTCATACTCCGGAAATGCACATTCATTTGGGTTTCTAATTATTTCATCAATTTTAGGTAAGTCTTTAGAAATATTTTCAACAGCTCCGTTATTACTTGAAGCAACAACCATTTTAAATCGAGCAATCGAATCTTTAAGTAAATATAATGGTTTCTCATCGGTTTCATGTATTTTAGTTGGTTTAAATGCTTGTTTAGGGTGGCTTAATTGAGCTAATTCTTTACCACGTTCAACCACAAAATGCGCAAAAATATCTTTTAGTAATGTTGTCTTTCCAGTTCCAGGCGGACCATTAACTGAATTAATTTGTTCATTGCAACTTGTTATTTGATTAACTGCAACTTGTTGCATGAGTGAAAGCCTATGTTCAGTTTGAGAAGGCCAACGTCCATCAGGTAGATTTGATGGATGTAGTAATTTCTCAATTTCTTCTTTATTTTCATCAATTTCTATCCTTTGTTGATTATCTATGCCTTCTATATATTTAGTTAATGTTTGATTAGGGGACTTTCTAGCCATTTCTATGTCTGTAATAAAGAAACTGTTAAATTCTGGCTTAGGTAATTCATTCTTTCCTACAAATTCAATTGCTACATAATGAGGAAATAAACCTTTGCTATCACTAGGTAAAACTGAAAAATACTTATCGTATACCTTATCTATTTGATTAAGTTTTTGTTCATTAATAGGTTCATCGGCTAAAATTTCATTTAACTTCTGTTTAAATTTTTCTGCTGAATCCTCAAATTTTTCTTCAATATCAGCATTTTTATCTTTTTCAATTTCCTTTAAAGCGCTCATAATCATTGGAATATGTATACTATCCAACATAACATAGCCTTTCTCATCAGTATTAAATGTATAGCCATAACAATGTGTTGAGTTAGGATTAAAAATTTCAGAATGACTATTAAAAATATCTTGAATCTTTAAATTAATTTCGTTATAACGAAAACAATTTCTATAGAACTTAAAGATTCGATTCCCTTCTTTTCTCTTTTCATCTGATATTACAAAACGCTCTTCATTCCAAATATCAAAGTACTCATTAAAAGCTTGTAATTGAGTTTGTTTATTTCCATTTTTAAAATGTTCTTCAGATAATGTATCTTCTGTCTTATAATCTACCTCTCCAGGACTTAAAGATTCGATTAATAGCCATGCAGATAATGTATCATTAACTAATTGTCCCATCATATCCCACCTTAAATAATCATTATATACTTAGCATTATTTTAACAAATAAATAAAATATATTAATGTTTTTTCAAAAAATAGTTGTGTGTTCTACTCTAAAAATGTATAACCAACTCAAAAATTCACATTTATAATCGTTTTAATTTAAAAAAATCTCTTTGTATATAAAAGTTCAAGACCAATATATTACAAAGAGAGTATTTCCAATTCTACAATTCATTATATTTAGAATTATTATCTTTACTTTTTTCTAATGGGTACTTTTCAGCATTTTTCACTAGTTTCTTGCGAATAATATCATTAATATCAAAATCTAAGTTATCCGCTAACATATAACTATAAATTAAAACATCAGCTAGTTCTTCTGCTAATCTTTCTAGCTTATTTTCTACTACTTCTTCAGATGACTTCCACTGGAATAATTCGAGTAATTCAGCAGCCTCTAAGCTAATAGATAATGATAAATCTTTTTCATTATGGAATTGTCTCCAATTACGAGCATCTCTAAATTGGTTGATTTCTTTTAATATTTCTTTAGTTTCATCCATTATTTTCACCCTTTGCGGCTTTTTTAAGTGCTTCCCTTAATTGATCATCTACTGCATAAATATATAATCCATTAACACCACGAGTTAATAAGACATTTAATTCATTTTTTAAAAGCATATCTGAGAAGTACTGTTTTGACCCATCTTCTAAAGTTCTTCTTCGAGTTGCCTTTTTATTAGCACTACTGCTTTCATCAAAGATGATTTTACCATCTCGATATTTAACAGAAGGTCCTATCACAACCCCGGCATAGTTTAAATCTAATCCTTGAATAGTATATGTAGATCCTATTTCATCAATTGTTTGTTCTCGTTCAACCCATGGTAATTTAGATTGGTTTCTTTTAGTTTTTAATTGATAATTCCATGGCATAGACCAGTTTCCAATTTTAACGCGCCAAAAATCCTCATCTTCAGGAGGCTTGTCCTTATACTTCCAGTCGAATGTAGCAAGCATTCTTGAAATACCACTATTTGTGTGTTGTGCTTTATTTCTAATAGCATTTTCCAAATCAACTGGCGTATCAAAAATTTTAATTTCATACCCTTTTTTATCTTTAGGTATAGTGTTAATTGTTTGATTATCTACTAAATTTCTAATCCATTTAACTGTGGAATCATCACTATTAATACGCATTTGATTTTTTAAAGTTACAAGATTATTTTTACTTTTTGTAACATCAAAATATTCGTTTAGTTTGTCTGCTTCCCAAATTTGTTCAGTCGTTAATACTTGTTTCAAGTCAAAAACGATTACTACAACTTTAGCTCTTGCTAATAAATCATCTAGATGATTTTTACCTTGATAACTTTGTTTACCTTGAGTTAAAAGTAAATGTGCCTCGTCTACAATAACAACATCTACCTTTTCATCTGGTGAATGCGTATTAATAAAACTCGTTGGCTTACCAACTATTTTATTGTTTTTGTTAGATATACCTAATTTAGATGCTATTTGCTTATATATTGAAACATGCTCATTTTGATTTACTAGAAGATGGATATCTAGATTTTTATCTAAATCCAAATGATATTTTCCTAATTCATATAGTAGTGTACTCATTAAAACAGTTTTTCCAGATCCCGCTTCACCTTCAACAATGATCAATTGTCCATCTTCGTCTAAAAGTATTGATTCTTTAATTTTAGTTAAGATTTCTTCTTTCGCATTAATTTGTTCTTGAGTTAATTTATGGAAAGGAGACGCTTTGAATATAGCTGAATCCTTAATAATACTTTCGATAGGAAATAGAGATTTATTTTCTTTATTTAAAGATTTCCAAATCTCGGAGAAAATTTCGTCTAGCATGTCAGACGTATAATACTCATTCTGTTGATTTGTTCTACTATTATGAACCCTAGTAATATTATCAACGCTTAATAAATACTGCATTAATCTATTTTCAATATCGAGTGTTAACGATTTATTAAATAACTCATGACCAATCACATACATTGATGATTGATTTGATTCAGAAAATTCTTCCCAAAAAGTTTTTACCTTTGTATCAGCATTAAGATGTTGTCTGGTTCTATTTCTAATATCTGCCGTTTCTCCCACATAGACTTCAAAATTGTTTTCACGCTTTTTATCATTAATTATGTATACAGTTGGATACCTTAATAAATATCTTCCATCTGCTGAAGAATTCCATTTTTGTACTGAACTATCCAAATTCTCCAATGAATATTTAATATTTTCTATTTTTAACAAGTTTCCCATCATATCACCTATTGAATTATCATCTATTAATCTCTATTTTATCAATTTTGTGATACTTTTATATAGTTTTTTGATATTTATTACCTTTAATGTTTTAAACTATTATTTACTAAACTTTGACCTTATTTCAAACTCCATTATTTTCCTCCCAAAAATTCATCCATTTAACCACAAAAAGCAGGTGACTTATATCATTAGCCACCTGCTTTGTTATTACTATTCTTTTTTTAGCTCATTCTTACTCAGATTCGTTTAACACAATAACTTTGCCGAAGCTATTTGTGCTTTCTAAATAGTCGTGTGCTTTATTGACTTCATCGAGTTTGAATATTTTTTCTGGTTTAACAATAATATTATTGGTTTCTATATAATCAAAGAGTTCTTTTATCTTTACTTCATCAACATTTTCTGAAACAAAGCTTGTTAGGTAACTATTTTTCTTAATATCAAAGATAGGATCAAATTCTTCTAAGTACCACTTACCTCCAAGTATTCCTGTATCACAAAGGATTCCGCCCTCTTTAAGATGTTTAAAACTATCTTTAATGGTAACTGTACCAACCAATTCTAACACTTTATCA
The DNA here is from genome assembly GCF_038008425.1 of Staphylococcus sp. FSL H8-0121. Lineage (NCBI taxonomy): Bacteria > Bacillati > Bacillota > Bacilli > Caryophanales > Staphylococcaceae > Staphylococcus > Staphylococcus sp. FSL H8-0121. The sequence goes on from NZ_JBBOZB010000002.1 coordinate 773,924, forward strand.
TATTCAGAACTTGTATCTAGTTCATTTTCTTTATCTTCGATTACTTCATCAAATCCTACTTCTATAAGCAATGACTTCTTACTCATATCCCGTGTGCTACCACTTACTGTAACATCTTTATATTTAGCTTTAATTAGATTAAGAAAAGCTACGCCTACACCACTAGTTGCACCTCTTACTAGCACTTTATCATTATGTTCAATTTTTAAATTTTTCATTGAACCGAATGCCGTATAGTATGTTTCAGGAATAGTAGCTAGCTTCTCCCAAGATAAATTAGTATCTATAGGATAAATTTGTTCATTAGGTAATAGTGCATATTGCGCATAACTACCATCAAAGTCACGTCCCATTTCCCCCATTATAGAAACGACTGTTTGATTTTTAGGTAGTCTCTTAGGATCTGTTGATTCTTCAATCACCCCTACACATTCAATTCCTAATATTCTCGGGAATTGTACAGAAGGTGAAAAGCCTTGTCTCGTGAAAATTTCTGAACGATTAATACCAAATCCCTTTATTTTCACTAGAGACCAGCCTTCTTTGACGACAGGTGTTTCAACATCTTGATATTTTAATTGTTCTGAATCACCAGGATTATATATGACAACTGCTTTCATGTGCTTTCTCCTCCTTTATTTTTGTTGGAAGAACTTCATTTCTTTTTTCCCATTCTATACTAAATTGATACCTTTGTTTAAAGATTAGTCTCTTATGTACTGAATTTCATAAGTTGCAGTTTGATTTAACTTTCACTTTAAATAACTAAAACATTTTAAACCACTACCTTTTTCAAAAACAAAAACATAGCGTTGCTACTTAATATAAATTATACAAATAATAAAAAGCATAAATTAATTCAATAATATAGTAGATATAATTATTAAAGTTTGGTAATCTTAAGTTCACTAACCACTGTTTTAAATATTAATATGCCAATTTATATAATTGAAACAATACACAGGTATTTTCAAATAAGAAAAAGAGGAAAATTAAATATGAAAAAAATCATTCAAATATTAACGATTATTGCACTCATTTTGATGATAGGAATAGCAGCAATATTCGGCTATAGTAGCGTTAAAAATTTAACTGCAAGCAACAATCAAAAAGCTACAGAAACAGCTAAAAAAGAGAGTGAAGATAAAGATTCAAAATCAAATGGTACTAATACAGATAATAATAGCCAACAAAATTATTCCAACAATACGAATCAAAGTAATACACAAAATAGCTCACAAAATAATTCAACCGAACAAGCACAGAAGACAAATGAAGAAGATCCTAATAATCTTCTTCGATTTGATAAAGATGGGGACGGACTCATCGAAGAAAGTGAATTAACACCTGAAGCTCGTAAATTAGCAGAGGAAGGGAAATTCCAGCCTGTTTCCGATAGAATGGCCCAAGAATGGACTAAAGATAAAAATAATGAAGATAATTCAAACAGCTCTAATCCTAAAACGATTAATGGTAGACCTGCTGGAGATGCTGGTAATGAAGTGAATATGTCAGCTAAAAACGCAAATGTTGATAGTGAAAATACTGAAGATGAAGATGACAGTGAAAATTAATTAAAACGGAGAATATAAAGAATGAAAAATGTAATTATTGCTTTATCAATATTGTTTGTATTAGTCGCATTAGGTTCAGGAATATTGTTTGGTTACAGTCAACTTAAGAACAGCGTGTTAGCTTCAAGTGAGAATAAACAAACACAAGATAGTAAAAACAATGATAGCAAAGATAGCAACAATAATACTATCAATTCGCAAAATAACCAAGAATCAAAACAACAAAATAGCAGTAATTCTGAAACTAATAATCAAAATACTGAAACTGTTCAAAATACAAGTCAACAACCAGTAACAAAAGAAACATTTCCTTCTACAAATAAATCAACATCTCCTAAAACATCATCGCAGTCTTCTCAAGATACTTTTGATAACGATGCTGAATATGCAAAGCAAAAAATAATGTATGAAAAAGCAGCTAGAGGAGAGATTCCAGAACCAGGTGCTACTGTTTCTGAAGATAACCCTTAATTAATGTGAGATAATCCTGATAGTAAATTAACCTATTGAATCCTCTTGGATATCATACAAAAATAAGCCCCGCACCACTTTCATTCAGTGAGTACGAGGCTTGTTTTTATATCATTTATTTTCAATATACCTATTTATATCTGAAACAAGTCTAATAGTTTCGTTAAGAATTGATCTTTGGTTAGTTGTTGATTATGTTTTACAAAGTAATAGAAGTCTGATGAAAATGAATTAAGCATTAAATTAAGTCTGAAATCTAAGTCGTCTGTGTACATGTCTTCTTCGAATTGTTCACTTAATAAATTTTTAAGTCGCTCAAAAAATGGAATATTAATAATCGAATTAAAGTGCTCGCTGGATTTTTCTATGAAATTTAATGTTGTGAAGTTAGCTTCTTTTAAATCTAAATACTTTGATAAGATTGTATAGATTTTATCTCGCACGGACCAATGTTCATTTTTCGATAAAATGTCTTCAATTTCTATAAACATTTGATCGACCTTTTTATCCATAATGGCCTGACATAACAATGATTTACTTTCAAAATGACGATATAATGTACCAACGCCAACACCTGATAGTTTAGCGAGATCTGACATTTTTTTAGTGCTTATATCTTCTCCCTGTTCAAGTAAGTCTTCCATTGTTGTTAGGATCATCTGTTGGTTATATTCGGCATCGCTTCGTTTTTTTCGCTGATTTCTTTCCATAATAACCCTTCTTTTAAAGTTATTTTTAACTTTCTAATCTATCAATTTTAACATCCAAATTAAATTCTTCTTTTAAAAATTGTCTATAATTCTCAGATGTTACGTCATATTTTTCTTTCTTTTGTTGTTTAGTTAAAGTTAAATTATCTTGTGACATTGTAGCACGTCCGTATGACTTAGGCATTGTGACTAATAAACGTTTCACAAAGGTAGAATTAGGATTCGTTTGGTTATATTCAATATTGTAATCAAAGTCATGAATATGGCGAGGTGTTAATTCCGCTTCATATTGTGTATCCCAGTCATCATCTTTCCATTTTTGTATATAAAATAAGTTATCGTTGACGTAAATCGCACGAAAATCTCCGTTAATATCATGAATAATTGTACTATTTTCTTCTTGAGTAATTGGCATTACACTTAATGGCAAATCACCAAATCCCACATCTGAAACATAATCAACGCCATCAATAGGTACTATTAAAGACATATGAGAACCTTTTAAACTTCTGCCACCACCAGGGGTATGAATCGTTGCAGAAACCATATTTACAGTAAATCCTTTATGTTCTAAATACGCTTTAAAGAAATTATTCATCTCATAACAAAAGCCACCACGTTGATGATTAACTACTTTGTTATAAATATCTTCTACTTCTACAGAAATCTTTACTCCATTTTGAACGTCTATATTTTCAAACGGAACAGTTAACATATATTGTTTTAAATAATAATTGAGTGCATCTAAACTAGGCGTATTATATTTTGTATTATCAATATTTAAATATTGTTCTAAACCTTCAAAATTCATTTAAATTACCTCTTTCATTTCTATATGTTCATTTTATTAGATACATAATATCATACCCTCGAATCATTAAATTGACAAACGGAACGCATTCCGTATAAAATAAGTGATAGTAGGTTCCACTTAAAAGCGGGGTGTCAAAATTTGGGAAATGAATATGGTTTTAATATAGATTTGAAGCAACGGAACCGTGTGATAGCTGTCGTAATGATAGGTGCTTTTGTTGGTGTGCTAAATCAAACGTTGATGACGACAATACTTCCAGAAATAATGAAAGATTTTGCGATATCAAGTAGTACAGCACAATGGCTCACAACAATTTTTATGCTTGTCAATGGGATTATGATTCCTATCACAGCTTTTTTAATTGAACGTTTTACATTACGTTCTTTATTTTTTAGTGCAACGTGTTTTTTAATTATTGGTTCATTTATATGTATGTTGGGAATTAATTTTCCAATGTTATTAGTAGGACGTAGTATCCAAGCTTTAGGTGCTGGTATGCTGATGCCACTTACACAGACATTACTTTTCATCATGTTCCCACCTGAAAAACGTGGAATGGCCATGGGAATGTTTGGTCTTGTGATAGGTTTTGCACCCGCAATTGGGCCTACTGCAGCTGGTTGGTTCGTCAATATATTCGATTGGCGTTACCTGTTCCTAGTTGTCTTGTTGATAGGTATTGTTGATTTTATATTCGGATATCTATCATTAGAGAATATAACAGAACTAAGTAAGCCAACTTTAGATAAACTATCAGTTATTATGTCGACGATCGGCTTTGGTGGCTTATTATATGGCTTTAGTACAGCCGGAAACTTAGGTTGGTCACATCCTATGGTTTATATCACTATTATTGTTGCGATAATAGTACTAACCGCATTTATTTTCCGACAATTAAAACTAGAATCACCATTATTAGAGTTTAGAGTGTTTAAATATAATGACTTTTCAATCGCGATGGTCTTAATTGTACTCATGTTCATGTTATTTATAGGGAATCTAACCATTTTACCGATTTATATGCAAACGATGATGAAATGGTCACCATTAGAATCAGGACTTATTTTATTGCCTGGCGGGTTGATTATGGGATTGTTATCACCTGTAACTGGTAATTTATATGATAAAATTGGCGGCCGTATATTGAGTATCATTGGGATGTTAACCATTATGATTGGCGCATTATTCATGGCTCAATTTAGTGAAAATACAACACCATTATATGTGATTATTTCATTTTCAATTGTCATGTTAGGTAATGCTATGATTATGACGCCTATGACAACTCAAGCTTTGAATGCTTTACCACGTCAATATATTGCTCATGGTACTGCAATGAATAATACGATTAGACAAGTTTCATCTGCAATAGGTACTGGCATTTTAGTCACATTGATGACTGGACTAGGTAAAACATCATCATTGATTGGTATTCAAGGCCTTATTCATGGTCTAGATATTACATTCTATGTAGTCGCATTGATTGCCTTAATAGGTACTATCATTGCATTTTTTGTTAAAAAACAAGGAAATTAATATTATATTGGGGGATTTTTAAATGTTATTAAGACATGTTATTAACGCATATGTAGGTAGTGAAATTTTTAAAAGCAGTCTACCAAAAGTAAAAAACAGTGATGAAATGGCTCAACAATTCGAACAAGGATTTGGTCTATCACGTAGATCAATGAGATTAGCTGGCGCTTTCGAAATGATTGGATCACTTCTTTTATTTACTTCTATTTTCGGTAAATTAGGTAAGAAATTAGTAGCTGTTGGTACGATTATGATTAACATTGTTATGGGTACAGCAATTTATAACCACTACAAAGCTGGTCATGGCCATAAAGGCGCTCAAGCTGCTTCTAAGTTTTTCTTCTTAAATGTATTAAGTTTACTAGAAGTGTTAAGCTTAACTCGTAATAAATAAGTTATTGGCAAAAATTGGATTATGAACAACAATTTTTAATGGAGGGGAAAGTATGACTGAAACAAAAGCGATTGATACACACGCACATTTATGGAATGAAGATTATTTAGACAAACTTGGTAAATTAGGCAGTCAAGGTACTGAGGTTGCTAAAGGTATTAATCAATCTGCCTCTAAAGAAGATTTAGACAAACGTTTCAAAATGATGGACGATGCAGGCGTAGACTTACAAATTATTTCTGCAACGCCACAATCTCCACAATGGGGTACTAAAGAAGAAGCTCATCAAAGTGCTCAAGAAATCAACGACTTATATGAAGGGTTAGTTCAACAATATCCAGATCGTTTCTTAGCATATGGTGCCGTCTCTCTTCCTTATGTCGATCAAGCTATTGAAGAGGCACAAGCACTACTTAAAAAGGACGAATTTGTGGGCATTGCTATTCCAACTATCGTGAAAGATAAGGTTTCTGTAGCTGACAAACAATTTGAACCTTTCTTTGCAGCAATGAATGAGTTAAATGCTACGATTTATATTCATCCAACAGGTTGCGGTGCTCAAAGTCCGTTAGTCAATGACTATCAATTAGAATGGGTTATTGGCGCACCATTAGAGTCTACATTCATTACCTTACAATTGATTAAAAATGAAATTCCACAGAAATATCCAAATATTAAATTCCATATTTCACATTTAGGTGGCGCATTACCATTCTTCATGACTCGTATTAAAGATAATTATGAAGACTGGAATGCCTTTAATATTGATCCTTATGAAGTGTTAAATCGTCAATTTTGGTACGATACAGCTAACTTCCATGAACCTTCATTGATTAGCTCTATTGAAACATTTGGTAAAGATAAATTTATGATGGGGTCAGACTTCCCTTACTTCCAAGATGAGAAATATACTCGCGGCGTAGACTATATTAAAAATAGTGATATCGACCCTGATACTATTGATGGTATTTTAAGAGGTAATGCCATTGAATTTTATCAAATAGATAATCATTCTTAAGGCATTGCTTGAAGATTTAATCGTAACTATAAGCGTCAATTTTTAATCAATAAAATGATAAAGAAAATCCCTTTTGATTGGTCGTCCATAATTTTATGAGACTACTTTCAAAAGGGATTTTTATTTTACTTTAGTGCTTGATTGGGGGATGATGAATGTAACTTTTTATGGAGAATTTTGTTTGCTTTGAAAATGGAATTTTTTTATTTACTGCTGAAAAAATTTGTTACCTCGTCAATTATCAGGTGATTAATATCTTTGTTCCATGGATATGATTTAGTGAGTATATATGAACCTAACTTTTCTACAGAAAATGGTGTCTCAATTACTTTAAGTAGTCCCGATTCAATCTCTTTTTTTACAGTACGATAAGGTAAAAATGAAAAACCTATATTATCTAATAACAACGATTTGATAACACCTATACTCCATAATTCAGTTATTTTTATAATATCTAGTTGCTGACTTTGTATGATTTGTTCAAACATATTTCGATATACAGACCCTTTTTCATTAATTACAAAATGATTGTATTGTCGGTGCTGTAACAATTCATCAAAGTGATCTGGTGCTTCTTGATGTGCCACGACAACAATGTCTTCCTCACAAATTAAAGTAGAATTCAATTTATGATGATTTACACCATCATTCAATACAAAGGCAATATCTACTTCGTCCTCAAGTAACTTCTCTTGATTCATACTGCAACTATTATTTTGAAGATTAATATCTATATTGGGATAATCGTGAATCATGTTTTTAATGACTTCACTCAATCCTGTAATCATTAATGATTCTGGTGCAGCTATTCTGACTTTTCGAACGGTGTTATTATGTGATGATATTTGTTTGATTTGTTGTTCTGCATCATAAATTTGATTAATCATCGGTAAGATTTCTTTAAGAAACGGTGTAGGACGTAGTTGTTTATGCCGATAATCAAATAGCTTTTGATTCAAGGTTTTCTCTAGAAGTTGTACTTGCTGAGTCACATTTGATTGTGTGTAATTAAGCCTGCGGGCAGTCTTGGTATAACTACCTGTTTCGATTAATGTTTTAATTATTTTTACTTGTCGCAATTCCATCGTCAATTCACCCTTATATATTAGTAGAATTAATTTCAATATTATTATCATTAATTTCACTTATATTAATATCCTTACTATAATAACATAGAAAGGTAGGCGAACAGCGTGTTATCGTTTTTAATCTATGTCTTTGTTACTTCTATTACACCAGGTCCAAGTAATTTATTTATGATGAATGCTACAAGAATATATGGTTTACGTGGTGGTAAGTCTTTCATAACAGGTATTCTTACAGGATTTGCCTTTTTAGGGTTAGCTTCTTATATTGTCATCCTTTTATTTAGTAAATGGATTGTTTATATTGAAACACCTCTTAAATATTTAGGATTTGCTTACTTGATTTATCTATCCTTTAAAATATTAACTTCAACTAAAAGTAAAGCACCTTCTAAAGCCTATCAAAGCTTTAAAAGCGGTTTTGTACTTCAAGTCCTTAATATGAAATCACTATTATTTTTTATCACTTTAATGGGCGCATTTATTATCCCTTCAGTTACTGGTTCAATGTGGATTCTAATTTATTTGATTATTAGCGTCTTGATTGGTTGGGCTTGTCTTTTAGTTTGGGCATTTGCGGGTAGTATGCTTAATGAATGGCTAAATCAACATCAAACTGCCTTTAATATTGTTATGTCTTTATTACTTTTATATTCAGCTATTTCTATATTTATTTAGAAAAAAATGATAGCTTTGGTTAATTAAATACATCTCTTCAACAATTTGAACAATCTATTCATAAATATATAAATTTTGATAATAACATAAGATGTAAAGCAAAATTAAAAGGCTTATATCCTTAAAATTACAGGAAATAAACCTTTGAAATCGAATATTAAGTTATTAAGTACAACTTTGGGGATACAGTAAATCATATCGCTAACTAGAGGATCTTATTTATCATTACACAATCTCAAATCGCTTTATTTACTTGACTAAGTCCCTTCTTCTTTATGTCTTAGCGTAACCACTTTTACTATTAGTATTACCGTAGCTGTCATTGCTAATAGTATATAAGATATTCCCCCTAAATCTTTTAATAGTCTGCTTCCATTTACATAATTCACGCCGCCTTCATCCATGAATATCTTGGTACTACGATCAATGACAAGTAGTAATCCATACATAAACGTTATGGACGTCACTATGCACTACATGACGATTTGAAGGACAAACACTGGCTCATCAATAGTTTTCTTTCTCTTGTAAAAAGGTAAAAATACCAAAGCATAAGGAAGTAAAAGTAGTATAAAAACTAAGCCAAATGACAATAATATATACCAAAAAAATGGACCAGAAAATAAATAATATATTGCTATTTGTGATACTCCAATGGTTATAAGTACCACAAATACAAACACTAATACTTTTTGTAGCTTACCATTTAACTTATTATCCATTTTATAGTATCTATCTAATTGCTTTGACTTTTTTAAAATTAAGTGACTTGTGCCAAAAACAATTAAACAAAACAAACCTATTATTAAGAAAAATAATATAAAGAAGATAACGAAGACACCCACCTTATTTTTTAGCCAACATCAGTCTTACTGTGACTAACTATATTTTAAGGTCCTTGTTTAACAGTATTGCGCTTATCTAAAGTGGTATATGTAATGCAAGCTTGTATATATAAAGCTAACCATAATTCATCAGGGTATTTACCATCATTGTTATTCACATTAATTTGGTTTTGTTCCCCACGCTTTTTCGTCTTTTTACTCTTTTTATAATCTAGCCCTGTTCGTTCAGCGGATAAAATAACATTGTTATGTTCATCTTTAATGACAGTAGAATGGAATCGATCAGGATTTTCAAAATGATATCTTTCCTTGTCTTTATTGACAAAACTATACGGAAATAGACGTTTGAAGCCGCCTTCTTTAAACATTTTATCTTTTTTAAATGTGCCTATTTCATTACCATCTAACAGTACTCTATACAAAGCATAATTAGTTATCCCCTCAATACGTTCAATAATCACTGAATGATCATCAGATCTGACTTGTGTCCCATGCAATGGTTTTATACCAAACATACTTCTCATCTTTTGACTATTATCTTTGTAATATGGAATATGACATAAATTCTTTTTACCATAAATAGGGATATATTGATTATCTAAAATCATACCTGGTGATTGATAAAAATATTTTCCGTCACCATATCCACTATGATCAATCGTTTTCAATTTATCTTCGCTATAAGTCTTTTGAGATTTCTTTCTAATTAAATTAATAATTAAAAAAACTAAACCTAAAACAATGATTAATCCAATTAATGATGATCCGTTCATACTATGCTCCTTAAATTTTGACTTTAAAAATAATCACTTAAATTATACGTCTATTTAAATAATATTATAAACACAAAAATATAGAAACTTTAATATTTATTTAATTTTAATCAATATTAAAAGATTGTGAGGATCACTAATATAATTATTGTAAGCATGAAGTTTTAGAATTTGCGTAAAAAAATAGATTAAACAACTAAGTGTTGATTAATCTTTTTATTTTGAGGCATTGGTTATCGTTTTGTTTCACCTCGAAGTTTATTAAATTTTAGTTCACAAAAAAAGTAGATACTGTGCGCAAAACACATAGTACCTACTTTTATTTTTTAAATTATGCGTTATATTTTCCAATCATGACTTTTTCGATATATTTGCCATTATAATTAAAGCTAATTTGTTGTCCATTCACATTATAGATAAGACCGTTGTGTGTTTTATCTTCTTTTAATTTATATCCAGCATATGCTTTTTTAACATCAGATACTTTTAATGATTTATTAGTAACGGAGAATGAAGCAGAAACTGGTTTTTTATTAATGTATTCGAACTGTTGATCATATTTCTTTTTATATGTTAGTGAACTACCACTTTTAAATGTTTGTGCTTTTGCGTCTACTTTAATATTGTTCATTGTTACATTATTATGTTTCAATGCATTAATAAACGTCTTTTCAGTCACAAATTTTGCGTTGTAACCTGCATTCCCATTGTAAGTGTAATGAGGTGTAGTTGCTGCATGTGTTACTGGAGTTGCTACACCAGCAACACTAACCGTTGCACCTGTTAAAACAATACCTGCTGAAAGAATCAATTTACCCATTTTATTCATAATTTTTCCACATCCCTATTGAAATTAGTTATTGCTCTTTTATATTACGAAATTATTACAAATATTACAATAAGTTTTCACAATATTTTTTATATTTATTTTTTGTTGTTTCATCACTTTACATATTTTTGTTAAGAACAAAAAATTAAGCTTTTTTAGTTGGTGGAAAGGCGTGAATAATGAGCCTTAGAATATGATTAAATATTCAGAGAGTAACATTGAAGGTTTTATTTATAAGATGAAAAAATCAAGCTAAGATACATCTACACTAATATACCTTAACTTGATTTGTATAACAGAATTTAATCTTCATAATTCTCAAGCAATGTATTTAATGTTTCTATGACGCCGTCTCTATCGTTATTAATAGAAATTAAATTAGCCTTATCTTTTAGTTCTGGGTAGGCATTATCCATTGCGACTTTGTATCGTGCATTTTCAAATAAAGGAATATCGTTTAGACCATCCCCAAATACAATTGTTTCATCACTGCTAATATTTAATAGATGTTGTAAAAAGCGAATGGTTTTCCCTTTATCAACATCTTGATGTGTGATGTCTATCCAATGCTTTTCTGAAGCAACTATATATAAATCATCTTGATATTTTTCTAAACCTTTAACATGTTCAAAACACTGTCCTTGAGTATCGAAAATAGTAATTTTCAAAATATCTTTATCAATTGTATTTAAATCCTTTAAAAATGTTACTTTCTCATATGAACCTAAAACCGCTTCTCGTTCTTTCTGAGAAATGCTTTCTTCTACATAAGCCATACCTTCTGTACAAACAATAATAACTAGTTGATCATCAATATGTTTAATCGTTTTAATTAACTCTAGGCCAAGTTGATTACTAAAGGTCTGAGCATATATATTCATGTCATTGATTTTAATTCGAGAAGCACTATCCCCGATAATAAATAAATCCTTAGTTAAGTCTCCAACTATCGCATCCACACGCTCATTTTGTTTGCCGGTACAAAAAGCGAAACGAATCCCTTTATCTTTCAGTTGAAGTGATAAGTTTTGAAACTTTTTACGATTGAAACTACCTTCCGAATTCAAAAACGTCCCATCCATATCTGTAACTACTAGTTTAAACATGGCTATCCCTCTTTTTTTTATTAAAAATAATATACTAGGTTCAGTTTTATAAATGATATAATTTCTAAACTAAAGGCTGAATTGAAAAATCACTATAAGTATAAGTAACTGATTTGTGTTCACTTTGCTAAAAAAGTAACATTAAGAATTGTGGATAAAATAGAGCATCTGTCATTTTGCTGTGATGGATGCTTTAATTTGTGACTAACAATGTGACTACTAACTTGAAACATATGTATTATTTGAAACGAAACTATTACATGCCTATCTATATATCTATAAAGATTATTTTAATGTAAACAGTGTGTTTTCAAATATTTTAATTAAAGCTTTTTCATTCCAAATTGATTTTTTCATTGCATCTATATAATTTTCTCGATCTAATAAATCAGTACGCCATTCATATCCTTTTAGCTTAGCTATTTCTCTAACTATTAACCTTATTGTTCTTCCGTTACCTTCACGAAAAGGATGTATCATATTCAACTCTATTTTATAATAAGCAAGTTTCTCTGCTGCAACCTTTATATCGGACCACTCATCTTCTAATTTAAATTCTTCGATGAGTTTATTTAAATTTGTATTAATATACTGTGGTTCACAAAACCGCGTATTTTCTTTCATAAGGCTTACATCTCTAATCTCACCAGCAAAACTGTATATTCTTTCGAATAGTTTTTTATGTAATAACTTGATTGAACTTACAGATAATGGAAACAAAAAGTCGTATCCCTCTTCTTGCATTAAACCTTCAACAATATAAAAAGCAACTTTCTCAAGTTGCTCTAATTCATCTATTGTTTGGGCACCTAGCAAGTTCGAATTTATAAGATATTCGTCCTGAAAAGTTGCTTTATATTTCATTTATTTAAAAGCGATTTTACGAATCACTTCATTCGTAATTTCCTTTTTATTATTAATAACATCAAGAATTTGTTTTTGTTGTTCCTTAGTTACATCCATGCCTTCAAGTGAAAGATTTTTAGCGATTTGTTTGTTAACTTTTGAATCAATTGTAATCATATTATCGCCTCCTGATGGTAATATTATACCATAGTCTCTTTTAACTTATCGATACTCAATATTTGTAATAAGTCTAATGTTTTCTTATAAGATTAGTAACTTTTAGCTTCACTTATGATACGCCTCTGTGTCTCTCTTAGCGATACGGTGGAGGTAATTTTTTATTGAGTTTCTGTTGAACGATATCCAATACTCTTTAGATACACACATGCCTAGTCATAAACAATCAAATGAGCATTGAAGGTACTGATTTCGTTTGGGTATTACCAATTACAAATCGAGAAGTAAGATTCCCAACTGACATTGAAGTCAAAACTAAAAAAGGGATAGTTACAGGTGTCATAGATACTATTCAAATACGCTCACTAAATCTCAATGTTCATTATCATAACTATAGAGATGAATTACAAGACAACTTAAAACATAATGTACTACAAGCGGTACAGACGTATTTAAAACCTACTTTATAAATAAAAGTAATTTAGATTTGGCTATAATATAATGCACCCCAAAAGTTAGATTTTTGTCCGACTTTTGGGGTGCTTATTATTATAATTTTTTGTTTGATTTAATTATTTCATTTAGTTTTATAGTCTATTTCCACTTCTTTAGCCACTACAATTCAGCATTAGATATGTTGTTTTTTCTAGCTAGATACTTCTTCACTCCATATAAATTTAAGGCAACAGCACCAACGATAACAACAGGTAAAATAACTTTTTTCATATTCACAGCTCCATTTTTCTTGTTTTTCTCAGTTTCTAACTTCAATTTAAAAATGTTCATTACACTTTTATGCACTTTCGCTTGGGTATACTTGTAGACCCACCAAGGTAATGTTGGTCTATATTCTTGTAAGGCAATAATACATTCATCACTATTAGGCAACCTTCTAAACTCTAATCTCGCATTACCACCATCTACATCTAAAGCAAAATCCCCACCAACAATTCGATATAAAATTCTCTCATTATCAGAAGCTTTAAAGTCTTTTCTTAATAATAATAATTTCTTATTTAAGCATGGGACAGTAATCGTAAAGTTATCTTCGTCAAAATCACTATTAACGACATTTAATGTAATTTTATTTAAGAAATTAGCGTACACTTCTGCTAATTGAATCATATTCATATCTTGAGGTAAGTCTACCCTCGATATTGCTCTAACGTCTTTAATATCAGTCTTACGTGATGACTTCGATTTCTTTGGTGTATGCGTTTCTTCTTCTAAAGCAATACGCACACTTTCTTTATAGTCCGTCTTACCTATAGAAATTCCTTCCACAATATGGTCATTTTCTCGAACCATATCATGAATTAAGCTATCCATTAACGGATAGACCATCTCTTTTGGTACGCCAGAAATAAGTTTAACCCAATACTTACTTAACCAAATAGGAATAATAGGTAAATCCATAGTAGGTAAACGTTTATCTAGTACCTCTGCTGTTTGGTTGAAAAGATCTTTATAAGTCATGTGACTAGGACCACCAATATCTATTGATTCATTCTCATTTGGCGTACGCTCTACAATTTTATATAAGCCATCAATGACATCATCTATTGCAACTGGCAATGTTGTATTGTAAGCCCACTTTGGCAACAACAAACCCGGTAATCTTTCTACTAATTTTTTTAAAATAGGATAAGAACTTCCTTTAGAACCTATAATTAATCCAGCTCTTAACGTACTTACTGGTACACCATATGATCCTAAAATTTGTTCACATTCTAAACGACTTCTCAAATGTGGGGATAATTCATTTGTATCTGGTATCAAACCGCTCATAAATACAATATGTTGAACTTTGTTATAACTTGCAGCTTTAGCGAAATTATCAGCTAACAATGCATCCATGTCTTCAAAGCTTGCCTGTGTCAATTTGGCTGAAGGCATCATAGAATGAACAAGATAGATAGCGATATCAATGTCTTTCATTACCTCAGTTATTTCATTTAAATCGAATAAATCAGCTGCCTTCCATGTAACATTACGTTCATCCGATTTATTCTCTATATTTCTAGAAATAGCTATAATTTCATAGTTTTCTTTTAATTTATTCATTAAATGACTACCGATATATCCCGAAGCGCCCGTTAATAGAATTTTTTTCATATATTTAGCCTCCAAATAGAAAAAGATGAGCAGGCAAACATTACCTCAGCTCATCTTTAGATTAACAAGCTCACTTGCTTATTATCATAATGGACAAGAACTTCATGTCTCTTACTTAACGTTGTACCCTTCTTAAAACTTTTTAAGCTTTTATGAAGTGATTATGAGTTTGGCATAAACAATTTTTGCTTTATTTCTTTCTCGCATCCTAATTAAGTACAGCTTAATAATTTGTTTTAATATTGTGTATAGTCAAAAAAATTATTGTTAAATATGTAATAAATTAAATAAAGTTATTGCTATTTTGAAAGAATAGGTTAATATGAGTTAATGGCAAACTATTTAAGGGGCTACAAATGAATAAAAATAGAAGTAAGCGAACAAAACCAATTGTGAAAATAACATTAGGAGTTATAACAGCATCACTAAGTTTAGGATCAATAAACATCATAACTCAGCAAACAACTGCCCATGCATCCACAGTACAAGATGAGAGTAATACAAATTCAAAAATATCAAATCCAAAAATTATTAAAAACTCTAGAACAAGTGATTCTAATATCACAACACCGATTAAACATGTGACGACAACAGTAAAGTCACCTACAACAGTAAAAACAACAGCTAAAATTGCAAATGTAAAACAGTCTTCAACGACAGTGAAACCAGAAAAGGTTAAAGCACCGACTTCTTTGAAACCAAAAGCTATTCAAACATCTACAAGTCAAACTCAAAAGCCGATGTCTACTAAAGCACCTATAAATTCATCTACTAATATCAAAAATAGCACAATAGGAACTAAACGCGACCAACAAGCTATTTCTAAAGTAGAAGTATCAAATAAAACATCGAATACGTCAAAAATACAAATAAATCAAGCTAAAAAAGCAGTATCGAAACCCCGTGTATCATCGATAAAAACCAAAACACCAATTAAAAAAATAGCAAAAACAACAACTAAGAAAAAAGCAACAGCTATAGCAACAATACCTAAAGTAAATATAATCAAATCAACTAAAAGCAATCATAAAGATTACTATAAATCTATGACCCAGTTAGAAAAATCGACTAAAGAAGGTGTTGAATGGAAGAAAGAGACATCTAATAAAGGTAGTAAAGTACTTATTGTAGCCCCGCATGGTGGAAACATAGAACAAGGTACTTCGGAGTTAACAAAGTTATTAGCACAACAAGGTGGATATGATTATTTCTCGTTTGAAGGAATAAGAAACTCAAATAATACGCAATTACATGTAACGTCTACACATTATGATGATCCAACGTTGCATCAAATGGTCAAAGGACGAACAGCAAACATTTCTATCCATGGCGCAAAAGGCGACGACCAAATTGTATTCTTAGGAGGAGTTAAATCTAAACTAAGAGATGCTATTCAATCACAATTGAGAAGTAGAGGTTTTACCGTTAAAGTGCCTCCAGAATATCTAGGTGGTTTAAATAATCAAAATTTTATTAATAAAAATCAAAATAGTACAGGTGTTCAATTGGAATTAACTACTGCACTGAGAAAAGCTTTATTTAAAAATCAAAATATGAGTACAACTTCACGTAAAAATAAAAATAATTGGTCACCAAAGATGTATCAATTTGTTGATGCATTGCACACAGCTATTAAACAAACATCAATTAAGTAACATATTTACAAGCAAGTTGTTTCATATAGAACATATGCATACTATATATTGAATTTAATTTACGTTTTTTAATTAAAGTAATCCCTAGAGTAAGGGCGTCGCTAGACCTTTGTTTATTTAATTCATAGATATTGTTGAAATAAACTCACACCTAATATCTAATAGCTTAATTAATAACTAAATCTATATTATATAAGGTTCTATCTTACATTAACTTGTTTAATGTAAGATAGAACCTTATAATTTTTATTACAAAATACTAAAAAACCATCATTTATGATATGCTTCGCCACGCATAATTTTAAATGCTCTATACACCTGTTCAATCAACACAACGCGCATCATTTGGTGTGGGAAGGTCATTTTGCTGAATGAGAGTGCATAGTTACTGCGTTGTAATACGTCCTGATGTAGTCCGTTTGATCCACCTATCACAAAGACAAAGTCGCTTTGGCCCTGTGTCATGCGTTGATTAAGTTCTTTAGCTAGACCTTCTGATGACAACATCTTACCTTCAATTTCTAATGTAATAACCGTTGCTTGTGGTTTGATCTTAGCTAATAAACGTTGTCCTTCTTTTTCTTTTACTTGTTCAATTTCTTTGTCACTCATATTTTCAGGTGCTTTTTCATCTGGCACTTCTATTATTTCAATTTTAGTGTATGCACCTAATCGTTTTTCATATTCTGCAATTGCTTGTTTCCAGTATTTCTCTTTTAGTTTTCCAACTGAAAGAATTGTGATTTTCATATTATCCTCCACTTATACTTATTAGAGTTATCCACAAGTTATCAACTTGTTCACAGTATTCCCTCTTATTGTACCAGTTTATATCCCCAATTTTTATAAAATATTAGTATTTACTCACAATTTCTGTGGAATAACTTGTTATTTTGTGGATAAGTATGTGTACAATGTGGGTATTTCTGTGTGTATTGTACACAACTCTGGATAACTATGAACAATTCAGTGGATAACTTCACGATAGTCTTAATCTATTTTATCCACTTATCCCTTATAAACATCGCTTTTAAGACCTTCTTCAATGACTTTTCCACAGAAAAAGACATAAAAAAAGAGCAAGACATTCCCGTCTCGCTCTGTCTAAAATAACTATAATGTATATATTGGTGTCGCTTGTGCTTTATCTGTATCACACAATAAGACTTCTTTTTCAGTATCAATATCATGTTGATTTAACACTTGTCCAACACTCATACGTGCTAAGTCCTTCATATTATTATCTTGAGATAAATGAGATAGGTAAATACGTTTCGTATTACCTGTAATCACATCTGTCATCGCTAAACCAGCATCTTCATTAGATACGTGTCCCATATCTCCTAAAATACGTTGTTTTGTCTTCCATGGATAACGACACATGCGTAACATATCCACATCATGGTTACTTTCAAAGATGAAGGCATCACTACCTTGAATCATGCCTTTCATTCTGTCTGAAACATAACCTGTATCTGTTAAAATCGTAAACTTCTTATGATCATTATGGAAAATGTAAAATTGAGGATCAATCGCATCGTGTGACACGTTAAATGACTCTATATCAAATCCTGCAATTGATTGTGTTTCATAAGGGTTGAATATGAACTTTTGATCCATTGGAATGCGACTATCTTTCTTTTCTATTGCTTTCCATGTATTTTCATTCGCATAAATAGGTAAGTTATATTTACGTGCTAACACGCCTAGACCTTTAATATGGTCAATGTGTTCATGTGTAACTAAAATACCATTTAAATCTTTGATGTTGCGGTCGATTTGGCCAAAAAGTTCTTCCATCTTCTTACCTGTTAGACCAACATCAACAAGAATACTTCCTTTTTCATTTTCTACATATGTGGCATTGCCCGTACTACCACTTGCTAATACACTCATGCGTATCAAGCGGCTCATCCTTTCTAATATAGCACTCATCCCTCTTAGTGACGTAAGAGTGCCTTCCGTATCATTTTTGTATTTTTCTTTATTAATTGATTAACTTTTTGATTTCAGTTATGTACTGAAACCACCCGTTCTTAAAATAGCTTATATTATACTATACCAATTATGACATTAATCTGCCAATACTCCGTTTATTAAACTACCGGTATATTGATAAATTAAGTTTTTCCCTTGAATGATTTAATTAACGAGATAATTGTTCAACATACAAATGAGAACATAAAAACTGCCTACAAAGTACAAACCTTTGTAGACAGTTAAACTTATATATTAATACGAAGTATTTATGGCGAAACTCCCGAGGGAACAGTACTAGTT
Organism: Staphylococcus sp. FSL H8-0121; assembly: GCF_038008425.1. NCBI lineage: Bacteria > Bacillati > Bacillota > Bacilli > Caryophanales > Staphylococcaceae > Staphylococcus > Staphylococcus sp. FSL H8-0121. The sequence continues at coordinate 792,830 of NZ_JBBOZB010000002.1, forward strand.
GAAGACCTTAGAAATACTCACAGATTTATCTGTGCAGTATTTCTGGCTGAAACTGTACCCTGGGAAAGGGAGCCCCTACAATACGAAGTATTACTTTTAAAGGTTCGCCTGAGCTAAAGCTCTAAACGCTTTTCTACAGACCTGGCAGTAGCTGACTGATCATTAACTTCGTCTTTGACTAGTTACTAATCTAGTCATCCTTGCCGGGGCAAGACTAACAATAGCAAATCTGTGATTGACGGCTTTCGAAAAGCAGAGTTCTCGGCAGAAGTTCTCACGGCTCGACAAAATTTGAGAAACAATTTTGCTCTCCGTTTCGATTCTGCTCAAACTCTAAGCGCTTTTCTACAGACCTTTTACTACTTATCTATAACTTTAGGGTTGGTACTTGTGGCTTCGACGTAGTATGTCTTAGTTTTGTCTTTGCCGTTATGTTTAACTTTGATTTCCCAGTTAGGTTGTAATAACTGAACGTTAGTTTCTTTAACAACTGAATAGTAGCCTAATCGTGCGTCAACTACTTCATCATGGCGTTTAAGATAGCGATTGAAGTATAGGGCTTCTATTGCTTTTCTCGGGCCTATTACTTGGCTTTTACTACTATTTGAACCTTTAGCTGCTTGAATATCATTCATCATTGTTTGTTTATAACTAGATGCTTTATGATCATTAATATTGAACTTCAATAGTGCTTTACTATTGTTCATTATAGGGTAGCCATTGTAAGTTTGTTCAAAAGTCATTGAATCAGAATTCATCTTACTCAACTGATAATTTTTACCACCAAATATATTGTCTTTCATATAATTCTTAATCTCTTTTAAATTACTATCACTTACATTGACTGTACTATTTATCTCGCCATTAAGCACCTTACCTGAATCGGATGTACTCAAGCTTGAATGTTTTTTAGCATAACTTGAAAAGTTTTTAGACTGAGCAGTAATTTGTTGCATTTCAGTATTTTTAACATCTTTATTTAAGACGTCAGTGGGGACTTTAATCTCTTCTTGTTGGAAGTTAACATGATTATCACTTACCGCTTCATTAATCTGTGATTTATTAACTTTATCTATATATATAGCAACTAAGAAGATGTTGACAAGAATAAATACGAAAATGAATAGTGTCTTTGTCAGTTTCCAGTTCATTTATTCTAGCCCCCCATCTTTAAATGCATACCATTTGCCGTCATATTCGACATACCATTGAGGCGTAAATTCGCTATTACGTTGTACTTCAATATCATCATTTTTAGGTCGGTCATCCATATTGTAACCAACCGCTATATTGGATACGCGTTCAAAATCAATACTATTATTGTTAGCAAGTGCTGAGCGTACTGATTCTGCACTTTGTAATGACTTTTTATCGCCACTATTCAATATGACATCAGTTCGTAATAATGAGCGTTTGTAATCAAATACGCCTTTATCGCCCCATGTCACTTGAATTTCATTTAATTTTTGAGTGTTGAACGTAGGGTAACCATTTAAGAATCGTTGATAAGTTAATTCACCACTCATATTATCAGTGCTAAACAATCTATAATCTTCGTCTAAGAAACCACCGTGTCCATTGATAAATTCGAATGTACCACCAATTGTTTCTTCCATATTGGTAGAGCTTTTCTCATCTTCGGACAAGTTTCTATAATGGTATTTCTCACTCTTATCGTTATAGTTAGCAACACCTGTATTATTATTGTACGTCGTCAAGCCACTTTGAGAACTACGGACGATAGTTGAATCGTTAAATAATACAGAATTCATTTTTTCTACATTAATCGTATTAAATACCATACGATAACATTTGAGGTCTTTAGGTTTATCTGGTGCAAAAATATGTGTTGCTTTATCAATTGTGTCTTTATTGGTGATGATTTCTATATACTTTTGCATTTCTGAGCTAAGATTTTTTAATGATTGATTCACATCTTTACCTTTAACAGATGTTTTCATCTTCACAACTTGATGTCTATCTTTACTAATCGCATATAATATCACATGACCTTCTTGATCTTGGTCAATAAGTAGTCGATTAAAGTTAAAATGATTTGGTGTCTTAGCATCTATGTTTAATACTTGGCTTAAATAAGTTGATAACGGTAAATCATATGTGAAATCAAGAACGATAAAGTTATCGCTTAATTCAGGAATAATTAAGTTATGATTTCGTTTTAAATGCTGTACTGAATCAACATTTTTATCTTTTAATGGGCTTAAGATTTGAGATACTGCATGACCTGTTGCTGGCATACCTTTTGTTTTATCGCCATTAGATTGAACGATTTGAAATGGTGTGATGGTTTTATCCATTTTCGCACTCATTGGTTTTCCAATAGGTTTAGAATTATCTTTCTTATTATCTGATGACGTACTATCTGCATTTGATAGATCAGGTGAGAAGTTCCATACCATATAAGTTAAAACGATACTCATTAATACAAGTAGTATCAGGATAATCGTTTTGATGTATTCTTTACTATTCATCCCAATCACCATCTTCAATAATTTCACATGGTAGGGTAATGAAGATAGATGTACCTTGTCCTTCGACACTATTTGCCCAAATACGGCCATTGTGTGCCTCAACAATCTCTTTAGAAATTGCTAAACCAAGACCTGTACCACCCATTTTACGTGTACGTGCTTTGTCGACACGGTAGAATCTATCAAAGATTTTATCTACTTTATTAATAGGAATACCGATACCATTATCTTTGATACGAATCGTCATTCTATTGTAAAGTGCATTTTGTTTCACGTGGAACTCAACGCGTTTATCACCACGAGAATATTTCATTGCATTCGTAATAACGTTATCAAATACTTGTGTCATCTTATCTGGATCTATTTCAGCAAAAATAGTTTGCTGTGGAATTTCGCGTACGAATGTTGTATCTTTAGCAGACATTTCATGTCGATTAATAATCTTATTAATAAACATGTTAAAGTCGACAATTTCTTTCGTAATTTGATCGGATTCATTATCCATTTTAGATAATTGAAGTAAGTCATTAACGAGTCGAATCATACGTTCAGTTTCTTCACGTGTAACGGATAAGAATTGTGGTGCTAAATCATCGTCTTTCCAAGCACCTTCTTCTAGTGCTTCGATATAACTATTCATAGATGTTAATGGTGTACGTAGTTCGTGTGACACGTTAGCAACGAACTCACGACGTTCACGTTCTACTTGTTGTTGTTCTGTTACATCATGAAGTACAGCAATATAACCTGTTACAAAGCCTGTTTCTTGCACAATTGTACTGAAGTTAACACGTGCAATGATGCCTTCTTCTTCATTAATGTCTAATAAGAAGCTGTCGTTATTTTCATTAATTTCTTCTAGTGAGAATTCTTCTTCTAAGTTTAAAACACTTAACATATAGTAGCCGATAAGGTCTTCTTTAGCCATACCTAGCATTTTAAGTGCCATATCATTGGCGATACGTACACGACCACGTCTATCTGTTGCTAAGATACCGTCACTCATATGTGTGATAACAGAGTCTAGACGGCGTTTCTCACTTTCCGTATTCGCTTGTGCTTCTTGAACTCGTTTGGATAAATTATTGAATGCGAGCGCAAGTTCACCGATTTCGTCATTACCATAAATTTTAACACGTTGGGTATAGTTACCTTTAGACATCTCAACTGTCTGGTTACGCATATCGGTAATCGGTTTGGTTATCGTTCGCGCAATAAAGAAACCGAGTATGACGGTAATAAATAACGAAATAGCGGTACCTACAATAAAGATTTGATTAATATTATTCAGTTGATTGTATACGTCATTAATTTTCGATTCTATGTAAATATTGCCTATCGTTTGTTTATCAGCTTTAACAGGTATGTTATATACCCAAACCCTTTCTTTACCATTACCATAGTCTTTCAATACCATATGGTTATTACTTTGACCTAGTGATAATGCTTTTTGAACAGAGCTATCGTTTGCCTTTTGATTGATAAGATCGCGGTTAGACTGCTTCGTTGTCGCCATAATAATTTGATCTTTATCTATAAAACGAATTTCACCAATTTCTTGACGGTTGGCATACTCGCTCAAAAGATTTTGAATATCTTTCTGAGCGTTAACCGAACCTTTTTCGTTATAAACTTTCTCAATGCTTACATCTAATTGTTTCGCATATTGCGTAATATTCTTTTTAAAGTTATCTAATAATTCCTTTTCCAAACTATTAGTAAAATACAAACCAATAATTTGCATACCAATAATAATCAGTAAGACATATACAATGACTAGTTTCGTGTGAAGGGATTGGAGTTGTTTAAGCCACTTCATTCGACTGAACCTCTAATCATGTTGTTGGAGGAAGTATCCAACGCCTCTACGTGTCACAATATATTCAGGGTGTGATGGATCATCTTCAATTTTTTCACGTAAACGACGAATCGTTACGTCCACTGTACGTACATCTCCAAAATAATCATAGCCCCACACAGTTTGTAATAAATGTTCACGTGTCATTACTTGACCCATATGTTTAGAAAGGTAATGGAACAACTCAAATTCACGGTGTGTTAACTCGATGTCATCACCACGTTTTTTAATAGAATATGCGGCAGGATAAATGACGATATCTTTAATTGAAATTTCGTTTGTTGTATCATTCACTTCTTGTGCTGGTTGAGAATAATGACGACGTAAGTTTGCTTTTACACGAGCGATTAATTCACGTGTACTAAATGGTTTCGTCACATAGTCATCCGCACCTAATTCTAATCCTAAAACTTTATCAATTTCAGAATCTTTTGCAGTTAACATAATGATTGGCATTTCGTATTTCTTACGTACTTCACGACAAACTTCCATGCCATCTCTACCAGGTAACATGATGTCTAATAGAACGATGTCTGGTTCTTCATCATAAATTAAATCTACTGCGTCGTTACCATCGTACGCGCAAAATACATCGTATCCTTCTTTTTTAAGATTAAATTCTAAAATATCAGCAATTGGTTTTTCATCGTCGACTACCACAACTTTTCTAGCCATATATATAAACCTCATTTCTCAAAGTATAATTCTACCGTTCAACTTAGCTTCATTCGTAACGTTTGAGACCTTTCTCACGACTCAAACTATTGTGCATTGATAGCACAGTAACTACTATATAATTTACCATTTATGAACGGTTAATTCTATTTTTGTATAAAAAATTATAGAATAATATTATATATAAGTTTACCACCAAAATTGTATATCACAAAATAAGTTGAACACTTTCAGTAACCTTTAAAAACTAAATGATATCTATTTCATTATTTTGTAATATAAAAATTAAGTATAAAAGTGATTAATTCAATGTTTTACATTTCTTTAGTTGCAGTGAAAGGATAAATGTTAAGTTTCGATTGCCTATTGTCATAGAGTTGTAAAATGAGTGGATTGTAGCATGATGTGGTGGGAGATTGATTCATTTATCTATAATGAAGAATGATGTGCGGTGTTATAGAGTAGAGCGACGAATAAGTTGATGAACGACTTTGCTAATCAGTAAAAATAAACATAAAAAAATGCCTACCCTCTTGGGTAGGCAATACGGTCTCGACGGGAATCGAACCCGCGATCTCCTGCGTGACAGGCAGGCGTGTTAACCGCTACACTACGAGACCTAAAAAATGGTGACTCCTACGGGACTCGAACCCGTGTTACCGCCGTGAAAGGGCGGTGTCTTAACCGCTTGACCAAGGAGCCGTTCTTAAGCACAAGATAGATTATAGCATAGCCGTTATTTACATGACAAGCTATTTTTTTACATAAATATAACATTATTTTTGAAATGTTAATAAAGGAGAAATATTGCTATAAAAGTGACGATAGACTTATGATTATTTGAAAATGACTTACTTGAATTGAATATGTGTATATACAATGGCATTGAATTGAAATGATTTAATCATGCTCCCTCATTACCACAAATTTTAATTGTTTATTTAAACAGGAAAAAACCGATTCGCTTTTATGGACGAATCGGTTTTTTTCAAAATATTAGAGTATAAAATTTATTGTTGTCTAACTTTTACCATAATTTTTCTAATAGGTTTGTTTGTTCACGGTCTGGACCAACTGAGAAGATTGAAATGTGCACGCCACATAATTCAGAAATACGTTCTAAATATTTACGTGCATTTTCAGGTAATTCTTCTAAACTGCGACAACCCGTAATATCTTCTGTCCAACCTGGTAACTCTTCGAAGATTGGTTTACAACGTTGTAATTGATCTAGGTTTGCAGGATATTCAGTAATTTTTTCACCGTCTAATTCATAAGCAGTACAAATTTTAACTGTATCTAAACCTGTTAAAACATCAATTGAGTTAATAGATAAGTCTGTGATACCACTCACACGACGTGAATGACGTAATACTACTGAGTCGAACCAACCTACACGACGAGGACGTCCTGTTGTTGTACCATATTCACGACCAACTTCTCTAATATGATGTCCATCTTCATCAAATAATTCAGTAGGGAATGGGCCATCACCAACACGTGATGTATATGCTTTACAAACACCAATTACTTTAGACACGTAAGTTGGGCCTACACCTGTACCTACAGTTACGTTACCTGCTACTGGGTTACTTGAAGTTACGAATGGGTATGTACCATGGTCGATATCTAACATAACACCTTGTGCACCTTCGAATAATACTTTCTCATCCGCAACAAATGCATCATCTAATATTTTAGGTGTATCTGTAACGAATTCTTTTAAACGTTGACCTGCAGCATAATATTCTTCAAACATATCTTCAAAGCTAGGGCATGTTTCGTTAAACATACCTTTGAAATATGCTGATTTATATGCAATATTTTCTTTTAGACGTCTTTCGAAAGTTTCTTTTTCCATTAGGTCTCCCATACGGATACCAATTCGTTGTGCTTTATCTACGTATGCTGGGCCGATACCTTTTTTCGTTGTACCGATTTTATTATCACCACGAAGACGCTCTTCAAATTCGTCTTGTGCGATATGATAAGGTAAAATCACTTGCGCGCGGTTTGAAATACGTAAGTTATCTGTTGAGATACCACGTTCATTTAAACCATCTAATTCTTTAAGTAATGCAACTGGATCTACAACCACACCATTACCGATTACTGCTAATTTATCTTTATAAAAGATACCTGATGGTACTAAATGTAATTTATATGTTTCTCCACCAAATTGAATGGTATGTCCTGCGTTATTACCACCTGAAAAACGTGCAATAACATCTGCTTGCTCTGCTAAGAAATCAGTAATTTTACCTTTACCTTCGTCTCCCCATTGTGTCCCAACTACTACGATTGATGACATATGAGCACCTCCAAATTTTTCTCATTTAACCATGAAGTATTTTACCAATATAAATACCATATTGCAAATAAAAATCGAACATTAATTTTGGGCAATATGATTTACCTTTTAAGAAAATATATAATCTTCAAAAGTCTGATAAACCCTTTAAATAAAGTATTTTAGCCTAATTAACTAAAAATCAATATACAAACTTATTCATAATATCAAGCTAAAAGACAAAATAAAAACCGTACAATAAAACTAAAATTAATTTTATCGTACGGAAATTTATTTGTAATATTTTTTACCCCATTTCTGCATGAGCATAATCAATATCAGTAAATTTATTATATTGTTTCATGAAGTGTAGTTTAACGGTACCGGTTGGGCCGTTACGTTGTTTAGCGATGATGATTTCAATTTCACCATTATCATCATTAGTTTGTGGTTCAAAGCTTGAATCATCGTCATCATCCTCATCTTCACCACGATTATAATAATCATCACGGTATAAGAAAGCGACGATATCAGCATCTTGCTCGATAGAACCTGATTCACGAATATCACTCATCATTGGTCGTTTATCTTGTCGTTGTTCCACACCACGTGATAACTGACTCAATGCGATAACTGGACATTCTAATTCACGGGCAATAGCTTTAAGCGTACGTGAGATTTCAGATACTTCTTGTTGACGATTGTCTGAGAATCTTGAACCACTACCTTGTATTAATTGAAGATAGTCAATCACAATCATATCTAAACCGTGTTCTTGTTTAAGTCGACGGCATTTAGAACGTATATCATTGATTCGAATACCTGGCGTGTCATCGATAAATATTTTAGTACGGGATAACTTACCGACTGCAATAGTAAATCTGTTCCAGTCTTCTTCCGTCATAGTACCAGTTCTCAAACGGTTAGAGTCGACATTACCTGAACTACAAATCATACGTGTGGCTAATTGGTCTGCACCCATCTCTAGTGAGAAGATTCCAACAGTATATAAATCTTCATGTGTCGCTACCTTTTGTGCAATATTAAGCGCAAAGGCAGTCTTACCTACAGATGGACGTGCCGCTAATATAATCAAATCATTTCGGTTAAATCCTGCTGTCATTTGGTCTAAATCACGGTATCCTGTTGGTATACCTGGTGTTTGACCACTATTTTGATCGAGTTCTTCCGCAGTTTCATACACTTTACCTAATACGTCTCTAATATCTTGAAAGCCATCACTCTCACGTGTGGATGACAATTCTAAAATACGTCGTTCCGCATCACTTAAAATAGTATCTAATTCTAATTCATCATTATATCCATCATTAGCAATACTATCTGCAGTTTGAATTAACTTACGTTTAAGCGCGTGTTTGAATACGATATCCGTATAATACTGAACGTTTCTTGTAGTAGGTACGTTTGTAGATAATTCTGCAAGATATTGCGGACCACCCGCTTCACTTAAACTTCCTTCAGTTGTAAGTTGATCCATCAACGTCACAACATCAATTTCTTTGTTATCTTCATTTAAGTGCATCATCGCACGGAAAATGTGTTGATGGGCGCCTCTATAAAATGACTCAGGAAGTAACACTTCCTGAGTTGTATTAATCAATTCTGGATCAATAATAATGGCACCTAAGACAGATTGTTCGGCTTCGTTGCTATGTGGCATTTGATTTTGCTCGTACATATTATCCATTATTGATCACACCTCTATTTCAATCCATCTTATTGTTCTACTGTATGCACACGAATTGTACCTTCAACTTCTTTATCTAATTTAACAGGTACATTTGTATAACCTAATGTGTGGATACCTTGTGGTAAATCCATTTTACGTTTATCAAGTTTAATATCATGTTGATCTTTAAGTGCTTGCGCAATTTGTTTCGTACTTACTGAACCAAATAATTTGCCGCCTTCACCAGTTTTAGCAGATACTTCAACTTCGATATTTGCTAATTTTTCTTTTAATGCTTTAGCATCTTCAATCTCTTGTTGTCTATCTGCTTCAGCACGTTTATTTTGTTGTTCTAATTGTTTTAAGTTACCAGGAGTCGCTTCTACAGCGTAATTATTTTTTAATAAGAAATTATTTGCATAACCTACTGGTACATCTTTAACTTCGCCTTTTTTACCTTTACCTTTAACATCTTGTGTAAAAATTACTTTCATGCGTTTTCACTCCTACTCATTTGTTCTGTTATAGCTTGTTGTAATTGTGCGATAGCCTCTTCAACTGAGACACCTTTTAATTGAGTCGCTGCGTTAGTTAAGTGTCCACCGCCACCTAAGGCTTCCATAGTTAACTGAACGTTAACAGCACCTAATGAACGGGCAGATATACCAACTAAATTATCTTCACGTTTCGCGACTACATAAGAAGCTTCTATACCTTCTAAACTTAACAACTCATCGGCTGCTTGTGCAACTGTAACAGGATGATAAATCTTATCGTCAGATCCATGGGCAATTGCAACGCCATTATCTTGTACTTCTACTGTTCTAATTAATTCAGAACGATTAATGTACGTATCAACATCATCTTTTAAGAAGTGTTGCGTTAAGATTGTATCTGCACCATGAGCACGTAAATAGCTTGCCGCATCAAACGTTCTTGAACCTGTACGTAATGTAAAGTTACGTGTATCTACAATAATACCAGCATACATTACTGTTGATTCAAGTCTTGTTAAGCGTTGTTCTGTTGGTTGATATTCTAATAACTCTGTTACAAGTTCTGCTGTTGAACTTGCGTAAGGTTCCATATATACCAATAAAGGATTAGAAATAAAGCTTTCGCCTCGTCTATGGTGATCAATGACTACTTTACGGTTAGCTTTGTTTAATACATTTTCATCTAAGACCATTTCAGGTTTATGTGTATCAACGACAACGACTGTTGTTTTCGAAGTCATCATGTCCCATGCATCATCTGACGTAATGAAACGTTCTTTAAGTTCTGGTTTCTTATCAATTTCATCCATAACACGACGCAATGTTGGGTCGATATCTGATTCATTTAACACAACATAAGCTTCTAAATTATTCATTAATGCAAATCTAGATACACCGATTGCTGCGCCTATAGCGTCTAAGTCTGGTCGTTTATGTCCCATAACGATAACTTTATCGCCTTCAGTTAAGATATCTTTTAATGCATGTGAAATAACTCGTGCTCTTACACGTGTACGTTTTTCCATTGGGTCAGTCTTACCACCATAGAAACGCACGTTACCATTCATATTTTTAATAGCAACTTGGTCACCACCACGGCCTAATGCTAAGTCTAAGCCTGATTGTGATAATTCACCAAGGTCAATAAGATTTTCAGTACCTTCACCAACACCTATACTTAATGTAAGTTGCGCGCGGTAGCCGACACTTTTTTCACGTAATTGACTTAGAATATTGAAATTTGAGTTTTCAATTTCCGCTAAAATCTTTTGGTTTAAATATGCTACGAATTGATCTGAATTATAACGTTTAAAGAAGATACCATATTCTGAAGTCCATCTGCTGATTACTCGTGTAACCATAGAGTTAATTTCAGAACGTTGTGTATCGTTCATATTTTGTGTGATTTCATCGTAGTTATCTAAGAATAATGTCATGATAATTGGTTTAGAATCTTCATATAACTGATTAGTTTGTACCTCTTCTGTAATATTAAAGAAGTATAAACAATGTTCATTATCAGAATAACGTACTCTGAAATGATAATTTTCGTGTTCAATTTCAATTTCTTGAACTTTCTCTAATTGCTTTAAAATATTGGGAAATACTTCATTAACCGATTCTGAAATCACGTTTGTTGTTAGATGTTCAGACATAAATTGGTTAACCCATTCAATATGGTCATTTTCATCTAATACAATCATCCCGATTGGCAAGTGTTTAATTGCCTTATTACTACTCGTTGTAATATGGCCACTTAAATCATCCACGTAATTGTCCATTTTCATAAAAGCTTGTCTCAACAAGAATCCACTAGCAATCAACATCACTAGTAGTACTCCTGCTGCTATACCTGCGATAATTTGGTTAAATATAAACCAAACGACGACTAAAGCAATGGCTGTTAATGCCATTACAATAAAAGGTATGAGCAAAGCTTTTTTAGTGGATTGACGGTTCATTTTTCCACCTCTCATCACTTTTTATTATTATTGTTATTCATTAGTTGTTTTAAATTAATACATAAATCAATGACACCAATTAATCCTACAATGTGTGTCATAGGTGTTAATAATGTTCCTAAAATCATTAATATAACTGTTACTACATTCGGTAATCGTTTCGCTTTCCCGAAGAAATGAATGACGCTCATCCCTTGAATGTACATCACTAATGATAACACAACTTCAAAGTTCAAAACGATACTCTGGAAAGTATTTGGTTGAGTCGCAAACATCACGCAAATTAAATCAATAATATAGATTGTTAATAGCGTACGATTCATTTGCCAAGCAAACAATGGCTTGAATATAGGCGTCGCTACTTTGAATTTACGTAGGATTGGAAATGTTATAATCAGATTAATTAAAACGATAAGGAAAACGATAATAATGAGATAACTTGGGAGTTGGACCGTCATTTTGCGGATGCTTTCTTCAAGCATCTGTCTATAATCAGCATTTGCTCCACTTGTTAATAAAACGTTATGTACGGTTTCTTTAACAGGGTTAACTAATGCGGTTGCTCTTGGTATTTTTTCAAATACTTGTAATAACATGAATCCTATCAATGTCATTAAGCTTAGAGATACCGTTGTTACATATAAAATTCTTTCTTTTGTTGCTCTTTCCTTAAGTAATTGTCCAATGATTAAACTTGTTAAAATCACTAGAACCATGATACTTAAGACGAATGTATTACCTAATAAGGTTGTAATTATAACTGTTACTAAAGCACTAATTCCAAATGATTGAATAGATTTATTCCATAACACGACACCTGGGATTGTTGCAAATAAACATAAAATTAAGCCGAGAATAGGTAATACATGTGTTACTAAAGCTACTATCGCTAATACTAAAGTCCCTATAATAGTTGCTTTAGGTTGTATTTTTGAAAACACACACGCCACTCCCATACTTTTTTTGACTATAACTACTATTTTAACCTCTTTGAAAAAAATAAACAATAAAGTACTATAGTCATTTATGAAGGGTGATTTCTCGCATGCTTCCTATTAAAAATATTTATTCTAATTACTACTTCAAGTTAGTTAACTAACGTCTTATTTGTTTTAAATTTAAAAAGTAATATAGATTAGGTGCCCAAGTTTCAAAGTTTAGTAAAAAGCCATCATGTCCAACATTATCTGGTACGAAAATGTGACGATGATATTTAAATCGTTGCCCCGCAGCTAACACTTGATCGTCAGGGTATAATAAATCATCAATAAATCCCATTGTTAAGACTTTAGTATCTAGTGATTTGAACACTTCATCAACATCATCTCTACCTCTATCAATATTATGACTATCTAAGACATCTAGCAGTGTTAAATAGCATGATAAATCAAATGATTCTTTGAATTTATCTCCTTGATGTTGTTGGTAATTGACAACTTCTTCTGGAGTGAATCGCTGATCATAACTTTTCGAAGAACGATAAGTTAAGAATCCTAATTGACGAGCAATACTTAAACCTTCCTTGCCTCCGATATGAATGGCTTGTCTTGCAATTTCATTAAATGCTCGACTATATGATGACGTTTTTTCAGTAGCGGCTAGTATGACCGCTTTATTCACAGGAAAACGTTGATTATAAAGAAATTCTAACGCTTGCATACCACCTAAGCTTCCACCAATCAATATATCAATTTTATTAAATCCTAATGCTGCTATCCCTTTTTCAAGGGCACGAACTATATCTCTTAATGTTAAATGATTAGGAAAGTGCTTATCGTTAAATTTTGAACTTGAACCAAACGGACTGCCAATGACGTTAAATGTTAAAAATTGATAATCATTAATTGGCATATATCCACCATCAATAATTTCACGCCACCAACCTGGATTGTCATTAGTACCATATGTTAAATGATTACCAGTTAGCGCATGACAGATTAGTGCTAATGGTTGTCCAGGATAACCTACATGTTCATATCTTAGTTTCAAATCTTGTATTGTTTCTCCTGACTCAGTCGTGAATTCGCCTAAATGTAATGTATCAACAATATAATTCGACATATATCAATCCATCCTCCTTTAAATAAAAAAGCTTCTTACTCTTTGAAAAGTAAGAAGCGGTTCAGTACTTATCATTCGAGTAATCGTTGGTTTTAGCACCGTACTCTTAATATTTGTAGCCGGTTGCTGAAGCGTCTACGGGCCAAGTCCCTCAACTTCTCTGAATAAGGTTTTATGATTAAGTTTTTAAGAAAAACGATAATTATCAAAATATTCTAATTACTTAAAGTTTAACTAACTCGAATTTGAAATTCAATATGATACGAAGAAAATGTTAAATAAAATATCTTAAAATCGCTATAAAGACAATACCACCTAAAATAGTCCAAGTTAGACTTCTCGTTAAAATTGCTAAAAGTACTGTAGGTATAAGAGCAATAATGAATGGAATATTTAAAGTGTATCCTACACTACCCTCATGTTGTTGAATGATGCCGTCTAAAACGAGTGCTGTAAAAAGTGTAATAGGAATAAATGAAAGCCATCGTATCACAACATCTGGCAAACTAACTCGTGAAATCATCATAAATGGAATAATTCTAACCAATAGTGTAACTACACCACATAATATGATTACAACTAACATATGCGTATCTGTCATCATCTATCCATCACCACCCCAAGTGCAGAAGCGACCACTGCTGAAATAATAATCGCTACATATGATGGCATAACAAAGCTTAACGCTAGCATCATCACAATAACGAATAAAATTAAAACAAGATAAATATTAATTTTAGATTTCTTAACCGATTCAAATTGAGCGATACCTAAGAAGACGAACATAGCAGTAATAGCAAAGTCTAATCCTAACATTTCTGGGTTTGAAATATATTTTCCAAAGAGCGCCCCAACCACACATGAAAATGTCCAAAATAAATATGCAGTAATATTTAATCCATGTAACCATCGATCATTAATTGATTCTCCCTTTAAATACGGCGTGATGGCAACACCAAATGTTTCATCGGTTACGAGTGACCCTAAACCAACTCTATTCCATAAACTATAAGATTTATAATTGGGCGCTAAAGTCATACTCAATAGAAACATGCGTGAATTCACAATAAATGTTGTTAATACTATCGCAGTTATAGGTGTACCTGCAATTACTAAAGCACAAATAATAAATTGAGCAGCACCTGCATAAATAATTAAACAAAGTAAAATAATTTCTAACAAACTAAACTTTTGAGATGCGGCAACAATTCCAAACGAAATACCTACGCCTGCATATCCAAATAAAGTTGGAATACATTCTTTCACGCCTTGTCTAAATGTGAGATGTGTCATATATGTATGTGTCGCCCCCTTTTTCATTCTATTTATAAGATCGTAAATAATAAATTCAAGTCTAATATACAATTCACAAAACGGCAATATTTTTAGACTACTGTATGTGTGACGTTAGACAAACTTCCGTTTAAAACCGTTGTCATTACAACGTTTAATATATGACAGAATTTTCAATAAATATTTAGACTTACCCGCATATAATTACAGATATTTTTTTAAATTTAATGCTCCCCTACCCTGCTTCATATATAAAATGGCATAAAAAAATACGTGGCAATGATGGCTCTTCATTACCACGCATGTTTACTATTTATTCGCAAACAATCTTATTATTTAGTTGGCTTTTGAATGTGAGTTTTACCACCCATGAATGGTACTAAGGCTTCAGGGATTGTTACAGTACCATCTTCATTTTGGTAGTTCTCAACGATTGCTGCGAATGTACGACCTACAGCTAAACCACTACCATTTAACGTATGCGCTAATTCAGGTTTAGCTGCATTATCACGTTTGAAACGGATATTTGCACGACGTGCTTGGAAATCAGTACAGTTTGAGCAAGAACTAATTTCTTTGTAATCATTGTAGCTTGGTAACCATACTTCTAAGTCATATGTTTTACTAGCACTGAATCCGATATCTCCAGTACAAAGAATCACACGACGGTATGGTAAACCTAATTCTTCTAAGATAGCTTCAGCGTTTGATGTCATTTCTTCTAAAGCATCCCAAGAATCTTCAGGTTTTTCGAAACGTACCATTTCAACTTTATCGAATTGGTGTAAACGAATTAAACCTCTTGTATCTCTACCAGCTGAACCCGCTTCACTACGGAAACATGCAGATTGTCCAGTGAATTTTTCAGGTAATACACCTGGTTGAATAATTTCATCACGGTAGAAGTTAGTTAAAGGTACTTCAGCAGTTGGGATTGTGTATAATCCTTCTTTTTCTACTTTAAATAAGTCTTCTTCGAATTTAGGTAATTGTCCTGTACCAAACATAGTATCAGAGTTAACTAATTGAGGAACCATCATTTCAGTGTAACCATGTTGAGTTGTATGTTTAGTAATCATATAGTTCATTAAAGCACGTTCTAATTGTGCGCCATCTCTTGTTAAGTATACGAAACGTGCACCAGAGATTTTAGCAGCACGATCAAAATCAGCCATTTTAAGATCTTCTACGATATCCCAGTGAGCTTTAGCTTCAAAATCAAATTCACGTGGTGTACCCCATTTTTTAACTTCAATATTTTCTTCATCTGAATCACCTTGAGGTACATCATCATTGATAAGGTTAGGAATACGGACAAGAATGTCAGTCATTTTATTATCAATTTCATTTAATTGTGTATCATATTCTTTAATATCATCACCTAATTGACGCATTTCAGCAATAACGTCATCAGCGTTTTCTTTATTACGTTTCTTCTGAGCAATTTCTTCACTTACTTTATTACGTTGTGCTTTCATTTCTTCTGTCTTGCTAATTAAAGTACGACGTTTTTCGTCTAATTCTAATACTTCATCGACTACTTTAGGGTCGTCTCCTCTTAATTCAATTTTGCTCTTAACTCTATCTGGCTCAGTTCTAAAAAGTTTAATATCTAACATGAAACCTTCATCCTTTCCCATTTCCTATAATTTATATTTAGCGTGACAACAATGTATAAAAGCATACAAAAAGACCACGCCCCAACAAGGGACGTGGTCTACGCGTTGCCACCCTATTTAACAAACAAAGAAAATATCTAACAAAGATATTACTTTATCTGCACTTAACTAAAATAACGGTTATTCACCGGTTGTTCACTATATGTAGGTAGATTCACATTAAAGTGGATTACTTGTTCTCACTAACCACAAGCTCTCTGAAATCCATCATTAATACTACTTGGCCTACGAACAATATTTTATTAACTTACTCACAATATAGCAAAGTTTTTTGTAATTTTCAAGTTATTTTAAAATTCAATAATTTTATTTAACTGATCTTAATGATATGCACTATCTTTTAGATACTGGGATACAGCTTCTATATCTTTATGGAATTGTCTGTCTTGTTTAATAGATGGCACAATATTTCTAAATTCGTCATATTTAGCACGTGTTTTTGGTGATAATCCTTCTATACCTTTAAGTTCGACAGCTTGTAAGGCAATAATACATTCAATTGCAATAACTCTTCTCGCATTTTCAATCATTTGATAACCGTGTCTTGAGGCGATAGTTCCCATTGAAACATGGTCTTCTTGGTTAGCTGAAGAAGGGATAGAATCTACACTCGCTGGATGAGCTAATGTTTTATTTTCAGAAACTAAACTTGCTGCTGCATATTGCATAATCATCGCACCACTTTGTAATCCAGGCTCTGGACTTAAAAATGCTGGTAAATCTCCATTAAGTTGTGGATTAACTAAACGTTCAACACGTCGCTCAGAAACGTTTGCTAGTTCGCTCACACCTAGTTTTAAATGATCTAAAGCAAATGCAATCGGTTGGCCATGGAAATTACCTCCAGAAATAACTGTAGTTTCACCATCTTCTTTAAATATAAGAGGATTATCATTAGCGGCATTCATTTCAAACTCTAACTTTTCTTTTACATAATTAAACACTTGATAGCTAGCGCCATGAATTTGTGGAATGCAACGTAAAGAGTATGCATCTTGAACGCGAATTTCAGCTTGTCTTGTCGTTAATTGAGAATCTGATAACCAGTCACGCATACGTGCAGCTACATCAACCTGTTCTTGACTATTTCTAACGGTATGCACTCTATGGTCATATGCATCAATGATACCGTTTAATGCTTGGTGAGTTAATGAAGCAACCCATTCTGCTTGGTATCCTAAATCTTCCGCTTCTATATAGTTGATAACGCCTTGAGCTGTCATAGCTTGTGTACCATTGATTAAGGCTAATCCTTCTTTTGCTTGTAAATGTAATGGTGTTCTTCCTAATTCATTTAAGACATATCGACTGTCTACTTCTTCATTTTTATAATATACAAGACCTTCACCGATAAGCGCTAATGCTAAATGGGATAAAGGCGCTAAGTCACCAGAAGCACCTAATGAACCTTGTTGTGGAATCACAGGTATAATACGTTCATTGATAAAATATTGTAATTGATCAACTAATTCTAATGTTACACCGGAATGTCCTTTTAATAATGTATTTAAACGTAAAATCATCATAACGAGCGATACTTCTTCAGAGAAGGGTTCACCCATACCACATGCATGTGAACGTATTAAATTGACTTGTAAATCATTATATTGCGTAGAATCAATACGCACATCACTAAATAGACCGAAACCAGTTGTAATACCATAAATCGTTTCATTATTATTAATAATTCCTTCTACTACACTTCTACTTTTTTTAACTCTTTCTAATGCTTCTTCTGTAATTTCAATTTTTAAATCTTGGTGTAATAATTGTTTGATATCTTCAATCGTTAAAGCATCTCCATTTAAAAATAAAGTCATAGAAACAGCTCCCTTTTTGTAGAATTAAAACTTCTATTAGTAAAAAGTATACGTTTTCATTTTTACATAAACAATACCTTTTATAATTTTTGTATTACATTACCAATTTAATTATTTAATACGCTAAAATATTTTAATTTTGATGTATGAAGTAGACTGTTATATTTCTTAAATACCTATTGACGAAAGTCTATTACAGGTATAGTATTTTCTATTGTATTTGAAATGAGTAAGCCTTTTTCATAAGTAAATGTATTAGGCTACAACTATATATTAATTAAAAATTTGAACCCGGTAAGTACTGTTAAATCAAATAGATAATACCGGTAAAAGGAGGTTTAGGTAGATGGAAACTTTAGATACGGTTAATATCCCCAAAAGAAAAGAAGATACTCATAAAGGCGATTACGGTAAAATTCTATTAATTGGTGGCTCTGCCAATTTAGGCGGTGCAATTATGTTAGCGGCACGTGCATGTGTATTTAGTGGTAGTGGATTAATCACTGTTGCGACGCATCCAACAAACCATGCAGCATTACATTCTAGATGTCCAGAAGCCATGGTAATTGATATTAATGACACTAAGATGCTTACTAAAATGATAGAAATGACTGATAGTATCTTAATTGGTCCAGGACTTGGCGTAGACTTTAAAGGGAATAATGCGATTACTTTCCTACTACAAAATATTCAACCTCATCAGAATTTAATCGTCGATGGTGATGCAATTACTATCTTTAGTAAACTTAAACCTCAATTACCATCATGTCGTGTTATCTTCACGCCTCATCAAAAGGAATGGGAACGATTAAGTGGTATTCCAATTGATGAACAAACATATGAACGTAACCGTGAAGCGGTAAATCAATTAGGAGCTACAGTGGTACTTAAAAAACATGGTACTGAGATATTCTTTAGAAATGAAGATTATAAATTAGCTATCGGTAGTCCAGCAATGGCTACTGGTGGTATGGGTGATACACTAGCTGGTATGATTACTAGTTTTGTAGGACAATTTGATAGTATTAAAGAAGCGGTAATGAGTGCCACATATACACATAGTTATATTGGCGAAAAGTTATCAGAAAAGATGTATGTGGTACCACCATCTCGTTTAATTAATGAAATCCCATTTGCTATGAAGCAATTAGAAGAATAGGATATAAGATATTTCTTAAAGTCCTATTTCAATCATATATAACACAAAATAAGACTTCCCTTATTATAGGGAAGTCTTATTTTTAGTCTATATTTTAATTTTATTCTTCTTCATTATCTTCGTCTGAATCATTTTCAATGTCTTCATTGACACGATCCATAAAGTCTTGTCTTACATCGATACGTTCATCGTTATCTGAATTATCTTGTTCTTCGTCAGTAACTTCTGTTTGAATAGCTTGACCAGGTGCGCCACCTTCAATGACTTCTTCATTGCTAGGTCCAGTTTGATCATTTTGAGTACTTTCTTCGTTCTCATCTTCTACATCTGCTTCGTCTTCTTGTTTTACTTTAGCAACTGTAGAAACGAATTGTTCGTTACCTAAACGCATAAGTCTAACACCCTGTGCAGAACGTCCATTTTGAGAAATATCATGTACATCAAGACGAATGATCACACCTGCGTTTGTTACAACCATTAAGTCTTCTTCACCTGTTACTGTAGTAATACATACGATATTACCATTACGTTCTGTAATCGTTGCAGTTTTAATACCTTTACCACCACGATTAGATAATCGGTATTCACTAACTGGTGTACGTTTACCGTAACCATTTTCAGTAACAACTAACACTTCGTCTTCGCTATTAGCATGAGCAACATCTAAGCCAACAACTTCATCACCTTCACGTAAGGTAATACCTTTCACACCTGCTGCTGTACGACCAAGTGGACGTAACGCTTTTTCAGAGAAGCGAATTAATGATGCATGTGCTGTACCGATAAGGATATCTTCTTCACCATCTGTCAGTCTAACCGCTATTAACTCATCATCTTCTTTAAAGTTAATCGCGATTTTACCGTTTTTGTTAATACGAGAGAAATTACTTAATGATGAACGTTTAACGATACCTTTACGTGTAGCAAACACTAAGTAGTTATCTTCTCTTTCTAAGTCTTTAACAGCTATCATTGTACTAATACTTTCATCATTTTCAAGTTCAATGGCATTCACAATTGGAATACCTTTAGATTGACGAGAAAGTTCTGGTACTTCATAGCCTTTAAGTTTGTATACGCGTCCTTTATTTGTAAAGAATAAGACGTTATCGTGTGTACTTAACGTAACCAATTGACTCACGAAGTCTTCTTCTAAAGTATTCATACCTTGTACACCACGACCGCCACGGTTTTGTGCACGATATGTAGATACAGGGAGACGTTTAATATAGTTATTATGACTTAGAGTAATAACAATTTGTTCTTCTGGGATTAAGTCTTCATCTTCAATGTCATCTAAGCCACCAAGTTGAATTTCTGTACGACGTTCGTCACCGTAACGTTCTTTAACCTCTGTTAGTTCGTCACGAACTAATTGTAATAACACTTCTTCGTCCGCTAGAATAGCTTCTAATTCATCGATGTATGCTAATAAATCGTTATATTCTGATTCAATTTTGTCTCTTTCTAAACCAGTCAGACGTCTTAAACGCATGTCTAAAATGGCTTGTGCTTGTCGCTCAGACAATTTAAATCGTTCTTGTAAGCTTTCCATTGCGACTTTATCTGTTTCAGACTCACGAATTGTCGTAATAATTTCATCGATATGATCTAGCGCTATACGTAAACCTTCTAAAATATGCGCACGATCTTTTGCTTTTCTTAAGTTATATTCAGTACGTCTACGTACGACTGTTTTTTGATGTTCTAAGTAGTGTACTAATGCTTCTTTAAGATTGATTAGTTTAGGTCTGCCATTAACTAGGGCAATCATATTCACACCAAATGATGTTTGTAATGGTGTTTGTTTATATAAGTTATTTAATATAACGCTAGCATTTGCATCCTTACGAATATCAATAACAACTCTTACACCTGTACGTAAACTTGTTTCATCACGTAAATCAGTAATACCATCGATTTTCTTATCACGAACAAGTTCAGCAATTTTCTCTATCATACGTGCCTTGTTTACTTGGAAAGGTATTTCTGTAACTACGATACGTTGACGACCGCCACCGCGTTCTTCGATTTCAGCACGTGAACGCATTTGTATAGAACCTCTACCTGTTTCATAAGCACGTCTAATACCACTTTTACCTAAGATAAGACCTGCAGTAGGAAAATCAGGACCTTGGATATCTTCCATTAATTCGCTAATAGAGATGTCTGGATTCTTACTTAAACTTAAGACACCATCAATGACTTCAGTTAAATTATGTGGTGGTATATTTGTTGCCATACCAACCGCGATACCTGCAGCACCGTTTACTAATAAGTTAGGGAAACGAGCAGGTAAGACTGACGGCTCTCTTTCATTACCATCATAGTTATCAATAAAATCAATTGTATCTTTATTGATGTCACGTAAAAGTTCTAAAGTGATTTTAGTCATACGTGCTTCGGTATAACGCATGGCAGCAGCTCCATCACCATCCATAGAACCAAAGTTACCTTGTCCATCAACTAATGGATAACGATAACTGAATTCTTGTGCCATTCTTACCATTGCTTCATAAATTGATGAGTCACCATGGGGGTGATATTTACCCATTACGTCCCCAACAATACGTGCTGATTTTTTATAAGATTTGTCTGGTGTCATACCTTGTTCATTTAATCCGTATAAAATACGACGATGAACTGGTTTCAATCCGTCTCTGACGTCTGGCAATGCACGAGAAACGATAACACTCATTGCATAGTCTAAAAATGATTCGCGCATTTCATTGGTTATATTTCGTTCATTAATTCTTGATTGAGGTAATTCAGCCATCAAGAGATCCTCCTTCAAAAGTTCAGTTCATTTCTACTTAGAAATCTAGGTTGGCATAGACTGCGTTATCTTCGATAAATTGTCTACGATTTTCAACAACATCTCCCATTAACATTTCAAATGTTTGGTCGGCATCAATCGCATCTTCTAAAGATACTTGAAGCATTGCTCGATGTTCTGGATTCATTGTTGTTTCCCATAATTGATCAGCGTTCATTTCACCAAGACCTTTGTAACGTGCAATTGACCATTTAGGTGTTGGATTCAATTCTTCTTTTAATTTATCTAATTCTCTCTCGTTAAAGACGTAATATTTTTGTTTACCTTGTGTTAATTTAAACAATGGCGGTTGTGCAATGTATACATAGCCCGCTTCTATAAGTGGTCTCATAAAACGATAGAAGAATGTTAATAATAATGTTCTAATATGCGCACCGTCTACATCGGCATCTGTCATAATAATGATTTTATGATAACGTGCTTTTGAAATATCAAATTCTCCGCCAATACCTGTACCAAATGCAGTAATCATAGAACGGATTTCATTGTTATTTAAAATACGATCTAAACGTGCTTTTTCAACGTTAAGAATTTTACCTCTTAATGGCAAGATTGCTTGTGTACTTGAGTCACGTCCTGATTTTGTAGACCCACCGGCAGAGTCACCTTCGACAATAAATATTTCACTTTCTTCTGGGTTTTTACTTGAACAATCAGCAAGTTTACCAGGTAAACTTGAAATTTCTAAAGCTGATTTACGACGTGTGACTTCACGTGCTTTTTTAGCTGCTACACGTGCACGAGATGCCATAATACCTTTTTCAACTATAATTCTAGCCACATTAGGATTTTCATATAAGAAACGTTCAAAGTATTCAGCAAATAATTTATCTACTACTTGACGTACTTCTGAGTTACCTAATTTCGTTTTAGTTTGACCTTCGAATTGAGGATCACCATGTTTGATAGAAACAATAGCTGTTAAACCTTCACGTGTATCCTCACCTGAAAGTCTATCTTTATCTTCTTTGATAATTTTACTACTCATACCATAACTGTTTAGTACACGTGTTAATGCTCGTTTGAAACCATCTTCATGTGTACCACCTTCATACGTATGAATGTTATTAGCATATGTTAATAGGTTAGTTGCGTAGCCTTTATTATATTGCATCGCAATTTCTACTTCGATATCGTCTTTAGATTGATGAATATAAATTGGCTCGCCGTGAATCGGTTCTTTATTTTCATTTAACATTTCTACGTAAGACTTAATACCACCTTCATAGTGATATGAGTCTTGTCTTATTTCATCTTCATCACGTTCGTCAGTTAAAGTGATTTGAATTCCTTTGTTTAAGAAAGCTAATTCACGAATACGTTGTTGTAATGTTTCATAGTTGTAAACAGTTGTCTCAGTAAAGATACTACTATCTGCTTTAAAGCGAATGACTGTACCTGTCTTATCAGTGCTACCAACTTCTTTTAAATCAAATTGTGGTACACCTTTTTTATAAGCTTGGTGGTAAACTGTTTCGTTACGATGTACATATACTTCTAAGTCTTCTGATAAGGCGTTTACTACAGATGACCCAACACCATGTAAACCACCTGAGACTTTATATCCACCGCCACCGAATTTACCTCCGGCGTGAAGTACAGTTAAGATAACTTCAACTGCTGGGCGTCCCATTTTCTCTTGAATATCAACTGGAATCCCACGTCCATTGTCAGTAACTTTAATCCAATTATCTTTTTCAATTGTTACGTTAATTTCATCAGCATAACCTGCTAATGCTTCGTCAATACTATTATCAACAATTTCCCATACTAAGTGGTGCAATCCTCTTTCTGAAGTTGAACCGATATACATACCAGGTCGTTTACGAACCGCTTCCAGTCCTTCTAGTACTTGGATCTGGCCAGCACCATAATTATCATTGTTGTTTACATCTGACAATGTATTCACCATCACTTTCTGTTACTTTATAATTTCACCTTGATTAATACGGTATAACTTAGCGTTATTCATGATTTCATGATCAATACCGTCTACGGATGTCGTAGTTACAAATGTCTGTACTTTATGTTGAATTGTGCTTAATAAATGTGTTTGTCGAGAATCATCTAGCTCACTTAACACATCATCTAATAATAAAATTGGATATTCTCCAACTTCTATATTCATTAATTCAATTTCTGCTAGCTTAATAGACAATGCAGTTGTTCTCTGCTGTCCTTGTGACCCATATGTTTGTGCATCCATGCCATTAACATTAAAACCTAAGTCATCACGATGAGGTCCAAACAGACTTACACCGCGGTCTTTTTCTCTTTGAAAATTGTCATTAAGTAATGCCAACACTTCTTCAAGCATTTCTGATTCCGATCGGTCGTGGTTGCTTATTTTCAAACTTGGTAAATATTTGAGCGCTAATTGCTCACGCTCGTTTGTAATACCTGCATGTATGGGTTGAGCTAATTGTTCTAATTCTTTAATAAAATGTTCTCGACGTAATGTTACCTTCAACGCATACTCTGCAAATTGCTCATTTAAGACTTCTAGCATAGTTGTGTCAGTCTTATTTCCAATTTGTAATTGTTTAAGGTAATTATTCTTTTGTTTTAAAATACGTTGATATTGAGAAAGATCGTTTAGATAGACAGCTGAAATTTGTCCCAACTCCATGTCTATAAAACGACGACGTACTAGAGGTGCTCCTTTAACGATGTTTAAATCTTCTGGCGCAAAAAGCACCACATTTAGATGTCCGATATATTGTGTTAGTCGGCTTTGCTCTAAGTGGTTAACTTTAACTTGCTTACCTCTTTTAGTAATAAACATCGTTAGTGGCATTGTGCCATGTCTATAATTTAGCTCACCTTCTATTTTAGCATACTCAGAATCAAAACGTATGAGTTCCTTATCATTTGAAGTTCTATGGCTTTTTGCCAAAGCTAAAGTGTAAATTGATTCAAGGAGATTCGTCTTTCCTTGTGCATTCTCGCCAATGAGAATATTCACTTCAGGATGACAATCGATTGTAACTTCTTCATAGTTACGATAGTTTTCCAATTGGAGTGTATTTAGTTTCATTGTTCACCTTGGTGAATGATTAAAAAGGCACCTGTATCTTCAGGTAATTCAAGTATATCGATACGGTCATGATGTTCTAATTTTTTGCCACGTCTTACTTCACGTTGCCCATTGATTAAAACTTCGAAATCTTGTAAGAACCATTTCGCTTGTCCACCTGATTCAATAATACCTTCTGTTTTCAGAAATTGACCTAAAGTAATGTCACCTTCTACAACAACTTCTTGAATCAAATTCATCACTCCATTTCTTTTTATGTCATTAATATATTATACCTGTTTTGCGCTTAAATTTCATGTAAAACAAAGAAAGTAAACGTTTACTTAATGTGATAATTTTCTATTTTTATTTTTAAAGCACATTTTAATACGATTTTCGAGAGTTACATTATCTTTTTTTAATTTTAAAGGCAATATTTGCTTCGTTTTTTCTGAAACGATAAATTCCTCCTAAAAATTTTTTCTTAAGCTTATACAGAGGCTCACACACTTTAAAACTCAAATAAAATAAAAAAGCTGAGACAAATATTTGTGTCTCAGCTTTTTTACTTTTGATCTATAACATATTTTAGTAAGTACGAATCGGTAATATAAGTTGTGTTACTGAATCGTCATCTTTCGGTTTTAAGATAAATGGTTTCATCGTACCGAAGAATTCAACTTCAACTTCGTCATTATCAATGGCTTTTAAGGCATCCATCATATATTTTGAGTTGAAAGAAATTTTAAGATTTCCACCTTCAACATCAGTTGCTGTCACTTCTTCTTTAACAGTACCGATTTCTGGAGATGTTGAAGACAATTCAACTAATTCGTTTCCAGTACTTAACTTGATAACATTATTGCCGCCTTCTCTGGCTAATAATGAGGCACGATCAATTGCGTGATAGAACTCACCGTTGTTAATACCTAACTTAATTTCATAGTTTTCAGGGAACAAACGAGTTGTATCAGGATAATGACCTTCAAGTAAACGAGAAATAAAATTGACATGTCCTACTCTGAATAACACTTGGTTAGACGCAAAGAAAATATCAATATCTTCGTCAGTGTCACTCATAATTTTATTTAATTCAGATAATGCTTTACCTGGAATGATGACATTTTTGTTTTCAGATGTATCTTCTAATTTTAACTTTCTTACTGCCAAGCGGTGTGAGTCAGTTGCTGTGCATATTAATTCATTATCTTGTATAAGCCAGTTTACACCAGTTAATACTGGGCGTGTTTCTGAGGTGGACACTGCAAAATTCGTTTGTGCAATGATATTTTTTAATACTTTTACAGATAATTGAATTGCATCGTCTCTAGATACTTCAGGTAATAATGGATATTGATCTGGATCTAAACCACTTAAGTTAAATTCAGAATGACCTGATGTAATTAGCGTTTGGAATTGTTCATTAGTAGATAATTTAACGTCTTTTCCTGGTAACTTTTTGATAATATCAACGAAGAAACGACCAGGAAGTACGACTGAACCAGTTTCTGATATATCTACAATATCTTCACCATCTACTTGTTTAGGGATTGAGATTTCAATTGAGATTTCAGAATCTGAACCAGTTAAGATGACTTCATTATCTTTAGCATCGATTTTAATACCTGTAAGTATAGGTAATGTAGTTCTTGGTGAAATAGCTTTTAGTGTATCGTTTAATTGATTAATAAAATAATCTCTTTTAATAGTGAATTCCATCATTAAAATTTAAACTCCTTCCAGTCGTTTATATATAATTATATAGGTTTTAAATTCATAGTAATAGTAGTAGGGCTTGTGAATTAGTGGATAAGTGACATTAAGTCTGACGTGCCAAAGTTATACACATGTGGATAAAGTGTGTATACTGT
Organism: Staphylococcus sp. FSL H8-0121; assembly: GCF_038008425.1. Taxonomy (NCBI): domain Bacteria; kingdom Bacillati; phylum Bacillota; class Bacilli; order Caryophanales; family Staphylococcaceae; genus Staphylococcus; species Staphylococcus sp. FSL H8-0121. The sequence goes on from NZ_JBBOZB010000002.1 coordinate 820,028, forward strand.
GTACACCTTTTCAACATTGTCCACAATCCACAAGTTGATTATCTCTATTAGCTTTATAAAAGAAAAAGTAAGCGAAATAAAATATCCGATGTAATTATTCCCTTTTAGAGTTAAATTCAATCTTAAATTATAGCTGTATTATAACAGTTTAATATTTAAAATTATTTCCCAACTATTGATTTCTAATTTCTTTCTCTAAATTCTCTACTTCTTGTTTGAATGTTGGATCTGCTTTAATATCATTTACAATTTTTTCGTGAGCGTGAATCACAGTAGTATGATCACGACCGCCAAACTCTTCCCCAATCTTAGGTAGTGAGAAATCTGTTAGTTCTCTTGAAAGATACATCGCGATTTGTCTTGGATAGGCAATGGATTTAGTACGTTTTTTAGCACTAAAGTCTTCAATACGTACATTGTAGTATTGACCTACCACTTTCTGAATATCTTGAATTGTAATCTTTTTAGATTTAGGTGCTTGAATAATATCTTTTAAAGCTTCAGCAGCTAATTCAGTTGTTATTGGTTTACCTTGAAGTTGTGAATAAGCCAACAAACGTGTTAGCGCACCCTCGAGTTCACGAATATTGGATTGAATTTGATTAGCAATATAATTTAGAGATTCCATTGGTATATCTAAATTTTCTTCTTCTATCTTTTTCTGTAAAATAGCCATTCGTGTTTCGTAGTCTGGTGGTGTGATATCCACAATTAAACCCCACTCGAAACGTGAACGAAGTCTATCTGATAGTTTAGAGATTTCTTTAGGTGGACGATCGCTTGAAATAACTATTTGTTTACTATTATTATGTAGCTCATTAAATGTATGGAAAAATTCCTCTTGGGTTTGTTCCTTATTTTGGATGAACTGAATATCGTCGATTAATAAAACGTCGATATTACGGTATTTCTCTCTAAATGCATCACCTTGATTATCACGAATAGATTTAATAAATTCATTCGTAAATTTCTCACTAGATGTATAAATCACATTAGCATTAGGATTATTACTTAAAACATGATGCCCAATCGCATGCATAAGATGGGTCTTTCCTAATCCAACTCCACCATAAATAAATAAAGGATTGTATGCTTCTGCTGGTGCTTCAGCTACGGCTAAACTTGCTGCGTGTGGGAAGCGGTTGCCTGGACCAATAACAAATGTATCAAACGTATTATGTGTATTAAATTGTTCGATACCACCTGGGTTTTCAACATTATGTGAAGTTGTTTGTTCTTTAGTAGAAGTTGGTTCAGGTTGTTTTTGATCTGGGTTCATATATTTAGACAATTCTTCTTCAGTTATAAAATGTGGTTTAACCTCATAACCAATGACGTCATATATGATGCTTTGCATAATCTCACTATATTTTTGATTTAGCCAACTCGCATTAAATGATTCACTTACTAATACGATGGCTTCGTCATTTTGGAGTGAATAGAGTTGCGTATCTTTTACGAAGGTATCAAAGCTTATTTTTGAAATTCGTTCTTTGGCAAGATCTAATACTTTTTCCCAAATTTCTTTTTCAGACATAAATAACTCCATCTTTCTCAAAAATTTTTAGTTATACACAAAAATAACACCCGTGGATAAAAATAATCACAGCATGTTAATAATTATCCACAAGTTAATCACAGATAGTGGATAACTTAATTCATACTATGATTTGTTCACAGACTTTTTGTATATAAATCTAATAAATAAATCCTTATAAAATCAATGATTAAACGACTTATCCACACAATTATACTTTTTCAGTAAGATAGATGTCAAATGACTGTGAATATGTTCGTAAAAGATGTGTAAACTTGTGCATAGTATGGTAATTATCCACACAGAAAACACGAACCACTATTGATAAGTGGATAACTCAATGTCATACTCATTATTAATGAAAATAAGGGACTATAACAGTTTGGGAAATAATTTATAAAGCTGTATGAAAAATGAATATGAATAAGAGGCTATGTTTTTAAGGAAATAAAAAATCACTAATTACGGTTAAGATTAAATCGTAATAGCGTATTAAAATGAGCTTGCTTTATAAGTAGTAATTTGTTATATTGTAGTAGTTGCTTGAAATATGACTAGATAATAAGTATATTAAACCAAGAATTTCTTATAGCAGTCAGTCAATAAGAGGTATCTCTTATATATAAGTTTTGTTGCTATTACATTAATAGTTACACACTTTAACAATTTATCTATCTATGAAATTTATCAGGAAGTTTAATCCTGGAGATGTTAGATAACTTAATAAAGATGGAGGTGTTTTGCATGGTAAAACGTACTTATCAACCAAATAAACGTAAACATAGTAAAGTTCATGGTTTCAGAAAACGCATGAGCACTAAAAATGGCCGTAAAGTCTTAGCGCGTCGTCGTCGTAAAGGCCGTAAAGTATTATCTGCATAAGATCACTGACTCATCAGTGGTCTTTTTTTTCGTTTAGAATAAGAAAAGCTAACTAACTTTAGACAAATGATACAACTAGACTTCAATTGAAATCAGCGTTTTCCCGATAAATGCTGGTTTATTTTTAGTTAAAAAATGAAATGAGTTATAATAATGCAGTAAGAGAATTTAATAAGCGAGTGATGTTTGGTGGAAAAAGCGTACCGTATAAAAAAGAACTCAGATTTTCAAAAGATATATAAAAAAGGAAAGTCTGTTGCAAATAGACAATTTGTTGTATATACCTATGACAATAGTGAACAAGAACATTTTCGCTTAGGCATTAGTGTTTCAAAAAAGGTAGGAAATGCTGTCACAAGAAATAGAATTAAGAGAGCGATAAGAGAAAATTTTAAAGTTCATAAACAAGATATGATCTCGAAAGATATTATAGTTATTGCAAGACATCCTGCAAAAAATATGTCGACATTAGAAATACAAGGAAGCTTAGAACATGTTCTCAAAATAGCTAAAGTATTTAATAAGAAGATTAAGTAGGGTAGGGGAAAGAAAAAAGGGACGGACTTTTAGACATACATCAGTCTAACCTCAGACAACCCTAAGTCTAACCTGTCTATTTAAAAACAAGATAATAGCTTTTTAAAAAGAAACAATTTACAATATAATATTGAAAATTTACTTGAATAAGGAGGCCAGCCTAACAATGGATTTTGATACAATAACTAGTATTTCAACGCCAATGGGTGAAGGTGCAATTGGTATTGTGAGACTCTCAGGTCCACAAGCAATTGAAATTGGCGATAAGTTATATAAAGGTAAGAAAAAATTAGCAGAAGTAGATTCACATACAATTAATTACGGTCATATTATTGATCCGGATACTAATGAAACAGTTGAAGAAGTTATGATTTCAGTTTTAAGGGCACCTAAAACTTTTACTAGAGAAGATATCATCGAAATCAATTGTCATGGCGGTATATTAACAATTAATCGTATTTTAGAATTAACAATGACACATGGTGCACGTATTGCTGAACCAGGTGAATATACAAAACGAGCTTTCTTAAATGGAAGAATTGACTTATCTCAAGCAGAAGCAGTAATGGATTTTATTCGTTCTAAAACAGATCGTGCTTCTAAAGTGGCGATGAATCAAATTGAAGGTCGTTTAAGTGATTTAATTAAACGTCAACGTCAATCAATATTAGAGATACTCGCCCAAGTAGAAGTGAATATTGATTATCCTGAGTATGACGATGTAGAAGATGCAACCACAGAGTTTTTATTACAACAATCTAAACGTATAAAACAAGAAATTAATCAATTACTAGAAACAGGCGCTCAAGGTAAAATTATGAGAGAAGGACTCTCAACTGTTATTGTAGGTCGACCAAACGTAGGTAAGTCTTCCATGTTAAATAACCTTATTCAAGACAATAAAGCGATTGTGACTGAAGTAGCTGGTACCACACGTGACGTACTTGAAGAATATGTTAACGTCAGAGGAGTACCATTAAGATTAGTAGATACAGCAGGTATTCGAGATACTGAAGATATCGTTGAAAAAATAGGTGTTGAACGATCCCGTAAAGCACTTAGTCAGGCAGATTTAATCTTATTTGTATTAAATAATAATGAAGCATTAACAGAAGATGACCAAACATTATATGATGTTGTTAAAAATGAAGACGTCATTGTTATTATCAATAAAACAGATTTAGAAACGAATTTAGATATAAATGAAGTAAAAGAAATGATTGGTGACACACCATTAATTCAAACGTCTATGTTAAAACAAGAAGGTATTGACGAATTAGAGATACAAATCAGAGATCTATTCTTTGGTGGAGATGTTCAAAACCAAGATATGACGTACGTATCAAATTCACGACATATTTCATTACTTAAACAAGCAAGACAGTCTATTCAAGATGCGATTGATGCGGCAGAATCTGGTATTCCAATGGATATGGTACAAATCGATTTAACCCGCACTTGGGAAATACTAGGTGAAATCATTGGTGAGTCAGCAAGTGACGAACTTATCGATCAATTATTTAGTCAATTTTGCTTAGGAAAATAAAGATTCACAGGACTAAAGGTAGTCAAAAATAAAATCAAAATGTGAGATGTATATAGATTTACGATCAATAAGGAGGTTAAACAATTGGTTCAAGAATATGATGTAATTGTAATTGGTGCAGGCCATGCAGGTATTGAAGCAGGTTTAGCATCAGCAAGACGTGGCGCTAAAACATTAATGTTAACAATCAATTTAGATAATATCGCTTTTATGCCATGTAACCCATCTGTTGGCGGCCCAGCTAAAGGAATAGTTGTACGTGAAATAGATGCATTAGGTGGACAAATGGCAAAAGCAATAGATAAAACGCATATCCAAATGCGTATGCTGAATACTGGTAAAGGACCTGCTGTAAGAGCATTACGTGCCCAAGCAGATAAAGTACTATACCAACAAGAAATGAAAAATGTCCTTGAAGACGAAGAAAATTTAGATATCATGCAAGGTATGGTAGATGAATTAATTATTGAAGATGAAGAAGTTAAGGGTGTACGTACAAATATTGGTACTGAATACCGTTCTAAAGCTGTTGTTGTAACAACAGGTACATTCTTACGCGGTGAAATCATTCTTGGTAATATGAAATATTCAAGTGGTCCTAATCACCAATTACCATCTGTGACATTAGCAGATAACCTAAGAGGATTAGGTTTCGAAGTTGTACGATTTAAAACAGGTACACCACCACGTGTAAATTCTAAAACAATTGATTATTCAAAAACTGAAATCCAACCAGGTGATGAAGTTGGACGTGCATTCAGTTATGAAACAACTGAATACATTTTAGATCAATTACCATGTTGGTTAACTTATACAAATGATAAAACGCATCAAGTTATTGATGATAACTTACATTTATCAGCAATGTACTCAGGTATGATTAAAGGGACTGGACCAAGATATTGTCCTTCAATTGAAGATAAATTTGTGCGTTTCAATGACAAACCACGTCATCAACTATTCTTAGAGCCAGAAGGACGTAATACTAATGAAGTTTATGTACAAGGACTTTCAACAAGTCTACCTGAACATGTTCAAAGACAAATGTTAGAAACAATCCCAGGCCTAGAAAAAGCAGACATGATGCGTGCAGGTTATGCTATTGAGTATGATGCAATTGTTCCAACTCAATTATGGCCAACACTTGAAACTAAAAAAATTAAAAACCTTTATACTGCAGGTCAAATCAACGGTACTTCTGGTTATGAAGAAGCGGCTGGACAAGGTATTATGGCAGGAATTAATGCTGCTGCGAAAGTATTAGGTAAAGAGGAAGTTATCTTAAGTCGTTCTGACGCTTATATCGGCGTTTTAATTGATGACTTAGTAACTAAAGGAACTAACGAACCATATCGTTTATTAACATCACGTGCAGAATATCGTTTATTGCTACGTCATGATAATGCTGATTTACGCTTAACTGATTTAGGTTATGAATTAGGTATGATTTCTGACGAACGTTATGAAAAATTCAACCATAAACGTCAACAAATTAAAGATGAAATTCAAAGATTAACTGAAATTCGTATTAAACCAAATGAACATACTCAATCTATAATTGAAGCAAATAATGGTTCTAAACTTAAAGATGGTATTTTAGCAATTGATTTATTACGCAGACCAGAAATGACTTACAATACTATTCTAGAAATTTTAGAAGAAGACCATCAATTACCTTCAGATGTTGAAGAACAAGTTGAAATTCAAACTAAATATGAAGGTTACATCAATAAATCATTACAACAAGTTGAAAAAGTAAAACGCATGGAGAAAAAGAAAATACCTGAAGACTTAGATTATAGTAAAGTGGATAGCTTAGCTTCTGAAGCAAGAGAAAAATTAGCTGAAGTTAAACCATTAAACATTGCACAAGCATCAAGAATTTCAGGTGTAAATCCAGCAGATATTTCAATTTTACTTGTGTATTTAGAACAAGGTAAACTTCAAAGGGTGAATCAATAATGAGTATAGAATGGCTATCTGAGAAATTAAAAGAACACGACATCGAATTATCTAACACTCAAAAAGAACAATTTCAGACATATTATCAGTTACTTGTTGAATGGAACGAAAAAATGAATTTAACAAGTATTACCGATGAACATGGTGTTTATTTAAAACATTTTTATGATTCCATTACACCTAGTTTTTATTACGACTTTAATGGACCATTAACTTTATGTGATGTGGGTGCAGGTGCAGGTTTCCCTAGTATTCCATTGAAAATTATTTTTCCTGAATTAAAAGTTACTATTGTTGATTCATTAAATAAACGTATTCAATTTTTAAACCACTTAGCAGATGCTTTAGGACTACAGGATGTAAGTTTTGTTCACGATCGCGCAGAAACATTTGGTAAAGGAGACTACAGGGAGTCTTACGATATCGTTACTGCTCGTGCTGTAGCCCGTTTAACAGTACTAAGTGAATTATGCTTACCATTAGTTAAAAAAGGCGGACAATTTATAGCTTTAAAATCATCTAAAGGCGAAGAAGAGTTAGATGAAGCCAAGTTTGCGATTAATGTGTTAGGTGGTAACGTGAAAGAGACGTTTAACTTTGAATTACCAGAAGATGCAGGAGAAAGACAAATGATTGTCATTGATAAACGACGACAAACATCTAAGAAATACCCGAGAAAACCCGGTACACCCAATAAATCCCCTTTACTTGAAAAGTAAGATGTGATGATATAGAAATAAATGAGAGGGAGCGAATGGATTATGAAGAAACCTTTTTCAAAATTATTTGGTTTAAAAAACAAAGATGACATCATGGGTTCTATTGAAGAAGACCGAAATAATAATGTTGAGTCCATTCATATTGAACGTATCGTACCTAATCGTTATCAACCACGACAAGTATTTGAACCAAGTAAAATCAATGAACTTGCTGAATCTATTAAAGAACATGGATTATTACAGCCAATTGTAGTAAGACCAATCGAAGAAGATATGTTTGAAATCATTGCTGGTGAACGTAGATTTAGAGCAATGCAGTCGTTAAATATGTCTCAAGCAGATGTGATTATTCGCGATATGGATGATGAGGAAACTGCAGTTGTTGCACTTATTGAAAATATTCAACGCGAAAATTTATCCGTCGTTGAAGAAGCGGAAGCCTATAAAAAACTACTTGAACTTGGTGATGTGACACAAAGTGAATTGGCTAAAAGTCTAGGTAAGAGTCAAAGTTTTATTGCCAATAAGTTACGTTTACTTAAATTAGCACCTAATGTTATTACACGATTAAGAGAAGGTAAAATAACAGAACGCCATGCTCGAGCTGTCCTTGTACTATCACATGAAGATCAAGAAGAATTGATTGAACAAGTCATAGCACAGAAATTAAATGTGAAACAAACAGAAGATAAAGTTCGCCAAAAAACTGGTCCTGAAAAGGTTAAAGCACAATCATTCCAATTTTCACAAGATGTGACACAAGCGCGAGATGAAGTAGGTAAAAGTATCGAAGCTATACAACAATCAGGTTTATATGTTGAACAAAAAGATAGAGATCATGATGATTATTATGAAATTAAAATAAGAATATATAAGAAATAGCGATAACTCCTTTTGTCTGTAACTGACGGAAGGAGTTTTTTATGTTGATACTAATTAGAAAAGACCTAATGGACGGCTGTATCAAACGTTAATAATTAGAAAATTAGGTATATTTATTTTAATCTTTACAAGATAGTAGGACAGTTTTAAACTAAAAGTAAACGAAACGTTTCGTTTAATAATTAGCAAAGAAGGATTATTGTGTTCGGAATATCTATTTCAAGTGCGATACTTCATTTTGTCATTGGTGGGTTTGCAGTAGCATTAGCTTCTATTATTGCTGACAAAGTTGGTGGTAAATTAGGAGGTATAATAGCAACAATGCCTGCAGTCTACTTAGCAGCAGTAATAGCATTAGCTATAGATCATCGTGGAGATTCGCTCGTTAAAATGTCTATGCATTTAAGCACAGGTGCAATTGTCGGTATTATCTCTTGCATTTTAACTGTATTTTTCACCTCAATTTTTATAAAAAAGAAAAACTATAAGAGTGGTACAGTATTTGCCGTATTATGTTGGTTTATTATTTCTGTAGCTATTTTTGTAGTCAGACATTTATAAAAAGGGAGGTACATTTTTGATGAAATTAACAATAATTAAGTTTTTAGTTGGAGGCTTAGCAGTATTAGTCAGCTACATCGTATCAGTAGTACTTCCTTGGAAAGAATTTGGAGGTATTTTTGCTACGTTTCCTGCAGTCTTTTTAGTGTCTATGTTTATATCTGGTATGCAATATGGAAATAAAGTAGCTATGCATGTCAGTAGAGGTGCGATCTTCGGAATGACTGGTGTTTTATTCAGTATATTAGCTACATGGGGCATGCTAAAGGTAACAAATATTTGGTTGCTTAGCATTATTGTTGGATTTATAGTATGGTTTGTTAGTGCATTTATAATATTTGAAATCGTGGAAGTCATTGCACGAAAAAGAAGGGAAAAATATGGCTGGAAGACCGAAAGACCCAACAGTAAATAAAAAAATTTATCAAGAAATTAATCGTTTATTAGAAACAACACATTTTAAAGATATGACCATTGATCAGATTGCTGAAAATACAAGTGTATCAAAGGCAACAATTTATCGTCGATGGAGAGACAAAGAATCAATGATTGTTGATATGTTTGTCGACCAATCACGTATTATTGAGCCAGAATTCGATACTGTATTTGATAATTTATATGACTTTTTAATAAAAATAATGAACATCTATAAGACACCTTTAGGTAGTGCAGTGATAGAAATTCTAATTAGTAATCAGCAAACTGAAGCAAAAGATAAGTTTATGAAAGAATACTTTGAACGTAATAGAAGTATTTTAAAGTCAATTATTAGTAAGGATATTGATGAAGCGGACCAAGATTTATTTATAGATATTATTTTTTCACCTATTTATTTTAATATTTTAATTAAACCGCAATCATTAACTAAAGAGTATATAGAAAATATGTTGAACATTGCTTTAAAAGCTTATGATATATAATTTTACGACGTCCTTGATAGAGGGCGTTTTTAATTTGTCTAGAATAAGGGGATAGTCTAAAGGAAGTCTTATGAAAGCTATTTTAAAGAGATAGATTATCGCAATTCGATTAACTATACTCATACATAAATATATCCTGAGACACTTTCCTATGTCCCAGGATAATTAATTTTATTGCATGTTAGCTAAGCCTTTCATAGATTCTGTAAACGCAGCTCCTCCTAGCGTAAAGCCAACCATCACGATTAAGGCAATGACTGCCCAAATAATAGATGCTTTTTTAGAAAGTTTACTTGTACCGTAATAAACTGTAAAAATAACATAGGCAGCTAATAAATTCGATAAACTAAAGGCGGCTAAATAATTATTACCCTTGTCGAATATATTCAGGCTATCTAATTGAGTTTCTGGAATTGTAAGACCAAATAATGCTTGTATCGCATAAACAATAATTGAAAATGAAGTTGTAATGATTAAGTAAGAGATAGATGCAGAAATAATATGTATTGCTTGTGCATCAGATTTCATAATTTTAGAGATAACTAAGAAAATAACAAATGTGATTAATAATCCTAGGATAAGACCACCAATTGATTGTCCAATAGTAACTGCTAAATTGAATTGGTTTTGTTTATCAATTTCAGATTGGCTCATTCCCATATCTTTGAGCATTTTGGTGTTGTCAGTTATATGTGCAGTTAAAAGTCCTAAAATAATAGATAACACAATAAGTACAATTAATTTCACTATCCATTTAGGATTTTGACGGATTTTTCTAAAGTGATCAACAAAAGGTAAGTTAGAACTTGTCGCTTCTTCAGTCTGTGCTGCATTAGATTGTTCCATTTATGTATCTCTCCTTTTTTAATATTTATTAACAGAATAACATTGTTAACTAATATTTAAAATATCAATTTTTATTTTGAATAAGTATAATAAATAGACTAAGTAAAAATAATATTAAAAACATTTCATTAATCTCAAACTTAAAAATAACTTAAATATCCTTAAATTCAATATATATAATAATTAAAGTGTGTTATCATGCAAAATATAATACATTTTAAGGAGCATAGGATATGAATAAGAAACTATTATGGAGTATTATTGGCGTGGCAATTATCTTACTTCTTATCATTGCCGCATTTATCGCAAAGCAATCAACAAGCTCTGACGATAAAGATAGTAAGGGATACGATACATATACAGTTAAAAAAGAAACACCGATTAGTTTGGAAGGTAAAGCATCTCCCAAATCAGTCAAAACATATAACAACAATAGCCAAATAGGCACATTCCAAAGTCCTGCCGTAGACGATGGTCAAAAGGTTAAACAAGGCGACCGTCTCTTAAGCTACGACACGAATAATAGTAAACGCCAACAACTCGCAAATAAAGTTGATCAAGCACAACAACAAGTGAACGATGATTATCAAAAGGTCAATCAAAGTCCAAACAATAATCAACTACAGTCTAAATTGACGCAAGATCAAAGTTCACTCAATGAAGCACAACAACAATTATCACAACATGATAAACAAATGAATGACAGTATTTATGCATCATTTGACGGTAAGGTAAATATTAAAAATGGTGAAGATGCTGGTGATGGTCAACCCGTTCTACAATTGATTTCAGACAATCCACAAATTAAATCAACGGTTACTGAATTTGATGTCGATAAAATCAAAGAGGGTGACGAGGTTGACGTAACCGTGAATAGTAACGGTAAAAAAGGCAAAGGTAAAATCCTTAAAGTAGATGAACTACCAACTAGCTATGATGATAGCGCGAGTGGTGAATCAAGTGGAGCTCAGGCAAGTGCTGGAGGTCAAGGCGAAGATAGTGAAGAAGGCGCAAGTGCAGCCCAAGCTTCTAATCCAACAGTTAACAATCCTTCGGGCGGTAAAGAAGGAGACACGTCTAAATATAATGTTATTATTGGTGATTTAGACATCCCTGTACGTGCTGGATTCTCTATAGATGCTAAAATTCCTTTAAAAACTAAGAAATTACCTAATAATGTGTTAACAAAAGATAATGATGTGTTTGTAGTAGATAAACATAATAAAGTTCATAAACGTGATATTAAAATTGATCGTAGTAATGGCCAAATTATTGTGAAAAAAGGACTTAAAGCAGGTGACAAAGTCATCAAAAATCCTAAAGGTAATCTAAATGATGGAGAAAAAGTTGAGGTGTCATCATGATTGAATTGAAAAAAATGAATCGACACTTCAAAAATGGTGACGAAACGAATCATATCTTAAAAGATATTGATATCCATATTGATGAAGGCGAATTTATTGCTATTATGGGACCATCCGGTTCAGGTAAGAGTACCCTCATCAATATCCTTGGATTTATTGATCGTGGTTATGAAGGTGAATATCTTTTTAATGGTGAAAATTATAAAAAAAGTTCAGATAATAAACTCGCAACCATTCGTAATCACACAGTAGGATTTGTCTTCCAAAACTTTAAGCTTATTCAAAATAATACAATTCTTGAAAATGTCAGCATCCCACTCATATACAACGGTATGGGTAGTAAAGAACGTAAAGACAAAGTATTGAAGGGATTAGAAGATGTTGGCCTTCACAACAAGGAAGACTTACTTCCCAATAAATTGTCTGGTGGTCAACAACAACGTGTAGCTATCGCAAGAGCGATTATTAATGAACCTAAGTTTGTCATTGCTGATGAACCTACAGGAGCTCTTGATTCAAAAACATCAAAAGATATCATGGATTTATTCGTAACGTTAAATAAAGAAAAAGGTACAACCATGATTATGGTAACCCATGATCGTGAGGTCGCTAACAAAGCGGATCGTATCATTCACATTTTGGATGGTCGTGTGAAAGAGGAAGAGGTGTTGGCGCATGAGTAACTTTTCTAATATTTTGTCTGTCGCCTTTCGCTCTATTTTAAAAAATAAGCGCCGTAATATCTTCACAATGATAGGGATTATTATCGGGATTGCTGCTGTTATTACGATCATGGCACTAGGTAATGGTTTTAAAAAGACAACCAATGAACAATTTGATGATGCAGGTGCAGGTAAAAACCAAGCCATGATTACTTATATGACAGAAGATATGAGTGCACCTAAAGACAACCCGTTTAAACAAGAAGATCTCAGTGTTGTAGAACAAGTTAAAGGTGTTAAAAGCGCGAAAGTAAAGGAAAGTAAAGATAGTACTTATGCCGCTAAAATTACAAATACTCATGGAAGCGGCGATGTTGATTTGAAAAAGGCGAGCCATGTATCAGATATCGATCATGGGCATGGTTTTACTAATGATGATAATGACACACAAGAAAAGGTTGTTGTTATAGATAATAAAGTCGCTAAAAAGGTCTTTCATAATGCAGATAGTGCGGTAGGAAAATCAATTTATATTAATGGGGAAGGCTTTAAAGTAGTTGGTGTTGGTGATGCAAGCGGTCAAGATGCAAGTGGCATGCCTCTCGAGACAGTTGTTCAAATGCCAACAAAGACGGCTGACCATTACATGAGTAACCTATCTCAAGGAACGCCACAAATACAAGTGAAGGTTAATGATGGTGAAGATAAAAAAGAAATTGGTAAAAAAGTTGAAAAAGAACTGAATAAAAAAGGAACTGGCGTTTCAAATGGCCAGTATAGTTTTAATGATAACGAAGAAATGATGAAAAGCATTGGTAAAGTCTTAGATACCATCACATACTTTGTGGCAGCAGTCGCAGGTATTTCACTATTTATTGCAGGTATTGGTGTCATGAATGTGATGTATATTTCTGTTACGGAACGTACCGAAGAAATTGCGATACGTCGTGCCTTTGGTGCTAAAGGTCGAGACATTGAAATACAATTCTTAGTTGAAAGTGTTGTACTTTGTCTACTCGGTGGTATTATCGGCTTAATTCTAGGTATTATCATTGCCACAGTGGTCGATATAGCAACACCAGATATGGTTAAAAGTTCAGTTAGTATAAGTTCAGTCATCTTGGCTGTAGGCGTATCAACGCTTATTGGTGTTGTCTTCGGTTGGATACCAGCCCGCGCAGCCTCTAAAAAAGAATTAATAGATATTATTAAATAATAATATTTCAATATTAACTAAATATATATGAAAAGTTCGTCACAATTATTATTTGTGGCGAACTTTTTCTACTCCAATTATTACAATATAAATAATATTTTCTGAGATACAGTATTTATTTTTATAACTAAAAATTAGCAAGTTGGTATGTGATGTATTATATTAAATCAACATTTTATCTATATTAACTAAATCGCTGTAATGCCACCATCTATAACAAATTCAGAACCTGTAGAGTAAGAAGCTTCATCGGATGCTAAAAAGCAAACCATGTTTGACACTTCTTCAACTTCAGCTATACGTCGCATTGGTATTTGTTTAGCAAATTCATCGACGGCTTCTTTAACATCTTTTTGTTGAATCATAGGTGTATTAATAACACTTGGGTGAACAGAATTTACGCGAATATTATACGGCGACAATTCATGTGCTGCAGCTTTAGTCATACCTCTTACTGCAAATTTTGTATCAGTATAACCAATGGCACCTCCAACTAATCCATCAATAGAAGAGATATTGATAATGGCACCACTTTGTTGTTCTTTCATTACCTTAGCTACTGATTTGATACCTAAAAAGACAGAGACTTGGTTAATATTAACAATCTTCATATAATCGTCTAGTGTTAAAGACTCTAAAGGCTTGTTATAAGTCATACCTGCATTATTAACTAGAACATCAATTTTCTTCCACTTTGCTAAAACAGTTTCAATTACATTTTGCCAATCATCCTCACTAGTTACGTCATGCTTGATAAAAAGAGCATTAGAGCCTAAAGTTTTGGCTAATTCATTTCCTTTTTCCTCATTGATATCAGTGATAACGACTTTAGCACCATGTTCTATAGCTTTTTTAGCGTGCATTTCTCCCATACCTTGAGCGCCACCAGTAATAATCATTACCTTATTATTTAGCTTTTGCATATTGTTATTCCTCCTTAAAAATCTGACATCCCTTTATATGAAATAATTATAAAACTTATTATAAATAAAGTGTAATACTTACTAAAAATTATGATGATTTTTGTTGTGTGAATCTTTATTGTTTAAAATTTCACCTGCTATAAGTACAATGCTTTTAACTGTTTATATAATGGGAAATAATATATTGTATATAATTATAGTAACAACATGTAATTTAGACGGAATAACGAGGGGGTAGACTAAAATGAGTAAGGATAAAGCACTTGTATTAGGCGGCGGTGGTATTACAGGAATTGCTTGGGAAGCTGGCGTACTAGCAGGGTTAATAGATTCAGGTATAAAAATGAATCAAGTAGATAAGATATTAGGTAGTTCTGCAGGTTCATTTGTTGGAGCGATTTTAGCAAATAATCAAAACATGCAAGCATATTATCAAGATTTAGCAACACATCATAGTGAATCCGATAATGCTCAACTTGATCCAGCGATATATGGCTTGTGGACTAAAGCATTTATTAAAGGTAGGGATAATGAACAATTAATCGGTCAGTATCTAGGAGATATTATTAATAGTCACCCATCAAATGTTTCACCAGAGACTCGAAGTGATTCAATACAACAAAGATTAGGTAATGCTAAATGGACGGATCAACTTGAAATTACTGCGATAAATGCAAGGACAGGCAAGTTGTCGACTTTTAATGAGAATAGCGGCGTGAGCTTAAAAGAAGCAGTGACTGCTAGCGGTGCTGTGCCAGGTCTTTGGCCACACATTAATTTATTGGGAGAATCTTGGATTGATGGTGGTATGGTTTCATCAACAAATGCGATGTTAGTGTCAGACTATCAAGATATTATTATTCTGGCTCCTCTTAGTCAAAAACTAGGTCAAGTGCCTTCAGTGTATGAAGAAGCGGAGAAATTAAAAGAACAAAGTAACGTTACCTTAATTGTACCTGACGAAAACAGTAAAGGTAGTATAGGTCAAAATATTTATTCATCAAAAAATATTAAAGAAATTGGTGATGCTGGATATGAACAAGGGAAGACACTAGCGACATCTTTAACTGAAAATATTGAGAATTAGAAATAAAATATGAAATTGTAACAAAAAAACCTCATTAATGATTGTATTGAGGGAATTTTTTCTTTAACAATGAAAGTATCATTGTCAGCTATTATATTAAGAGGTGTGTCTAGTTAATAAAGCAATATTGTAGTAATGTAAATTTAAAGAGATAAGTCATGAAAAAGGAGACTTAATATGACACAAAAAGTATTAATTACAGGTGCGAATAAAGGATTAGGATTTGAAACGGGGAGACAATTAGGAAACAAAGGTTGGACTATTTTATTAGGTGCTAGAGATGAAATAAGAGGTACTGAAGCGGTAAAGACGTTACAACAAAAAGGTATTAATGCGGAATGGATCAAAATTGATTTCAATGATTTAACAACCATTCACGAAGCGGCAAAATATGTTGAAAATAACCATGCTGATTTAAATGTACTCATTAATAATGCAGGCATTTCAGGAAATATGGAAGCATCTCCATTAGATGTTGATATTGAAGAATTAAAAACAGTGACAGAGGTCAATGTTTATGGAAACTTTGAAATGGTTAAATCGTTCACGCCAATCCTAGCACGCAATAAAGGGAGAATACTCAATTTAACCATTCCTACTAAACCAAGTAATTTTTTCCATCCATTTAGTTATATGACAACGAAAACGGCACTCAATTCAATGATTAAATTATTTGCGAAGTATTTTAAGAAACATAAGATTTCTGTTGAAATATTTGGAGTCATGCCTGGTGGTATTACAACAGATTTAAATAATAACCAAAAAGGCTTTTTAATGCGTACAGTAAATGAAGGTGCACAATCAATTGTTAATGTAATAATGGATAAGCGTAATCATAACGGGAAAATTTTGATTCGATTGAGACCATTTAAAGTATTTAAAAAATAGAAATGAAGAGTTATAAGTACCGTTATTAAGAGCGTAAAATATAGAATAAAATTATAAGATTTATTTTATCTATTATTGTATAATATTTAAAGTAAGCAAGTTGAATGGTGGCGGCTAATCTCAAAAAAATGGGGTGATGCCTATGATTTTGGTTTTTACTCCTAGAGAGGAGTAGCATGACTGATTATGAAATGCTGATGGTCGTTTTAACGATTATTGGCTTAATATTAATTAGTAGTAAGCAAAATTAATAGACCATCTCAACTTTAGCAATTAGATGGTCTAAATAGACAATTTCAAAAGCTACCGTCTTTTTAACGGGCTTACATAGGCGCAAGTGTTGGTAGCACTTGTGCTTTTTATTTGTTGCTCTCTATTAAATAGAGAAACAATTTACACCCTTATTATATAATCCATTCCTATATATGTAAATATTTATATTATTTTTGAGAGTGATGTATCTAGAATACAGAACCAAGGAATGTGTAATTTGAAACGTTGTAACTTTTGTGTAATAATGTAATCGAAATGTAATCGCTTGCATTTGTATTGCATTTCAAAAAACAAAGAGGAGAGATTGAATATGAAAAAGACTACAAAAGCAGTTGTTGGATCAATGTTAGCAGTAGGAACAGTATTCGGAATCGGCGCCTCAGTAGAAACACCACAAAGTAACGAAGCACATGCAGCAACACAACCTTATTATAATTATCAAGGGTACACATCCTCACAAAGTAATTTTATTTTAGACAAGAACTTTATTAATGCACTTAAAAATGACAATTTAACAATCAATGGTTATAAAATCACCGAAAATAGTAAAAATAGTGACAAAACAATTAAAAAATATGATCAACAATTTTATTTAGCTAGTAAACATAAAGCAGATGGAGTATGGTTTGATCTAAAAGATGGCGTTGTATCTAAATCAAAATTGCTTAAAGTATATGGTAATCCTGATACAAAACCTGCTAGCTCTGCTCAAGGAAATGAATACAATTATAATATTGGTGGAAAGAGTGTTAAATTCTTAGAGAACAATGGTTATATCACTAAAGTAGGTATTCATAATGGTGAATCTTAAATAAATCAATTCATTAAATGATATAGTTTCTTAAATAAATAAGACAGATATTGGACTAAAAAGTTCAATATCTGTTTTTATGTATATAATAATTTGTTATGTTAAAAATATATATCATTTAAAGAATTCTAGACTTAATTCATAAAAATTAGGAGGATTATAATGAAAATTATTGTTGTTGGAGCTACAGGGACAATAGGTAAAAGTGTATCAAAGAAACTTAAAGATAATCATCATGAAGTCATTGAAGTAGGAAGTCAGTCTGGTGATTATCAATTAGATATTACTTCTCCAGAAGAAATTGAAAAAATGTATAAAGATATTGATAATGTAGATGCAGTTGTTAGTGCGACAGGTGGCGCAACTTTCAAAGCGCTTTCTGATATGACTTTAGAAGATAATAATGTAGCAATTCAAAGCAAATTATTAGGTCAAATTAATCTTGTATTAATTGGACAACATTATTTAAATGAAAATGGCAGTTTCACTTTAACATCTGGTATTATGATGGATGATCCTATACGTTTAGGTTCTTCTGCAGCGATGGCTAATGGCGGTGTCGCAGGCTTTGTTACCTCTGCAGCAGTTGAATTGAAACGTGGACTAAGAATTAATAATGTAAGCCCTAATGTAGTGGAAGAAGCTCTAGATAAATATGGAGAATTTTTCAAAGGATTTACAGCTGTTCCTGTAGAAAAAGTGGCTAATGCTTTTATTAAAAGTGTTGAAGGTGCTCAAACAGGTCAAACATATAGAACTTATTAATAGAAATGTAATTGGCTATGAAATTTTAAATACTAAGTAGTTATAAATTATTTTCCATTAAAATTGAGGATATGTTAAAATCTTTGTGAAAAATAAATAATATATAAGTTATTAAATAAAACTTGGGATATTTTGTTAATATCTCAAGTTGTTTTTATGAAAGATTAATATATATTTTAAAGAAAGGCATTTTATAAAATGATTGCACCATTATATATTATTAAAGAGCATATCAGTAATATATATCTAATAAAGAGATTGGCTGAGTTTCAGATTAAGGTTTCGAATAAAAATAACTATTTAGGTACACTTTGGGAAGTGCTTAATCCTACTATTCAAATAATGGTATATTGGTTTGTTTTTGGTTTAGGTTTTAGAAGTAATCGTTTAGTAGAAGGCATACCATTTATATTTTGGCTTATAGTTGGAATTAGTATGTGGTTTTTTATCAACCAAGGCATATTAGAAGGAACAAAAGCCATCACAGGAAAGTATAACCAAGTAGCTAAGATGAACTTTCCATTATCTATTGTACCTAGTTATTTAGTTGTGAGTAGGTTTTATTCACATTTACTACTATTGATTATAGTCATGCTTATTTGTTTTGTAGGTGGATATCATCCTACTATATATACGTTGCAATTATTATTGTTCATTCCTTATACGTTAATTTTTACTATGGGAGTGGCATTATTGACATCTACTTTAGGAATCATAATTAGAGATACTCAAATGATGATTCAAGCATTAATGAGAATTGTCTTTTTTATATCTTCAATTCTATATTTGCCGACAAATAAGGTTGTATTAGGTGTTATAAAATTAAATCCAATCTACTTTATTGCCGAAGGATATCGATCTTCCATTCTCTATCACGATTGGTTTCTAATGTCTCATTGGAAACTTGCTGTTTATAATTTAATAGTATTACTTATTATTTTTATAATAGGGTCTTATTTACATATGAAATATAGAGAAAAATTTGTAGATTATCTATAAAGTATAAAAGCGTGAACCAACATTAAAATGGTTCACGCTTTTTAGGAATACAGTTTATTTTGAAAGGTCTTTTAAATTATATTTACTTAGATCTATTTCTCCAACATATTCTTGGTCCATAGGTGTACTATTTTCATACATTGTAACTTTGCCACTGGCTTTATTAACACCAATGATATGTAATCCACCAACACCATCTGTATTGAAATAAGGAATTTCGTAATAATACCCTTTATCTTTAATGTCACCAGTTGTTTTTAAGCGATTAGTATCGAAATTAAATTTTTTAGCAGCCATATTATAAGCATCTTTAATTAACTGTTTTTTGTCATTTTGTTGTGCTTTTTGAGTTGTTGGTGCTTTATCTTGAGATTGCGTTGTTGCTGCATGTGCAGGTGCAAAAGTTACAACCGATCCTGTTAATGCTAAGATTGATAAGCTTGTGAATACCTTACGTTTCATGATAATCCATCTCCTCAATGTTTATTATTTCGTTCTGTAATAAAAATGTAACATAAATGAAATATAAAAATCTAGTATTTTCATAAAATAAAATTAAATTTTAACATTTTATTTATAACTACTTTACAAAATACGGTAAAAATTTTAAATTTAATATTCATATATTTTTTAAGTTTTAGATTTTTCTAGAAAACATAATATAATTCTAATCTCCATAAAATCCATTTGATATGACTTCTAACTCAAAAAAATGTG
The DNA here is from genome assembly GCF_038008425.1 of Staphylococcus sp. FSL H8-0121. Classification (NCBI taxonomy): domain Bacteria; kingdom Bacillati; phylum Bacillota; class Bacilli; order Caryophanales; family Staphylococcaceae; genus Staphylococcus; species Staphylococcus sp. FSL H8-0121. Next base: position 840,125 of record NZ_JBBOZB010000002.1, read on the forward strand.
AAAATAATGATTAGACTTGAGATAAGCGGGTATATAATATGAATTATTAATATTTTAATAATTTGCATCTGTAAAAAACTTAATTTGTTTAATTATCAAAAGTAAGAACAAATTGTTTTTACGCTTAAATTAAGTTGTTATATACATTTTATAAAAATGGTGTTATACTACAAGTAGTTTGTTAGGTAAAAAATCTTGTTTTTTTTAAGTCTATGTACGCCCGTTCAGCGGACATAGGCTTTTTTTATTATATATAGAAGTTATAAATACAATCACAGCTAAATTGATTCAAAAAAAAAGCTACTCGCTTATTAAATAGCAAGTAGCATAAATATATGACAACTAATGAATGATGACGTAGGACAAACCTGTTAACGTAAGTGTCAGAATAATTGTTAAAACAAGTATTGTTATGATTTTTTCTTTAAAAGATACAGGTTTTAAACCTATGAAAACTGTTAAAGTAAAGAAAAATAAACTTGCGATAAGATAAAATATAAACAATATAAAGATAAAACTATCAGGATGATTTAAAAACTCTTGATATTGATTCATAAGGAAACTCCTTAATATGTATTAATAATCCCAATATAACAAACATGTAAAGTGGTAGCTAATGTTTATATATTTAAATATTCCAAGCTATAAAATATGATCAAATCAAAAAACATGTGCGCTCAATGAATAATGAGCACACACTTTTTTTTATATTATAAATCCTTTTTTTCATCTCTGCGTTTTAAGAAGTAAGCGCCACCTAATAATCCGACTGGAATACCTGCAATCGGCGTGATAGCACTACTTAATACTATGATTATAAGTGTGAGCATCACCACATTAAATAAGTTCACTTTTAAATTTTTTAAATCCTCATATGATTGTTTGATTAAGTCTTTGAATTTCATTATAAATCTCTCCTTTAATTTATATCGTTTTTTTAATAATGCGATTTGAATGTATGAAAGCAATGAGTGCAAATGCGAAATAGACGAGTGAGTATACGACCATTACGACAATAATAGGTGTGTAAGAGACGTTACCCATCAATTTCATAAATGCAATTGCTGCAAAAAGTGCGTGTAATAAAGCAATGATAAGTGGTAAACCGAAATTAAAGATAATTTTCAATCCGAGTCCTTTCAACATATCCATTTGAGTGAAACCAATTCGTTTTAAAATACGGAAGTTATCAATCTCATCTTCGGTTTCGTCCATTTGTTTAATATAAATGATACAACCGGCAGCGATAAGGAATGATAAACCTAGGAATGATGTGACAAAGATTAATATGCCATTGGTTGAATCTAAGAGTTTTTTAACTTCATCGCGTGGTTGAATTTCAGGATTGATCTGTTTAGCAATAGTTGCTGCTTTCTTCATATCAGTATGATCTTTGATATTGATGCCATACATATTTTGCATGATGTCGTTTGTCTTCAATTTATTAAATTCGGCCCTGCTAATTTCAATGACCGGCATATTAGTCGTCAAATCAAGGGGAAGCATTGTTTCTTTATCCTCTTTAGTTACTTTAAAAGTTTGTTGCTGTTTACCTTTAACGGTGACTGTCTTATTTATATTAATTTGCATCATACCTGGTGTATTTTTAGTATTTGTAATAATTGCATTGGTGCCTTTAAGTTGATCATTAGGTACTAAAACGTTTTTGGCAGACATACTTTTACTATCATCTTTTAACGTCATCACCTTATCTTCTATTGTTTCGGCTGAAATAGACTCATACGTTTTAGTGCTATATCCGATATGATTTTTATCTAATTGCTGTTTGAATTGTTGTGCTTGTTTTTTGGATGAAAAATCAAAATCTTGTGGTGACATTGTTTGGAAAGTATTATTACTATTTTCCTGAGTTATTGTCGCAAAGCAAAGGACAGTTACCGTGATCGCTGAAATCAATGCAATAACAGTAAGCGACATCGCATTTTTCTTCATTCTATGCATGATTGAAGCTGTGAACACGACATCCGTAATAGATACATGACCATTTTTGAAATGCTTCAATGATTTAAAAATGAGTGATACAGAACTTCTGAAAAATAAATAGGCGCCAACGACTGTTAAAAATAAAATGATAAACGGTGAAGTCATAGTAAATGTTAATTTTTTAAATGTACCAAACATTTCAGTCGCTATATAGTAACCGAACGCTATCATGACAATGCCTAATATACCGCTTAATACTTCTAAAAATGTAATTTTAACTTTTGTAGTTTCAGTCTGACGGCGGTCTTTCATCAATGCCAATATACTGCGTTTTTTCAAAAATAAATAACTTTGAAATAAAATAAGTATAAAAGCAGTGATTAATAAAAATAATGTTAATGCTAAAGCCATAGGTTCAAAATTAATAGATAGCTTTACTGTTAAATGCATTAACTTAGATGCAACATATAGTAAAAATTGAGAACCAAATATACCTAAAACGATGCCCAATAATCCAGTTATTACAAAAATAGCGATTTGTTCAACACAAAGCATTCTTAAAATATTATTTCTAGTGAGACCTATCAACTGAAATAAGGCAAATTCTTGAGTACGTCTTTTAATAAATAGGTGGTTGGCATACATTAAGAAAATCACAATCATAATAAATAAAAATATTGAGCCGACTGATGCACCTTTTCGAATAATAGCTAAAGACTGATCGTTATTAATACTGTCAGTGAACTGTAATGTCGTAAAACTAAAATATAATATGATACTCAATAACAATGAAAATAAATACATACCATAATGTTTTATATTCATTTTTAAATTTTTGAGTGTAATTTGATTAAATGACATTCGCTACACCACCCAAAGAAGATTGCAGTTGAATAATGTTTTGATAAAAATCTTGTTTAGAATCTTCTTCTTGGTTTATTTCAGAATGAATATGTCCGTCTTTTAACATAATGACACGTTTGGCAAAGCTCGCTGCGACTGGATCATGTGTGACCATAATAATTGTTGATTGGAATGTACGATTCATTTCTTCAAGACGGTTGAGTAAATCTTTCGCACTTTTCGAATCTAATGCACCAGTTGGTTCGTCGGCAAAAATAATCTTCGGTTTATGCACAAATGCTCTGGCAGCGGCTGTTCGTTGTTGTTGACCTCCTGATATTTCACTTGGGTATTTATTTCCCAGGTCATGAATACCTAATGCTTCAGTGACTTCTTGATAAGATTGTTCCATTTCTTTTTTGTCGTAATGCTGAACTGATAAAGGTAGCATAATGTTTTCTTTAACCGTGAGAGTTGGTAATACACTGTAATCTTGGAAAATAAATCCTAATGACTTTTTACGATATTGTGCAAGTTGTTTATTCTTTAATTGACTAATATTGTGACCGTCAACAATGACTGAGCCGCTTGAAATTGTATCAATCGAACTTAGAACATTGAGCAATGTTGTTTTACCAGACCCTGAAGGCCCCATTATTGCTACAAATTCTCCCTTTTCAACTGAAAAATTAATATCATTCAATGCTTGATATTGCTTTTTCTTACCATAAATTTTTGATAAATGATCGACTTGTAAAATTGACATGTTATCACTCCTTATTGCTTATATCTTAATTTTAGGAGTAATAAGATATTCCAGCCTTTATCTAAACTTACAAAATACGCTACCAAACTTACAGCATTGAAAGGTTAGATATAAGAGGGAGGGATAGTGAAATTTTATAGAGGATTAACTAATAATAAAAAATAAAAGTTTAGTTTTTGTAAATATAATTGAAATAAATAATTAAGTTATGTAATGATAGAATTAATTGATTTTACATGTGAAAATTTAATTTAAAAGGAGTATTTGTAAATGAAAAAGATTTTATTATTATTAAGTGTGTTATTGCTAAGTCTAACATTAGCAGCATGTGGAGGTAATGGAGAGCAAAAGGAACCTTCTAAGGAAAGTCAAAAATCTAATAAATATGAATACGAATATTATGAAGTTTTAAATGATGGTGATGAAGATACACCAAATGTTGAAATTAAATATAAAGACAAAAAAGGGAAATCTCATTTAGAAAAGACAAGCTTAGACCATGTCTACGAACATATATTAAGTGATGGTAACAAGAAACCATATATCGTTAAAGACGGTAAGAAGATTCATGTATATCGTCCACCATATATGATGTACGGTGATGATGAAACAGAAGGTAAAGCAGTTTCTAAAGATGAAGTGTCTAAATAATTAGGGGTGAAATCATGAAGCGATTAATTTATAAACTTAGTTTAACTACAATTGCGTTCGTAACTGCTATAGTATTTGGATTTTCTACCCAATTAGATGCAGCAACATCATCTGGAGGTTCGAGTTCAAGTAGCTCGAGTAGTTCGTCTTCAAGTAGTTCATCATCAGCATCTTCAAGAGGAGCTTCATCTACGTCATCTAGCTCATCTATGAGTAGGTCTAGTGCCTCTAATGCGTCACGAGCTGCACAACAATCAAGTCAACGTGCATCACAACAAGCAACTAAATCTAGTCATTCTAAATCAATGCAAGGCAAACATTATAAAAATAATTCAAGTACTAAATCATTGGTAAGCCCAAGACGGCCATATAGTTCAAGTGCACCATATCAATCACAGTTTATGTCGACATCATATTATAACAACTGGCTATTTTTATATTGTTTTTCATCTGCATCTCATACTAACCAAGAAAAGAAAAATAATATTCAATATCAAATGAACATGTTGAAGCATCAAATGAAAGATGGAGAAAAATTATATACCGTCACAGTTGATACTAAACAAGGTAAACGTATTGTTGTTTTACCTAAAAAACAGTACGATAAAGTGCAAAAAGGACAGCACATTAAAATAAAAAATGGTGTTGTAGAATAGTGATTAATAAATGGGAGGAGAGCTTATATGGGAAAAGAATTAGTTGAGTGGATTATTGCCTTAGCGACAGGTATTATCATAGCTATCATTCTAACTGTATTTATCGGTACTTCATATACGGTATCGGGAGAATCAATGCACCCTACATTTGAAGATAGAGATAAAGTCATAGTGAGTAAAATTTCGAAAACATTGAATCATATTGATTCAGGGGATGTTATTATTTTTCACGCTACTGCTAAAAAAGATTATATTAAACGGTTAATTGGTAAACCTGGAGATACTGTTAAATATAAAAAAGATCAACTGTATATAAATGATAAAAAAATAAAAGAGCCTTATTTGAAAGAAAATAAAAAGAATAAAGTAGGCAAGTATTTAACAGAAGATTTTAATTCTAAAACGCTTAAAGGTGCTCAAGGTCATGCCAAGATTCCTAAAGGTAAATATCTAGTGTTAGGTGATAATAGACAAAACAGTATAGATAGTAGATATGACGTTGGGCTAATTGATAAAAAGCAAATCGTAGGAAAAGTGATGTTTAGATATTGGCCTATTAGTAAATGGGAAGGTGGATTTAATCCAGGTACTTTTCCAAATTAAATGTTAACGATCTCCATAGTTGATTCATTTTTATGTAAACAATGAATTGATTATGGAGATTTTTTATAGGCGTGGATAATTGGTACGGTTGTGGATAGATTTTGATAGGCATTCTTTGGAATACTGTTATATCAAGGCTTTGAGATATGATTTGAGTTATCCACAGCATATGTTAAAATGTTGATAATTAACAGAATTGTGTGACAATAATGTAAATGGGGTGTAAAGCATGTTTGGATTTAAGGTAAACGATGAAGTGACTTTAAAAATATTAGAAACAAGAGAAGCGGATGCACTTTTTAAACTTATAGATCAATCACGAGCGTATTTAGCAGAATGGTTACCTTTTGTAGAATATACAAATCAAGTTGAAGACAGTCAGAAATTTATATGTTTATTGAACAATTTTCATTTTTGGTTCTCCAATTAGAAAGAGTAGTCATACAAACTTTACAAAATATATTATCATTACCGCTCATTTTACTCTCTTTAATTATTAATAGTATATCTTACTACTTCTTTTTAAAATTTTTCTTAACGATATTTCAAATATACTATTTCTTACGTCTATAGCATCTTAGAAGAGCTTTTTGATTTTAATTAATCCTTAATTATTTACTTTATTTTTTGCAACTCGGTGAATCATGTCTTCTAATTCCTCTTTTGTTTTGAACTCCTCTAAACGTGACAAAATAGCATCAAATATAACTATAGCTTTAATTGCGTGTATGTTACTTAAGTGATCAAATATAGCACCATGTGCTATAGAATGGCGATTGTTTTCGTTATTTTTGTTACTTACCACTCTATCGATGTAAAAATTTCTAGTGATTTTATCACTAAATCCAATTACACAAAACATTGCTTCAATTATAATTTTTAATTTTAAAGTATCATATTTAAAGTTTTGATTTAGATGTTTTTCATTAAATCTGAACTTACCTATTTTATCTAATTCAAGTTTATCTGATATAATTCCTTCTATTTGAGTAGTAACTGTTGTTACCACTAAGCCGTATAGATTATATTGATATCCACTAATAACTTGTTCAAATAAATTAGTTCTTTTATGTAAAAAAACCGAATTGTTCCAATGATTTTGTATTTTATTTAGTAGGTAATCATCAAAATAATTAGAAAAATATTTATTTATTTCTTCTGTACTCACATTATTTTTATACTTATCAACTAAAGACTCAATAAATTCAAGATCCATTGAGTAATGTATGGGTAATTCGTAATATTTAAATGTTTCTATAGCTTCTTCATCTAATTGTTTGATAACTTCAGTTGTATTTTGCCATACTTTGTTAATAACTTGAGATGTTCTTTGTAAGGCATCTAATGGTAAATGCTCCAGTATATACATATTATTTTGTAATAAATTTTGTGCTTTTTGAGCTGCTTTGATAGCATCTTCGTATCTTCTTAAATTGTGACTTGCTTTTTGAATAATATCATTAGGATACATTTTCCACCTCTTGAATTATTAAGTATATGTATTCATAATTATTTTAGCTTATTTTTAATTCTTAATAAAATTTTTGAGGTAAAGCAAATGGCAAAAAATCTTGAATCATTTCAGTCAATAACACCATTGCAAGAATTGGAAAATATTTATCAAACTAAAATAGTAAATACAGTTCAAGCCGAAGAGTGGAATCAAGAATATGAAGCGATGGAATTTGAATTGTTTCAATATCGTATTAAAAGTAGATTGGGCAAAAAGACACCAAAGAAAAAGGGTTATTTTGTAACTCTGTGGGAGAAAGATAAAAATCATCAAAATATACCTATACATTTTGATAAAATGAGTGACTATTTAATTATTCACATTTTTGATCAGGAACTTAACGGCATGTTTGTTTTTGATAAGAAGACGCTTTTAACCAAAGGTATCTTAAGCGACATAAAGCATAATGGTAAGATGGCATTTCGTGTGTATCCAACTTGGGATACAGATTTAAATACTACGGCCTTTAAAACACAACAGTGGCAGAAATCCCTCTTTATAGATTTAAGCCAAACTTCATTAAAACAACAAAAGCCCAAACTAGATTCGTTACTAAATCATGAAATAAATTAATTAGACTTTTTAATTTCTATAAATTCAATCTCCAAAAATAAAAGTAGTTGTTTCATGGATTTCATTAAGGTGTTGTGACATATCATTTATGTACAAATTGGACAAAGGATTTTATCTTGGAGCATCTTTTAATTTCAATTTACATATAAATACGGAGCATTTTGGCGAGACTCTTGAGGGAACAGGACAAGCTGAAGACCTAGAAATCCTCACAGATTTATCTTTGTAGTATTTCTGGCTGAAGCTGTCCCCTAAGAAGGGACCCAACACAAAGAAACTGGTTTATCCAGTTTCTACAAGCAAAGCAGGTTGGGCATAGGGAGCCAATAATACGAAGTATTATAAATAAAGAAGCCAGTAAATGAATTTATAAAACTCATTTACTGGCTATTTTTCTAGGGTTTATTCTTATACTGTTTTTTGTTCTATAACAAGCATATTAAGCAGAAATACCACTAACTTCTATAATTTAGCTTGCCATTTATTTGTCCAAACTAGGTCGTTTGGTACGCCTTTAAAGTCTGATTCTCCCATGATTTTATCTACCACTGTTTCTAAACTGATTTGATTTGAATGATAAGCATTGATATATGCTTTAACCATTGTTGCGTCATGTAAATGAGTTGTGAAGTTAAGTGAAGTGAATACTGTTGGTACTTCATGTACATACCAAGGAATTTCATTACTCATAGCAGTTGACCAACGGATACGGTAGTTGTTTTCAGCTGCGTAACCTACAATATTGGCAAATACTAAAGCAGCATCAACTTCATCACGATATTCTAAAGTTTTACCTTTAATACGTGTTGAACCATCGTTTACTGTTACATTAAAGCCTCGTTTTTCTAAGATATCTACTAAATTATCTGTAAGTGAGTCATCAGATTTGTACAATCCATTTTTTTCACCTTCAATAACATAAAGACGAATGTTTTTATGTGTTTCAGGTCGAATAGGTAATTGGTTAAGTGTATTTTTCACTAGTGTAATACCTAAATCAGCTGCTTCTTTTTGCATTTCAATATGTTTATCACAACCAACAACTTCTAATGCTTTTTCATCTTTTTCTAAAGTGTTATTAGCTTGTTTTTCATGTAGATTAATTTTTGCTTTTAATCCAAGAATACGTCTTACAGCATCATTTAAACGTTCGTCAGTAATAACGCCGTTTTTATAACCATTAAGCATGAAATTAAAATCTTCTTCAATATCGTTAAAGAATAAGAACATGTCACAACCAGCAGCAATGGCTTGAGGTACATAATCTTCACGTTTCATTGCAGCTGTCATACCTAACATATGACTCGCATCAGTTACAACAAGTCCGTTAAAGTTTAAATCGTCTTTCAATAAATCTGTAATTAGTTCTTTAGATAATGTTGCTGGTAAAATGTCTTCATCATTTAAAGCTGGGTTTAATTTTTTAGAGTAGTGAGGTAGTGCGATATGACCAGACATAATCATTTCAACGCCATTATCAATGTGATTAGCATATACTTTACGGAAACTTTGATCCCATTCGTCTGGAGTCATTTCATTTACGCCTAAAACAAGGTGTTGATCTCGTTCTTCTGTGCCATCACCTGGGAAATGTTTGATACATGTAATCATATCTTTTGTTTGGTTAAAGCCTTCGATAAAGGCATTTGTATATTTAATTACAGTGTCAGCATTTGTTCCGTATGCGCGAGTATTAACGATAGTGTTTCTCCAATTTTCAAGAATATCAACACAAGGGTCAAAGTTGATATTTACACCTAATGCACTAGATTCTTGCCCAGAAACATATCCTGCATTATATGCAACTTTAGTATCTTGAGCTGCTTCACATTGAGCTGCAGAAGCAATGTAAGTACCGTCTTTACAAGCGCCATTGCCACCTGAATCACAATTTGCAGCGATGAGTAACGGAATTTTACTGTTATGTTGTAAATCGTTAAGTAAGTGTTGTACTTGTTGTCCATTGCCACCTTGGAATCTTGCGCCTCCAATATGATATTTATCAAGAATATCTTTATTTGTTAATTCATTATCATTAAAGTTTGCATCGTCTTCTAAAAAGAATAAATTGAAAAATAATTGACCAATTTTTTCTTCATCTGTGAGTTCTGATAGTGTATTTTCTACCCATTGAATTTGTTGATCGTTAAGATTATAAGGTTTAGATTTTAGATCTACTTTTACCATAAATAAGCCACTCCTTAGTCAAAATTATTATAAAATTGTTGAATTACATGGTCTTGAATAGTATTATCAAACTGATTATTAGTAAATAAATCGATATAAGTATGATCTAGGTCATACCAAGATTGTGCTTCATGTCCCGCTAATATTGGATAAAAATGAACATGATTGTCTTGAGCTGCTTGTAAATCTCCTCTGGCATCTCCTAATACTAAAATATGGCCAGATTTGTAAAATGGTTTTAGTTGGTTAATACAATGCTTTTTAGTGCCTGCTTCTTGCGCAAATATACTTGAAAGAAATGGTGTAAGTTCATGCTCTGTCCATTCAGTTTCTACTGCTTTTAAATTGGCAGATGATACAATAACAATATCTGCATCTTTATGTGCATGTTTCAAAGCAGAATGTACATTATCAAATGGACCTATACTAGGTAATTTCACGATTAATTCATTTACTCGATTAGACCAATCTAAAGCTAAGCGTAGTCCTTTCTTTTCTGGATACGCTTTCATATCTTGTTCTAATTGAGGATTAGAAAATGTTGAAGTGTTGTCTACCCATTCTTTAATGTCTTGATAGCCGTCAACTGTACGACCTTGCTCATGTAATTCTGTGAGCATTTTTTCCAGACCTTGAAATCGATTAATACCTCGTGTGATTTCATATAGGTTAAATTGGTTCCAACGTTCTAGTACTTCGTCTTTTATATCGTCCAAGTTCCAAATATCAAGTAGAGCTGGACCAAAAGCACGTTCATGTTTAATTGTCATTGTATCCATACCGCAACCATCAGAATCTACACAAATGAGATAGTCATGTTGAGGTTGAAAATGTTCTAGTGAATAATTCAAATTTTTCAATCCTTTCCATTCTTTTTATAGTCTTAAGTGAAGGTGATTATTATGTTGAATCAACAAATTTTTGATGTTTTAAAAGTACATGCGTTTGAATTATTAATGGTTGATATAAATCATTATGATTTATTAGATTTAAAAAATGTTAGCAACCACTTAAAGTCTCCTTTTACCAATACTAAAAGTAAAAAATACAAATTAGAGTTAAAGAAACTTTTGGAAGATATGAAAAGTGATTGTATTTATCATTATGTGAACCAATTTGATGTTAATTTTTTATTATTTAAGTATAGAAAGTATAATCGAGTTGTCATTCTTGGTCCGTTTTTACATCAGAGACCTAATGAAAAAAGGTGCCATGAGATGTTACAACAAGTACAAATTAAATATTCTAAATTATCAATATTAAAACAATACCTTTTGCAAATACCAGTATGTCAATATAGCCAAGCGTTAAAGATGGCTCATTTAACAGTACGATATTTGAAAAATAGAAATGTACATTATAAAGTTGAAAAAATAGATTTTAGTTTTCATCGTAATCCTGAATCACATGCACATGATAAAGAGCAATATGAAGATACATTTAACAGAATCAAAACAGCTTATGACATTGAGAATAAGATGCTTACAGCTATTCAAAACGGCAATGTCGATGAAGCATTAAATTTATATTCTGTGATGGTAGTTTCGGTTTCCGGTATTAGACGTGTCAAAGATGATTTATTAAATCATAAATACAAAGCCTATCTGCTTAATACGCTATGTCGTAAAAGTATAGAAAAAGCAGAAGTGAATTTACTCATCATCAATGAACTGTCAGCATATTATGCTGCTAAAATTGATGATGCTCAGGATGTCGAAACATTAGGTGTGCTTACGAAACAAATGATTTATGATTATGCGCGTGCGGCATTAAATGTAAGATCTTTAAATTATAGTTCTAATATCAACACCGTTATTCAGCATATAAAAATTAACTTAGACCACCCGATACATCTAGAAGAATTGGCTGATTTAGTTGGGTTGGCGCCGTCATATCTTTCAAGATTATTTAAGAAAGAAACGGGACAGTCTATGTCTCAATATATTATGAAGGTACGTGTTGAGAAGGGGCGAGAATTATTAATTAATACGCCTATGACAATTGAAGAAATAGCAAACTATGTAGGTTTTAAACAACAAGGCTATTTTTCAAAATGTTTTAAAGAGCAGTATCAACTTGCGCCCTTAGAATATAAAAAATCTCACAATGACGAAAACGATGAAAAAGTTACATAACGTAAATGTTTATGTTTTTCTTTAACTTTTACATTACATGTTAAAACTATCATTCATTTTTATTTTTCACTAGCTAAAGCCAAGGAAAAATTTAAAAATAGTTGATTTTTCTGAAAATGATGTCAAAATTTTATAAAAGACTTAAAAAAATTACAAAAAATCATATAAAAACATGCTTTTTAAAGATAAATGAGTGCTACGAAATATGTCGCTCACTGAATTCACACTGAAAATGAGCATATTTTAAAAACCCTTTGATACCAACTCTTTTTAAAGATTGGATGAGAGGGTTTTTATTTTTTGTTAATTCCTAGTAACTTACACTGAATTGACGTTTTCTCATTTGGAAATATAGTGAAGTTGGGTTGGCGAAGAAAAAAACTTTTTAAATAGCAAGGAGCTGAGTAAATGAAAAAAGCAGAGATATTAAATCGTTTACATGAAAATTACCTTGTAGCTGTTGTAAGAGGTAAAAGTAAAGATGATGCGATCGCAGCTGTAAATCAAATGATAGAAGGCGGTATTTACAATATCGAAATTACCTTCACAACACCACAAGCTGAAGAAGTTATTCAATATTTAAATCAACATCAAACACATGACGATGTAGTGATTGGTGCAGGTACAGTTTTAGATAGTACTACCGCTCGATTAGCTATTTTAAATGGAGCAGAATATGTAGTTAGTCCACACTTTGATCCTGAAATTGCTAAAATGTGTAACCGTTATTCAATACCATATTTACCAGGTTGTGGATCAGTCACAGAAATTGTTCAAGCAATGGAAACAGGTGTTGATTTAGTGAAATTATTCCCTGGAGATTTATTAGGAGCTAATTTTATTAAAAATATACATGGACCTATTCCACATATTGAATTAATGCCATCTGGTGGCGTGTCATTAGATAACATGGAAGACTGGTATCAAAAAGGTGCGTATGCAGTTGGAATTGGTAGTGCATTAATGAAAGGTTCCAAAGACGGTAACGATTCAGTTATCAAAGAAAACACACAAAAATTTGTCGAAAAATTCAAAAAAATAAGAGGGTGATGAGATGTCATTCATCACATTTGGCGAAATTTTAATGCGATTAAGCACACCGAATCATCAAACCTTCAATCAAGCTCAATCATTTGATACGTACTACGGTGGCGCAGAAATGAACGTCGCCATTGGATTATCAGGATTAGGCATTGATACTGCGATGATTAGCGCTGTACCTAACAATGATTTAGGAAACCAAATCATTCAAAATTTAAAACGGTATAACGTTGATACAAAGCATGTTAGCCAAGCAGAAGGAAGGTTAGGACTCTATTTTACTGAAAGTGGATATGCACAACGCGCACATCGACTTATCTATGATCGTCAAATGAGTACATTTAGTCAATTTTATCATCGTGATGATGATATCGAAGTAATACTAAAGGGACATGATTGGTTCCACATAACAGGTATTACAGCTGGTTTGAATAACGAGCTATTACAATTTTTGAAAAAAGCTGTAAAAGTAGCCAAAAAGCTAGGTCTATTTGTAAGTTGCGATTTGAATTTTAGAGCTGCTTTATGGGATTTTGAAACAGCTAGAAAAGAAATGTCAGACATATTATATGATGTGGATTTAGTCTTCGGTTATGAACCAATTGCTTTGCCAGACAATGAAGGACATGACCAAAAAGATGGATTAGATAGAATGGCTGACATTGAGGAAATACAACCATATTTAGAACAAATTCACGATAAATACAATATTAAATATATTGCGTTTGTACAGAGAAAAATTTTTAGCCATAAAAGAAACCGCTTACAAGGATTTCTATCTACACAGAATCAGATAGTAAAAACTGATCCTATAGATGTCGATATATTGGATAGATTAGGAACTGGGAATGCATTTAGCGTAGGTGTCATTTATGGGATTATGCAGAAATGGAATTTAGCAAAAATTGTTGAATTTGGAATTTATAACATGAGCTATAAACACAATATATTTGGTGATTTTAGTTATGCAAGTCTAGAAAATATTTACGCGTCTATTCAAAGTAACCGAGACATTAATAGATAGAAAGAAGGCACGATTATGGGAGACACAGTTGAAAAAAGAGAAAGTAGAAAAGTTAAAAAACTTAATCATATTGCAGAACCTGCTTTAGGATTTAAAGAAAAGTTATCATACGGTTTTGGTGACTTAGGTAACGGTATGATGTTTGACATGGGACAAATTTATTTAATGATGTTCTTTACAGATATTTTAGGTATTTCAGCATTTTATGGTGGTCTTGTATTTTTGGTAGCAAAGATATTTGATGCATTTGTTGATACTGGTGTAGGTACTATCGTCGACTCACGACGTAATATTGGTCCCAAAGGTAAATTCAAACCATTTATTTTATATGGAACTGTACCATTAGCAATTGTAACGGTCTTATCATTTACTGCACCCGATTTTAGTTATACAGGAAAAGTAGTGTGGGCATTTGCTACATACTTACTATTCAATGCCGCATATTCAGTTGTTAACATTCCTTACGGTTCATTATCTGCTGCTATGACAATGAACTCAGATGATAGAACACAATTGTCTGTATTTAGAAACTTAGGTTCACAAAGTGCATTATTTATAGCAGGAATTGTCGTTATACCATTAGTATCAAAATTTGATAACCATGCTATAGGTTATCCAGTAGTTGTTGCTGGATTAGCAGTATTCGGTGTTATATTCCATTTGATTTGCTATAAAGGTGTTAAAGAACGTCACGTTGTTGAACGTCCTAAAGAAAAAGGTCTTAATAAAAAAGCATTCTTTAACTTAGTGAAAAACGAAGCATTTGCAGTATTAGCAATCTTTACATTATTAACAATCATGTCAATGTTCTTAATTCAATCTTGTCAGCTTTACTACTTTAAATATGTATTAGATGAACCTAATTTAGTAGGTTTAGTAAGTACATTGAACTTTGTTGTATTATTACCTGCATTATATGCAACAACACTTATTAGTAAAAAAATGGGTAAAAAAGCAACAGCACTTATCGGTATTGGTGGTTTTGTAGTATTCGAATCTATAAATTTCCTATTATTTAGTGAAAACCACATCATGTTCTTAGTAATGAATACTATTGCACAATTCTTCTTAGTTATTCCAAACACTGTTATTTGGGCATTCATTGCTGACGTTGTGGAATACGGACAATGGAAATTTGGATTACGTTCTGAAGGTATTACGTATTCTAGTTACAGTTTCACAAGAAAAGTATCACAAGCACTTGCAGGATTTGTACCTGGTTTAGCTTTAACATTAATAGGATACAAACCAAATGTAGAACAATCAGCTGGTACAATTCAAGGTCTTAAAATATTATTCTTCGCAGTACCGGCAGTGGCTTGTTTACTTGCATTAATTATCTTCTTCATATGGTATCCATTAACAGATAAACGACATAAACAAATTGTTAAAGAACTTGCATTAAGAGAAGAAATATAAGGAGTGAAATGAGCATGGCTTTTATTAACGAAGACTTTATGCTAGAAAATGAAACAGCTAAACACTTGTATCATGATTTCGCGAAAGAAATGCCGATTTACGACTATCATTGTCACCTAGATCCAAAACAAATTAGTGATAATGTTAAATGCGATAATATTGCTGACTTATGGTTAAGTGGTGACCATTATAAATGGCGTGCAATGCGTGCACAAGGTATTGAAGAAAGATACATTACTGGAGACGCTGAACCACTTGAGAAATTTAAAAAGTGGGCTGAAGCATTAGAAAATTCAATTGGTAATCCACTATATCACTGGTCACAATTAGAATTAAAAATGTACTTTGAAATTGAAGACTTATTAACAAGTGACAATGCTGAAGAGATTTATCACCGAGCAAATGATTATTTAAAAGAACATAACGTGACGACACAATCATTAATCACTAATTCAAATGTTAATTTGATTTGTACAACTGATAACCCAACAGATGACTTAAAATATCATGATGAAATTAAAGAACAAAACGATTTTAAAACTGTAGTCTTACCAGCGTTTAGACCTGATGATGTGTTCAAAGTTGGTGACAAAGCATTTACTGATTTAATACAAAAATTAGAAGGCTTAACACATAAAATAGATAATCCATCTCAATTTGTAGATGCGTTAAACCAACGTATTCAATACTTCCATGACAAAGGCAGACGTCTTGCTGACCATGGTTTAGAAGAAATACATTTTGAAAGTTATACAACACAAGATATTGAAGCAATCTTCAATAAGGCTATAAATAATGAAGACGTTTCAAAATGTGAAGCATTCCAATTCCAAACATTTATTTTGAACGAATTAAGTAAAGCCTATCATGAACATGGTTGGGTAATGCAAATTCACTTTGGCGCTATCCGAAATAACAATACTAAAATGTTTGAACAAGTGGGTAGAGATGCTGGATTTGATTCTATCCGAGATCAAGACAACTTAGCGTATCATTTAAACGCAACGTTAGACATGATGGAACAAGGTAATCATTTACCAAAAACGATTTTATATAATTTAAACCCAATTTATAACGATATTGTAGGTTCTACGATTGCAAACTTCCAAACTGAACCTGGCATTCAAAGTAAAGTTCAACACGGTGCTGGTTGGTGGTTTAATGATACAAAACGAGGTATGTTACGCCAAATGTCATCATTAGCAGACCAAGGATTGTTAATGCATTTCGTAGGTATGCTAACTGATTCAAGAAGCTTTATTTCATACTCAAGACATGATTACTTTAGACGAATTTTATCTACATTTATTGGTGATTTAGTAGAAAAAGGTGAAATTCCAAATGATGATCAATTGTTACAACGAATGATTGAGAACATCTGTTATAACAATGCATATCATTATTTCAAACTTATTTAGGAGGACAATACTATGAAAATGTCATTTAGATGGTATGGGAAAGATGATCCCATTAGCTTAGAATATATTAAACAAATACCAGGGATGAAAGGTATTGTAACTGCGATATACGATGTGCCAGTTGGAGAAGTATGGCCATTAGATAAAATCAAAGCATTAAAACAAGAAGTAGAAGATGCAGGTATGGAAATATCTGTAATTGAAAGTGTCCCAGTACATGAAGATATTAAATTAGGTAAACCGACAAGAGATAAATATATTGAAAATTATTGCCAAACTTTACGTAATTTAGGACAAGTTGGTATTAACACAGTATGTTATAACTTTATGCCAGTATTTGACTGGACAAGATCTCAACTAGATTATCGCTTAGACGATGGATCTACATGCTTAATTTATGATGAGAAAGATGTTGAAAAAATGAATCCACTAAGTGGTGAATTATCATTACCTGGTTGGGATTCAAGTTATACAAAAGAAGACTTAAATCAATTATTTGAAGATTATAAACAAGTGGATGAAGAAAAATTATGGGAAAACTTAAATTACTTTATTCAAAA
This sequence comes from Staphylococcus sp. FSL H8-0121, assembly GCF_038008425.1. NCBI lineage: Bacteria > Bacillati > Bacillota > Bacilli > Caryophanales > Staphylococcaceae > Staphylococcus > Staphylococcus sp. FSL H8-0121. The sequence continues at coordinate 857,458 of NZ_JBBOZB010000002.1, forward strand.
AGTCATTCCGGTTGCTGAAGAGGAAGACGTTCTAATGGCGATACATCCGGACGATCCACCTTGGAATATCTTTGGCTTACCACGTATCATCACTAACAAAGAAAACTTAGAACGATTCATTAACTTATATGATTCTAGAAGTAATGGATTAACAATGTGTTCTGGTTCTTTAGGTGCAGATAGAAAAAATGACTTTGTAGATATGTTACGTTATTTCGGCCAAAAAGACCGTGTTCATTTTGTACATGCACGTAATGTTAAATTAATTGGTGACAAATCATTCCAAGAATCTGGTCATTTATCTGAAGATGGATCTATTGATATGTATGAAGTCGTTCAAGCAATGTATGATTTCGGATATGAAGGACCAATTAGACCTGACCATGGACGTATGATATGGGGCGAAACAGGTAAACCAGGTTATGGATTGTATGACCGTGCCTTAGGTGCAACATATTTAAATGGGTTATATGAAGCAGTTAGTAAAACTAACAAATAAACTAAAGGAGAAATCAATTTATGAAATTACCTTTCAATATAGATTTAACTAACAAAGTAGTAGTAATTACAGGCGGAACAGGCGTACTTGGAAGTGCGATGTCAACAGCATTAGCACAAAGTGGCGCTAAAGTCGCTATGGTTGGAATTGCAGATGATAATAATGGTTTAGTTGATCAAATCAAAGCATTAGGTGGAGAATCTAAAGTATTTTTAGGAGACGTCACTAAAAAAGCGGACATGGAAAGAGTAAAACAAGAAGTTAATGAAGCTTTCGGTAGCGTTGATATTTTAATCAATGGCGCTGGCGGAAATTCTCCAAAAGGTACAACTGATGATGAACGTTTTGAAGGCCAACTTGATCAAGAAGGTAAGACATTCTTCGACTTAGATGAAAAGAGCGTAGGATTTGTGATGGATCTTAACTTCTTAGGTACATTTATTCCTTCACAAGTATTCGCAACTGATATGTTAGATAAAGAAGAAGCATCAATTATCAACATTTCATCTATGAACGCATTTACACCATTAACTAAAATTCCTGGTTATAGTGGTGCTAAAGCAGCAATTAGTAACTTTACACAATGGTTAAGTGTTTACTTCTCTAAAACTAATATTCGCGTCAATGCGATTGCACCAGGATTTTTATTAACAAAACAAAATGAAGCATTATTATTAAATGAAGACGGAAGTTACACTGATCGCTCTAGAAAAATCATCAATGCGACACCTATGGAGCGCTTTGGTAAACCAGAAGAACTTATTGGTGCATTATTATTCCTAGTAAGCGAAGAAGCATCTAGCTTTATAAATGGTGTAGTATTACCGATTGATGGAGGATTTAACGCATATTCTGGTGTTTAATGAATAGGAGGAGCTTAAGTTGTTATATCCAATATTTACAGAAACAAGACAACTACTTGATTTATGTGGAACATGGAAATTTAAATTAATTCAGCATCAAGAGAAAATTGATGTAAGCCAACCTTTAGATACAGATGAGGTAATGGCTGTTCCCGGTTCATTTAATGATCAAGGTGTGATTCAAACTATTAGAACTCACGTAGGTGATGTATGTTATGAACGCGACATCATTATTCCTAAACATCTAAAAGGTGAACGCATTGTATTAAGATTCGGCTCTGTGACACATCATGCTAAAGTTTATATCGATGGTCAAGAAGTCGTGACACATTCAGGTGGATTCTTACCATTTGAAGCGGATATTTCTGATATCGCTACTGTTGGTGCACACCGTTTAACAGTTGTTGTGAACAATGTTCTGACACACAGTACATTACCTGTAGGAAACTATAGTGAACGTACAGATAAAGACGGCAATGTGACACCTGTCAATGTACCTAACTTTGACTTCTTTAACTACTCAGGTATTCATCGCCCAGTGAAAATTTATTCAACACCTCAAACTTATATTGAGGACATTGTTATTAATCCTGAAGTAAAAAGTGAATCACAAAGTATTGTGAATTACAAAGTGAGCACACAACAACACGGTGATCAAATCGACAAAGTTAAAGTAACTGTTTTAGATGAAGAAGGAACAGTAGTCGCTGAACATGAGGGTACTGAAGGTCAGATTACTATTGAAAATCCACGTCTATGGGAACCATTGAATGCTTATTTATACAATATGAAAGTAGAATTATTAAATGGTACTGAGTGCGTGGATGTTTATACTGAACGTTTTGGTATTCGTTCAGTTGAAGTGAAAAACGGTCAATTCTTAATTAATAATAAGCCATTTTACTTTAAAGGATTCGGTAAACACGAAGATACTTTTTATAATGGACGTGGCTTAAATGAATCAGCTAATGTGATGGATATTAACTTGATGAAATGGATTGGCGCAAACTCATTTAGAACATCACACTATCCTTATTCAGAGGAAATGATGCGTCTAGCTGATGAACAAGGTATTGTTGTGATTGATGAAACAACTGGTGTTGGTATTCATCTTAACTTCGCAGTCGAACTTATTGGTGATGCCGAACAACAAGATACGTGGAAAGATATTCAAACACATCAAGCGCACAAAGAAGTGATTGAAGGATTAATTGAAAGAGATAAAAATCACGCATGTGTAGTAATGTGGTCTATTGCGAATGAACCAGCTTCTAATGAAAAAGGTGCGAAAGAATACTTTGAACCATTTATTAACCTAGCAAGAGAAAAAGATCCACAAAATAGACCAGTGACAATTGTTACAATTCTAATGGCGCAACCAGATGTTTGTGAAGTACAAGATTTAGTTGATGTACTTTGTCTCAATAGATATTACGGTTGGTATACACAATCAGGTGATTTAGAAAGTGCTAAAGAAGCATTGGATAAAGAATTATCTGAATGGTCTAAGCGTCAACCTAATAAACCAATTATGTTTACAGAGTATGGCGCTGATACAGTTGCAGGTATGCATGCGATTGATGATCAAATGTTTACAGAAGAATATCAATTAAGATACTATAAAGCCAATCATGAAGTGATGGATCAATATCCTCAATTTATTGGTGAACAAACATGGAACTTTGCTGATTTTGAAACATCAAATGGTATTATCCGTGTTCAAGGTAATAAAAAAGGTATCTTCACTCGTGATCGTAAGCCAAAAGCTATCGCACATTACTTTAAAGAGCGTTGGCATAATATTCCAGATTTCGGTTATAAATCATAATCGAACTTAAACCCAAACCTTAACGAAGAGGTATAATGTAAGCTAAAAAATATAAAATATAAACAGACCAACATATAAAACCAACTAAAGCCCCCAACTTTAGTTGGTTTATTTTTTATGTACTGTTTTAAATCGACTCTCCTCCCAGGGCACAGTTTCAGCCGGAAATACTACACAGATAAACCCGTGAATATTTCTAGGGTCTACAACTAGTACGGTTCCTTCGGGAGTCTCGCTATAAATATGTCGTATTAGTCTATAGATTTATTTTTAAATACTGAATACTATTTTAATCATTTTAAAGAACTATATGAATTTTCTAGTGTTTCATTTTTAATTATTGTTTTAATTTAAAATAATGATGCTTGTTAATAGGCTCTTTCTGGTAAATGTGAATAAGATTTTGGTAAAATGTCAACAATGAGTAAATAAAAATTTAGTCACTAACTTTTCATGTTAACTCAATTGATGAGTGATTTATCCATGATGTTATGGGTGAGGAAACGTTGATTTATTCATTAATGATGAAAACATGACATACCTATATATAAATGAGAAGGAGATGAATATGTCTTATGTCTAGAATCGTTTTAGCTGAAGCATATCGTACACCAATTGGCGTTTTTGGAGGTGCATTTAAAGACCTACCTGCCTACGAATTAGGAGCAACTTTAATACAACACATTTTAAAAACAACAAATATCGATCCTAAAGAAATTAATGAAGTTATCTTAGGCAATGTTTTACAAGCTGGTCAAGGACAAAACCCTGCACGAATTGCGGCGATGAAAGGTGGCTTACCAGAAACAGTACCATCATTTACAGTTAATAAAGTATGTGGATCAGGTTTGAAATCTATTCAACTTGCGTATCAATCTATTCTAGCTGGCGATAATGAAGTCGTACTCGCAGGCGGTATGGAAAGCATGTCACAATCCCCAATGCTAATGAAAAATGCGCGCTTTGGATTTAAAATGGGGGACCAAAAATTAGTCGATAGTATGGTAGCAGATGGTCTAACGGACGTCTTTAATGACTATCATATGGGTATTACAGCTGAAAACTTAGTCGACAAATATAACATTAGTCGTGAAGCTCAAGATGAATTTGCAGCTCAATCCCAACAAAAAGCAGAAGCAGCACAAAATAGTGGCGCTTTTGACGCAGAGATTGTGCCAGTTGAAGTACCACAACGTAAAGGTGAACCTCTAGTAGTATCTCAAGATGAAGGCGTTCGCAAAGGAACAACAGCGGATAAATTAAGTCATTTAAGACCAGTCTTTAAAAAGGATGGCTCAGTGACTGCAGGTAACGCTTCAGGCATTAATGACGGTGCATCTGTGATGTTAGTGATGACTGAAGATAAAGCTAAAGAATTAAACATCAAACCTATCGCAGTGTTAGATGGTTTCGGTACAAGTGGTGTTGATCCTTCTATTATGGGCATTGGACCAGTTGAAGCGGTAAACAAAGTATTACAACGTACAAATAAATCAATAGATGACATTGATGTATTTGAGTTAAACGAGGCATTTGCATCACAAGCCTTAGCTGTAAATCAAGAACTTCAATTACCTGAAAACAAAGTTAATACAAAAGGTGGCGCAATTGCATTAGGTCATCCTATCGGCGCATCAGGTGCACGTATTTTAGTAACACTTTTACATCAATTAAACGAGGACAAACAAACAGGACTTGCTTCATTATGTATTGGTGGCGGACAAGGTATCGCAACAGTCGTGTCACGTTATCAAGATTAAATAGAGATATCAATTATGGTTTATTAAGGAAATAGGGGGAGAAGATATTTATATGTCCTCTCTCTAAATAGTATTAATAAATTAGAAACACTTTCGTTGAATTTATAATAAAATAAATTTAAACGGAGGTGTTTTTATTATGACCGTAGTTTCTTATTCATATGCTAGAAAAAATTTTAGAAGTCTGATAAATAAAGTGAATACTGATTTAGATTTTGTGACTATTACTACTAATGAACATAATGCTGTATTGATTTCCGAAAATAATTATAATGCCATCATGGAAACATTGTACTTACAACAATCACCGGCCAACGCTAAACATTTAGCTAAATCTATAGCTGATTTAGAACGTGGAAATACTACAGAAATAGATATGGATTCAAATGAATAATAAAAAAGGGAGTATCTATGATTTGAGATACTCCCTTAATTAGTTGTTATTGGTTTTTAGACACACGTCTGAACGTTAATAATGAACCTACAGCTAATAAAATAGCTGCTACTGTTGTAACGAATGTTGTATTAGATTGTCCTGTTTCTGGTAATGCTTTCGCTTGAGATTGTTCTGGAGTATTGCTTTGAGTTGCATCATTACTATTTGTAGCTTGTGTTTGTTGATCGTTTTGTTGAGTATTTACTGTATTGTCAGTCGCTTTTTCTGATTGATTATTGTTTTGAGTAGCTACATTATTGTCAGTCGCTTGTTGTTGGTCATTACTTTTTGAATTATCAAAATCATATTTACCTAATTTATAAAATTCAGCATCAGAATCATCGTTTGATGCTAAAAGACCTGAACCATTTTCTACAGTTCCGTCTTTATATACTCTGATAGCACCACCGCCAACATTAGAAGCATTATGATAATTTAAAAGATAATAGTCTCCTTTATCTTGCGTTTTGTCGAACTTAACTCTGTCAGGATTGCCACCATTATTTTGCCAAACTGATGTAGCAATAGATTGAACGTTATTACCATTTAATTGGTATTCAGATGCATTTGCATCATGTGTATTAACTCCTGTAAATAATAAAGTTCCTGCTAATGTTGTTGCACCTAATATGGTTAATTTTTTCATTTAAAAACACTCCTCTTTATTTTTGTGATTTTTATTTATATTTCACAGTGATGATTAATCGTAAAATATAAATTTAGATAAATAGTTCGTCATGGTTTTTAACCTCCCAATACAGGTTTTTTAAAATGAAATAAGATAATGATTTATAAAATGAAAGACACCATAAATACAGTGATTAATGGTGCCTATACATAGAAGTTTATAAATTGTCGAATGAATGATCTTCTTTGTCTTTCTCTTGTTTGCCAGAATCGGTATCGTTATAATCAATGACTTTAGTTACGTCATCTTTGTCATCTTTAGTGACTTTAGTATTTTTTGGTACTTCAACTAATGTTAATTCTGAAATATATTGATCAATTTTAGGTTGATTGTCATTATCAACATCACTCGTTAATTTCGCAAATCCGGCAAATGTTTTACCTTTATATTCAAATGGCTCGATTTCGTAGTCTGACGATTGAGGGAAGTTACTTTTTAAGCCATCTTCATCAATTTTGTTATGGTTAGATAGCCAATCTGTTTTTTCTTCACTAATGTCACCACTCATATCCATTTCTCTTTGATAATCGGCTAATTGCACGTCTTCTTTGAGAGCGTCACCTTTTTTAGTGTATAAAATAGTTTTCAAATCAGAAGGCTCGTATTTAATGTTGACTTTATTTTGGTCATCATTAATGCCATGATTCATCTCATATTCTGTTAGCTTAGTTAATTTACGGTCAATATCCGAAACATCAGTACTAACGAGTTGATCAAAACTTACTTGATCATTGATTTTGTCGCTATAATTGTAACCTTGTCCGTCTTTAATATAGCCAATATTAGTGATACTGAATTTTTTCAAACTATCTTTTGGATGTTTGATGAAATCGTTGTTAGATACTTTTTCACTTGGAACACTATCGTTTTTTAATGTAACGATTAATTGTTCTTTTGGATTGTCTAATAATTGTTTAAGTTGAACAGTTTTAGTTGAATGATGTGAACTATCCTGAGTTTGATGTTTGTCTGATTCCGTTTTATGACTTGAGTTAGACTGACCGTCGTCTTGATGTGATGTACTACAAGCTGTTAATAGTAATGTTGCACCTAATATACTTACTAAAATTCTTTTCACTATAAAAAACATCCTTTGAATTTAAAATATTATTTCACACGTGTGAATGTAGTTTCGTCATCTGCTGCTTCACCGGGTTCTTCGGTAACTGTAAGTGTGTCATCTTTGACTTTAACGTAAGCTGTTTCACCTACCAATTTGATCTTAGCTAAATCTTTATGGTCTTCATCGTCTTTAATCGTTCCTTCAACTGTAGATCCTTCAATGTTAACTTTTAATTTATCGTCTTTAACTGTCAGTTCTTGACCTTCACTGTTTTTCCATTTTCCTTCAGCTTGTTTTGCGGGGCCATTAGAACAAGCCGCCGCAAAAGTAATTAGTAAAGTTAATAGTATTAGAATTTTTTTCATGTGAGGAATCTCCTTTAAATTTTGTTTAATATATAATTATTTTGTAATTTCCATAGTTCTTTGCTAAATGTCTCAATTAATGTTTGAGGTGACACCATACGTATAGAATGTCGATACATGAAACAGAGGTTAAGCGCATCAGATTCTGATATCGCAAGAACCACAGTGATTGTTTGACGCGTTCTTTGAATGGTATACGTTTCATATTGTTTGTTTAATTGTCTATAGAGTTGATAAGTCATTTCATAAGTTACATTGATATAAGTAGGGTCATCGTCTTGGGTGAATTGATGTGATAAATAATAATTACATGTTGATTTTTCGTATATTATTGTTTGATTATGTGTATTTAAAAATGACTTAATATCTTTAATATCTCTTTGAATTGTTCGTTCATTTGTATTAAAAAATTCAGCCATATGTTTAACGTTCACGTGATGGTTAGATAACAATTTTTTATAAATAGATAAAATTCTTTTTGTTTTGTACCCCACAGTGTCGTGCCCTCCCTAGCCATATTATATTGAAAAAGTTGCTTGATAATTGTCGTTTCAATGATTTTGTAGATATGGATTTAAAACACTTTATCATGATGTTTTGAGTGTTTTAAGTTGGTAGAAATAAAAATAGAACCACTGACAAAATGTGTCGTGGTTCTAGTCGTCTTAGTAATGATTGATTTGTGATTATGGTGGGGCACTGTGTTTTATTAATAGTTCAATATAAACTTGAATATATGTCATGTCTCTTCCTCCTTTTTTACGTATTCAAGTTGTAAACTAAGAAACAATTGAAAATTGTTTCTCTTGAACTTGAACTTTGGAATGAACAAAGTTTCATTTGGAGGAGGGGATAGGGATGTGTTGCAGTATAAGGAGAGAACGTGCAGTTAAAAATTATTTTTTCTTTGAAAAAATAATTTCGATTTTGGTTTAGTGGTGTGTTGATTTATGAATTGTCGAATGAAATTGAAAGGGTTATTAATGTATTTAAAAAGCCCCAAAGGTGGATTGAATATCCACCTTTGGGGTGATTGCTTTCGTATATCTCCTTAAATGTCTAAATAATATTGTTATCCTTTAAAAATATAATCCATTAATTGATTAATTGTAATTAATTTTAAAATTCAAATTAAAAGGATTACAATTATATATAGATAATAAATTTTAGAGGTGTTGTTCGTGAATATTAAAATTACTAAAATACTAGAATTAGTGATTTCATGGATTACGTTATTTATCATTGGTACGGATTTATTTGTCATATCGCCTTTGTTGCCAAACATTCAACAAAATTTTGATATCTCTAAATATGAAGCTAGTTGGTCTGGGACAGTATTTTCAATTATGTATGCTATCATGGCTCCAATATTTGGGATATTAGCGGATAAATGGGGGAAAAAACGTAATATAGTCGTTGGTTCAATCTTCTTTGCGTTATCTAATTTTTTAACGTTTTTAACTCCAAACTTTGTATTACTGTTAATTAGTAGAATTATTGCTGGTACCTCTGCGTCTATGATTACATCTTCAGTGTTTGCGATAACAGGGGATCTCGCACCGTCTTCTAAAAAAGGATTATGGCTATCCATAGCAACTTCTGGATTTTTAACTTCAATTTGGATTGGTGCTCCACTAGGAAATCTTTTAAGTAACATTACAAATTGGAGAACTGTATTTTTATATCTTTCAATAGCTTCGATCATCAGTGCTATTTTGATCATATTTATATATCCAAATCATATTAATTCTGGAAGTGCTCGTCAGCTTGATGCTAAAACACTTTCTCCTATTATCAAAGATGTTGTTGTGACTACATTTTGGGCATTTGCGATTTACGGTTTATACACTTATTTAGGCAGTGCACTACGAGATATTAATCATTTAAATTCAAGTATTGTGGGTGTTGCCTTTGTATTTTATGGTGTTGGTGCACTTGTAGGTAGTCTACTAGGTGGCGTACTTTCCGATCGCTTAAAAAATAACACATTGATTTCTAGCACATTTATCGGACTAGCCATTGCTTTAGTGCTAGTAGGGATTACGTTTAAAAATATCTATCTAGTTTATCCTTTATTAACATTATTAGGTATAAGTGGTTATATTGTATTTTCGGCCTTTCAAGCCTTTATATCTAAGCGCCATCGTGAAACATCCGGCAGTGCCATGTCATGGAATCAAACAGCAATGTATTTAGGAATCACATTAAGTTCTGTCGTTGGAGGCATTTTAATAGAAAACAGTCATATTGTATTACTAACACTATCATGCGCGTTATCAGCGGTATTAGGAATGATTTGGTTTAAATCTCGAATAAAACATAGCTAATATGTATAGCGGACTGTTTTAGAAAAATAGATGATTTTTTTGAAAAGTGAATACGGCATATGTTCTTTATATTTATGGTTTTATTTTTAAAACGAAATTTGTATGGTTTATCAACGAAAAATCCCCTCAAAATTAGAATTGGAATCTAACTTTGAGGGGATACATTTATCTATAATAATTTAGTCTATTTTTTATTTTTCTTATTACGTTCGTTCATAGAAATGATTATCGGTAATAAACCACAACAAATCATGATCATGAATAAAGTTTCAGCGTTCATGTTAAAACACCTCATTTGTTTTAATTATTTATGTTCTTTTAATTTTTGATATGATGTATAAAATTTAACGCTATCTACAAAAGCCAAAATTAATGGATATAAACTAGCCAAATAGTTATGCTCATAAAAAATGAAATAGGCAGCAACGGTTAAACAAATTAAAAATAAAATAGTGGTTAAAATAAGCATTGATTTATGGTTTTCCATATATTATGTTTCACCTCTATAAATTCACTTTAGTTGTTGTTATGTTCATCATCTTCCTTATTAGGTTTAGTTAAAATATCTGTGGTAAATCCCCATACTGCGACAATAGCAACAAATAGCAATGAATATAGAGCATTAATGTAATCTGTTGTAATGACAAGTATTCCATATACGATTACAAATAAAGTTAACAGTAAAAAAGAAATAGTTCTTATTTTAGATTTAGTCATAGTATAGTCAACCTTTCACGTTACTTTTAAAATTCTATTTTTTTAAATAAGGTTTTTCTAACGGGATAGCTAATGATTACACATTTCTATTCATCTAGTTTTATTATTGAATATAATGTTTTATCGTAAAAAATTCTCTTTTCATTAAAATACTTCTCATAATTTATGATAACTTAAAAATACAATATTTATCTACATATTTTATGTATTTTTATAAAAACAAAGGAATTAGATTAATATATTCAAAGTGAAAAATATTAAATTAAAATGAATAATTCATATATACCGATTACACATAAAGATTAATATGTTATGTTGAAGAAAAAAGGGTGTGGAAAATATGCTAACTAAAAACATAAAATATCCATATACTAAATTCGTTTTTGATGTTGTTGGTGTGATTTCAAGCATTGGTCTGTTATTATTATTGGTATTTAATTCTTACGCTAATTTTGAAAGTAATGGTAGTTCAGAGGTAGGAATTGAATGGACAGGAAATACTTTGGTTTCTGGAGCTATATTAATTGGTCTAATCGTAGTATGTGCTTGTGTTTCTTTTATCCTTAAAAAAATTAAGCAATAATAAGTTATATGTTTTTAACTCGCATAGTCGAATAGACAGTATTAAGGGAGTGGGACAGAAATAACATTTTTCCAAAATTTATTTCGTTGTCCCACCCCGGCAAGGTTGACTATAATTGAAAAAAGCTTGATACAAGTGCATTTTCAAATCAGTCAACTACTGCCAATATAAAATTTTAGCCTGAGACATTGATTTATGTCCCAGGCTGTTTGTATTTTAATTCAACATTTGACTCAAATCATCTTCAATTTTTAGCCTTTTTAATTATCATTTGTTTTCTATGATAATTTCCCATGCAAAAGTATTTTTTTGAGTGATAGTATATTGGAAATCATTTTTCTTAAGTAAAGTGTCTATCTCTTCTAGATAGGGATAGTATTCAGTTTTTAAGTCTTCAACTAAATTAATGTAGTTCTTTTTTGTATACTTCTCTATAATTTCTTTTTTAGATAATTCATCTTTGAATAACGTATCTAATATAATAATACGACCATCTGTAGTTAAATGCCTTTTCATATTCTTAAACGCAGTATCTTTCTCTTTATAAGTAAGGTGATGAAAAGAAAATGAAGCAACAATAAAGTCGAATTTCTTAGTTGTAGGAATATCTAAAAAGTGTCCATATTCAATATCGATATTTTTATCTTTTTTAGCAACCTCGCGCATTTCTTTGGAAGGATCAATAGACAAAATGTTTTTTATATCGTTATTTTTATACATTAACTCTGTTAAATTTCCGGTACCAGCACCAATATCTAGAACATCACCATAAACCTTTTTAGATATTTGTGAAATTAGATCGTTATAGTTATAAAATACATCATAGTATTCCTCGTTATTACCATTTACTGTTTGGTCATAATCGTTTGCCCAATTTTTAAAAATATCCATAAACCGCATAAAGAAGTCCCCTTTTTGAGTAATCATATAGAAATCGTCAACTTTAAAATACTACTTTTTGTTTTATATTTCATCATATAAGTCTTATTACCTTATGGAATATGTAGGTTTTATTGCAAAGTCAGAGAAAAGACAACTTAATTAAAAGTTGTCTTTTGTATTTTAAGTCAATATCTGAGTTGAATAGTTTTTCAATTTTTAGATTTTTTGTTTTGATAATAGCGAGTAATTATCAAGGCAGTAATAGCACATGCGATGCCACCAATTAATCTAGCAATCCATATATTGATTGGAGCACTTTCGAAAATCATCAATACCATATTACCAACAAAAATAGATATAAAAATTATTAAAATAGTTCTTAATGTAGACATATCATCGACCTCTTTCATCTTTAAGTACTAGCATCAAACTTTTATTTATTTTTATCCCTCAGTAAATCAGAAGTTGGAGTAAAAAACAAAGCTAATATAATACTGGTTGCTAGACAGTCACCCCATGAAAAATCTTTACCTAAAATCCAGTCAATAACGTAATGAACTATAAAAATTAATATAAAAAAGAATAAAAATCTCCGTAGATGCTTCATAATAAAGTCTCCTTCTATGGCATTCTTTTTATTAAAATTGGAGTTAAATATTTTAATAAATCAATATTAATGATTTCTTTGTAGAAAAACATTTATTATTAACCAAATCATGTAATATTAAAATATTTAATAGAATAATAATTAATAAAATATTAACAAAGTTCTATATCAGAATCTAATGTAGATGGAATATAATTAATAAATTAAGATTGTAAAATAAAAAATAAATTAAAAATTAATGGTAACTAGAAATCATTTTATGTTAAAAATATAAGAGAGAATAATTTTTTAAAGATTTAACATATTTTAAAACTTTCATTAATGAGGTGTGAGTAGTGTTCGAAATTAAAGATGAAAATTATGTAAAACGTGCATTCAAAGTATTTATTTGTACAATGATTGTTTTGTTGATCACATTTATTTTAGCGCTTATATTTAGTCCTTCATTAGAGACATTCAAACATATTGGAGATAAAATAAGTATAACTGCAACACATGGTTTAGGAAAAGTTTGGCAATATATTGTAAATAATGGTCTTAAAACTCCGTTACAAATGTTCATACTTTCTTTAATTCCAATTCCATTTTTATATTGTTTAAATTTAATATCTACTACAGTTATAACTGGAATTATGTTTGGTTTTGCGATTAACTTTGACTTGCACAAAGGTATAATAATGGTAGTTTCATCGATTCCACATGCAATTATAGAATTACTAGCATTTTGTTTCGTAGTTAGTGCATTGTATAAATTTAATCAAGCAATTGTTAGAAAAGTAAGTAATACGTTTAGAAAAACTAAAAAAACTAATTATTCTATTAAATTAGCCTTTACTAACCTAGTCAAAATCTATGTTTTAATTGCTTTACCTCTATATATTATCGCAGCCTTTTTAGAAACCTACTTTACAGATTTTATAAATAATTTATTCACTTAAATATATTTTGATAGGCAAGTTTCTAAAATTAGAGTGGAGGTTTGAACGAGGTATGACAAAAAGAAACTTAAGACTATTATTTAATATTATCTTTTCTGTATTATTCGTTCTTTACTTTGGACTTGAATTTTTTACAAATATAAATGCGTTTTATTACTTTATACCAATTATCATTTTAATGATTATTTGTTTAATATTAAGAGATAAATTAGCGCCCAAAAATGGCAGATGAACTATGAAAAACATAAAGAACAGGGATAAAAAGAGTACAAAGTAATGCTTTGTACTCTAAATTAATCTATATGAACTTATTTATTATTTTTAGAAAAGCGTTTGAATGTTAATAAAGCACCTGCTGCTAACATTACTGCTGCAATCATAGTAACTAAAGTTGTGTTAGATGTTTCACCAGTTTCTGGTAAAGCTTGAGCTTCAGATTGTGCTTGAGTATTGGCTTGAGTTACTGTGTTATCAGTAGCTTGAGCTTGTTGTCCGTTGTTTTGAGCAGCTACAGTATTGTCAGTAGCTTGAGATGATTGATCATTACCTTGTGTATCTTGACCGTTTAAATAAGCTTTACCTTCTGAAGGTATTACAAAATGAACCATTCCGTATTTCTTTTCATAATCTAAATTATGTTGAACGTACTCATTATAACTATTGTCATAGCTATTTACTGCACCAGGTCCGCCACCTTCTCCACCATGACCAGCAAGACGTGATTCTAGTAAACGGTCATGTTGTTTTTGCCATTGATCAGGTGTAGGTAAAGTAACCTTTTGTGTGTCAGCGTGTGCTTCATTTGAATGAGTAGCGCCGACCCCTGTAAATAATAATGCTCCTGCTAAAGTTGTTGCCCCTAAAATTTTAGTTGTTTTCATAAAAATATCTCCCATCTATAATTTTTTGAATATTGCAACTAAATAATAACATAGGCTACTAAATAAAAAAATAATATTTTTAAAATAATTCTTAGTATTTAGACAATACAAAATAATTGTCATTAAATGTCTATATTATTGGTTGAAGTATATAGTTTTATTTACAAAATCAAGGGGTTAACTTATTTGAAGGATATTTAAACTACGATCAAAAAAATAGGCATTCAGAAATAAGAATATTAGCCTTTAAATGTTAAATTGTATAACTAATAATAGAATAGAGTAGACATTTGTTTTATAATCATATTATTTTTAGACTACCCTTAGACATACTTGGATCAAGTGGGTGACTTGTCTAAATTCCTTTTGTATAAGTTCATGATTTGTGGTAATATCATCATGCATAAAAATACGAGATACTAATAGATAAGAAGGTTTAAATATATTATGAAGGAAAATTTTTGGAGTGAACTACCACGTCCGTTTTTCATTTTAGCTCCTATGGAAGATGTGACGGATATCGTCTTTCGTCATGTCGTGAGTGAAGCGGCTAGACCGGATGTGTTTTTCACTGAATTTACAAACACAGAGAGTTTTTGTCATCCTGAAGGCGTGCATAGTGTTCGTGGACGCTTAACATTTAGTGAAGATGAACAGCCTATGGTTGCACATATATGGGGAGATAAACCCGAGCAATTCCG
Source organism: Staphylococcus sp. FSL H8-0121 (assembly GCF_038008425.1). NCBI lineage: Bacteria > Bacillati > Bacillota > Bacilli > Caryophanales > Staphylococcaceae > Staphylococcus > Staphylococcus sp. FSL H8-0121. The sequence goes on from NZ_JBBOZB010000002.1 coordinate 872,596, forward strand.
CGAAACAAGTGTCCGTTTAGCAGAGATGGGCTTTAAAGGTATTGATTTAAATATGGGTTGCCCTGTAGCAAACGTTGCTAAAAAAGGTAAAGGATCTGGCTTAATTTTAAGACCTGAAGTTGCGGCTGAAATTATTCAAGCGACTAAAGAAGGCGGATTACCTGTAAGTGTTAAAACGAGATTAGGTTATTATGAAATTGATGAATGGAGAGATTGGTTGAGACACGTCTTCGAACAAGACATCGCAAATCTTTCTATCCATCTTCGTACACGTAAAGAAATGAGTAAAGTCGACGCACACTGGGAACTCATCGAAGCCATTAAACAATTGCGAGATGAAATTGCACCGAATACATTATTAACAATTAATGGTGATATTCCAGACAGACAAACAGGTCTTGAACTTGCTGAAAAATATGGCGTTGATGGTGTCATGATTGGTAGAGGTATTTTCCACAATCCATTTGCCTTTGAAAAAGAACCACGTGAACATACGAGTAAAGAATTATTAGGATTGTTAAGACTACATTTATCATTATTCCAAAAATATGATAAAGATGAAGCCAAACAATTCAAAAGCTTACGTAGATTCTTCAAAATATACGTAAGAGGTATCAAAGGCGCTAGTCAGTTGAGGCACCAATTGATGGAGACAAAATCGATAGCCGAAGCACGTGAACTGCTTGATGAATTTGAAGCCAATATAGAAGAAGACGTAGAAATTTAAGAAGTGAGATAATGTTGCATCCCAAAGGTTGGACTAAAATCTAACTTTACGGGGTGCATTTGTATGGATAAATATTATAAATTTAAATACACTAAACACCCCTGTTAACCATATGGCTAGCAGGGGTGTTTTTTGGATATTTATCGCATTTTTAATCTCTTTTTATTTATAAGATAAACAGTTAAACATTTTCAGTTATTAAAAACATATGTCGAATTCAAACTTTTATAAGTGGATATAATTGTAAGATTTAGCTTGGCTAGCTGAAATCGTACGAGTGTCTGTTACATAAGGTCCGCCTGAATAGTTCATTTCAGAAACAGTAACGGATCCATCACTACCGACACTTTCTACATAAGCCACGTGACCATAAGTACCTTCAGATGTTTGTAGGATAGAACCTTTTTCAGGACTATTGTCTACAGTATAACCAGAAGATTGTGCTGCACTTGCCCAGTTGTTCGCATTGCCCCATGTACTAGGGATTTTTCCACCAGTTCTATCATAAACGTACCAAGTACATTGTCCAGCAGTGTATAAGTTACCAGATGTAGATGATGTTGTTTGTTTTGAAGTTGATGTAGTTGTAGATGAACTACTTGATGATGAGCTAGAGCTGCTTGAACTTGATGACGAACTATTACTTACTGATGTTGAATTTGATGTGTTGTTATTATGATTGAATGATTGTTGTTTAAACTGAGGTTGTTTATAACCGCTAGATTGATGATTATATTGCGGATGCCATTGACCATTCATTTGATTATAATTTTGATGATTTTGTTGATTAAATTGTCCATTAAACCCTCTAGGTCCTTGTTGATTAAATTGACCTTGTTGTTGAGGTGCTTGATGGTGATTATATTCTGCAGCGTCTGCATGATTAGCATTTATTCCTATTGCTGCTACACCGATGCCTGCTGTTAGAGTTGAAATTGTAACGATTTTTTTCATAATAAATAAGTCCTCCCAAAAATTTGTGATTCTACCATTAATTGAAGTAGCGATAGGTAGAATACACCGTCAGTTTTATTTATATTTTTTCGTCGCTCCCAACGACAAGGTATACTCTAACAGAAGAATTTGAGGTTATGGGTGATGTTACGTTTTCGTAATTGAAATTCAACTCAGTTGCACATCTCCGTAACAAAAGACTTTCCAATATTACTTGCTGTAACAAAACGTGAAGTGTAGATGTTTACTATATTAATTTAATATTTTGGCTTTATTGAATGCGCATTAACATTACAGAAAGTTGTAATAATTGAGAGAGAGGGATTTATGGTTAAAGTGATTAATATGAGTTCTATTATTTCTCAAAATAAAACAAGCACTCGTAGTTGAGTGCTTGTTAATTTATGTGAATAGAATGAATATGACGAATAGAGTAACAATAATAGATATGATGACTTCTTTCCAGTTTTTCTCTAAAGCATATGCCACAATTGATATTAATAATCCGGCAACAATAAAGATGCTCTCTACTGATTTAAAAGGAGAACCTCCATACATAGTATCCAATATGATACGAAGGATAAATATTAATATACCTATAATAATCAATGTCCCACTAGCTATATTCAAGTAAAAGGATAATTTGTTTATATTTGTGTTTTTCTCATCTTTATTAATAGTACTCATATTATCAACTCCAATTAGCATTCTTAAATAAAATTACCAATTCGTTTAAATTTATAGTAACAAAATTTTATGATGTTTTGGAAAAGAATCTGAAAAGGTTAATGATTTTTGTCTAGTCAATTTAACTTGATTAAAAGGGGATTCCAGTTTGGCTTTTAATTAAATACTTTCTTTTGAATATTTAGTCGATATATGAATGCTATTAGTCTATCATTTGCTTATGAATCCAAGGAAAATATTGAATATGCACTTAAGAAAATACGTGAATATGTAGATGGAATCTAAGGGAAATAGAGGGATTCAGTTACTACACACATAATTGTGTTGCATTTCATGGTGTATTATGTTACTATATTATTAACAAATATTTCATTCAAATATGCACCAAATCCCCTAACTACGCCTATAGTTAGGGGATTTTTTAGTGTGGCTAAAATCGCCTATTTATCATTGCGCTTACGTAGCCAATGCGTAAACAAAGCAACGATGCAGCCACTTATCATAGTGGCTTGTTCATAGCATATGCTACTTTTCTTAATGGCAACCAAATTATACGTTTCAAATAATAGTTTAGTGAAATAGATAATTAGAGATTGATAATAAAGGAGGCTTTAATTGATGTTTAATAACAAAAAGAATGATAATCGCTTTAATGTAGAAAATGTCTCTAAGAACTCAAATGTACGTTGTTATGTATTAACTGATAAAGATACGGGCATTCAATATCTTGCGACATGGGTTAGTACAGGCGGTGGCATTACACCTTTATTAGATGAAAACGGTAATGTATCTAAAGTAGACACAACTTCATTGAAAGATGATTAATATACATATTTATTTTTAAAGGAGGTTTTACCTTGTTACCTATGATCATAGGTGGAATAGTAACTATCCTTATTTTAATAAGTATTAGCAAAGTTTTTAATGGCAATGAAAAGTAAAAGACTACATAAAATGATGTAATTATAAATGCAACGGGTAGAGCGCACTTTAAATAGTACGTTACCCGTTGCATGATTTATATTAGGGAGTGTTTTATCGTTATTTTGGATATGTGTCAACGCTCAAGTACAGAATAGGGGGGCTCTATACTTACTAGGGCTTTATCGCAAATGCGCGAACTGGGAAACCAGGTGCGTCTTTAGGTTTAGGGCTGATTGCATAAATGACGGCACCACGTGTAGGTAATTGATCTAGGTTAGTTAATAATTCGACTTGGAATGTATCTTTCCCTAAAACATATCGTTCTCCTACAATATCGCCGTTTTTAGCAATATCAACTGAAGCATCAGTATCAAATGTTTCATGACCAACTGATTTAATATGACGTTCTTCAATTAAGAACTTGAGTGCGTCTAATCCCCAACCAGGTAAATGCTGGTTACCATCTTCATCTTTGTTTTCAAATGCTTCGATATCTGGCCAACGTTTAGACCAATCTGTGCGCAGTACAACAAATGTGCCGTCTTCAATTTGACCATTTTCAGCTTCCCACTGTTCTAAATGTTTGCGAGTTACAATAAAATCTGGGTTTTCTGCAACTTCTTTTGAAAAATTCAAGACAATCAATGGTAATACTAATTCTTTTAAATCTAATTCTTCAAGATATCTTTGATTTTCAACAAAATGAATAGGTGCATCAATGTGTGTACCATATTGGGTTACAATATTCCATCTTTGCACATAGAAACCATGTTCTTTAACTGTAAATAATGTAGATACTTCACCTTTTTCAAAATCACTGAACCTTGGAATATCAGGGTCGAAAGTATGTGTTAAATCGACCCATGTTGATTCTTTCAATTGATTTAATTGATCCCATAAAGGATAGTTTGTCATAAGCATCACCCTTAATTTATTTTATGCTGTTGTAGCATTATTTTCTTCACGTTTCTTTCTAACAGCGTTAACTAGTACAGTTAATGCTTCTTTAACTTCATCTTCTTTACGTGTTTTTAATCCGCAGTCTGGGTTTACCCAGAATAATGAGCGATCAATTTGTTGTAAAGAACGATTAATAGCAGTGGTAATTTCATTTTCTTTAGGGATACGAGGGCTATGGATATCATATACCCCTAATCCAATACCTAAGTCATAATTGATATCTTCAAAGTCTTTAATCAAATCACCATGACTACGAGATGTTTCAATAGAAATCACGTCTGCATCTAAATCATGGATTGCATGGATGATTTGACCAAATTGAGAATAACACATATGCGTATGAATTTGTGTTTCATCTTTGACGGATGATGTTGCTAATTTAAATGAATGTACGGCATCTTTAAGATATTGTTCATGGTATTCAGAACGAAGCGGTAAACCTTCTCGTAGGGCTGGTTCGTCTACTTGGATTACTTTAATACCATTTTCTTCTAATGCTAATACTTCAGCATCAATAGCTAGGGCGATTTGATCTTGTACTGTTTTGCGTGGGATATCTACACGTTCAAATGACCAGTTTAAAATTGTAACTGGACCAGTAAGCATACCTTTAACCGGCTTATCAGTTAAACTTTGAGCATAAACGGTTTCTTTGACTGTTAATGGTTCAGTCCATTTAACATCACCATAAATAACAGGTGGTTTTACAGCACGTGAACCATATGATTGAACCCAACCAAATTTAGTAACTAAAAATCCTTGTAATTTTTCGCCAAAGAATTCAACCATGTCATTTCGTTCGAATTCACCATGTACAAGTACATCAAGTCCAATATCTTCTTGAATTTTAATCCAACGTGCAATTTCATTTTCTAAAAACTCATTATAAGCTTCATCTGAAATACGATTATTTTTCCAATCAGCACGGAATTTACGAACTTCTCGTGTTTGTGGGAATGAACCGATAGTAGTTGTTGGTAAATCTGGTAAGTTCAATCTTTCGTATTGTGCTTGCTTACGTTGTGAGAATGGTGATTGACGTTGTGTTGGAACACTATCAAAATCATACTCTAAGTTTTTAAATGACTGACTTTGGAATCGTTCATATCGAGATTTAAGTTCATCAAATTTAGTAGTGTCATTGTCGTTAAATACACGACGTAAAGCATCTAATTCATCTAATTTTTCAGTCGCAAAGCTTAAACCTTCAGCGATAGATTCATCTAGCGTTTCGTCATCTAATGAAACAGGGACGTGTAATAATGAAGATGATGGTTGAATAACAATATTTTGTGCGTACTGTTGCAATGTTTCGATAAGTGATTTTTTAGATTCGATATCAGCAGCCCAAACGTTTCGGCCATCGATAATACCTGCGTATAAAGTTTTATTCTTATCAAATTCACCAGCTTTAATTTGTTCTAAGTTGAATCCATGATCATGAACGAAATCTAGTCCTAAACCACCAACTGGTAATGAACTTAAGAATTTAAGATTTACACGTTCAAAATATGTTTGAATAACTAATTTTTCTCCTAAACCTGCTTCTGCAAAATAATCATAGGCTTCTTTAGTAATACTTTCATAACTTTCACTTTCATCTGTAACCAAGACTGGCTCATCAACTTGGATATATTCAGCGCCAGCATCAACAAGTGATTGTAGTACTTCTTTATATAATGGAAGTAACGTTTTTACTTTTTCTTCAAATGATTGGTGACCACCTTTTGATAATTTTACGAAGGTAATCGGTCCTACAATAACAGGGTGCGCATTAACATTAATTGATTGTGCATATTTAAATCGTTCTAATAATACATTATGATTTACTTTTGGTTCTGCGTTATCCCATTCAGGTACAATATAGTGATAATTTGTGTTAAACCATTTGATTAAGGCACTTGCGACATGTTCTTTATTACCACGTGCAATATCAAATAACAAGTCATCGTTGACTTCTCTGCCTTGGAAACGTTCAGGAATGATGTTGAATAATAATGATGTATCTAAGATATGGTCATATAAAGAGAAATCACCTACAGGAATGCTGTCTAAATTATAATTTTTTTGTAGTAAAAGGTTCTCTTTGTGTAAGTCAGTGAGTGTTTGATCTAAAGTTTGTTTATCAATTTTTTGAGCCCAATAGCTCTCGATAGCTTTCTTCCATTCTCTTTTTCTACCTAATCTCGGGAATCCTAAGTTTGATGTTTTAATTGTTGTCATAATATTGCCTCCTTATGAGTGGTAATAGATTTTGAATATGCTGCTAGTTCTAATGAATAATCGACCTTTTGAAAAGGTGTGATAATGTACAATCCATTAAAGTATTCATGTACCGTGTCGATAAGTTCCTTAGAAAGTCTAAGGCTAAGTTCTTTTGTTTTTTCTTTATCATCTTTAACTGCTTTGAATTGATTAAGTACATCTTCTGACATTTTTATGCCAGGTACTTCGTTGTGTAAAAATAGAGCATTGTTATAACTTGCGATTGGCATAATACCTATAAAGAAAGGTGTGTTTAAGTGTTTCGTAGCTTCATAGACCTGTTTAATCTTTTCTTTACTATATACAGGTTGTGTTATGAAATAGCTCATGCCACTTGCTACTTTCTTTTCAAGGCGTTTAACTGCTCCATCAAGTTTTCTTACATTCGGATCAAATGCTCCGGCGATGTTAAAGTTCGTATGTTTCTTCAGCGCATCACCATCTGTGTTAATACCTTGGTTAAAGCGAAGTGCGATTTCTGTTAAACCTTTTGAGTTAACATCATAGACATTAGTTGCTCCTGGTAAATGACCGACTTTGGAAGGATCACCTGTAATGGCTAAAATTTCATTTACGCCAATTAATGACAGGCCTAATAGATGAGATTGTAAGCCTATTAGATTTCGGTCACGACAAGTAATATGAACTAGCGGTTCAATGTTGAATCGTTGTTTGATAATACTTGCAGCAGCAATGTTACTAACACGGACAGTAGCTAATGAATTATCTGCTAGAGTGACAGCATCAATATCGGCATCATCTAGTTTGCCAATATTATTAAAGAATTGTTCAGTGTCTAAGTGTTTAGGTGTATCAAGTTCGACTATAACTGTAGGTCCTTGTTTCACCTTTGAAGTCAGAGACTGTTTGAAACTAATATCTTTCTCGCGATTAACTTTCTTATGAATTGGTATAACGTTTTTATGATTGACCGGTTTTAAATTAGACACGGATGTTTTAATGTAATTAATATGTTCAGGAGTGGTGCCACAACAACCACCTATTAATCTCACACCTTCGTGAATTAATTCTTGAGCTATATCACCAAAATATTGAGCGTTATCACTATATTTGAATTCACTATTCTTAATATCTAATAAGCTTGCGTTTGGATAGCAGGAAAGAAAAGCATTATTAGGTAATTCAATATGTGAAAATGAACGTTGCATATGATGTGGACCGTGATGACAATTGAGTCCTACAATATCTGCACCACATTCTACAAGATGTTTTAACGCATCGTTGATAGGTGTTCCATCTACCAAATAATTTGTATTTGAAGCGGTCAATTGCGCTACGATTGGAATGTCATATTTTCTTTTAGTAGAAACGATAATGCCTGTTAATTCTTCTAAATCATAATAAGTTTCGAATAATAGGGCATCTACACCTTCATCTACTAAAGTATCTATTTGATTTTCCGTGTGATATTGAATTGTTGAAAGACTTAATTCATCTTGTTTAACACCTCTAAAGCTACCCACTGTTCCTAATATGAAAGTGTCATTGTTTGCGGCTTTTTTAGCAATTTGGACAGCGGCTTTGTGAATTTCTTTAACTTTATGTTCTAAACCAAAGACTTTTAACTTTTCAAAATTGGCTCCATACGTATTGGTTTGAATAACATCAGCGCCAGCTTCTATATAGGATCGATGGATACGTTCAACCTTTTCAGGATGCGTTAAGTTATAAGCTTCAGGGCAGGTGTCCAAGCCTTCGGAATAAAGAATAGTTCCCATTGCACCGTCAGCTACTAAAACGTTGTTCTGTAATTTCTTCAGAAATTGACTCATTAAATGCCTCCTTTAAAGCGTAGTTGATGTCAGCAATGAGTTCATCCGGATTTTCTAATCCTACGCTTAAGCGGAATAATCCAAATGTAATACCTCTTTCGTTTCTAATATTTTCTGGTATTGCTGCATGTGACATGGTGGCAGGATGAGATAATATCGTCTCAACACCGCCTAAACTAACTGACACGAGTGGGATAGTAAGGGCATCTACAAATGCTTGGGCTTTTGTTTCATCTTTTAACCTAAAGCCAATAACCGCTCCACCGGTCTTAGCTTGTTTGAGATGTATTTTGTTATTTCCTGGGTAATATACTTCTGATATTTCATTTCTTTGACTTAAAAATGTTACTAGTTGTTCTGCATTTGCTACAGATTGTCTGAATCTGACAGGAAATGTTTTAAGATGTTTGGCTAATGTCCAACTATCATATGAAGATAAGGCATTTCCAGTACCATTTTGTATTAAATATAATGCGTCAGCTACATCTTCACGATTAGTGATGACCGCACCAGCAAGTAGGTCGCTATGTCCACCTAAAAACTTAGTTGCACTATGAATGACAATATCTGCACCAAGTTCTAGAGGAGATTGGCCTAGTGGTGTCATAAATGTATTGTCAACTGCTAGTAATAATTGATGTGTTTTAGCTATTTTTGCAACGGCTCTTATATCTGTCACTTTAAAACAGGGGTTAGATGGTGTTTCTACATAAATTAACTTTGTATTAGGTTGAACAGCTTTTTTAATATTTTCTGAATGCGTAGCGTCTACTGTTGTAAATTCGATATTAAATCGTTTTAAAATATCTTCTGTTAAGCGAAAAGTACCACCATATACATCATTAGGTAATATGACATGGTCACCAGTTTTTAAAGTAAGTAAAACTGCAGATATTGCTGCTATGCCAGAAGCAAAAGCATATCCATATTTTCCATTTTCTAAGTGTGCCAATTTTTCCTCTAAAATTGTTCTGTTTGGGTTACCACTTCTTGCATAGTCATATAGTTGATTGCCACCAAGTTGATCTTGGTGAAATGTTGATGAATCATAGTAAGGTGGATTTGCTGAAATATAATCTTTTCCGCGTCGTTCATCAAAAATCACTTCAGTATCTATTGATAAATTCATGAAATCACTCCTAATTTTGAATGCGCTAAAGCTTGAATAATATCTGCTTCAATATCGTTATAATCTTCTATTCCGACTGATAATCTAATTAACTGTTCATCGATACCACGTTTATCTTTCTCTACGTCAGGCATGTCAACGTGAGTTTGGGTATAGGGGAATGTAATAAATGTTTCAGTACCGCCTAAGCTTTCAGCAAAGATGCAAATATCTAAATTTTCCAAAAATTTAGGGACGCTAAACGCCTTATTGAGGCGTAAACTTAACATTCCAGTGCGACCACTATATAGTACTTCATCAATTGCTTCTAATTCCTGACATTTAGTAGCTAACTTTTTAGCGTTTTCTTGAGAACGATCAATACGAAGATGTAGTGTTTTAAGCCCTCTTTGTAATAAATAACTGTCTAAAGGTGAAAGGGTAGCACCTATCATATTATGAAATTGTCCTAGTTCTTCAGCTAAACTTTCATCTTTAACTGTTACTACACCAGCTAAAACATCATTGTGTCCGCCTATATATTTGGTTGCTGAATGTAAAACAATATCAGCGCCTTCTTCTAATGGTGTTGATAGGTATGGCGTTAAAAACGTATTATCAATGATTGTCAGTAAATGACGTTGTTTACTTAATACGTAATACGGTGTGACATCAATATCTATCATTTGCGGATTTGAAATAGGTTCAATGAAAAGTGCTTTTGTTTGTGGTGTAATTGCCTTTTCAACTTCTTCATAATTTAGAAAATCAACGTATTTAAACTTCACGCCATATTGTTGTTCATAGAAATCAAATAATCTAAAAGTACCTCCGTATAAATCAAAAGCGACTAAGACTTCATCTCCTGGTTTGAATAAATTACAAACTAATTGAATCGCAGCCATTCCACTAGATGTTGCAAATGATGCAACACCTTTCTCTAATTTGGCGAATGATTCTTCAAATGCTGAGCGAGTAGGATTTTTAGTTCTTGTATAGTCATAACCTGTTGACTGACCTAGTTGAGGATGTTGGTAAGCAGTTGATAAATATATTGGATTTGCGATAGCTCCTGTATGATCTTTAGTTAAAGCTATTTGTGCTAGTTCTGTATCCTTCATTACTAGACCCTCCTTAATTAAAATAAAAAAGCTTCCGTCCTTTAAACCCGATAGATTCGGATGTAAAGGACGAAAGCTTTAGTTTCGTGGTACCACCTTTGTTTGCTACTTTATTGCTAAAGTAACCTCTATCAGTACACCATATTGCTAAAATAAGAGGCACTGATAAATAATAAGAATCACAAAATTATCATTAAAAAAACTCATTAATTCAAACTGAAGAAATGAGTATTAACGATAAAATGTGCGTCTAGAAATTCCAGTACGCCATTTAACAAAATGTTAATACTGTATCGCTATAACGGGCGAACCCGTTGATACCTCGTATTGGCATCAACACTCCAAGGCCATTTTCAAACTTTCTTTCAATATCTTCTCTCAGCTTGTGAAGATTCTCTGTATAAGCAGTGTAAGTTTTACTTTCCTTTTTATAGTGTGTAAAATGTTTCGTTTTGTAATTGTTAATACATAGCTTACATATAGTAGAATCATTTGTCAACAATTTTTCTGAAAATTTAGATTAAAAAATAAATTCTGATATTAATGTTACGCTGATGACATAGTTAAACAATATGAAAAGAATTTCTTGTAAGTTATCATTACTACTTGTGAAAAAAGATGTAAATTTTTAAAATGAATAGAGATACGATATACATCAATATCAAAGCGTTAAATTCATATAGAAAGATGTGAAAAAATGGCTCATCAAGAAGATCAAAGATTAAAATTAAACAAAGATGAACATATACATTCCGTTTCATTAGCATTAATCAAAGCTAATCCTTATCAACCGAGAAAAACATTTGATGAGTATAAATTAAATGATTTGGCACAATCGATAAAACAACATGGTGTATTACAACCTATTGTTTTAAGAAAAACTGTTCAAGGTTACTATATTGTTGTAGGTGAGAGACGTTTTAGAGCATCTAAACAATTAGGTTTAACTGAAATTCCTGCAATTGTTAAAGATTTATCTGATGAAGATATGATGGAATTAGCCATCATTGAGAATTTACAACGAGAAGATTTAAACGCGATTGAAGAAGCTGAAAGTTATAAGAAACTTATGGAAGATTTAAATATAACACAACAAGAAGTAGCTCAACGACTTGCTAAATCACGTCCATATATTGCTAACATGTTGCGGTTATTAAAACTTCCTACTGATGTTGCTAAGATGGTGAGAAATGGTGAGTTATCTGGAGCCCATGGACGTACACTATTAGGTTTAAAATCTCCTCAAAAAATGAAAACAGTAGCTAAAAAAGCAGCTAAAGAATCATGGAGCGTAAGATACTTAGAAAGTTATATCAATGATTATTTAAACCAAAACTCCACAAAGATAAATACAGACGAACCTAAATTAAACAAACCTAAATTTATTCAAAAACAAGAAAGAGAACTAAAAGAACAATATGGTGCTAAAGTTGATATATCAACTAAAAAGAGTGTTGGAAAAATTACATTTGAATTCAAATCAGAAGAAGAATTTAAGTTGTTAATTAAACAACTTAATCAAAATTTTGAGTAATCGTAATGATTAAAATAATATAAACAGCAATATATTAGTAGCTTATAAAACCGTAGACCGATTAAAAAATCGTGATTTTAAGATATAATGATTTAATTATGAAATGATTGAGATGAGGAGGTAATTACACAATGAATCAGGTCAAACATATCCTTTCTTCTTTATTAGAACCACTTACAAAAGTAGAAACATATGAAAACTTAGCTATTAAAATTATTACAATTTTGATTTATATTGTAGCTGCTATTATTGTAATAAGTATTTTGAACAAAGTTATAGAACAAGGATTTAAAATTCAAAACAAAAGTAAAAAAGGAAATAAAAAACGTTCCAATACATTAATATCACTCGTACAAAATGTAGTTAAATATATAGTATGGTTTATTGTTATTACTACAATTTTAAGTAAATTTGGTATCAGTGTTGAAGGCATTATAGCTAGTGCTGGTGTAGTAGGACTAGCAGTTGGTTTTGGTGCGCAAACAATAGTTAAAGATATCATAACTGGATTTTTTATTATATTTGAAAATCAATTTGATGTTGGTGACTATGTTAAAATTAATAGCGGTGGTACTACAGTCGCTGAGGGAACTGTAAAATCTATCGGGCTTAGATCAACGCGTATTAATACAATTTCTGGTGAATTAACAATCTTGCCAAATGGTAGTATGGGTGAAATTACTAACTTTTCTATTACTAATGGTACATCCATTGTAGCTATACCAGTTTCAGTAGAAGAAAATTTAGATCACGTTGAGAAAGAGTTAAATAAATTATTCCAATCACTTAGAAGTAAGTATTACTTATTTGTGAGTGATCCAGTAGTAGAAGGTATTGATTCTATAGACAATAATAAAGTTACTATTAGAATTTCTGCTGAAACAATACCAGGCGAAGGTGCATCTGGAGGAAGAATTATTAGAAAAGAAGTACAACGATTATTTGTTAGAGAAAATATTAAGATGCCTAAACCTATTTTTGCCCCATACGATGAGCAAAAACGTGGCTAGTTATCATTGGAGGTAATTTCATGACGTCAAATTACGGAATAAATGATATAGTAGAAATGAAAAAACAACATGCATGTGGAACAAATCGTTTTAAAATCATAAGAATGGGCGCTGATATAAGAATTAAATGTGAAAATTGTCATCGTAGTATTATGATTCCACGTCAGACGTTTAATAAAAAATTAAAGAAAATTTTAGTATCCAATCAAGATACAGAAAGTTAGGAGAATGATTAATGGCTTTAACAGCAGGTATTGTAGGTTTACCAAACGTAGGGAAGTCTACACTTTTTAATGCAATTACTAAAGCGGGGGCTTTAGCGGCGAACTACCCATTCGCAACAATTGATCCAAACGTAGGAATCGTAGAAGTTCCGGATTCACGTTTGTTAAAATTAGAAGAAATGGTTCAACCTAAGAAAACGATTCCGACAACATTCGAATTCACGGATATTGCTGGTATTGTTAAAGGTGCGTCAAAAGGTGAAGGTCTAGGAAATAAATTCTTATCACACATTAGAGAAGTAGATGCAATTTGCCAAGTTGTACGTGCGTTTGATGATGAAAATGTTACTCACGTTTCTGGACAAGTAAATCCATTAGATGACATTGAAGTTATCAACATGGAATTAGTATTAGCAGATTTAGAATCAGTAGAGAAACGCTTACCTAAGATTGAAAAAATGGCTCGACAAAAAGATAAAACAGCGGAAATGGAATTACGCATTTTATCAAAAATCAAAGAAACGTTAGAAGAAGGTAAACCAGTTCGTAGTATTGAATTCAATGATGAAGATCAAAAATGGGTTAACCAAGCACAATTATTAACATCTAAAAAAATGTTATATATTGCTAATGTTGGTGAAGATGAAATTGGCGATGAAGAAAACGATAAAGTTAAAGCAATTCGTGATTATGCTGCACAAGAAGATTCTGAAGTAATTGTAATTAGTGCGAAAATCGAAGAAGAAATAGCAACATTAGATGACGAAGATAAAGAAATGTTCTTAGAAGATTTAGGTATCGAAGAACCAGGATTAGATCGTTTAATTCGTACAACTTATGATTTATTAGGATTATCAACATACTTCACTGCTGGTGTACAAGAAGTACGTGCATGGACATTCGTACAAGGAATGACAGCACCCCAATGTGCCGGAATTATTCATACTGACTTCGAACGTGGTTTCATTCGTGCAGAAGTAACAAGTTATAGTGATTACGTTGAACATGGTGGAGAACATGGTGCTAAAGAAGCGGGTAGACAACGCTTAGAAGGTAAAGATTATATCATGCAAGATGGCGACATTGTCCACTTCAGATTTAATGTATAAACGTTAAATAATAGGGATTATAACTACTCTAGAATATCTAGAGTAGTTTTTTAATATTAAAAAAAGCAATGTAGTGCTAGGTCGGAGTTGCTTAGTGACAGACTACATTGCTTGATTTAAAGATAATTTATTTTAAAAGAAAGGAATAGTTTCGCTTGCTTTAATAATATCTGTTGTTCTAAAAAATTGTTTACCTTCACCAGTATAGGCAGGCTCTAAAATCATATTTGCTTTAGCATTATACAACCATTCTGGGTGTAAACCACAATTTAATATATCTTGAAACTCTTGAAAGTCTTTATCCCAATCTAAATTCAATTTCATGTTTAACACCTCAACATTATTATAGAACAAGTGTTCGTATTTGTGAAGTGCTTTTTATAAAAATTTACGATGTAAACCAGTTTGTGTTTACGTTTGAATCTACATAGTTAGCATCTACGTTCTGGTTTAACTCTGGTGAGTAGAAGCTATCAGTATATTGCCAAAGTACTTTTTCGCGAGTTGGTTCTTGAGCTTGATATGACGCTAACCAGTAACCATCGTATGAACTAACGGCATTTGCCACATTGTTTACCATAAAATTCTCATAAGAGTAGAATAGAACTTTTTTATCGCCAGCTAATTTTTTCATTTGGTTAGCCCATGCTATTGTGGCGGTATTAGCATCGCCAGAAGTAACAGTTTGTTGTTCGTAGTCATTAACATAAAATTCAGCTTTTGGCGCACGATTATATAACATTTTCGCTTCGTAGCGAGCATCGTCAGCATTTTCATACATACTATACGAATAAACACCAAACTTCATATTGTTCTTATCTAATAGTTCAGAATTATGTTGTAAACATTTATCGACATATTCAGATCCGTATTGTCCTCGAATGATTATAAAGTCATACTTTTTCTTTAATTGTTTGACTTGAGCGTCAGTCAAATTACCTTGCCATTCAGAAATATCTAATACTCGCTCACCATTATTTGTTGTTGCTGCACGAGATTTAGTTGAAAAAGTAGAACGATTTTGTGTTTTATTTTCAGCTTTTTCTGGATGTTTTTTCATATATTGTTGATAACCATAACCCATTGTGCCTTTTTCATTTTTATTGTCATCAGTATTTTTTGAATTTTCGTCAGCGTATGATAAATTGATACCTGAAATTGTAGTTAACATCGATGCGGCTAACACCGAGTATGATACTTTCTTTAACATATATGTACTCCTTTGTTTATAAAAATTAAATGCAATTAAATTAAAAACGTAACAATGATATTATTACAATTAAATTCTATTTACAATGATGAAAATTGCACAATATACCGATAGATTTTACTATGTAGATTAATGTTTATTTTTATAAAAAGTTATTAAAAAATTTATGCAAAAATAAGTGTGCGAACATTCTAAATTAATGGATAACTGTCAGTTACTAAGTTAATGATAATTTTTGAGGACTATGTATTATTAAATATGATTGTAAAAAGTAATACTCTGTGCTATAATTCTTGATTGTGAGTAATGAAAATTATTCCTTGCTTATCACAAAAATGATGGTAAGCCGTATAGACCACAAGGAGGTGCAAATATACAATGAGAACATATGAAATTATGTACATCGTACGTCCAAACATTGAAGAAGATGCGAAAAAAGCAGTTGTAGAACGCTTTAACGGTATCTTAGCTTCAGAAGGATCAGAAGTTTTAGAAGTAAAAGACTGGGGTAAACGTCGCCTAGCTTATGAAATCAATGATTTCAAAGAAGGTTTCTATAACATCGTACGTATCAAATCAGATAACAATAGAGCTACTGACGAATTCCAACGTTTAGCTAAAATCAATGACGATATCATTCGTTACATCGTTATCCGTGAAGACCAAGATAAGTAATAATTGGACGGGGGCGTTTAAATGATAAATAGAGTTGTATTAGTAGGTCGTTTGACGAAAGATCCAGAATACAGAACCACTCCCTCAGGCGTAAGTGTAGCGACATTTACTCTAGCAGTTAATCGTACTTTCACGAATGCTCAAGGGGAACGCGAAGCAGATTTCATTAACTGTGTTGTTTTCAGAAGACAAGCAGAAAATGTAAATAACTACTTATCTAAAGGTAGTTTAGCTGGCGTTGATGGTCGCATACAGTCACGTAGTTATGAAAATCAAGAAGGTCGTCGTATCTTTGTAACTGAAGTCGTTTGTGACAGTGTTCAATTCCTTGAACCTAAGAATTCACAAAACGGCGGTGGCCAACGTTCACAAAACAACGAATTCCAAGACTACGGTCAAGGATTCGGTGGTCAACAATCAGGACAAAATACTTCGTATAACAACAATTCATCTAAATCTAATTCAAATCAATCAGATAACCCATTTGCAAATGCAAACGGACCTATTGATATTAGTGATGATGATTTACCATTCTAAAAAATAACTAATTAAAAAATAAATTAAAAGGAGGCAGTTAACCATGGCAGGTGGACCAAGAAGAGGCGGACGTCGTCGTAAAAAAGTATGCTATTTCACAGCAAATGGTATTACTCATATCGATTATAAAGACACTGAATTATTAAAACGTTTTATCTCAGAACGCGGTAAAATTTTACCACGTCGTGTAACTGGTACTTCAGCTAAATATCAACGTATGTTGACAGCTGCTATCAAACGCGCACGTCATATGGCTTTATTACCATATGTTAAAGAAGAACAATAATATATAATTTATTGTCAAACCCCGTAAGTATAGGCTTACGGGGTTATTTTTGTGTTTTTTAAAACTAGAGATAAGGCAATGTACGAATGATTTAGAAAAGATAGGTAAGCAATATCTTAATATTATTAAAAGTCTTATCAATGAATATGCTCCATTAAATAGGGGAAGTAAGTAGAGTAAATTAAATCGCTTGTTACAACTTGTTATTAGAAGTAACGAGTTAATAAAAAATACGGTTAGGAGTATTGTTGATGGATAATATTAAAGGTATTAATCATGTAGGTTTAACTGTTCCCAATATCGATGAAGCAACAAAATTTTTAAAAAATGCATTTGGAGCAAAAGTTGCTTATGATGGATTAACTTATGATGACGAACCTCGTAAGGGTAAAGAGGTTGAGAGAATGCTTGGTTTATCAGAAGGAGCAGAAATTATAAAGCAAAGAATGATTGTCATAGGTAATGGCGCCAATATAGAAATGTTTGAAATTCAAAATAGTGATCAAAAATCACCTTTAAGATTAGAGGATTTAGGTTTTAATCATATTTCAATTTTTGTAGAAGATATGGATGTAGCAATCAAACAAGCAGTAGAAGCAGGAGCAATACCTTTATCAGAAAAACATGATAATTCTAGATATGAAGATAGTGAAAATAGTAGTAGTGTTTATTTAAAAACTGAATGGAACTTATTGATAGAATTGCAATGTATTCCAAACGGATATTACTATCCAAATGATAGTGAAGCAGAAGTATTTATTCCTGAATAAAGTCAAATATAAATCATCAAAAAAGCTATGGTTAAGACACTTGATAATAAATGTCATAACCATAGCTTTTTCCTATTTATTCTTACTAACATGGCCAATAATATATGAAGTTAAGCTGCTACAAATAATTAATAGAATTAAAAATGTCATTAAATATATTTGTTTGCTTTCCACATGAAATCCGATTTCAAACTGACCGTGTAAATGACCTTTGATAAAGAAGTTAAGTGTAATAATAGATAGGATTAGAATAATTGAAATAGCACTCAACACATCGAAGCATATTTTAAAAAAGGATAGTTTATTTTTCTTCATATAATGCATCCTCCCATAATCATTATGTTAACAACCATCCCATTTAGTTAGTAGTTATTTATTTTTGTTAAATTAATCGCAATTAAAAATTTTAAACTAATGATTAATAAGAATCAATCAATAAATATCTATTTATTTACTGAATTTAATAAATTTTTATCCAAATTCGTTTCGAATAGTGAATATGGGGTATACACCTTAAGTAGACAATATAATAATTACATATTGAAGGGAGTGAAGATACATGTTTGGACTAATAGGAATGATCATCGTAGGTGGTCTTATCGGTTGGATTGCAGGCGCAATTCTTGGTAAAGATATCCCAGGAGGTATTTTAGGTAATGTTATTGCTGGTATCGTTGGTGCTTGGGTTGGATCAATGATTTTTGGACATTGGGGTCCAGAATTAGGTAGAATTTATATCTTCCCAGCATTACTAGGTTCAATTATTTTAATTTTTGTAGTTTCTTTAATCTTAAAAGCCTTAAGAAAAAAATAATTGAAATATAGTTATAGAGATGACCTTCGAAAATAAGGACATCTCTATTTTTGTATATCATTTTATTTTGGAATTGTAAGTATCAGTTTATCATTCTACGTATATGCTTGCTAAAATGGTCATTAGAAGTGTTAAAAGACAAGAAAGAAGGATAATATTTTGAATTCTAATTGATTGTTGGCCATAACCTTTCTTTTTAAATACATAGAATAGGTAACTCCATGACAACATAACTAGTATGCCTAATATTATAATAAGTATTTTCATAAAAACCCTCCTCATTTATTTTGTACCCTAAAAGATAGTTAATAAATAAAGTAAATGGTTTTTAAATAATTTATAAAATGAAAATTGCAATACCACTTAAATTTTTGCATAAAAAGAGGATGACGCTGGGTAACGCCATCCAGGAGTATTATGTTCATGAATATAAAAGACTTTGTAGTTACTTAATAACTACATGTACATAGTATCATGAATTAAATTAAAATACCAATTAAAACAACTTAATTCTATTAATATTTTTTCGTTGTACACATTTAATTTTAATTAGGCAATCATATTTGAATATGTTTAATTCTATTAATTTTATATACATGAATTGTTAGTCTATTCTCAATATTTTTCGTTTTGTTGTATGTTTATGCGACTCTTGATAGGATACTATTATGGAGGGATTCATCATGGAAGGTATTGTAACGTTTATTTTAATTTCACTATTAATGATTATCGTACCGGGACCAGATTTTCTAATCGTCATGAAGAATACTGTCCATTCTGGAAAAAGAAATGGTATGTTAGCTGCATTGGGCATTACGACTGGTCATATTGTTTATGCGTGTTTAGCTATTTTCGGAATTATATACATATTAACAAGTTTATATTACGTCTTTCTATTAATTAAAATATTTGGGGCGTGTTACTTAATTTATTTAGGTATTCGTTCTATTTTGTCAGCGCGTCAGTCTATGTCTTTTAATGATCAAAAGCAAGATTTAAACAAAGTTTCATATCTTTCATCGTATAGACAAGGATTTTTAAGTACCATATTAAATCCTAAAGCATTACTTTATTACGTGAGTATACTGCCTCAATTTTTATCACAAGGAAATATACATATGACATCTCAAGTGGCGATTTTAGTCTTATCTGTAGTGTTAGTCGTATGTTGTTGGTTTTTATTTTGTGTATTCATATTCCAATATATTAAATTATTATTCAGTAATCCGAAAATTAAAGCAATTTTTGATTATGCAGTAGGTATTATTTTGATTGGTCTATCAATTAATTTATTATTAAGTAAATCAAGTTAAGCAAATTAGGGTGGGAATTAAAGTGAAAATATATTTAGTAAGACATGGTGAATCTAAATCAAATTATGATAATAAGCACGGAGAACCTTATTTCTGTGGTCAACTTAATGTGCCATTAACTGAAAAAGGAACTGAAAGTGCACAAGCATTAGTAGGTTACTTTGCGAATAAAGCGATTGATCATGTGTACGTGTCGAGTTTATTGAGAACACAGCAAACATATGAAGCAATATTTCCATACAATATTCCTACGACTTCTACAGATTTACTTAAAGAGAGATCATTAGGTGTGTTTGAAGGTAAATTTAAAAAAGAAGTATCGGAAGATCAGCATTTTTATAAATATTTTAATGACGATAATTACAAAGATTTTCGCCATAGCTTTACTCAAAAAGCACCTGAAGGAGAAAGTTATCAAGATGTTTATGATAGAGTTTCGATGTTTTTCGATACGATTGTAGATAAAAAAGCAGAAGCGATTGTTATTGTAGCGCATCAAGTTGTTATTAGATGTCTATTTGTTTATTTAGAGCAACTAACAAAAGACGAAGCATTAACTGCTAACGTTGAAAACTGTAAGCCATATTTGATTGAAATATAATAAAAAGGTGAAATGCGTGTATGATACAAACGCATTTCACTTTTTTTATAAATTAAGACAGCCGGGTGTCTTGTTTTATGAATTTTGTTTCTTCTGTTTAGGTGATCCCACAATTAAAGTAACGAACGTACTAATAATAATTAAAATAACAGAAATTGCAGCAGTAATACCGACTGAATAGTCTTCTAGGATAAATGCGACAACAGCTAATCCAGACCAAGGTACAATTGCAATAATTTGTAGAACGCTAGATATAATTCTAGTAGTAAGATGATTGAAAATACTTAAAATAAGTGCAGGTAGCGCAAATGCAACTACAGTACCAATAGCAGTCCAAAGTTCTGCAGGTTTATCTAAGCTTATTGTATGTGGGCCTGTCGGATGCTTAGCGCACATAATGATTGTAGCAACAGTTGATAAAATTGCAATAATCACAAAAATTACGCGACGTTTCATGTTCTCACTCCTATAAATATATGTTGTTTTTAAAATTTTGCTCATTTATTAGTGTGACTAAGTATTGTAATGATGTCAATGTTACGATAAATGCGTATAACCAAATAAATACAGCATACAAAAAGCTTCTACTCGATTAGTTTTCATAATGAAACTTACCGAATAGAAGCTTATTTACTATTTATCAAAAACGTCTGTCTTGATATTTTTCTTATCCAAGAATGATTTGATTTTATCTTGTTGTTTTTTATTTACATCGCCTGCATAGTTAGTTGGCACATCAACAACATTGATTGAATTTTGAGGTTGATAGTTTAATTGTTCAATCTCTTCATCGACATCAGCAATAGTACTATTTAATGCTTTGAAATATTTGATAATACGATTGGTTGGATCTTTATATTCATTTGGAATTTTATTATTATTCACGAATTTTTTGAAGTGTAAGTCGTTTTTAACAGCCAAATTAGATAGTTCACTTAAACGATCTGATTGTTTTTTAGTAATCTTTTTACTGCTATCACTTTGACGATCTAATTGGTGTTGGATAACGTACTTATTATCAAGAATATCGCTATTGACTTGTAAATATTTTTCAAGTGCTTTGTTCATTTCATCTTCACTTATTGTTGCATTCTTTTTGTTAGAAGTGAAAATATCTTTTTCTTTTAATTGCTTAGCATTTTTAGGTGCATGAGCATTACTATGTGAATCTTGATCATTGTCATCTTCACTTTTATTGGCACAAGCTGATAGTACAAGTGCAAATGATAAGATTAACGTGAGTAGGACTCTTTTCTTCATTAGGTTTGGTACTCCTTTTATTCGTACAATATTCATTGTGTTTAATTTATTATATATTATAGCGTATCACGTATCAAAAATGATTTGAATGTTTAAGCATTGATTAAATAATGAACTATGAACATTTTGTGTACGTTCATTATTTAGTGGAATTCAAGATTTCTTGAACTGTAAAACCACGTGTACTCCATAATCTTAGATGAGTCCAACCTTTTTCTATTTGTTTGCTCAATGTTTTATCCGGTACTGGTAAAATCTTATCCTCTTTAATAAGATTGTTCATCATTTCAACAGCATGTTCTTCATCGGGTGCTATTCGTAAATGAAATAGTATATACTGAACGGCTTTTTCTTTTTCAATATCATCATTTGCTTTAATGTTATTTCTAATGAATTTAATGAACTGTTTAAGTTTGGTATTGCGTTCATAATATTCATTGTTTACATATGTTAGCAGTTCATCTAAATTGTCTGGTACATAGAACTCTTTAAACGGGTCATCAATATCACTACTATTTGTTAACAAAGGAATGACAGGATGTAATAGCATATCGTTTTGAATAGTGACTAAACGACTGATATCCATATCTTTAATCTCATCTTTGATATTATTTTGAGTCATCTCTTTATTATATAGATGTTTCATCAAATAGGACACACGCTCTAAAGAAGCATAACCATACAGATTTGTGATTGCAATATAGATATTTAGAGGTGTAACGTAATGTTGTTTTTTAGGATCATTTTTAAAATGCTTCAATTGCTCTTGCACTAGATTTTGACGGATTTCTGGATCCATATAATTTTCTATGTTAACTGATTCTAATGTACTGTTATCTAACTCGTCTTTATTATCTGGATTATTTTCCTCAAATGCCTCAATGATATCATTTTCAGTAAAATTGTCTTCAGAATCTGCTAAGCTATCAAAGTCACCTAAACTATCCCAACCAGTTAAATCATCCTCAATTTCAGAGATTAATGAATGTTCTGCTAGTGATTCAAATATATTATCTTTTTGAGTGCCGATTCTTTCAATTTGGTCATCAATAACCGATTCTAAGCCACCAGTTGACTGAATATATTTATCTATAAAATCTAATGCGTCATATGGTATCGAAACGATATTATAACGTGCATTGTAGTTGAATATAAATGAATAATTGAATAACTGTGATGGTGAAGTGAGTTCTTGAACGTCATTAACTGTTGATGCGATATCTATATTGGAAGTGTAATTTTTGTCGTTTTCATATATAGATTGAAATATAAATAATGTTGAATTTGTAAATTGATTGAATACACGTTCTAACAATTCATTATTTTCAAAGAATGTATCATTGATTAATTTCACAGCATCAGCTTTTTTTAATTTTGAAGTATTTTTAAATTCGTAAAATTTTAAGATGTTTTGAATATCTTTTGCTTTTAAAGTTGTTAAATAATCTTTTAAATTAGTATGTTCTATATTGTAACGTACTTTTTCATCTAGCTTTTTAAATTCTTTTAGCAATTGCTTGTTATCATTATCTAAGTCTTTATATTCATAGAGTCCAGTAAAAACATATTCATTTACCTTATTTAAATAGATAGGGTCTATAATATATTCATCTGTAGATTCTTTATAGAAGAATCCTAATTGATCTGTTAATTTGCAAGTAGTCTTTATGTCTTCATTAACGTTAACAGTTGATGAAGCATCCTTTAACAAGTTTTCGATGTATGTTTGTTCGTCTTTTCCCATATTGTTATAAATAAGGTTCACATTGTGTGGTTGAAAAGCAATATGTAAGGTTTCGAGTGGTGAAAGTTTTCTAGGGATGTCTAAAAATGTTTGGATTTCATAAATTTTCACTTTAGTAATATGATTTAAGGTATTCATAATAGCTCCTTTAAAATATATGATGTGTGATGGATTTAGACTAGAAAACAGTTTACGTCATAATGTAAAAACCCAACGATGTTAAAAGATAAAAATTTTTCATTACTTATATCATAACATGTTTATTGAATATAATAATAAAAAAACAGAATTCCATTAAGGAATTCTGTTTTGAAGATATATTTTAATGAAATGTTTTATAGCGGGTATTAATTTCTAATAATATAATCGAATGCGTTTAGGGCAGCATTTGCGCCTGCACCCATAGAAATAATGATTTGTTTGTTTTTCTGATCAGTCACGTCACCAGCGGCAAAGATACCTGGAACGTTTGTGCTGTTATTATTATCAATAACAACTTCTCCACGACCATTTAATTCAACAGCATCTGATATCCATGCTGTGTTAGGTACTAAACCGATTTGTACAAAGATACCATCTAAATTAACCACTTGTTCTTCGCCAGTGTTCATATCTTCGTATTTAATACCAGTGACATGGTCTTCACCAATAACTTCTGTTGTTCTTGCTTTAGTTTTGATATCAACATTTGATAATGAACGTAAACGATTTTGAAGTACACTGTCAGCTTTCAATTCTTCTGAATATTCGAAGACAGTGACATGCTTAACAATTCCAGCTAAATCAATCGCTGCTTCAACACCTGAGTTACCGCCACCGATTACTGCAACGTCTTTGTTTTCAAATAAAGGACCATCACAGTGAGGGCAGAAAGCAACACCTTTGTTGAGTAAACGATCTTCGCCTGGAATATTAAGTTTACGCCAACTTGCACCTGTAGAAATGATGGCTGTTTTAGTTTCTAGTACAGCATCGTTTTCTAACGTAACGCGAATTGCACTATCTGTTTTTTCAATATTAGTAGCACGAATACCAGTCATAGTATCAATGTCGTATTGAGCAATATGGTCTGCTAAATGAGATGAAAATTCAGAACCTGTTGTTTCTTTAACAGTAATGAAGTTTTCAATACCAGCAGTATCATTAACTTGTCCACCAATGCGGTCAGCCACAATACCAGTGCGTAAACCTTTACGTGCCGTATAAATTGCAGCACTACCACTTGCTGGACCGCCACCGATAACTAATACATCATAAGGGTCTTTGCCTTCGAATTCTGATGCGTCAGCAGTACTTCCTAATTGGTTAAGAATATCTTGAATTGACATACGGCCGTTACCAAACTCTTCTCCATCTAAGAAGACAGCAGGTACTGCCATGATGTTTTCAGATTCTTCACGGAATACTGCACCGTCAATCATTGTATGTGTAATGTTAGGGTTGATTACACTCATTAAGTTTAATGCTTGAACAACATCTGGACATTTTTGACAAGTTAAACTTACAAAGGTTTCAAAATGGAATGAACCTTCAAGTCCTTTAATCTGATCAATAACAGATTGTTGTTCTTTAGGTGGACGACCACTTACTTGTAAAATAGCTAATACAAGTGAGTTAAATTCGTGACCTAAAGGAATACCTGCGAAAGTAATACCAGTTTCTTCGCCTGGACGATTTACTGAGAAACTAGGTGTACGTTTCAATTCTTTTTCAGTAAGAGTGATGTGAGATGACATCTCTGTTACTTCATCTAATAATTCTTTTAATTCTTTAGATTTATCATCAGAGCCAAGGCTAGCGACGAATTCAACGTCGCCTTCCATTAGCTCAAGTAATTGTTGTAATTGTTGTTTTAAATCAGCATTAAGCATAATTAATTAATGCCTCCTTAAATTTTACCTACTAAGTCTAATCCTGGTTGTAAAGTTTCAGAACCTTCTTCCCATTTTGCAGGGCAAACTTCACCTGGATGTTGACGTACATATTGAGCAGCTTTGATTTTGTGAACTAATGTACTAGCGTCACGGCCGATTCCATCAGCATTGATTTCTGCAGCTTGTACAACACCATCAGGGTCGATAATGAATGTACCACGTTGTGCTAGACCAAGTTCTTCATCTAATACGTCGAAGTTACGAGTGATTGTTTGAGAAGGGTCACCAATCATATTGTATTGGATTTTGCTGATAGCATCTGAATGATCATGCCAAGCTTTGTGTACGAAATGAGTATCAGTAGAAACTGAGAATACATTTACGCCTAATTCTTGTAATTTGTCATATTGGTTTTGTAAGTCTTCTAATTCAGTTGGACAAACGAATGAGAAGTCTGCAGGATAGAAGCATACTACACTCCAAGAACCTTTTAAGTCTTCTTGAGATACTTCTTTGAATTCATCTTTCTTTGGATCGTAAGCTTGCGCTGTGAATGGTAAGATTTCTTTATTAATTAAAGACATAGTTAAATTCCTCCTGATTAATTGAGAATGTTTTATTAGAATTAGATAACAATCATTGTTTAATTATAATAATTCTAATCTCTTGTTTAATATTATTACATCTAGATATTAAATAGTCAACTTCATCAACTCGTACATATGAATATATACTTTTAAAATTGATGTTGTAAGTGTTTTAGCATATCTAATGAAATTATTATTTAGAATAGAGTAAGTAATTATTAATATTAATAATGATACTTTTTAATATTAAAATAATAACTTCATTCTCAACTAAATACTTATGATTGATAATATGGTGTAATTTTATTACATCATACTATACCTCGATACTAACATGTTAAATCATAACTTTCATAAAACACGATTTAATCATTGTAAGACTATCATTTTAGTGAGTGCAACTCATTTAAAATCTAATTGAAAAGGGTATACAATAATTAAAGATAAATTACGGGAATTTTATTTTTCGAATATATAGGAGTGGAACTATAATGTCAGATTATGTATATGAGTTAATGAAAAAGCATCATTCGGTGCGTCGTTTTAAAACAACACCATTAAGCCAAGAAATAGTAGAGAAATTGGTTGAAGCAGGTCAAAGCGCATCAACATCTAGTTTTTTACAAGCATATTCAATCATTGGTGTTGATGACCCTAAAATTAAAGAAGATTTGAAAGAAGTATCAGGACAACCGTATGTTGTTGAAAATGGATTTTTATTTGTATTTGTTTTAGATTATTATCGTCATAATTTAGTTAATGAAAAAGCAGAATCAAATATGGAAATTTCATTTGAATCAGCTGAAGGTTTATTAGTAGGTTCTATTGATGTTGCACTTGTTGCAGAAAACATTGCAGTCGCAGCTGAAGATATGGGATATGGTATGGTTTATTTAGGTTCATTACGTAACGATGTTGGACGAGTACGTGAGATTTTAGACTTACCTGAATATACCTTCCCTCTATTTGGAATGGCTGTTGGTGAACCAGCTGATAATGAAAATGGTGCAGCGAAACCCCGCTTACCTTTAGAGCATGTCTTCCATAGAAACAAATATAATTCAGATAAAGACAAACAAATTAGTGAACTACAAGATTATGATCAAACAATAAGTAATTATTATAAAGAACGTACCAATGGTGAAAGAAGCGAAACCTGGTCAGAACAAATTGAATCATTTATGGGAAATAAAACAAGATTAGACATGTTGAATCAATTGAATAATGCAGGATTAATTAAAAAATAATAAATACATGAACATAAAAAGGGAGAATGCCACTACAATAGGCATTCTCCCTTTTTTAATCTGAAATTTAATTCGTTGTTAATTCACCGTATTCATTAGATTCAAATGATTTTTTGTCCCAATTTTTAGTGAGTTTTGCGGTACCAGTACCGGCTAAAATAGAATCGTTGACGTTAAGTGCAGTACGACCCATGTCTATAAGCGGTTCTATAGAAATTAAAACACCGGCTAAAGCTACAGGTAAGTTTAGAGTTGATAAAACTAAGATGGAAGCGAATGTCGCACCGCCACCTACACCTGCAACACCAAATGAACTTATGATAACAACTGCTACTAATGTCACGATGAACTGTAAGTCGATATCTACATGAGCTACTGGTGCAACCATAATTGCAAGCATAGCAGGGTAGATACCCGCACATCCATTTTGTCCAATTGATAAACCGAATGTTGCTGAGAAGTTTGCGATACCTTCAGGAACACCAAG
Organism: Staphylococcus sp. FSL H8-0121; assembly: GCF_038008425.1. Lineage (NCBI taxonomy): Bacteria > Bacillati > Bacillota > Bacilli > Caryophanales > Staphylococcaceae > Staphylococcus > Staphylococcus sp. FSL H8-0121. The sequence continues at coordinate 900,417 of NZ_JBBOZB010000002.1, forward strand.
ACGTGTTGTTTGTGTTTGGATATTTAATGGTAACGCTCCAGCACTTGAACGTGATGTGAAGGCAAACACTAGCACTTCGAATGTTTTCTTCATATATTTTATTGGATTAATACCAAGGATAGATAAAATGATTAAGTGAATGATATACATCGTAATTAGTGCTGCATAAGATGCAATCATAAATTTACCTAAAGTCCATATAGCAGCAAAGTCACTTGTCGCAATTGTTGATGTCATAATGGCTAAGATACCATATGGTGTCAATCTTAATACGAAAGTAACAATAGCCATGACAACTGAATAAATGGCTTCTATACCACGTTTAAGTACATCGCCATGATTAGGTTCTTTACGAGCTACACGTAAATAGGCAAATCCTACAAATGAAGCGAATATTACTACGGCAATCGTAGACGTAGTTCTTTGACCAGTAAAGTCTAAGAAAGGATTGCTTGGTAATAGTTCTAATATTTGTTGAGGTAATGTGTGTGCAGTTAAGTTTTTAGCTTCTTTTGAAATTTCACTACCACGTGAATGTTCTGCACTACCTAAATCAATTGAAGATGCATCTAAACCGAATAATAAAGCATATCCAATACCTACTAATGCAGCTATTGCAACAGTTCCGATGAGAAACATAAAAATGTAGCTACCAATTTTAGCAAATTTATCCCCAATTTGAATTTTACTAAATGCTGAAACGATTGAAATAAAGATAAGAGGCATAACAATCATTTGTAGTAATGCGACATATCCGTCACCTACGATACTAAACCAATCACTTGTAGTTTCGATTACTTTTGAGTCCACACCATAAATGAGGTGCATTGCGATACCTAAAATGATGCCTATAGCTAACGCTGTAAACACACGTTTAGGAAATGATATATGCTTTCTAGCCATGACATTTAACATGATAATAAAGGCAATAAGCACGATAACATTAACCACTGTTAAAAATGGAACCAAAATCAACACTCCCTTAACAATTCATTTTTTATAAAAGTTATGTATTAAGAATATAACTGTTATTTTTATAAATCAAGGGTATGATTGTAAATATTATAGGAATACTCAGAATTAAAAATAAAACATAAATTTGTAGATTTAGTTTTATTTATCAATATATTTTTAGTCATTATAAAAAGCCGTATTCATTATGAATCACTTCGCTAATATATAGATAGACAACTTAGTTTGTTATGTTATATATTAAATATGTTATATAATAATTTAAAAATGATATCCTTGTTACGATTAAAAGGAGAATTGATAAATGAAATTTGCTGGAATACTTGCTGGTGGAATCGGTTCAAGAATGGGGAATGTTCCTTTACCTAAGCAATTTTTAGATTTAGATAATAAACCGATTTTAATACATACAATTGAGAAATTCATTTTGTTAAACGAATTTGAAAAAATCATCATTGCTACACCGTCAAAATGGCTATCTCATACGATTGATACATTGAAAAAATATAATATTTCAGATTCAAGAATTGATGTCATTGCAGGCGGTAAAGATAGAAATGAAACGATTATGAATATTGTTGAACATATTGAAAAATATAAACCTATAGAAGAAGACGATATTATAGTCACTCACGATGCTGTGAGGCCTTTTTTAACATATCGAATAATCAAAGAAAATATTGACGGAGCTATTAAATATGGTGCTGTAGACACTGTTATTGAAGCTATTGATACTATTGTCGTTGCTAAAAATCAAGACAGTGTCACTTCTATTCCAATAAGAAGTCATATGTACCAAGGACAGACCCCGCAGTCTTTTAAAATCAAATTATTGAAAGAAAGTTACAACCGATTAAATGAGAAGCAAAAAGAAGTATTGACGGATGCTTGCAAAATTATCGTTGAAAATAATCAGACAGTCAAACTAGTTAGAGGAGAAACATTCAATATTAAAGTAACGACGCCATATGACTTACAAGTAGCTAACGCTATTATCAAAGGTGACATCCATCATGATTAATCAAATTTATCGCCTTACTTCTCCAAGACAATTTGAAGTTTCATACGATAGTGTCGATATTTTTAGTGATTATGTTATAGTTCGTCCTCAATATTTATCCATTTGCGCTGCAGATCAACGATATTATACAGGTAATAGAGATAAACAAACGTTAAAAAAGAAGTTGCCTATGTCTTTAATTCATGAAGGGGTAGGTGAAGTTGTATTCGATAGTAAAGGTATCTTTAAAATAGGTACTAAAGTAGTCATGGTTCCCAATACACCAATAGAAAATAGCGAATTCATTTTAGAAAACTATTTACCAACCAGTCAATTTAAATCGAGTGGCTATGATGGATTTATGCAAGATTTCAATTTATTAAAACATGATAGAGTTGTACCTCTGCCAGAAGGTAGCGACTTAAGTATATTGTCATACACGGAATTAGTTACTGTTAGTTTGCATGCGATTGATCGTTTTGAACAAAAGGCAACTGGTCATAAATCGTCGTTTGGCGTATGGGGAGATGGCAATTTAGGTTATATTACCGCACTTCTACTTAGAAAATTATATCCAAAAGCCCAAATATATGTTTTTGGAAAAACAGATTATAAATTAAGTCATTTTTCTTTCGTAAATGGCGTATACCACATAGATAATATAACCGATGATTTAGACATAGATCATGGGTTTGAATGTGTTGGAGGTAAAGGTAGCCAAGATGCAATCAACCAAATCATTAATTTAATTAGACCAGAAGGAAGTATTTCTTTATTAGGTGTTAGTGAAATGCCAGTTGAAATCAATACTAGACTTATTTTAGAAAAAGGACTGACAGTGATAGGTAGTAGTCGAAGTGGTGCTGAAGACTTTAAAAATGTAGTTAATCTTTATGAAAAACACCCTGACATTATTGACAAGTTAGCATTATTAAAAGGCGAAGAGTTTGAAATTCGTACTATTAATGATGTTATCAATGCTTTTGAATCAGATTTATCTAATTCATGGGGAAAAACAGTTTTGAAATGGATTATGTAATACGAAAGGATGCTCATATTGATCAAGACAAAACTATATATAGATAATATTTATTGGGAAAGAGTGCAGTTATTTATAGAAGGACATGTAGATAATTTAAATATTGAAAATAGTGAGTTTGTTTTAAGAAACTTAACAGAAACAAAAGAATTAAAAGCTAATCAAGTTGAAATTAATGAAAATAGATTTATTTGTCGATTTAATGTGGCTATTCTTGATAATGGTTATTATTTATCTTCAGGACAGTACCTACTAGTTAATAAACAACAAGAAGAACATATTGCTACTATGAATCAAGAAGTCATTAATCAATTTTATGAACAACTTGATGAGACAGAGTTAGCCTTGTATGAAGCTCTGGAAACTTCAAACGCAAAAGTGAACTTTTTACTTGAAAGGTTAATGAAAGAATTCCATAAAGGTGGGAACTCTAGTACCACTGTTTATACAGTTAAACCTGAAATTTCAAGTGAAGTAAACGAACTTGTATTAAATGTAATGTATAAGGTGCCTAGAAAGAGAAATAGTATGTTAATAGAGATGTATAAAGAGATGAGACTTAAATATAGAAGTTATGCATATAACATTCGAGATAGTATCTTCAAATCAATATTTTATGTTACTAAGTTTTTCCATCTTCGAAAGGGTAAAACAGTATTATTTACTTCGGATTCAAGGTCAAATATGTCTGGTAACTTCAAATTCATATATGATGAAATGATTAAAGTTAATTTAGACCAAAAATACGATATTCATGCTTTATTCAAACCCCATATTACAGAAAGAAGAAAGTTTAAAGATAAATTTAAATTCCCATATTTATTAGGAAAAGCAGATTATATTTTCGTTGATGATTATCACCCTATGCTTTATAAAGTTAAATTTCGCAAGTCACAAGAGATTATACAAGTTTGGCACGCAGTTGGGGCCTTTAAGACAGTAGGGTTTAGTAGAACAGGAAAAAAGGGTGGGCCATTCTTTAATTCTCTTAATCATAGAAACTATACTAAAGCATATGTTTCTTCGGAAAATGATATTCCGTATTACGCAGAAGCATTTGGAATAAAAGAACAAAATGTAATACCTACTGGAGTACCTAGAACAGATATCTTATTTGATGAAGAATATAAAACTAAAATTATTAATAAAATGGAAACAGTAATACCTAATATTAAAGGAAAAAAAGTGATATTATTTGCACCAACATTTCGAGGAAGCGGACATCATACTGCACACTATCCGTTCTTTAAAATTGATTTCCAAAGGTTGGCTAAATATTGCGAAGATAACAATGCCATAGTTTTATTTAAAATGCATCCATTTGTTAAAAATAAATTGAAAATTCCGAATAAATTTAAAAAGTATTTCTTGGATATATCTGAATTAAGAGAAGTAAATGACTTGTTATTTATTACGGATATTTTGATTAGTGATTACTCTTCATTAATATATGAATTTGCAGTATTTAAAAAACCGATGTTATTTTATGCATTTGATTTAGAAGATTATATTACGACACGAGATTTTTATGAAAGTTATGAAACGTTTGTACCTGGTAAAATAGTGCAAACATTTGAAGCGTTAATGGATTCGCTTAATAATGAAGACTTTGATCAATATAAAGTAGAACCTTTTTTAAATAAACATTTTAAATATCAAGATGGCAGGTCAAGTGAACGATTGGTTAGACATTTATTTGGTAGTTAGAAGTGAAGTGCATTAAGCAATGACAGCAAGGAGGTCATCAATGAAGCAAGCATATATGATAGTGCATGAGTTAGATGTTAATAAAGGCGGCATGACAACAGCTATGCTTACTAGAAGTAAGTACTTCTTAGATCATAAAATCAAAGGACATATTGTCACTTTTGATTATAAAATACATTATGATAGTATTCTCAAAAGTTTAGTATCTTCAAATAAAATGGATAAAAGAACGGAAATGTTTAATCCATTTATCTATTTTAAAAAGAAATCTAACAAATTAATAAGAAAGAAAAATAGTCATCCATATAAAGAATTAGCAAAAATGTTAAAAGGTACTGTGGAGATAAAACAAAATAAAAATATATCAAGATTTTTCAATAATAAAAGTGGTGAATACATAGCTTATAAACGAAAGATAAATCGCCAACAAAGCGTTATCGATGTATTTGAAAATAATACACGATTAAAACGAGTATATTTATGTAATAACAAAATACATAAAGTTGATGTATTTAATAAAGATAATAAACTTGTTGCTGAACAATTTTATGATAACCAAACTTATCTATATTTATATAGACAGATCAGTGCTAAAAATGGTGTGATTGGCAATACTTATTTAATTAATGAGAAAAAGCAGTTTAGTAATAATGTTGAATTTTGTAGTTATTTTTTAGACAGGCTAGTTAAAGATGATAAAAATAGTATTATGATTTGTGATGGTCCAGGTAGCTTTCCTAAAATGTTAAATACTAACCATAAAAAGGCCAAAAAATTCTCGGTTATTCACACTAACCATCATAAAAACTTTGATAATAGCGGTGCTAAAAAGAAACATGAAGATTATATATTGAAAAAAGCAGGTTTGATAGACGGTGTCATTGTATTAACAGAAGGACAAAAGAAAGACATTATTACAGAATATGACATCAAAAACTTATATGTGATTAGTAACTTTATAGATATTCAAAAGGATGATTTAAATAATAAACACCATAAGGTTGTAGGACAAGTCTCTAGGTTAGTAGCAACAAAGGGTCTAAATTATCTATTGGAAGTCGCTGAAAAAGTAATATCAAAAGATAATAGCATAGAATTTCATATATATGGGGATGGACCAGAAAAAGGTAATTTGGAACGAATGATCAAGGAAAAACAGTTACAGCATAATGTTAAGTTGCTTGGTTATACAAATGAACCTTTGAAGAAGATTAAAAAATTTGGTTGTGTTGTTTCAACTTCTCAAGTGGAATCTCAAGGTTTGAGTATTGCCGAGGCAATGTTACAAAGAAAACCGGTAGTAGCTTTTGATATTAAATATGGTCCATCTGATTTTATAAAAGACGGTGAGAATGGATATTTGATTGAAAATAAAGATATTGAAAGTATGGCTGAAAAAGTTTTAGAAATTATTAATAATAAAGATTTAGCGAATCGACTTGGTGAAAACGCAAGAAATAATGTTGTAGGATTATTTAGCCCTGAAAAGATAATGAATCAAGGGCTTAATATTTTTAAATAAAATTAAAAAAGTGTTAGGACAATTACAACTTTGTCCTAACACTTTTCTTTTTTATTATAAGTTAAATAATCTAGCGAAAAATCCTTTTTTCTCTTCTTTAGGCTCTTGATGAGCTAGAGGAGAAGATTGTGATTCAACATGGTCTTTATTAGTATTAGATACTTCAGATGTAGATGTTGAATGAGATGTAGATTTTGCTTGAGTTGATTGTTCTGAAGTACTTAATGATGTACTTTCTTTTTTATTATCAACACTATTAGAAGTGCTCAAGCTGTCAGTAGTTGTTGACACTGATGTAGATGCAATCGTTTTATTTTGCTCTGAATTATTTTCACTTGAGGAAAGTGACGTTGATTGTGATGATGAAGTACTTTGGCTTGAAGTACTATTCACAACATCATTATTGCTTTGTTTTGATTCAGAAGTAATAGCTTGTTGCTCATCTAACTTTTTAGTATGAGATTGTTGTGTTGATTGTATTGCATCTTGTGTAGTTTGAATCGCTTTTAATGATTCAGTGTTAGCATCTATTTTAGAAGTAATTTGGCTTTGCAGTTCTTTCAATTCTTGTTGTTGATGATGAACTTGACTAATCATTTGGCCTAACATTTGACGTTCTTCACGCATTTTTTGAATTTCACTACGTAAGTCTTCTACCAATTGTGAAATATTTTGATCAGTTGGTAATTGACTATTATCTTCTTTTACTAAGACTTGAAGGAAATCTTTTTCCTTTTCTAATTCTTCAAATGCTAAATCATAGCTATTAGTTTGCTTTACTTTATCAGCAATATCTTTAAATAATTCGATATCTTCTTCTTTAAAATCAGTTGCTTCACGTCCACGATATTCAGTCTTACTAAGTTGATAGCCACGTTCTTCTAAATGTTGGACGATTTTACGGACTTGTTTTTCACTTAGCTCGACGCGTTGTGCGAATTCTTTAGTTAACATTAATAAAGTCCTTTCATATTATGGTTTATGTATACTGACGGTTGTCTACGGTTAGTGAAACCTCAGTCTTACCTCATATGATAGTTTACCGTTATTTATAGTTAATTTCAAGTTTTGTTACAGAGGGCTTCTTAATTTCATTTGCTCAAGTAATGGATATATTATATCTCTTGAAATACGGTTGGCGAAGACATATTTAAGAATGTAGTTAGACTTAACACTTGTGCCATAAATATCTTTTGATAAAAGAATGTTAGCTTTGATAAACAAGTCAATTTCTTTGGGATCTTCATCATTAGTATAATTTGGATGAATATAATCAATTTCGGTTTGTTTTTCGAATTGATGTTCATATAAAAATTGTCTGCGACGCTCAAGTACTTTATTTGTTTCTTCGTCAGTTGTTAGAGGTTCTCTTGGAACTTCCATCATTATAAAATTGATATCTCTATCATGAATGTCGTTAGATAGAACATTTAGTTGTTCTTCAATTTTTTCTAATGTCTTAGACATGACCTCATCATGGTTATCTTTGTTCTTAGTGATGAGATAAATGAGGAAAGCAGAATTTGTTGTTGCTTCGTAATGTGCACTAGCCATACTAACAACTTCATCATTTTCAACACCAACAATAAATGCATAATCTTTTTCAGTCTTATTATTTTCAAGTGATTGTTTGAAAATATGACTGTCTTCTGTGAGGCTGATGTCTAATTTTGAATCGTAAATTTGTAATGCTTCGTTGAAATATGGGTCGTTAGCAGACGTTATCGTTTTAAATACCATTATGACACCCCCGAAAATATATTTTGTAAATTATATCATAACTTTGTACCTGGTACGGAAAGATGAATGTGTATGAAAATATTTATAAAAAAACACTATAACTGTAACGACATTGCGTATCAGTTATAGTGCCATGCTTAGCATTGTTTTAACATTAGCAAATTATGATTTTGGTCCTTTTGATTCAGAAGCATAATGTGTAATGTCAATTTCTTCATATGCTGCATTATGTTCTTCAACTTCATTATGAGAAGAACGGTCACGATTAGCAATAACTAAAAATTTACCGTCCAAAATGTCTTGTTTATGACTTTCGATTTCGTCATCACTTAGATTATATCTTGTAAGCACAGCTTGTTCGCCGTCTTCACCAATAAGTAATCTAGACATACGGTCACTAAATGAACCGCTTGTAGCAATTAAACTAATTTGAGAATCGTGTAAATCATCTAAATGTAATTTTGAACGACTAATAACTGCTAATTCGCTTTCTAAATAGCCTTCAGATTTCTTTTGGTTAATCGCGTTGTATAATTCTGATTGATTTTCTACTACTGTAATTTCTGCCATGATTATCGCCCCTTATTTTTTCTCTTAGTTCAAATTCTATACCCTTGCCCTATAATTATAAAACTTTTGTTTATATAATTATATAATTTTACTGATTTATTTACCAAATTTATTTTTAAATTAAAAATCAAAACGCTTTCAGTGAGAACTACTGATAAGACAAGGATGATAGTGTATGATAGATATTGAAAAAGTAGCTGAAATTTGCTATCATCATTAAATAATTTATATGACTCATATAATCTAAAGAATATGGCTTTAGAAGTTTCTACCATGTCGCCTTGAACGACATGACTATGGGTAACAACTCAATACTTAGGAGCAGTTTAAATCGATCAAAATATGAAGGGCTAATGTTAAATGTGTTATTGATATAGGGATTTGTTATGCAATCTTACAAAGGTCCTTTATCTATTTGTATACATTTAATTATCGATTAATTTGACGTATCTACTTCTTTATTTGCTAATTGACGCAATGTATTGCACGTTCCCTCATAGATCCTGAAACTTAATCAAAGTTTGGGGATTTTTTTGTATCAACAAGTCTATGGATTACATAAATTTGAGGAGGTTTTCCGGGTGGAGTCGTTAGGACGTAAAGTAAAAGAAGATGGTGTAGTCATTGATGAAAAGATTTTGAAAGTAGACGGTTTTTTAAATCATCAAATTGACGCAAAGTTAATGCATGAAGTAGGGCAAACATTTTATAATCAGTTTAAAAATGAAGGTATTACTAAAATATTAACTATCGAAGCATCTGGTATTGCACCAGCCATTATGGCTGCTCTTCATTTTGATGTACCATGTTTATTTGCTAAAAAAGCAAAACCTAGTACTTTGAAAGATGGTTTTTATCAAACAGATATCCATTCATTTACTAAAAATAAGACAAGTACAGTTATCGTTTCTGAAGAATTTCTTGGTGAAGATGACACAGTCTTAATTATTGATGATTTCTTAGCTAATGGTGATGCATCACTAGGATTAAACGAAATTGTCAAACAAGCCAATGCTAAAACTGCAGGCGTTGGTATTGTCGTAGAAAAGAGCTTCCAAAATGGTCGTCAAAGACTTGAAGATGAAGGATTGAATGTATCTTCATTATGTAAGGTGGCTTCATTAAAAGGTAATAAAGTGACGCTATTAGGTGAAAATTAATGAAGAATTTTATTCTTAGTATTCAACATTTATTAGCCATGTATGCAGGAGCGATTTTAGTACCGATTATCGTTGGTACTAGTTTGAAATTCACACCAGAAGAGATTGCGTATTTAGTTACAGTTGATATTTTCATGTGTGGTATTGCTACATTCTTACAAGTTAATAAGGTAACAGGTACCGGATTGCCAATCGTCCTAGGGTGTACCTTTACGGCGGTTGCACCTATGATTTTAATCGGTCAGACAAAAGGATTAGGTGTATTATACGGTTCATTATTCCTATCAGGTATCTTAGTGATTATTATAGCGCCATTTTTCTCTCATTTAGTTAAATTCTTCCCACCAGTAGTAACAGGAAGTGTTGTAACAATTATTGGTATCAATCTTATGCCAGTTGCAATGAATTATTTAGCAGGTGGCGAGGGTGCTAAAGACTATGGTAATCCTAAAAATATCATTTTAGGCGGCGTTACACTGATTGTCATTTTAATTCTCCAACGATTTACTAAAGGATTCTTGAAATCAATCGCTATTTTAATAGGGTTGGTTATCGGAACAATTTTAGCAGCTATCTTTGGTATTGTGGATATCAAACAAGTCGGAGAAGCCAATTGGGTTGGTATACCAATGCCATTCCGATTTTCAGGATTTGGATTTGATTTAAGTGCAACGTTAGTATTCTTTATAGTAGCCATTGTAAGTTTAATTGAATCAACAGGTGTCTATCACGCATTAAGTGAGATTACTGGGAAAAAATTAGAAAGAAAAGATTTTCGTAAAGGTTACACTGCGGAAGGTCTAGCTATAGTAATAGGATCTATGTTTAATGCATTCCCATATACTGCTTATTCTCAAAATGTTGGGCTTGTATCTTTATCAGGCGCTAAGAAGAATAAAGTAATTTATGGAATGGTAATCTTATTACTTATTTGCGGATGTATTCCTAAATTAGGTGCTTTAGCTAACATTATTCCATTACCAGTATTAGGTGGTGCTATGATAGCAATGTTTGGTATGGTAATGGCATATGGTGTGAGTATTTTAGGTAAAATTAATTTTGCAAATCAAAATAACTTATTAATTATTGCTGTATCAGTTGGTTTAGGCACAGGAATTAGTGCCGTACCACAAGCATTTAAAGGTTTAGGAGAACAATTTGCATGGTTAACTCAAAATGGAATTGTTTTAGGTGCTATCTCAGCAATTATCCTAAATTTCTTTTTTAATGGTATAAACTATAAACAAAGTGAAGAAAATGTGAAATAATAGAACAAACTATATAATATTGGAGGCTGTTTTTAAATGTGGGAAAATAAGTTTGCTAAAGAGTCATTAACATTCGATGATGTATTATTAATTCCAGCTCAATCAGACGTGTTACCAAGTGATGTTGATTTAAGCGTTCGTTTATCAGATAAAATTCAATTGAACATTCCGATTATTTCTGCTGGTATGGATACAGTTACAGAATCTAAAATGGCAATTGCGATGGCAAGACAAGGTGGACTAGGCGTTATCCATAAAAATATGGGTATCGAAGAGCAAGCTGATGAAGTACAAAAAGTAAAACGTTCAGAAAATGGCGTTATTAGTAATCCGTTCTATTTAACTCCTGATGAAAGTGTTTTTGAAGCAGAAGCTTTAATGGGTAAATATCGTATTTCAGGTGTTCCAATTGTTAACAATAAAACAGATAGAGAATTAGTAGGTATTATTACTAATAGAGATTTACGTTTTATTGAAGACTTTTCTATTAAAATCTCAGATGTAATGACTAAAGAAGACTTAATTACAGCTCCAGTAGGTACAACGTTAGATGAAGCAGAATCAATTTTACAAGAACATAAAATTGAAAAGCTTCCTTTAGTAGAAAATGGCCGTTTAGAAGGACTAATCACAATTAAAGATATTGAAAAGGTATTAGAATTCCCATATGCAGCTAAAGATGCTAATGGTCGTTTATTAGCAGCGGCAGCTATTGGTATTTCTAAAGATACTGATATTAGAGCTGAAAAATTAGTAGAAGCAGGCGTTGATGCACTTGTTATTGATACTGCACATGGTCATTCAAAAGGTGTTATCGAACAAGTTAAACATATCAAAGAAAAATATCCTGACATCACATTAGTTGCTGGTAATGTGGCAACTGCTGAGGCGACTAAAGCACTATTTGAAGCGGGGGCAGATGTAGTTAAAGTTGGTATTGGACCAGGTTCAATCTGTACAACTCGTGTAGTTGCAGGTGTTGGTGTACCACAAATTACAGCTGTTTATGATTGTGCAACTGAAGCACGTAAACAAGGCAAAGCAATTATTGCAGATGGCGGTATTAAATTCTCTGGAGATATCATTAAAGCATTGGCAGCTGGTGGACACGCTGTAATGTTAGGTAGCTTATTAGCAGGAACTGAAGAAAGTCCTGGTGCTACTGAAGTATTCCAAGGTAGACAATACAAAGTATATCGCGGTATGGGATCTCTAGGTGCTATGGAAAAAGGTTCAAATGACCGTTACTTCCAAGAAGATAAAACGCCTAAGAAATTCGTACCAGAAGGTATTGAAGGCCGTACAGCTTATAAAGGACCTTTACAAGATACAGTTTATCAACTTATGGGCGGTGTAAGAGCTGGTATGGGTTATACTGGTTCTGAAAATCTTGAAAAATTACGTGAAGAAGCACAATTCACACGTATGGGACCAGCTGGTTTAGCAGAAAGCCACCCACATAATGTTCAAATCACTAAAGAATCACCAAACTATTCATTCTAATAAGATTTAAAGGAGAACGACAATTATGGAAATGGCGAAAGAGCAAGAGTTAATTCTTGTCTTAGACTTTGGTAGCCAATACAACCAATTAATCACAAGACGTATACGTGAAATGGGTGTATATAGTGAGTTACACGACCATGAAATTTCTATTGAAGAAATTAAACGTATGAATCCAAAAGGTATTATATTATCAGGTGGTCCTAATTCAGTTTATGAAGAAGGTTCATTTACTATCGACCCTGAAATTTATAACTTAGGTATTCCTGTATTAGGTATTTGTTATGGTATGCAATTAACTACTAAATTATTAGGTGGTAAAGTTGAGCGTGCCAATGAACGTGAATATGGTAAAGCAATCATTAATGCGAAATCTGATGAATTATTCTTTGGCTTACCATCAGAACAAACTGTATGGATGAGTCATTCAGATAAAGTGATCGAGATTCCAGAAGGATTTGAAGTTATTGCTGATAGCCCAAGCACAGATTATGCAGCTATCGAAGATAAATCTCGTCGTATTTATGGTGTTCAGTTCCATCCAGAGGTACGTCATACTGAATACGGTAATGATTTATTAAGAAACTTTGTGCGTCGTGTTTGTAATTGTACAGGCGAATGGACAATGGAGAACTTTATTGAAATCGAAATTGAAAAAATTCGTGAACGTGTAGGTGACAGAAAAGTACTATGTGCCATGAGTGGCGGAGTAGACTCATCTGTTGTTGCTGTATTATTACACAAAGCGATTGGTGATCAATTAACTTGTATCTTTGTCGACCATGGTTTACTTCGTAAAGGTGAAGGCGACATGGTTATGGAACAATTTGGTGAAGGTTTCAACATGAATATTATTCGTGTTAATGCACAAGATCGTTTCATGGATAAATTAGCTGGTGTATCAGACCCAGAACAAAAACGTAAAATCATTGGTAATGAATTTGTTTATGTATTTGATGATGAAGCATCTAAGTTAAAAGGCGTAGATTTCTTAGCGCAAGGTACACTTTATACAGATGTAATTGAATCAGGTACTAAAACAGCTCAAACAATTAAATCTCACCATAATGTAGGTGGATTACCTGAAGATATGGAATTTGAATTAATCGAACCAATTAACACGTTGTTTAAAGACGAAGTACGTGCTTTAGGTATCGAGTTAGGTATTCCAGAACATTTAGTATGGAGACAACCATTCCCAGGTCCTGGTTTAGGTATCCGTGTACTTGGTGAAATTACTGAAGATAAATTAGAAATCGTACGTGAATCAGACGCGATATTAAGAGAAGTAGTTAGAGAAGAAGGTCTTGAAAGAGACATTTGGCAATACTTCACTGTACTTCCAGGTATTCAATCTGTGGGTGTTATGGGTGACTATCGTACATACGATCATACAGTAGGAATTCGTGCTGTAACATCAATTGATGGTATGACTAGTGACTTTGCTCGTATCGATTGGGAAGTCTTACAAAAGATTTCAAGCCGTATTGTTAACGAAGTTGACCACGTTAACCGCGTTGTCTACGATATTACTTCTAAGCCACCTAGTACAATAGAGTGGGAATAATAAAATAATTTAAAATTAAGGCTAGAAACCCTATATTAGCGGTTTTTCTAGCCTTTTTATTTTGCTTTGAATAAGCCATGTATAAATTGTTCAATATTTTTAAGGACTGTTTTCGATAATCTTATTTTAAATCTTTATTGATTAATCGGAAATAATCCTATAGAATGTAAAGCGTAATAATTACTATTTACATAACAGAAAAAGAAAGGGAGTTTATTATGGCTAAAATTCCAGTAACTGTGTTAAGTGGGTATCTAGGTTCTGGTAAAACAACATTATTGAATCATATTTTACAAAATCGTGAGGGACGACGAATTGCGGTTATTGTTAATGATATGAGCGAAGTGAATATCGACAAAGACTTAGTAGCAGAAGGTGGAGGTTTATCTCGAACTGATGAAAAATTAGTCGAGCTATCAAACGGTTGTATTTGTTGTACGTTGCGCGATGATTTGCTAAAAGAAGTTGAACGTATTGTTAAAAAGGGTGATATTGATCAAATAGTGATTGAATCCACAGGTATTTCTGAACCAGTACCTGTTGCACAGACGTTTTCTTATATCGATGAAGAATTAGGGATTGATTTAACAGCCATTTGTCGATTGGATACAATGGTAACGGTTGTAGATGCTAATCGATTTATTAATGATATTAATTCCGAAGATTTATTAATAGATCGTGATCAAAGTGTAAGTGATGAAGATGAACGTACCATTGCGGATTTACTTATTGACCAAGTAGAGTTTTGCGATGTGATGATTATTAATAAAACAGATTTAGTATCAAAAGATGCATTAAATCGATTAGAACAAATTTTAACGACACTTCAACCTGAAGCGAAAGTGATTAAAACTGTAAATGCTAAGGTTGATTTATCAGAAGTATTAAATACACAACGTTTTGATTTTGAAAAAGCAAGTGAATCTGCGGGCTGGATTAAAGAATTAACAGAAGGGGGCCATGCGGAACATACACCAGAAACCGAGGAATATGGAATTTCTTCATTTGTATATCGACGACAATTACCTTTCCATGCTGAAAGATTTAATGAATGGTTAGAACACATGCCGGAAAATATTGTTAGAGCTAAAGGAATAGTCTGGTTAGCTCAATATAATCAAGTTGCATGTCTATTTTCTCAAGCTGGATCGTCTCAATCGATATATCCAGTAACATACTGGGTAGCGAGTATGCCGCGTGCAAAACAGGAAATGATTTTAGAAGAAAGACCTGATGTTGCAGAAGAATGGGATTTAGAATATGGAGATCGTCATACACAATTTGTTATTATCGGTACAAATTTGAATCAAGAGCAAATCATTAAAGATTTAGATCAATGTTTAATCAATAGTAATGAAATTGATGCAGATTGGTCACAATTGTCAGACCCGTATCATTGGACGATTACATCCCAATAATTTAGATTTTAAAAAATAAAGTTTCACGTGAAAACTACATATAAAAAAGATACTCCCTTGTACTACTTATAAAGTAACAGTAGTACAAGAGCGTACCTTTAAATTATTTAATATTATCTTTTACAAATTTACCGGCTTTTCCTTTAAATGATTCTCCGCCAGCCATTTCTTGTTTGGCATATTTATCTGTAGAATTATTCCATAAATTATAACCATAAGTACGAAGACCATAAATTTTTGAATATTTCCCATCTAACATAGGAGAACCAGAAGCACCAGCTCTGAAAATATCTTTTGTCATAATTTCAGTACCATTTGCTGAAAATTGGACGAATCTTAATTTACTAAAATAAGCTTTAGTATTGTCGCCATTTTGCCATGGATATCCTAATGAATATAATGGTGTATTAAATTTTAATCCTTTGATTTCCTTGTCAGTTGCTAATCGTATTGGCTTAACATATTTAGACATTTTCTCTTTGGTATGAACAACAGCTATATCATAACCTGATAATTTTTTTACATCAGAGGCATGGAATTTATAAGGAATATGCTTCCCATCTCGGTTCATTGCGAATGAGATATATTTCGCTGAAGCGGCTTTCCCATTTTTATCATCAATAACATGAGCATTTGTAACAAACGTATGATCTCCGATAACTGTACCTG
Organism: Staphylococcus sp. FSL H8-0121; assembly: GCF_038008425.1. Lineage (NCBI taxonomy): Bacteria > Bacillati > Bacillota > Bacilli > Caryophanales > Staphylococcaceae > Staphylococcus > Staphylococcus sp. FSL H8-0121. The sequence goes on from NZ_JBBOZB010000002.1 coordinate 916,552, forward strand.
TGCCCATTGAATCTTTGCCTTTACCTTTATGGCCATTCATATTAGAAACTCGACCAATTGCTTTTAAATTATTTTTATTAGCTTTTGTATAATGTTCAATACTGATTGAGTTTTTACTTATTTTCTTAGCTTTGGGATAAGCTTGTTGGTCAGATGGAGAATTTAATCCATCACGGTAGTAATGATCTGTTTCAGCATGCGCTTGTTGAGAAAATGTTGCAGTGGCTGTCAACGCAATTGTAGTGATCATGACACTGCTAATAATCGTTTTTATTGGTTTGAAATATGACAAAATAGAAGTCCCCTTTGTTTTTTAAAGTTGATACGAAATTTTAAAGAAAGTCAAAATAAAATAATGATTATTGTAAATTTATTATCATCAATCAGTTTCATTATATGTGAAATAAGTTGTATTACAATAGAAAATCTAAAATTTATAGTAATTGATTAATTAATAATAATAAATATGTAAAATGTAACAATAATAGCAATAATATAAATTGCTAATTACTGCATAAAATAAAACAACGACTTTTCGAATCATAAAAATGTTGCTTTAAAGAATAATTCACTAAATATCTATATCTTTTCTTATATAAATGTGATATTTTTTATTGTAACAAAGAAATCATTTTATCCGATTACATCTAGCTCTCATGTAGAGTTAGATGTTTTTTAATGACACAATCAATAGGAACGAATGAGATGGACATATTATATCTAATAAGGTGTAAACTGTTTGAACCGTTCATTTCCGTATTATTGTAATGCAAACTAAAAGAGGCGAGACCTAATGTCTCGCCTCTTTTATATATTTATTGTCTTTATTTGAAAAAGCCAATGATAGTTTTGATGATTGAAATGATGCTTGTAACGATTTCCATTGATAGTCCTCCTTTTCAATCAGAATGAGTTATTTATTGGGTTAGTGCAATTTTTGAATAATATTAGATTATTTATTGCCTTTTACAAGATCGATGATTGTTTTCACTAAAGAAACGATACCTGAAATAATACTCATGTAAAGCCCTCCCTTTTAAATGGATTAGTGTTATTTAAATACATATAATCGTCATTAAAGACGAATTATTTATTACCTTTTACAAGGTCGATGATTGTTTTTACTAAAGAAACAATGCCTGAGATGATTTCCATTATAATTACCTCCTTTGTTTGACTTGTTAAATACATTGTAACGAGATAAAGGGTGGTTTATGACGAAATTTCCTAACTTGTATTTTGAAGGTCATAACTGGGCGTTTTCATTGAATAACTCACAGAATTTCATGCCTAAGTGTATTAACTATTAAATGCCTTTACAAAAGCTTTACATGGCTGTTTTGAAGTTGTAAAGATATTGAATTTTCATATAAAATTAGCGTCCTTATTGGTATGAGATTTGACATAGTTAATATCATCGACTATATTAATATTAATATGATCAAAAGTAGAATTAAGCTTTAGCTAGCGATGATTGCTATAAAATTATAGTGTTTATCGAGAGTGAAAGAATAGTTGGCTTTTGACCGGACACAGAAAATTAAAAAGGTAGCTTTTTAAAAGGAAATAACATCATTCTAAGATTAAAATACATACGTAGATTTAAAATGCGAGGAAAATGAAAAGTTAAGTCGACTTTTTCACAAGGAGTAAAGACCGCTAACTTATTTAAAATTCAAGTCGTAATGTTGATGATATTTCAAGTTGAAATGAAGCCTATAGTAGCATGTTTCTCATAATTCAGAGTGTGGGATATTGTCTATTGTAGGCTTTTTATAGTACGTAAATTTAAACAGAGGAGGTATCGATGTTAAGTATGAATGCACTCTTAATTGTGTTCCTTATCACTTTACTCATTGCTATGTTGAGTGGTTTAGTATTTTTATCTGCTAAAGTTCCCACTCAATATATTAAGATACATATGTATATACTTGTCTTACCTATCATTGTAGGACTGATTGGATTATTTTCAACGACAAATCAACTTATCATTGGCCCTTTTAAATTAGATAAATTGGCTTGGTTAATGGGAAGTTTCATTTTAATATTAGGTTTTATTATCCAAAAGTTTTGTGTTCGTTATTTGCTTGGAGATAAAAATTATCGTCAATATTTCCCATTATTCACTTTGATTACCGTTTTTGCATCTGTTGCATGGTTAAGTGGTGATTTAAGATTTATGGTTGTAAGTTGGGGCGCAACATTATTATGCCTTACGTTATTAATTAGAGTTAATCGTTTCTGGAAAGTACCACATGAGGCTGCTAAAATTTCTGCTAAATTATTTTTAATTGGATGGCTAGCATTAGTTGTAGCTGTTGGTTTGTTATATATTTTTACAGGTCATTGGTATATTGATGAAGTAGCAGTTGATTATAGTCATTTATCTTTTGGTATGAAATTAATTATAGATTTATGTATTGTACTTGCTGTAATTATTCCCGCAGCACAGTTTCCTTTCCAAAGTTGGTTAATTGAATCTGTTGCAGCACCGACACCTGTATCAGCTATTATGCATGCCGGAATAGTCAATGCTGGTGGGATTATATTAACAAGATTCGCACCTGTATTTGATAATGCAATAGCGATTACAGTTTTATTGTTGATTGCGAGTGTCTCAGTGTTACTTGGTTCAGGAATCAGTTTGGTTCATGTCGACTATAAAAGACAACTTGTAGGATCTACAATGAGTCAAATGGGCTTTATGCTTGTTCAATGTGCATTAGGTGCATATTCGGCAGCTATTATTCATCTTGTGTTACACGGCGTATTTAAAGCAACATTATTTTTACAATCTGGATCTGTAGTTGGCAGATTTAATATACCAACGCCACCTAGTGCTAAAAGATCATATGGATGGATCTTGTTAGGTCGACTATTGGCGTTAGTGATTGCAGTGCTATTTTGGATGAATAGTGATCATAGCGCTTATGAGCTAATTAGCTCGCTTATACTAGCATGGTCGTTAATGGTGTCATGGAATCAACTAGTTGCCTTTAGTAAGACGATTATGGGTAAAGTGGTTGGTGTTTGTATGATTATTATTGTTGCTGTAGTTTATATTGTGACGCATCATTTCTTTAAATATTTATTAAGCACAGTGGATATTAGTGTGACGCATCCACCGATTATAAGTAGCATTATAAGCATTGCTATCTTAGTATTTGGAAGTGTATTTAGTATTTGGGTATCACGACATCGTAACTCGCATGCATTTGCTGTATTGTATTTATGGTTAGTTAAATTGGGTGAGGCGAAATCAGCTTCAGTTGAAAGCCATCCAACATATTTGAAAAAGTATTTATAAAAGGGTGAAAAACTATGGTTAATTCACAACAAAATAACAATATCGAAATGATTGTCTCTGAGGCTAAGCGTGTCATTACACCGTTATCACCAATTTCTATTTTTGCTGCGAGAAATCCTTGGGAAGGTTTGGAAGGACAAACATTTAACGAAATAGCTACATGGCTAAAAGATATAAGAGATGTCGATATTTATCCTAATTATAGAGCGATTGAAAATGCTGTACAACATGGTGAGATAGATGAAGAAATCTTTGAAACATTATTAAATGAAGCGATTCAATCGTCTAATATCAAAGTAGAAACCGAATTTGAAAAAAGTTATATAGATAACATTAAACATATTGAACCAATTTCAGATGATCTTTTAAATACTACTATGCGTCATCGTATCTTTGAAACTTTACCTAAGGTTTCAAACAGAGATGTAAATCAAGATTTATACCGACCTAAGAGTGCGGATAGTGTTAATGCAAAAGGTGAACGATTAATTGATGAGGTAGATATGCATATGATTAAGTGGTCTAAACTGTATTTAGACCAGTTTCAATCTAGTTGGACTATGCCTAAGAGAGAGCAAGGCTTTTATACTGCATGGTTACATTTAGCACAACATGATCCTAATCTGTCTAAACAAGCAAGACAACTTGTTCGTCAGTGTGCATCTACTTCACACGAAATGATTAGCCAAGTATTAACAGATTTGAATATTCAAAGTGCAGACTGGCAAGCTTATATAGAAGGACAGTTGTTAGCTTTACCAGGTTGGGCTGGGATGATGTATTATAGAGCAGAAGAAAATGAATCAGAGCGTCAACTCTTAACAGATTACATAGCAATAAGATTAGCCACTGAATATATTTTATTATCAACAACTAAAGAACAATACAACGTGTCTAATATTTATCACTATAAAGACGTAGATTTAGTTATAGCATTAATGTTTTATGGTCATTTATCACTTGAAGAGTGGGATCAATTATCTAAAGAAGATAAAATAAGATACTTAGATTTTGCGAGAACATATCATAGACAGTATTTCCAAAAATTATGGCTTGATGCATGGGAAGAAACACATGAACGTGATTTAGTAGATACAATTTATGAGTCGTCAAATTCAGATAGTGAACCACAAAAGACACAAGCCCAGTTAGCGTTTTGTATCGATGTCCGTTCTGAACCGTTTCGTCGTCATCTCGAAGGAGAAGGCCCATTTGAAACAATAGGTATTGCCGGTTTCTTTGGTTTACCTATTAAAAAAGAAGTTATTGACGCACAATTCGATCATGAATCTTTACCTGTCATGGTACCACCAGCGTACAAAATTCAAGAATACGCAGATCGCCATAAATTAGAATATTATCAGCAACAACAACATACAATTACATCAATGCTTTATACGTTTAAATTAATGAAACATAATGTTCTACCTAGTCTATTATTACCAGAATTAAGTGGGCCATTTTTAAGTCTAAATACCATTGCCAATACGTTAATACCAACAAATGCAAGACAATTTGCGCATCGGTTCACTAAAAAATGGCTTAACAAACCTGAAACAAAGTTAACCATTGATAGAGAGCATCATGTATATTCAGAACTTCCTATTGGTTTAACGGAAGAAGAGCAAGTTCAATTTAGTAAACAAGCACTACAATTAATGGATTTAACGAAAGATTTTGCTCCACTTGTCGTATTAGGTGGACACGGTAGTGAATCTCATAATAATCCTTATCATTCTTCACTAGAGTGTGGTGCTTGTGGAGGGGCTTCAAGTGGATTTAATGCTAAATTGTTAGCGATGTTATGCAATATGTCTTCTGTAAGAGAAGCACTGAAACAAGATAACATTAATATTCCTGATGAAACTGTCTTTGTTGCGGCAGAACATAAGACCTCAGTAGATAAGTTGGAATGGATATATGTCCCAGAATTAACAGAAAGTGCACAACAAGCGTTTGATTTAATAGAATCTGTTATGCCACAAGTAAGTTATAAAGCTAATTTAGAACGTTTGGCAAACTTGCCTAACTTAAATAAAGAGCATAAAGATCCAGTAGCAGCAGCATATCAATATGCGAGTGATTGGAGCGAGATAAGACCCGAATGGGGGTTAGCTAAAAATGCTGAGTTTGTTATTGGTAAACGTTCAATTACTGAAAATAGTAATTTAGAAGCGCGAGCATTCTTGCATAATTATGATTGGACACAGGATCAAGATGGTCATTTACTCAATACAATTATTTCTGGACCAGCACTAGTTGCACAATGGATTAACCTACAATATTATGCTTCAACTGTAGCACCACATTACTATGGTAGTGGTAATAAGAGAACTCAATCAGTCACATCTGGACTTGGTGTCATGCAAGGTAACTCTAGTGACTTAATGTACGGTTTGCCTTGGCAATCAGTAATGGCTCAAGATAACGAAATTTACCATTCGCCAATACGTTTATTAGTCGTTATTCAAGCACCTGATACGCATATTCAACGTTTATTAGCAGATAATCAAAAATTCGCTCAAAAAGTTGATAACGGATGGGTACGTTTAGCAAGTATTGATGAAAATCATAGTTGGAAAGATTGGTAAATGTAAATATAGATAGCTTACTTAAGAGATAACAATTGGTTATGGCGTTTTTGATGTTATTTTCGAATAATATGGAAAATGTTAAACTATATGTAATCAATAATTAGGAGTCGTCTATATGAAAAAGTCTAAAGGTGTATATGAAGCTGAAATTAGTAAAGCGATCACTCAATGGGAAAAGGATTATTTAGGAAGAGGTTCTTTATCTGTTAAAACTGACATACTAAGAGATATGGTGATTATCAATTTGCAAGGAATATTAACACCTGCAGAATATCGCGTTTGTGAGACGAATGAAGGTTTATTGAATATTAAACGCACAAGATCTGAATTAGTTGAATCGGGTCAAAATGATCTTAATAACATTATTCATCAAATTACAGGAATTGAAGTAGTCAGTTTTCATAGCGATTTAAGTACCGTTACAGGTGAACGTGTGATTGTCTTTAAATTAAAAGACAACTTTGAAAAATTAATCAACCAAGCTTGATTTATATAGGAACAGTATGATTTTACGTTAATAGACAAAGGTCATACTGTTTTTTATTTTAAATATAATAAGTACATCACGTAAACATAAAGTCTATAAATGATACCTAATAAATTCGGAAAAATAATCATAGATGCTAGTAATTTATCACCTTTGAAACCGACAATACATAAAATAATAGGTATCATATAGAGAATGAATAACCAATATAATAGTGTGTCAAATGAGGGATGAATAGGTAAGAAAAAGCGAAATAATGTAATTAACAAGGCACAATAGATTAATATTATTTTGCTCATAAAGGATACCTTTCTAACTATCAAACATAAATGGGTACAGTTGAATGATTACAGTACTTATATTTGAATACGTTTTTAACGTGTGATAGCTATATTTTTAGATTTTTATTATTATTATTTCAATTATACAATAATTTATATGCAAAAGGTATGAGAATTCAAAGGCACTATAGTCATTTAATATCAATTATAAATGGTATCTCAACCTCACTTTAAGCGATTGAATCGTATATAATACATGTAATGGTTGAAAGCACAAAAAATATCATTAACGAAATATAATGAATATAGGTCAAAATAATCGACGTTTAAATAATGGTACAAACGATGGCTTAGTCCAAGAGATTTTGATGGACACAGTTATCAAATAGCAAATCTAACATAATTAAAATCCGACATAAGGCCGAGCCCAACATATGGTCATTTTGTATATGATATAAGAGTTAAGTAACTAAAGTTTGTAAGAGATAGAGGAGATTATATGATAAACAACAAAATAACGACAGGAAAATTTACCATTCCTTTATTTTTGATCAGTGTGTGCTTGTTTATATTTGTTGCATTGCGTATTACTCATGAAGGCGCATTTTTAAAAACACTTGATTTAAAGTCATTACATTGGCTTACTCAGGAATTTGGTACACCACATCGAAATTTTGAAGGTAATTGGTTCAATCATTATATGACATTTTCTGCCACTATAGGCGACGTCAGTGGTGTAATTATTATGTCACTTATTATTACAGTAGTTTTAATGTTTAGATATAAACATATTGCTTTATGGTTTATTTTAACGATTTTAAGTGGCACATTAATGAACATATTAATCAAAATGACAATAGAACGTACAAGACCGTTTAATCATTTAGTCGTTGATAAAGGATATTCATTCCCTAGTGGTCATTCTAATGCCAGTACGCTATTATTTGTAACAATGATTTTTGTGATTATACCAGTAGTTCGCCATGCTATATTGAGGTACGCAATGCTCGTTATTGCGATCATATTGTGGTTAAGTATATTATTTTGTAGATTATACTTTCATGCGCACTACCTTACAGACGTCATTGGTGGTGTCACATTAGCATTGGCCTGGATCGCACTATGGCTTGCTGTATATCCATTGTTTAAAAAATTAAAGTTAAAAGGCAAATAGTTAATGTCTTTTTAAAAGTGATATTATATACGTATTAAATTTTAAAAGTTAGGAGAGTACGACATGATGAATATTAAATCACCAAGTCCACTTTATTTAAAAGGTACAAACAATCAAGCAATATTATTATTACATTCATTTACAGGTACTGTTAAAGATGTAAAACACCTTGCGACAACATTGAATGAACAAGGATTTACTTGTTATGTACCTAATTATCCTGGTCACGGACTACCAGTGACTCAGTTTGTAGCGTACAATGTTGAAGATTGGTGGCATTGCGTGCAAGAAGCGTATCAATTTTTAAAAAGTGAAGGATTTGAGAAAATTAATGCTGCTGGCGTCTCATTAGGTGGTTTATTCACATTACGTTTAGCTGAAAACGTTGAGTTAAACCGTATTGTAGTCATGTCTGCACCAAGCGAAAAGACGAAAGCAGGTATCTCTTGGCGTTTGGAAAAATATGGGAAACGTATGAATGACATAATGAGATTATCAGAAAGTGAAAGCACTCATGAATTAGCGCAAATAGAGGACTATCAAAATGATATAAAAACATTCCAAGAGGTTATTAATGATATTATGTCACATTTGAATGAAATTACTGCAACTGCAAGAATAGTATATGGTGGTCAGGATGAAGCGGCTTATGAAGACAGTGCCCACTATATTTTCAACCAAATCAGTAGTGAACATAAAACGATACAAGAATTCCCACGCAATCAACACTTGATGACGCATGGTGAGGGTAGAGACGAATTGGAGCAAGATATTGTTAAGTTCTTCACTGAGCAATAATATCTTTATAAAAGGGCGTGTTCATAGATGAAAAGGACTTTTTTATTAACATATATAACGACTTCGGGTAAAACATATACAGAATTTAAGACATTTGAAAATGGCATAGATAAAGATAAATGTGTGAGACGAATTTTAGATGAATTTGATGAGTTGCCATATTTATATTTAGAAAAGGGAAATAGCATCCATTATATCAATGTTGATCACATTGAAAGTTTAGAGATTGAAGAAGTACATGATGGACAGTCAATCACTTATAGCAGTTAAAATATGAAAAGCTAAAAATTTAAAATAATGTTATAAGGAAAATAGCCATAACTCATTCATTTTCAGTTTATATTTAAAAACAAATTGAAAAAGGTGAGCAAGGCTATTTTTTTATTATTCTGACAATTTAGATGGATATTGCACATAAATGCTATAAATGGTAAAGTGTTACTTAAATACATAAACGCTTTAACGCACTAAAGGAAGTGATCGGATATGAGCAAACAATCAGAATGGAAGACATCAACTGGTTTTATATTGGCAAGTGCTGGTTCTGCAATAGGTCTAGGAGCAATGTGGAAATTTCCTTATATGGCAGGCATTTACGGTGGCGGCGCATTTTTATTAATGTTTTTAATCTTCACCATATTTGTAGGACTACCATTATTAGTTATGGAATTTACAGTTGGGAAAATGGGAAGAACCTATACCACACAAATATATAGTAAACTTACAGGCAAAAAATGGTTAAATATTATAGGGTGGAATGGTAACTTAGCAGTATTTATCTTATTCGGTTTCTATAGTGTTATTGGCGGATGGATTATAATCTATATGGCTAATGTCATTTGGCAAATAGTTACGTCGAATACATCTGATCTTGGTCAAATTCAATTTGAAGCGATTATTAGTAATCCATGGTTAACAGTGACAGGACAGGGCATTTTTATTTTCTTAACAATGATTATAGTCATGCTCGGTGTCGAAAAAGGCTTAGAAAAAGCTTCCAAAATCATGATGCCGTTATTATTTATCTTTCTAATAATAGTTGTTGGAAAATCGTTAACTTTAGACGGTTCTATGGAAGGCGTACGTTATTTATTGCAACCCCGAATTAAAGATATATCTATGGAAGGCATCTTATTTGCTCTTGGACAATCCTTCTTTACATTATCATTGGGAACGACTGGGATGATTACTTACGCAAGTTATGCTCCGAAAGCTATGACAATCAAATCATCGGCTATTTCAATTGTATTGATGAATATTTTAGTTTCAGTCTTAGCGGGATTAGCTATTTTTCCAGCGTTAAAAACATTCGGATACCAGCCGCAAGAAGGGCCCGGTTTATTATTTAAAGTGCTACCTTTAGTATTCGATAAAATGCATTTCGGTATCGTCTTTTATCTTATCTTTTTAATTTTATTTTTATTTGCAGCATTAACATCATCTATTTCATTATTAGAGTTAAACGTTTCTAATTTTACAAAAAATGATAATACTAAACGTCGACCTGTTGCACTTATCGCAAGTATACTCGTATTTATTATTAGTATCCCAGCCACTTTATCGTTCGGTAGTTTAAGTGGAATTAAATTTGGCGCTGGCACTATATTCGATAACATGGATTTTATTGTATCTAATATTCTAATGCCATTAGGAGCGCTAGGTACTACACTTGTTGTAGGCCAATTATTAGATAAAAATTTATTAAGAGAAAACTTTGGTAGAGACAAATTCAAACTATTTTTACCTTGGTATTATTTAATTAAATTTGTCATGCCAATCGTAATTATTTTAGTATTTATAGTTCAGTTATTTTAAAACTAGATTTTAGATAAAAATATAGCAATAAAGGCTTATCGAAACTACGAATTTCGATAAGCCTTTTTATGTTATCTAACCAAAATATGCCAAATATTTTTGATGATAAGTAAACTGACAATGAGAACGATAATACTCGAGATTTTATTTAAAATAATGATGTATTTACCAGTTTTATCAACAGATCCTAACATTTTTCCAAGGACTGCTAAAAAAATAAACCAAATCCAAGAGACTGAAATAGTAGCCACTGCGAATAATAACTTTTCATTACCTTGATACATAGAAGCGCTAGCACCAATGACGCCGATTGTATCCATAATCGCGTGAGGGTTAAGTAGTGAAACAGAGAGTGCAAATCCGATTTGTTTCTTAGCGCTCATAGGTTCCATATGTTCTAAATTATTTGGCTTTTCATTCCACAATGACCAAGCCATATATAATAAGAAGGCTAGGCCAATAATATAAATTACTAATTGTAAAATAGGTAGTGACATTAAAACGAGTGAAACACCTAATATAGCTAATACTATTAAAGTCGTATCACATAAACCTGCTGTAATAATGACTGGTAATGCTTTGGTTAATTTCTTTTGATTAGCTCCCTGGTTAAATACAAATACGTTTTGAGCACCTAATGGCAAGATAAGACCTAAAGCAAGTAAGAATCCGTGAATCATAGGTTGCATAATAGCACCCCTTTTTTATGAGCTAGAATAGTTATCTTAAAAAGTTTAAATATCTGAATATTTAAAAAATATTATACGGAAGACATATATACTTTTCAATATTAAATATTTTATTAGGGATTGTTCTCATAAAAAAGCCCAAAGCAGTAGTATTTTAGATGCTTTAGGCTATGAAACATATATTTTAAAATTGAGATTAACAAATTCGATTATGACTCTTTTGTGGCCTCGACTAATGTATCTGCTGCAAGTAAACCAAGATTATTTGAAGCTAATGGACTATCGCCAGTTAATAACTTACGGTCTTGGTGTGTTTGGCCACTCATTTCTTTATTTACAATATTAAGTCCTTGTTTGCTTAATAAGTCTGCAACTAACCATTTAAGTTTACCCGGTAAGTAACCAATGTCGATATTAGCGCCGTCATCAAGCGCATCAGGGAACACACAAACTGAATAACCTTCAAATGGTGATGATTCTCTATTTAAACCAGCAGATAATAATGCAGCAGGACCATGACATAATGTGATAATAAACTTATCATAATCTAATGCCCAATCTAACGTTTGTTGTACATCTTCACTTTCGGAAATGCCAACTACAGCCGCATGTCCACCAGGTATAAATAGGGAAATATAATCTGAATCAGGACCGAGTTCATTTTTAATTACGTCTGATAACACTTTTGGTTGTTTTAGTTTTTCTTTTAATTTATTGTAAGTCGCTTGAACAGCCTCGTCTTCTTCAGGCATAGCCCAATGTTCTAATTTTACAGGATAACCCGTTAATGTAGCTACATCGACATCAAAACCTGCTTCCATTAAATGATGCAATGGTAATAACATTTCTACTGGGTGATTACCTGTGGAGAACATTTTGCCGTTTTCTAACAATACATATCGCTCTTCTGCGGCAATCATTAATACTTTCCATTTACCTCCAGTATAAGCATTTTTATGTTTGACACCATCAAAGTCTGTTTTAGGTGCTGTATATTGACTTAATGAATAAGGAGAAGGGAAAAATGCATTATCCTCCGCTTTATCAAGCGTTGGCACTTTACTTAATTCACTTGTGTCTTGAGTCATATTCAATTCCTTCTTTCGTAGGTTTGTAATGTTTATTACCTTGTAAGATACCTCATAAACATATACCAATAGCTACATGTCTCTCTTTTAATATAAAAAATGTACACTAAGACAGCATTATAAGGTCTAAGTGTACACTTTGAATTAGATGTATTGTACATTTTCAAAAATTACATTTTGTTTTTGAAGTTCTTCTGCAATATTTTGAGGTAATTTAGTATTTTTAAATGTCACATGATCAAAGAAGCAGTGTTTTAATTTTATATTTTCAAATACAGATTGGTTAATTTCTGTTTTTTTAAAAGTGACATTTTTAAATGTAGTATCAGTGATTTTAACTTCACTAAACGTATTGCCATCAAATACAACGTCTTGAAAGACTGTATTATTAATCGTTGTTTCATCAAACGTCGTATTTTCTGCGTTAATGTTTTTAAATTGGTTTTTGTAAAAATTAACTTGTTCGAATATGCAGTCATTCAAACTACTATTTATAAATTTACTGTTTGAGACAGCATTAATATTTTTAAATATACCTTCATTAAAATTACAATTTTTAAAACGACTTTTATTAACTTCTAATTCATCGTACATAGAATTTCTAAAATTAGTTGAATTATGATTTACATTTTTATAGTTTTCTTGAGTGAATACAGATAACGATAAGTCTTTATTTGCCATATAATTACAAACTCCTTTACTAGCATTAAATGATATGTCTTTTCTTATACAGGAAAAATAAATATAAATTTATAGAATTAATATACGTTATTCATCATAACATGAGATGGCTTCTGGCACATTTGATTGAGTTTGAAAATAGAAATATAAAAATATGATTTATTATAAACAGTGAAATTGCAAAATATTCTAAAATCATTTATAATTCATACCTGTTAAATAAGAATTATTGGAATATGGGAAAAGGCATTGTATAGTTTTCCTTAAAATACATAGGAGATGTATATATATAACATGATTGCATACGATTTGATTGGACAAACACCACTTGTTTTATTAGAAAGTTATAGTGATGAAAACGTTAAAATTTATGCTAAACTTGAGCAATTTAATCCTGGAGGCAGTGTCAAAGATAGGCTAGGAAAGTATCTTGTTGAACAAGCAATAGAAGAAGGGCGTCTTCAACGTGGTGATACTATAGTGGAAGCTACGGCTGGAAATACAGGTATAGGATTAGCAATAGCAGCTAATCGCTACGATTTAAAATGTGTCATATTTGCACCTGAAGGCTTTTCTGAAGAGAAAATTTCAATTATGCGTGCTTTAGGTGCTGATGTAAAAAGAACAGCTAAAGATGAAGGTATGATTGGAGCACAACAAGTTGCCAAACAATACGCTACTGACACACAATCCATTTATATGAATCAGTTTGAAACTAAACATAACCCTGATGCCTATACACACACCTTGGGGAAAGAACTTACAGATGAACTGAATCATATTGACTATTTCGTAGCTGGTGCTGGATCTGGTGGTACATTTACAGGTGTAGCAAGACATTTACAACCTTTAGGTGTTAAAAGCTATATTGTCGAACCAGAAGGCTCGATATTAAATGGTGGACCAAGTCATGCTCATGACACAGAGGGTATTGGTTCAGAGAAGTGGCCTGGATTTTTAGAGAAAACTTTAGTAGACGGTATTTTTACAATTAGTGATAAACATGCTTTTGAAAACGTAAAAAATATTGCTAAAAATGAAGGATTACTTGTAGGTAGTTCATCTGGTGCAGCATTACAAGGTGCACTTGAATTAAAACAACAATTAGACAAAGGGGTAATCGTAACCATATTCCCTGATGGTAGTGATCGATATATGTCAAAACAAATATTTAATTATAAGGAGATGGATGATAATGAATAAAAAAACACAAATGATTCATGGCGGACATACTACAGACGAATATACAGGTGCTGTAACAACACCTATATATCAAACAAGTACTTACTTACAAGATGATATTGGAGATTTACGTCAAGGTTATGAATATTCTCGTACAGCCAATCCAACGCGTGCATCATTAGAAAGTGTCATTGCAGATTTAGAACATGGTAAACATGGTTTCGCATTTGGGTCAGGTATGGCTGCAATTAGTGCAGTTATCATGTTATTAGATAAAGGCGATCACCTTATATTAAATTCTGATGTATACGGTGGCACATATCGTGCATTAACTAAAGTATTTACAAGATTCGGTTTAGATGTTGATTTTGTTGATACTACAAATATTGATGAAGTTGAAAAATATATTAAACCTGAAACTAAAATGTTATATATTGAAACACCTTCTAACCCATTATTACGTGTAACAGATATTAAAGGTACTGTAGAAATTGCTAAAAAACACAATTTGATTTCTGTTGTAGATAATACATTTATGACACCTTATTATCAAAATCCATTAGACTTTGGTATTGATATTGTTTTACATTCTGCTACTAAATACATTGGCGGACACAGTGATGTAGTAGCTGGATTAGTAGTAACTGCTGACGATGAATTAGGAGAACGTATTGGTTTTATTTCTAATTCAACAGGTGGCGTTCTTGGACCACAAGATAGTTATTTATTAGTAAGAGGAATCAAAACACTTGGCTTACGTATGGAACAAATTAATCGTAATGTTGAAGCGGTTATTGATATGCTTCAATCTCATGACAGTGTACAAAAAGTATTCCATCCAAGTGTGAAAAGTCACCTAAATTATGATATACATGCAGCGCAAGCAGACGGTCATACAGGTGTAATCGCTTTTGAAGTGAAAGATACTGAAGCAGCTAAAAAAGTGATTCACGCAACACAATATTTCACTTTAGCTGAAAGTTTAGGTGCAGTTGAAAGCTTAATCTCAGTACCTGCTTTAATGACACATGCGTCTATCCCATCAGATGTGCGAGCTAAAGAAGGTATTACTGACGGCTTAATTCGTTTATCAATAGGTATTGAAGATACAGATGATTTAGTCAATGACTTAAAACAAGCACTTAACACATTAAATTAAATCTAATTAGTCATATATAAGCGTATCTTTCTTTCATTTAATAATGCACAACATTAATAGATTAAGATTAGTATAAACTGACGACAAAGAATCAAATTTTGTCGTCAGTTTTTTATTTTTAATAGAAAATTCAGTGTAAACAAATTTTCATATAATTCTCAATTTGGCTAATATTGTTCGTGTTTTAAATTAAGATTATTCCTATTTTGTCAGGGTATGCGAATAATGTACATTGAATTATAGAGAGGAGTATTTTTAATGATTTTCGAAACTATGGAACAAGAAGACTATGAACAAATGGTTTTTTGCCAAGATAAAGCAACAGGCTTAAAGGCAATTATTTGTATTCATGATACGACACTTGGACCAGCATTAGGCGGTTGCCGCGTTAGAAATGATTATAATTCTGAAGAAGAAGCAATAGAAGATGCTATGAATTTAGCACGTGGTATGACATATAAAAATGCAGCTGCTGGCTTAGACCTTGGTGGAGGTAAGACAGTAGTGATGGGTTCACCTAATAAAGAAGATGAAGAAGCATTTTATAGAGCATTAGGTCGCTATGTTAATACATTAAATGGTCGTTACTATACAGCAGAAGATGTTGGTACATCTGAACATGAAATGAATTTGATTTATAAAGAAACACCATATGTTTGTGGTACTAGTCAATCATTTGGATCAGCAGGTAATCCTAGTCCAATGACTGCTTATGGTATTTATATAGCAATGAAACGTACGGCTATGGAACAATTTAATGGTGAATCACTCGAAGGTAAAACAGTAGCCGTCCAAGGTGTAGGTCACGTATCATATGAACTTTGTCGCTTATTACATGAAGACGGAGTTAAGTTAATTGTGACTGATATCAATAAAAATAACGCACAACGAGCAGTTGATGAATTTAATGCACAATTTGTCGAACCAGATGACATCTTTTCAGTAGAAGCGGATATTTTCGCACCATGTGCACTTGGGGGTATTTTAAATGATGATACTATTCCTCAATTAAAAGTTAAAGCCGTATGTGGTTCAGCGAATAACCAATTAAAAGATGAAAATAAACATAGTAAAATGTTAGAAGAAAAAGGTATATTATATGCACCAGACTATATTGTTAATAGTGGTGGTGTAATCAATACAGCTGACGAATTAAATGGTTACAATGAAGCGCGTGCGACAGAAAGTATTGAAGGTATCGATAAGATTGTTAAACATATATTCGATATAGCTAAATCTCAAAATAAGACACCATTAGAAGCTTCACAACATTTTGCTGAAACACGTATGAATCAAATGTCACGTATTCATGATATTAGAAAATAAAAATGATGAAATAAAATATAGAATTGTTGTAGCCTGGGATAAATAAATGTCTCAGGCTACAATTTTATATTGGCAGTAGTTGACTGATAAAGTAATTCTTTTTCTTTAGAAATTAGAATTACTTATGCATGAGTGCTAACTCATGTAATCCTTAGTGGAACACCTTAGCTAAAGCTAATGTGTAAGTATCACTAAACTATTTAAAAATAGTAGTGATACTTTATTTTAAATTCTAGTCAACATTGCCGGGGTTAGACTACGAAATAAATTTTAGGAAAATATTATTTCTGTCTAACTCCCTTTTTAATTGTGTAATGAAATTGATGAGATATGATACTCAACTTGAAGTAATAACTGCTATTTTGAAAAATTACTTTAACAAATTTGAATAATCGAAAATGATTTTGGTTATTCGGGTTTATAAATCATATATCCGGATAAAGGAAAGTTATCAAAGTACAATTTTATTATTGAATAGAGAAAGCATATAAAAAATAAAACATAAAATGTATATCTGTATTAATTGAAATTTCGACAAACTTAATTGCGTACAAAATAGTTTTGTCAAATCCATTTTATATATTTATTCATATTATTACTAAAAAATGATAAATATAAATTTGGATAAAAATTGTACAGATATATAGTTTTGTAACATTTGTAAAAAGTAAATCAATTAAGTATTATATGTATATACAATATTAAAATTGTGCAAAATATATGAGGTGATTCATAAATGAAGAACAAACAAGGCTTTTTACCACACAAACTAAATAAATATGCAATTAGAAAATTCACAGCAGGAACAGCATCACTATTAATAGGTGCAACATTAGTATTTGGAGCAGGAAATGTAGCTAGAGCAGATGAATTAGATAATGCATCTTCTCAAAATAGCGATGGCAACAAAGATAAAAGTGAACCTGTTGATATAACAGAACTCACTAATAGTAATGAAACAAATAGTACAGAAACGAGTGCCACAGACAAAACAGCTACTCAAACAGACAATGCTAATAGTGACCAACAAACTACTACAACTAATAAAGATGTAGAGGAGAAAACAACAAATAATACTGGCGATAAGCAAAGTACCGAACAAGCGAATTCAAACAACGTTTCTTCAGATAAAACATCAGCACAAGAATCCTCAAGTATTGAACAAAACACAATTGATAACTCAAACAAAAAAGCATCGACAACAAAAGATGAATCTACAACAGAGTCAGCAACTTCTGAGAACAAAACAACATCTACAGATGACAAACAAGTAGAGTCAAATAAAGACGATGAATCTATAAATAAACAAGATAGTGAAACTAATTCTACTTCTAAAGAAAATCAAACTTCAGATAAAACGACTTCAGACAAAACCTCTTCAGAAAAGAATAATACTGCAGATAAAACATCAACTAAAAATGTAGACAAAACAACTTCCAATAAAACAACATCTAAAACAGAAGAAAAAACAACTAAAGCAACTAAAGATTCAACATCTAAACAAGATGCTAAAAAAGCAAAAGAAGAAAAAGCAACATCTAAAAAGGCTACTGATAAAACATCAACTAAAAAAACTGAATCAAGCAAAAAAGAAACAACATCTAAAAATTCTAGTAAGTCTACTAAAACAACTAAAACAACAGCAAAAGAAACTACTGAATTAACAAAACAATTGGCAAAATCTAAAAATAAAGAAAAAGCAGTGCAATCATTTTTAAATAATCAAGTTTCAACAACTGAAGCAAAAGAAATATTAAAAATACAGATGTAGACTTTAACAAAGCAACTGATGAAGAAATCAATCAAGTTGTATTACAAGCTGCTTTAAAAGAAATGGTAGACAAACAAAAGAGCACAGAAACATTAGCTACTCAGCCTAGAACTAGAACATTTATGCGCGCAATGGCTACACCTAGAATGCTTGCTGCCGCTGTTAGTGGTGACGAAAAAGCGCAAAAATCATTAAATTATTCTGATAACTATACATTTGCGTCACTAGTATTTGATCCTGAAGCTTTAGATTCTGACGCAGTTAAAAATAGTACATCAATTCCATTTAATATTCATGCGTATATGTCTGGTTCTAACTCAGGTTCTAGATATAAAATTGATTTAAATCTAGACTCTAAAATTGCAGAACATGTTACTAATATAACGGTAAACCAAGCTGGAAATAACACTAAAGTCACATTTACGAGATTAAAAAATGATGATGGCACACCGTCTAATATTTGGGAAGTCAACTATATTCGTGCAAGTGGTGGTTTATTCCCTGGTGCGGAAATTTTAGCATCTAAAACAGCAGCTGGTGGTCAAATTGAATTAGATGATACTGTTGAAAATATTCTTAATGAAGCAGGAGATTTAAGTAATAATAAACTTAATTATCAAATTTATGTTAGAGATTCTTCCGCAAACACAATCGTACGTTCATCAGAAAGTAGTGGTTATTTCCTTACATCAGCTGATGATGATTTAGTTAAGTTAAATAATAATACATCTACAGCTAATTCAAAGGATTTTAAAGCAAGTAGTGGTACAGCTATTTTAGATACAAAAGTTGGAGATAACGGAGCGATTATTGTTGACCAACAAATCGTTAAAAATGGCACATTCGGTTATGGTGGTGCTTCAAACAAACAATGGAGTTATAACTATCAAATCGATAAAGACTTAATTCCATTCATCCAAAGTGTTGAATTAGATAGATATGACTATGATGGTTTAAAAGGATTTGACAAAACTTATAAAGCTTCTAATAAAGTGGCCGATTTGTCTATAGATGCGAATGGTAATGGTACGATTACTGCTAGTGATTTAAATAATTTAATTGAATTTAATAATGGATTACCTGAAACAGTGGGTATGAGAATTGTTGTTAAATTAAATCAAAGTGCTAATAACATTCTAACTAAAGATGCACAATATGACGCAAATGGCAATTTAATTACTTCTACAGCTGATCAAGTTGAAGACTTTACATTTGCTGGCTATCTTACTGATAATGCTGGCCAACTTATTAATAATACGCTAGGAACATCTTCTTTAGAATTACAAGACTATGATCAAGATGGTCTTTTAGATAGATATGAAAGAGAAGTATCATTAACAGATCCAAATGATGCAGATACAGATGATGACTCTAAAAATGATGGAGATGAGGTTAAGACATATAAAACTTCACCATTAGTAGGTAAACCAACTGCAGCCGATATTACAATTAATGATACAAAAGTAAGTGGATCAGTCACTTTAAAAGCAAATGCAGGTACTCAAACTGCTAAAGTAATTAATTCAGCAGGACAAGTTATTGGTACATCTACTGTGAATAGCGATGGAACTTTCTCAGTTACTATCCCTAAATCAGCAGCAGGTCAGTACACAATAGCTATTGATGCATCTAACTATGATAACGATGAAACAAATACATTTAATATTATAGATAATACAATTGTTCCTGCGCCTTTAGTGGATCCTGTAGACGATAATGATACGACTATTGGTGTTCATGGTACGGCTGGTTCAACAATTACAGTTAAAGATAACAATAATAATGTGATAGGCACAGTTACATTAGGGGCTAATAGTACGACAGGTACATTAACATTATCTAAACCATTAACAGCAGGTACTCAGTTAACATCTACTGCTAGTAAAAATGGAAAAACAAGTGCAGTATCACCAACAGTAACTGTAACAGATGCAACTGCACCAGACGCGCCGGTTATTAATCCTGTAACAAGTGAAGATACAACGATTACAGGTAAAGCGGAACCAAACTCAACAGTAACATTGACATTCCCAGATGGAACAACACAAGTTACTACTGCTGATGCGTCAGGTAATTACACTGTTAATATTCCATCAAATGAAGATTTCACTGGTGGAGAAACAATTAAAGCTTCTGCTAAAGATGCAGCAGGTAATAAATCTGTGGATTCAAATATTACAGTCACAGATGCGACAGCACCAAATCAACCTACTGTTAATAGAGTAACAAGTGAAGATAAAACAATTACAGGAACAGCAGAACCAAACTCAACAGTAACAATCACGTTCCCAAATGGAACAAAAGTGGAAGCAATTGCGACATCAAATGGTAGTTATAGAGTTGCAATTCCAACTAATATAGATTTAAAAGGTGGAGAAACATTAAACGTTACTTCAACAGATAAAGCAGGTAATAAATCTACTAACGCTAATACAACAGTTGTTGATGTAACGGCACCGGATGAACCTACAATCAATACTGTAACAAGTGAAGATACACAAATTACAGGAACAGCAGAACCAAATTCAACAGTGACAGTAACATACCCAGATGGAACAACGTCTACAGCTATAGCAGATGCTTCAGGAAATTATACTATGGACATACCAGCTTCTGAGGATCTCATAGGAAATGAAGAATTAAGCGTAACAGCAACTGATGCAGCAGGTAATGTTTCAACAGAAGGTGGAACGACTGTACTTGATACAACAGCGCCAGAAGTGCCAACAGTGAACTCTGTAACAAGTGAAGATACAACGATTACAGGAACAGCAGAACCAAATTCAACAGTAACAGTAACGTTCCCAGACGGCACAACAGCGACAGGTACAACAGATGCGGAAGGTAATTACGTGATTGATATTCCAGCCAACGAAGATTTAAAAGGTGGAGAAACATTACCAGTTACTGCAACGGATAAAGATGGCAATGAGTCTGAGCCAGCAACAACAGTAGTGACAGATACAACTGCTCCAACGACACCGACTGTCAATCCAGTAACAAGTGACGATACACAAATTACAGGTAAAGCAGAGCCAGGTTCAACAGTGACAGTAACGTTCCCAGATGGCACAACAGCGACAGGTATTGCAGATGAAGATGGTAATTACGTGATTGATATCCCTTCAAATGAAGACTTAAAAGGTGGAGAAACGTTACCAGTTACTGCAACGGATAAAGACGGTAACAAATCAGACCCAGCAACGACAACTGTAGCTGACACAACAGCACCGACAGTACCAACAGTGAATTCAGTGACAAGTGATGATACAGAAATCACTGGTAAAGCAGAACCAGGTTCAACGGTAACTGTGACATTCCCAGATGGAACAACAGCAACTGCAATAACAGATGCAGACGGAAACTATGTCATCAATATTCCATCTAGTGAGGACTTAAAAGGCGGGGAAACATTACCAGTTACAGCGACAGATAAAGATGGAAATAAATCAGAACCATCAACAACAACTGTGGCAGATACAACAGCGCCAACAGCACCAACTGTCAATCCAGTAACAAGTGACGATACACAAATCACAGGTAAAGCAGAACCAAATTCAACAGTTACTGTAACGTTTCCAGACGGTAAAACTGCAAGTGCTACAACAGATGCAGACGGAAACTATGTCATCAATATTCCATCTAGTGAGGACTTAAAAGGTGGAGAAACTCTACCAGTTACTTCAACAGATAAAGCAGGCAACACATCTGATAAAGCGACTACTACAGTTACAGATACAACAGCACCGACAGTACCATCAGTGAATCCAGTGACAAGTGATGACACACAAATCACAGGAAAAGCCGAACCAGGCTCAACAGTAACAGTGACATTCCCAGATGGAACGACAGCAACTGGAACTGCAGATGCCGACGGTAATTATGTGATTGACATTCCATCTAATGAAGACTTAAAAGGCGGAGAAACGTTACCAGTTACTTCAACAGATAAAGATGGTAACGAGTCTGACCCAGCAACAACAGTTGTAACAGACACAACAGCACCAGATGCACCAACAATCAATCCAGTGACGAGTGATGATACACAAATTACAGGTAAAGCAGAGCCAAACTCAACAGTAACAGTGACGTTCCCAGACGGAACAACAGCGAGTGCAACAACAGATGCAGATGGTAATTATGTGATAAATATTCCTACTGGTGAAGAACTAAAAGGTGGAGATCATATCGGAGTAACAGCAACGGATGCAGACGGTAATATCTCACCATCTACTGATGGAACAGTTATTGATAACAGTAAACCAGTCGACCCAAATCAACCAACAGAGCCAACAAAACCAGTCGACCCAACAAATCCAAATCATACAAAACAACCGACAGATTCTGATGATTCAACAAATCCTAGTCAGCCGGCTGAACCGAAAGAAACAAAAGATACAACTCAACCAACAGCACCGTCAAATGATAGTAAATCAACATCATCAACTCGTGCATATGGAAGCAATAAAGCAACCCATAATTCAGTTCAACGAGATACTGAAGAACAAGCACAAACAGATAACAACAGCGAAGTAACTAATTCTAACCAAAATAATGGTAGTAAAGTAGTAGATATGAATGGACAACAAGTAGAAAAATCAACGAAATCATCAACAAACAAAGATAAAGATCAAGGTAAAGGTCAGAGTGAACTACCTGAAACAGGACAAGATGTAGTTAATAAAGGAACGTTGTTCGGTACATTATTAGCCGGACTAGGTGCACTATTCTTATTCTTCAAACGTCGTAGAGAAGATGAAGACGAAGAAGAAAATAAATAATAAAATGAAATATTGATATCACAAGGCTCATTCCATTTTTGGAATGGGCCTTTTATTATAAAAAAACCGTTGAATCGAGTTTCGATTTAACGGAAATAATTAAAAAATTAATGATAAGAGAGCTAGAATTGGTAATAGACCTTGTTTAATAATGATAGACTTTTGACTTGTTAAACTACCATAGATTGCAACTATAATCATATATACAAGAATACATATAATGAGTTCTCTAGGATGATTACTAAAAAATGTCGCATAAATTACGAAAAGACCGAGAAGTCCATTATAAATACCTTGGTTTTTCATTAATGTATTTAAATTGTTATCTTCTAATGCAGATTGACTCATTTTAAAAGTTTGACTAGTTTTTTTAGAGCTTGTCATAAATGTTTGAAGTATCATAATAAAGATAAACTCAATTGCTACAAGTAGTATCAAAATAATTGAGAGTAAACTCAAAGTTAAATCATTCCTTTATGTATTAATAGTTATAACAAAAATGTAAAAGATATATTTTCTAATAATAGATGTATAAGAAGACTGACTAGTATTTTATTAAATTTAAGCATAAAAAAAGCAACCATTACGGTTGCTTTGAAAATGTTATTACATTTTTACGACATTAGCTGCTTGTTCTCCACGATCGCCTTCAACGATGTCGAATTCAACTTTTTGTCCTTCTTCTAATGATTTGTATCCATCTTCAGCGATTGCTGAGAAATGTACGAATACATCATTTCCATCTTCTCTTTCGATGAAACCAAAACCTTTTTCTGCATTAAACCATTTAACTGTACCGTTATTCATATCGAATACCTCCATGTGCTTTTTCACTAAATATTTGTAACAAATTTCATTAATCAAAAGGAGTATATTCTAAACAAATAAACTTCAATCAAATTCACGACCTTTTATTACGTTAGATTAACTATACACCCATAAACTATATAAGTAAAGTAAGAATTATAATTAATGTTAATAATTGATAGATAATCGGTATAGATGAAATGGGGTTGTTGTTGAAATCTGTTAAATATTAAGGAATATCTAAAACAAAGAAGTTAAAATAATTGATATTTTTAGAAAAATCAGAAAATGGTGTTGACTAGATCACACCCTTACAATATAATGCAAATATTCAGATAATAATTATCGGGATTAAAACAGGAGGAGGGTTATGATTGATTGAATTTAACAATGTAAATAAAGTATTTCATAAAAAGAAAGAAAAGATACATGCATTGAAAAATATATCATTCACGATTAATCAATATGATATTTTCGGTGTCATAGGGTATAGTGGCGCAGGTAAAAGTACCTTAGTTAGATTGGTGAATCAATTAGAACATGCTACTGATGGACAAGTAATAGTTGATGGACATGAAATTAATACATATAAGGAAAGAGAATTACGTAAAGTTAAAAAAGATATCGGTATGATATTCCAACATTTTAATTTATTGAATTCTAAAACAGTCTTTAAAAATGTAGCAATGCCCTTAATTTTAAGCGGAAAAGATAAAAAAGAAATCCAAGAAAGAGTGGATTCCATATTAAAATTTGTTGGTTTAAGTGATAAAAAGAATCAATTTCCTGATGAATTATCGGGTGGACAGAAACAAAGAGTTGCCATTGCTCGTGCCCTAATAACTAATCCTAAAGTGTTGTTATGTGATGAAGCAACAAGTGCGCTTGATCCTGCTACAACCAATTCAATATTAAACTTATTGAGTAATGTAAATAAAACATTTGGCGTAACAGTGATGATGATCACACATGATATGAGTGTTATACAAAAAATTTGTAATAGAGTAGCAGTTATGGAAAATGGTGAAGTAGTTGAGATAGGTGACGTTAAAGAAGTATTTAGCAATCCTAAAACCAAGACCGCTCATAACTTTGTAACTACTGTAGTCAATATGGAACCTTCTAAATCACTCATAGATTCTTTTAATCGTTATAAAAATGAAAGTGATATTGATTTAAAATTATTTATTGATCAAGAACAAATTGAATATCCTTTATTAAATGAAATGATAAACAACTATCATTTAAATGTGAATGTCTTGTTTTCATCTATGTCTGAAATACAAGGAGATACGGTTTGCTATATGTGGATTCGTATCAAAAAAGATGAAAATTACAAGAAATTTAATCTTAATTCATTTTTTGAAAATAACAAAATACATTATGAGGAGGTTTAGATAAATGTTTGGTTCTAGTTTAGATTCATCACAATTAATGCAAGCACTATATGAAACACTTTATATGGTTACAGTAGCATTGGTAATTGGCGCATTAATCGGCATACCATTAGGTGTATTGCTAGTTATTACTAGAAAAAATGGGATTTGGCCCAATACGATTTTACATCAAATACTTAACCCCATCATAAATATATTAAGATCTATACCTTTTATTATTTTACTAATTGCAATTATACCGTTCACCAAAATGTTGGTAGGCACTTCTATAGGTACGACTGCTGCAATTGTTCCTTTAACAGTGTATGTTGCACCTTATATTGCAAGACTTGTAGAAAACTCATTATTAGAAGTGGATGATGGTATCATAGAGGCCGCAAAAGCAATGGGAGCGTCTCCTATACAAATTATCCGTTATTTCCTACTTCCAGAAGCATTAGGATCACTTATTTTAGCAATTACAACTGCCATTATAGGCTTAATAGGAAGCACAGCAATGGCTGGAGCTGTTGGTGGCGGAGGTATAGGTGATTTAGCACTTGTATATGGTTACCAACGTTTCGATACAATCGTCATCGTCATAACTGTAGTTGTATTAATTATAATTGTACAAATTATTCAATCACTCGGTAATTTTATTTCACGTAAAATTAGAAGAAATTAAAATCTATTTATTTCCATGATATAGGAGGCGTAAACAATATGAAGAAAATTTTAGGAGTAATTATTTTAGCGGTATTAGTATTATCTGCTTGTGGTGGGAAGAACGACAAACAAGTTACAGTTGGTGTAGCATCTAATGACACTAAAGCATGGGAAAAAGTGAAAGAACTAGCTAAAAAAGATGGTATCGATGTACAAATCAAGCATTTTTCTGATTATAATGTTCCGAATAAAGCATTAAGTGATGGAGACATCGATATGAATGCCTTTCAACATTTTGCGTTTTTAGACCAATATAAGAAAGCACATAAAGATGCCAAAATCTCAGCAATGAGTACAACGGTATTAGCACCTTTAGGTATTTATTCAGATAAGATAAAAGATATAAAAGATGTGAAAAAAGGAGCTCAAGTAGTTATACCAAATGACGTATCAAACCAAGCACGTGCACTTAAATTATTAGAATCAGCAGGCTTAATTAAATTGAAAAAGGATTTTGGTTTAAATGGCACTACAAAAGATATAGTTGATAACCCTAAAAATTTAAAAATTAAAGCAGTCGATGCACAGCAAACTGCACGCGCATTATCAGATGTAGATATATCAGTTATTAATAACGGTGTGGCGACAAAAGCAGGAAAGAATCCAAAGAAAGATCCAATTTATTTAGAAGATCAGAATTCTGATGCAGTACAACCGTACATTAATATTATTGCAGTTAATTCAAAAGACATAGATAATAAAACTTACAAAAAAATAGTTAAGTTATATCATTCAAAAGAAGCTCAAAAAGCATTGAAAGAAGATACTAAAGATGGCGAAAAACCTGTAGATTTATCTCAAAAAGAAATTAAAGATATTGAAAAAGAACTAAAAGAATAATGATTAGTCTTACATCGAGATAGTAAGAAGTATACATTTTCAAATTGTTAGAAACTATAACAAAAATGTATTTGCCTTACTTTCTCGATGTTTATTTTATGAAAGCAAATAATTTTAAAAGTAACATTATGAAAAATAAAATGTAATTTGTAACTTTAAAGTGTAAAGAGGAAATGTGCAATTTATATAGTAGAAATGTATTTTATGTAAGAATCAATTTGATAATATTATTATATTTGTAATCATAATGTCATGAAATACAAATATCATATACATATAAAACAAGTATAATAGATATTGTATAAATAATCCGAGATATAAATAGAGTATTTTAGGAGGAATAAGTAATTGAATAAAAAAATTATTGCTGCAATCGTTGGAACTAGTGCAGTAAGCGCTATTGCAGCAACGCAAGCCGATGCAGCAACAACGACACATAAAGTTAAAAGTGGAGAGTCACTCTGGTCTATATCGAATAAATATGGTGTTTCCGTTTCGAAATTAAAATCATTAAATGGAATGACATCTAATATAATATTTCCAAATCAAGTTTTAAAATTATCGGGATCAACTAGTAGTACGAGCAAACCAAGTAATTCAACTTCAACAAGTAGTTCATCTACTTATACAGTTAAAGCAGGAGATACATTATCTTCAATTGCTTCTAAGTATGGAACGAGCTATCAAAACATAATGAAATTGAATGGTTTGAATAGCTTTACTATTCATCCTGGACAAAAATTAAAAGTATCAGGAAAAGCTACTAGTACAAGTAAGCCAAGTAGCTCAACAACTACAAGTGGTAGTTCATCAACGTATACAGTTAAAGCAGGAGATTCATTATCTTCAATTGCGGCTAAATATAACACATCTTATCAAAAAATTATGAGTTTAAATGGGATGTCTAACTTCTTTATTTACCCTGGACAAAAGTTAAAAGTAACAGGAAGTGCTACTGCATCTAACACTGGTTCTAGTAATGCAAGTGCAAGTAATAATGGTTATAAAACACCTGTTTTCAATCATCAAAACTTATATACATGGGGACAATGTACTTATCATGTATTTAACCGTCGTGCTCAAATCGGTAAAGGTATTAGTACATATTGGTGGAACGCTAACAATTGGGATAACGCAGCAGCAGCTGATGGTTACACAATTGATGGTAAACCAACTGTTGGTTCAATCGCACAAAGTGATGCAGGATATTATGGTCATGTAGCATTTGTAGAACGTGTTAACAGTGATGGTAGTATTTTAATTTCAGAAATGAATTGGGCTGCTAAACCTGGAATTGTAACATATAGAACAATTCCATCATATCAAGTAAGCTCATATCGATACATTCACTAATAAATAGATATAACAATGGACTACTGATTAAGTTAATTAACTTTTTCAGTAGTTTTATTTTTTATTCATATAAATTGGATACGTGAAATTAGAAGTAATGACTATTGTAGAGAATTCAATCAATTATATTATTCACAAATAAAACATCCACCTCACCTTTGAATAGGTAAGATGGATGTTTAGCATTAAATTACATTTAAATGTTCAAGCAATTGCTTATAGTTATTTACTGCTGATGAATAATAAAGTTTTTCATTATTTTTAACATTTGTTAATGGATGTTCGATAATTTGAGTCATATATTCAGCCAACTGATTAATATTGTTGGCTTCTACTAAGTAACCGTTTTGACCATGGTCAATAATTTCATTCGGACCGTATCTAACATCGTACGAAACAACTGGACAACCCATTGAAATACTTTCCATAATCGTTAAACCAAATCCTTCATAGCTACTTGTTAAGAGAGATGCTTTAGATTTTTTGAATTCTGCTAATGGATTCGATGTATATTTGTGAATACTCACTTTGTCATTTAACTGATATGTTTCAATTAAATCATCCATCATTGCTCTTTGATTATCCACATCTCTACCGAAAAGCGCCAATTTGGTCTGATGACCACTTTTAAGAAATTCATTATAAGCTTTGAGTAAGTGATCTAATTGTTTTTCTTTACTGAATCTACCTATAAACACGAAGCGGTCTTCTTTTTCATCGTCTTTAGTTGGCTCTTTAGCTGTAGTATCCTCAATAAAATGTGGTATAAGTGTAAATTGGTTATCTGCAATATCGTACATTTGTTGAATATCTTCTTTTTGCTGCTGAGTCAAAACGATAAATTTTTCTACATTTTCTTTATGTTCAAAGGCGTATTTAAATGATTTTTTAATTTTTTCACCAGATAAGTGTGAACTATGCAGAACTAATATGTTTCGTGTTTGATGTGATTGGGAGAGTAGCGGATCGTCTAAAAGTCTAGCATCGCAGAATACGATATCATCATCATTGAATTTATGTTCAAAATAGTATTTTGCAAAAGCTTTGTCGTCAGAGAAAGTTTCATAGACTTCTCCGTTTTTAAGTAATTTAACAAGATTCACACTATTTTTATCATTATCTTTAAAATGACGTTCACAGTACATTTCACCGTCAGGGTAAAACATCATTTCCTGGCTTTTCTTTTTT
Source organism: Staphylococcus sp. FSL H8-0121 (assembly GCF_038008425.1). Lineage (NCBI taxonomy): Bacteria > Bacillati > Bacillota > Bacilli > Caryophanales > Staphylococcaceae > Staphylococcus > Staphylococcus sp. FSL H8-0121. The sequence goes on from NZ_JBBOZB010000002.1 coordinate 945,975, forward strand.
GAACCGTCAAAATAGTGAAGTACTCTATGTAAATAACCATAAGAGTTGTATTCATGACGCATTGTTTTCATACCTGTTTCTGGAGAGATAACATCTTCGTAATGTAATATTGAGTTGTTAGAAAAATATTTTCTAAAACGTACTAATTGATGATTTTTGTCATAATATTTAATTTCATGATTTTGAGGATTTTTTTCAGCTTTAAGACCAGAAATACGTTTTGATACTTTGTTATATTTTGGTTTCTTTAAAATTTTGGTCTTTGGAACATCATAAATTTTGAAATTTGTTAACCATTCATAAATATTTTCAAATTCTATATTATCTGTAACTTTATGATCTTCTAAAAATTTTTTATAAATATTGGGGTAGTTTCTATTATAATTCGTCGTCAAAATTTTAGTCGGTACATTAAATTCTTCATCGATTAACTTTATTCTTCTTAATAAGGCTTGTGTTCTACCACCGTGTGAGGGAGGTAAAGTGGACGTGACTGTATAAATCATGTTGCAAGCTCCTTTCGGTAGTATCCATAGATTATTATAAAATGATAAATTCAACATTATTCAATTTTGAATTATTGTCATAGTAAGATTTTTTAATGAAAATTACAAATATTTTGATAAATAGTTGTTTGAAGTAAAATGTAAAAAGAAGAAAGATATTAATTGGTTGATATGAATGAATATAGCCTAAGACTTCGATGTCCTAGGCTACTAAAAATTTTATTTGTGCTTATTTGAAATCATCTGAGTATTCGTTTTTAACTTTTCTAAAGCTAGTAAATAAACGAGTACCATTAATTGCAAAAGATACTAAAGCGTTTAATTTACGGAATTTACTAGCAGATTTAATTGATACATAGAAGTCTATTATTGTTCCTAATGCACTTAAACCTAATGATAAATAAACAAGTTGTTTATTTTTTGCATCATATCTAATACCATTATATCCATCAACAATAAAGCCTGCGATTCCAAATAAATTTGATAAACGTGTTGTACTTGATTTTGTTGCCATGATTTTCCCTCCAATGTAAAACTTTTGATTATACTGATTACCCATATTTTATTAATTATACACTAAAAATTATAAAATGATGAAACAAACCTTTAGGGGAATTATGATAACATAATACTAAATATATTTTGAATTTTAAAATATTTGATAAGGGAGTTAATGACATGATTAAGTGTGTTTGTTTAGTTGAAGAAACCAAAGACAAAATTTTACTTGTACAAGTGCGTCATCGTGAAAAATATTATTTCCCGGGTGGTAAAATTGATGAAGGAGAAACACAATTAGAAGCACTAATCAGAGAACTTAAAGAAGAATTGAATCTTCACCTTTCAGAAACTGAGTTATCATATATAGGTACAGTAGTAGGAAAGGCGTATCCTCAGGAAAATATGCTTACAGAACTAAACGGATATCGTGCTACAACAACAATCAATTGGGATAATATACATACAGATAATGAGATTACTGATATTAAGTGGTTTGATAAAGATGATGTTGATATGATTGCACCTGCCGTTTTAAAATGGATTAATGAAATGTCTACAGAGTAAATAGGTGAGACTATGAATATATTGAAATATGAAACTAAATATTATGATGCAGTAAAATCAATAGAACTATTAGAAGAAGATTTACGATTTGCTAAACCGCCATTAGAAAACTTAGCATCTGCAAGGAAAAATGAAAATAGACATCCTACTCTAGTGATGGAAGGTCAGCAATGTTTGGCTTTCTTTACTTTACATGAAGGTGATGGCCCAGAATCGTATTCATCTAATCCTAATGCCATTTTCTTTAGATCATTTGTTGTAGATTCTCGTTATCGTGGTAAAGGCATTGGTAAATATGTAATACAACAACTTGATCAGTACATTAAAGAAGTATATCCGCATATTAATGAAATTGTTTTAGTTGTAAATACTGATAATCCAAAAGCAAAATATATATATGAACAAGCTGGCTATCGACATACAGGTAAATCTACAATGATAGGTAAACCTGTTTATGTTATGTCACATACAATTTAAAAAGCAGAACGTAGATAAGAATGATGAAGCATGTTTCATTCCTACGTTCTGCTTTGTTTTATTGTTTTGTATTTGGCTGATTTATTTTTCTTTTAATTAAAAATGCAGTTATCCATGCGGTGATAGGGATACTTATAGCAACAGCGATACCACCGAATAGGATTGAGATAAATTCTTGTGCAAATATTTTTGAATTAATGATATGACCGAATGAATAATTGAGTTTGAAGAACCAGAAAAACAAAGTCAACTGACCGCCAAAATAGGCCAAGTATATTGTGTTTGCAGATGTGGCTAAAATTTCTCTACCTACACGCATCCCTGATTGGAATAATTGATGTTGACTTAAATTTGGGTTCGTCTCATTGAGTTCGTACATAGGTGAACTAATGGTTATGGCTAGGTCGATCACTGCAGCTATCACTGCTAAAACGATAGTAAATATCATGAATTGGACCATGTTGATGCCAATGTTCATTGAGTATACATATGTTTCGTCTTGTTGTTCTGTAGCGAAACCTTGTAAATGACCAACATTTACTGAGATGTATATGGCTAAAATTAAAATTACTGTCGTTACAAGTGTGCCTATAAAGGCGGCTTGTGTTTTAACGTCGTAACCGTTTAAGATGAATAAATTACATGCAGATACAACGATACAAAATATAATTGTCGTGAGATAGATAGGGACTCCAAAGATAATCATTAAGATGCTAATAATGAGTACAATAAAGTTTAAGAATAATGTAGCAAATGATATTAATCCTTTTTTACCACCAAAAATAATCATTAATATTAATAATAAGAGACCTAATATAGTAATAGCACTCATCGTTGATGCCCCCTTACTTTAAACCATAATTCCATTAGAGCAATCGTAATTGGAATCGTTAAGACAATACCAATACCACCTATTAGAGCGCGGGCAACTTCTAATGACCAATTCATAGAAATAGTATAAGTAATGGTATTAGCATTTTTTAAATAAATAAGGAACATAGGCAAACTACCAGCTAAATAGGAAAATAATAAAATATTTGTCATTGTTCCCATAATATCTTGCCCAATGTTTCTTCCAGCAAGAGCCCATCTTTTCATACTAATTTGTGGTGTGCGTTGGAGTATTTCATTCATACCACTAGCAATAGTGATAGCAACATCCATCACAGCTCCTAGTGAACCAATTAACACAGAAGCTAAAAATACATCTTTAGGTGGTAATGTTAGGAAACTCATCGTTTCATATTTAATACCGTTGCCATGTGTCATACGAATGACTAGCTCAGCAATACCTATACAAAGGAAGGTTCCGGCTAATGTTGAGATAATAGTGATAAGTGTACGCATTCGCCATCCAATAACGAGTAATAGAGTGAGCGTTGTCGATACAATCATAGCTATTACCATTAATAAGAATAGACTAGTGCTACCTATTTGATTATGAATGTATATGGCTCCTAATACTGCTATTGAATTTAATATGAGTGACAGAATGGATTGCAAGCCAACTTGTCTACCTACTAATAGTATAGTAATAAGGAAAATACCGGTTATAAGGACGACAAGACTATCACGCTTTTTTTCAATAATATAAGCATCATTCGGTTTTTTAGAGATATGTAATAAAACTTTATCGTTTTTAGAAAAACGTTCTGAATCAGCCTGTGACTTAACATAGTCGTTAGTAATCGTTGATTTAGCGCCTTCAAATTTACCATTCAAAATTTGGATAGTAAGTCGATCTTTATATTTGATATCTTTGTTATGCTGTTCGTCAGTCACATGTTGTGTATTGATTCTTTGGACATTTGTAACTTTACCTATAGGCATTTGATAGAACTTTTCGTTAAATAACGTAAAGATAAATAATCCTATAAAAAGGAAGATGAATATCATAACGATCCAATAAAATTTATTTTTGAAAAAGGCATGGAATTGCATTCAATAACCCTCAATTCTACAGTTGAAATAATAGAATGATTATACGATTATTTAATTTATATTTCAAAAATTAACGTAGCCTTTAATTTTTAAGTCTATAAAAGTTGTCTATTTAAATTAGTTCATTTGATGATTTCATATTTAATGATATGTAGATGTTTTGTTGAATAAGGTTTTTATTGTTTGTAATGCTATTGGTAAATCTGGTTTGAGATTTTCCTTTTTAGCAATAACGCAAATTGTACGCTTTAATTCCGTATGACTAAGTGATACCTTAGTCCATTGGTTTGACTGTTTATCTAATGAAATCGTTTGGGGGGTAATAACTACACCTCTTTCATTCTTTAAAAGATATTGTGCTAATTGTATATCTGTAATCGTACGGATTGAAGATGACAATTTAGCTTTAATAGACTCTGGTAATGCTGTTAGACAGTATACATTTTCTTGTTGTAATTGTTGCAATTGTGGTTGTAACGTGAACGTAATTGAATTGTTTTTATTTGAATATAAGTGATAGTGTTCTTCAAATAAAGGCGTCATAATTAGGTTTGTATGATGCTTGATTTGATCGGTTAATTCAACAATACCAATATCTATTTCCCCTGCTAAAACACCTTCTAAAATAGTTTCATCCTCACTTAAGTCTGGAAAAATAAGACTTTCTGTTTGCTGTTCAAATGTTTGGACAAGTCGTCCTAGTATATTGGAAACGTCACTTTCACTATAGGATAAATAAATACTTTGATTACTCAATATATTTTGATGCTGAAATAATTGAACAGTTTTATCAAACTGATCCAAAATTTTAGTTGCCTCTTCTAGTAATTGTTTGCCCTCAGTTGTTAATAAAATATTTCGACCTCTTCTTTTAAATAAAGAGACGTGTAGTTCCTTTTCTAATTGGGTTATTTGGCGGCTTATAGCTGATTGAGCAATGTTTAATTCTAGTGCAGCTTCTGAAATATGTTCGCGTCGAGCGACTTCTACAAAATATTTAAGTTGTTTTATTTCCATGATTAAACCCCTCGCTTTAACAATCCATGCTTCTTGATTACATTTAACACTTATTATAACAGTTTATACACAAATCATTCTCTTTTTTAGATAAATATTATCTAATTTATATATTGAACAGATGAAAAAATTACATTATATTATTTATTATCATGTATCAATTGTCAGAAAATTCTAAAAGGGAGTGTGCATCATGTATAATGAGAGGCTAAAAAAGGGATTATACGACTATCGTGAGGAACATGATGCTTGTGGTATTGGTTTTTACGCTAATATGAATAATATTAGAACTCACGATGTTATTGGAAAATCATTGGAAATGTTGTGTAGATTAGATCATCGAGGCGGTGTTGGCGCTGATGGAATGACTGGTGATGGTGCGGGGATCATGACAGAAATTCCTTTTGAATTCTTTGAACATTTCTCTGATCTAGAGCTTCCAGATGAAGGCGAGTATGCTGTTGGCATGTTTTTCTCAAAAGAGAGAGTGATAGGAAGCAATAATGAAGCGGTATTGAATCAATATTTCGAAAATGAAGGACTAAAAATTATTGGATACCGGGATGTGCCGGTCAATAAAGAAGCAGTAGCACAACATGTTGCGGATACAATGCCTTATATTCAACAAGTATTTGTTGATATTAGACACGTTAATCATATAGAAAAACAACTTTACTTAGCTAGAAAGCAAATTGAATTTTACGCTGAAAACGAAGACTTGGAACTATATTTTACAAGTTTGTCCCATAAGACGATTGTTTATAAAGGTTGGCTGCGTTCGGACCAAATTAAATCTTTATATCTAGATTTAACGCATGAATCTTATCAATCTAAACTTGGACTTGTTCATTCAAGATTTAGTACGAATACATTTCCGAGTTGGAAACGAGCACATCCAAATAGGCTCCTCATGCATAATGGAGAAATTAATACCATAAAAGGTAACGTGAATTGGATGCGTGCACGTCAAAATAAATTAGTTCGTACATTATTTGGTGAAGACCAACATAAAATACACCGTATTGTCGATGAAGATGGTAGTGATTCTTCAATTGTAGATAATGCATTGGAATTTTTATCTTTAGCAATGGAACCGGAAAAAGCAGCGATGTTATTAATTCCAGAACCGTGGCTTTACAACAAATCTAACGACAAAGAAGTACGTGCATTTTATGAATTTTATAGTTATTTAATGGAACCATGGGATGGGCCGACTATGATTTCATTTTGTAATGGGGATAAAATTGGCGCTTTAACAGACCGAAATGGTTTACGTCCAGGTAGATACACGATTACAAAAGATAATTACATTGTATTCTCATCTGAAGTGGGAGTTATAGATGTACCTGAATCTGAAGTAGCATTTAAAGGACAATTGAACCCTGGTAAGTTATTATTAGTTGATTTTAAACAGAATAAAGTAGTTGAAAATAATGATTTGAAATCAGAAATTGCAAGCGAACATCCTTATTCGAAATGGATACATACGGACAAATATGACGCTAATATTGAGAATACTGAATACCGTTCAAGTCTTTTAGATTCAAAGACGTTGTTAAAATTGCAAAATCAATTCGCTTATACGAAAGAAGAAATCAATAAATATATCGTTGATTTAGTAACTCAAAAGAAAGATCCGATAGGGGCGATGGGCTATGATTCACCTATCGCAGTCTTGAACGATAGACCTGAAACCCTATTTAATTATTTTAAACAATTATTTGCACAAGTGACTAATCCACCTATTGATGCATATAGAGAGAAAATTGTTACAAGTGAGCTATCTTATCTAGGTGGAGAAGGTAACCTATTAAGACCAGATCAAACTGTACTACATCGCGTTCAACTTAAAAGGCCTGTAATGACAGAAGCACAGTTAGAAGTTATCGATGTAAAGAAATTTAAAACAACATATGTATCGACAATTTATCAAGATAATTTAGAACATAGTCTTGATTTGTTGGCAGAAACGGTTATACAACATGTTAAAGATGGTGCAGGAATTATTGTATTAGATGATAGTTTATTAGAGTCTAATGAAGGATTTGCAATGCCAATGTTATTAGCAGTAAGTCATGTTCATCAATGTTTAATACGTGAAGGACTAAGAATGGAAACAAGCATAGTTGCAAAATCAGGAGAAACACGCGAAGTACATCATGTAGCATGTTTATTAGGTTATGGAGCTAATGCAGTTGTACCTTATTTAGCACAACAAACAGTAGAACAATTAACCATTAATAATCAATTATCAGGAACGGTTGCAGCTAATGTTAAAACTTATACCGATGTTTTATCAGAAGGTGTAATCAAAGTAATGGCCAAAATGGGTATTTCAACAGTTCAAAGTTATCAAGGGGCACAAATTTTTGAAGCTGTTGGTATATCACAAGATGTTATTGATAAATATTTTACAGGTACACAATCTAAAATTTCTGGTATTAGTATTCAACAAATTGATGATGAAAATAAAGCTAGACAGAGTCATCATTCAGATTATTTAGCACCTGGTAGTACATTCCAATGGAGACAACAAGGTCAACATCATGCCTTCAATCCACAGACTATTTTTCTATTACAACATGCTTGTCGTGATAACGATTATAAGTTATTCAAACAGTATTCAGATGCGGTCAACTATCAAAGACAAGATTTTATACGTCATTTATTGGAATTTAAGTCTTGTAAACCAATTGATATATCTAAAGTGGAACCAGCCTCTGAAATTGTAAAACGATTTAATACTGGTGCCATGAGTTATGGTTCTATTTCAGCAGAAGCACATGAAACATTAGCACAAGCGATGAACCATCTAGGTGGTAAGAGTAATAGTGGAGAGGGTGGCGAAGATCCATTACGTTATCAACCTCGAAAAGACGGTAGTAGTAAAATAAGTGCTATCAAACAAGTAGCGTCAGGTAGATTTGGAGTAACAAGTGATTATTTACAACATGCGAAAGAAATTCAAATCAAAGTAGCACAGGGTGCTAAACCAGGGGAAGGCGGTCAATTACCAGGATCTAAAGTATATCCATGGATAGCCGAAACAAGAGGATCTACACCAGGTATAGGATTAATTTCACCGCCACCACACCATGATATTTATTCTATTGAAGACTTAGCACAATTGATTCATGATTTGAAAAATGCGAATAAAGAAGCGGATATCGCTGTTAAGCTTGTTTCGAAAACAGGTGTAGGAACAATTGCCTCAGGTGTAGCTAAAGCTTTTGCTGACAAAATTGTAATCAGTGGTTATGACGGAGGTACAGGGGCATCCCCTAAAACGAGTATTCAACATGCAGGGGTGCCATGGGAAATCGGATTAGCCGAAACCCATCAAACATTAAAATTAAACGATTTACGTAGTAGGGTGAAATTAGAAACAGATGGTAAATTACTCACTGGTAAAGATGTAGCGTATGCATGTGCGCTTGGAGCGGAAGAATTTGGATTTGCAACAGCACCGTTAGTTGTACTTGGATGTATTATGATGCGTGTTTGTCATAATGATACATGTCCAGTGGGAGTTGCTACTCAAAACAAAGATTTACGTGCGTTATTCAAAGGTAAAGTACAGCACGTAGTTAATTTTATGTACTTTATTGCAGAAGAATTAAGAGAAATACTTGCATCTTTAGGATTGAGAACAGTTGAAGAATTAATAGGACGTACAGATTTATTACAACGTGCCTCACATATAACACCTGGTACTAAGGCTGCATCTATTGATATTGAGCGTTTGCTAAGCATAGTAGAAGGACCAGATACTAAACAAATTGCTCAAGATCATCATTTAGATGAAGGTTTTGATTTAAATTATTTATATCCTGATGCTATACAAAGTATAGAAGCAGGACGTGCATTTTCAGGAAGTTATACAGTTAAGAACGTACAACGTGATGTTGGCGTAATTACTGGTAGTGCGATTGCTAAACAATATGGGGAAAAAGGATTGCCTGAAGATACAATATATGTACATACGGAAGGTCATGCTGGACAAAGTCTAGCAGCATTTGCACCTAAAGGGTTAACCATACATCATAATGGTGATGCGAATGACTATGTTGGAAAAGGTTTATCTGGAGGAACGGTGATAGTTCAAGCGCCAAATCAATCACGTGAAAATGAAATTATTGCAGGAAATGTTTGTTTCTATGGTGCGTCGAAAGGTAAAGCTTTCATTAATGGTAAAGCTGGCGAACGTTTTTGTATCAGAAATAGTGGTGTCGATGTAGTAGTTGAAGGTATTGGTGACCATGGACTTGAATATATGACAGGGGGACATGTATTAATTCTTGGTGACGTTGGAAAGAATTTTGGTCAAGGTATGAGTGGTGGTGTTAGTTACATCTTCCCAAGTGATGTTAATGAATTTAAAGAAAAGCATGCACTTTCTACTATGGAATTTAGTGATGTGACATATGAAGAAGAAAAGCAATTTATTAAATCAATGCTAGAAGCTCATGTGAAATATACACATAGTTCAAAAGCACAAACACTACTACAACGCTTCGATCAAATTTCAGAATCAGTCGTAAAAGTGATACCTAAAGATTATAAATTAATGATGCAAAAAATTGATATTCAATTACGTCATCATAATCAAAAAGACGAAGCAATGTTAGCAGCATTTTATGATGAAAGAACAAGTATAGATACAAAATTAAAACCGGCAGTAGTTTATTAAGAAAGAGGGATTATCATGGGCGAGTTTAAAGGGTTTATGAAATATGAAAAACAAGCATTATCAGAGTTGTCTTTGATTGATCGTCTTTCAAACCACAAAGCATTTCAAAATCGATTTTCAAAAGATGATGCTTCAATTCAAGGTGCAAGATGTATGGATTGTGGTACACCATTTTGTCAAAGTGGATTATCCTATGGGAATGAAACCATAGGATGTCCAATTGGTAATTACATACCTGAATGGAATGATCTTGTTTATCGTGGTGACTATAAAACTGCCTACGAAAGACTTAGCGAAACTAATAATTTTCCGGAATTTACAGGGCGTGTATGTCCAGCACCATGTGAACATGCATGTGTGATGAAAATTAATAGAGAGTCAGTAGCGATTAAAGGTATTGAACGAACTATTATTGATGAAGCTTATGACAATGGCTGGGTTAAACCGAAATATCCTGAAGCGGATAGAAATGAAACAATTGCAATTGTTGGAAGTGGTCCGGCCGGTTTGACAGCAGCAGATGAACTTAATCATCGAGGATATAAAGTGACAGTATACGAACGTGTTAAAGAACCGGGTGGATTATTGATGTATGGTATTCCTAATATGAAGTTAGATAAAGATGTTGTGAGACGTCGTGTCAAATTAATGGAAGAAGCTGGCATTACATTCAAAACAGGTATAGAAATAGGTGTAGATATCAATCGTGAAGAACTAGAAAAGATGTATGATGCAATAATTCTATGCACTGGTTCTCAAAATGCTAGAGACTTACCTTTAGAAGGACGTATGGGTTACGGTATACATTTTGCAATGGATTATTTAACTGAACAAACTCAATTTTTAAATGGTGAAATTGACGAGGTAACAATAACAGCTAAAGATAAAAATGTCATCATTATCGGAGCAGGTGATACAGGTGCAGACTGTGTTGCTACTGCATTACGTGAAAATTGCAAATCTGTCGTACAGTTTAATAAGTATACGAAATTACCTGAAGAAATCACTTTTGAAACCAATACGTCATGGCCATTAGCCTTACCAGTATTTAAAATGGATTATGCTCATAAGGAATATGAAGCACGTTTTGGTCAAGAACCACGTGCTTATGGTGTACAAACGATGAGGTATGATGTGGATCATATTGGTAATGTTAGAGGACTCTATACACAAGTAATTAGTGAAACTGAAGATGGAACTGTAATGGGAGAAGGGTCAGAAAAATTTTGGCCTGCTGATTTAGTATTACTTTCCATTGGTTTTGTAGGTACTGAAACGACAATTCCACAATCATTTGGTATTAAAACTGAAAGAAATAAAATTATTGCTAATGATAGAGATTTTAGAACGAATCATTCGAAAATTTTTGCTGCTGGTGATGCTCGAAGAGGTCAAAGTCTTGTTGTTTGGGCTATTAAAGAAGGTAGAGCAGTGGCTGATGCAGTTGAAAGTTATTTAAATCAAAAAATTCTAGTGTAAAAAAAGAATTGACTTTTAATGAACGCTATTATAATATATTTATTGTGTTCAATGGAGGAATACCCAAGTTCGGCTGAAGGGATCGGTCTTGAAAACCGACAGGGCCTTAACGGGCCGCGGGGGTTCGAATCCCTCTTCCTCCGCCATTAGAATTTTAAATCCAAGACTAATAGATATAAAAGGCAAGTATTCATTTATCAATGAGTATTTGCCTTTTTTATTTGTTTTTGGAGTCAAAAACCCTCATCTTTAATGCATTAGTAATGTCCGTCCACATTTGATAGATACAGGTTTTAATCTGCGCAGTCCATAATTAGTTCTTAACTGTTAAATCAATATTAATAATGGCGTATTTGTGAATTTAACATTGAACGATTAACTCTACTTTTCTGAAAGCCTTTACATAACTTGTCTAGACAAGTTATAATCAGCATAAGAAAACAAAGGAGTGACGGCTATGGCTGTAAATAATAAAGATGTAAAAGCCATTGTAGATGCAATTGGGGGCAAAGAAAATCTAGACACTGCAACACACTGCGTGACAAGGTTACGATTAGTGTTAAAAGACGATAACAAGGTAGATAAAGATGCATTAAGTGATAATCCTTTAGTAAAAGGACAATTCAAAGCAGATCATCAATACCAAATTGTTATTGGTCCGGGGACAGTTGATGAAGTCTATAAACAATTTGTAGCAGAAACCGGAGCAGAAGAAGCATCTAAAGATGACGCTAAACAAGCTGCAGCGAAAAAGGGGAATCCTATACAAAGATTGATTAAATTGTTAGGGGATATATTTATACCAATCTTGCCAGCGATTGTAACTGCAGGTTTATTAATGGGGATTAATAACATTTTAACCATGGAAGGTCTTTTTGGTCCTAAAAAGTTAATAGAAATGTACCCGCAAATTGCGGATATTTCAGATATGATTAACGTTATAGCTAACACAGCCTTCATTTTCTTACCAGCGTTAATTGGTTGGAGTAGTATGCGTGTGTTTGGAGGAAGTCCGATTTTAGGTTTAGTATTGGGACTTATTTTGATGAATCCACAACTTGTCTCTCAATACGATATCGGTAAAGGACATATACCAACTTGGAATTTATTTGGATTAGAAATTAAACAATTGAATTATCAAGGACAAGTTTTACCAGTATTATTAGCTACATATGTTTTGGCAAAAATTGAAAAAGTACTTAATAAAGTTGTACATGATTCCATTAAAATGCTAGTTGTCGGTCCAGTTGCACTGTTAATAACAGGCTTCTTGGCATTTATTGTTATCGGACCAATTGCCTTAATATTAGGTACAGGAATTACAAATGGAGTAACATATGTTTTCGAACATGCAGGTTGGTTAGGTGGTGCTTTATATGGTTTATTATACGCACCACTTGTTATCACAGGACTGCACCACATGTTCTTAGCTGTTGACTTCCAATTAATGGGTAGTAGTTTAGGCGGTACATATTTATGGCCAATTTTAGCCATTTCTAATATTTGCCAAGGGTCAGCAGCATTTGGTGCATGGATTGTCTACAAACGTAAGAAGATGGTTAAAGAAGAAGGACTTGCATTTACTTCAGGTATTTCAGGTGTATTAGGAGTTACTGAACCAGCATTATTTGGTGTGAACTTACCATTGAAATATCCATTTATCTCTGCAATTCTAACATCAAGTGTACTCGGTGGATTCATTGGTGCTAATAAAGTATTAGGTAAAGTGGGTGTTGGTGGTTGGCCAGCATTTATTTCAATAAAAAATGAATTTTGGTGGATTTATATCCCGGCTATATTAGTGGCTACGATTGTCCCAGCAATTTTAACGATAGTATTTTCAAGATTTAGTAATCAAAAAGCCAAAAAAATGGTCGATACATCTAACTCATAAAATTAAAGCGTTCATGTTTAGCAAACCTCTGAACGCTTTTTATTATTAAACAATGTACAAAAAGGTGGTTTTACAATGAAAGAACAAGACTGGAGAAAGTCAGTAGTTTATCAAATATATCCTAAGTCATTTAATGATACAACGGGAAATGGTGAAGGTGACCTCAAAGGTATTATAGAAAAACTCGACTACTTACAATTTTTAGGAATTGATTATATTTGGTTAACACCTATTTATGAATCACCAATGAATGATAACGGATATGATATAAGTAATTATCTGAAGGTTAATGAGAATTTTGGTACATTAGATGACTTTAAACTTTTAGTAAAAGAGGCGCATCAAAGAAATATTAAAATAATGATGGATATCGTCATCAATCATACATCTACTGAACATCAATGGTTTAAAGAAGCGATTAAATCTAAGGATAGTCCATACCGTGATTATTACTTCTTTAGATCATCAGAAGAGGGGCCTCCAACCAATTGGGAATCTAAATTTGGTGGGAATGCTTGGAAATATGATGAACAAACAGATGAATATTATTTACATTTATTCGATGTTACGCAAGCTGATTTAAATTGGGATAATCTCGACGTACGACAAGCACTATATAAAATTGTAAATCATTGGATAGACTTTGGTGTGGATGGATTCCGTTTTGATGTGATTAATCTTATTTCTAAAGGTGAATTTAAAGATTCTAAAAAAATTGGTAAAGAATTTTATACAGATGGCCCAAGAGTACATAAATTTTTACATGAGTTAAATCAAAATACATTTGGAAATAAAGACATGATGACTGTAGGTGAAATGTCATCTACAACAATTGATCATTGTGTTAAATACTCTAATCCTAATCGACAAGAATTAAGTAGCGTATTCAATTTCCATCATTTGAAAGTTGACTATCCTGATGGAGAAAAATGGGCTAAAGGGAAAATGGATTTTCATCAGCTTAAAGAAATATTAATGAATTGGCAATTGGGTATTTACGAAGGTGGAGGTTGGAACGCAATATTTTGGTGTAATCACGATCAACCACGTGTTGTTTCGCGTTTTGGAGATGATAGTTCAGAAGAGTTACGTCAAGCAAGTGCAAAAACTTTAGCCATTGCACTACATATGTTGCAAGGTACACCTTACATCTATCAAGGTGAAGAGATAGGTATGATAAATCCTCATTTTAAATCAATAGAGGAATATAGAGATATAGAATCTTTGAATGCTTTTCATTATTTGAAGAGCCAAGGTTATTCAGAACAACACATTCTAGAAATATTAGACCAAAAATCACGCGATAATTCTCGAACACCAATGCAATGGGATGATTCAGAAAATGCAGGTTTTACTTCAGGAGAGTCATGGATTGCTACTGCCGATAATTATCAAAAGATTAATGTTGAACAAGCAATGAAAGATTCCGAATCCGTTCTGCATACTTATAAAGCATTAATAAATTTAAGACATCAAAATGATATTTTAACTTATGGTAATATAGAACCGATGTATATGGATCACAATCAATTATTTGTATATCGTCGACATTATCGTCATCAAACTTGGTTAATTATAGCTAATTTCTCAAAAGATGAAGTCACTTTACCTGATGATTTAGATATATCAGGCGATACTATTATTCAAAACGGAACTGTAAATCAGCATAAAATATCAGGATTTGGCGCGATTGTTATAGAAACAGCAAAGTAAATACGATTAAAAGAGGAATACACCATGGTACAAAAGAAATTCATCACAATTTATGAACAATTGAAAAATCAAATCTTAACAGAAGTATATGGATATAGTGAGCAGCTACCTTCTGAAAATGAATTAGTTACAACATATGGAACTTCGAGAGAAACTGTTCGTAAAGCGCTGGACTTATTAGCTAATGATGGTATGATTCAAAAAATTAGAGGTAAAGGTTCTGTTGTAATATACCAAGGGATAACTGAATTTCCTTTTTCAGAATTAATTAGTTTTAAAGAGATACAACATCAATTGGGTTTAAAACATCATACTGAACTTGTGATTAATGAAGAAATAAATGCCGCTGATGCAGAAAAAGTACAATTTGAATTAGGCTTGGAAAAAGATGATAAATTAATTCATGTTATTCGTACACGTTCTATAGAAGGAAAAGTAAAAATTTTAGATGAAGATTTCTTCGTAAAATCTATTGTTGGAAACATTAGTGATGAAGTAGCAAGACAATCCATATATGATTATTTAGAAAATGATTTACAACTAGAGATTAGTTATTCGAGTAAATCAATTACTTTTGAACCATTTTCAAAGATAGATGATGAGGTATTTGGCGATATTAATCCGCCTTATACCGCTACTGTAAGAAGTACAGTCTACTTAAAAGATACAACTCAGTTTCAATACAATATATCTAAACACATTGCGACAGATTTTAAATTTAAAGAGTTTTCTCGACGTCGTGAAAATCTTATCCAGTAGTTTCTTTAATATAATAGTTCTAATAGATATTTTTCAGAATAAGATTTTAAACTTGCAAACAATAGAGGAATTATAGTATTATAAATCTTACCGTGCTAGGTGGGGAGGTAGCGGTTCCCTGTACTCGAAATCCGCTTTATGCGAGACTTAATTCCTTTGTTGAGGGCGTATTTTTGTGAAGTCTGCCCGAAGCACGTAGTGTTTGAAGATTTCGGTCCTATGCAATATGAACCCACGAATCATGTCAGGTCCTGACGGAAGCAGCATTAAGTGGATAATCATATGTGCCGTAGGGTAGCCGAGATTTAGCTAACGACTTCGGTAACGTTTGTGATATACGTTCGATACAAAGGTGCACGGTTTTTAATTTTAAAAAACTAATTATACAAAATATAGATTTGAGCGACTTATTTTCGATGAGTCGCTCTCTTTTTTATAAATAGATAAATATGACATAATTTGATAAAGTTAAAGCGATATATAAGTGCAATAGCTAATGACAAACATGGTGGTGAAACAATGCAAATATACTTGAGTACCTTAACCGAAGTGGATTATGAAGAATCGTTGAATAGTATTGAAGAAAACTATGATGATCAACCTGAAACGAGTTGGCAAGAAAAAGCACTCGTTAAAAAATTAAGAAAATCAGATGACTATAATTATGAATTAGAAGTCATTGCGAAAAATGAGCAAAATAAGGTTATTGGACATGCATTACTAATAGAAGTAAGTGTTACATCGGAAGAAAAGAAATATACAGCTTTAACCATCGCGTCTTTATCAGTAAAAAAAGAATTAAGAAATCAAGGATTAGGTAAAGCTCTTATGCAAGCTGTTGAAGAACGAGCTAAATCCCAAGATTATACAACGATTGTTGTTGACCGAGAACAAGACTATTTTAAAAAGTTAGGTTATCAATTAGCTAGTGAATTCGGCTTATATTCAGAATATGGAGATGAGTCACAACCTTTATTAGTGAAATTTCTATGGGATAACTTAATAGATCCACCAATTGGGAAAGTACAATATCCAAGTATTATGCGTTAACACAATTTTATTGATGAACAAGTTTACGTGCGTGATATAATAGAATGTAATTGCTAATGGAGGTGCTAAGTTGAATTATCAAGCGTTATATCGTATGTATCGCCCTCAAAGTTTTGATGATGTTGTTGGTCAAGAACATGTAACTAAAACTTTGCGAAATGCGATTTCTAAAGGAAAGCAATCTCATGCTTACATATTTAGTGGCCCAAGAGGAACTGGGAAAACGAGTATTGCCAAAGTATTTGCGAAAGCTATCAATTGTACAAATAGTTCGGATGGAGAACCATGTAATGAGTGTGCAATTTGTAAAGGCATTACGCAAGGTACTAACTCTGATGTTATTGAAATTGATGCCGCAAGTAACAATGGTGTAGACGAAATTAGAAACATTAGAGATAAAGTTAAATATGCTCCAAGCGAATCAAAATATAAAATTTATATTATAGATGAAGTTCACATGCTGACTACTGGGGCTTTTAATGCATTGTTAAAAACATTAGAAGAACCACCTGCACACGCGATTTTTATTTTAGCGACAACTGAACCTCATAAAATTCCACCAACGATTATTTCAAGAGCACAAAGATTTGATTTTAAAGCAATCAGTTTAAATCAAATTGTTGATCGTTTGAAATATGTAGCTGATTCACAATCATTACCATACGATGATGAGGCCTTAGAGTTTATTGCCAAGGCATCTGAAGGTGGTATGCGAGATGCGTTAAGTATTATGGACCAAGCTATTGCGTTCGGAGATGAACACTTAACTTTACAAGATGCGTTAAATGTTACAGGCAGCGTTGACGAAGCGTCACTTAATGAATTATTTAAAGATATAGTTGAAGGTGATGTTAAAGAATCATTTAATAGATATCACCAATTTGTTACAGAAGGTAAAGAAGTTAATCGTTTGATTAATGATATGATTTATTTTGTTAGAGATACTATTATGAACAAAACGTCTAACCAAGACGTTGAATATGATGCACTTATTCATTTTGACTTAGATACCTTATATCGTATGATTGATATCATTAATGACACATTAGTTTCTATACGTTTTAGTGTAAATCAAAGTGTTCACTTTGAAGTACTGTTAGTAAAATTAGCGGAAATGATTAAAGCTAAACCAGAAACAGTACAAAATGTTGCGACTACACAAGTTGCCACAGAGCCTAATAATGATGTTTTATTACAACGTATGGAACAATTAGAACAAGAACTTAAAACCTTGAAATCTCAAGGAGTGGCTACATCAGGACAAACGCAACAACCTAAAAAACCTGTGCGTAGTCAACAACGCTCTAAAAACGCATTTTCAATGCAACAAATTGCAAAAGTTTTAGATAAAGCGAATAAGGATGACATTAAGTTACTTAAAAATCATTGGCAAGAAGTAATTGATCATGCCAAAAATAATGACAAAAAATCTTTAGTGAGCTTACTTCAAAATTCAGAACCTGTTGCTGCTAGTGAAGATCATGTACTAGTTAAGTTTGAAGAAGAAATTCATTGCGAAATTGTTAATAAAGACGATGAAAAACGTAATAATATAGAAAGTGTTGTTTGTAATATCGTCAATAAAACAGTCAAAGTGGTAGGCGTGCCTTCAGACCAATGGTTACGTGTTAGAGCTGAGTATCTCCAAAATCGTAAACAAGATCAACATCATGAAGCGGAAGAAAATGAAAAAGAACCAGAACAAGAGGATATAGCACAAAAAGCAAAAGATTTATTTGGCGAAGAAACAGTTCATATGATAGATGAATAGCCACACATGACAAGGCTAATATTCGTATGTATAATATAAACAAAGTAATAATTTAAAGAATATGAAGGATTATAAGGAGGAAACGGAATTATGCGCGGTGGCGGAAATATGCAACAAATGATGAAACAAATGCAAAAAATGCAAAAGAAAATGGAACAAGAACAAGAGAAATTAAAAGAAGAACGTGTAGAAGGTACAGCAGGTGGAGGTATGGTTACTGTAACAGTTACTGGCCACAAAGAAGTTGTTGACGTACAAATCAAAGAAGATGCTGTAGATCCAGATGATGTTGAAATGTTACAAGACCTAGTATTAGCTGCTACAAATGAAGCAATGAATAAAGCTGATAAATTAACACAAGAACGTCTAGGTAAACATACTCAAGGCTTAAACATCCCTGGAATGTGATAACATGCATTATCCAGAACCAATATCCAAACTTATAGATAGTTTTATGAAATTGCCAGGCATTGGCCCTAAAACAGCTCAACGTCTGGCTTTTCATACATTAGATATGAAAGAAGACGATGTTGTTCAATTTGCGAAAGCACTTGTGGATGTTAAACGTGAACTTACTTATTGTAGTGTTTGCGGACATATTACAGAGAAAGATCCTTGTTACATTTGTGAAGACAAACAACGAGATCGTTCAGTAATCTGTGTTGTTGAAGATGATAAAGACGTTATCGCAATGGAAAAGATGCGAGAATTTAAAGGATTATACCATGTGTTACATGGATCTATTTCTCCAATGGATGGTATAGGTCCGGAAGATATCAATATACCTGCATTAGTCGATCGACTAAAAAGTGATGAAGTTAAAGAATTAATTTTAGCGATGAATCCTAACTTAGAGGGTGAGTCAACGGCGATGTATATTTCAAGACTTGTAAAACCTATTGGAATAAAAGTAACGCGTTTAGCCCAAGGTTTATCAGTTGGCGGAGATTTAGAGTATGCTGATGAAGTGACCTTATCCAAAGCAATTGCCGGTAGAACTGAAATGTAGTTTAAACGCTGATATGTATAGTATCAGCGTTTTTTTGTATTTCTTAATAAAAATTTTAAAAAAAGATAAAGTTTGTAAATTAAAGATTTATCTTAGGGATAAGTAAGTAGTTCTATGGAATGTATAATCAAAAAATGAACTTTATATAATGGATAGTCTATATCGTTCGGCATATGATTAAATAGGAGTTCTCGTTTGTTAAGAAAGTGTAAATTTTACTGTTGTTAAAAGCTTTGTGAGCCTGTATAGTATATATTTGTTGAGCGGAACAAAGCGAAACACACACAAAACACTTCAAAAATTAATTATAAAAAGTTGTTGACTTTAAAGTTAATAAAGCGTATAATTAATTCTTGTCGGTAAAGAAATGAACATTGAAAACTGAATGACAATATGTCAACGTTAATTCCAATAATGTAACGAAAGTTACAACAATTAATTTAGTTTTTATGAGCTAATCAAACATCATAATTTTTTATGGAGAGTTTGATCCTGGCTCAGGATGAACGCTGGCGGCGTGCCTAATACATGCAAGTCGAGCGAACAGATAAGGAGCTTGCTCCTTTGACGTTAGCGGCGGACGGGTGAGTAACACGTGGATAACCTACCTATAAGACTGGGATAACTTCGGGAAACCGGAGCTAATACCGGATAAGATTTTGAACCGCATGGTTCAATAGTGAAAGACGGCCTTGCTGTCACTTATAGATGGATCCGCGCCGTATTAGCTAGTTGGTAAGGTAACGGCTTACCAAGGCAACGATACGTAGCCGACCTGAGAGGGTGATCGGCCACACTGGAACTGAGACACGGTCCAGACTCCTACGGGAGGCAGCAGTAGGGAATCTTCCGCAATGGGCGAAAGCCTGACGGAGCAACGCCGCGTGAGTGATGAAGGTCTTCGGATCGTAAAACTCTGTTATCAGGGAAGAACAAACGTGTAAGTAACTGTGCACGTCTTGACGGTACCTGATCAGAAAGCCACGGCTAACTACGTGCCAGCAGCCGCGGTAATACGTAGGTGGCAAGCGTTATCCGGAATTATTGGGCGTAAAGCGCGCGTAGGCGGTTTTTTAAGTCTGATGTGAAAGCCCACGGCTCAACCGTGGAGGGTCATTGGAAACTGGAAAACTTGAGTGCAGAAGAGGAAAGTGGAATTCCATGTGTAGCGGTGAAATGCGCAGAGATATGGAGGAACACCAGTGGCGAAGGCGACTTTCTGGTCTGTAACTGACGCTGATGTGCGAAAGCGTGGGGATCAAACAGGATTAGATACCCTGGTAGTCCACGCCGTAAACGATGAGTGCTAAGTGTTAGGGGGTTTCCGCCCCTTAGTGCTGCAGCTAACGCATTAAGCACTCCGCCTGGGGAGTACGACCGCAAGGTTGAAACTCAAAGGAATTGACGGGGACCCGCACAAGCGGTGGAGCATGTGGTTTAATTCGAAGCAACGCGAAGAACCTTACCAAATCTTGACATCCTTTGACCGCTCTAGAGATAGAGTTTTCCCCTTCGGGGGACAAAGTGACAGGTGGTGCATGGTTGTCGTCAGCTCGTGTCGTGAGATGTTGGGTTAAGTCCCGCAACGAGCGCAACCCTTAAGCTTAGTTGCCATCATTAAGTTGGGCACTCTAAGTTGACTGCCGGTGACAAACCGGAGGAAGGTGGGGATGACGTCAAATCATCATGCCCCTTATGATTTGGGCTACACACGTGCTACAATGGACAATACAAAGGGCAGCTAAACCGCGAGGTCAAGCAAATCCCATAAAGTTGTTCTCAGTTCGGATTGTAGTCTGCAACTCGACTACATGAAGCTGGAATCGCTAGTAATCGTAGATCAGCATGCTACGGTGAATACGTTCCCGGGTCTTGTACACACCGCCCGTCACACCACGAGAGTTTGTAACACCCGAAGCCGGTGGAGTAACCATTTATGGAGCTAGCCGTCGAAGGTGGGACAAATGATTGGGGTGAAGTCGTAACAAGGTAGCCGTATCGGAAGGTGCGGCTGGATCACCTCCTTTCTAAGGATATATTCGGAACATCTTCGTAGAAGATGAAGGAATAACATTGACATATTGTATTCAGTTTTGAATGTTTATACAACATTCAAATCAGCCTTTTTCAAAGAAAGCGATTCGCAGACAATGCGTTGAGTCATTTTAAAACGGAGTTTACTTTTGTAAATGAGTATTTAAAATGATGAAAACAAAGCCGAATGCAAACGCTTGACTGAAAATAGGATATTGTACATTGAAAACTAGATAAGTAAGTAAAATATAGATTTTACCAAGCAAAACCGAGTGAATTAGAGTTTTAAAGCTTGAATTCATAAGAAATAATCGCTAGTGTTCGAAAGAACACTCACAAGATTAATAACGCGTTTCCTGTAGGATGGAAACATAGATTAAGTTATTAAGGGCGCACGGTGGATGCCTTGGCACTAGAAGCCGAAGAAGGACGTTACTAACGACGATATGCTTTGGGGAGCTGTAAGTAAGCGTTGATCCAGAGATTTCCGAATGGGGAAACCCAACATGAGTTATGTCATGTTATCGATATGTGAATACATAGCATATCAGAAGGCAGACCCGGAGAACTGAAACATCTTAGTACCCGGAGGAAGAGAAAG
The DNA here is from genome assembly GCF_038008425.1 of Staphylococcus sp. FSL H8-0121. Classification (NCBI taxonomy): domain Bacteria; kingdom Bacillati; phylum Bacillota; class Bacilli; order Caryophanales; family Staphylococcaceae; genus Staphylococcus; species Staphylococcus sp. FSL H8-0121. The sequence goes on from NZ_JBBOZB010000002.1 coordinate 967,981, forward strand.
AAAAATCGATTCCCTGAGTAGCGGCGAGCGAAACGGGAAGAGCCCAAACCAACAAGCTTGCTTGTTGGGGTTGTAGGACACTCTATACGGAGTTACAAAAGTATATATTAGACGAATCATCTGGAAAGTTGAATCAAAGAAGGTAATAATCCTGTAGTCGAAAATATATACTCTCTTGAGTGGATCCTGAGTACGACGGAGCACGTGAAATTCCGTCGGAATCTGGGAGGACCATCTCCTAAGGCTAAATACTCTCTAGTGACCGATAGTGAACCAGTACCGTGAGGGAAAGGTGAAAAGTACCCCGGAAGGGGAGTGAAAGAGAACTTGAAACCGTGTGCTTACAAGTAGTCAGAGCCCGTTAATGGGTGATGGCGTGCCTTTTGTAGAATGAACCGGCGAGTTACGATTTGATGCAAGGTTAAGCAGTGAATGTGGAGCCGTAGCGAAAGCGAGTCTGAATAGGGCGTTGAGTATTTGGTCGTAGACCCGAAACCAGGTGATCTACCCTTGGTCAGGTTGAAGTTCAGGTAACACTGAATGGAGGACCGAACCGACTTACGTTGAAAAGTGAGCGGATGAACTGAGGGTAGCGGAGAAATTCCAATCGAACCTGGAGATAGCTGGTTCTCTCCGAAATAGCTTTAGGGCTAGCCTCAAGTGATGATTATTGGAGGTAGAGCACTGTTTGGACGAGGGGCCCTTCTCGGGTTACCGAATTCAGACAAACTCCGAATGCCAATCAATTTAACTTGGGAGTCAGAACATGGGTGATAAGGTCCGTGTTCGAAAGGGAAACAGCCCAGACCACCAGCTAAGGTCCCAAAATATATGTTAAGTGGAAAAGGATGTGGCGTTGCCCAGACAACTAGGATGTTGGCTTAGAAGCAGCCATCATTTAAAGAGTGCGTAATAGCTCACTAGTCGAGTGACACTGCGCCGAAAATGTACCGGGGCTAAACATATTACCGAAGCTGTGGATTGTCCGTAGGACAATGGTAGGAGAGCGTTCTAAGGGCGTTGAAGCATGATCGCAAGGACATGTGGAGCGCTTAGAAGTGAGAATGCCGGTGTGAGTAGCGAAAGACGGGTGAGAATCCCGTCCACCGATTGACTAAGGTTTCCAGAGGAAGGCTCGTCCGCTCTGGGTTAGTCGGGTCCTAAGCTGAGGCCGACAGGCGTAGGCGATGGATAACAGGTTGATATTCCTGTACCACCTAGTATCGTTTTAATCGATGGGGGGACGCAGTAGGATAGGCGAAGCGTGCTATTGGATTGCACGTCCAAGCAGTAAGACTGAGTGTTAGGCAAATCCGGCACTCATAAGGTCAAGCTGTGATGGGGAGAGGAAATTGTTTCCTCGAGTCGTTGATTTCACACTGCCAAGAAAAGCCTCTAGATAGATAACAGGTGCCCGTACCGCAAACCGACACAGGTAGTCAAGATGAGAATTCTAAGGTGAGCGAGCGAACTCTCGTTAAGGAACTCGGCAAAATGACCCCGTAACTTCGGGAGAAGGGGTGCTCTTTAGGGTTAACGCCCAGAAGAGCCGCAGTGAATAGGCCCAAGCGACTGTTTATCAAAAACACAGGTCTCTGCTAAACCGTAAGGTGATGTATAGGGGCTGACGCCTGCCCGGTGCTGGAAGGTTAAGAGGAGTAGTTAGCTTCTGCGAAGCTACGAATCGAAGCCCCAGTAAACGGCGGCCGTAACTATAACGGTCCTAAGGTAGCGAAATTCCTTGTCGGGTAAGTTCCGACCCGCACGAAAGGCGTAACGATTTGGGCACTGTCTCAACGAGAGACTCGGTGAAATCATAGTACCTGTGAAGATGCAGGTTACCCGCGACAGGACGGAAAGACCCCGTGGAGCTTTACTGTAGCCTGATATTGAAATTCGGCACAGCTTGTACAGGATAGGTAGGAGCCTTTGAAACGTGAGCGCTAGCTTACGTGGAGGCATTGGTGGGATACTACCCTAGCTGTGTTGGCTTTCTAACCCGCACCACTTATCGTGGTGGGAGACAGTGTCAGGTGGGCAGTTTGACTGGGGCGGTCGCCTCCTAAAAGGTAACGGAGGCGCTCAAAGGTTCCCTCAGAATGGTTGGAAATCATTCATAGAGTGTAAAGGCATAAGGGAGCTTGACTGCGAGACTTACAAGTCGAGCAGGGTCGAAAGACGGACTTAGTGATCCGGTGGTTCCGCATGGAAGGGCCATCGCTCAACGGATAAAAGCTACCCCGGGGATAACAGGCTTATCTCCCCCAAGAGTTCACATCGACGGGGAGGTTTGGCACCTCGATGTCGGCTCATCGCATCCTGGGGCTGTAGTCGGTCCCAAGGGTTGGGCTGTTCGCCCATTAAAGCGGTACGCGAGCTGGGTTCAGAACGTCGTGAGACAGTTCGGTCCCTATCCGTCGTGGGCGTAGGAAATTTGAGAGGAGCTGTCCTTAGTACGAGAGGACCGGGATGGACATACCTCTGGTGTACCAGTTGTCGTGCCAACGGCATAGCTGGGTAGCTATGTATGGACGGGATAAGTGCTGAAAGCATCTAAGCATGAAGCCCCCCTCAAGATGAGATTTCCCAACTTCGGTTATAAGATCCCTCAAAGATGATGAGGTTAATAGGTTCGAGGTGGAAGCGTGGTGACACGTGGAGCTGACGAATACTAATCGATCGAAGACTTAATCAATTTTATGTTTTGCGACGCAAAATCACTTTACTTACTATCTAGTTTTGAATGTATAATACATTCCATTTGTCTGGTGACAATGGCAAGGAGGTCACACCTGTTCCCATGCCGAACACAGAAGTTAAGCTCCTTAGCGCCGATGGTAGTCGGATTAACGTTCCGCTAGAGTAGGACGTTGCCAGGCAAATGATAGGATGCGATGAGCCGCATTGAGACCGTAAGGTCTCTTTTTTTATACATAAAAAGTGAAGTGCTTTAAATCATCAATGAAGAGCGGGGCCCTAACATAGAGGATTTTGGTAGAAAATTCAACAAGCAATGCAAGTTGGGGTAAAGAACGCTACGAGCTTAGTCGAGCTAAGTGAGTAAGAGAGAGACGAAAAAGAAGAAGAATGCGAGCGTTTATCTCGAGTTGAGAAAGCTCCTTAGCGCCGATGGTAGCAGACTAACGTTCTAAAGCAAAACAGCGATTTATAATCGCATTGTTTTACTTACTTAATAGCTTTAGCTATTAAGTACAACTATATATGCCAGGCAAATGATAGGATGCGATGAGCCGCATTGAGACCATAAGGTCTCTTTTTTTATGCCTAAAAAGAAAAGTACTTTAAATCATCAACTAGTGAATCATAAACTTAATAGAGTATAATGCCAATGGAAGTCGAGCAATAAAACGTTGCTTAACTTCCTTTTTTATTATGAAATGATTTACATTTAACATAAAATTCAATAATATCGTACTAAAGGAGTGCTATAGAGATGATTATACGAGCTTTAGAAAAAACAGATTTACAGTATTTACATAACTTGAATAACGAGTATTCAATTATGTCTTATTGGTTTGAGGAACCCTATCAATCATTAAGTGAACTAGAATCACTTTACCAAAAGCATATTTTAGATGAATCTGAAAGACGTTTTGTAATTGAAGAAAACCAACAATCTATCGGTGTTGTTGAGTTATTGGAAATTAATTTTATACATAGAACATGCGAGGTGTTAATTATAGTAGATCCTCAATTTGCGAATAGAGGATACGCTAAAAAAGCGTTTAAGATGGCAATAGATTATGCATTTTTAGTACTTAATATGCACAAGGTATATCTCTATGTAGATGTTAAAAATGAAAAAGCAGTGCACATATATAAAAGTAACAACTTTGAAATTGAAGGTGAATTAAAAGAGCACTTTTATACAAGGGGCGAATATAGAGATTGTTATGTCATGGGATTGTTAAAAAGAAATTGGGTCAACCAACAAGATGATGATTTATCTCATATAAGATAATCGAATAAATTAATTATAGTGAAAAGAGTGATGATTTGAATCAACCTATTTCCAATCAATTAAAAAATTTAATATCACACCAAAGTATTTCAATGCATGTTCCTGGACATAAAAATATGACAATTGGTCTATTAAAAAACTTAGATTTTAAAATGGATATGACTGAAATAAGTGGATTAGATGATTTACATCATCCAGAAGAAATTATTTTAGATAGCATGGCGGAATTCAATAAACATCAAGATTATAATGCTTATCTATTAGTTAATGGTACAACGTCAGGTATTTTGTCTGTAATACAAGCATTAGCGTATCAAAATGGTGAATATTTAATACCTAGAAACGTACATAAATCTGTATTTCATGGATTAGAGTTAGCCCATCAAAAAGCTAAATTTACAAAAATGAAAGTAAGTTCGACATCACATCATTACTTGTCTCCACAGGTACAAGATTTAGACTTAAATAATCAGAAATTAGCTATTATGACATATCCTAATTACTATGGTGAAACTTATGATATCCAATCTGACATTGAGCTTCTACATTCAAAACATATTCCAGTATTAATTGATGAAGCACATGGCGCTCATTTCGATTTGAAAGGTTTTCCAACTTCTTCTTTAAATTATGGAGCGGATTATGTAGTCCAGTCATATCATAAAACATTACCAGCACTAACGATGGGATCAATACTTTATATACATAAAGATGCGCCACATAAAGAAGAAATCAAACAATATTTATCATATTTTCAAACATCTAGTCCTTCATATCTTGTTATGGCAAGTTTAGAAATGGCACATACATTTTATGAAGAATATCAAAGTGATATCTTTTTTGAAAAGAGGAAATTATTACTGAGCTCTCTAGAGAATAAAGGATTCATTGTAAATGATGTTGATGATCCATTGAAAATGTTGATTACATATCCTGGTTATTCTGGATATGACATACAAAACTGGTTTGAAAAGGAACATATTTACGTAGAATTAGCCGATGATTACCAAGTTTTATTTGTATTACCACTATGGCATCAAGGAGACGAATATCCATTTAATATATTATTAGAAAAAATAAACAGTATGTTATTACCCGATATTAAGCAAGTGAGCCAATTTTATCCTGAACTTATGACTGAATGTGGAGAGTTTGTCCCTACATTTTATAATGATGTTAAATGGATAGATATTAATGATTCATTAGAATACCGTTTAGCACGTCACATAATTCCATATCCACCAGGGGTTCCGATTTTGTTTAAAGGAGAAAAAATTACTGGAAATATGATAAAATTGATGAATCAATATCAACAATCAAATATGAAAGTTGAAGGTATAAAAGATAATCAAATTTTAATTAAGGATGAATAAAAATGTCAGCATTTATAACATTTGAAGGGCCAGAAGGTTCAGGTAAAACTACAGTTATAAAAGAAGTAGCAAAAAAGTTGGCTCAAACTTACGATGTTATTTCAACTCGTGAACCAGGTGGCGTACCAACGGGTGAAGAGATAAGAAAAGTCGTGCTAGAAGGCAACCACATGGATATTCGTACTGAAGCAATGCTTTTTGCAGCATCAAGACGTGAACATCTAGTAGAAAAAGTGATTCCAGCATTAAAAAATAAACAGATTGTTTTGTGTGATAGATATATCGATAGTTCATTAGCTTATCAAGGATTTGCTAGAGGTATTGGTATTGAAGAGGTAAAGTCTTTAAATGAATTCGCAATTAATGGATTATATCCAGATTTAACAATATATTTAGATGTTTCTGCCGAAGTAGGTCGTGAAAGAATTTTAAAAAACAGTAGAAGTCAAAATCGTTTGGATCAAGAAGATATTGATTTTCATGAAAAAGTGATTGAGGGCTATCATCAAATAATAGAAAATGAACCACAACGTTTTGTTCAAATAGACGCTGATCAACCTCTTGATGAAGTTGTTGCAGCTACATACAAATCTATCATCAAATATTTAAAATAATTGTGATATAATAATTGAAAGAGGTGTTATAAAAATGAAGATGATTATAGCAATCGTCCAAGACCAAGACAGCCAAGAACTTTCAGACCAACTTGTCAAAAATGATTTTAGAGCAACTAAATTAGCAACAACAGGTGGGTTTTTAAAAGCTGGAAATACGACGTTTTTATGTGGGGTCAATGATGACCGTGTAGACGACTTATTATCAGTGATTAATAATACATGTGGTAATAGAGAACAACTAGTATCACCAATTACACCAATGGGTGGTAGTGCAGATTCTTACATACCATATCCAGTAGAAGTTGAAGTTGGCGGTGCTACGGTATTTGTAATGCCTATTGAAGCATTCCATCAATTTTAAATCGAACTAATAAAATAGGGGGATGACTATTTACTTTTTATATCATCCCCGAATTAAGCATATGCAGATGATGTTGTGTTTTAATTTTATTTATTAGTTTCAACAAAAAGTATTTAACAATTTGAGACTGCTTTTTTAGCAGTCTTTTTATATAAGAAGATATAGGAGAGATATCTAAATGGATGAACAACAGCAATTAACCAATGCATATGATTCGAATAAATTATCGCATGCTTATCTTTTCGAAGGCGATGATGCACAATCTATGCAAAATGTTGCTATGAACTTTGCTAAGATGATTTTATGTAAAGATAATGAACAGTGCAAGGTTAAAGTTAGTACATTCAACCATCCTGATTTTTTGTATGTCTCTAGTGAAGAAAGTACTATAAAAAAGGAAGCCATCGAACAACTTGTTCATCATATGAATCAACTACCTATAGAAGGTGAGTATAAAGTTTATATTGTTGAAGATTTTGAAAAATTAACTGTTCAAGGTGAAAATAGTATATTAAAATTCTTGGAGGAACCACCTCAAAATACGATTGCAATATTATTATCTACAAAGCCGGAACAGATTTTAGATACTATACATTCAAGATGCCAACATGTTTATTTTAAACCTATTGATAAAGGACAATTCATTGATTATTTAGTTGAGCAGTCAATATCACGTCCAGTTGCTGAAATGTTCAGTACTTTCACGACTCAAGCAGAAACTGCATTCAATTTAAATGAAGAATATGATCTTATGAGTTTAAGAAAGAGTATCGTTAGATGGTGTGAATTATTATTATCAAATCGTTCAATGGCCTTGATTGGTATTATTGATTTATTGAAACAGGCTAAAAACCGTAAATTACAGTTATTAACGTTAGCTTCAGTGAATGGATTTTTTGAGGATATTATGCATGCAAAAGTAGAAATGAATAGTGAATATATATTTAGCGACCTAAGTGTTGAGATAGAAAAATATGCAAAACATTTAACATATAACCAACTTATATTGATGTACGATCAATTAACAGAAGCACATAAAAAGTTAAATCAAAATGTAAACCCAACACTTGTATTTGAACAAATAGTGATTAAAGGTGTGAGATAGATGCCAGATGTAATAGGAGTACAGTTTCAAAAGGCTGGGAAATTAGAATATTATGCGCCTAAGGATTTACAGATTAAAAAAGATGATTGGGTAGTAGTAGAATCTAAACGTGGTATAGAAATCGGATTGGTTAAAATGCCGACACGATCAGTTGATGAAGGTGATGTAACTCTTCCATTGAAAGAAGTTATGAGAGTAGCTTCACAACAAGATATAGACACATACTATAGTAATGCAGATGATGCCGAAGAGGCATTAGCATTATGTAAAGATGTAGTAAGTCAACAGGGATTGGATATGAGATTAGTAAACTGTGAATACACGTTAGATAAATCAAAAGTTATATTCAATTTCACTGCAGATGATCGTATTGATTTTAGAAAGTTAGTTAAAGTATTAGCACAAAATTTAAAAACGAGAATCGAATTAAGACAAATTGGAGTACGCGACGAAGCTAAATTATTAGGTGGCATAGGTCCGTGTGGTCGTTCTCTTTGTTGTTCTACATTTTTAGGAGATTTTGAACCAGTATCCATAAAAATGGCTAAAGATCAAAACTTATCGTTAAATCCCGCCAAAATATCTGGTGCATGTGGACGTTTAATGTGCTGTTTAAAATATGAGAATGACTATTATGAAGAAGCACGTGCCCAATTACCAGATGTAGGTGATTCAATTGAAACGCCAGATGGTAATGGCCAAGTTGTTGGATTGAATATTTTAGATATATCCATGCAAGTTAAAGTAGAAGGCATGGAGCAACCGTTAGAATATAAAATGGAAGAAATTGAAGCATTTAATTAAGGAGGTTTAACCACCTTTGAATCGGAATGAGTTGTTTGAAAAATTGATGCGCTTAGAAACAAATATGAATCAACTTAATGAGGATATGTCTGATTTAAAAGATTTAGCAGTAGCACTTGTTGAAGAAAATGTAGCGCTTCAAGTAGAAAATGATAATTTAAAACAATTAATGGATAAGAGTGAAAGTTCAAATTCAGAAACTGTTAACTCACACCAAACTAAAAATGTAAAAAAACCACTACCTAGTAAAGATAACTTAGCAATGTTATATAAAGAAGGATTTCATATTTGCAAAGGTGAGTTATTTGGTAAACATAGACATGGTGAAGATTGCTTATTATGTTTAAATGTATTAAGTGATTAAACATTTTTGATATTAGAAAGACGATAGGGATGTGTTATGAGTAGACAATGAATTACTACGATATAACAGCGTCCCTTTTTTAGGAGAAAGATAAATGCTAAAGGATAATGAGAGGTTAGATTCACTAATCAAAGAAAACTTAAAAATAATTCAAAATGATGATGTATTTTCCTTTTCAACTGATGCATTGTTACTAGGCGATTTTGCAGAAATTAGGAAAAAAGATAAAGTCATAGATATATGTTCAGGAAATGGCGTAATACCATTACTTCTATCATATAAAGGTAATCAACCTATTGAAGGCATTGAAATTCAACCACAACTTGTAGATATGGCTCAACGAAGTTTTAAATATAATCAACTAGACGATCGACTTTATATGCATCAAATGGATGTCAAAAGTGTATTCCAACATTTTAAACCATCTCAATATTCTGTTGTTACATGTAATCCACCATATTTTAAAGAAAATCAATTACATCAACATCAAAAGGAAGCTCATAAAATTGCTAGACATGAAATCTTATGTAAATTAGAAGATTGCTTAATGGCAGCTAGACATTTATTGAAACAAGGTGGCAGATTATATATGGTTCATAGAGCTGAAAGAATGATGGATGTTCTAACTGAAATGCGACGCGCAAATATTGAACCTAAACGTCTAACATTAGTTTATAGTAAATTGGATAGAGACGCTCAAACCATTTTAGTTGAAGGAAGAAAATCAGGAAATCAAGGTTTGGATATTACACCCCCATTTTATATTTATCAAAAGGATGGGATGTATTCAGAAGAAATGAAGGGTATATATTATGGATAAACATTTTGTTTATATTGTAAAATGTAAAGATGGAAGTCTATATACAGGGTATGCTAAAGATATAAAAGCACGTGTAGCGAAACATAATGAAGGTAAAGGTGCCAAATATACAAAAATAAGACGTCCGGTAGAGTTAGTTTATCAAGAAACATATTCGACCAAATCAGAAGCATTAAAACGTGAATATGAAATTAAGACCTTCACTAGACAAAAGAAATTAAGAATGATTAAAGAGGGATAATATGTCTACATTATATTTAGTCGGAACGCCAATAGGTAATTTAGCTGACATTACTTATCGTGCAATAGATACACTCCATCAAGTAGATTTAATTGCATGTGAAGATACAAGAGTTACACGTAAACTATGTAATCATTATGAGATTAAGACACCTTTGAAATCTTATCATGAACATAATAAAGATCAACAAACTGAATATATGATAGAACAATTATTATCAGGTTTGAATATAGCTTTAGTGTCTGATGCAGGGTTACCGCTAATCAGTGATCCTGGGTATGAATTAGTAGTTGAAGCACGAAAACAGAATATTAAAGTAGAAACCATACCAGGACCGAATGCTGGTTTAACGGCATTAATGGCAAGTGGATTACCATCTTTTACATATACATTTTTAGGCTTTTTACCTAGAAAAGACAAAGATAAAGTTAATATTCTTTCAGAACGTATGTATCAAAATAGTACACTTATTATATATGAATCTCCACACAGAGTGACAGATACATTAAAATCCATTGCTAAAGTTGATAACCATCGCCAAGTTTCACTAGGACGAGAGTTAACTAAAAAATTTGAGGAAATTGTTACAGCAGATGTGGAAACTTTATTGACTAAGGTGCAAAACAATGATATTCCATTAAAGGGAGAATTTGTAATCTTAATTGAGGGCGCTGAAGCTGAAATCTCAACATTATGGTTTGAAGATATGTCTGTCGAGGAACATGTGAATTATTATATAAAAGAAAAAAGTGTTAAAACCAAAGCAGCTATTAAAATGGTTGCAGAAGATCGACAAAGTAAAACAAGCGAAATTTATAATATTTATCATCATATTGGTTAAAAGTAGCTCAATATTAAAAAATAGATAGCACATATTATAAACGATTAAATAATAGAGAGTTTCAACACAATAATGCTTTAAATTATGGTATTGTAGTAAAGATAATATTAACCAATTGTTTAGTAACAAATATTTGAAATGAGTAAATAAACGTACTAACGGTACACAATTGAAAAGCAAAATAAATTTAGATATCATTTAATTTGTAAGAAACGAGGAGGACCATTGATGGCTAAAGATACATTTTATATAACAACACCAATTTATTATCCAAGTGGCAACTTGCATATAGGTCACGCATATTCTACTGTAGCAGGTGACGTAATTGCTAGATATAAAAGAATGCAAGGTTACGATGTTCGATATTTAACAGGTACTGACGAGCATGGTCAAAAAATTCAAGAAAAAGCACAAAAAGCCGGCAAAACAGAATTAGAATATTTAGATGAAATGATTGCCGGAATTAAAAACTTATGGGATAAATTAGAAATTTCTAATGATGATTTTATTCGAACTACTGAAGAACGCCACAAACAAGTCGTTGAAAAAGTATTTGAGCGTTTATTAAAACAAGGCGATATTTATCTTGGTGAATATGAAGGTTGGTATTCTGTACCAGATGAAACATATTATACAGAATCACAACTTGTTGAACCAGTATATGAAAACGGTAAAATTGTTGGCGGTAAAAGCCCGGATTCAGGTCATGAAGTAGAATTAGTTAAAGAAGAAAGTTATTTCTTCAATATTAAGAAATATACTGATCGATTACTAGAATTTTATGATCAAAATCCAGACTTTATTCAACCACCTTCAAGAAAGAATGAAATGATTAATAACTTTATTAAACCAGGGTTGGAAGACTTAGCGGTATCACGTACATCATTTAATTGGGGCGTAAGTGTGCCTTCAAATCCAAAACATGTGGTTTATGTATGGATTGATGCACTTGTAAACTATATTTCATCCCTAGGTTATTTATCAGATGATGAAACATTATTTAATAAATATTGGCCAGCTGATATACACTTAATGGCTAAAGAAATTGTAAGATTTCATTCAATTATATGGCCTATTTTACTAATGGCTTTAGACTTACCATTACCTAAAAAGGTATTTGCTCATGGTTGGATTCTAATGAAAGACGGTAAAATGAGTAAATCTAAAGGGAATGTCGTTGATCCTAACGTACTGATTGATCGCTATGGTCTAGATGCTACTCGTTATTATTTAATGAGAGAATTACCATTTGGTTCAGATGGCGTATTCACGCCAGAAGCATTTGTTGAAAGAACAAATTATGATTTAGCTAATGACTTAGGTAACTTAGTTAATCGTACTATTTCTATGATTAATAAATATTTCCAAGGAGAACTACCTGCATATCAAGGCCCTAAACATGAATTAGATGAAGATATGGAAGCAATGGCATTGGAAACAGTTAAAGAATTCCATGAAAATATGGATAGTTTACAATTCTCAGTTGCTTTATCAACAGTTTGGAAATTTATTAGTCGTACTAATAAATATATTGATGAAACAACGCCTTGGGTTTTAGCTAAAGATGAAAGTCAAAAAGACATGCTTGGTAATGTAATGGCACACTTAGTTGAAAATATTCGTTTTGCATCAGTATTATTACGTCCATTCATTACACATGCACCAAAAGAAATATTTAAACAATTAAATATCAATAATCCAGAACTAACTGAATTCTCTAGTTTAGAAACATACGGTGCATTAACTGAACCTATTACTGTTACAGCTAAACCAACACCAATTTTCCCAAGACTAGATACTGAAGCGGAAATTGCATATATTAAAGAATCAATGCAACCACCAAAATCAACAGAACAAGAATCAGTTCCAAGTAAAGATATTATTGATATTAAAGATTTTGATAAAGTAGAAATTAAAGCTGCAACAATTGTTGATGCAGAAAATGTTAAAAAATCAGATAAACTATTAAAAATTCAAATAGATTTAGATAATGAACAAAGACAAATAGTATCAGGTATTGCTAAATTTTATCGTCCAGAAGATATCATTGGTAAAAAAGTAGCAGTAGTTACTAATTTAAAACCAGCGAAATTAATGGGACAAAAATCAGAAGGTATGATTTTATCAGCTGAAAAAGATGGTGTCTTAACACTTATTAGCTTACCTAATGCTATTCCAAATGGTGCAATCGTTAAGTAAGATATTCTATTAAATAAGGGGGATAATCATGTTAATTGATACACACGTTCATTTAAATGATGAACAATATGATGAAGATTTAAAAGATGTCATTACTCGTGCTAGAGAAGATGGTGTTGATCGCATGTTCGTTGTAGGGTTTGATACACCTACAATTGAACGTACGATGGAGTTAATAGACCAATATGAATTCATCTATGGTATTATCGGTTGGCATCCTGTAGACGCAATTGATTGTACAGAAGAAAGATTAGAGTGGATTGAAAACTTAGCAAAACATCCGAAAATAATTGGTATTGGAGAAATGGGTCTAGATTATCATTGGGATAAATCACCTGCCGATGTTCAAAAAGAAGTATTTAGAAAGCAAATTGCTTTAGCTAAACGTGTGAAATTACCAATTATTATTCATAATCGTGAAGCGACACAAGATTGTGTGGATATTTTAATGGAAGAACACGCTGAAGAAGTTGGCGGTATTATGCATAGTTTTAGTGCATCACCAGAAATTGCTGATGTTGTTATCAATAAATTAAATTTCTACGTTTCATTAGGTGGTCCAGTGACATTTAAGAATGCAAAACAACCTAAAGAAGTAGCTCAACACGTGCCTATGGATCGACTATTAGTTGAAACGGATGCACCATATTTATCTCCTCATCCATACAGAGGTAAACGTAATGAACCACAACGCGTGACATTAGTAGCGCAACAAATTGCAGAATTACGCGATATGACTTATGAAGAAGTTTGTAAGCAAACAACTGAAAATGCTGAAAGATTATTTAAGTTAAATAAAGCATAATTGTTAAACTGAGAAAGGTATCATTTCATTGGATATCTTTCTCAGTTTTTATTAAATTAAGACTGAAGGCAGTGTGATTAATCATATTTTGTTAAAATATAAAGAGCTTACAGTTAATTATTTTTGAAGAAGGAATTAAAATATGAAAATAAATGAATTTATAGTAGTAGAAGGCAGGGACGACACACAACGTGTAAAATCTGCAGTTGAATGCGATACAATTGAAACAAATGGTAGCGCAGTAGATGAAGAGGTCATCGCTGTTATTAAACAAGCGCAAGAAACACGCGGTGTGATTATACTAACTGATCCAGATTTTCCTGGGGATAAAATTAGAAACACAATTAAGGACCGTGTCCCTGGAGTAAAACATGCTTATATTGATAGAGAAAAGGCTAAAAATAAAAGAGGCAAAATAGGTGTTGAACATGCTCAAGTTGAGGATATAAGAGAGGCACTCATGTACGTAAGTTCTCCATTTGAAGAAGCTGAAGAATCTATTGATAAAAGTGTGCTCATAGAATTAGGACTAATTATAGGTAAGGATGCACGAAGAAGACGTGAAATCTTAGGCCGAAAATTACATATTGGACATTCGAATGGTAAACAATTATTAAAAAAATTAAATGCCTTTGGGTATAATGAAGATGATGTAAGACAAGCATTAAATGAAGATAAGGGAAGTGAATGATGATATGGATCATAAAGATATAGCAACGCCATCGCGAACAAGAGCATTATTAAATCAATATGGATTTGATTTTAAGAAAAGTTTAGGTCAAAACTTTCTTATCGATGTAAATATAATTAACAAAATTATTGATGCTAGTAATATTGATAAAAGTACAGGCATCATAGAGGTTGGACCTGGAATGGGTTCTCTGACAGAACAATTAGCGAAACATGCTAAGAAAGTCATGTCATTTGAAATTGATCATCGACTTATACCTGTACTCAAAGAGACGTTAGCGCCATATGATAATGTGACGATTATTAACGAAGATATTTTGAAAGCGGATATTGCATCGGCGGTTAGTGAACACTTAAACGATTGTGATAAAATTATGGTCGTTGCTAATTTACCATATTATATAACGACACCTATATTACTTAATTTAATGCAACAAGACATACCTATCGATGGATATGTTGTGATGATGCAAAAAGAAGTCGGCGAACGTTTGAATGCTGAAGTAGGTACTAAAGCATACGGTTCGTTATCTATTGTGACGCAATACTATACAGAAACAAGTAAAGTACTTACAGTTCCTAAAACAGTATTTATGCCACCACCCAATGTAGACTCTATTGTGGTTAAGTTAATGCAAAGAGAAACACCATTAGTAGATGTTGATGATGAAGAAGCATTCTTCAAGCTAGCAAAGGCCGCATTTGCACAACGTCGTAAAACGATTAATAATAATTATCAAAATTTCTTTAAAGATGGTAAACAGCATAAAGAAAGTATATTAAATTGGTTAGAAAAAGCTGGTATCGATCCTAGACGACGCGGAGAAACATTGTCAATTCAAGATTTTGCTATGTTATATAAAGAAATGGATAATTTTCCAGAATTAGTAAATTAAATTGTTGACAAAGCTTTCGTACCTTGATAAAATTTTAGTTTTATTTGACAAAAACGCTACAAACATGGTAATATAACACTTGTAGCGAGGTGGAGCAATATGCCAAAATCAATTTTGGACATCAAAAATTCTATTGATTGTCATTTAGGAAATCGTATTGTACTTAAAGCCAATGGTGGTCGTAAGAAAACAATCGAACGTTCTGGTGTGTTAAAAGAGACATACCCATCAGTATTTGTTGTTGAACTAGACCAAGATAAGCATAACTTCGAAAGAGTATCTTATACATACACTGATGTATTAACAGAGAACGTACAAGTTTCATTTGAAGAAGATAATCATCAAGAAGCAATTGCACACTAAATAGACATAATAATATAGTTGTAGTTATGACTACACTATCATTTTAAGTTTTATATCATATTAAGGTGAGTATTGAGCGAGATGTTCAATACTCTTTTTTTGTTTTAAATCTTAAAATACTTTCTTAAATTTTAAATAAGTGAAGATGAATTATTGATAATCATTGATTTAATTCATTTTTAATATATTCTAAGAATGATTGATATAATTATTTATGAAAAAAATGAACATTAACTATCAAATCTTTTAGTCCTTTATGTTAAAATCATCTTATTAAGATTACGAAGAGAGGGCGGAAAAATGATATATGAAACGGCACCTGCCAAAATAAATTTTACGCTCGATACACTTTTTAAAAGAGAAGATGGCTATCACGAGATTGAGATGATTATGACTACAGTTGATTTAAATGATCGACTTTCTTTTCAAAAGAGAAAAGATAACAAAATTGTGGTTGAAATCGAACATAATTTTGTAACCGATGATCATAAGAATTTAGCATATAAAGCTGCTGAATTAATGACAAGAACATATGATTTGAAACAAGGCGTGACAATTACGATTGATAAAGATATTCCGGTATCAGCTGGCTTAGCAGGTGGTTCAGCAGATGCAGCTGCCACTATGAGAGGTATGAATCGTTTATATAATTTAAATATATCTTTGGATGAACTGTGTACATTAGGTAACAAAATTGGAACTGATGTTTCATTTTGTATATATAACAAGACTGCTTATTGTACTGGTCGAGGTGAAAAGGTGTCATTTTTAAACAAACCACCTTCTGCCTGGGTTGTATTAGCAAAGCCGAATATTGGCATTTCTTCACCAGATGTATTTAAAGCGTTGGATTTAAATTATAGTCATGAAGTATATACTCAAGATTGTATAGAAGCGTTAAAATTTTCGGACTATGACAAGTTATGTGCCAGTTTATCTAATAGATTAGAACCTATTTCGATGGAGATGCACCCAGAAATTAAAAAGATAAAAGAAAATATGTTGCAATGTGGTGCAGACGGAGCTTTGATGAGTGGTAGTGGACCAACAGTTTATGGTTTAGCACAAAAAGAAAGCCAAGCCAAAAATATTTATAATGCTGTAAACGGATGTTGTAACGAAGTATATTTAGTTAGATTATTAGGATAGAAGGGTTGAAATGATGAGGTATAAAAGAAGTGAACGAATTGTGTTTATGACACAATATTTGATGAACCACCCGAATAAATTGATTCCTTTAACATTTTTCGTAGATAAGTTTGAACAGGCAAAATCTTCAATTAGTGAGGATGTACAAATTATTAAAAGTACATTTCAAAAAGAAGCATTGGGAACAGTTACGACTACAGCAGGAGCAAGTGGAGGCGTAACATATAAACCGATGATGAGTAAGGAAGAAGCGACTGAAGTTGTAAATGAAGTTATTTCATTACTAGATGAGAAAGATAGATTGTTGCCAGGCGGTTATTTATTCTTATCAGACTTAGTCGGAAACCCTACATTATTAAATAAGGTAGGTAAATTGATAGCGAGTATTTATATGAACGAACAACTAGATGCTGTAGTCACGATTGCTACGAAAGGTATATCGCTTGCTAATGCAGTAGCAAACGTATTAAATTTACCTGTAGTAGTTATTAGAAAAGATAATAAAGTAACAGAAGGTTCTACAGTTTCTATCAATTATGTTTCAGGATCGTCTAGAAAAATAGAAACAATGGTATTATCTAAGCGTACATTAGCTGAAAATTCTAATGTACTTGTCGTCGATGATTTTATGAGAGCAGGTGGCTCAATCAACGGTGTTATGAATTTAATGAATGAGTTTAAAGCACACGTAAAAGGGGTATCAGTACTCGTAGAATCGAAAGAAGTAAAACAAAGGTTAATAGAAGATTATACTTCCTTGGTAAGACTATCAGATGTTGACGAATATAATCAGGAATTTAAAGTAGAACCAGGCAATAGCTTGTCTAAATTTTCTTAAAGGAGCGAATTACATCATGGAAATAATTAACACAAATAAAGCACCAGAAGCATTAGGACCTTATTCACATGCTACAGTAGTAAATGGACTTGTTTATACATCAGGTCAAATCCCACTTAATTTAGAGGGAGAAATTGTCAGTGATGATGTAAAAGAACAAACTAAACAAGTTTTAGAAAATTTATCTGTGGTACTTAAAGAAGCAGGTTCAGATTTAGATAATGTTGTTAAAACAACTATTTTTATTTCTGATATGAATAATTTCCAATATATAAATGAGGTATATGGAAGTTATTTCGATAAACATCAACCAGCACGTAGCTGTGTAGAAGTAGCTAGACTACCTAAAGATGTTAAAGTAGAAATAGAATTAATTAGTAAAGTTAAATAAAGGATATAATTTTCTTTTGAGCAATTGTCAAGCTTCTAATAAAACAAAGATATACTAGGGGGGCTCACTACATGAAAGTGACAGATGTTAGACTTAGAAAAATAGATACAGATGGTAGAATGAAGGCGCTTGTTTCTATCACATTAGACGAGGCGTTTGTAATCCATGACTTACGTGTGATTGAAGGAAACTCAGGTCTTTTTGTCGCAATGCCAAGTAAACGTACACCAGATGGTGAATTCCGCGACATCGCGCATCCAATTAACTCAGAAATGAGACAAGAAATTCAAGATGCAGTGATGAAAGTATATGATGAAACTGATGAAGTCATTCCTGATAAAAATGCAACATCAGATGGATCTGACGAAGCTTAAATATAAACATATTTTACAGAGTCAACATATTATACTATGTTGACTCTGTTTTTGTTTTTAGGACTACTTTTAAAATATAACATTTACTTTCAAGTATATTTTGTCCCTCTTCATTAAATGTTTTAATCATTTGAACTTACTTAAAAATTTAAGCATTAAAATCAACACCATAACAACTAACATTAAGTAAATTATTCATGGTTTTGTAAGTGAATAGCACATAATAAGTATTTCATCTAAATAGGTTATATGTTGAAAGAGTGATAGCGGTTAAATTATAATAGTAGAGAAGTGTATATTTTATGGAGGGTTAGCATTCATGCAAAGACATGCGATAATATTGGCAGCAGGCAAGGGCACAAGAATGAAATCAAAAAAATATAAAGTGCTACATGAAATTGCTGGCAAATCAATGATTGAACATGTAGTTAATAATGTTCAACAATCAGGCGTGAACCAGCTTATAACAATCGTTGGACACGGTGCTGAAAGTGTGAAAGAAACATTAGGTAATCAATCATTGTATAGCTATCAAGATCAACAACTTGGTACAGCACATGCAGTGAAAATGGCAGAAGAACATTTAAGAAATAACGAGGGTACAACATTGGTTGTGTGTGGAGATACACCACTTATCACAGCTGAAACACTAAAATCTTTAATCGAACAACATGAATCATCCCAATCCAAAGCTACTGTTTTAACAGCTACAGCTAATGACCCAAAAGGTTATGGAAGAGTAATTAAAGATAACGAAGGGCAATTATTGCGAATCGTAGAGGAAAAAGACGCTAACAACGAAGAAAAAGCAATTACTGAAATTAGTTCAGGTATCTTTGCATTTGATAATAAAACCTTATTTGAAAAATTAGATCAAGTTAAGAATGATAATGTGCAACAAGAATATTATCTACCTGACGTCATTTCTTTAATTATTAAAGATAATGGTAAAGCAAGTACATATCATACAGATGACTTTGAAGAAATTATTGGCGTAAATGATAGAGTCATGCTAAGTCAAGCTGAGAAAGCATTACAAAAGCGCTTAAATCTATTTCATATGAGAAATGGAGTTACAATTATTGATCCAGCAAGTACGTTTATTGGACCTGATGTAAAAATAGGTATGGATACAATAATTGAACCCGGTGTCAGAATTAATGGTAAAACTGTAATTGGTGAAGAAGTTAAGATTGGTCAATATTCAGAAATTAATGACAGTGTCATTGATTCTTATGCAAATATTAAACAATCAGTCATCAATGAGTCTCAAGTAGGCAAATATACGAATGTAGGCCCATTTGCACAATTAAGACCAGGTTCTCAATTAGGTGCAGAAGTTAAAGTAGGTAACTTTGTAGAAGTGAAAAAAGCTGAACTTAAAGATGGTTCTAAAGTGTCACATCTAAGTTATATTGGCGATGCCGAAATAGGCGAACGTACGAATATCGGTTGTGGTTCTATTACCGTTAATTACGATGGCGTGAATAAATTTAAAACGATTATTGGAAAAGATGCCTTTATCGGTTGTAACACCAATTTAGTTGCTCCAGTAACAGTAGGTGATCATTCGTTAATAGCTGCTGGTTCAACGATAACTGATGATATTCCAAATGAAAGTTTAGCATTAGCGAGAGCAAGACAAGTAAATAAAGAGGGCTATTTAAACAACGATAAGAAATAATTGAAATGAATATGTAAACATAGGATTTAGACTTTTGTCATAGTAATCAAGTTTATTTTTCTATATAATAGTAGATGTGTAAGTAAATAATTGGAGGACTATAAATGTTAAATAATGAATATAAGAATTCATCGCTAAAGATTTTTTCACTTAAAGGTAATGAACCTTTAGCACAGGAAGTAGCAGACCATGTAGGTATTGAATTAGGAAAATGTTCTGTAAAACGTTTCAGTGATGGAGAAATTCAAATCAATATAGAAGAAAGTATCCGTGGTTGTGATGTTTTTATTATCCAACCTACTTCATACCCAGTTAATCTACATCTAATGGAATTACTTATTATGATTGATGCTTGTAAACGTGCATCGGCGGCAAATATTAACATCGTAGTACCTTATTACGGTTATGCTCGTCAAGATAGAAAAGCACGTAGTCGTGAACCTATTACTGCTAAATTAGTAGCAAACTTAATCGAAACTGCAGGAGCAAATCGCATGATTGCATTAGATTTACATGCGCCACAAATCCAAGGTTTCTTTGATATTCCAATTGATCATTTAATGGGTGTACCTATTTTAGCGCAACATTTCCAAAATGATCCTGCTATTAATCCAGAAGAATGTGTTGTTGTTTCACCTGACCATGGTGGTGTAACGAGAGCACGTAAATTGGCAGACATTTTAAAAACTCCAATTGCTATTATTGATAAACGTCGTCCAAAACCAAATGTGGCTGAAGTAATGAACATTGTGGGCGATATTGAAGGAAGAACAGCCATCATTATTGATGATATTATTGATACAGCAGGTACAATTACTTTAGCAGCTCAATCACTTAAAGATAAAGGTGCTAAAGAAGTATATGCATGTTGTACACACCCTGTATTATCAGGTCCAGCTAAAGAACGTATCGAAAATTCAGCAATTAAAGAATTAATCGTTACGAACTCAATTCAATTAGAAGAAAGTCGTAAACCAACAAATACGAAAGAACTTTCAGTTGCAGGTTTAATTAGTAAAGCTATTATTCGTGTATATGAAAGAGAATCAGTTAGTGTATTATTCGACTAAAATTGTTAAATGCGTTTGACGAAAATGTTTTAAGCGTGTATAATACATTCGTTCGTGATTATACGAATAAATAAACACTTACAAGCAACGATTGATGTTGATGGGTAAGTGAGGAGCTCATTAAAAGAGCGAAAGATGAAAGGTGGAAATAGAATGACTTCATTAAAGTCAATCATCCGTCAAGGTAAACAAACTCGTTCTGACCTTAAACAACTTAGAAATGCTGGTAAAGTACCTGCAGTTGTATATGGTTACGGAACAAAAAATACTTCAGTTAAAGTTGATGAAGTTGAATTTATCAAAGTTATCCGTGAAGTAGGACGTAACGGCGTTATCGAATTAGGTGTTGGTTCTAAATCAATCAAAGTAATGGTATCAGATTACCAATACGATCCATTGAAAAACCAAATCACTCATATCGACTTCTTAGCTATTAACATGACTGAAGAACGTACTGTAGAAGTACCAGTTCAATTAGTTGGTGAAGCAGTAGGCGCTAAAGAAGGCGGCGTAGTTGAACAACCATTATTCGACTTACAAGTAACTGCTACTCCAGATAATATCCCAGAAGCAATCGAAGTTGATATCACTGAATTAAATATCAACGATAGCTATTCTGTAGCTGACATTAAAGTTTCTGGTGACTTCACTATCGAAAACGATCCTGAAGAATCTATCGTAACAGTAGTTCCTCCAACAGATGAACCTACTGAAGAAGAAGTAGAAGCTATGGAAGGCGAAGCAGCTACTGAAGAACCAGAACGCGTTGGCGAAGAAAATGACGACAACGAAGAAGAAGAAAATAAAGAAGAAGAATAAGATTATTATCAATTATAATATCTTATAAAGATTCTTAACTTTATTGACGAGCACTATGCTTATACTAATAAGCATAGTGCTTTTTGTGTTATTATAGGGAATGATTATAAAATTGTGGTATTGATAAATGATATAAAGATTAACTTACGATTGGTTATTTTAATCGGAGACAATATATCATTTGAAGAATAGTCACTAAATGATAAACATTAATTTTGGAGGTAACGACATATGAAATGTATTGTAGGTCTTGGAAATATTGGTAAACGATTTGAACTTACAAGACACAATATTGGCTTCGAAGTCATTGACTATATTTTAGAGCGTCATGGATTTAAATTAGATAAGCAAAAATTTAAAGGTGTATACACTATTGAAAGAATGAATGGTGACAAAGTTTTACTTATTGAACCAATGACAATGATGAATTTATCCGGTGAGGCAGTAGCCCCGTTAATGGATTATTATAATGTAGATGTAGAAGATCTTATTGTATTATATGATGACTTAGATTTAGATCAAGGACATGTGCGTTTGCGTCAAAAAGGCAGCGCTGGTGGTCACAATGGTATGAAGTCTATTATTAAAATGCTAGGTACTGATCAATTTAAAAGAATTCGTATAGGTGTTGGTCGACCTACGAATGGTATGTCTGTTCCTGATTATGTATTACAACGCTTTTCAAAAGAAGAAATGATGACAATGGAGAAAGTCATTGAACATTCAGCAAATGCAGTGGAAGCATTTATAGAAACATCTAGATTTGATAATGTCATGAATGAATATAATGGTGAAATCAATTGAGACAAGTCATTTCTAACTATATAAAAGAAGATAAGCGTTTTCAGGAATTAGACCAAGTGTTTGGCCAAGATAATATTTTAGTTACTGGCCTATCCCCTTCAGCTAAAGCTACATTGATTGCTGAAAAATATTTATCAGACCATAAACAAATGTTATTAGTGACTAATAACTTATATCAAGCAGATAAAATCGAAGCAGATATTTTACAATACGTCAGTGATGAAGAAATTTATAAATATCCAGTCCAAGATATCATGACGGAAGAATTTTCTACGCAAAGCCCTCAGCTCATGAGTGAACGTGTTAGAACCCTAACAGCACTGGCTCATGGAAAGAAAGGGTTATTTATCGTCCCATTAAATGGATTGAAAAAATGGTTAACGCCGGTAGAAATGTGGCGCAATCATCAAATGACATTGAATGTTGGAGATGATATTGAAGTTGATGATTTCTTAAATAAATTAGTCAATATGGGATATCGAAGAGAAAGTGTGGTTTCGCATATTGGGGAATTTTCTCTTAGAGGAGGAATCATTGATATTTATCCTCTAATTGGAGCGCCCGTCCGAATAGAACTATTTGATACAGAAATTGATTCTATTAGAGATTTTGATGTTGAAACTCAGAGATCTAATGATAATTTAGAAAGTATAGAAATCACGACAGCGAGTGATTATATTATTACAGATGAGGTCATCAATCATTTACAAACTCATTTAAAAGAAGCGTATGAAGAAACAAGACCTAAAATAGAAAAATCTGTACGAAATGATTTGAAAGAAACATATGAAAGTTTCAAACTCTTTGAATCTACATTTTTTGACCATCAATTGTTAAGAAGATTAGTGGCATTTATGTATGAACAACCATCTACTATTATTGATTATTTTTCTAAGGATGTAGTCATTGCAGTTGACGAATATAATCGTATTAAAGAAACAGAAGAAACTTTGACTACTGAAGTTGATGATTTTATAAGCAACTTAATCGAAAGTGGTAATGGTTTTATTGGTCAAAGTTTTATGCAGTATGATGGCTTTGAAAATCTTCTACAAGATAATCCGGTTGCTTACTTTACTTTATTTACGTCATCTATGCCTGTTGAATTAGAACATATTATTAAGTTTTCATGTAAGCCAGTTCAACAGTTTTATGGTCAATATGATATTATGCGTTCTGAATTCCAAAGATTTATTCAAAATGAATATGCTGTTATCGTTCTTGTTGAGACAGAAACAAAAGTAGAACGCATACAATCTATGTTGAACGAAATGCATATTCCTGTAGTGACAAATATTGATCAAGCTTCGACAAGTGGTCAAGCTGTTGTCTTAGAAGGTAGCTTATCAGAAGGTTTTGAATTACCTTATATGCAATTAGTTGTGATAACTGAAAGAGAATTATTTAAAACAAAACAGAAAAAGCAACGTAAACGTACGAAAACAATGTCTAATGCTGAAAAAATTAAGTCCTATCAGGATTTAAATGTAGGAGACTATGTCGTCCATGTTCACCACGGTGTAGGACGATATTTAGGCGTAGAAACGCTAGAAGTTGGAGAACAACATAGAGACTATATTAAGTTACAGTACAAGGGCACCGATCAATTATTCGTTCCTGTAGATCAAATGGATCAAGTACAAAAATATGTTGCTTCTGAAGATAAATCGCCACGTTTAAACAAACTTGGTGGCACAGAGTGGAAAAAAACTAAAACAAAAGTTCAACAAAGTGTTGAGGATATTGCAGACGAATTAATCGATTTATATAAACAAAGAGAAATGTCTGTAGGTTACCAATTTGGCCCAGACACTGCAGAACAATCTACTTTCGAATTGGACTTCCCATATGAACTGACACCCGATCAAAGTAAATCTATTGAAGAAATTAAAGGTGACATGGAAAGAGAACGTCCAATGGATCGCTTATTATGTGGCGATGTAGGTTACGGTAAGACAGAAGTTGCTGTACGAGCTGCATTTAAAGCAGTTATGGAAGGTAAACAAGTTGCATTTTTAGTACCAACTACTATATTAGCGCAACAACACTATGAAACATTAATAGAACGTATGCAAGATTTCCCTGTAGAAATTCAATTAATTAGTCGTTTCCGTTCTACAAAAGAGGTAAAAGAAACAAAAGAAGGACTGAAATCTGGTTACGTAGATATTGTTGTCGGTACCCATAAATTACTTGGAAAAGATATACACTATAAAGATTTAGGATTGCTTATTGTCGATGAAGAACAACGCTTTGGTGTACGTCATAAAGAGAGAATTAAAACATTGAAAAATAATGTGGATGTGTTAACACTTACAGCTACGCCAATACCTAGAACATTGCATATGAGTATGCTTGGTGTACGTGACTTATCTGTTATTGAAACACCACCTGAAAATCGTTTTCCAGTACAGACGTATGTATTAGAACAAAATACGAATTTTATTAAAGAAGCGTTAGAAAGAGAATTATCTCGTGATGGACAAGTATTTTATTTATATAACAAAGTTCAATCAATATATGAAAAGAGAGAACAACTTCAAATGTTGATGCCTGATGCAAATATCGCTGTTGCACACGGTCAAATGACAGAACGAGATTTAGAAGAAACGATGTTGAGTTTTATTAATCACGAATATGATATTTTGGTAACGACTACGATTATCGAAACAGGTGTAGATGTTCCGAATGCCAATACATTAATTATTGAAGAAGCGGATCGATTTGGTCTAAGTCAATTATATCAATTGCGTGGACGTGTAGGACGTTCAAGTAGAATTGGTTATGCTTACTTCCTTCACCCTACAAACAAAGTATTAACTGAAACAGCTGAAGAAAGATTACAAGCTATTAAAGAATTTACTGAACTAGGTTCAGGATTCAAGATTGCTATGCGTGATTTAAATATTCGTGGTGCCGGTAATTTACTTGGTAAGCAGCAACATGGATTTATAGATTCTGTCGGCTTTGATTTATACTCTCAAATGCTTGAAGAAGCAGTTAATGAAAAACGAGGTATTAAAGAAGAAACACCAGATACACCTGAAGTAGAAGTTGAACTCAACTTAGACGCCTATTTACCAGCAGAATACATTCAAAATGAACAAGCTAAAATTGAAATTTATAAGAAACTACGAAAAGTGGAATCAGAAGAACAACTTATGGATATCAAAGATGAATTAATCGATCGTTTTAATGAATATCCAGTAGAAGTTGAACGTTTATTAGATATTGTAGAAATCAAAACGCATGCTTTACATGCAGGTATTACAAAAATTAAAGATTTAGGTAAACAAATTCAAATTTTATTATCAGAGAAATCTACTACTGATATAGATGGCGAAGCATTATTTAAAAATACTCAACCACTTGGTAGATCAATGAAAGTTGGCGTTGAGAATGGCACAATGAAAGTGACACTTACTAAGTCTAAGCAATGGTTAGATAACTTAAAATTCTTAGTTAAATGTATTGAAGAAAGTATGAGTATTCAAGATGAAGCATAAACCCGCATTTAATGGTGTAGTGATACTAACGATTGCATTAATTGTTATTAAAATTTTAAGTGCGATTTATAGAATACCTTATCAAAATATACTTGGTGATGAAGGTTTATATGCATATCAACAAATATACCCCATTGTAGCGCTAGGTATGATTTTGTCTATGAATGCCATTCCAAGTGCTGTGACACAAAATTTAAGAAAAGACCAACATGAACAATACTTTTCAAAAGTATTATTAGTAATACAAAGTGTAGGTTTTGTAATTTGTATTGTGATTTTTAGTAGTGCAAACATGATTTCTAAATTAATGGGTGATGTACATTTAACACCGATGATTAGAATGGCAAGCTTTAGTTTTATTTTTGTAGGTGTATTAGGTGTCCTAAGAGGATATTTTCAATCAAAACAAGAAATGAATATACCCGCCATTTCCCAGGTTATAGAACAATTAATTCGAGTATGTTTAATCATGATAGCTATATTGTTATTTGTGAAACAACATTGGTCTATATATCAAGCTGGAACATTAGCAATTATTGCGTCATCTATAGGATTTTTAGGTTCGACATTGTATTTATTAGCTAAACGACCATTTAAATTAAATTTGAATAATGATAAAGAAAAAATCCGCTGGAAAAACTTACTCATTGCTATACTTATTTTTGCATTAAGTCAGTTGATTGTTATTTTATGGCAAGTAGCAGACAGTTTTACTGTTATTCATACGCTTAAAACAACAGGATTAACGTTTATAGAAGCGATTAAACAAAAAGGTGTATATGATAGAGGTGCTTCATTTATACAAATGGGATTAATTGTTACAACGACATTTAGTTTTGTCTTAATTCCATTATTAACTGATGCAATTCAAAAGAAGCAATCTATACAAATGAACCGATATGCTAACGCCTCATTAAAAATAACTGTCTTAATTAGTTCGGCAGCAGGTGTAGGTCTAATTAATGTTTTACCGCTAATGAATCAAGTGTTTTTTAAGACGGATAGTCAAACAAGCACGTTATGTGTTTATATGCTAACAGTAATTGGTGTATCATTAATCATGATGGATATAGCTTTACTACAAGTAATTAATAATACGAAGCCTATTTTAATTGGGTTTATAAGCGGATTATTAATGAAGATTATATTGAATGTTATTTTTATTCATCAATTACAAATATTAGGTGCAAGTATAAGTACAGTATTATCATTAATTATTTTTTGCGCTATATTACATTGGGCAGTCTTAAAATCCTATCATTTTAGTCAAATGGGTAAATTTATTATTAAATTAGTGGTCGGGCTGTTTATAATGTCAGTTGTAGTCCAAATAATAATGTTTGTATTACCATCTAATGGTCGTGTAATTGGATTAATATCTTTAATGATTAGTGCATTGATTGGCGTAGGTGTGTTTATGATATATGTCGGTATTTTTAATGTACTAAGTTATAGAGAACTTAAATTTTTACCTTTAGGAGATAAGCTATATCATTTTAAGAGAGGAAGACGTTAATGACACAAACTATTACTATTATTGGTTTAGGAAACTATGGTATAGAAGATTTGCCATTAGGTATATATCGTTTTATACAAAAACAACCTAAGATATATGCACGTACACTTGAACATCCAGTTATTGAGGACCTTAAAAATGAAATAGAATTTGAAGGTTTCGATGATATTTATGAAAATAATGACCAATTTGAAAAAGTGTATGACGAAATTGTTAAACAATTGATTGATAAAGCACAACAATCAGACATTGTTTATGCAGTTCCAGGGCATCCACGTGTGGCAGAAACGACTACTATGAAATTAATGGAGTATCATGCACAAAATAACGATATAGATGTAAAAGTACTAGGTGGTAAAAGTTTCATCGATGACGTATTTGAAGCTGTGAATGTTGATCCTAATGATGGTTTCACACTACTTGATGCTACATCTTTAAAAGAAGTGCAACTAAATGTGCGTACAAATACACTTATTACGCAAGTTTATAGTGAAATGGTAGCAGCAGATATTAAGCTAACTTTAATGGAAAGATATCCAGATGAACATGAGGTAGCAATTGTGACAGGTGCACGTACTGGTGAAGCACAAGTGACGCAATGTGCATTATATGAACTTGATCATTTTGAAGATGCGTTTAATAACTTAACTAGTGTTTTTGTCCCTCAAGTTATAGAATCAGAGGCACTTTATAATGACTTTGATTTTGCAGAGCAGACGATTGATTTATTAGTTGATGATGAAAAAGGTTGCCCTTGGGACAAAGTTCAAACACATCAAACGCTTAAACGTTATTTACTAGAAGAAACGTTTGAGTTATTTGAAGCTATCGATAATGAAGATGATTGGCACATGGTAGAAGAACTTGGAGATATACTGTTACAAGTGTTACTGCATACAAGCATTGGTAAAAAAGAAGGCTATTTTGATGTTAAAGAAGTGATTGCCAGCTTAAATGCTAAAATGATTCGTCGACATCCTCATATATTTAGTGATGCATCAGCAGAATCAATTGATGATTTAAAATCAATTTGGGCGACGGCTAAATCCAAGGAAGGCAAACAACCACGTGTGAAATTTGAGAAAGTATTTGCAGACCATTTCATGTCATTGTATGATAAAACAAAAAATAAAGATTTTGATGAAGTGGCTCTTAAACAATATTTAGAGCAAGGAGAGAATCATTAATGAGATTAGATAAATTTTTAAAAGTATCTAGATTAATTAAACGTCGTACATTGGCTAAAGAAATTAGTGATCAAAGACGTATTACAATTAATGGCAATGTAGCAAAAGCAGGAACAGATGTTAAAGTTGGGGATGTATTAGTTATTCGTTTCGGACAGAAACTTGTGACTGTTAATGTTACAGGATTAAATGAGCATGCTTCTAAAGAGAATGCTAAAGGTATGTACGAATTAGTTAAAGAAGAGCGTATTAATGAATCTGAATAAACAAAGAGAGGTGACAAGCAATGAATAATAAAGTTGAAAATATTGGTAATCAATATACATCTAAAGAAAACCAAAAGAAACAAAGACAACGCAAAAAGATGCGTGTTGTTCGCCGAAGAATCACTTTATTTGGCGGAATCATGTTAGCAATAATCATCTTATTATGCATTATGCTTGTCGTCCAAAAGCACAGCAATGATAAAGACGCTGTAGAACGAAAACATAAAGAAGAACAATATCAAAAAAAGCAAGATGAAGAGATTGCTTTAAAAGAGAAACTAAATAATTTAAATGATAAAGATTACGTAGAAAAAGTGGCACGAGATGATTATTATTTAAGTAATAAAGGCGAAGTTATTTTTAGGTTGCCAAATGATAATAAATCCTCTAAGTCTAAGTCGTCAGATAGTGATAATTAATTAAAGTAAATCTCATTATAGCATTGTGAAATTGCTTCAACAGGAATATAATAAAGTTAAAATCGAATGAAATCGGGAGGATTTATTTAGAATATGTCAATCGAAGTAGGAAACAAGCTTAAAGGTAAAGTCACTGGTATTAAAAAATTCGGTGCATTCGTTGAGTTACCTGAAGGGAAAAGTGGCTTAGTCCATATTAGTGAAGTGGCTGATAACTACGTTGAAAATGTGGAAGATCATTTATCTTTAGGTGATGAAGTAGAAGTAAAAGTACTTTCAATTGCAGATGATGGCAAAATTAGTCTTTCAATTAAAAAGGCTAAAGATCGCCCACAACGTAAACCACATCATAATAATAAATCAAATCAAAGTAAACCAGCGCCAAAAGGTGAAGACTTTGAAAAGAAATTAAGTAACTTCTTAAAAGATAGTGAAGATAAATTAACTTCTATAAAACGTCAAACTGAATCTAGACGAGGCGGTAAAGGTTCAAAACGTTAATTTCATAAATTAAGTCTGTTACAATAATATAACTTTTGTATTGTGAGTTTCTGTAAATGGACAGACAATCTAAGACTGTTTCTTGATGAAGGAGCAGTCTATTTTTATTGTAATGATGATTTGGTATTTGATTAGCTTGTGCGGAGGTGAATAGTTGATGGAAATGAATTCAACAGGTTGGTCAAAAGATGACCATATTGTATTAGCTGTATCAACAGGAATAGATAGCATGTGCCTATTACATCTTTTATTAAATGAATATCAACATACATATCGTAAATTAACATGCATTCATGTTAATCATGGCTTACGACAAGAATCAGCAGAGGAAGAAACGTTCTTTAAAACGTTTTGCGAAAAACACCATATTGACTATTATATTAAACACCTTGATTTAAATAATATCGTAGAAGCGGGAAATAGTATTCAAAACGAATCGCGTCAATATCGCTACGACTGGTTTGATTTTATGATGAAAAAACTTAAGGCTGATGTATTATTAACAGCACATCATCAAGATGATCAAATTGAGACTATATTTTATAGGTTGTTTACAGGGAGATTTACTCGTAGTACTCTAGGCATTGCTTATGAATCAAATCGTCAACATTATAAACTTTGTCGGCCGTTATTAAATATTTCTAAAGATCAAATTAAGAAGTATCAATCGGAATTTCATGTTCCATTTTATGAAGATGCATCAAATCACAAAAACGTATATGTAAGAAATGATATACGTAATCGTATTTTACCTGCGATTTTAGACAACGAGCAATTAAGTATCGACCACTTATTAAAGTTAAAATCTTGGCATGATCAAGAATTAGAAACACTTCGCAATTTAGCAAGCCAATTTATTGATGAACAAGCTCTTATAAAGGCGAATCAAACTAAAATTACTATTCCAAGAACTAGCTTTAATCAATTAACAGATAATGTAAAGGTGCATGTACTTGACCAAATATTTGAAAAAATCTCCTTAGCAACTTCAATATCTGATAAAATGTATCAGTCATGGTTCGACCAATTTGCAAGCCAAAAATCACAATTTACGATTGATGTTACAGATAAATGGATAATTCAAATTTCATATGATACATTTATAATAATGACTAATACAGAAATGAACGATGTAAGTTCAATAAAAGTCATCGAAACACCTCATACATATCACTTTGGAGATTATGAAATTATCATACAATCAGATTTCCCGTTAGAACAATTACCATTAACTATAAGAACACGTCAAAATGGCGACCGTTTTTTATTAAATGGTAGTGAAAACAAACATAAAAAAGTAAGTCGGTTATTGATTGATTGTAAAATCGATGCTATTGAACGCAATCGTTTACCAATTGTTATTAATGCAGAGGGAAATGTTATCGCTGTGGGTCAGTTATATATCAATAAAAACTATAAACATTATATAAACATTAGAAATATTGGAGATGAATAGCAAATGCATAAGGATATAAAAAATATTGTAATGAGTGAAGAAGAAATTCAAACCATTTGTAAGGACTTAGGAGAACAGTTGACTAAAGATTATCAAGATAAACCGCTTGTTTGTATTGGGATTTTAAAAGGATCAGTCATGTTTATGGCGGATTTAATCAAACGTATTGATACACATTTATCGATTGATTTTATGGATGTATCAAGTTATCACGGTGGTACTGAATCAACTGGTGAAGTTCAAATCATCAAAGATTTAGGTTCTTCTATTGAAAACAAAGATGTCTTAATTATTGAAGATATTTTAGAAACTGGTACAACATTGAAATCAATTACTGAATTATTACAATCAAGAAAAGTAAACTCATTAGAAATTGTTACTTTATTAGATAAACCAAATCGTAGAAAAGCTAATATTGAAGCAAAATACGTAGGTAAAAAAATTCCTGACGAGTTTGTAGTTGGATACGGACTTGATTACGGAGAACATTATAGAAACTTACCTTACATCGGCACTTTAAAACCGGAAGTATATTCATAAAGTAACAAGTTAATTTCGATGTTAAAAAGTTGGGTGCGATGTTTTATTACTATGATTAAACATCATTTTAGTGTAGACTCAATTTAAATCACGATGTCTAAATTAAACATGACATTACTTATTTTTAAATCATGATATAACTAAAAATTAAAAATCTATATAGTGGAAGTTGACTAAAATTGAAGAACCAATACTAAAGTTGAAATACTAGCCTGGTCAAGATGTATTGTGTTACAATTTTTGTTAGTTTTATTATTGGAAGTAGGAGGAAATGACACATGCAGAAAGCGTTTCGCAATGTGCTAGTTATCGCAATTATAGGCGTTATAATATTTGGCCTTTTTTCTTTCCTAAATGGTAATGGAAATATGCCAAAGCAACTTACATATACGCAGTTTGTTAGTAAATTGGATAAAGGCGATTTAAAATCATTAGAAATTCAACCTGAACAAAACGTATACATGGTAAGCGGTAAAACAAAAAAAGGTGAAGATTATTCATCAACAATTTTATTTAACAACGAAAAAGATTTACAAAAAATTACTGATACAGCTCAGAAACAAGATGGATTGAAATTTACAGTTAAAGAAGAAGAAGAACAAAGTGTGTTTGTTAGTATTCTAACAACATTGATTCCTGTTTTAATCATTGCATTATTATTTATTTTCTTCCTTAGCCAAGCTCAAGGTGGCGGTGGCGGCGGTCGTATGATGAACTTTGGTAAATCCAAAGCTAAAATGTACGATAGCAGTAAACGCCGTGTTCGTTTCTCAGATGTTGCAGGTGCAGATGAAGAGAAACAAGAACTTGTAGAAATTGTAGACTTCTTAAAAGATAACAAGAAATTTAAACAAATGGGTTCTAGAATACCAAAAGGTGTTTTACTTGTTGGACCTCCAGGTACTGGTAAAACATTACTTGCACGTGCTGTTGCTGGTGAAGCCGGCGCACCATTCTTCTCAATAAGTGGTTCAGACTTTGTTGAGATGTTTGTCGGTGTTGGTGCAAGTCGTGTACGTGACTTATTTGAAAATGCTAAGAAAAATGCACCATGTATTATCTTTATCGATGAGATCGATGCTGTAGGTCGTCAACGTGGTGCAGGTGTTGGTGGTGGACACGACGAACGTGAACAAACACTTAACCAATTATTAGTTGAAATGGATGGCTTTGGTGAAAATGAAGGTATCATCATGATTGCTGCTACAAACCGTCCTGACATTTTAGACCCAGCGTTATTACGTCCTGGACGTTTTGACAGACAAATTCAAGTTGGTCGTCCCGATGTTAAGGGTCGTGAAGCTATTTTACATGTACATGCTAAAAACAAACCACTTGATGAAACTGTTGATTTAAAAGCTATTTCTCAAAGAACACCAGGTTTCTCTGGTGCTGACTTAGAAAACTTATTAAACGAAGCATCATTAATTGCTGCACGTGAAGGCAAGAACAAAATTGACATGCGTGATATAGAAGAAGCGACAGACCGTGTCATCGCTGGTCCAGCTAAGAAATCACGTGTTATCTCTGATAAAGAAAGAAATATTGTTGCTCACCACGAAGCAGGTCATACTATTATTGGTATGGTACTTGATGAAGCAGAAGTTGTTCACAAAGTGACTATCGTTCCACGTGGACAAGCTGGTGGTTATGCGATGATGTTACCTAAACAAGACCGATTCTTAATGACAGAACCAGAACTATTAGATAAAATTTGTGGTTTACTTGGTGGTCGTGTATCAGAAGATATTAACTTCGGTGAGGTTTCTACAGGTGCTTCAAACGACTTTGAAAGAGCTACACAAATTGCTCGATCAATGGTTACTGAATATGGTATGAGTAAAAAACTCGGACCTTTACAATTCTCTAGTAGCGGTAATGGCCAAGTATTCTTAGGTAAAGATATGCAAGGTGAACCAAATTACTCAGGTCAAATTGCTTATGAAATTGATAAAGAAGTACAACGTATTGTTAAAGAACAATATGAACGTTGTAAAGAAATCTTATTAGAACATCAAGAACAATTAAAACTTATTGCTAAGACATTACTTACTGAGGAAACATTGGTTGCAGAACAAATTCAATCATTATTCCATGAAGGTAAATTACCTGAAGTTGATTATGATTCTGCAGAAGTTGTAACAGAAACTGACTCAGAATTCAAAGATGGTAAATATGGTAAATCATATGAAGATGTTCGAAAAGAACAATCTTTAGATAATAATGACGGTGAAAGTGATCATGATAATGATGAATCAGATACTGAATCAACAGGACATGAACAATCACCAAACATTGATAAACCATATAATCCTAATGATCCAAATCATAGAGAATAATTAGTTCTTAGTTCAATCCCCTTACTGTAATAGTAAGGGGATGTTTTTTATATAAATAATAGCGAGAGAAGAAAGTTAGCTTAGACTATAGCGAAACTCGATTCTTCTTTTAAAAAGCAAAGTAAATATAATGTGAAACAAATAATTTCATGAAAATAAGCAACAGATGTATAATAGTTATTCGAAAATGATATTCAAAATATGAAATGATAAATAATAGAGAACCTCATTAAAAGGAGAAATAAATAATGACACATGATTATATAGTTAAAGCCCTAGCATTTGATGGAGAAATAAGAGCATATGCTTCATTAACAACTGAATCAGTTCAAGAAGCACAAACAAGACACTATACATGGCCAACAGCCTCAGCAGCAATGGGAAGAACAATGACTGCTACGGTAATGATGGGCGCAATGTTAAAAGGAACTCAAAAATTAAC
The DNA here is from genome assembly GCF_038008425.1 of Staphylococcus sp. FSL H8-0121. NCBI lineage: Bacteria > Bacillati > Bacillota > Bacilli > Caryophanales > Staphylococcaceae > Staphylococcus > Staphylococcus sp. FSL H8-0121. Next base: position 1,002,743 of record NZ_JBBOZB010000002.1, read on the forward strand.
AGTAACAGTTGATGGTCGCGGTCCAATAGGGAAAATTATTGCGGATGCGGATGCAAAAGGTAACGTACGCGCTTACCTAGACCATCCACAAACGCATTTTCCTTTAAATGAACAAGGAAAATTAGATGTAAGAAGAGCAGTTGGGACAGAAGGCTCAATTCAAGTAGTTAAAGATGTAGGTATGAAAGATTACTTTTCTGGATCAAGTCCAATTGTATCAGGTGAATTAGGAGAAGACTTCACTTATTATTATGCTACAAGTGAACAAACACCTTCATCAGTTGGATTAGGTGTACTTGTTAATCCTGATAACACAATTAAAGCAGCCGGTGGATTTATTATACAAGTAATGCCGGGAGCTAAAGAAGAAACTATTAATAAGTTGGAAGAAGCTATTAACCAAATGACACCTGTATCTAAATTAATTGAACAAGGCCTAACACCTGAAGGTATTTTAAATGAAATACTTGGAGAAGATAACGTTCAAATATTGGAAACTTCTCCAGTACAATTCGAATGTAATTGCAGTCATGAAAAATTCTTGAACGCAATCAAAGGATTAGGAGAAGCTGAAATATCCGATATGATTAAAGAAGATCATGGTGCAGAAGCAGTTTGTCACTTCTGTGGTAATAAATACAATTATAGTGAATCCGAATTAAATCAATTATTAGAATCTATGGCTTAAATTAATTAATATATTGGTAGTATTTTGAGTTAACGTTTACTTTAATTTGGTTTAGGGAAGATTTTAAAATGTATAACAATTACTCAATTTCAGTATAAATAAAATATATTTGTATTTTGAGAAAATTCTGATAGAATAAAGATATCCGATAAAAAGACTAAGCTTTATTAATTTCGTTGAAAAGGAGTGTTTTTAATGGCACAAAAACCAGTAGAAAATATTACACAAATAATTGGAAATACACCTGTAGTTAAGTTGAGAAATGTTGTTGATGAAGATGCAGCAGATATTTATGTTAAATTAGAATATCAAAATCCAGGCGGTTCAGTAAAAGACCGTATCGCATTAGCTATGATTGAAAAAGCTGAAAAAGAAGGAAAAATTAAACCTGGTGATACAATTGTAGAACCGACAAGTGGTAACACAGGTATTGGTTTAGCATTTGTCTGTGCAGCAAAAGGTTATAAAGCAGTATTTACTATGCCTGAAACAATGAGTCAGGAACGTCGTAACTTATTAAAAGCATATGGTGCTGAATTAGTATTAACTCCAGGATCAGAAGCTATGAAAGGCGCTATTAAAAAAGCTAAAGAATTAAAAGAAGAACACGGTTATTTTGAACCACAACAATTCGAAAACCAAGCAAACCCTGAAATTCATGAACTTACAACAGGTCCAGAATTAGTAGAACAATTTGAAGGTAAAAAAATTGATGCGTTCTTAGCTGGTGTTGGAACTGGTGGTACACTTTCAGGTGTAGGTAAAGTATTAAGTAAACAATATCCTGAAATTGAAATTGTGGCTATTGAACCAGAAGCATCTCCAGTACTTAGTGGTGGAGAACCAGGACCACATAAATTACAAGGTTTAGGTGCAGGATTTGTTCCAGATACGTTAAATACTGATATTTACGACAGTATTATTAAAGTAGGAAATGAAACAGCAATGGAAATGGCACGTCGTGTTGCTAAAGAAGAAGGTATCTTATCAGGTATTTCTTCAGGTGCAGCTATTCATGCAGCCATTCAAAAAGCAAAAGAATTAGGTAAAGGTAAAACAGTAGTAACAGTATTACCAAGTAATGGTGAACGTTACTTATCTACACCTTTATACTCATTCGATGATTAATTATAATAGATGTATTAGCGGGGTGTGTAACTCCGCTATTTTTTATGTCTTATTGTAAGTGAAATCATTTTATTTACAGATTAATCGATATAATTATCGAACATTCTGATTTTGACACTGAAATTATTATGTGAGTAATGATATCATTATAAGTGAGACTAATGATATTTATATTAATGAAATGAAAAGGTGATTAAATGTCAAAAACAAAAATTATGGGCATACTTAACGTTACGCCAGACTCATTTTCAGATGGTGGAAAATACAATTCAGTTGAAAATGCGGTTGAAAGAGCGAAAGAAATGATAAATGAAGGTGTTGATATTATTGATGTAGGTGGTGTATCAACAAGACCAGGATATAAAGAAATTACGCTTGAGGAAGAGTTAGATAGAGTTGTACCTGTAGTTAAGTCTTTAATAGAAATCGATACACAAATATCAATAGATACATATAGAAGTGAAGTAGCTGAAGCTTGTTTAAAATTAGGCGCTACAATGATTAATGATCAATGGGCTGGATTGTTTGATCCTAAAATATTTGAAGTTGTCGCTAATTCAAATGCAGAAATCGTACTTATGCATAATGGTGATGGACAAAGAGATAAACCGGTTGTCGATGAAATGTTAGTAACTTTATTATCGCAAGCTAATAAAGCTGAGATGGCTGGTATTCCTCAAGAAAAAATTTGGCTTGATCCAGGTATAGGTTTTGCGAAAACACGTGAAGAAGAAAATGAAGTGATGGCTCGACTTGATGAATTAGTAGCTACAGAATATCCGGTATTACTTGCGACTAGTCGTAAAAGGTTTATTAAGGAAATGATAGGTAAAGATACCAAACCTTTAGAGAGGGATGAAGCTACAGCATCAACAACTGCCTATGGTATAATGAAGGGCGTTAAAGCTGTCAGAGTTCACCATGTCGAACTCAACGCTCGAATTGCACAAGGTATGGACTTTTTAAAGGAGAATGAAAATGAAAGACATCATATTTCTTAATGGAATGCGTTTTTACGGATATCATGGGGCATTGTCAGCTGAAAATGAAATAGGACAAATATTTGTTGTAGATCTCACTTTAAAAGTTGATTTGAAAGACGCTGGTAAGTCAGATGATGTAAAGGATACAGTCCATTATGGAGAAGTGTTTGAAGATGTAAAATCTATTGTTGAGGGTGAGCCTTCGAATTTACTCGAGCATCTAGCTGAACGTATTGCAAAACGTATAAATTCACACTATAATCGTGTAATGGAAACAAAAGTTAGAATCACTAAAGAGAACCCACCTATACCTGGTCACTACGATGGAGTAGGTATTGAAATAGTGAGGGAGAGTCATTAAATGATTAAAGCATATTTAGGTTTGGGAAGTAATATAGGCGATAGAGAGCAACAATTAAAGCAAGCTATTCAAATCTTAAATCAATACGAAAATATTGATGTTACAGATATATCCCCTATATATGAAACAGATCCAGTAGGGTATACCGATCAGCCTAAATTTTTAAATTTATGTATAGAAATTGAAACAACATTAACAGCAAGACAATTGTTAACATGTTGTTTAGATACAGAACAAGAACTTCATCGTGTTAGAAAAATTAGATGGGGACCTCGTACATTAGATATAGATATATTATTATATGGAAATAACATTATAGAAGAGAATGATTTGGTAGTACCTCATCCTAGAATGGTTGAGCGTGCTTTTGTATTGATTCCATTGAACGACATTGCCTCTAAACAAATTGAACCTCGCTCTAATAAAACGATTGGGTCAATAGTCACTGAGGATAATACAGTTAAAAAGTACAAAGAATAAATTGAAAAAGCATTTATTTTATAATGGATTTAAACTCATGCGTTAGGATAAAGTAAAAATTCCTTTATAACATCTTTATGGTTTAGTAGAATTGAAAGGTAACTATATTGACGTTATGTTATAGAAAAGGGAAATATGCTTTTAGCATCTTAAAAGTGCTAAAATAATTTTTGGAATTAAAAACATTGTATCAAGTATCAATAGAACAACAAATGGTTGCTAATTTATAATATTTCCAACTAGAACGTATAAAATAATTAACTGAAAACAAGAAGCCTAAAGGAGAGAAAGTTATGTCAGAAGAAATGAATGACCAAATGCAGGTCCGTCGACAAAAATTACAAGAATTAAGAGATTTAGGAATTGATCCATTTGGTCAAAGATATGATCGTTCTGCATCAGCATCTGAACTAAAAACAGATTGGGACGAATTCTCAAAAGAAGAATTACATGAAAAAGAAGAACAAAGCCATGTAGCTATAGCTGGACGCATTATGACTAAACGTGGTAAAGGTAAAGCGGGATTTGCACATGTTCAAGATTTATCAGGGCAAATCCAAATCTATGTAAGAAAAGATCAAGTTGGAGATGAACAATTTGATTTATGGAAAAACGCTGACTTAGGAGACATTGTTGGTGTTGAAGGTGTAATGTTCAAAACTAATACTGGTGAATTATCAGTAAAAGCTAAATCATTTACTTTATTAACTAAAGCTTTAAGACCATTACCTGATAAATTCCATGGATTGCAAGATATTGAGCAACGTTACCGTCAACGTTACTTAGATTTAATCACTAACCAAGATAGTACGCGTACATTTATTAATCGTAGTAAGATTATTCAAGAAATGCGTAATTACTTAAACAAACAAGGTTTCTTAGAAGTAGAAACGCCTATGATGCACCAAATTGCTGGTGGTGCTGCTGCTAGACCATTTGTTACTCATCACAATGCATTAGATGCTACTTTATATATGCGTATTGCTATCGAACTACATTTAAAACGATTAATTGTAGGTGGACTAGAAAAAGTATACGAAATCGGACGTGTATTCCGTAACGAAGGTGTATCTACACGACATAATCCAGAATTCACAATGATTGAATTATATGAGGCATATGCAGATTATCATGACATTATGGACCTAACAGAATCAATGGTTAGACACATTGCACAAGAAGTGCTTGGTTCAGCTAAAGTTCAATATAATGGTACTGAAATCGACTTAGAGTCTTCTTGGACAAGATTGCACATTGTTGATGCAGTTAAAGAAGCTACTGGCGTAAACTTTTATGAAGTTAAATCAGATGAAGAAGCTAAAGCACTAGCTAAAGAACATGGTATTGAAATTACTGAAAACATGAAGTATGGTCACATATTAAATGAATTCTTTGAACAAAAAGTAGAAGAAACATTAATTCAACCAACGTTTATATACGGTCATCCAATTGATATTTCACCGTTGGCTAAAAAGAATCCGGAAGATCCAAGATTTACAGACAGATTCGAGCTATTCATTGTAGGTAGAGAACATGCCAATGCATTCACTGAGTTAAATGATCCTATCGATCAAAAAGAAAGATTTGAAGCTCAATTAGTTGAAAAAGAACAAGGTAATGATGAAGCGCATGAAATGGATGAAGACTATATTGAAGCATTAGAATATGGTATGCCTCCAACAGGTGGTTTAGGAATCGGAATTGATAGATTGGTTATGCTATTAACTGATTCTCCATCAATTAGAGATGTATTATTATTCCCATATATGAGACAAAAATAAATGATTTCTATATAAGCACTAATCACTCAGGTGGTTAGTGCTTTTGTTTTATTATAAAAATGAAAAATAATGATTAAACAATTTGTTACCTTTAGTTTGAAAAAGTAACAAATTTATTGATGGAAAGTAATAATACCTATAGTTTAGTGAGTAGAGATGTGATAGAATAATTCAAGTGGAAAAGTTGAACGGACTTAATTCTAAGTTTTTTAAAAAACTTGAAACAAACCATTGACTTTATAAAACAAATGAAGTAATATATAAAAGTCGTCAAAAACACAGAGGAAGTAAAGAGAATGTAAAATTCTTTTTAATAAAGTGTAAAATTGACTATTGAAATCAATCAAACAAACGTTTATCATTAATAAAGTAAGTTAATTTGTCTGGTGACAATAGCAAAGAGGTCACACCTGTTCCCATGCCGAACACAGAAGTTAAGCTCTTTAGCGCCGATGGTAGTCGGACTAACGTTCCGCTAGAGTAGGACGTTGCCAGGCAATAGATAACAGGAGAATTAGCTCAGCTGGGAGAGCATCTGCCTTACAAGCAGAGGGTCGGCGGTTCGAACCCGTCATTCTCCACCATTTAATTGCCGGCCTAGCTCAACTGGTAGAGCAACTGACTTGTAATCAGTAGGTTGGGGGTTCAAGTCCTCTGGCCGGCACCATCTTTTGAGCCATTAGCTCAGTTGGTAGAGCATCTGACTTTTAATCAGAGGGTCAGAGGTTCGAATCCTCTATGGCTCATTACGATTTTAATTATATTTTTAAAGCAAAATAATGCAGAAGTAGTTCAGCGGTAGAATACGACCTTGCCAAGGTCGGGGTCGCGGGTTCGAATCCCGTCTTCTGCTCCATTATTTTGCCGGGGTGGCGGAACTGGCAGACGCACAGGACTTAAAATCCTGCGGTGAGAGATCACCGTACCGGTTCGATTCCGGTCCTCGGCACCATCTTTAAATAGCGCCCGTAGCTCAACTGGATAGAGCGTTTGACTACGGATCAAGAGGTTATGGGTTCGACTCCTATCGGGCGCGCCATTTTTAAAGTTAATAACTACATACGGGAAGTAGCTCAGCTTGGTAGAGCACTTGGTTTGGGACCAAGGGGTCGCAGGTTCGAATCCTGTCTTCCCGACTTCTTAAATAATGGGGGCTTAGCTCAGATGGGAGAGCGCCTGCTTTGCACGCAGGAGGTCAGCGGTTCGATCCCGCTAGTCTCCACCATGATTTATTACATT
>NZ_JBBOZB010000003.1:0-211158 GCF_038008425.1 Staphylococcus sp. FSL H8-0121
TATTATGATTGCTGCGAGTTTTTGGTCTCTACTACAACCCTCAATTGAATTTAGTAAAGATTCGGCCGTACCTTGGCTACCAGCCGCAATTGGTTTCTTATTCGGTGGTTTCTTTATTCGTGGTTTAGATTTTGTCATACCACATATTCACAGAAATGCTAAAGATAAAAATCAACAACAAGAAGGTATTCAAACATCATTGAGTAAAAATGCGCTTCTCGTTTTAGCCATTACATTACACAATATTCCTGAAGGTTTATCAATCGGGGTAGCATTTGGTGGTGTCGTATCAGGTAATGGTACTGCTACATTTTTAGGAGCAATTGGCTTAGCTATTGGAATTGGTATCCAAAACATTCCAGAAGGTGCAGCGCTATCAATGCCAATTAAAGCAGCGGGTTCTTCAAGTTGGCGAGCGTTCAACTACGGACAAGCTTCAGCAATTGTAGAACCAATATTTGCTATGATTGGTGCAGGTGCGGTACTAATTATCACACCAATGCTTCCTTATGCGCTTGCTTTTGCTGCAGGTGCAATGATATTTGTTGTCGTTGAAGAGCTTATTCCTGACTCTCAATCAGGTAATAACACAGATTTAGCTACATTAAGTTTAATGCTTGGATTTGCCATTATGATGATATTAGACGTTGCATTAGGCTAATCATCATTGGTTCTTTTCAAATCATTAAATATGCAATTTCCATATAAAAATTCCTATAAATAGAGTTTTAAAACGAAGGCAAATAGAACAAAAAATCCGAATTGAGCAAATACGCTCAATTCGGATTTTAATTTATATCAATTACTTTTTCTCATTACCTTTAGGTCCTGTTTTATATTCATACTTCGATGGATTTACTTTTTTGAAATCTGGATTTTTATAGAATCTGAATAAATCTCCATTAAGTAAACTATCATTCATTTCTAAGTCTTTTTCAACTTGTTTTTTATTCTTCTCGAAGTCTTTTGGTTTTTTAGTTAATAATTCATTATCCTTATTAGAATATAACTTACCATTTACATATTTGTAGTCTTTAGTAATGAAATCACCATTTCTGAATGGTACTACATCGTTATGTTGTTTAGAGAATAAATCAGTACCAAACATAATATAGTTCTTAGTATCGATACCAGCAAGATGTAAAATTGTTGGCATTACATCTGTTTGACCTGCATATTCTTTATTAATGCCGCCAGATTTACCTGGAATTTTCAACCAGAAACCAGTACGGTTTAAATCAGTAAATTTAGCTGGTGTAATCTTCTCACCTAATAATTTTTCCATAGCATTATTATGATTTTCAGAAATACCATAGTGGTCACCATAAATCATAATTACTGAATCATCATATAGACCTTTTTTCTTCAGATCAGTTACATATTCTTCTAATGCTTGGTCTAAATAGTGTGCTGTTTGAATATAACCATCTACAGTTGAATCACCTGTATTAGGTTTATCAATTGAAGCGTCTTTCTCATCTAATGTAAATGGATAATGGTTAGTCAATGTAATTAGATGTGAATAGAATGGTTTTTTCATTTTAGCTTGATAATTCGCTGAATCATGGAAGAATACTTTATCTTTTAAACCTAAGTTAACAACATTGTCATCTGACATATCATAATATGTTGCATCATAGAACTTATCTATACCAAAATGTTTATAAATTTGATCACGGTTCCAGAATGTTTTGTAGTCACCATGCATAACATTTGAAGTATAACCTTGCTTTTGATCTAAAATAGCAGGTAATGATTGATAAGTATTGTCACCTTTTAATGAATAGGCTGAACCTTGTGGTAACCCATATATACTATTATCCATTGTCAACTCTGCGTCAGATGTTTTACCTTGACCAGTTTGATGGAAGAAGTTAGGGAAGTATGTGAAATCTTGTTTACCACTTGATAACTTATTCAAGAATGGTGTTACTTCTTTACCATTTACTTTCTTATTAATTAAGAAAGTTTGGAAACTTTCCAAATGAATTTTGATGATATTTTTCTTTTTAGCTGCACCATAATATTCTTGGTTTGGCTCTGTTCGTTTTTGTTTCGTGTAATTCAACACTTTAGTTAAGTCATCTTCTGATGCTAATGCCTTTTGCTGATTGTTTTCAATCGTTTTGACACCATCGTATACAGTGAAGTTAAATGGTCCTAAATACTTAACTAAGTATTTATGGTCGAATGTACGAGTTAATAGTTCTGGACGATCTGTTTCCGCAAAAGCTAAGTTTAAAAAGAATAGTGCGACTGATACAGCCATAACAACTGGCACAAACTTTTTGCTAAACGCTTTTGTACTTAACCATTGACGTTTAAAAATCAGAATAAATAGGTAAATAATTGTATCAATGAAGTATACAAAGTCATACCATTTAAATGAAGCACCTAATGCACCGCCCATTGATTCAACGTTACCTGCTTGATTCAATGTACTAAATGTTAAAAAGTCAGAGAAAAATCTGAAATATACAACGTTAGCATATAGTAAAAACGTTAATAAGAATCCTCCAACAAAAATGAACCAGAAAGCCTTTTTACCTTTAAAGAATAGGAACACACTTAGTATGAGTGCAACTAAACTGTATGGATTCATCAGTAATATTAAGTTTTGTACTAACCCTTTAACACCTAAAGAAAAATCAACATAATAGGAAAAATACGTCTTCAAGGTGATAGTAAATACCATCATCAGGAAAAACGCAAAAAGACTTATCTTCTTTTTGTGAGAACTCATGTTTGTTTCCTCCGTTAATTGTTAATAAATCATCAATATCAGAAACTCTAAACAATGCCATTTCCAACTTATTTACAAGTTATCTTCAATGATTTAAAACAATCTATAATTTTAAAAATTCACTAAACATTTTATTTTGACGTTAAAAATAGCTAGTAGATTAATTTATTAACTAGCTACTATATAATTGATGTTAATTTTTTATTAAGATTAATATGACGAATGTAATCATATTGTAACAAAATACATAGCTCAATATATTAATATAAAGGAAGTCAACCCAAATATCAAGTAAAAACACACTTTTAGAAATGTTTACTCTCATTATCATACTCATCAATTCGTTTATTCATATATTTTAATTATTGATTATATTTATAGACATCAGTCTTAAGCATGAACTTTTTTACTATATAATTTATTTTAGCATTTCCAATTGCATTCGATATTCTATACCATGGAACAGTTGATTTAACCAATTACTGTATTTTATTAAATTTTTCTCTGCTGTTTCAATATCAATAAATTGAAATTTCAGTTTAGAACCTGTTGGTTTCTGTGCTAGTTTTGTTAAATGGTAGCTCGCAATTGTCCCAATTTGAGGATAGCTACCTAATGTATAGTGATCATTTAATAAAATGATTGGTGTTCCATACCTTTTAACTTGGATTGTTCCTCGTTTAACAGATTGATGCGCTGGCATATCTTCATAATAAGCTTTCACTTTTTGTCCTTCTAATATCATTCCCATTCTATTAGCTTTGCTTGATACTTTGTAATTATTCAAAGTAAAGCGTTGCAATACATTCTCTTTAAAATCTTCTGAACCTTTGTTTCTAATAACATGAAATACATCTGACATATAATTAAAAGATAGCGCGTAACCGTCAACGCCCCAATCTGTTTGTCGTTTGTCTGAGAGATTCTCAAATAGTTTTTGATGACGATCGCTATATTGTCGTTTCATTTCGATTTGATCACCATCTTTTAATTGTCTACCTTCATATCCTCCCATTTTCACATTAAAATCTGTAGAAGTTGAACCTAACCATTCTTCTAAATCAAAACCTCCACCAACAGCTAAATATACACGTGATGTTCGACTCGTTTCTTCAAATCTCAAAACATCATCTTTTTTCATTAAATAAAGCTTATATGGGTAAATTTTCATATTTTTCGTTTCAGCTTTAAAATTTCCACCTGCCAAAGCAATTAAAGTAGGTTCAGTAAATCTTATCTTCGGCATTTTTTGAGTCATTTCTAATGTTGCTTCATTTTTATCATTAGCAACTAAGCGATTAGCGATTTCATGCGATAAACTATCTAGCGCACCACCAGGAATTACTCCATTATGTTCATAGCCGTGTCTCCCAAAATCATGAAAACTACTAAAAAGACCACTATTTTCTATTATGATTGACATGTCTTCAAGTCTCCTATATTCAAATCGTTTTTCTCTTTTGCAATAAATTGAACATTGTCGCCTAATTTTAAAAGGGCAAAATTCGTTTTATTAGGGAAGAAAAGTTGTAATGGTGTGTAGCCTATAACTAACCAATCATTGTAGGTATCAGTTGTAACGATGCCACATTTCTTTCCTTCTATAACAACAGAACCTGCTGGGATAAATTTCTTTTTAGTACTAGTATGATTTACATATAATTTTTTATTCATACCTGTTAAATATGGAAATCCTGGTGAGTAGCCCATCATTGATACAAAATATTCGCTTCCTGAATGAAGTTGTATAAATTGAGATTTATCGATTTTAAAATGTTTTAACAAAGCGTCTAAATCTGGTCCGTACTCATCTCCGTATACTATAGGGATTTGAATAGGCTCTTTATTTTGAACATTATGTGATATTTCTAATTGAATCGATTCTATTAGTGCTTTCATATATAAGAAAGGTGATTGTATATGGTGATGTTTAATCATATCTCGTGCATCATATATAATCATCATATCCGATTCTGTTGGAACTATTTCTGTGATGAACGGATAGTTTCTTTCATTTAAATATGTTCTCAAGGCTAATAAATCTTCTGTAAGATCCTTAGACACCTTTTTCTCTATAGATACTACGATGGCTTGATCGCCTTGACTATAAATTTTCATACCTTCACCTCAAAAAGTCTTTATTGATGATAAAATACGTTCATACGTTCAATAACAATAGGCATAAGTGATTTAATCAAAAAATAAACTAATATAATGGCACATATTGTAGTAATCGTTGCAACAACACGTGCTAATATATATGAATTTTTGTGTATTAATCGATCAATAATCACTTTATTAACAACCGTTACAACTACTAATATTACTATCCATACTAATGCCATTATTTTCTCCGTTTATTATGATTTACTATTCTTAAAATTAATTTTAAAGATAAATTGTTACATCGGCAACCTCTCGAAGGCTATTCAACAAAAATACTTCTATTTCGTTACCTTTTACTTTCTTTATAAAATCATCAATATAATAATTTTTCTCTTTCAATTTACCATGGTCAATTAAATACTGACGCATACATCCTAATAAAAAATCTTCATTATATTGCGGTGTATAATAGTTACCATTTTCCTTAATCATTATATTGCCGATATCAAATTCTAAAATCTTTCCATTTTTATTATATATAAGAGCTAAGTCTGTATCTAAACGATACGTTACATGATTACGATTAGATGTCTTATTGATTTTAGTTAAATGAGAACTACCATTATGTTCAGGTACTATTGTTGCAGTAAATTGAGACTTAGAAGATAAAGGGGCTACTACATATTCTAATTCTCCATTTTCTTCTAACATTACTTTTAAGCGATAAATACCTTGATTATATTGATGTTGAATAGTTTGAATCAAGTCATCCCATTTAGATTGATCAAATGGGATATTAAGCATTTTACTAGATCGTTGTATTCTGTCTTCATGATATATTAAACGTGAGATTTGGCCTTTTTCCAATTTCATCGTTTCAAACAAATACATTATAATCTCTCCAATATTTTAGTTTTATCTTGGAATTCTTGAACTTCTGAATCAGGATTGGAGTTAATTGTAATTCCAGCACCAACACCATAAATAGCTTGTTGATGTCGGTATTCAATTGTACGAATTGGTATATTAAAAATCATTTTGTCATTTGGCATTAACAATCCTATTGTTCCACAGTATATATACCTTGGTCTTTGTTCTAATTCTTTAATAAATCGCATTGTATTAATTTTGGGTGCACCAGTAATAGAGCCACAAGGGAAAATAGCTCCTAATATTGATTCAAGTGTCACATTAGTTGATAACTTTCCGGCTACCATACTCGTCATTTGATATACAGTGTGATACGTTTCTATAAAAAATAATTTATAAACTATAATAGAACCTGTTTCTGCAATTCGAGATATATCATTCCTTAGTAAATCGACAATCATCACATTTTCCGCTTTATCCTTATCTGATTGTTGTAATTGAAGATAATTATTATGATCCTCTTTATCATTGTCTCCTCTTGGTATAGTCCCTTTCATGGGCTTACTAACAATGATATTATCTTCATTTTTAAAATGACCTTTTTGAAAGAATAATTCCGGAGAAATGGATGCGACACTGACTTCATCCGTATCTAGTAGCACCGTATAATTACCATTTCCTGTTGCTGTTAATTGTTCGTATAACTTTTCAATAGGATAATAAATATTGTCAGTTAAACGTGACGTATAATTAACTTGATATGTATCGCCTTCAACAATAGCTTGTTGGATATGTCGAATTTTCTCTTTCATTTGATGTTTAGATTCTACAAATTGAAAATCATGTTGATTATCGTATGGTGTACTATTGGGTGATTTATATTGTAATTCTTTTGCTGAATTGAAACTATAGGCAACCGCTAATATATCTTTATCTTCTATTTCACATACAGCCATTTGAGGATTAAAATAACGTGCCGCTTCATATGTTAAATATAAAGCCACAAAATAACCTTGTTGCTGTTGTGTTTCAGCAAATTGTACAACTTTGCCAACTTCACTTAACTGAGTGGCAATACATTTTTTGTGATAATCATTTAATTGAATATGATAGGTTTCATAGTTGTCTTCATCTATATAATAGCGATAATTAAATTCTATATTCACTGTTCTCACCTACGATTTCAAGGAAATTTTGAATTTGGTTATAACCATGCTCACTTAAAATTGATTCAGGATGATACTGTACTGCAAAGATTGAATACTGTTGATGTTGCAAGCCCATAATTACACCATCTTCACCTATTGCTGTGACTTTTAATTCATTTGGTAACGTTTCTTTATCTGCCATAAGAGAATGGTACAGCATAACATTGAACGAATGAGGTATACCCTTGAAAATACCTAATTGTTGATGACTGAGTTTTGTAGTATGACCATGTATCGGATTATTGCGATGTACAATCTTACCACCAAAATATTCATAAACAACTTGAAAACCTAGACACACTCCTAATATAGGAACTTGTTGATAAAATGTTTCAATCACCTTAAACAATTTGGGGTAATCACTTGGTCTTCCAGGGCCTGGTGAAATAAAAATGGCATTGGGGTTAAATGCAACTAACTCTTCTAATATTAAATCATCTATGTCAATGACTTTAATTGGTTCCTTAGTAGCTATTTTAAAATAGTTTATTAAATTATATGTAAATGAATCTTTATTATCTATCACTACTATCATAATTTCGCTCCATTTAATTAATATTATTCAATCATTTCATTAAATCACAGTTAGGTGCATGACTTATTGTAAAAACGTGTCATGCTTGCTATTAAACTACTTATTGTAACTGACTTATATATATCTTTAACACTATTATCACAAAAATTCTCTTGATTTTACATATGAATTAGTTTATTCTATGGTGCGTACAAAATATATTTATCAGAGGTTCCTAGCCGAAACCCTCTATAAAAAACTAGACACTGAATTTAATTTCAAATTATAAATAGACATATCTTTTTAACTTTTTATATTAAAATTATATGTGTATTCATAATCTTTCGTCTATCTTTTTTATAGAGATAGGCTTTTTTTATGCTTAAAATTTCGGATCTAATAACCAAAGATAAACTGGGGGAAATATGAATGGTTCAAGATAAATTAGATAATAACAAAGCTATCGTCGTTTTCAGTGGTGGTCAAGACAGTACGACGTGTTTATTCTACGCAAAAAAACATTTCAAGGAAGTTGTACTTGTTACATTCAATTATGGTCAAAGACATGATACTGAAATTGAAGTGGCTAAAAAAATTGCACAAGAGCAAAATGTAGAACATCACATTTTAGATATGTCACTTTTATCTCAGCTAACACCTAATGCCTTAACACAACATGATTTAAAAATCGAAGAGACAGAAGATGGTATTCCAAACACCTTTGTACCAGCACGTAATTTACTATTCTTATCATTTGCTGGCGCATTAGCTTATCAAATTAAAGCTAAGCATATTATTACCGGAGTTTGTGAAACTGACTTCTCTGGTTATCCTGATTGTCGTGATAGTTTTATTAAATCAATGAATGTGACTTTAAGTTTATCAATGGATCGTGATTTCGTTATTCACACGCCTTTAATGTGGTTAGATAAAGCACAAACATGGGAACTTGCTGATAACCTTGGTGTGTTAGATTACATTCGTGAAAATACATTAACATGTTATAACGGTATTATTGGAGATGGCTGTGGCGAATGTCCTGCCTGTCAACTTAGATCACGAGGGCTTGAACAATATCTTGAACAAAAAGGAGTAAAATAAGTATGCTACAACAAATTTATCCTAGTGTTAGTCACCCATATCAATTCGAACTTAATAAAGATTTTAACTTTTCAGCAGCTCATTATATTCCAAGCGAAGATGCTGGAAAATGTATGCGTACCCATGGTCATACGTATTTTGTAAATATTACTATCGTTGGAGATGAATTAGATCACAATGGCTTTTTAGTGAATTTCAGCGATTTAAAACAATTGATTCATGGACAGTTCGACCATTATTTACTTAATGATTTAGTAGAGTTCAAAGGCAAAAGTCCTTCTACTGAAATTGTCGCTCAAACAATTTATCAAATGGTTCAATCATACCTTAATGAACAAGATAATAATCCTAAGTGCGTTCAAGTATACTTGCGCGAGACGCCTACAAGTTATGTCGTATTTCGTCCTAAGGATGAGCAATAATGGCTAAAATACCTGTATTAGAAGTCTTTGGTCCAACCATTCAAGGAGAGGGTCGTGTTATAGGTAGAAAAACAATGTTTGTACGCACTGCAGGTTGTGATTATCGTTGTAGTTGGTGTGATTCAGCCTTTACTTGGGATGGAAGCGCAAAAGAAGATATTCAATTAATGACTGCTGAAGAAATATATGCCAAATTACGTGAAGTTGGTGGAGATAACTTTAACCATGTAACGATTTCTGGTGGTAATCCCGCTCTTATAAAAGGAATTCAAGAATTGGTTGATCTATTCGAAACACATCATATTCAAACTGCTCTAGAAACTCAAGGTAGTAAATTCCAACCTTGGATGACTCAAATCAATGATTTAACTATCAGCCCTAAACCACCAAGTTCAAAAATGAAACCTAATTTAGATATTTTAGATAGCGTTATTGAGCAATGCGTACCTGAATCATTAAATTTAAAAGTGGTCATCTTTGAGGAAGATGATTTTGATTTTGCTAAAATGATTCATCATCGTTACCCTACTATTCCTTTCTATTTACAAGTAGGCAACCCATATTTAGATGATAATGTTGATAACCATACTGCCAAATTACTACAACGCTATGAAAGTTTAGTAGACCGTGTAATGACAAGTAGTGATATGAACAATGTTTACGTATTACCTCAATTGCATACTTTATTATGGAGTAATATGAAGGGAGTTTAAAATTTAGTTAATATAACTTTAACATTTTCGAGTGTTATATAATGATTAACTTTATATTAATTGATATAATAATTGAATGAAATATTGCGGATAGGAGCACATCATGATTTTATATTTATTAATTAATATTGCCGTAGTATTGCTCATAGTCGGACTTGATTTATATTTTCACCAATTTAAACAACTTAGATTTAGCTCCATATTAATAGCTATTTCTCTTAATGCCATTATTGATTTGTTTATCGTGTCAAAATATAATTTCATATCAATCTATACGATGATTTTGTTAATTGCATGGGCATTATTACAACTCTATTTAAACAAAAAAATTCATCCTTTTATCATAAAAGATCAAAAATTTATCGCAATGATATTTGCAATTGTAGTGAGTTTATCTCAGTTTATTACAAATATATCAAGTGAACAGTCACTCTACATGTCATTACCATATTTAGCACCTGCAATTTTTCTTATTGGTGCCATTTTATTATTTGTAGGTACGTTCGAATCATCAGAACTTGAATATTTACCATTTTTAAAATCTATTAAATACCCACTTACAATTGGTACAATTATAATTATGATTGCGTTTATTGCTATGATGATACTTACACCATTTTGGTATGTATTTACTATTATATATGTACTATTCATGTTGTTTATCATCTGGCAACATATATTTAAGTAACATTTATCAACTTATAAATGTTACTTTTTTTATTTATTCAATTATAAAATCATTAAAGTCTCAGCCACAATATTAAAAACTCACAAGTATAAGTGATATCCCTATACTTGTGAGTTTATTTAATGTACATGCTCTTTATATTTTTCGTTATTTTGTGAAGATTGGTATGACGTTTGTTGTCTATTTAAATCTAATCTTTTAATTTGATTATAGTGATGTGTTTGTTCTTTTTTAGCTTCAGTAGTTTTTAAATTATCATTTGTGTTATGTGCTTCTGATTCTTGATCAGGTTCTATATTCGTAGCTTGAACTATATATTTAGGTCGGCGTTTCACTTCATAGTAGATACGTCCTATATATTCACCAATGACACCAATCGACATCAACTGAATACCACCTAATAGTAAAATCGCTGCAATAGTAGTGAAGTAACCAGGTATATTAACACCAGAAATCATTATATTGATTAGTAAATATACGATATAAAGAACACTTAAAGAAAATGTGAACATTCCAAGATAAATCATCATTCTCAATGGTTTATTATTAAATGAAATTAAACCATCAATTCCGTAGTTAAGTAATTTAGCAAATGACCATTTTGATTCACCTGCTTCACGTTCTACATTTTGATATGTGAACACTTTCGTATTATAACCAATCCATTCAAATAACCCTTTTGAAAAACGATTATATTCATCCATAGATGTAAGTGACTGTACTGCACGTTTACTTAATAGCCTAAAGTCTCCTACACCATCTTCAAATTGGACATCTTCTACAAAGGTGTTAATTAACTTATAGTACATGCGAGTCATTGATTTTCTCGCAAAATTTTCACCTTTACGATCACGCTTAGCAATTACTTGATCATAACCTTCGTTATATCCTTCAATCATTTGTGGAATAAATTGAGGTGGATGTTGAAGGTCTGCATCTATCATTATAACTGCGTCACAACTATCACTGTGTTGATAACCAGCAATCATAGCAGCTTCCTTACCAAAATTTCTACTAAACGAAATATATTTTACTTGATGATCTTCAAGTGCCAGACTTTGTAGATGATCAATAGTTGAATCTTTACTGCCATCATCTATGAATAGCAAATCGTATTCATACTGCTTATCCACGCTGTCTTGTTTCATTATTTCAGTCAATTTTTCATATGTCTTTAATACGACTTCTCCTTCGTTAAAACAAGGAATGATGACCCTTATCTTCATTCAACGACATCCTTTTCTACAAAATGGTTTAGTATAAGTTTATCAAGTAGTAAATAAGATAATCTAGTTAAAGCCCTTGTATTTACAAAATCTTAATATCGCCTTAATGTTACTCATACTCTCTTTCTATCATTAAATTTTTACTTAAAACTCAATACATTTATTTTAAATCTCCTATAGCTACTTCATCTGGATCTTTACCTTGTCTAGCATTTTGGTTTAAGCTATCGATTTGAGCTACATCTGTAAGTTCAAGATTAAAATCTATGATATCATAGTTTTCTTTAATACGACTTGGCGTCTTAGACTTAGGAATAATGATTCGATTATGTGCTAAATGCCAACGTAGCACAATTTGTGCAGGTGTTTTCTTATATCTTTTAGCCATATCTAAAATTACTGGATCATCTAATAAACCTCTATTTCTCATTAATGGCATCCACGCAGTGACTTTAATATCGTGATCATCACAATATTGTTGTAATTCATGTTGGTTAAAATACGGATGTAATTCGATTTGATTAATTTGAGGTGTAATATCAGTTTCCTGCATTAATTTTTCCAAATGATGTTGTTTAAAATTACAAACACCAATTGCTTTGACTTTTCCTTCATGGTATAACGTTTCTAATGCTTTATAAGATTCAATGAACAAGCCATTGTCTTCGCAAGGCCAATGAATTAAAAACAAATCTAAATAATCTAATCCTAAATTTTCTAACGATTTGTTAAAATATTGAATCGTACTGTCATAACCTTGGTAATCATTCCATAATTTAGAGGTAATAAATAAATCTTCTCTGTCAACATCAGTTTGACTAAGTGCACGGCCGAGCGCTTGCTCGTTACCATAGAAATATGCCGTATCAAAAGCACGATAGCCCGCTTCAATTGCTGAATTGACCACTTCATTCATTTCGTCATCAGTTATTTTATACACACCTAATCCAATTGAAGGCATAGGATAACCATTATTTAAGTATTGCGTATCATTAATTGTCATTAATATCCCACTCTTTCTCTTAATCTAGTTGTTCACGTTAGTAAGAATTTGTATACCATAATATATTACACGTAAGTAAAGACGCTTAAACATTGAAATTTAAGCGTCTTTTGATTATTTATATTATTATTCAGATTGTTCATCTTCTGAATTGATATCGTAAGTTGGACGTTCTTGGTTATATTCATACTTTAAAGTTACCCAAATAATTTGGTGGTTTTCTATTTCAGAAATAATCCAACGATCATACTCAGTATCAACAAAGTCATCTTTTTGTAAGTTTGTATTTTCAGATTGTAACCATCCGCCTATAGTATCAATATCTTCAGAGTCTTCGAATTCTATACCAAATTTTTCATTTAGATCATCTAGTAGTACACGACCATTAATTTGATATTTATTATCCTCTAATTTAACGATATCATTTACTTCATCATCGTCAAATTCATCTCTGATTTCACCGACGATTTCTTCTAAAATATCTTCCATAGTTAAAATACCTGCCGTACCACCATATTCATCAATAATTAAACTAATATGAACATGTTCACGTTGCATTCTTACTAGTGCATCACTGATGCGCGTCGTCTCTGAGATCATAGGTAATTCATGGATATAGTTAGCAATCTTAATCGTTTTACCTGAAGCATATTCAGTTAAAAATTCTTTAACGTTTATAAACCCTTTGACATGGTCTTTATCGCCATCTTCAGTGATAGGGTAACGTGTAAATTGATATTCTTTAATCGTTTCTAAAAGCTCGTCTACATTAAATGGTTCATTCAATGTAATCATTTGAGTTCGGGGTACCATAATATCTTTAGCTTGTCTTTCATCAAAAGAAAAGATATTTTGCATATATGCAAGCTCTGTTTGGTTGATTTCTCCACCATTATAACTGTTATTAATTATAATCTTAATTTCTTCTTCTGACATTGCATCAGTTTGAGCATCAGGATCTACGCCAAACATTCTAATGATAACTCTCGCTGAACCATTCATTAACCAAATTAATGGTTTCATAACATTACCGAAATAATATAATGGTCTAGCATAAAGTAAAGCCATTTTCTCAGTATGCTGAATGGCAAATGACTTAGGCGCAAGTTCACCCAGTACAACGTGTAAATATGTTACTACTATAAACGCAATAACAAATGAAACTGTTGTTGTTAAAGCACTAGGTAAGTGCATTAATTCAAATAATGGATGTAATAATTTATCAAATGTTGGTTCACCTAACCAACCTAATCCTAATGAAGTTACTGTTATACCTAATTGACAAGCAGATAAATAATAATCTAAGTTGCTAATCATCTTTTTAACGACTTTAGCACCACTATTACCTTCCTCTGCCAATTGTTCAATACGCGTCGATCTTACTTTAACTAATGCAAATTCAGATCCGACAAATACTGTAGTTAATGCAATTAAAAGAAAAAATACTATTAAACTAATTATGGTCGTAGTTTCCAATTATTTCCCTATTTCTAGGGATTCACCTCCGTATTATATGTGTCACACATGGTTAACACGTAATTAAAATTTTCGAATTGACTTGAATTATATTTACATGCTAAGGCCTTCCCATTGCGACACCCCCTAAAAAAATGTAATTGATTTAATTCTATCATAGAATTTTTATATATTGTTGATTTATGTTTATAGATTTACAACATAACATTTAAAACTAATATCCCCTTTTAGTCAAGTTATTCATTATGACTAAAATGTATGTGGCTGTCCATTTTTAATTGTTGTCTTTACATTGATATTATCGTCAACGATAACTATATCTGCATCTTTTCCTTCTTTAATACTACCTTTTGTTCGATCTATTCCTAATGCTTTTGCTTGGTTCCAACTTGTTACTCGCCATAAATCTTTGATTGAAGCGCCAGTGTATGACATTATGTTACGTAAACCATCATTCATTTTTAAAATACTACCTGCAAGTGCACCTGTATCTAGTCGTGCTTCACTATTGCGTACAATGACGTTTTGACCACCTAAATCGTATTCACCTTCTGGCATACCTTTTGCTCTCATAGCATCTGTAATGAGATATAAATGTTCATTACCTTTATTTTTATATGCCAATGCTACTGCAGCAGGATGGGAATGAATACCATCTACAATAATTTCAGTATTTAAATTTTGATTTAACCAAGCTGCACCAAAAACACCTGGATCTCTATGACCAAAACCAGTTGCAGCATTATATAAATGTGTAATGTGTTTAGCACCATAATCAACAGCATTGTTTGCTTCTTCAAAGGTCGCCACAGTATGTCCCATTGAAAATATAATGTCATTATTGAGCGATTTTAAAGTGTCTATTGCACCTTCAACTTCTGGTGCAAAGGTTATAATTTTAATTAATTGATTTGCAGTTTGTTGAAACTGGTTTATTTTATCAGCCGTTGGTCTTTGAACATATTTGGGATGCTGAGCGCCAACTTTATGTTCAGATATAAATGGTCCTTCAAGATGTATGCCTACGATTTCAGCGGCTTGTTGTACGTCTTGAATTTGATGATAATTAGATATATTTTGTAGTGCTTGTTTAATACTTTCATCTGATTGTGTCATCGTTGTCGCTAAAAATGACGTCGTTCCTTCTGATAATAACTGTTCGGCTAGATGTTTCAAGCCCTCTTGTGACGCATCCATAGCATCTTCACCATATCCACCATGAATGTGTATATCGATAAATCCTGGAATAACATGATGTCCTTTAGCGTCTATTGTTAGGTATTTTCCTTTAAGTTCATTTAATCTCTCTATATTAAAATTCGAACCAATTTCTAATATTTTTCCATCTTTAATATGTATATAACCTTGTTCAATTTTTTGGCTTTCAGTATATATTTGCCCATTCACAATGATATATTCTTCCACTACTAATACCTTCTTTTCTAATTCATTTAATACGATTGTTATTTTACTATAACCTTTAAATTTATTCATATCATACAGTTCAATAAAGTTATTAAAAATAAAATACCCTTGTCGAATTAACGACAAGGGCTTGAATCTATTATTCATCCATAGCTTTTGAAGCTTCAATTTCATTTTCAGTTAATTTTGGTTTTAAGAAACCGTAGATTAGAGCAGAAATGATTGTACCAATCACAATAGCTAATAATGTTTGTAAAATATGACTGAAATCAGTTGTTGCAATAACAAAGATACCACCATGTGGGGCATTAATTCTTGAACCTAAAGCTAATGCTATAGCACCACTTATGCCTGAACCAATCATCATAGATGGAATAACTCGAATTGGGTCAGCTGCTGCAAATGGTATAGCGCCTTCAGTAATGAATGATGCGCCCATTACATAGTTAGGAACAATTGAACCTCTTTGTTCTTTAGTAAATTTCTTTCTAAATAATAGCATAGCAGTTGCAATTGCTAATGGTGGAATCATACCACCTATCATAGCTGCTGTAATCGGTGCTGCATTTCCTTCAGTAAGTGCAGCAGTTGCGAATACATATGCTGCTTTATTGAAAGGTCCACCCATATCGATGGCCATCATTGCACCAATAACTAAACCAAGTAACATAATGTTTGAACCTGAAAGACCATTTAATCCGTTTAATAATAAATTGTTCAACCATGAAGCTGGTGGATTAAATACATAAATCATTAGCAATCCAGTTACAAGTACAGATAGTAATGGATAAATTAACGTTGGTTTTAAACCTTCTAATGCTTGAGGTAAATTACGTGTAATATATTTAATACCTTGTGTTAAGTAACCTGCTAAGAAACCTGCAATAATACCGCCAATAAAGCCTGAATCACCTGAAATAGCTAACATACCACCGACTAAACCAGCTGCAAATCCTGGCTTATCTGCAATACTACGAGCAATGAAACCTGCTAATACTGGAATAATTAAAGCAAAGGCACTGTTTTTACCAATATTCCATAGTTGTTCTGCAAAAGCATTGTGTTCAGCGCTCTTTGGATCAAATGAGTTAGGTCCAATAATAAACACGATAGCCATGATGATACCACCAGCAATAACTAATGGTAGCATGTTAGAAACACCATTCATTAAGTGTTTATAAAACGCTTTTCCTGGACTTAATTTTTCTTCATTATCATCTTTGTTACTTGATGATCTATCTCCGCGGGCAACAAATGGTTTACGACTAGTATCTAATGCTGTGTTAATTAATTCTTCTGGACGTTTAATACCATCTGCTACTGGTACTTCTACTACATTTTTACCATCGAAACGGTCAGTTTCAACATGTACGTCTGCTGCTACAATAACACCAGAAGCTTTTTCAATATCTTTTTCAGTTAAATGGTTTTTAATACCACTAGAACCATTCGTTTCAACTTTAATTTTTATGCCCATTTTCTCAGCTTGTTTTTTCAATGCGTCACGAGCCATATAAGTATGAGCGATACCTGTTGGACAAGCTGTTACTGCAAGTACATATGGTTCATTATCTTCTGTTGAACCATCAACTGCTGCAGCCGCTTCAGCTTCATTTTGTTGTGCTTCTGCTTCTTCTTCTTTTGTAGCTTCATCATCAGCATTATCGATAATTTGTAATACTTCTTCTGGTGAAGAGGCATTGATTAATTTTTCACGTACGTTTTCATCCATTAAAATACCAGACAATTTAGCCAAAGCATCTAAATGCGTTTGTGCCCCACCTTCAGGAGCGGCAATCATAAAGAATAGGTGCGCAGGTTGCATATCTAAACTTTGATAATCCACGCCTTCCTTAGATTTACCAAATGCGATTGCTGGCGATTTAACCGCTGCAACTTTCGCATGTGGAATGGCAATCCCTTCACCAATTCCTGTTGTACTTTGAGATTCACGATTATGAATGGCTTCTTTAAATGATGGTACATCACTTAATTTGCCAGCTTTATCTAGTTGATTCACTAACTCATCAATAACACCATTTTTATCTGATGAAGATAAATCCATTGCTATCGTTTCTTTTGTCAATAATTCTGTTATTCTCATATTATTCACTCCCCATCAAGTACAGAAATCGTAACTTGTGATTTTATATTTTCTATTGCATCTTTTGTAGCTAAATCTGCGTCAAATGCTGTAGCTGTTCCTGAAGCAACGGCTTGTTTAAATGCATCTTCTATTGATAATCCCGTAGCCAAACCTGCTACCATCCCAGCAACAGTACTATCACCTGAACCAACAGTATTAACTACTTTCCCTTGAGGGTTAACTGCTTTAATACTACGTTCGCTATCTACATAAATTGCGCCGTCCCCGCCTAGTGAAACAATTACTGACTGTGCACCTTTATCTAAAATTTGTTTACCGTATTTAATGACGTCCTCGTCATTTTTAATTGAAGTATTAAACATAACTTCAAGTTCGTCTTTATTCGGTTTTATAAATAATGGATTATATTCTAAAACCGTTTCAACTAATTCTTTTTCTGCATCTACTACTAATTGAGCACCAGTTTGTTGAGTGATTTTCGCAATTTGTGCGTAGGCGTCACTTGGAATACTTTTCGGTACACTTCCTGCTACGATAACAATATCTTCTTTGTTTGTTTTCTTAATTTGATCTAATAGTGATTGAAATTGAGCATCTGTTACGTTAGGTCCTTGTGCATTTATTTCTGTTTCTTTGCCAGTTTTTAACTTAACGTTAATGCGTGTATCTTCATCTACTTGAACGAAATCAGTTTGGATATCACTATCTTTTAGTGTCTGAGCGATAAAGTCACCTGGAAATCCACCTGCAAAACCTAATGCAGTAGAATCAACATCTAAAGTCTTTAATACTCTAGATACATTAATACCTTTGCCACCTGCAAATTTATTTGTATCTTTAGCTCTATTTAATCCATCTATTTGGAAGTCATCTACAAACATGACATAGTCTATCGATGGATTGAATGTAACTGTATATATCATAAAATTCCTCCTAAAAATCGATATTGCTCTCTAAAATCATCATTGACATGGTTTTCAATGCCACGTTTAGACGTAATGATTTGAGTATTGTCACGTGCTGGAACCCTAGCAAAATAAACTTGATTGAACTTAGTTTCATCTACAACAACAAAGCTTTCATTAGAAAGTCGCATCGCAGTTTCTTTTATTAATGCTTCTTGTTCATCAGGTGTCGTTAATCCATATTTCTCATCTATACCATTCATTCCGATGAAAGACTTATCAAAGCAATAACGTCTCAATGTTTCTAAAGCGCTAGATCCAACAGTAGCAAAAGTATTCGCCTTAACTTGACCACCCAACATTAAGGTTTTAAAGCCTTTTTTAAGTAACTGTTCAACGTGTGTTAAACCATTTGTTACAACGATGATTTCTTTTGCATCTATGTAAGGTATCATTTCTAACGTTGTTGAACCTGCATCTAAAAATATACAGTCATTATCACTAATTTGTTGCGCAGCTTGTCTAGCAATTTCTTTTTTCTCTTGTGAGTTTTGCGTTAATTTTTCTTTTAATCTTGGTTCTACTATTCGATTATGACCAATCGTCGCACCACCGTGGATACGTTGTAATTTCCCTTCTTGTTGTAACTTTGATAAATCTCTTCTAATAGTAGAAGAACTACAACCTGTTCTATCCATTAATTCTTGGAGTGTAAGAAAATCTTTATTCTTTAATTCTTGTAAAATTAAGTTGTGTCGTTTCTCAGATATCAAAGTAACCACCCCATTTCACTTATCATTATAATGAGTACGCTTACAAATTTCAATCATAAATTGTCAAAATCAATCAAAAACAATCATTTTGTGACAAAAATAACACAGAAATATATGTAATCGTCAAAATTCAACTTATTACAACATATTTCTGTGTCATTATTATCATTTTATATTTGTTTTTATTAATTTTGGATGATTGGCTCTACGTTTGCATTTGTCATAGAAATTAAGTCTTCCACCCCTATAATCATTTGCATACCTCTTTGTCCACCACTTACGTATACTTTATCGAGTTGTCGTATAGATTGATCTATAACAGTAGGAAATAAATGTTTCATTCCTATAGGTGAACAACCACCTCGAATATATCCAGTAACTTGCTTCAATTGATCTAAAGGCATCAAATTTAACTTTTTCTCGTTTACAACGTGGGCAGCTTGTTTCATGTCTAACGTTTCATTTACTGGTATGACAAATACAAAATGATTATGGTTGGCATTTTCTAATACAAGTGTTTTATATACTTCTTCTACTTTAGCATTAACAAGTTTGGCTATTTGTTCACCTGTTTGGTGTTCTGCAGTCACTTCAAATATATTAGTTTTATAGTTAACTTTCGCTCTATCTAACATTCGCATTGCATTCGTTTTTTTCGTTTTACTCATTATGTCACCTCTAATATTACTTTACTAATCGCATTTCATTTTACCACTAATACGTTATATATTGTAAACGCAAAAAATAACACATACTCTTTTAAAAAAAGTACGTGCTATTGTATGTCTGAATGATTTGCCCCTACTTGCCCATTACCATTCACTGAGATATTTGTTTGTTGATTTTTCTGTTGATTCACATATAAATACTTTGAATCTTGTTGTTGTTGATTAACTTGTTTTAAATCGTATTGTTCATCTAAATGTTTATTTGCATAATTAATTGCAATAACTTTGCGTTCTCTTGGCGTAAAGTCAGTTTCTGATAATCTATGATTGTCTTTTTTTACATATGTAGTCTTTTGATGTTTTACATCGTTATTATTATTATTGTCATTTTTTTCAGAAGCTTTGGCTGTTTTAAAGTCAGTTATTTGAGTTGTTTTCTCTATAACAGAAAGTTTATTTGCTTTTGAAAATGTACAAATGGTTTGATGTACTTTAGCTAATGCGTTTTGATTCGTTGCTAAAAATATTAAACCAATTAAACAAATAGTCAAAATAACTGCAAATATACTCAATAATAAGTTTTTCAAATTCATCCCCTTACCCACATTTCTTAATTGATTTTTGTCTATCTTAACATAGTCATATTCAATTTCAGTTATGTAGGTCACAATTTAAATAGATTGTAATATTTGTAACAGTATTATTACTAAAGTTGTTATTTTTGTTACATAAAATCATTAAAAAACGAAATAACTCGATTTAATTCTTTATTTTAATCTATTTTTTACATCAAAATTTATTTCTTTAGTTTCTAATTGTTCGAATACTATATCAAAAATTTAAAAAGTTTTACTATTTTAAAAAGGTGCTATGTTTTCAAAAATACCAATTTATCAAAAAAGCTGTTCACGTACATTAAAAAGTACAATGAACAGCTATCATTTTAAAATTTACTTTTGAGTGATATTTTTTCTAACTACTTTTTCAATAAATATAATGACAATACCACTTAATGATACAGCTATTGCCATATATAAAGGAAATTCTATGTTCACATCAAATAAGGCACCAGCTACTAATGGTCCCATAAAATTCCCCATACTTGTAAATGTTGAATTGAGTCCGCCTGCAAATCCTTGACGATTACCTGCTATATTTGAAAAATAATTTGTAATAGCCGGTCTAATCATGTCAAATCCTATAAAAACAATGAAACTAATTAGCATTATAGTCCAATAACCTTGTGCAACAATAAGCATAACTAGAACGATTGCTGAATATAATAATGACCAAGCTATAAAGTTTAACTCACTAGTATACTTCATGAATTTATCAAAGAAGAAAACTTGGAATAGTGCGCCAAAGATACCGCCACCTGTGATTGCAATTGAAATATCTTTTGGTGTGTAACCTATTTTGTCTGATGTATAAAGTGAAAATAGTGTTTCAAATGCTGATAATCCGAATGCAAGCACTAACGTTAGAATTACTGGTGTTAAGAAAACTTTCCAATTAGTTTTAGTTAATAATTCTGGATCATATTGTGGGAAACCAGCAGTTGTGACTTTTTTCGGATTGTGAATAACAATCAATGACATAATAAATGCGATAATACCTAGACCACCTGCAAAGTAGAAAGGTAATCTATGTGAAATCTCTGCTAAAAATCCCCCAAATCCAGGTCCTAAGATAAAACCAGAATTAATAATCGCAGACATATAACCAAAGTTTTTTGCTTTATCTTGCGATGGTGAAATATCGGCAATAAGACCGGTAACACCCGGCATAACCATACCTGCACTTAGTCCACCTAAAACACGTGAAATAATTAGGATTGAAAATGAATGACCCATCGCAAACATAAATTCAGAAATTGAAAATAAGACTAGACCTATACATATAATTAATTTTTTTCCTAATTTGTCTGCTAATCCACCACCAAAAGGTGAAATAATCATTTGCGCTAAAGCAAACACAGCAACTAGTATACCTAAATCGCTACCTTTTAACCCTAAATCTTTAAGATAAACAGGTAGTACTGGAATAACCAGTCCAATTCCTAAGAATATTAGAAATATATTAAAGTAGAGTGTAAATAATTGTTTTCTCATAATGGTGTCCCCCTCTCTAACAATGCATAACTTACTTAATATGACATGATTCGTTTAAATAAATTCTTATTATACATGAAAGATTTGTTTTAAAAGTCCGTTCATTGTAATACATTTTCAAAAAAATTAACAGTAAGGCGTTTTAATAATGTAATCATTTAATTCCAATCTTATTTTACTATAATAAATATTTAACTTTCATACTCTTTTAGTTGATTACTGTTACTCATAGCGATATTATTAAAACTCAAATATTTTTTACGCTTTAAAAGAAAAAAATATTAAATCAAATTTCAAAAACGATGTTATGAAAGTAGTGTTTATCATGCAACCTCGATATATAGCAAGAATCTATTTTATCATTCTATTTACTATATCCTTGTTCGAAACAAAAATATTCAACTTTATGACTTTAAATTTATTTTTAGCATATATTCCATTTGAATTGTGTTTATTATTAAAGCTATTTAAACCTATGAAGAAATTTGAATGGCCATTATTTGTCATATTTGGAATGATCTTTTTATTACTTGTTCCAAATACCTTTTACATGATTACTGATTTAATTCATTTAAACCAATTTCAATTCAACTTCTTAATTGGATTAAACTTAAAAGAATGGATTTTCTTTACTTATTTAATGCTAGGTGTCTTTTTAGCAATGTATGTTATGATATTGATTTTCATGGAAATCTTACATTTTACAACACATATTTGGTTGAACCGAGCATTAGTTATTATTCTTATGTTTTTAAACGGTTTAGGTATTTACATGGGTCGTTTTTTAAGAATTCATACTGTTTATTTAATCAATGAACCCCTTAAAATCTTTTACGAAGTTATAAGTGTGTTTAATCTTAAAACATTTATATTTGTATTATTAATGGTCATCATGCAATCAGCAATCATTTTATTTGTAAAAGGAGTTCGACTACAAAAATGATTTTTAACTTACTTATCTTATTGGCAATTATTGTAATTATGCAGCTCATTATCGGACATTTTATTCACGATATTGGGTTTAGCTATGCTAAAAATATTATTTTAATGTTTTTACCTCTCGGAATAGGATTGTTTATTTTACAAGTTTTTTATTATGAACGACGTTTTCCTAATTGGAATGTTCCATTAGGCGTTAAATTACGGTTAAAATATATGTATATTTTAACGTTTTTCGAATATGTAGCAGTGTACGTTTGCTTATTTTGGCTTAAATAAAATCTCATGGTTGTTAATAGTAATGACATTTTGAATATTGCACTTCAAAATACTACTATTAACAACTTTTTTTATGACAATGACTTGAATAATGACATTACTCGATCGCGGCTATCGTTATGATTGACCATTTGTTTAGGGTAATCTTGACCTAATTCAATCCCTTGCTGCTTCAATTTCTTTTGATTTTTCTTGGTATCATGCAATAACTTTGCATCGACATCATTAAAAACGGGTAACCATCTTTTTATATATAATGCTTTAGAATCAAAACGTTCACTCTGTCTCATCGGATTAAACATTCTGAAATATGGCACGGCATCTGTACCAGTTGATGCAGACCATTGCCATCCATGAACATTAGACGCACTATCATAATCAATCAGTTTATCTTTAAAATATGCTTCTCCCCATGTCCAATCTATTAATAAATCTTTAGTTAAAAATTGAGAGGTTACCATTCTCATTCTATTATGCATATAACCAGTTTGATTGAGTTCTTCCATTGCAGCATCAATAATTGGAAAACCTGTTTCTCCATTTTTCCATTTTGTAAATTGATGTTCATTATTTACCCAATCAATGTGTTGGTATTTTTCTTTAAATGCTACATTTGCAGTTTCTGGATATTGCGTCATTAATACATAATAAAACTCTCTAAAAATTAACTCTCTTATAAAAGCTTCATAATTTGATTCATCCATGTCATAACCTTGTAGTAAATCATTAAATACTTGAATAATATCAATAAGACCATATGCCAAAGCAATGCTAAGTTGACTGGTCAACACCTCAGGAAGATATTCTCTATTTGATTCATAATTTTGAATATCATGTTCTAAAAAACTTTGCCATTGTTGCTGAACGTCTTTTTCTGCTAATCCTCTATCTTCAACATCTAGTTTCAATTTCTTTTCAGACGATGATGTTTTATTGGCTATATCTTTTAATTTGTATTGATCTATTTTTCTTTGAATGACGTATGGGCGCCATTTTTTATAAAAACTTGTAAACACTTTATATGGTTCGCCTTGATTATTAAATGTTTTCTTCGGATTAAAATAATGTTGTACTCTTATGGGTTGGACTTCAATTGAAGCTTTATTGAAATGTTGTTTTTGATGAGGATAGTCATATTCTTCTTTATGATAACTCATAATATCACTAGCCATAACAACCTTATCCAACTCTTGTGACTCACAAAATTCAATTAATTGATCGTAATCAATCATATTTACTGAAATATGATTGTTATGTAATTCATTTACAAATTTCTTTAACGTTCCTTTATAAAATGTCTCTTTTAATTGTGAATGATCTCCAAATTGCTCTACAGGAATGATAAACACACATGATTCAATATCATCTAAACGCTGATAAACATACGCTAATAATGGATTATGATTTATTCTAAAAACTCGATTTAATACAACACCTATTTTCATTCTATTGTTACCACCTATTATTTTTTATAGTTTGTTTAATACCCTACTATGAGTTTAATTAATACATTTAAAAATAATAAATATATGCTGCAATCAATAATAATGAAGTAAATAAAAATCCAAATATTAAAATAAGCTTGAGAACAATAGTTGCTCTCAAGCTCTTATAAATCATAGCTCTGATATTTCCCAAGAAATAAAACAAAACCTATAGCTATATTTTTATACTAAACCTAACCATTTCCAGTAAGTTAAACTGAAAATAATAACAAGAATGTATCCAACAATAGTTAATGGAATACCTGATTTCAAGAAATCTTTAACAGTAAATGTGTCAGTTCCGTATGCAAGCATGTTTTGAGGCGCACTTACTGGTAATAAGAATCCAAAACTAATAACAAATTGTTGTATTAATACAAATCCAATAGATTGATCTCCTAAATGTAACGTAGATGTTAGTGAAATAAAGACAGGAATCAATGCAGAAGATAAACTAGTAGCACTCGCAAATCCTAAGTGTATTAAAATATTAAATAATGTAATGAGTGCTATTGTCGCAATAATAGGTAATCCTTTAAGTCCCATCAATCCGAATG
Source organism: Staphylococcus sp. FSL H8-0121 (assembly GCF_038008425.1). Taxonomy (NCBI): domain Bacteria; kingdom Bacillati; phylum Bacillota; class Bacilli; order Caryophanales; family Staphylococcaceae; genus Staphylococcus; species Staphylococcus sp. FSL H8-0121. The sequence continues at coordinate 25,319 of NZ_JBBOZB010000003.1, forward strand.
TTTGGTCACTTAACCATTGTGCGGCACCTGTTTTTAACAATACATTACCTAATGAAATACCAACACCAAATACAATAATTGTGCCCCAAGGTATTTTCTTTTCTACGCCTTTCCAAGTAATTACACCAACTTTAGGCATCAACATAATACCTAATGCTATTAATGTAATTGAAGCAGAATCAATAGGATGTAATACCTTTTCAGTTGACCAAAATAGTAATAGTAAAACTGAAATAATAATTAAACGCCATTCACGAGGTTTAACAGGACCTAATTGATTTAATTCTTCTTTAATTAGCGCTTTCCCACCCTCAATAGATTCTCGTTCTGGCGGCATGACTTTTATCATAATAAAATAAAGGGCAATAGACATTAGTATTGACCATGGTGCAGCATATAAGAACCATTCGCCCCATGAAACGTCATGGCCTAAATTTTGGTTAATAAAATTAATTGCAACAATATTTTGTGCTGCAGCTGTTTTAATACCTATATTCCAAATCGAAACAGCTTGAACAGATGTAATAATTAAAAGTGAAGCAAGTTTACTTTCTTTTGATACTTTAAATGCTGCGATCATACCTAATAATATAGGTACTACAGCTCCTGCTCTTGCAGTTGCAGAAGGAACAAAAAATGCTAGTACTATGGAAACAAGAATAGCACCAATAACAATGTTCTTTGTTTTATTTCCAACAATAGATAATACTAATAATGCTAAACGTTTGTGTAAGTTCGTTTCTTGCATAGCAGCTGCTAAAAATAATGCTGCTGCAACTAAGGCTACTGCAGATGTAGAGAAACCACTAAACGCTTGTGTTAAAGCATTATTAGTCCCTAACATCTCACTACCTTTTATAATAGCATCACCATTTTTGGGATTACCTAATTGTTCTGATAAGTTTTGAACTGGACTAAACCCAAGTAACAGTATGATTAAACCTAAAATTAACGTCGCTGAAACAGGGTAAGACACCGCTTCTGTCACCCACATAATTACTGCAAATGCTAAAATGGCTAAAGCCATTTTAGCCATAATGGGCAACCCAGCTGGTGTAGGTAAAAGTATAATGGCAATTAATATAACAAAGCTTACAATTATCCATATAGGCTTATAGCCTTTTTTCTCTTTCTTACCTGGTTGGTTATGAACATTCTGGGAGGATTGTTTTGCTTTAGACATGTGCACCTACTCCTTATTATCATTATCTTGTTACTATAAATTATATCAAGAAAACGCTTTATCAAATATAACCAATTACAAAAGACACACAATACTCAATTTTCAAAATAAATATTATACAACTAACTAAACTACACTCAACTAAATGTTTTAATCTATGTTAAATTTAATTGGAAATGAATTATTTTACTTTGTATTTAAGTGTTTCTTTAACTTTTTCCACTGATAATGCTGATTTATCCAATTGTTCACGTTCAGAATCACTTAAATTCAATTCAACGATATTTTCCACACCATTTCTTCCTAATTTCACAGGTAATCCTAAACAAATATCGTCATATCCATATTTACCTTGAGCATACGTAATTGCTGCTAATATACGATGCTTATCTTTCAATATTGTTTCAACCATTTCATAAACCGCTGCAGCTGGAGCATAATAAGCTGAACCATTTCCTAACAATTGAACTATTTCAGCACCGCCTTTGCGTGTTCTATCAACAATCTGTTCTATTATATTTTGTTCTAATAATTCAGCTATTGGAATGCCATTGACTTGAGTAGAATTGATTAATGGCACCATTGTATCGCCATGTCCACCTAATACTAAGCCTTGTACGTCTTCAACAGACACATCAAGTTCTTTGGCAATGAATGTTTGATAACGCGCACTATCTAATACACCGGATTGTCCTAATACTTTATTTTTAGAAAATCCAGATGCAACTAATGCAGAGTATGTCATAGCATCTACAGGATTAGTTAATACTATGATAATGGCATTCGGTGAATATTTAGCTATTTGTTGTGCACTAAGGTGAACTATATCTTCATTAGTTTGTATTAAATCATCTCTATTCATTCCTGGTTTTCTAGCAATTCCTGCAGTTATGACTACAACATCTGAATCTTGTATTTCAGAATAATCAGCAGTTCCTTTAATATCTACATTAAAATTAAATATTGGAGCACTTTCTAGTATATCTAACGCTTTACCTTTAACCACATTTTCAGACTGTGGTCTATCAACAACAACTATGTCAGCGCTTTCATTTTGAGCCAAAATAAAAGCCAATGTAGAGCCAGTTTGCCCTGCACCAATAATCGAAACCTTATTTCGTTTATTCATCCTGCACACTCCCCAATCATTAAATATTAAAAAATAAAACTCTGATATTTCAATATTATTATAACATTGAAATATCAGAGTTTTTTAGTTGTATGTGTAATTTATTTTTTAATTTGACCAAAAATTTCATGATTTATACCAAAAACATATAACAGCGTAAAGAATGCTGCTCCGCTTAATATAGTTAACACAAGCGTTAATATGAGTGTACGTTTAAAGTGACGTATAAATGCAATAAAAAGTAGTCCTAAATTATACGCAAATAACAATCCGAATAACGTCATTGTCACTAATATCTCGGGATAAAAAATATTGCATAATAGTACAATGACTGCAAATATTAAATAAGGAATCATAATTAAATTACGTTCAAATTTAAGTTGTTTCTGTCGTTTATCTTCATTATTCATTCTTTATAAACCCTTCCTAACATTTAATTATAAAATATCTCGACCTAATGCCGCAGTGTATATATCAAACCACTCTTGATCAGTTAATTCAACATTTAATCCAGCAGTAGCTGCATCAATTTTTTCAATAGATCGTGTTCCTAATATTGGCATCACCTCATTAGGATGTTTAATTAACCAAGCTATCATAATAGCAGAAACGTTCACTTGATATTTATTTGCTAAAGGTTCAATGACTGACATGAGGCGTCTACTTTTATCGTCAGAAGTATCAAACAGCTTACCTCCCGCAAAAGGACTCCAAGCCATTACTTTAACTTGATTTTGATACATTTTATCCATTACACCATTATGTAGTATATCTGTTTGATATGGTGATAATTTAAGTTGATTGATACTAATGTGCAACTTATCATGATTAAGACTTTGTTTTAATAAATCATATTGCGTTTCATTAAAGTTAGAAACTCCAAATGATTTAATTTTACCTTCATTAACCAATTCTTTTAGAGCATCTGTAATTTCATCGGGATTCATTAATGGTGACGGTCTATGAATCAATAAACTATCTAAATAATCTACATTTAATCGTTCTAATGAATGATTTACTGACTTAATAATGTGTTGGTGGCTATGATCATATCGGTGTCCATCTGTAAATGTTTGAGTTTCAGATGGTAAAACAATACCGCATTTTGAAACAATTTGTATTTGTTCACGCAATTGTGGTGATAATTTTAATGCCTTACCAAAAAGCGTTTCATTTTGATAATCGCCATAAATATCTGCATGATCCATAGTTGTAATACCACGTTCTACAAGTTGATTAATAAAACGATTTAATGCTTGATCTGATAGTTGCCATTCATTAGCCCGCCAAAATCCTTGCACAATTTTTGAAAAATGAACATATTGGTTAATTTGTGTTCTTTCCATTATAATCACGACCCTTATTTTTTATAATGTATTCACTTCAGTTAGGAACAGTTGAAATTTAAATTAAGTAAATTGTAACATATCCAATTTATTTCTGAGTCGATTTACATCTATATGTTCCCCTATAATCACTATCGTTAATGGCATTTCTTTAGCTATAGCCCCAAAGTCTGGCAAACCATATGAATATTGAAACTCAATTGTTTCATTAGGATTGTCTCTAAATTTTAAATAACCTTTTAATCTCAATACATTTTTCGATAATTGCATAATAAATTGGTAAAATAATTGACGGTCAATAGGACTAGTAAACGTATATTTCATACTAATAATACCGTGATGATGGTGATGTTGATGAAGTTTTGTTGTTTTATCTGTTTGGTTTCGAAGTTGACTGATGTCAAACTTTCCATAAGTAGTCAAAATATGCGGTGCACTCGGATTAATTTTATTTATTTCGTTCTCTATTTTATTTATTTCTTCAGAATCAACGCAATCCATTTTGTTAATGACTAATAAATCACTCATTTCAAGTTGCTCTTCCATTAACGTTTGTGTGGAACTAGTGTAATCATTCCTATTTAAAAATCTTTCAACATCCACTACACTTATAATTTGTGGCATGTCTATATTATCAACTATGGTTGGATCTTGACATGCAGCAAAGATTTCGATAGGATTAGCGACTCCTGTTGCTTCTATAATAATATGATTACAATCATCTTTTTGAATTAAAGATTGAATTTGGTTAATTAAATCAGTTTTTAAGTCACAACACACACAACCATTAATGATTGATCGTACTTCTATATTTGAATCTAAATTTTGACTATCTACATCAAATGAGCCAAATTCATTCATAATCACTTTAATTTTCTCATCAATTTTTAATAATTCACTAATATAATGTGTCAGTAACGTAGTTTTACCACTACCTAAAAAACCGCTTATGATAGAAATTGATATTTTTCTAGATTTATTATTTTTCATTGTAAAATTCCTTTTCTATTACAAGTATTTTTAAAAATGATAACATAAATATTTAATTATCTTTTTGCTTGATTTAACGATAGATATCTTCTAAACTTTAAACATACTTTAATTTTAGCATGACATTGAATCACAGTGTGTTGTGAATTATATTCCGCACAACATAGACGGATTCCAATCCGAATAGAGAGAAAAACGGATAGAATGTCTGGAGGAGAACTTTAATGTCTGATCAACATAATTTAAAAGAGCAACTATGCTTTAGTTTGTACAATGCACAAAGACAAGTAAATCGCTACTATTCAAACAAAGTCTTTAAAAAGTACAATTTAACTTACCCACAATTCCTTGTATTAACAATTTTATGGGATGAATCTCCCGTAAATGTTAAAAAGGTTGTGACTGAACTAGCACTTGATACTGGTACAGTATCCCCACTATTAAAACGAATGGAACAAGTTGATTTAATCAAACGTGAACGTTCCGAAGTCGATCAACGTGAAGTATTTATTCACTTGACTGATAAAAGCGAAAAAATTAGACCCGAACTTAGCAATGCTTCTGAAAAAGTTGCAACTGCTTCATCATTATCACTTGATGAAGTGGATGAACTTAACCGTCTTTTAGGTAAAGTCATTGATGCATTTAATGAAGCTAAAGATAATTAATTAAGCTTTTGTCATGGTAATTTAAAGTTAAAGGTTAGAATCAAACACTTTCAAAGTATAAAAATGCTCTAAAGTACATCTCAGTGCTTTAGAGCATTTTTATTTTTCTAGAAACTATCAATCACATTTTTACTCATTGGTTCAATTGAGTTATTTTATATAAATATCCTTTATTTTGGATAAGTGAATGATAACTACCTGCTTCTTTGATTTCACCGTCTATCATAATTAAAATTTTATCAAAATATGGTAATAAACGTAAATCATGCGTAGCAACAATTAATGTTTTAGCTTGTTTATCAATTAATGTCATCAATTGATCCGTATGATCAGTATCTAGACCAGTAGTTGGCTCATCTAAAATCCAAATATTAGTTTGATTTCTTAATAATAAACGTGCCATGCTTAATCGTTGAATTTCTCCGCCTGATAAAGTATCTCCATCCATTGTTATTTCCTGATTTAAAGCTAAATGGCTCAAATTTAACGCTTTTAACGTATGCCGCATATCATCTTCATCACAATCTGTCAGTAAATTATCTTTGATGGTTCCGTCGAATAATTGTTGTGATTGTAGTAATGCATTGATTTGATGATATTTTTCTTCCTCTTTAATTTGAAATACATCTGTTTGATTTAACATTACCTGTCCGCTGCTTACTTGATATAATCCTAACAAAACATGTAATAGCGTACTCTTACCGCTACCAGATGGACCGATAATAGCGACACGTTCACCTTCTTTAATATGAAATGAAACATGATTCAATACTGATAGTTCTTGATTGTCATATTTAAATATTACATCTTTTACTTCATATAAATCATGTTCATTAGTTTTGTCTAAATCTTTATATAGATGTTCTTTGGATATATCATCGTTTTGAATAACTTCATTAATTTCTGATAACGATTGATCTGTATCTGCTTTATAAAAAGCTACATTACTCATTGGTACAGCTTGTTCAAACAAAGTTAATATCATTAATACAATACTGGTTAAATATACAACATCTAAAGAGTGTGTATGGACTTGAATAGCGCCCAAAACTAATGTAGCAAAAATTGATACCATAGCAATGATATTTAGTAAATAATCATAAACAGTTAAAAATCCCTGTTCTTTACTTTGCAATGCATCATATTGTTGTAAATGTTGTAATACATCATTCTTATAATCTTCGTCCTTATTAAAGCGTTGTAATTCTTGAAATCCTTCACGATAATCAAAAAATCTTGTTAAAAATTGTCTTTGTTGGTGTGATACTACTGTCTTCAATTTACGTGCCCTTTTAGCACTTAAAAATGGAACAAGCCATAATGTCAATATCATACTCGCTGCAATTAATATTGCATGTGCTGGGGAGATGAATAAATATACTGCTATCGTTATCAATGCAGTTATTCCTATGACAATAGGCGGATAATAAACTCTTAAGTATATGTTTTGTAATGCTTCTACTCTACTTACCATACGTGAAATTAAATCGCTAGAATTATATTTTCGATAAACATTTGGTACTACTCTAACTAGTCCTTTAAAGAATTGTGTTCTTACATTTCTTAACATAGTAAAGGTCGTACGGTGAGAATATAATCTTTCATAGTATCGAGATATCGCTCTTAAAAAACCAAATAGTTTAACCGAAACAACTAACACCATTAAAGCATATAATGGAGCTCCTAACGCACTTTCAGTAACCATATATCCACTTAGAAAGAACATCGCTAAAGCAACTAAACTCCCCACGACACCTATAGCTATTGCTATTACTAAATCTTTATCAATTTTAAATTGAATTCGTGACTTCATGATTCATCACCATTTTCTTTAACATTAACTGAAATATTTTTATCATCTTTAATAATCTCACCATCATGTATATATAAACGTCGTGTTGCTTGTCTAATTGTGGAGTCTCTATGAGCAATTATAAGTTGCGTCGTTGCTTTAAATTGATGATGCATCACGCTTTGAATCACTTGTTCCGTTTCTATATCTAAACCAGTTGCTGGTTCATCAAGTATGACTAAGTCTGGTTCCATTACAAGTAAACGACACAATTCAATTCTTCTCATCTGCCCACCAGATAACATTTCTCCACCATCACCAATTAGCGTATGGATTCCATTTTTTAAAGATTGTACCTTTTCTTTTAATTGCACTTGCTCTAATGCTTCTAAAATAATGTCATCACTAACGTCATTAAACATTGAAATATTATCTTTAATTGTGGCAGTAAAAATGTATGGACGTTGACTTAAAATACCTATTTGCATTTGATCATATTTATATGAGACATGACCTTCTGTAGGTTTAAGAGATTGACTGATTAATTTAGCAAAGGTAGTTTTACCTGCCCCACTTGGTCCAACTAATGCGATGTGTTCATGTTCATTAATATCGAGAGTGACATGTTTAATTGAGAAGTCATTCCCCTTTTCATTACTATATTTAAACATGACGTTGCTTAAGCTTATAAGTGGGGATTGGTTTGTATGATAATAATTTATAGGTACACTATTTTCTGATGTACTCTCTAAATATTCAAATACAACATCACTTGCACCTTCACTTTGTTTGCCCGTATGAAACGCTTGTCCTAAATCCTTAATGGCATTATAAAATTCTGGAGCTAAAATAATAGCGATTGCTGCTGTTTTAAAATCAATCGTATGAAAAACAACGAGACTCAGTGCTGCTTCTAATGCTACAAGTCCAATTCCTAATAAGCTGATAAACTCTAACATTAAACTTGATAAAAATGCACTTCTCAAAATTTTCATTGTTAAATCTCTAAAATGTGTACTATCTTCATAGATTTTATTTTCCGTTTGTTTTGTTCGGTTAAATAATTTCAAAGTGATTAACCCATGTGTCATATTGAGAAATCGTTGTCCAAATTGATTTAAATAAGTCATTTGATCCTTAGATTCATCCCGAGTTTTCAACCCAAATATAATATAAAATAATGGAATGAACGGTGCAGTTATGATCATTATCAATGCTGTGTTTAAATGAACAAAGCACATCGCAATCATAATAGCTAAAGGAATCATCATTGACTTAAATACTTGCGGCAAGTAACTTTGATAAAATGGCGCAATACCATTTATTGTTTCTGTTAAAAGTGTCATTTCCTCACCAACTGATTGTGTTGATTGGTGGCGAATCGCTCGTTGACGCAAGTCATGTTTAACTTTAATAGATAAACGGTTACCTAATAATTGATTACAAAAATTCAAAGTTGCACGTATCATCAATACTACAAAAATAAAACTGAGTATAATCATTGGCGATTGTTTTACTTTAAATAACATTATATTTAAAAAGTCTGCTATTGCTATATTCTGTAAAACTACTAATAATGCTAACAATATACATACTATTAGCATTAATGCAGGATAAATTTTATACTTAAATACTAATTGCATTAATTTTTTCACTAGATATTCACCTGATTTTTATTATAATCTCTATATTAAAGATTGAAAGATTAATGTACAACGATAGTGCTTTTGATAATTATATGACGACAAATCTTTCTCATACTTTGGTCTAGTGTTATTACTATTTGTAGCGTGCTTTGAAATGAGTATGCTATTATTATATGGTGAATTTGAAATAGTCAAAAAAACATTTAATATATGAAAGTAGGTACATTATGTTATTACTTGAATTAATCAAGGGGCTTATTTTAGGTATCGTAGAAGGTCTAACTGAATTTGCTCCTGTTTCCTCTACAGGACATATGATTCTTGTTGATGATATGTGGTTAAAGTCCACTAAATTTTTAGGTGAGCAATCAGCTTTCACCTTTAAAGTTGTTATTCAATTAGGTTCTGTATTTGCGGCAGCATGGGTGTTCAGAGAACGTTTCTTTGAAATATTACATATTGGGAAACATCAACCTGAGCAACAAGCGACTACTGGACGTCGTTCAAAACCAAAAAGATTGAATTTGATGCATGTTTTAGTAGGTATGATTCCAGCCGGTATTTTAGGTTTCTTATTTGATGATGTCATTGAAAAATATTTATTTAGTGTACCAACAGTTATGATTGGTCTTTTCCTAGGTGCAATCTACATGATTATCGCTGATAAGTATTCTGAAAAAGTAACTCATCCACAAACTGTAGATCAAATTAATTATTTCCAAGCATTCGTTATTGGTATTTCTCAAGCCATTGCTATGTGGCCAGGGTTCAGTCGTTCTGGTTCAACGATTTCAACTGGTGTCTTAATGAAAATGAACCATAAAGCGGCATCTGACTTCACATTTATCATGTCAGTACCAATCATGCTTGCAGCAAGCGGATTATCGTTATTAAAACATTATGAATATATTCATTTAGCGCATATTCCATTTTATTTATTAGGTTTCTTAGCTGCATTTATTGTAGGTTTAATAGCAATTAAAACATTCTTACATCTTATTAATAAAATCAAATTAGTACCGTTTGCAATTTATCGAATTATATTAGTAGTTGTCATAGCTATCCTTTATTTCGGTTTTGGTATAGGTAAAGGTATCTAATTAAACATTTTTAAGACTAATTACCGTTGAGAACAAGTTACTTTTCTCAACGGTTTTTTCTTACTTAACATTAATAAATAATACAATGTTAATTTTAAATCACGCCCTTTAACAAAATTATCTTTCAAACCAAATTTCGTACATTATTGTTACCAACAGTAGTTTATTTTCATGTATCATAGGGTATGGATAAAAATAGTAAAAATTAATGGAGGCAACGAGTATGGACAAAAAGAAACTCATAAAAACAGCAATTAATGTTTTACCTATCATCATCGTTCCGTTAGTCGTAGAACGTAAAAAAATAAAAGATCATCCTGATGTTAAAAAAGCGACTGATGCTACATCTAGAGCAGCATCTAAAACAACATCTGCTATTTCTAACAAGACTTCTGACGTTAAGACATACGTTGGTGACAAGAAACAAGAATTTGATAATAAACGTGAATTGAAAAAAATCGCTAAAGAAAATGACCCAGCTTATATTGAGAAAAAAGGCGAAAAATTAGCGAAGCAAAATCGCAAAGAAGCAGACAAAATGGATAAAAAGCTTCAAAAAAATATTGAAAAACGTCACAAAGAAGAAGATAAACAACGTGAAGAAAACGAAAAACAACGTATTAAAGATATGAAGAAAACTCAAAAATACGAAGAAAAAGTAGGATTAACACCAGGTAAGCTTGATGAAAAAACTGAGAAAAAAGGCGAAAAGTTAGAAAAAGAAAATCGTAAAGAAGCTAAAAAGATGGAGAAAAAGCTTCAAAAACAAATCGAAAAACGCCATAAAGAAGAAGATAAACTACGTGAAGAAGCCGACAAATCTAGAAAAAAAGAATTTAAAAAATATAAAGATTACACAGCTAAAAGTGTAGTTAAACAAAATAAAGAAAATAATAATGAGGCTTAATCTTTCATGACACGCATTATTATTGACGGAGATGCTTGTCCAGTTGTTAATTCAGTGATTGATTTAACACAAGGGACAGGCATTTTTGTTACAATTATACGTAGTTTTAGTCACTTCTCAAATCAAATTGAACCTAAACATGTAAATACTGTCTATGTGGATGATGGTCCTGAATCGGTAGACTATAAAATTGTCCAATTATCATCTTCAGAAGATATCGTTATTACACAAGATTATGGTCTAGCTAGTCTATTACTCAACAAAGTAAAGTATGTCATGCACCATAAAGGATTTATATTTAATAATGATAATATTCAACAATTGCTAGACCAACGTTATATTAATGCTCAAATTCGTAAGCAAGGAGGCAGACATAAAGGACCTCCCCCATTTACGAAACAGGATAAACAACACTTTGAACAACAATTTAATAAGCTTTTACATCAACTTTAATGGAGGTACATAATGAAGAAAATTGCAGTTTATTGTGGCGCAAGCAAAGGAAAAGATGACACATACGTTAAAGAAGCATATGAACTAGGTAAATATATGGCTGAAAAAGGTTACGAATTAGTTTTCGGAGCTGGATCTGTGGGTATTATGGGCGCTATTCAAGATGGCGTTTTAGACCATGGTGGTAAAGCGATTGGTGTAATGCCAAAAATGCTTGATGAAAAAGAAATTACAAGCCAAAAAGTAAGTGAACTTATTTTAGTAGATTCAATGCATGAAAGAAAAAATAAAATGACTGAGCTTGCTGATGCTTTTGTTATGGCTCCGGGTGGTGCCGGCTCACTAGAAGAATTCTTTGAAATGTATAGTTGGGCTCAAATTGGTATTCATCAAAAACCAATTGGCGTATACAATATCAATGGTTTCTTTGAACCATTACAAGGGTTAATCGATCATATGATTAAAGAAGGATTTATTGATGAAAAATATCGTCAACTCGCTCCACTCTTCGATACTAAAGAAGCGTTACTTGAAGGTTTACTCAATTATAAACCTTTAGGCGTTCGTACTTATGATTAAATAATTTCTGTTAAAACCAAAATACCCCACTAGAATTTATTCAAAAAATAATTTCGAGTGGGGTTATTTCAATTATTTATCTAAATCAATCACATATCTCACATGTCTTTTCAAAGGATGATACTTACTCAAGTTAGGGAATTCAAAATGATCATAAAATGACATTCCTATTTTTTCCATGACTTTTCTTGAAGGTAGGTTTGTTTCAGCAGTAAAACTATAGACTTTAGAAATGTCTTTTTCTTTAGCAAATTTAAGTACCGCTTCTGCACCTTCAGTGGCAATACCATTTCCCCAAACTTCAGGAATCAAACGCCACCCTATTTCATAAAGTGGTAATTCTTTAAATGGATACTCACTATCTTTAGGAATATAATTTAATCCTATAAAGCCAAGCCATTCATTCGTTTCTTTCAGCTCTACTGAGAATAGACCAATACCATAATCTTTAATAATTTGGTCCATTTTTTTCATATCTAATTCAGAACGACGATAACTCAATAAACTTGGGAAGTATCTTCTGACTTGTGGGTTAGCATTCATTTTTTGAAAAGGTAATAAGTCTTTTTCTTCCCAATCTCGTAATTTCAAGCGCTCAGTTTCAATATAAACAACCATTTTTTACACTCCATTACTACGTAAATACATCATTATATACATTTTATAATAAAATTAACGCGCTATGAAACAGTAAGATTCACATCGCGCTATAATTCGTTTATTAAAATTTTGATTTAGCTTTTAGTTATATAACTGATAAGTTCAATATTAACTGGAATTTCTTTTAAATGATCACGTTGATTTTTTGGTGCTGTAAATGTAGCATCAATAAAATCATTCTGATGATCTAAGTGATATGTTGCAACAAATGTATCTGTATCTGATTCAAAATTAGGCAAGTGCGCAATTACACGTTTAATTTCACCTGTAGAATCAACAACATGTCTACCTGTAATATTTTCTAATTCTCTACCTAATTCTGGTAGCGTTAGCGCTTTTCCCTCTAAAATACTAAAATCCTGTTCATGCATGGCTCTTCTCTCCTCTTCACATTTTTGAAAATGATGACAATAATCATATTAATCTTTATAGTTTATTTTTATTATATATATTTATCCATTACGATACCCATTTTTTTCGTATATCAAACTTTACGTTCAAAACGATATTAAGTTGACATTTTAATCATATCATATTCTATTCTGTTGAAGATGATGCTTTTGATTAGATTTATTGCTGGTTCTGTTCTGATTTAAAATTTGTTACTTCTTTAATGTTGTTCTTAATTAGAAGATGTTTTATTCTTCTCGCTTTTATTAGTATCCTTATCATCACTATTATCAGAACTAGTTGATTGACTTGAAGCAGAGTTATCAACTTCTTTTTGTAATTTATCTTGTTTATCTTTTAAATCGTCTTTTTGTTTATTTAACTTTTTCTTTTGTGATTTTAATGATTTGTTTTCTTTTTCTAATTTATCTACACTCTTTTCTAATGTCGCTTTCTCCTGACTTTTGCCACATGCGGATAACATTAGCGTTGCAGATAAAAATAATACAATCCACTTTTTCATGTTAAACTCCTTTAAAAACAGTTATAAATATAATTCATTTTATCATGAAATAATAATTTAATCATTTTTCTACTTTAAATCTTTCTTCATTTTAATATGTGTATCTTCATAGCCTATTTGGTGATTCAAGTTTAACATAGCTTGATTTTTCGTATTTATTGTACTTTGTATTGTTTGGGCTCCTTCTTTCATGGCCCAATCTTCTAGTGCTAACTTTAATTGTCGTGCAAAACCTTGACGCCGATATTTAGGATATACAAACAATAATTCAATTGTCACAACCTTAGTTTGTTTTTCAAAATGCCCCCATATTAATGCTTGTAGTTCTTGATTATCTTCAATGATTAATATCATATCTTGGCAATGCCGTAATCTAGCATTAATCATTTCAATTCTTAATGCAATCGATGTACTTGTTGCTTTATAATTTGCTTCTTGAGATTCTAATAATTTTTCGTGTATCGTTGCTACCTCGTTAATTAACTTTTGATTACTCAAATTCAACTGTTTCATCATTTACTCCTGTATTTCATATTATAATCATTGTATTTCTATGGTATGATTAAGCATAATAAAATTATCAATTTAATGTATTGGTAAGTCTTACTTAAAATTATTTTTAAAGGAGCGCTTATGCACTCATGAAGTCTACAGCTCAATTAGCTAAAGAGAATAATGTGAAGTCTTTACGTTTAAATAATACGGATAGAGAAATTTTTGAAAACTACATGATATATATTCGTTCTGATTTAAGTGTAAACCCACATGATTCAGAAGTGATGTTGAATCGCATATTAAAACACTTAATCAGTGCAGAAGGTAAAGGTATGTTAGCTATGGAATTCTTTAACCATAATCCTAAAATGCATGCCAAAAAGCAATTAAAAGAACTTCCAAATGAAACAGTAAAGAATATCTTTAAATATATTTATCAACATTTCGTATTACTAATTGGTATTTTCTGTTTCTTAAAAGGGTTTATAGGTTTCTTTATTGGTGGAGATAGTAACTATCTTTATCTATATACATTTCCTATTACAGTGATAGTTGGCTTATTTATCATTTTCTTATTTATATGGATGATATTTAAAACGATTCAGTTACAATGCTTTAATAATTCAAATTGGGTATGGTTATTAACTTATGCCGTAATTGCGCTATTAATTGTCGCATTGTTTTATGTATTTTTTATACCTCAATCCTTTTTAGCATTTGGTCCTTATATCAATGTTAGTAATTGGTCATTTATTATTATTTCCGCCATTATCACACCTATTTCATTTTATATTGATCATCACTATTTTAATAAAAATTCAAATACGATTATGTAATGTTCACGAATTGATGGCCACATTTTCTAATTGAATTTAACATCTTTGAAATAAATAAGAAGGCAATTTCTACTAATAATTATAGAAATTGCCTTCTTATTTATTCTCACTAATTTAATATAAAAACATCTAAAATAAACCATATCACCATAATAAACATCACAATAGCTTGAGCAATTGTACTGGCTAAAAACGCAATAATCGATCCAAAACTTACTTTAATCGCTTTTTTCAAATCATACCCTTGTATTAACTCGATAATAAGTACTAATACAAACGGTACAATGATAATACCAAATGGCGGAACTACAAAGCATCCAATGATCACGCCAATAATAGCCCCATATTCACCAAATTTAGATCCACCATATTTTCCAACAAAGTATTTATTCATTAGAAAATCAGCTAAGAATATCATAATGGTAAAAATAACCATTGCGATATAGAACATCCAAGATAACCTTCCGTTGTGAAATCCAAATTGATAAATAAGAAAACCTACCCATAAGACTAAAACTGAAGGAATGACCGGTTTAACTAAACCGACAAAAGCTAATATAAATGCAATTGTAATTAAACTCCATAATAATACCGTCATTAATAACTACTCCACATCTGTTATAGTAATTTTTTGATCTTTCGTTAAAAAGATTAATATAATACCTAAGAACAATGATCCTGCTGACACATAGAAAACATTTTCCAAGCCAACCCATCCACTCATCATACCACCTAATAAGTTACCACATAACTGCCCAATAACCATTGCGTTGGCAAATAATGTTGAAGCATAACCTGGGAAATCCGGTAAAATATCTTGGAAGTAGCTTATGCCAATTCCTAATAATATAGCTAAGAAAAAGGCTAAAAATAATTGACCAATCAACATCATATAGAAATTTTTAAATAAACTAATACTAAAATAGAAAGCCCCGCCGAATATACCACCATAAATAAGTAACGTACGTGTTGGGAGTTTTGTAGATAATACGCCTAAAACGACCATAAAAGGTACTTCTAAACCTGCACATAAACTTGCTAAATAACCAACGTAGCCTTCCTTTTCGTGAAGATAATCAGTTACGAATAAAGGCATGTTCATTGTATACATCCATTGTCCAATATGTAATAAAATAAAAGCTAAAAACGGGATCAATAGTGTCTTATCTTTGAACATATTAGGCGCTACCTTCTCAACGTGTTGTTGTTGAGTAATAGGTTGTTTGATGTTTAAATTTTTATAGAAGAACACTTGTAAAATTAATGTAAATAAAATAATAGAAACTGTTCCGCCAAATAAACCTGAGTAACCATTCAATTCAATTAGTTGCGCGCCAATAAATGGACCAAATAAGAACCCTAGTGAGAACATTGAACGTAATACTGTATTAGCAAATTTAGCATTTTTACGCGAACTTGAAACGTTAATAGATTCTCTCGCAGATGCATAAAGTTGTGGCATTGCCGGAGCGAATAAACCTTGGAATAAAGCATAAAGGATTATAAATAATAAGATATCTTTTACAAAGAAATAAATGGAAAAGCTAATTGCTCCCATCATTAATGCTGTAATTATAAGATATTTTCTATTTATGTTATGAGTATCTGAAAATCTTGCAATAATCGAATTAACTGTAAATTGGCTTATAGCTGCTAATGCTAGTAACACACCATACTGTTTGGTGGTCATACCTAAATCCTTTGTCGCAAACAAAACAAGGTAGGGTACTGTTACAGCGATACCCATACCTAATAACAACATGTTCAAAACAAACAACTTATAATTCTTTATATATAGTAATTCTTTAAACATATGACTAACCTCTATTCATTATATGAATCAACTCATCTTATTTAACGTATAAAGTTCAACATTAAATTAACAAATGAATCTACTTGTGGTAACTGTAACATGCTTTGATCATAACTCATATAAGTCGAACGAATAAGTGGATCATTATCAATCGTCACTTTTTCAAATCCAAACATATTTTTATCAATATTTTTCATCATTATTTCAGGTAATATAGTTACACCCACACCACTAATTAGCATTTCTTTACAAGTGGCAACTTGGTCAACGGTAATGGTAGCATGATAGTCTTGTTCTAAATTATCGTTATACCATTGTTTAATTTGATTTATATAAATTGGGTCAGCTTGAAATTCTATAAAAGGCAACTTTCCAACCTCTTCACGTCTATCTTTAGGATAGATAAAATAATGATCGTCATTAAATAAGTGTGTGTTGGATAAATTCATGACTTTGTTTCCTCTAGTAATCATGACGTGATAGTCTCTATGATTTGCCTTAATTTGTTCAGTAGACCCAACTTGTACCTGAATTTCAACATTAGGAAATTGAGTATTATATAAGCTTAATACTTCTGGTAATAGTGTTTGACCTATTAAAGAAGAACAACCAATAGAGATCGTTCCGTTAACTTCCCCAATATGCGCCTGCATTTTATCAAAGAATAAACGCTCTCTCTTTAACATATCGCGTGCATGTTCAATAATCATTGCACCTTCAGTTGTTGTTATGAGTTGCTTTTTCGTTCTAATAAAAACGTCTACACCAAATGAACTTTCAATTGCTTTTAACCGTTGTGTGACAGCTGGCTGTGAAATATATAATATTTCTGCTGCTTTACGTAATGTTTTTGTTTCGTCTAATGTTATTAATAAACGATAATCATCAATTTTCATAGTGTCCCCCTAAAATATACCGTTTCCGTAAAATCCTATAATCAATGATGTTTGTTATATTTATTTTGTTTGAGAAAATCATTCTTATTTTTTATCGTGTTGTTTAACTCGCTGTAGCTTTTTATTTTTAAATGGATGATTGTGTTTATTTTTCTTATATTTTTGATTTATTTTGTGATAACATTTCATAACTTTACTTTGAACATCATCAAAGTTTTCAACTATTTCAATCATTAATTGATGTGCAATAATATATGCTTCATGATATTGTTTTTGACTAATTTGCCCATTTTGTAATGCAAACAATAAATCATCTTCATCAACTAACTCGTATGAACCATCTGGTAATACTAATACATCTAAGCATAAATCTAGTGTACGTGCATTTCCTTTTTGAGTAATATTTTTAATATTGATATCAAAATAGTATTCTAATGGATTCCCCTTATCATCAAACATAACGGTTAAACTATATCTCTTTTTTTCCGGTAATATTTGTAACCATTTATAATTATCATCTGCGACTATTATATTTTGACCAACTACCGTCACCTCTAAAGGTTCACGTACTTTCTTCATCGTGACCAAGCCTATAATACCTTTAAATCTATTATTATTAACTTTAACCTCTGTATATTCTCTCTCGATCAGGCGACGCCAGTGACGTTTGTCTATATATTTTACTTTCACAGTCACCAACTCCTTGTTTTCATTATATAAAAATGGTTCTATTATGTCATCATATGCTAAATTAGGTCATATTTTCGTAAATTCATTTAACTATATTCTACTACATATCGAGAAAATTTACTTTAAAACGACTAAATTACTATGATTTAATTTAATATGAATCCTAATATATATAATGATTACACATAAATATCAATTTTACATTATTCATATTTACAATATTTTGTTAATTAAAAGTATAAAAAAAGATACCTATGTGAACTAATCTATTTCACATAGGTATGCTGAATGCAATTATTTAATTATTTATGTTTTAATGCATATTTATCTATTACAGTTTGATGTTCAGGATACATTTGGTTTAATTCATTTCTTTCAAACAACTCAAATTGCTCATATTCAAATGCCGGCTGACACATACAGCCTACTAAACAAAATCCTTCATCATGTTCAAGTGAAGATGCGAATATTGTTCTTTTTGGAACTGTATATTGCATTACCTCACCATCTTCTATATTAGGTCCTAACTGCACAGATTCATATTTACCATCAGGTGTAATCATATGAATCGTTAATGATTGACCATCATGATAATACCAAACCTCATCTGCATCTATACGATGGAAATGTGAAATATCATTGGGTGTTAACAAAAAGTATATACTGCTAAATGCAGCTCTATTTGTCTCTGTTGATGGTTGACGTATACTTTCTTTGAAATAACCACCTTCTGGATGAGGGGTTAAATTCAACGAATCAATCCAATACTGTGCGTTTTTCATTATTTTAAATCCACATTATGGAATACATTTTGAACATCTTCCAAGTCTTCCAATGCATCTACAAGTTTTTCAAAAGTTTCTTGGTCTTCTGGTGATAATTCAATATCTGTTTGAGGTAACATTTCAAACTCAGCAACTTTGAAATATTCAACACCAGATTGACGTAATGCATCTTGAACTTGAGCAAATTGATCTGGTTCCGCATAAACAATTGTTAAACCATCATCATCAATGACATCTCTAACATCAACATCTTGTTCCATTAATTCTTCCAATACTTCGTCTGCTGATTTACCTTCAATGCCGAAAGTAGCAGTATGGTCAAACATATATGCTACTGATCCAGATACACCCATATTACCGCCATTTTTACCAAAGGCAGCTCGTACGTCTGAAGCAGTTCTATTCACATTATTTGTAAGCGCATCTACAATAATCATTGAACCACTAGGACCAAAACCTTCATATCTTAACTGATCATAGTTTTCTTCTCCAGCACCTTTAGCTTTATCTATTGCTTTATCAATAATGTGATTAGGTACTGAATATGTTTTAGCACGTTCTAATACTAAACGTAAGGCTTGGTTAGATTCAGGATTGGGTTCACCTGATTTAGCTGCCACATATATTTCTTTACCGAATTTGGCATATATTCTACTTGTATTTTTATCTTTTTGAGCCTTTTTTTCTTTAATATTATTCCACTTACGTCCCATTATGGTCATCTCGCTTTCATTCTCTATAATTAACATTCTATATTATACATGATTTTTAGTCGTTAATATACCTCTTACATTGTATCAATATATCATTAAGAATAAACCTCACCGTTCATAAAGTACAAAGTAAAATAAAGCATAAAAAAATTAGCCCCTATCAATTAGGAACTAACTTATATGTAGAATTCTAAATATTTAAATATTCTTCAACATCATCGAATAAAGCATTAAATTCTTTCATGTTGTCTTGGTTCATATATAAATATATTTTTCTTTCATCTTCTGTCGATCTGACTTTATTTAACTTACCTTTTTCAATCAGTTTACGAATTGATACTAATAATTTAGTTCTACTCAATTCTAATTCTGAAATAGCAATTTTTAAAAATGTTTGCATTAACATTTGATCTTTTTGACAATTTTTTTCTGCCAAGTCTAGTACTG
This sequence comes from Staphylococcus sp. FSL H8-0121, assembly GCF_038008425.1. Taxonomy (NCBI): domain Bacteria; kingdom Bacillati; phylum Bacillota; class Bacilli; order Caryophanales; family Staphylococcaceae; genus Staphylococcus; species Staphylococcus sp. FSL H8-0121. The sequence goes on from NZ_JBBOZB010000003.1 coordinate 45,360, forward strand.
CTAAATCATTAAGAGTCAATTTATATTTTTGATCTATATATTCAGACAATGCTTTATATTGTTTATAAAATTCAAATAACTTTTCTAACTTTTCTTTATTCAAAAGACTTGCACCCCCAAATATAAACAGACAACATATAACAACATTATCCTAAATATCTAAAAATCTGTCTTTCCTATTTGTTTTTAATCTGTTGTCAAAATTACCGATAAATTTAAATTGAGTTGTGCAATGTCTTTTTCACTTTATATTCTTCCTTGAAAATTGTAATCATATAAAATGAATTATAGCCTAAGTTAATTTCTAGTGAACATTGGGTAAAATCATGTTCAATAATTTCAATTTTAGGTTTAAAGTAGTAATCAACTGTATCTAAAAATTGACTCGTCCATTCATACTTATTTCTTAAATCTTTTGAAATTAAATGATTAAGATTGCCGCTATAACTATTTATCTTTCCTATGAAAATTAAATGGTTTTTATATGTTGGCATTTCATTGAAACTGATATATACATTGCTATCTCCGTACTCTTCGTCAGCAGATTCATTTTCGATGACTCTCCAATCATATAAATACAATACATATCGATCTTCTAACTCTACTTTCTTATAGTAGCTAGCATCCACAAAATCTCGATTAAACAAAATAGATATTTCATTAAATATTAATCCAAATGTCGTCTTAAAACCTTTTGCATCAAATAAATGCAATGCATTAAAATGATTGGGATTATGAAATAGATTGAAACCTAAACCTGTAAAAGATTCTGTTAAGGAAGATATTGTTTCAATGATTAAAGGAGCACTATTACTTAAATCATTATGCTTATCATTAATTAACTGATGATTTTCTACATTTAATAAAAACATCTTCTCTTTCACAAAATCAACTTCATTTATTATTGCCTTTAGATTTTTTATTTGAATTTCATTTTTTAATAATAATCTTTCATTTCCCTCTGTTAAGTAAGAGGTAGTTAGTTTCGCATTATCAATAAATAGATATTCAAATTTTAGTCTTTTAATTTGAGATTCTATTGCTTTAAGCATCACTGGATCATCTATTAAACATGATATATCTAAACCGATGACATGATTAATATTTAAATCCTGAAACTTAATAATATCTTTATAGATTTCACGAATTTCTTTATCATCCAAATTAAAGACTGAAATAACTTCGTATGGATAAGGTATGTCCTGCTTACTATTCTTAAGTTTGAGTAGCGCATCGCTAAAACAAACACCTATACTATCGATAACTTTATAACTATCAATATTAAAAGCGACTCTCAACCCTTTTTTGATAATAATTTCTACAATATTTCGTTTATCTTCATACGTCATTTCATTACAGATTTCTGAAAGTGTAGGAACGATATAAAAAATAACTTCTGTTCTTGAAAATTCAAATTTATCTAACTTGTTATAAAGGAAGGTATATTTTTAATTCTTCTATCGTTTGAATTTGAATCACGCTTTGAAACGATGTAGCTTTCTTTATCTTTCCTTCATCTAATTGTATATCTTCATATTTTTCGATCTTATGTTGTTCTACTAATTTTTCAATATAAGGTTTTAAAGATTCCGAATCTTCATCAGTATCTATATTTATCTTAAACATAATATTCTTATCATATTTTGAAAGTTTTCGATAATCGTTAGGTGTCAAACCTAAGTACCCTTTGAACATTTTTGAAAATGTTGACATACTACTAAATCCTAAAATGTCACTAATATGACTAATCGTTTTATTAGTTGTTAGTAATAACTCAATTGATTTGTTAATTTTCAGAGTATCAACATATCTTTTGAAGCCCATACCTATTAATTGATGAAACTGGGAAGAAATATTTGATTTTGATGTGAAAAGTTCAGTAGAAATATCTTTTAATGTCAGTCTTTGTTCAATATGGTTATCTATATATTCTAATTCTTCTTTCAAATCATTATAATACGTATAATTATATTGATCGATTGCTATACTCTTATCAACTTTTGCTTCTGTACCTATAATCTGAACTATTTTAGTCGTTAATTCGTCAAGTACCTCTCGATAGTCTTCATTAATATTTCTAAGTACTAACTGTAAAACTAAGTCTTTAAGTTTATTAGAAGATTTAATCAAATTGGCTGTATATTGAAAATCAAAAAATGAAAAATTTTGTTCAGCGAACCAATCACTGGTTAAATAAAGCATAATCACTTTGCCATTAGTATTTAAACTAAATACATCAGCATTGTTAATAATATAGATCTCGTTATTAATCGTCTTTTGTTTACGAAATTTTTGAATATGCATATCACCTTCTATTGGCCAAAATAAAATAATACCATCCTGGCACCTTGTCGTTGGATATTCGACATTAGAAAGTATACGCAAGTAAGAATTTGGCATAACTCTCCCTCTCTTTTCTAGTAAAACCAATACATCTTCTAAACTTAATTATTATTCTAAATTCTTAATCTAAACAATTTAACGCAATTATAACATGCAGACAAAAAATATACTTGTTTATATATCTATAAATAATTAAGTAATAAAGCAATATAAATATATTTAATAAAAAAAGATGTGACGTTTATTTCCTTATAACTCATATTAAAGAATAAAAAGGAATAATTTTGAATCAAAACAATGAGTATCACGTCAACATCTTTGTCTTAAATGGTATTTTTTTATCGAAATCGATTTGCCAATCTTAATATATCTTTAATGATATTTAATAAGTTAATAAACAAATTGAAACCCATTTCCCTTGGAGAAAATTGTCCTCGTTTCATTCTATTAAAATCATAAAGTGTATATAGTAGAAATAATAATAAGCTTACTACTGTAATAACTGTGTGAAAAATTGGATTATGAATGAATATTCCGATAATACTTGCAATAATAAGCGCTAATAATGTGACAAATAAATAACGTCCCATACTAGAAGCATCATTAATTAGAAAGAAACCAACAATACCAAAGGCAATAAATGCACCAATTGCTAATATAATATTCTTATAAAATACGTCTGGACCAAGGTTTTGTAAATAACTTGTGAACATGGCATATGATAAAAGACCTAATATAACAGCATATATATGAGAAATGACAATGCCATACTTACGTGCACGTTGGAATACTAAAGTGATTAACACTAAGACCATTAAGGCTAAAGATAAAGGTCTTCTCCATTCCATTGGTAAGTATTGTCCGAAATAACATCCTATTCCGAAGATAATCCAATAATACATAAAGAATAGCCATACTTTTGCATATGCATGTGACCGTTGTTTATCTTTTGTTTTACTTGTGTGCTGTGTAGTTTGTGACATATGGTTTTGCTCCTTCATGTAATGTTTACATTAATGCGTTGATTTTACATTTATAAATTATCTTTAAAACGCGACAATAACTAAATCGATAGAATTAGTCAACATTCTATACTAATTATACACTTTGTTACAATTTATCAAACTTCTATATTAAAATTTTCATTTAAAAATCGTCTTCAAAACTGTCGTATCAGCATTTATTGTTTAAAAATAATTCAATTTCTAATTGTTAATAATATTACAAGATAATAACAAACCACACAAAGCCCTATATTTTTGTTAGTATGGGTAGCGTAGTAAAAAACGAAAAAGCAATTATACATAGTAATCATTCATTTCTATGCTAATAATTAAAGCAAATTTAAGGAGGAGTCACTTTGAAAAAGTTAGCCTTTGCAGTAACAGCCGCTTCAGGCGCAGCAGCAGCACTTTCTCATCACGATGCCGAAGCTTCTACTCAACATAAAGTTCAGTCAGGAGAATCATTATGGACTATTGCTCAGAAATATAATACTTCTGTTGATAGCATAAAACAAAATAACAATTTAGATAATAATATGGTATTCCCTGGACAAGTCATATCAGTAGGTGGAAGTGCTTCTCAAAGCTCTAATTCAAACACTTCTTCACAATCTGGTTCACCTTCAACACATACAGTAAAATCTGGCGAATCATTAAACATTATTGCTAATAAATATGGCGTATCAGTAAATGAATTAATGTCAGCGAATAACTTAAATGGTTATTTAATTACACCAAACCAAACGTTAAAAATTCCTAATGGTGGTTCAGGTGCAGGTGGCGCTGGTGCTGGATCTGGTGGTGCTACTGCTACTACAGGCAATACAAGCACACAATCACCTTCTTTCAATCACCAAAACTTATATACTGAAGGACAATGTACTTGGTACGTCTTCGATCGTCGTTCTCAAGCCGGTAAACCTATCAGCACATACTGGTCAGATGCTAAAAACTGGGCTACTAATGCAGCTAATGATGGTTATCAAGTAGACCATTCACCTGAAGTAGGCGCTATTATGCAAAGTGTTCCTGGCGTTTATGGTCATGTTGCGTATGTTGAACGTGTTAATGGTGACGGTAGTATCTTAATTTCAGAAATGAATTATACTAATGGACCATACAATACAGATTACCGTACAATTCCAGCTTCAGAAGTATCAAGCTATTCATTTATTCATTAATTAAATACTTAAATATTGATATATATTTATAAAACTACCAACAAAGTTTAATTTTTGTTGGTAGTTTTTTTGTCTTATCTTAATAGATATACAATTATTATGAAGTTGATACATAAAGTTCTAATGCTTTGGAAATCAAATTAACGTTTTCCAAAAGCAGTAGTTTCCTTAGAAGAGACCTAACATAGAGTATTCTAAAGAGAAATGCTGCAAGCAACGCAAGTTGAGCATACTTCTCAATTCGACAATATTTAAGAAACATCACAAATATCCACGTTGAATAAATCATTTTGTAAGAACTACTACCCCATAGTATAAATATTAGTTCTTAATCATCATTCATTTCTTCTCTAAATCTAATACCATTTGTCCTAACCTCTTAAAAATTATAAGTATCTATTCAACTATTTTAATTCAATAGGTAGTTTTCAAGTATACAAAAAAGAAGGTTGGAAATATTTTAATGATTATCCCAACCTTCTGATTAATATCGCTATGTTATATATTATTTTAAGAAGAAATGCATAATAAAGTATACAATCGCAGCTAATATAGCTGAAATTGGTAATGTTATTACCCAAGTAATTATCATACGTTGCGCTGTGCTCCATCTAACACCTTTTGCACGGTTTGAAGCACCAACACCTAAGATTGATGAAGAAACAACGTGTGTTGTTGAAAGTGGGAAATGTAATGATGATGCTACGAAAATAGTTAAGGCAGATGATAAGTCAGCTGCTGCACCATTAGCTGGTCTAATTTTCATAATGTTACCACCAACAGTTTTGATGATTTTCCAACCACCTATTGCAGTACCAAGACCCATTGCTGTAGCACATGCCATTTTAACCCATAATGCTGGTTCAACATTAGAACCATTTTGGATATTAGCAACGATTAAAGCTAACGTAATAATACCCATTGATTTCTGAGCGTCATTTGTACCATGTGAAAATGATTGTAACGCTGCTGTAAATATTTGAAGAAATCTAAAGTTACGATTAGTACGTGTTAAGTTAGCGTTTTTAAATACTACTTTAACAATTGAGTACATAATAAAACCAACACAAAATGCAATAACTGGAGACACAATTAATACAATAATAATTTTAGTAAATCCTTGATAATGTAATACTCCAAATGATCCTTCAGATGCAATCGCTGCACCTGCAATTGAACCGATTAATGCGTGTGATGATGAACTTGGAATACCATATAACCAAGTAATTAAGTTCCATGCAATTGCTGCGATAATAGCTGCTAAAACAACGACTAACCCATGTTGTAATTTAAATGGGTCAACGATATCTTTAGTGATTGTACCAGCAACCCCAGTAAATGTTAACGCACCAATAAAGTTCATGACTGCCGCTAATAAAATGGCTGTTCTTGGAGTTAATGCTCTGGTAGATACGGCAGTAGCTACAGCATTGGCTGTATCATGGAAACCATTGATAAAGTCAAATATTAATGAAAATATAACTATAGCTATCGTGACGATTAAAATATATTCCATAAGTGAGGACTCCCTTAGCTATTTTTCATGATTATAGTTTCAAAATTATTCGCGACTGTTTGGCATTTATCTGCAATTTCTTCCATGCTTTGATAAATATCTTTTATTTTAATTAATGTGATTGGATCTGTCTCACTATTGAAGATATGTTTTATAGACTGTCTTAAGATACCGTCACAGTTCGTTTCAAACTCTTTAATATTAATTGAGTGAATACGCATGTGAGATAATTTTTTATCTACTAATAAACCTACAGCAAGTTTCATTTCTGCTACTGCTTTTTGAATATTATCAACAAATTCAGCCATGAATTCATCTGTATATTCAATTGAATACATTTCAAACATTCCTGAAGTTTCTTCCATAGCATCTAATACATCATCAATTGCGTTACATAAAGATAAAATATCTTCACGTTCAATTGGCGTGATAAAAGTCTGGTTTAAATCAGTAATCACTTGATGCATTAATTCGTCACCATGAGATTCGTAAGTTTTGATATTGTCAGAATATGCTTTTAAATCTAAGTGTGTGTTGAAATCCATTTTTCCAAACTCGATTGCAGCACGGTCAAGATTGAAAACCATTTCTTCTAACTGAACCATGAACTTATCTTTTTTCTTACTAAACATTCAAAATCCTCCATTTGAGCGATTGTTACCAATCACATTCATAAATTTTTACTCCATAAGATATGTGGAACACATTTACAATTTTCAGAAAAAAGGAGATTCACTTTTTCATTATGTAAATATTTTGTAAATCATAGTTATAAGCAATGATGTTTGCGTTCAAATAAATTGCGTTTTGTTCCTACTTGAAAATATCACAAAATTTACATAACTACAATTCAATTTACAAATTCTTAACAAATACGCAATTAAAATTTTACATACCTTCTTCATTATGCCCAAAACGGGTATAATGACAATTCCACTTTATAATTTAACGTTTTATATAATGACTTTCAATTATTTTCCATGAACTAATTATGGATCATAAATTTTGCTATTATATCCCTACCATTTTATAATAACAATACTTAACCAAAGGAGACTACAATGGAATTTACATTAAAAGCGATTCAAGATGCACATAGTAAATATACTGGACCAGATTTTCCAAAGCTATTTAAAGCTTTTAAAGATATGGGGATGACAACAAACATCGTTAACATTCAACAAGGTACATCAACATATGTTAATACCGAGAAACAAACGATTACTACAAATGGTGTTAAAGCGACACATGATGTGGCAACGTCTTCTCATTCTAGTAGCGTCAAAGATATACTTAAACGTCATCAAAATGGGGATACAGATTTCCCTACTTTTTGTGAAGAAATGGCACAAGCTGGTATATATAAATGGGATATTGATATTAATGCAGGTACTTGTTCATACATTGATTTAAATGAACAAACGATTGTAAGTGAACAAATACCTCAATAGCAATATTAATTATTATATAAAAAGGATTTCATACAGCGTCTTATAAACGGTGTTAATGAAATCCTTTTTTATATTCTATATTGAATGCCTGATTGTTCTTTTTGAATGGTTATATGCTGCCAATGCAAATATAGCATAAATAGCTGTATATACTGCCATGACAATAAAAATTGGTGTTTGGTTTGTAGAACCTAATAATGTCATAAATGCTAGAGAAGCAAAGTAAGCATGTAATAATGCAATCACTAAAGGTAAAGCAAAGTTGAAGAATACTTTAAGTTTTAAACCTTTTGCCATATCTTGATAAGTAAAACCTAATTTCCGTAATATCGAATAATTTTCTATTTCATCTTCAGTTTCATCTATTTGTTTAATATAGATAATACATCCGGCAGCAATTAAAAAAGTAACCCCTAAAAATGATGTAACAAATAATAATACTCCTGTTAAGCTTGAAATTTCACTTGCAGCTTCACTTCTAGTTTCAATATTCTTATCCACATTTTTAACAGCATTTTGTAATTCCGGCATATCTTTTTTATGCTTAATATCAAAACCGTATTGGGATACAATATCTTTTGCTTCAGTATGATTTCTTAAATACTGGTAGTCTTTATCATTCAAAACTAAAGTTGGTCCACCTAAGTCTACATCACTCATGAAATATATTTGATTAATTTCTTTGTATAATTTAACTTTTATTGAGTGTTGTTTTGTACCTAACTTGGTTACACCATGTTTTTTGTATTTCATCATATCGCTGACTTTACCTTCAGGTGCAATAATATCAGTATATCCTTTAGATACTTCAACATTAGGTATATATTTATCACTCGTTACTGCTACTTCATAAGGTTTAGCAATCCCTTTTTCGAACAACTTGTCTTTAAATAATTTGCTATATACAACTTCCTTATAGTTGTAAAAATGTTTAATATTTTTATTATTTAACTCATAAGCTAACTCATTAGCCTTATCTTTATCTTTTAACGTGACATCATGTGGAGAATTTAGTAGTACTTCATTCGTTAACGTACCTCTACTGATAGCTGCAAAACACAATACAGATACTGTTATTGCAGAAATAATAGTCATAACTGTAAGAGAAAATGCATTTTTCTTAATACGATACATAATTGGAGCAGTAAACATTACATCATGAATACTTACAGTATCTTGTCTTATCTTTTTAATTGCTTTAAAAATTAACGAAACTGTACTTCTATAGAAGAAATATGCACCAATGACGGTACAAATTAGAATAACAAATGGTTGAATTAAGCCATTAAAATGTTCTACAACTCTGGTAGATAGATAATAACCAAACAGAATCATAATGATACCTAGTATCCCTAAAATTAAATCACCAATAGTAAACTGATTGTGATTAATTTCTCGCTTTGTCATATTTGAAGCTAATTCTGTAATGGAACGTCTTCTTATATAAAGATAACTTTGACTAACAGTCAATATGTACGCAACTAAAATTAATAGAAGTGCTTGTATTATAGCCGATACACTAAAGATAATTGATACGGTGATATTAATTCCAAGTAATCTTAATACAATCATTAACAATATTTTTGATCCAAAGATTCCTATAATAATACCTAAAATAGAAGTAGTTATAAATATAAGCAACTGCTCTATCATAATCATTTGCATAATATTAAATCTAGAAAGACCAATCGTTTGAAACAATGCAAATTCACGTCCACGTCGCTTTAAAAACAATAGATTCGCATATAAAATAAATACGATAATCAGTACAAAAAGAAAATAACTACCTATTTGCGATCCTTCTTTAATAATTGGATAATTTTGTTTTCCATATAAATGATGTGCATATTTTAAAGTGATAAAACTAAAATAAAGGACTACGCTAATTACTAATGAAAATAAATAAATCGCATAATGTGAAAATTTTTGTTGGAAATTTTTAAAAACAATTTCTTTAAAGGTCATAATTCACTCCACCAAGCACACTTTGTGTTCTAATAATCTCATTATAAAATGTCTGTTTATTATCTTCACCTTGGAATATTTCTGTGAATATCCTTCCATCTTTTAACATCACTACACGATTCGAATAACTTGCGGCTACAGGATCATGTGTAACCATAATAATTGTTGTATTAAATAATTCATTCATCTTAGTTAATCTTTTTAATAAGTCTTGCGTACTTTTTGAATCTAACGCTCCTGTTGGCTCATCAGCAAATATAATGGAAGGATTTGTAATAAACGCTCTTGCTGCAGAAGTTCTTTGAATTTGACCGCCTGAAAGTTCAGAAGGATATTTATCACTAATATCCTTAATATTTAAAGCTTCTACAACTTTTTCATACCGTTTCTTCATTTCTTGTTTGGGTATTTTCTTAACAGATAGCGGTAGCATAATATTCTCTTTTACTGTTAATGTATGTAAGATATTATAATCTTGGAAAATAAAACCTATTTCCTTTTTACGTATATTAGATAAATCTTTATTAGATAATTTATCCAACGCTTGACCATTTAATTTTATTGATCCTTGTGTAGCATAATCTATAGAGCTAAGTACATTCAATAGCGTTGTCTTGCCAGAGCCTGAAGGACCCATAATCGATATAAATTCGCCCTTATCAACTGACAAATTAATATCATGTAGTATTTCTTGAGAAGAATGTTGATTTCCATATATTTTAGTTAATTGATTTACTTCTAATATTGTCACGTTAACACTCCTAATAATCACTGCTCAATCACATTGCAATGAGGTTGAAACATAAAGTTCTTGTGCTCTGGGAAACTTGATTAACGACGACCCAAAAGCAGGATTTTGCCCCGACCTCTTTTATATTTTCACTTTTATATTATAACGATTCCTTATTACAAATGTACTAATAATGAATAACAAAACGCATGCTTAAAATGACAATGTTGTCACTTCAGACATGCGTTCAATGACTTCATTTTGTTGTGGGAATATGAGACTAAATGTAGTTCCTTTACCTACAACAGAATCTACTTTAATTTCAATACCTAATTGTGATTTAACACTATCCACTAAATATAGCCCCATGCCTGATGACGTCGTCTCATTTCTATTAGCCGTGGACGTATAACCTCTATCAAAGATACGAGGCAAATCTTTTTGGCTAATGCCACGTCCATGATCTTTAATTTCTAGTGTAATATGGTTATCAGTTAATTTACCGCTTATTTCAATCATATTATTTTCACTATATTTCAGTGAATTAGATAAGATTTGTCTTATCATCATTCGGCACCATTTCAAATCTGTATAAACGTTAAAATCATCAGTAAAATTCAATTCAAAACCTATACCTTTTATCTGGCTAATATGTCGTGTTAGTTGAATTTCGTCAATAACCATTCTTTTTAAAGAAACGTAGTCAAAATACATATCTTTATTTTGTGTTTCTAAACGTGTTAAATATAATTGTTTATCTAACATTTCATTGATACGCGACCATTCATATAATAATGCTTGTTTACGTTGAGCATCTTGTTCTTGGTCGATGATTAATTTCAATGCTGTAACAGGTGTTTTAATATCATGAACAAATTCAGTTATACTTTGTTCGTGATTATTGATTTGTACTTGTTGTTCTAAAACCTTATCCTTTTGAGTAGTAATATTACGATATAAATAATCTACTATTTGTTGTTGGAATGGTGTTTCAGCCAAGTCTTTATGTTTAATTTCTTCAATTTCTTTGTTCTTTTCAAAATGCTTCGTCAATCTCGATTCTTTAAAGAAAGTAATGATAATAAATATGATACTCATACCTAAATTAAGCACCACAATATACCATACACTATCAGCAGAAATATCATAATCGATATATGAAATGCCTAGCATAACAAGATTGATAAATACAATCCATATAATCCAATTTATACGTGATTTAAAAAACAACCAAAACCATTTAAAGTTATTCATGAGCCATATACCCTTTACCTACTTTGGTTTCAATAGCACTATCCATCCCTATTTCTGATAGCTTCTTTCTTAATCTATTTACATTAACAGTTAATGTGTTATCACTAACAAAGGCTTCATCGTCCCATAAAGCAGTAATCAATGTATCTCGTGAGACAATTTGATTTCTTTTGTTAACTAACATTTCTAAGATAATCATTTCAGTTTTAGATAAGAAAATGACTTTATCCCCTTTTTGAATACTATCCTTCGATAAATCAACGGTAGCATCTTGCCAGTTTAAAGTACGTTTTTCTTCAACCCCAAATTCATACACTCTGCGATAAACAGCTTGTAATTTAGCAATCAGCACATTAGTATAAAATGGTTTTTGGATATAATCATCTGCACCTAATTCCATACTCATGACTTGATCCATTGGATTATCACGAGATGATAAAAATAAAATGGGTACATTAGATACTTGTCTCATTTTTCTACACCAATAAAAACCATCATATTTCGGTAATTGTACGTCTAATATTACTATCTCAGGATTAAATGCTTCAAAAGTATCCATAACATTGCTGAAATCATCTATCCCTACAACATTAAAATCCCATTGTTCTAATTCTTTTTTCAATTCTTGAAACAGTGTGTTATCATCTTCAACTAATAAAATTTGCATACGAATCACCTAATTATTTTGTATATTTGATTTTTTCTCCTGATTGAATACATCCTTGGAAATGTTTGATACGACAATCTACTTCAAATCCACGCATCATCATTCCTTGTAATGGTGCTTGTACAAAATAATACACAGGCCAAAACATTTTCGGAATGTAATCAAATAGATGTACTAAAACAATTGCATTACCTTTTAATAGACGGAACTCTAATTTCCCTTGTTTCTTCGCATTCGATTTAACTAATCTTCCACCAACTAATTGCAATGTAATTAAATCTTTTTCAGTAATCATTCTTTTTAATATAGCTAAAGGCTTATTTTTATTTTTAACATAAATATAATAATAATCATTACTTTTATAAGTCTTTACAATTGTACCTCTCGTTTTATCAAGCCAATTAAAAAAGTATTCTACAACTTGATTGAGCGTCCATTTTTTAGGAAGCACTATTTTCGTCGCAGTTCTGACATCATCATACTTTGAAACTTGTAACTCAACATTAATATGTGGACGTTTTATTTCTAATTGTGTACGTTCAACAGGCACACCATATGCACCCAAACGTTCAATCGTTTGATTATCATTACGACTTCCTGGTATATATACTAGCTTTTTAACTTGATTTACTGCAGCTGCCCTTCCAAAATTGTCAGCAGCAATTAAATTCAAATCTCGCGCCGTCGCTTGTGTCAATTTTGCAGAGTTTTTAGTTGGATCTAAATAAAAAATAGCTATATCAATATTTTTCATAGATTCAACCACATCTTGATAATTAAAAATATCACTTTGTAGCCAAGTCATATTTGTCGTAGCTTCATGTTCTGGTTTAGGATACTTGGACAATACATATAATTCAGCATCTTCTTCAATAACTGAACTTAAATGTTTCCCAATATATCCTGTTCCGCCTGCTAAAAGTACTTTTGGTTTCATATTTTAACTCCCTTGTGTATAATCTACACTCCAACTGTATTATTGCACGATTTAAAGCAATCTTAACTTATTTATATTATAATATAGAAGTAATCGAAACTTAAATGAATATAGGAGTGTTTTCATGCCTCACGCTATTCGTGAAATTAGTATAAAAGACGTAGACAATTTTATTGAATTACTTACCAAAATTTATGATGAATCTGAATTTACTTTCTACAACCCTGGTGAATACGCACCTACTACTTCTGAAGTTATTAAAAGATTAGAAGATTATATTACTTCTTCATCTAAAGCCATTTATGTTGCTGAAAGTGATGAACAACTTGTTGGCTATGCATTTGTAGGAACAGAAACATATGAACGAACACGCCATGAAGCTATCATCTATTTAGGTGTTAAAAAACTTTATCAACAACATGGTGTTGGACAAGCTTTAATTAATGCAATTGAAGCTTGGTCACTCAACCACAATATCCGCCGTATCGAAGCTACTGTTGTGACAGAAAACGATAGTGCAGTCAATTTGTTTAAAAGTACTGGGTTCCAAATTGAAGGCGAATTAAAGGATAAGTTATTTATTAATAATAAATATTACAATGAATATGTGATGGCCAAAATTTTAAATTAATTCTAATCTTCGTATATTAAATATTATCATAAAACATATTTAAACAACGTAAAGTAAAATTCCATCATGTATAGAAAATACCGTTAAAACACATATTTTAAGTGTTTTAACGGTATTTTCATTATAATAACTATTCACTAAATGGATCTAATTGAACATCTTGGTTTATATTATTGTTTCCATTTGTGTTTGATTCATTGTTACGTTCAACACCTGAAGAAGAAGTATTTCTACTTAAAAATAATAAGACGCGCTTAATATTTTCTTTTGACTCAGGTTTTTCTAAATGAAATTGGTATTGATGATGTAAATGGTGAGACCCATTATAAAATAATGTATCTACTGGTACATCTTTTTCTTTAAGTTTTTTATAAAAATCAATATTTTGACTATAAAAAGGATCTGCATCTCCTACAGATAAGAAAGTTGGTGGATATTTATTAGTCACTTGATTTATTGTGGACATTTGAGATAAATTTTTAAAATTACTTTCCCAATTTGTCATACCAGTATAACTTCTCATAAATAATTGTATTCTCGGAAATTCTGTCGCTTTTACAGTTTTCATATCATAGAAACCACCAAAGAATATCGCTGCTTTAATTTGTGAAGGTTTGAATTCTGGTTCAAATTTCATTTCATCTCTTAATGATTTGTTTGTTTGCATTGCAACATATTGACTAGTTAATTGTGCACCAGCTGAATCACCGCCAATAATCACTTGATCAAAATCAATTGGTAAATCATGTTCATTAGTTTTGATAAATTTAACAGCCTTATTCATTTGTTCAATTGGTGTTGGATATTTATATTGTGGTGCTAAAGCGTAATTGACGTTGACAACAATATAACCTTGTTCAGCAATTTTAGATAATAAAGGATTTTTATATTGTTTATCTCCTGCAATAAAGCCACCACCGTGCATCCAAAAAATAACAGGTAATTTACTATCTTTACTCATGTCTGATGGCATAATAATATCCAATTTACTATTTGGAACACCTTGGCCGTATGAAATATTTTGCAATAATTTAACATTTTTATTATTTATTTGGACTTTTTCTTTATTTTGGTGATTATGTTCTTGATCATAATGTTTTTTTAATAGTAGTCCTATACAAACACTAACGATTAAAATAACACATATCGTAATAAACAACCATTTATGTTTTGCCTTCATGATTGATTGTCCCCTCATAAAACTTTACTTATATTATAAATTAAAATCTTAACTTTATTTAAAAAAAGCAATTCATCTTTAATTGAATAAGATGAATTGCTTTTAAGGTTAAATCAATCATATTCAATTGTAAAGTGCATTTACTTTTTTATAATTAAGCAATATGATCTTTATCATCACTTTTACGTTTATAATATTTTACAAGCACTGCAACAACTATAAATAAACCAACAATTCCCATGATGTTGTATAAATAATTAATTAAGTCTGCAAATCCTACGAAACTTAAAATATAAGCAGCAATCATCATGATAATAATAAATAGATGATATTTCTTACTATATGGTTCTGTGAATCGTGCAGCAAATGAATAACATAAACCTAAGATTGTATTGTACATTACAGCTAGCATAATAATAGTTAATACTAAACCAATCCAAGGATTAATTGCATTCGCTAAGTTTAATGTAGGTATCGCAGCATCTTTAATTTTTGGATATTCTGCTTGTAATGCAAAATTAATCAATGCAAGTAAGATTGTGTATACAATACCACCGAATAATGCTCCAGCACCTGATACTTTTCGTTTAGATGCATCACCGCCAATAGCAACAACTGTACTAAATCCTACCGCGAAGGCGAGTCCTCCATATTGGATACCTTTTAAAATACCAAATATAACACTTGGTTTATCTACTGTTTGATTAACATCACTTAATGGCACTGAACCATTAAATAAATAATACACTGCTACTAATACTACTATTATAATTAAAAATGGAGTAACAATTCCTAGAGCTCTTACAATTTTATCGAAATCAAGTAATAGTGTGCCGTAAATGACAACTGTCATTATCAAAGCACCTAGCCAAACAGGAATATGAAAGCTTTCCTGGAATGTTGAACCTGAACCAGCAATCATTGTAACGGCAATTCCAAATAAAAAGAACACAAGAATGTAATCAAATATTTTACTGAATTTTTCACCGAATACATATTGTAGCGTTGATTCATGGTTTGTAGCTTCAAAAGCCGTACCTATTTTAGCTACTTGTCTACCTATAAAACCTAAAATTAAACCTGATAATAATACACCAATATATGACCATAAGCCATACGGTGTGAAGAATTGCATTACTTCTTGACCGGTTGAAAATCCTGCGCCGACTACTATGCCGACATAGGCGAAACCAATTTTGACAGCTTCTTTATTCAGCCCCATGAAAAAATAACCTCCTTCATTTTACACACGTTGAATTATAACGTACTGCTTTTTAATTGCAACCCAATCCATGTAGCTAAAAATAGCTTAAATTCCCAATTTAGACTTTGATATCAAGCATTTTCGGATATTCCCTAAATTCAAATTTTAAATTTTCTAAACATTCAAACAATTTATTTACTATTAAAAAAACCACTGAATTGATTTTACACAATTCAATGGTATTTACAAAAATAAGTCTAAATATTAGATTTTTAACGAGCATCGCGGTGTTGATTTAACTCATTAATATCAACTACTACGTTGTCCATGCGTTTCGCTGTATCTTTTAATACATTACGAGCCACATTATTGTTTGGATCTAATTTAAGAATTCGTTTAGCTATATCAAAAGCCTTTTTATCAGAAATAACAGGCTCTGGAATTGCATGTAGTAACAGCATTTGTAATAAGCTTTTAACTTCATTTCCGTCAGTAAGTTTTATGGATGAATCTGCATGATAATAAGCAGAGTGTAAAGCACCTTCATAGTCACTAAGTGGATAAACAAGAAGTAAAAATGCTAAATCGTGCATTTCAGGTGTTTCTTCCACTTTCATCATATCTAAAATACAAGTATAGAACATCATACTTTCTACTTCATGTGCACTTGAAATATATGCTTCTTCAAATTCCATAAAATCTGTTTCGGACATTAATTGTCTTACTAAATCAAACTCGCCATTCAATACATGTTTTTTTATAAGATGTTGCATAGCAATGTCCTCCTATTAGCCAGATTTTATCGTACATTTAATATTAATCATATCACATATAATCTTAACTTTCATTTCAAAAAATAAAATTCAACTTAATAAATGATAATTTCATTTAAAATGATGTTTGTTTTACTTCATCAAGAGCATCAGACATACTTCCACCTATTGATAATTTAACTGCTGCTGTAAAACTTCCTTCTACTATTGGCGCGTCTACTTTAACAATTTTATATGGCCCATCATACATATCTATAGCCATATCAATATTCATTTCTGATGATCCAATATCATAAAAGCATAATGCATCTTCTTCTAGTCCATTAATTAATTGCTGTACTGTATCAAAAGATGTACCAATATCTCCATTTACACCACCATTAGCTACTACATTAACATCTGATGCCATTTGTTGTAATAATGCTTTAGTGCCATTAGCTATAGCTTCACTATGACTAATGATTACAATTGTCGTCATTATCTTTCATCTCCTATTAATGCATTTAAAACATAAACCATACTTTGTGCGCCCGGATCCATATATCCTTTAGAAGCCTCTTTATAATATGAAGCACGTCCCTTTGTTGCAACCATATCAATAGTCTCGTCTGCAAAACTTTGTAGTCGCTCTAAATTAACTTTTTCGTCTGCTTTAACCGCTTCGAATGTTCGTGCTACAACATCATACATTGTCTTTTCGTTTAGTTCAACCTTGCCACGTTTAGCGATAGCTTCGGTAAATGTTTCAAGTAAAGTTACTAAGTTATCGTGGTCAATATCATCACTAACGACTTCTGCCATTTTAACAAAACTAAACCCGTATAAGGGCCCTGAGGCACCGCCAATATTGGGCATTAGTGTCATGCCAGTAGATTTAAATAAATTTTTCATTGAACTGTCGTCTACTTTATCTTTTAAATTTTCGAATCCTCTTAACATATTTACACCATGGTCTCCATCACCAATAGCTCTATCAAGTTCTGTTAATGTATCTTCTTGTTCTTTAAACGTATTTTTTAATTCTAATAAGTGTTGTTTCGTTGTATTAATATCCATTATTAGTCCTCCTTGTTATTTTTTATTGATTAAGCGTTAAAATATCGACTAGTCGTTGGTGCAAGTAATGCTTCTAGGAGTTTTTCAGAATAAGGTACGATTGTGATTGAAAATCCTTGCATATCTAATGATGTCATATAATCTCCCACATACCAATGTTTCACATTTACATTTTGAGCCTCAAAGTATTTTTTGATATATGACGTTGTAATGTTCAGTTCAGACAATGGTGTGCCACCCATACCATTGACCATTACGATAACATTCTCAGTCTCAACTTCTTTTAACAATGCATCACCTAAATGCTTCACAATGTCATCAATAGACTCCATTTTTTGACGATGTAGTCCTTTTTCACCATGAATACCAATACCAATTTCAATATCATTTTCATTTATATCAAATCCATATTTACCAGTTGTTGGTACCATTGGGGGTGTTAATGCCATTCCAATACTTTTAATAGTAGGTAATATATTTTCAACTTTAGATTTAATATCCGCTAACGACTCGCCATTCTCTGATAAATAACCCGCATATTTATGAATGAAGACTGTACCAGCAACTCCACGACGCTGTTCTACATCAGATACAGCAATATCATCCTTAACAACAACCATATCTACATTAATATCTTCCATTTCGGCCATTTCTTGAGCCATTTCAAAATTCATTACATCTCCAGCATAATTTTTAACAATTAATAATACGCCATCACCAGTATCAACATATTTAATAGCTTCTAAAATTTTATCTGGCGTTGGAGAAGTAAATACCTCACCACATACCGCAGCATCAAGCATACCTTGTGCAACATATCCAGCATGTGCAGGTTCATGACCGCTCCCTCCACCTGAAACGAGTGCTACACCTGATGTCTTTTTATCTTTTTTAACAATGATTGTATCTTCAATAATATCTAGCTCAGGATGTGCAATTAAAAATCCATCAAGCATATCACTTAAAAAGTCTTGTTTATCTTTAATTAGTTTCTTCATTGTTAGCCCTCCTTTGTCATTCATGTCTATTATAAATCAACCCTTTTAGAAAACGTTAACAATATACATAACAAAAGAGCGAAGCCTCCTAAAGACTTCACTCTTTTTCACACAATTTATACACTTTTAGTTTTATACATAAGATATAAGAAATAAGGTGCTCCAATAATAGCGACTATAATACCCGCTGGTACGCCAGTTGGTTCTAAAATAACTTTACCAAAAGTATCTGAGAATACTAATAGGAATGCGCCAACTAGTACTGCTATTGGTAAAAATAATTGATGACGTGGACCAACGATTCGTTTAGCTATGTGTGGTCCCATTAATCCAATAAATGATATAGAACCAGCCACTGCAACAGCTACTGAGGAAAGTACGACTGCAACAAAGAATAACACCATACGTTCTTTGCCCACTTTAACGCCTAATCCTTTAGCTACATGTTCGTGTGTATTAATAATATTAAGTTCATTAGATTTATAAAATAAATAAGGTAATATCACAATAATCCATGGTAAAAAGGCAGCGACGAATATCCATTCATCTCCCCATATATTACCTGCAAACCATGTAGCAATAAATTCAGATTGATCTTCATCAAATTTTGACATTAAAGTGATTGAACCGCCATATAATGCAGTTTGCATACCTACACCAATTAATACCATACTTGAAGGTGTGACACCATTTCGCTGATTAATACTAAACATAAATATAACTAACGCAGTTGCTACACCACCTATGACACTAATAATTGGTAATACATAGACAAAATTGTCAGGTTTTATTTGTCCTATCGTAATAAATAAGGCAATAGCAAAACCACCACCAGCATTAATACCTAAGATACCTGGTTCAGCTATCGGATTTTTCGTGACACTTTGAACAATTGCGCCACTCATACTTAAAGCAGCTCCTGCTAAAATAGTAATCAACATTCGAGGCAGTCTAAAATCCACCAAAATGAGTGTATCTGTATAGTCACCCTGACCAGTCAATATTTTAAAGAATTTACTTACTGGTATATTATATTCACCGGAGGCCACGCTCCACGTACAAGCTAAAAAGACTAATATTACAAACGTAATAAACGTGATGATTTGTTTGCGTCTTAACTTACTGTCTATCATATAGAACGTCCCCCTCTTTTAACTAAATATAAGAAGTAAGGAACGCCAATAAATGAAATAATTGCACCTACAGGCGCGCCACCTAAATATCTTGCTAACATATCAGCTACTAACATTAAAATACCACCTAATAAAGCAGTCAGAGGTAACACTTTAGCATAATCAGTTCCAATTAAAAATCTAACAATATGTGGCACCATTAAACCTACAAATGCAATTTGTCCTACCATTGAAACAGCGACACCAGCAAGTATCATTGATAAAACTAATATCACAACACGAATTACTGTTACATTTTGTCCTAAACCTTTAGCTAAAGATTCTCCCAAGTTTAATATCGTTAATTGTTTACTCATCGTAAGAATAATAAGTAATGCAATTATAATGATAGGCGCAGTCCATATAATTTGAGACCATGTTGTACCTGATACACCACCGGCACTCCAAAATGTAAGAGATTGGTTTAATCTAAATATGAGTGCTACACCTTGACTTAATGCTGTTAACATAGCACTTACAGCTGCACCAGCTAAAATAATACGCATAGGATTAAATCCGTCTTTTCTTGAGCGGCCAATCATTAATACAATTGTTCCACCTAATAATGCACCAAGAAATCCTGCAATCATTAGTAATGTAAAAGGCGCTTCTGGATAAAAGGCATATGTCAGTGCTAATCCGAATGAAGCGCCAGAGTTTAATCCAATTAAACTTGGATCTGCCAAACTATTTTTCGTTACGCCTTGAATAACTGCACCTGCAACGGATAAAGCCATACCTACTAATATAGCACCTAAATCTCTAGGTATTCTAATTTCACTTATTACATTGTGTTGTTGGTTTTTTGGATTATAGTTGAAAATTGCATCTATTATAGTTGGAATATTAATTTTGGCATCACCATATAAAATAGATAAAAATAGCGCTATTGCTAGCACTATTATTCCACCTATTAAATAAGAGATAAATTTAACATTGCCCTTTTTGCTTGGATTTAACATTATATTCATACCTTTTCTATATGATTTATATTTATCTATTACTTTTTATGATGAGTATGATTTATTACATAAGTCATAAGTAACTAATAGTGGTTTACCTGTTCTAGGATCTTCACTTAATACAACATCAATGTTAAACACTTGCTCTAAAATGTCTTTAGTTAGTATTTCATTAGTTTCTCCATTAGCTATAATTTCTCCTTTTTTCATAGCAATAAGATGGTCTGAGAAACGGATAGCTTGGTTAATATCATGTAACACCATAATAATGGTACAACCTTGTTCTTCATTTAATTTTTGAACCAATTCTAATATTTCTAATTGATGAGAGATATCTAAATAAGTTGTTGGCTCATCTAAGAAGATAATATCAGTACGTTGTGCTAAAGCCATTGCAATCCACACACGCTGTCTTTGACCACCACTTAAGTCATTGATTGAACGATGTCTAAATTCTGATGTTCCAGTAACATCCAATGCCCAATTAATTTCTTTTTTATCTTCTTCAGATAAACGACCAAAGCCTTTTTGATGTGGAAATCGGCCATATGAAACCAATTCGCCTACTGTTAAACCATCAGCAACTTCTGGTGATTGTGGTAAAATCGCTATTTTTTTAGCGATTTCTTTCGTAGATTGGGAATGAATACTTTCTCCATCTAAATTAATTGATCCATCTTTTACGGATAGTAAACGAGAGAGTGCTTTTAATAAAGTAGACTTTCCACAACCATTTGGTCCTATAATTGATGTCACTTTACCATCAGGAATCTCAACATCTAGATTATTTATAATAGTCGTATCGCCATAACCAATTGTTACTTGTTCACCATTTAAACGACTCATAATTCCCCTACTTTCTAAAAAATTACTTTATATTCAGAAAAGATAACTGTACTTTTATATTTTTAATATCAATGTAATTGATAATCATTATCATAATGGTTATTATAACATTTCCACTATTTTTTGACT
The DNA here is from genome assembly GCF_038008425.1 of Staphylococcus sp. FSL H8-0121. Lineage (NCBI taxonomy): Bacteria > Bacillati > Bacillota > Bacilli > Caryophanales > Staphylococcaceae > Staphylococcus > Staphylococcus sp. FSL H8-0121. Next base: position 67,359 of record NZ_JBBOZB010000003.1, read on the forward strand.
AATAAATTCATGATTTATTATAAATTGTCAATTAAAAAAACCACTTTAAGTTAACTAGAATGACTTAAAGCGGTCTTATAAATACTTTTTTATTCGTCTATCAAGAATCCATTTCCATATACATCTCTCACATCATGAATAACAAGGAATGCTTGATGATCAATATTTCTAATGATTTTTTTAGCACGTGATACTTGTGTCTTAGTAATAACTACATAAAGTACATCTTTCTCTTCTCGAGTATAATATCCATGTCCATTTAAAATAGTTAATCCACGACCAACTTGTTCGTCAATCGCTTTAGCCACTTCTTCTGGTTTACTTGAAATAATCGTCATCGCTTTCTTAGTATTTAAACCTTCTATTACATATTCCATGACCTTAGTACCTATATAAAGTGAAATAACTGTAACTAGTGCACGATCTATTGAAATAACAGTTAAAGAAATCACTACTACAATTAAATCGAAAAATAATAAAGCATAAGGTGTACTCACATCTAAATATTTATGTGCAATTCTAGCTAAAATTGTTGTTCCAGCCGTAGTTCCTCCAGCTAAAACAATTACTCCAATACCTAAACCAACACATGAGCCACCAAAAACTGCATTGACAATGACATTGCCTGTTTCAATATGCCAAGAATCAGTTAAACTTAGGAATACAGAAATTAGGACAGTTGCTACAATGGTCAAATACATACTACGTTTACTTAAAAACTTATATCCTACAACAATTAAAACTGCATTAACTACAAAGTTAACTATGGCTGGAGATAAATGGAAAGCATAATATAAAACAATAGCTAAACCAGTAACGCCACCTTCACCTAAATTACCAGAAATGATAAATGCATTGACGCCTGCTGAAAAAATAAATGATCCAATTATAACTAAGATTAAATCTCTTACTAATCTCTTCAAGCAACCACATCCCTATTATTATTTTTTTTTATGATTAACAAAATGTTAGCACACGCACATATCCTCCTACAACACCGCTTCTATAAATAATTCGTATTTTGAGTATTTTATGTTTAAAACCATAATTTTTATAAGTAAGAAACTTCATTTTAATTACTGAGATGAGTGTGTTAACTAAATTTTAAATTTTCAGAATTTTTAATTTACTTTTCACTATTTCTTTGTTATACTTACATTAACTTCTTTAGTAAAGAAGTTATCTCCTTTATGTTGTTTATAGTAACAAAACAAATTTTGCTCGAAGTACTGTAACAGTACCTAGTCCTTACCGTTACAAGTACATTAATATTCATTTCCCATAAAAGCCAAGTATAAGAAGTGTGTCCTCACTTACTATACTTGGCTTTTATCATGATTCCTTATTTTATTTGATATAAAATACACCTCCCATTTTGGAAAGTCATCCCAAAATAGGAGGTGTTATCAATTTATCTTACCAAGCAAATAAACCTACAAATGCAGCTGTTAATAATGAAACTAAAATACCTGCTAATAACATCATAGGAACATATTTTGATACAAAATCTGATGTTTTCTTGTCTACGATACCTTTTAACGTACCGATAATCATACCAATTGTGGAGAAGTTAGCAAATGAAACTAAAAATGTTGAAATGACTGCTTTATGATGTGGTGAAAGTGTGTTAATCGTTTTAGACACTTCACCCATAACTACAAATTCGTTTGTAACGATTTTTTTCGCCATTTGTTGTGCAACTAACCAAGCTTCATCAAAAGGAAGTCCAAGTAATAATGCAAATGGATACATAAATACACCTAGAATTTGGTTTAAACCAAAGCTACCTTTTAATCCCATTAAATGACCAATACCACCAGTAATTAAATTAATAAGACGATCGGCTAAATCAGCTAATGCTACGAAACTAATGACAAAAGCAATGATAATTAATACTAACTTTCCTGCTGCTAATACAGAATCACCTAGGAAAGAAAAGAAAGGTTGTTTTTCAATTTCATCATTTTTAATACTGTAAATAATATCTTCTTTTTCATCCACAGTAACTGGATTAAGAATTGATGCAACGATAATTGCATTCACAATGTTTAAAGGAATAGCAGTCAATACTAATTCACCAGGAATCATTTGAACATATGCACCAACAATCGCACCTGAGATTGAACTCATTGACATCATAGCTACAGTTAAGACGCGCACTTCATTCATACGTTTCAATTGTTCATTAGACACAGCTAATGCTTCAGTATTACCTAAAAACATCATCTCAATTCCAAAGAATGATTCGAATTTAGGTTGACGTGTAATTTTAGCGAGTAACCAACCAATTGCACCGATTAATTTTGGAAGGATATTAAAATACATTAATATATCGAACAGCGGTACAATTAAAAGAATCGGGAATAAAGCACTTACTGCCATATCCATTTGTTTATTAGAAACAAAACTATTAAATGCAAATCCTGTACCTTCATTTGCTGATTGTATAACCCAGGAAATTCCATTTGCTGCTGCTTTAATTCCAGTTTTCCCCCATGGAAAGTATATAAAGAACCAAGCTAGGAATAAGTTCAATACGACTAAAATAATAATTGATTTCCATTGTATATTTTTTCGTGATCTTGAAAATAATACTGCTATACCAAGGAAAACAATTAACCCAATGATATTAATCAATAAAAACATCTAACACCCACCTATTTATTTAATTTTCCAAAAAACGTTTTTTGCTAAAGTAACAACTTATTAAATATGTATAACTCTATGACAAAGTGAATTGTCACTCCCAAAACAGAGTATAGATTATTGAATTTATTATACCATTTGTAAAATTGACTTAAAATAAATATTTTCATTATCAACTTGAATTTCATTAACACATCATGACATATTATTTGTAGGAATAAGAACTGAAGTTTCCAATAGTAGTGTAAGTTGAGTCATATAAAAATTTTTATACATAAGGAATTTCTTTAATTTAGTTTAGTGATGTTTATTAAATTACACGAAAGGTCCTTATTTTTTCATGGTGTTTTCCAATGTATAAATACGTAGTATTTATGGCGAGACTCTTGAGGGAACAGGACAAGCTGAAGACTACAGGCTGAAGCTGTCCCCTAAGAAAGCGAGCCGATAATACGAAGTATTATAAATAAAGAAGCCAGTAAATGAGTTTTTTTGGATAAACTCATTTACTGGCTATTTTTCTAGGATTTATGTCCCAGCCTCATTGATCTTAATCAGCAAGCTTTTGAGATGTGACAAAGTGTTTATATTTTTCATGTGATGTCATTAATTCACTATGAGTACCTTTACCTGTCACTTGACCTTTATCAATAAAGATAATTTGACCCGCTTTTTTAATTGTAGAAAGTCTGTGTGCAATAACAATTGTTGTACGACCTTCCATCAATGTTTCTAAAGCTTCTTGAATTTTCAACTCGCTCTCGCTATCTAAATTAGCTGTAGCCTCATCAAGCAAGAGAATATCTGGATTTTTAACAAAACTACGTGCAATATCAATACGTTGTCTTTGGCCACCAGATAGCTTAAGTCCTCGTTCACCAACTAACGTATCATATCCTTCATCAAACTGCATAATAAATTCATGACAGTTTGCTAATTTAGCATATTTTGTAAGTTCCTCATCAGTTACAGTACGATTCACACCATATAAAATATTGTCTCTTATCGTACCACTCATCATAGAATTAGATTGCATAACATAACCAATTTTTGTACGCCATTTAGATAATGGAATATCAAAAATACTAGTTCCATTATAAGTAATGTCACCACTTTCTATGTCATACATGCGTTCAATTAAATTAAAAATGGTACTCTTACCAGAACCTGAAGGCCCTACAAATGCACTTACCTGCCCTTGAGGAATATTAAATGAAACGTTGTCTAAGATAGGTTTTACATCATATTTGAAATTGACATTATCAAACGAAATTTCGCCATCATGGATTTCAATATCTTTTGATTCTTCTAGAGCTTCAGTTGGTTCGATAGGTTCTTGCATAATTTCATAAATACGATGACTTGCTCCGACAGCTTTTTTATAATCTGTAATTAATGTTGATAGATTGATTAAAGGCATAGATAATTGTATTACGTAAAAAATCATCGCAATTAAAGTTCCGGCAGTAATAGCGCCTGTCGCTATTTCTAATGCACCAAAACCAAGAATAATAGCGATTGTTAACAACATCACTACACCAGAAATAGGTTGTACAACAGCAGAAATTTTAGCTTGTTTTAAACCTAATCGATAAATTTCATTTAAATTAGTATGAGCGTTATCTAATTCTAGTCTTTCCGTATTAGACACTTTAACTAATCTCATTTCAGTTAATACACGACCAAGTAAACCACTAAAGTTAGCAATTTCAGTTTGTGTATTAGTTGAAATTCTCTGCATTACTTTACCTAAAGGAATCATAATAAGTACAAAAATCGGAATTGTAATAAATGTTAATAACGTCATTTTCCAATCCATGATAAATAACATAACTAATGATCCTAATAAAGTTAATACAGAAGGTAATAAATTAGGTAGCTTTTGAGATATAAATTCATTTATCACCTTTGTGTCGTCTGTTAAACGACTCATCAGTTGACCACTTTCGTTCTTATCAAAAAATGGCATTTTTAATTGAATGATATGTTCCCATAATAATGAACGGATATCATAAATCATCTTTTCACCAATTTTACTTAGTAAATATAATCCTACACCACTTAAAATAGCGTTAAGTAAGAAAATACCACCAAAAATGGCTACGAGATTCCAGTTCATAGTGCTTACTGAGAATTTATCTACTAATCTCCCAGTAAATAGAGGAACTAATAATCCACTCAAACTTCCTAATGAAGTAATAATAACTGCCGCTATGATTAACCCAATTGGCCAAGTGAGCCGTTTAAATAAAAAGAATAAAGGGTTAGTTTGTTTCATAATAATACCTCTTCTATTAAAATTCATATTTCAAATTCTGCTCAATCTTACTAAAACATTCTGACATCCCAAATAATCAGTCTTTATCAATTATAATCAAATATCAAAAATTTTAAATCATACATATACCTCTTAAATAATGTGTATGATAAAATATGTTAGTCGAAAATAACAGATAAAGGAAAGAAATCATGAAAAAAATCTTTATACTCATTATAACTATGTTCTTCGCAATACACATTATAACACCTTTTGCTAATGCAGAGAATAATGATATTACTCCAGTTCAAGCTGCAAACGAAGGTGGATACAATGTAACCGAAGTATATCAACCTGAAAGTGCTATTAATGTTAGTCAAAATGGACAAATTTTATATGAATATAATAAAGACAAAAAATGGTATCCCGCTTCTATGACTAAATTGATGACGATGTATCTCACTTTAGAAGCGGTAAAAGATAAAAAACTATCACTAAATGATGAAGTAAAAATGACTAATCGCGAATATCAAATGTCTACACTTCCAGAATTAAGTAATACCAAACTTTATCCAGGTCAGAAATGGACTATTGCAGATTTACTTCAAATTACTGTATCCAATTCAAGTAATGCGGCTGCTTTAATTTTAGGTGAACAAGTATCAGGAAATGTAAATGATTTTACTGATTTAATGAATAAAAAAGCCAAAGAACTTGGAATGAATGACACCCATTATGTTAATCCAACAGGAGCTGAGAATTCACGTTTAAAAAGTTTTGCACCTTCCAAATATAAAGATACTGAGAATAATACAACAACTGCTCGTGATTATGCTATTTTAGATCAACATGTTATTAAAGATACACCTAAAATATTACATTTCACAAAACAACTATCACCAACGACACACGGTGTGACGTACTATACATTTAATCATTCATTAGATGGTGCTGATATGAGCTTACCAGGAACAGATGGTTTAAAAACGGGTTCAAGTGATACAGCAGATTACAACCATACAATTACTACCAATCGCCATGGTTTTAGAATTAATCAAGTCATTTTAGGTGCTGGGGACTATAAACATGTAGGCGGAGAAAAACAACGAAATATGATGGGTAACGCACTTATGGAGCGTTCATATAATCAATACAAATATGAAAAAATATTATCAAAAGGAAAACAAAAAATTAACGGTAAAACATATTATGTAGAAAAAGATCTTTATGATGTATTACCAAAAGACTTTTCTAAAAAAGATTATAAATTAGTAATCAAAAATGGAAAAGTACATGCTGACTATGACCGTCAATTCATAACAAAACAAGATGGTCCACCTTCAGTATCAGTGCATAAACCGATTGTACACGAAGCGACAACAGTTGCTAAAAGTACATGGAAGACACACCCTATCATTGCAATACTTTTTGGTTTAGGTATAGTTATTGTCCTAGCCATCGTAATTCACCTTATTCTTCAAGCTATTCGTAAAAAATAAAAAGAAGGACGACGTCTTGGCTAAATGCCATGACAATCGTCCTTTTTATTATATAGGAAATTATTTAGCGTCTTTTCCATATAATTCTTGTTTGATTTTTGTTGTAGAAATACCTTCTGTACGGTTAAGATAAATCACTTCACATTTATCTTTTAAGAAATCAAATTCACCTTCCCAGTCGTGTCCCATAACGAAAACATCGACATCGAAACGTTCAACATCAATTTCTTTTTGACCCCAACCATCTTCTGGTATAACTAGGTCTACATAACGGATTGATTCTAACATCATTTTACGTTGGTTATAGTCATAATATGATTTTTTATTTTTCACTTGGTTGAATTCATCAGTAGATAAAGCCACGATAAGATAATCTCCCATTTCACGTGCTCTTCTTAATAATTCAATGTGTCCATAATGTAATAAATCATATGTACCATAAGTAATTACTCGTTTCATGATACGTGATTCTCCTTAACTAAATATTTAATGAAAATTTATATTCTTAATGTAGCATAAATTATTAACGCTTACCATTAATTAAACAAAAAGTAATTCTTTATTTAAAAATTAAATAATCTTTTCTTATGATTTATTTAGTATTTGTTTTAATTTTTGTTTACTTGAAAATGCTGATTTTTTTGGAAATATTTGAGCCAAAAATCGAATATATCCGGGTCTACCAATTCCCACCTCTAATAGAGCACGTCTCCATTGATGATATAGAGGCTTAGTCCAATGTGTCGCACCTTGTTCTACCGCTTCTACTATTCTAAACATGGCATCTCCAGAATAATGTGTCTCTTGCATCAATTTAATATACTGCGTCACACTTTCGATAAATGATGATGTAATAGCGCTATTTTTTAATAAATGCGCTTGAATTAAATAACTTACGATTAAATTATCCATTCGATAACTATAGTATGTTTTCTCATTCATTAGTAATAACAATTCCATTACACGTTGACGTACTTTCATTGCATCTTCCATATAAGGTAAAAATGTATCTGCACGACGATCTGTAACTGAACCTTCTCGCTCATTATAACCATATGCAATAATAGACATGAGATTAATATCACGTGCTTTTGAATATGCTCTCACCATAAAAGTATGTTCTTCGCAAAATACAACATCTTCATCAAATCTTAGTGAAGCAAAGCGAGCACTGAATAGTTTCCCGCCTGGTCCAATCGATTGTAGAATTTCAGGATTACGTTCTAATGTAACCACTTCATCTCTTTTAATTTCCTCATGTGTTGGAAATACTTTCCATTCACCATGAACATCTCGTCCAATTTGACCAATTACAATATCCGTTTCACTGTGATTCTCAAATGTTTTTGTCATGGCATCAATACGACTCGGTAAATACTCATCATCCGCATCTAAAAACATAAATGCCTCTGTATCATCGTCCATCGCTGCTAAGCCTACGTTACGACTTCTAGCAGCGCCTTGATTATCTTGATGTATTACCTTAATATTTGGATATTCCTTTTGCAATTCAGTTAATACTTGTTTTGTGTTATCTGTAGAGCCATCATTGACACAAATAATTTCAAATTCAGCTTCTGTATCAATAGAGGTAATAGCCCTTCTAATTGTATCCTGTCCATTATATACAGGTATAATAATAGCTAATTTCATTCTTTCACCAACTTATCTATATAATTTATAACTTGATTCAATGTTTCTTTAGTATTATATTTATGCCAATTTTTAAATAACGGCTTTAATTGATTATCTTGTTGTTGAATTTTAGTAATTAATTCTTCCTCTGTTGCCACTTTATATTCATTAGGAATATCATAATAAAATTGATTAAGCCCTCTAACATGTTCATATTCTGTTTCGTCATAGACGTAAAATAGTGTTGGTTTATTAAGTAAACTTGCTTCTATCGGAATAGAGCTATAATCACTAATAATGATATCAGCCATAATAAGCAATGATGTAGTATCAATGTCTTGTGTTGTTCCATGGTTAGAAATTGATGGATGTAAATGACTTATTAATGTATATTCAGGCAATTGACTATTGAAATGTTCCTTATTAATTTGGCGATTTTCTTGATGATTTTCTCTATAAGTCGGCAAGTATACTGCTAATTTACCTTGAATACCATACTGATCTTTCAATCTTTTTTGAGCTTTGTTTATATCTGTTTTTAAATATTTATATAATCTTGGAAGACCAAAACGTAACATCTGAGAAGGTTGCGCATCAAATGATTCATTAAAACAATGCCCCATTTCATCGGCACCAATCAAATAATAATCTGTTGCATTATACACACGTTTATATTGGTTTACTACACTAGGATTATTTAAATCAACTTGATGATCGGTTAATCCAAAATCTTTTAATGCTCCAGAAGCATGCCAAGTCTGAATCACTGTTTGATTTTGCTTTTTATGGTATGCGCCCATCATTAAATAATACGTATCAATTAGAATCACTTTTGCTGTACTTAAAGCCTTAATGTGTGCAATAACATTCTTATTACCTGCCTTGATATATGTGACATTAGGTAAATCTTGAATATGGTGACGGTGCTTATCAGTAGTAATCACTGTTAAACGATAACCTTTAGCACATAATCTCTCTATAATCGGCAACATATCATTAGGAAAAGTCATCATTACAACTATGCTTTTCTGTTTAACCTTGAATCCTCTAAACAGCAAATTAAATATAGCAATAACGCACATATATATTTTTTTAATTAAAACTCTCATCTTTTCACCGTCTTTATACTGATTTATTGTTATTTATAAATTATAAACGATTCCTACTTTGATAGAAAATAATTATCCTTTCTTTACATTTAACATAAAAAAACAGACCAACCTTTAAAGTCAGTCTGCTTTACTCTTCAAATTACGATATTCCCTTATAAGAAATCTGCAAAATGATCTCTATATTTCTTATGAAGGATAGAACCTAAAACAAAGAATACCAAAATAACCACGACGTTATATAGTGCCATTTTCCAATGATCAATGAAGTACCATTGGTGGAATAAAATAGCTGCACGATATGATTCAGCGATAAAATACACTGGATTGAACATCATAATTTTATGAACAATACCACTCACACCGTGATCTTTAGGTATCCATAAAATTGGAGACATATAAAATAGTATTCTCATTAATGCTTGCATAGCCATTTGAGTATCTCTAACTAAAATACCTAACGTTGATGTAAATAATGCAACAGAAGCAGTTAATAAAAACGCAAATGGTACATAAAGGAATAACTGAATAATATGAATAGATGGGTAAATACCTCTAAACATACACGCTATAATAATGATTAAAAGCAAGCCAATATGTCCATAGAATCTACTCGTTACTATATAAGTAGGAATGATAGACATAGGAAAATTCATCTTAGCGACTTGATTAAATTTTTGTGATATAGATTTGGTACCCTCGAGTACACCTTGGTTAATAAAGAACCACATACTAATACCTACAAGTAACCAAAATACAAATGGTATACCATGTACAGGTGAATTACTTCTAATTCCCAATCCGAAAACTAACCAATACACCATTATTTGTAAGGCTGGGTTTAAAAGTTCCCAAGCAATCCCTAAATAGTTACTATGGTTAGATATTTTAATTTGGAATTGAGCAAGTCTTTGGATTAAATAAAAGTTTTTGATGTGTTCTTTAAATACAGTTACAACTGCTGACATTGAATTAAACCACACTTTCAAACATTTAATATATTTATATACAATTGATAAATGAGATAAAATGAATCAGACAATTCTTAAAGTAATCTCAAATTAAAAGAATGCTTATACTAATTAACATAAAATATGTAAAGTACGCGCTTAAGAATTAATGATGTTATATCTCAAACTCATTGTTTTTAATATGGAATTTTGTTTTATTCGAATGAAGCATTATAAACAAATTTATTTCAGTGTAAGAAATTAGTTTATTATATCTTCATCTTATTATACAATCATTTAAGTTATAAAACACAATTAAGCATTTTACAAGATTATTGTTTGATGTATATTAAGTCATTTTATTATAAGACATAACTCCTATAGACATTTACAAAATATTAAACAAAATCTTCTGTTCACTTTACACTAGGTTAATAAATTTAACAACTGATGTGTTGTATATTATAATCTATATAAATGCAATTAAGGAAGGACTAATTATGAGCGTATCGGTAAATATAGAACATGTAACTAAAGAATATCGTATATATAGAAATAATAAAGACCGTATTAAAGATTCACTAATACCGAAAAATAAAAACAAAACATTTTTCGCACTAGATGATGTTTCTCTTCAAGCACATGAAGGTGATGTCATTGGTCTTGTTGGTATAAATGGTTCAGGAAAATCCACATTAAGTAACATGATTGGTGGTTCGTTATCTCCTACTTCTGGTAATATTGATCGTAAAGGTGATGTTAGCGTTATAGCTATCAACGCTGGTTTAAATGGTCAATTAACTGGTGTAGAAAATATTGAATTCAAAATGTTATGTATGGGGTTCAGACGTAAAGAAATTAAAGAATTAATGCCACAAGTTATTGATTTTAGTGAATTAGGTGAGTTTATTTATCAACCTGTTAAAAAATATTCTAGTGGTATGCGCGCTAAACTCGGGTTTTCAATCAACATCACTGTAAATCCTGATATTTTAGTAATCGACGAAGCATTATCTGTAGGTGATCAGACTTTCACACAGAAATGTTTAGATAAAATTTATGAATTTAAAGAAGCTAATAAAACTATATTCTTTGTTAGTCACAACATACGCCAAGTTAAAGAATTTTGTACAAAAATCGCGTGGATTGAAGGCGGCAAACTTAAAGAATTTGGTGAATTAGATGATGTTTTACCACAATATGAAAAATTCCTAAAAGAATTCAAGAAAAAATCAAAAGATGATCAAAAAGCATTTAGAAGAGACTTAGACGCTTCTCGATTTGTCGTAAAATAATTTACCCATTAGATTTATATCGCTATTTTTAAAGGCAACCAATGAGTGTTCGAACTAACACATTGGTTGCCTTTATTGTATTTCATATATCAAGTAATTTTTAATGTTTTCTCTTTTGTTTAGCAATTTTTATCATGAATTTGGGAATACTTTTTAATCTGCCAAGACGTTTCCAATCAATTAATAAACGATATATCCATTCAATATTGAATTTTCTAAAGAATTTAGGCGCACGCTTTTTAGCTCCACTAAATACTTCAAAAGAACCGCCTACTCCCATCATAACAGTGTGTTGGAATTGTTTGCTATGTCGGGCAATCCATTTTTCTTGTTTTGGATACCCCATACCCACAAAAATATAATCAGGATCAAAAGTATCTATCCTTTTAATAACTGTTTCATCTTTTAAATTAATATAACCATGATGATGCGCAAAAGTTACTCTTGGATATTTAGCCTTTAATTGTTGTTCTGCTTTTTCAATAATTTCATTTTTCGAACCTAAGATAAATACTTTTTGTTGATTTGCATTGGCTATTTTTAAACATTCTTCTAATAACTCTATTCCTGGAATTCTGTGCGGTAATGGTTGCTTTAATCGATGAGATGCTTTTACTATACCTGTACCATCAGCTATAACATAGTCCGAACTATTAATAAGCTGTTGATAATCTTGGTGTTCTGATGCATAGTCTACAATTTCAGGATTTGCAGTAACTATAAACAAATTATGAGATGTTGGTGTTGTGAAAAATGTTTTAATATTTTCAACCATTTCTGACATTGTTACATGGTCAAAATATACACCTAAGATATTAACCTTTTTACTATTCTGCTGACCCTTAAATGTCATAAAAGAAATCTCCTATCCTACTTGGTCAATAACTCTATATAATGTTGCCAAGTATTATCCTATATATCAAAATTGTTTTAATTCTAACTAAAATGTACGATTATTTTAACACATCACTCAACATTCTAGAAAATTTTATTTAAACACCTATATATTCTTCTAATTTAAGTCTTAAGTCTAAAAGCCAATTTCTAAACAATAGATTATAATGAATATTAAAGTATCAAATACTTATAGATTTACTCAAACAAGTTATTATCTATAAATGGAGCGTTAATATGTCAAAAATCGAATCATTTTTAACTACACACATTCAATTAAATATATTTATCATTTTTTTTATTAGTATTATCTATATCGTCGTCCACCAAAATCGTTACAAACACTACTATCGTTATTTCGCTATTGTACTTAATTATGTTCCTGTACTCACACACGAATTTGGTCATGTACTCTTCAATAAACTCTCTGGTGGTCGTGCTAAAGATTTAGTTATCGTTACGCTTCCTTCTGAAAGAGAAACGACATTACAACAAGGATACGCTATTACGCAATCGAAAGGTTATTTAGGACAATGGATTACCACTTTAGGCGGTTATATTATGCCCCCGTTAATGTTATGGTTAGGTGTTTTAACTGCATATTATAATCATCCTAGCTTTTTTATTATGTTTTATTTAGCTATATTTATTTATTTCCTAATTCTAACTTCTCGTAAGCTGTCACCTATTCTTATTATTATAGTCATGTCACTATTATTATATATACTTTTCCAATACGATGATTTAATGATTACTCACCAAATAGTGGTTTATAGTTATCACTTTATTTTAGGAGTACTGTTAGGTGAAGTACTACAATCATCGTGGACTATTTTTAAATTAACATTCCAAAAACCTAAACCTAGTTGGGATGGCAGTACACTAACACAAATCAGTAAAATCCCAACAGTATTTTATAGTCTAGTTTGGATTTTTATTAATTTATATGCCGTTTATTTATTAATCAAATTATCATTTTTCTAAAAATAAAATACAAATATTAGCAACATCACTATATAAAAAAACTTGAGTCTTACTTTTACATCTAATTTTCAGTGTATAACACCAAAATAATGTACTAGACTCAAGTTTTTTATATTATTTTTCAGCAAAAATATTCATTGCATTTTCGTAACTTAAAATAGTTATAACTTCATTTCGTTTAATAATAATCACTTTATTCGTATCATCTTTCGAAACGACTTCAACTTCATTTCCAATAGAAATATCTTTACTTGAAAGGTATACCAACAATTCAGTTTTATCTCTGACACGCTTAATAGTTAACATATCACCTGGCTGAAATTCGAGTATTGTCTTCGTGTATTTCTCTTTATAATGGTGATCTCTAGGTATAACACCACCATGCGGGCAAGTCTCAGGGTAGTCTAAAATTTTGTCTAAACGTTCTACGAATAAATCTGAGATTCTATGTTCAAGAATTTCTGCTTCTTGATGCACTTCTTCCCAATTGTATTTTAAAATCTCTATCAAAAATAACTCGAGTAATCGATGTCTTTTAATAATATCTAAAGTGAGATTTAACCCTTCTTCTGTTAATTTAACACCCTTATATGGTTTCGTTTCTACATAACCAGATTTTTCTAGTCTACTTACCATTTCACTTACTGAAGGTGGCTTTATATTTAAAAATTGAGATAATTTTTTATTTGATACGAAAGATACATCGCCGTCATTCGTCAATATAGATTTGAGATAATCCTCTTTTTCTTCAGTTAACATCATTTCACCTCACATATATTCACTTTATTGTATCACGAATCTACTTGACATGTTAAAACTTCTCAGTTTATTATAAAATAAATTAGGTTAACCTAAACTTTTAATTAGGAGGTGTTAATATTTGCTAGAAGTTAAGAATTTAAATCTATTTCTAGGTAATAAACATGTTTTAAAAGACATCAATTTTAAAATTCCTATCATCGGAGAAATTATAGGAATTATGGGACCTAATGGCGCAGGTAAATCTTCTATGCTCAAATCATTAACAGGAGATTTTCATGCATCTGGTACTCAGTTATTATATGAACGTCCAATACATAACCAATTGAAACGTATGACTTACATACCTCAAAAATCAAATATCGACTTAGATTTCCCCATTAATGTTGAAAAAGTTATCTTATCCGGATGCTATGGAGAGATAGGTTGGTTTAATCGACCGAGACATGATACTAAAGTTCAACTCAAACATTTATTAGAGGATTTAGATTTAACGTCATTAAGACATAAACAAATTTCAGCATTAAGTGGTGGACAACTTCAGCGAGTAATAGTCGCAAGAGCACTTATGTCTAAAAGTATGCTTTATTTATTCGATGAGCCTTTTATTGGAATAGATTTTAAAAGTGAACGTTTAATTATAAATAAAATTAGACAACTTAAAGCTCAAGGTAAATTAATTCTTATCGTACACCATGATTTATCTAAAGCATCACATTATTTTGATCGAATCATGTTACTTAACCAAACATTAAAATACTTTGGTAGTACTGAGGATGCACTCAATAATGACACCCTTTTAAATGATACATTTTTGTCACAATCACCTCGTCAAAGTTTAGAACGAAAGGAAGTGACCCAGTCGTGAATGACTTTTTAGCTCATATATTAAATTATCAATTTTTAAATAGGGCTTTAATTACATCGATGATTGTTGGCGTAGTATGTGGCACTGTCGGGAGCCTTATTGTTTTAAGAGGTTTGTCATTAATGGGTGATGCAATGAGCCATGCAGTATTACCTGGGGTGGCATTATCTTTCCTTTTTGGAATACCTATGTTTATTGGCGCATTAGTGACAGGAATGGTTGCCAGTATTTTAATTGGTTTTATTACTTCTAAAAGTAAGACCAAACCTGATGCAGCAATTGGTATAAGTTTCACCGCATTTCTCGCATTAGGTGTTATATTAATTAGTTTAATTAACAGTACAACAGATTTGTATCATATTTTATTTGGTAATTTACTAGCAATAACACATACAACATTCTGGACAACGATTATCATTGGTCTATTTGTTTTATGTCTTATTGTAATATTTTATCGACCTTTAATGATTTCTACTTTCGATAATACCTTTAGTAGAATGAATGGCTTAAATACGACAGCTATACATTATTTTGTCATGTTGTTACTTGCTCTAGTAACTGTTGCGAGTATACAAACAGTAGGCATTATTTTAGTAGTTGCGTTATTAGTAACACCCGCTTCTACTGCATTCTTAATATGTAAACATTTATATAGCATGATGGCAGTAGCAAGTTTTATAGGTGTTATTAGTTCAATTATTGGACTTTATTTCAGTTACATATACAACGTACCTAGTGGTGCCGCTATCGTTCTTTGTACTTTTGCTATTTATGTCATCACCTTAGGTATTACAACACTTAAAAATAAACAGAAAAGAGGCGTTGTTTAAATGAAAAAATTAATACCTTTATTACTAGCATTCTTTATTATCTTAGCTGGATGTGGCCAGTCGCAAGATGACAAACAGGATGGCGATAATCATAAATTAAAAGTAGTTACAACAAATTCAATTTTATATGACATGGTTAAAAATGTTGGCGGAAAACATGTTGACGTCCATAGTATCGTACCTGTAGGACAAGATCCTCATGAATATGAAGTCAAACCTAAAGATATTAAAAAGCTAACCGATGCAGACGTTATATTTTATAATGGATTAAATTTAGAATCTGGAAATGGTTGGTTTAAAAAAGCATTAAATCAAGCTGGAAAATCTATCGACGACAAAAAAGTCATTGCTGTATCTAAAGATGTTAAACCGATTTACCTCAACGGTGAAGAAGGCAATAAAGATAAATTAGATCCACACGCTTGGTTAAGTATTGAAAATGGTATTAAATATGTTAAAACAATTCAAAATAGTTTAATCAAGCATGATAACACTAATCAACAATATTACAAAGATCAAGGTCATCAATATCTTTCTAAACTAGAAAAATTAAACAAAGACAGTAAAGATAAGTTTAATGACATCCCTAAAGAGCGACGTGCCATGATTACTAGTGAAGGTGCTTTCAAATATTTCGCAAAACAATATGATATTAAACCAGGATATATTTGGGAAATTAATACTGAAAAACAAGGTACACCATCACAAATGAAACAAGCTATTCAATTTGTTAAAGATAACCATATTAAACACCTTTTAATAGAAACTAGTGTAGATAAAAAAGCAATGCAAAGCTTGTCTGAAGAAACACATAAAGATATTTATGGCGACGTATTTACTGATTCTATCGGTAAAAAAGGTTCAAAAGGTGATTCATATTACAAAATGATGAAATCAAATATAGATACGATTCATGGTAGTATGAAATAATATTTTAAATTCACTTGTTCAATATATACAACGACTTAATATAGTAGATGGCTGGGATAGAATGACTATGTGATTTAAATACCCAGCCACCCTATTAAGTCATATCTTGATAACTAATAGTCTCATATCGTGCGTGAATTTTATATTATCCTCCTAAAATATAAAATAGTTCTCTCACGCACGATATGGTGGTGTTAGTCTATCTCATCTCATTTATGTAGTGGGCTTATACATTATTTAATCTCCCATGCGGTAAAGGTAATATTTCATCCCCCTTTACCAGTAGTTTTAATAAGACAGTTTATGTAAAATAGGTTCGTTTTTTTCTCGAAAATTTTCAATCCTAGTATACTGACTGTCAATGTTATAAAGTCATCCCTAGTACACATAGGAAAAAAGCTCGTGAGGATCATCCTCACGAGCTTCCCTATTTTTATAATGATTCTATGACATACTATCAACGATAACCATTTCATCGTAATTAATAGATTCTCTAAGTTTTAATGCAGTGCCTTCAGTAACTTCTTCGTCTTCTATTAATTCTCTAAGTATACGTCTTTGTTCACGCAATGCATTGAGTTTTATACGTGTTAACGTATTTTCGCTTGCAGAATTAAAGAAATTGTTTGGTGTTAAGTTATCTATACGCATTAAATAACCATCACAAATCATACCTACTTCTAATTTGTTATCATTAGTAGCTTCTTGTCCTAATCGTTTAACCACATTATAGTGAACCATCTTGTTAATTTTAACAAGTTCTAATAAGTTATCTGTAACGCTTAATGAAGATGCTGAATTGATTGTTGTTTTCACACGACGTTTCAAAAGCATACCTCTAAATAATACAATGAGTCGACGTATTAATGAAGCTTGTCGATATACTTGTGTACGTTCAGCATAACGCATATAGTTTTCCAAAATACTATTAGTGATATCTCCGTCATCAACTAATTGTTCCAATGTTTTCGTTTCTACATTAAATGCAATTTTTTGAAGCCTTTCAAGTTCTTTAGAGTTTTCATCATCTTTCTCTACTGATTTTAAGAATGTTAATTTATCATGATATTCCTTAATCACGTTACCATATCGATAACTTGTTTCAAAAGTTGATCTTTGATTTAGGTAGTCTATAACGTGTTCTAAAATGTAAATTCTTGCCTCTTTGAAATTCATACTACCTACTTTTACTTCAGGCGCATTAGCAGTTACAAATGGTAATAATAGTTGAGCAGCAACTAAACTTATAATAACCATTCCTGAAGCAATAAACAACAAATCGTTGCGATAAGAAAAATCTTGATGATTAGCTAAATAATACGGTAGTGTCAACGCAATGGCCAGTGAAATTGTTCCGTGAACACCACATAAAGTCATAATCAAAGCATATAAACTTCGCTTAGGTGGCTTTTCTGTTGTGTTATTGCCATCATCGTCTTGACTAATCATTTTTTGGAATGGACTGACTGATAAATAAAAATAAGGATATAATACATAAACCCATAAAAATCTAAACAGATAAACAGCCAATGCTACGAGAACAGTTATGACAATTAAAAAGATCAAATTGTGTGGTTCTGTTTTAATAATATTAATCACAACTTCAGGAACTAAAAATCCTAATATTGAAAATACAAAACCGTTTAAGACATATCCCAAAATATTCCATGTATGGTTATAACTCATTTGTAATCTTGTACGCGTTTGTGCAATTCTATCACGTTCAAAGCCGTGAACTAAGCCTGCTAACACTGCGGCGATAATACCAGAAGCATGGAATAATTCTGCCACTAAATATGTAACGAATGGTGTTAATAATTGAATAAACGTAAACATATTAATGTTTTCTATTCCACGGCGCATTAACGTCAATCTAAAACGAACTAATGCCATTCCAATAAGCAATCCTACAATTGCACCGCCTATAGAAGCAACTAGAAATTGCTCAATAGATTCCATTATTGAGAACGTTCCAGTTACAAGTACTCCAACTGCAATTTTAAATGAAATGATACCGGCAGCATCATTTAATAATGATTCACCTTCTAATATCGTCATTGCACCTTTAGGTAACACTTTCCCATTTGTAATTGCTTGCACGGCAACTGCATCAGTAGGACATAAAATTGCTGCTATGGCAAAAGCTGCACCCGTTGGTAATTCTGGCCATATCCAATGAATGAAAAATCCTACGCCCACTACAGTAGTAATAACAAGACCTAACGCCATCATCATAACTGGTTTTATATATTTTCTTAAATGGACCCTTGAGACATTAACGCCTTCTACAAATAGTAGCGGTGCGATAAGTGCGACCATAAATAATTCCGAATCAAAATTAAACTCAACAGGAATTGGAGTGATAAATAATAGCATACCTAAAGCAATTTGAATGAATGCTAATGGTACTTTCGGCATAAACGTATGAACAAATGAACTAATAATAACAACGCCGACAAATATAAGTAATGTTTCAAATATTTCCAAACTTTCACCTCTTTAATAAATTATTTTTGGGATGAAAATTAAGTAAAAAATAATGGAATTGATGTACTTCAGGGGTTAAATAAAGTAGAAGCGATTATTAAATAAAAAGCAAAACGTATATAACGGCATAATTGAATCCATTTGATAATTAAGCAGTAAGAATTCAATTAAGTTATCACAAATTGGTTTTATCAATACATCAATAATATAAATATTAATTGAAAAGTAAACACATAGAGTCTAAACGAATTTTATGATTTTGGAATGTTAAAGTACTGCACTGGTTAACAATAACGTCCAATATCAAAAGCCCAAACGTCACACTTTAAAGTTCCAAACTCATAAAACATTTTTATCACTTTCCAATAAATAACTACTTTAATTCACAATTTTCCTTGTTCAATATTTTATCATTATTTTACATAATACTTAAATAAATCGCACCTTTATTTCTCATATTTTTCTGACAAATATAAAAGCAATTAAACACTTATTTTTTAAAGTGTCCAATTGCTTTATTTCTTTTCCACAAATTATTTATAGAGCTTCTTCTTATCTTTATAATATAATTTTTCTCTTCTTTCTTCTCTCAATTTTGCTCGTGTTTTTAATTCTTCAGGCGAATTGAATTCATTTTGGCTGAGTAAAATCGAAGACTGTCTTGGCACATCATCTTTTCTATACATATAGGCACCATTTCGATAAGCAGCACGCGCTACCAAATGCATTCCAACTGGAGATGTTAAATTAATAAAAACAAGTGATAATAATAATCTAACACTGAAAAATCCAGCGTTCATAGTAAAGTAGATTAATACACCAATGATAGTCAATAATACAGATAAAGTAGAACTTTTCGTTGATGCATGACTACGTAAGAAGACATCTTGGAATTTCACAATACCTATCGCACTAATCAATGCGATAATACTACCTAGAAAAATTAAAATAGCAGAGATGAGGCTAACGATTTCTTTTATTGTTTCCATTGAAAACGCGACCTCCTCCAATAAATCTAGAAATGGATACTGAACTAACAAATGAAATAATCGCTATTAACATAATTGAATCTAGAAACGATACAGTATCCATAATGACACTCATGACACCAACGATCGACATCACAACTGCACTTGTCGCATCGAATGAAACAACTCTATCAGCAGTGGTTGGTCCTTTAATTAACCTAAGCAGACATATTAATAATGCAATACCAAATATAACCAGAGCTGAAATAATAAAAAATTGAGTCAAAGCCTGTATCATCGTGTCACCTCCAAGATTAAATCTTCATATTGTTTAATATTACGTAATAAATTCTTCTTATCTTTATCTGTCACATCAATACTATGAATTAAAAACTTATTTGTGCCTTTCGATATACGTATCACTGTCGAACCTGGCGTGATAATAATCAATATAGTTAAAAATGTAATTGCCCAGTCGTTTTTCAAATTCGTTTCGTACGTTAATAAACCTGGGTTCATATCTTTAGTTTTAAATAAAATATAATTAATTGTACTAATACTAGCTGTAATCAATTGATATAAATAAACCATTAAAAATTTAAAAGCAACCCATATTTTTCTTAAATAAAATTCTTGTCCGAAAAAACGATGTAAAATATAAATCACGATAATACCAATGAGATAGCCTGAGAAGAAGGTTGTAAACTTGAATTCATCCTCGTCTTGGAATAATACCCACAAAAATGCAATAACAATATTTAGTACGACTTGATTCATCTAGTTACTTCCCTCCTTCAAATGTGTATTAACGTTTTGATGGAATTTATGTTCATCCATATTTAGTGATGTAGCATTTTCAGTCACTTGTAATACAAGCGGTGCCGCAATACCCATTAATAAAACGACTGCAACGAGTATACCTAGAATACCTGTACGATGTTTAGGTATCTTCTTGAAGTCTACTTCTTCACCATCTTGATCGCCAAAATACATCACAAATAATATTCTAAACAAGCTATACATAGCGATTAAACTTGTCACGATCATTAAACCTAGTCCAATGTAGTTACCATTTTCAATTGCACCTTTAAAAATAAGTACTTTCCCTGGGAATCCACTAAATGGAGGTACACCGCCAATAGCTAAAATCATAACGACAAATGCTATTCCAAAAAATGGCTCACGTTTGGCAAGTCCACTCAAGTAGTGATATTGACGATAGCCTGAAATGTAAACTAGGCTACCTACAATGAAAAATAATAACGTTTTAACGATAATATCATTTGCTAGATAGAAAATAGCGCCATTCACACCTGAAAAAGTGTTTGAACCTAAACCAAGAATGACAAATCCAATTGATAAAATAACTTGGTAGGCAGCGATTTTCTTAATATCTTTATAAGCTAATACACCAAAAGCGCCTATAATCATCGTTAAACATGACATAAAAATAAGTAATGGATGCGTCACATTTTCATGATGATGGAAGATTAATGTAAAGAAACGTATTAATGCATAGGCACCTACTTTAGTCATTAATGCTGCAAATAGTGCTGCTAGTTCTGTATTTAATACTGCATATGCTTTAGGTAACCACATGAATATGACAAGTGCTGCTTTAGAACTGAATGCAACAAGAAATATGAGTGAAATCATTGTCACAGTTTGATTATCTTGCATATGACTCAATCTTAATGCAACATGTGAAAAATTAAGTGTCCCTACTGTCTTATATAATAAGCCAATTGCGAAAAGTAAGAACCATGATCCAATAATATTTAATACGACATAAATAATGGCAGCACGTAATTGTTCTACAGATTGACCTAGCGTAACAAGTACAAAAGATGCAAGTAACATAATTTCAAACATCACATATAAATTAAATAAATCAGAAGTTAAGAATGCACCTATGACACCTACAGTTAAAAACAGAATAAATGATGGTAAATGAAATCGATTGACACGTTGTTCACCACGACCAAATCCATATGCCATGATTAAAGTAACGACAAAAGATGTTATGGTTACCATTAATAAACTTAATGAATCACCTAAAAACTGTATTCCAAATGGCGCTTTCCAACCCCCAAAGTCTAATGTGATGGGATGATGATTCATTACATAAATTAGTAATAATAATGAGATAATCGTATTCACTATCATTGTATTGATACAAAGAAATTTCGATACTTTATTTTTATCTTTGATAAATACTAGTATTAAAGCGCAAAGAAATGGGAGTAACATTGGCAATATTAATAAATTACTCATTATCTTCTTCACCCCTTAATACATTGATTTCATCTTCTTTTGTTACACGATATGTTCTATAAATTAATACAAGTAAAAATGCCGTCATACCAAATCCAATAACAATCGCTGTTAATACAATTGCTTGTAGTAGTGGATCCACAAAATGTTGATGACCGCCCTTAATAAGTGCTTCAGACATTCCAGGACCATATTGACCCATACTCATAATAATCAGATTACCGGCATGCGTATATATGGAAATACCAATAACAATTCTAATTAAATTAACCGATAGAATCATATACGTACCAATAAATACTAAAAATCCTATTACTAATAATAAAATGAGATTCATGATTTACCCCCACTTATTGATAGCATCACCGTTACAATAACACCAACAACGGTTAGTAATATGCCTAGTTCAAATAAAGTCACAGTAGTCGCATGAACGTGACCTATTAGAGGTAAAGCAATATCCGCTTCAGTTTGGTATAAAAATGGCTTCCCGAAAAATGTTGGTACAATAGCAGTCATTACTGATACTAAAGAACCTATAATCATTAACTTTTTAAAATCAATTGGCAAACTAATCAGTACCTGTTTAACATCAAACGCAAGGAACATAAGAATAAATGCCGAACTGAAAATCAAGCCACCAATAAATCCACCACCTGGATTATTGTGTCCCGCAAAGAACACATAGAATCCAAATGTTAATAAGATAAACACAACAATCTTAGTTACCGTTCGTAGCACTACATCATTCTCTTTCATCTTGTCCCCTCCGATCTTTATAAGTTAATAATGTATAAATCCCAAGTCCTGCGATAATCAATACTAGACCTTCAAATAAAGTATCTAGTGCTCTGAAATCTCCTAGGATAGCGTTAACTATATTTTTACCACCAGTTAATTTATCTGCATTTTCATAGAATTTAGATATTGTTGGCATACCGTCAGTTTGCTGAGTAATGAATATGAGTGAAACAACAGTAACCGCAGTAATCAATGACACAATGATTTTGATTGTTTCTTTTTTAATATTCGCTTTTGCTCTCGGAACGTTAGGTAATCTAGAAAAACTAACGATAAATAGTATAGTCGTTATTGTTTCAACTACTAGTTGTGTCAGTGCTAAATCAGGTGCTTTCATCGCAATGAAGAATAATGTAACAGCAAATCCTATAACACCATTCAACACAACCATTGTCAGACGTTGTCTAATAAATATAAGTACAATTCCAATAATCAATGTAACAATTGATAAAATCACTTCTAATGGTCCAAAAGTAGATACATGCAACTCATGTACATGTGGAAAGCCTACACGAATATAGCCATACATAATAATGGCAACAAAGATAAGCAATGTAATGATAATGTAGTGGTTAAGTTTGTTTTTCATCAACATTCTTATACTATATCCAGAATAAGCTTCAAACTTTCTATAAATAGCCATGTAAGTATCTGTTATAGAAGCATGTTTGATTAATTTATGTGTTAAAGATTTCCAATCTACCATTAAAGCTAAAGCTATACCTACAACGATGACAATAATACTTAAAATAAGTGGTAAATTAATGCCGTGCCATTGTGAAATATGTGGTGCGATGTTATCCACTTGTGTACCTTTAGCTGTAACTGATCTTAAGGCTGGTAAAATGATGTGCTGACCAAAAAGATTTGGAATAACGAATATAATTGGTATTAATATCATTAATACTAATGCGGGCAAACTAAACGCTACAGGCTCATGAATATTTTTCTTAGTAAAATAATCTTTATTAAATTTGCCCCAAAATGTTTCTTTAATCATGTAAAGTGCATAGGTAAAGGTAAAGATACTAGCTATTACACCTATAGCAACAACAATGATCGTTAATGTAATATCAAATTGGTCTAAATGTATAGCCTTTACTAATGAATCAAAAAACATTTCTTTACTTAAAAATCCGTTTAAAAATGGCACTCCTGCCATAGATAATGCTGCTAGCAACATTGTAATATGCATTTTAGGGAACAGTTTACGCATTCCATTTAAATAACGTATGTCTCTCGTTCCAGCTTCATGATCGATTATGCCTACACCCATGAATAACGCACATTTAAAAATAGCGTGATTCATTAAATGAAATAATCCGGCAAATAATACTAAAACATAATACTCTGATAATGAATCTGAAGGATGTTGTGCATAACCGCCGCCAATTCCTACCATTGACATCATCATGCCTAATTGACTAATAGTTGAATACGCTAAAATCCCTTTTAAATCGTATTGTCTTAAAGCTGTAATAGAACCAAATAACATAGTTATTAAACCTACAAATGTCACAATATAAATATAGACATCACTTAATCCTAATACCGGAGTAAAACGGAATAATAAGAAAATACCCGCTTTTACCATAGTAGCTGAATGAAGATAGGCACTAACTGGGGTTGGTGCAGCCATTGCTTTAGGTAGCCATACATGAAATGGAAATTGTGCAGATTTGGTAAAGGCACCTAATAATATCATTAACATCATTGGCATAAATAAAGGATGATTAATAATATGATGACGTTGTTCAATAATCTCTGTAATCGTATTTGTTCCGGTCATCAAATACAACATAATAAATCCTGTCAATAATGCTAATCCGCCAAATACAGTTATCATGAAGGATTGTATAGCTCCCAACTGACTATTACCATTATCATACCAATAGGATATAAGTAAAAATGATGAAACACTTGTTAACTCCCAAAAGATATACATCAAAATGGTATTATTTGAAAGCACAATTCCTAACATACTAAACATAAATAATAATAAATAAAAGAAGAATCTAGGTAGGTTATCCGTATGAGGCGATAAATATTGAGTAGCATAGAAAAATACCGCTACACCTATAAGTGAAATAATTAAAGCAAACATTAAACTGAGTCCATCTAGCCTCAAGTCAAAGTTAATATCTAGCGAAGTCATCCATGGAATATGCAACGTAATCATATGTTGTTGAACAATCTGTGGTATCTTCGCAATAAAATAGATTGATGAAATAATAGGGGCACATAGTGCTATATAACCCGCCAACGCACTCATTTTACGATGTGACATGGACAATAGCACTAGACCCATAATGGCTACTAATATCACCATTAGGTTTAACAAGCCCATCAAAAGCCTCCTTTTTAATTTATAAATTCAACGCAATAACAGTATTATTATGAGTTTTATCTTTAATACCAATAAACTTCATCGTTTCATGCGTTGTTTGGTGTCCTAAATATTTTTGAATAATAGAAATGGAAATACCTGATTGATAAGCGTGATAGGCAAATGTCTTTCTAAGTGTAGTTAACCCAACATGCGGTATATTAGATTCTTCAGCTGCCTTATGAATAATGCGATATGCTTGTTGCCTAGATAATCCCTTACCGGTTCTTAATGATTGGAATATAAGTTTATCTTCCTGAATTTGATAATGATTAATATAATCTTGTAACTCATTTCTTAAATCTGGGGGCAATAAAATTTGTATAGAGGGGTCAACATTGTCAATCCAAGTTGATTTGATATTTCCACTTTCAACTGACTTTAGTCTATGGACTTTCATATTTAATAATTCACATAACTTAACACCTGTATGTATCGCAAATTTAAATAATAAATAATCTCTTTGTGAACGAGATCGCAATATAGTGTACATTTTTTGTATGTCTTCTGTATTTCTAATAGGTTCTACTTGATTCATACGTCCTCCTGAAAAAAGTTTCTTATTCAATGATAAATCATATTTATGTAACATTAAAGCAGTTTGCTTAAAAATAAATTAATAAATAGTGTCCCTTTTAAAATTTACTTTCGATATATAAAGTGAAAGGAGGTCATTACAATGAATGAAGTTAACCAACTTGTAGTTGTTTTAACACGTGTCACTTATGATTCAGAAGGTAAAGCAACTCAACACAAACGTCGTTTTTCAAATTTAAAGCCCACTGCTACAGATGAACAAATCAAAACGTTTTCTTCTATTATTGAACGATTAACTGGAGAATCATTCGATAAAGTTGAAGCAATTAGAACTCAAGCATTAGTATAGGAGGACTAACATGAAGACTACATTAGATCTTGTATTCAAAAATCAATTAGACAAACCTGTTAAGTTACAAATACCCGAAAATGACAGCTCTATAACTGAACAAATTGCAAAAGAATGTATGAAACAGTTATTAAAGTTAGATATTTTAAAATCAACTGAAGGCCCAATTAATAAAATCTATGCAGCGTATATCGTAACTAAAAATACTCAAATTCTTTTTGAAAACAAATAGATAGTGCCAATTTGATATTTAAACCGCTTCTCACTGAACAATGATTCAGTAAGAAGCGTTTTTTTATTATCATAGAATATGAATATTATGACCTCATATTTCTCTATATGATTTAACGCCATCTATTTTATATAACCCTTATTTCCGTTATAATTAATTCACTATATAAGAAATGAGTGACACACAATATGGCTTTTCTATACTTTTTAGGTATTTTTGTAGGTATGTTAATCCCAATACAGACTTCAGTGAATTCAAGACTTAGTCAATATACGAAGTCTTCTTTTTATGCTTCAACAATTTCTTTCGGTGTTGGCACAGTATGTTTAATTATTCTTAATTTAATCATTAATCCTCAAATGTTGGCGCCAAGCTTCCTTACTCATCAAGACATCAATTATCATTGGTTTATCGGTGGTTTATTAGGTGTATGTTTCTTAACAGGAAATTTATTATTATTACCTAGACTTGGTGCTGCGCTTACAGTAGTCATTACTGTGGCTGGTCAGATTATCATGGGTGTCACAATTGATACGTTAGGTTTGTTTGGTGCAAATGAACAATCATTCACCCTTTTTAAAGCCGTTGGAATTATATTATTACTCATCGGTATATTATTAATGAATCAAATACCTAAAGACAAATTAATGGGGAAATCTAATTCTCGTTTATATATATGGTTAATTGTAGGATTTATTTTTGGTTGCGCACCTCCTATACAAACTACAATTAATAGTGCGTTAGCTAAAGAAGTTGATTCTTCTTTCTTTGCTTCCCTCGTCTCGTTCACTATAGGTACTATCGCTTTATTGATTTTGACTCTTATATTCCATAAAAGTTTAAAAGTACATCGTTCACATGAAAAATTAGGTCAAATTAAACCTGTTTATTTTGTCGGTGGTGTATTAGGTATGGCATTTGTCACTTCAAACATCGTATTAATGCCTTTTCTAGGTGCCGCTCTGACAACTATTGTAGGTATGCTAGGTCAAATGTTAATGGGTGTCATTATCGACCACTTTGGTTTACTAGGTACGCCTAAAAATAAGATCACTCTTCGTAAATGCATAGGATTAGTCTGTATCGCAATTGGCATTATACTATTACGTTTATTCTAATCGAGTTCTATTTATGAACTCGATTTTTATTTATTTCATTCATATTAACAATAAATTTATACAAAATTAAAATCTAATTTAATTTCAATATACCTCAATATAATATTGCATTGTATAATATATCCATCTATTTCCACGAGGTGAACTTATTGAATTTAAAAAAACTAACTATTTTTATTTTATCCATTCTATTGTTAATTATTTCTCTCTACTTTGGATTTTACTTCTATCATTCTTCTCAACAACAATCTCAATCCAATCAATTCAAAACTATAAAGGTTAAACATAAGCTTTTATTATCTACAATAGGCACTCAAGAAGCAGTCAAAAGTTTTAACATTTACTATAATGATCAACTTGGTTACATCAACCAATTCTTAGTTAAACATCAATCAAGTATCAAAAAAGATACACTCCTATTCGAATATTTTAACCCCTCTAAACAAAAACAACTTGAGCAACAACAACATTTAACCCTTTCCCAAATTCAAAAAGCATTTCCCAAGTTATCGATTCAACAACAACAACAATTACTTGAAAGAACTTTAATGACATCACAATTTGTTAAAGATAAATCTGAAACCCGTACAACCATTTATTCTCCAACTTCTGGAAAGGTACACTTATTTACTCAATCACCTTCAAAAAGTAACAACAAAATAATGCAAATTAATAGCCATGAACGCATCATCCGTGCTAATATATCAGAATCCGAAAAAGATAAATTAAGAATTAATCAAGATATTTCAATCTATTCTAATGATAAAAAAAGTTTTATAGGAAAAATAAAATATATCTCAGATATTCCACAACAAATTAAAAGTAACCAATCCACGTACCAAATTGAAATATCAACTCAACAACATTTCGCTATTGGTACACACTTTAAAATCAAACTTTTCTCAAATGATATTCTCGTCCCTAAAACAGCATTAATTGATAATAAATATGTACTTGTACAATTAGGTCATCGTTTAGTTAAACGACAAGTTACATATCAATTAACAGACCAAAAAAATATGATTAATGTTACACAAGGGTTAATGTTAAATGAAAAGGTCGTTGAAGCACCTTCAAAGTCACTACAAAGTTCTTATAAATAATTTATTTGTAATAATTATTGCAAAAACTTTACTTTTCAGTTGTTTTTTTATTAAATTACAGAAAATTTGAATTTGTTATGATAAATTTGTAATTGAAAAATGGTATATATATGAAAAAATGTTATACCATAATCAATAATTAGTTTTATAAACACTTATTTGTTTACTTCTTAAATTTATTTAGTTATAATTAACTAAATAATATAGCATTAAATATATTTCTTTAAATAAATTTAATACTAAATTATGGCAGACACTTCATATTTTTCAAAAAAGAGATATAAATATATAAAATCGGGTAAAGACACTTATAAAGGTATATGTAAGTGTATATAAATAGGGAGGTTTCAGTAATGGCTATTTCAAAAATAAATGATTGCTTCGAGTTACTAGCAATGGTCACTTATGCTGACAAATTAAAAAGTATTATCAAAAAAGAATTTTCAATTAGCTTTGAAGAATTCGCAGTTTTAACTTATATTAGCGAACACAAAGAAGAGGAATATTACCTTAAAGATATTATTAACCATTTAAACTATAAACAACCACAAGTTGTTAAAGCGGTTAAAAACTTATCACAAGAAGATTATTTCGATAAAAAACGTAACGAACATGATGAAAGAACTGTATTAATCTTAGTTAATACTAAACAACGTAAAAAAATTGATGAATTATTAAAACGCGTTAATGATCGTATTACAGAAGCAAACGACGACAACGAAGTATAAGTCTCGTATTGAAGTATAGCTTTATTAAAAGATACGCATATTTTAGCTACCAACTTAATATACTTTAATGTACGTATCTACTTTGTTTACCTATCTTGATAAAGATAGGTATTTTTTAATGATGAATTGTTTGGAAGATGATTAAAATGTGTCTGACATTAAAAAGGTTACTTATCATGATTTAGCATGATAAGTAACCTTTTTTGCTTATATAAATAAACTATTTTGATATCCAATGTTCAATTGAACTTATAAAATCTAAGTATACATTTATAAATTTTTCTGGCTCTTCAATATGTGGTGCATGTCCTGACTCATTGAATATCATTTTAGTAATATTTTCAAAATGATCATCAACACAATAATTGATTTTATCTTTAATTAACGGATCATAGAAACCATTTATAATTAATGTTGGTACGTTAACCAACTGTGTAGCTTCTTGTTCTTCTGCATTAGAAGATATCAGAGCTCTAATCGCTATAGCACTTTCTTCTGCTGAAGGTCTGCTATACATTCTTTGATCTTGAAACCATTTCATTGTATTATCTTGTTCTTTAAATAGAAATGGAAATAATAATAACAACGCTTCGGATTTATTAAAACCAGCAACTAAATCTTGATGATCCACCATCAATTGTGTGAAACCATGAGCAATATCCTCCCTTTTAGAAGAAATCGCAGTTAACGAAATGGTTTTAAAAGGATATTTTTCGGTGAAACGTTTTCCAATTAATCCGCCCATATCATGTCCTAAAATATGTGCCGAGCTTATGTCTAATTGATCCATTAACATATATAAGTCTTCAATGTGATCTTCTAAATCATACACTTCACATCGTGACGATTTCCCATGACCACGTACATCATAAGTTATGACTCTATAGCGGTCACTTAATTGTTCAGATAATTGTTTAAATGCTGCTAAGTTGCCATCTAATCCATGAATTAATACGATGGGAATGCCTTGCCCTACATCACGATAAGCAATTTCAATTTCATTGCTTAATTGAACTTTATCCATAGTGGCACCTCCCTTTAGTAATTACTATACCCATTTGAAAATATCTTTACGCCAATATTTAGAAGTTCTTAACAATTTATTGTTTAGAACTTCTTATGCATGAGCTTTAGCTCAGGCGTTCCTCTGCAACTTAGTAATTTTATTACTTAGAACTTCTTAGGGCGCAACTCTGAAATCTCTGATTTCTTAGTGTTGCCCCCGCAATGATGATTAGATAGTATTCAACTTACTTTAACCTTATAAATTTCTTGTTACATTTTTTCATTTAAATGTACGAGCCTGGGACATAAAACAATGTCTCAGGCTACATTTAGTGTTCAAATAAAATAAAGAAAAGCCTTCATAAGACTTTTTCTTAATGAAGGCTTTAATATAGATTTATTAACTTTTTGTACGTTCTGATAATTTAATAGTGCAGTAAATAATTAATATCACTAATAAAATCCAAATGACTAATGAAAATATTTGTGCAACATCTGGATTTGAAACCATAGCATCAATCGTTTTTTGACAAACTAGCAATCCCAAACCAGTAAATTCTAATTTTCTAAAATAAATTCCGATTATAGCTAAAACAATTCCGACAAAGAAAACAAATTGATGACCATATATTGATATTGGAATAATCGACCAATTAAAATGGAAACCTTGCATCGTAATGAGTATAATCGCAATTGCTGCTATAATAAATCCAAATATCATTTCAAACCGGTTACTGTAGAGATAGTTCTTTTTATTAATTCTGACATAAATCCAAATTGATATTGGAAAAATAACTAAACAATAAAATAGACTGATACCAGTAATCGCCTGAAATTGAACATACTGTTTATCATATAAATAAGAAATCAGAATAAAATTAATGATAAAAAAGATAATAGGATTAAGTTCAAGAGCAAATAAATTACGTTGAATAATCAATATAATTTGTGCTGGAGATTTACCTCTATATTCTATATAATCTTGGTCTTTGGCTTCTGACTTTTGGATATCTACACGAAACTTTTCTTTTATATCATCAATTAGATTAGGCGACATACCTTTATGACTGAAATAGTCATTGATATTTTCAAGTAAAACTTTATCATTTACCCTCATATTAAGCTCCTTTAATAACACTTTCTTGATGTTCATTTTATTCGATAAACTACTTAAGAAGAAAACTTAAGCATACTATTTTCACTCTATACATAAATTTTAAAATATTAAACACGCTTTAATTACTATCAATATAGCATTGTAACATAATATTTTCGTGATTTCTTTACACTTAAATTTAATTTTATACTAATGGTTAAGTTTATCCTAGATAAAATAAACTAATTTTATTTATTCAAAACACAAAATAACCGACAAACATATATTCAAAATATTGATGTACACCTTTAAAGTTGAACTAAGTTCCTAACTTTATGACATGTATATCATTTATGAATATGTTTATCGGTTATTAGCTATTTTAAACGCTATTTTATTTACCTAAATCCACTCTATAAAGTTTTACATTTTTATCTTTAGGTGAATTTGAGCTAAATTGATAGCTTGCATTTTTATCTTGGATATAACCAAAGTTACCAGTTACTTTATTATAATGTACACGGCTTACAGCACTAGGGCTTACATTTTGTTTAACTGATTTATATGTTGGTCCGTCAGCTTTATTATAAGTCATAGATACACGTGTCACGTGACCTTTATCTTTTTTGCCATCTGCTGTAACTAATAGAACGCCTTTATGTGTTCTAAATTCATAATAGTGTTCTGATCCATTTTCATTATAAGAATAAATTGGATGACTATATTTATTTAAAACACTTTGAATAGACTCGCCTATTTTAACATTTTCTAATGATTGATCGCCTTGAGTGATTTGTTGAACGGTTTGAAGTGAATTTCCAGTTGCTGCTTCAACGTGATTAACGTTTACTCCTGTGACAACTAGACCTGAAACAAGTAATGATGCCATTAGCTTTTTCATAAGCACACGCTCCTTTTTATCAATATCTCTTTCTTGTGCTTATTGTTAGTATACTATAAATATTACTAAAATGACAATAATATTACAAAAACATTACAGATTTCATTCTAAAGTCTTACACAAACCCTTCATTAATCCAATGTTTATATTGTTTATCAACGTATGTGTTGCTTGATAAATGTGGATACATCATCAATAAACTTATGTTCTTCTTCTACAAATGGATATAAACTAGAAGCACTATACACTAAAAATTCTCCGTGTACTATTAAATCTAATACTTCTTTCGCTTCTAATGTAGTTGTTCTTTCTCCATATTCTCCAGCAATAATTAGCGTCGGTGCCTCTACTTCTGAAAATACCTCAGCAATACCCTTAGATTTAAATACCTCTTCGATAGCTTGTATTTCCTCTTTTGTTGAAATAGCATTCGTATCTTCTACATGTTTTAAAAATTTATTCATTTTACGTGGTTTGTAATATTTTTTATTATTTAAAAATTTAGACTGTTCCTCATCATTCCAATTACGTATTTTATGAGCATATTTTCTAAATAATCGTTCTTCAGGTAATTCTCCCTCAACAGATGTAGGATTAACTAAAGTTAATGAAGAAACATAGTCAGGATATCTTACAGCCAAATCAGATATAATCATAGTAGCTAGTTCATGGCCAATAAATGCAGCTTGGTCTATGTATATGTAATCTAATAATGCGATAATGTCATCTGAAAACTCTTTAAATATTATGTTTCTAGGCTTATCAGAGTATCCATGCCCTCTTAAATCGATCAACACCACTTGAAATGATTTAGCAAGCTTTTTAGCCAAATTATTAAAAACAGAATAATTATCGTATGCTGTATGAACAAGCACTACAGGATAACCCTCGCCTAACGTATTGTAGTGTAATGTTGTTCCATCATTTCTAGTAAATAAATCCATTAGATTGTTCTCCTTCTAAGTTAAAGTTTTTCGGTAATATATCTAATAATTCTTCGATTGTTGTAATTGTAAAATCTACTTCTTCTTTAAGAGGCTCTATTTCAGCATATTCTTGTTTATACCATACACTTACCATTCCCATGGCACGTGCAGGTGCGACATCATTTAAAGCATCGTCTCCGACATACATAATCTCCTCTGCTTTAACATCTAGTTGATCAATCATATCTTCAAATATTTTTGGATGGGGTTTTCGATAACCTACT
Organism: Staphylococcus sp. FSL H8-0121; assembly: GCF_038008425.1. NCBI lineage: Bacteria > Bacillati > Bacillota > Bacilli > Caryophanales > Staphylococcaceae > Staphylococcus > Staphylococcus sp. FSL H8-0121. The sequence continues at coordinate 101,210 of NZ_JBBOZB010000003.1, forward strand.
GTTTCAGAAGTAGATAAGTAATTAATCACATGCATAATACCTAAAGAATGTAATCTGAATTGCTTTATTTTTGATTTCCCATTAGCTATAACACCAATAAGATAGTCAGCATTAGACAATCTCTCCAAAGTGTATAACGTGTCATAATAAGGAAAGACATAACGATAGAAATGCATCTCAAAGTCATTAAATAAATCTTTCCAAGTTAATCTATCAATATGAAATTGCTTTATAATTTCTTTATACAAATCCGGTTTATCATTATCTTCATCATCATCTAACTCGATAAATTTATTTTTAAAATCAGCGAGCTGTACATGGACAAAATAATCATGAAATCTTTCATATTGTTCTTCTATAAATTTCTCACGTGATTTTACTCGATCTAGCAATGTCCCCTCTAAATCAAAGACAATTGCTTTTATATGACTCAAATCCATCTTAGTAACCTCTTCATAGTTTATTAATTCCTATTTTAGCAAATGAATAGGATTAGCGTAATACTTTATATTGAGATAATAATATATAACATAATACTGGTATACCTAGTAATGCCATGACTATACTGGCTGGTATTTGTATTGGATGAATAACCGTACTTCCTATGAAATCTGCCATTATCATAACAGTAGCCCCAATGATTGTATTCAAAATCATCTGTATTCCTAACTCAAAACGCCAATAATAACGACGGACTAATTGAGGCACAATCATACCTATGAAGCCGATAATGCCCACATAGGCTACGACAACTGCCGTTATAATTGAAGCTATAGTAAGTACTATAAATGTAATACGTTGAACATTTAAACCTAAAGACTGCCCCTTCAATTCACCCAGTTGCAATAATTTAATAGAACGGATTAATAAGGATAAACATACAATAGCTACAATTAATACGATAGCTATCACTATATTATTTTCAATTTCAGCAGAGGCAAATCCTCCAAATAAATAGTTGGCTACTGAATTTAATTTTTGTGGCTTAATTAAAATCAAAATATATAATAAAGCATTAAATAAGGCACCTATCATCAAACCAATGAGTACTAAAACTCGCACAGGATACCCGTGAGATAATGCCATAGTTAGTCCTAACACTATTACAAGTGTAATAAGACTAAAGCCAATAGAGAAAAAAGGAATCCACAAGAAACTTAAACCAAGAAAAAGTGCTAAACCTGAACCAAATGTTGCTCCACTTGCTAACCCCAACGTAAAACTATCAGCTAATGGATTATTAAGTACAGTCTGAAACATTTGACCTGCTAAAGTTAAAGTTGCTCCCGTAAGTACAGCTTCCATCCCTCTTGGTAATCTAACTTTCAATAAAATAGTTTGATTAAATGGATCTGATAAATCACCAATTTGCCATACCAAACTTATTAAAGTAATCACTATTAATAATAATGTCCATATTAAAATTGTTTTCAACTTTTTCATTTTATTCTCTTTCCTATTTACAATATAGATATCGTGCTCATCATAACAAATTTTAAATAAAAAAAGTACTAGCCATTCAAGTTACCTACCTATCTAAAAACTTTACTTATAGGCCTGACATGTTTCTGCTAGTACTTTTAAATTTATATTATTTTTTATAAATAGCGTCTCTTAATTCTTTTAATCCATCATCAATTCTAGGTCCTGGTCGTGATATTTCGTCACCATTTACTGTTTCAATGCGATTGTGTTTTACCCCATTCGTTTTATCGAATCCACCACGTTTTTCTATGATTTTTTTATAATCAGATTGTGACATTCCTTCAGTTGAAATAAATATATCTGGATTGTGCTTTATAATGCTTTCTTTGCTTACAGATTTCCAACCTTCAATATCATTAAAGCTGTTTTTAGCTTGAAGTTTGTTTAACATATCATTAAAGAAAGTATGCTGACCTGCTGTGTAAATATCTGGTTTTGATGATACTTCAATAAATACATTTTGTTTTTTATGATGCTTTGGAATAGATTGCACTACTTTATTTACATTGTCTTTCGTTTCTTTGACTAATTGATTCGCTTGTTTTTCTTTATGCGTTAACTTTCCTATAGATTTAAATGTATCGTATGTTTCATCAATTGATTGAGCATCTTTCACATAGACGACCTTAATCCCGTCTTTTTTTAGTGAATCTAATACTTTTCCAGATGATGATTTTTGTGATTCGTGCGCAAGTATTAAATCAGGTTTTGCTTTTAATAACGCTTCTTTATTTAAGTTCATTGAATCAAATTGCTTTTTCCCTTTTTTAACATTTTTAGGGTAATCATCCACTGTAGATACACCTACTACATTGTCTCCTAAACCAAGTTCATATAGTATTTCTGTGTTGCTTGGCATTAGCGAAACGATTCGATGATATGGTGATTTTCCATCAGAAGCTTGTTTATCTTTATTATTAGATGATTTAGAATCATTACCTTGACTGCAACCTGCTAGAATTAAAATTGTAGCTATCATGACTATCCACAAATGACGTTTCATATATTCTCATTCCATTCAGTTTAATTTTTATATGTATAATCTTTCTTTTAATCATATCAAATTCTATACAAATTTCATTAGGTTTTTCATTTTTTCAAAATATAATTTATTTTTACATCGATTTTAAACAAAAATGAGGTTGAGACATAAAGTTTTTGTGCTCTGGGAAACCGATTAACGGCGTCCCAAAAGCAGGATTTTCGGCAGAAGCTCTCACGATTCGACAAAATTTGAGAAACAATTTTGCTCATCGTTCGGTTCTGCTCAAATCCTAAGCGCTTTTGTCCCGACCTCTTTGTTTTAATCTATTACTTATTTTCTTCAGTAATGACTTTTTGATCCCATTTTCCAAATTGATAATATGAGACTGCAAAGATACTACTTATAATAAAACCAATTCCCATACCTATAGCAATACCATTTTGACCAAACATTTTTGAAAAAAGCTCAGTTAATGGAAATCTTAGTATCCAGAATGAGATGATATTTAAAATCAACACTTGATACATGGCTCCTGATGCTCTCACAATACCATTAAACACAAAATTTAAGCCTAAGAATGGATAACAAAGCGCTACAATTCTCAAGTAATGACTCCCAAAATTAACGGCTTCAGGATCTTGAATAAAGAATCTAATTGCAACATCTGCAACTAAAATAACAATTAATGCAATCGTAGTCATAATCATGAAATTATATAATGCAGATACTTTGGCAATTTGTCTAACTCTTTTCCAATCACCAACACCAATATTTTGACCTGCCATACTATTTACCGCCGTTCCAAGTGCCATTGCCGGTAACATGATTAAACTATCTAATCTTTGAGATGCACTAAAACCAGCTACAGTATCTCCACCAAATTGAGTCACTACACTTAAAATAGCTGCATTACCGCCTTGAATAACAGCCATTTGTAGACCGGCTGGTATCCCTAATTTTAATATTAATAACACTTGTTCTATAGAAGGTACTTTAGGAATGGTGAAAGGAACTAATTCGTGTTTCATTGAATGATATAAACTATAAATAAACGCTAGACCTTGAGATACAACTGTTGAAAGTGCCGCACCCGCTATGCCTAACTGAAATCCACCTATAAATAATGGCGCTAAAAAAGCATTGAGTACAACAGCTAGAAAAACGATACGCATCGGTGTTTTACTATCTCCAAGCGCACGTGACACTGTATTTACAAAATTATATCCGAATAAGAATAAAATACCTAAAAAGCTTATTTGTAAATAGGTATTAGCTTGTCCTAATAAAGACTCCGGTGTTCCCATCAATAATAATAATTGCTTTGAAAAGATAAATCCAAGGGCACCAAAAATAATTGCCATCGTTGTCATAACAACAACAAAGGCATTCAAATATTGTTTTAAACCTTGATAATCTTTTTTACCGAAAAATTGAGACAATATCGTTAATACTGCGTTATTGAGACCAATAATAAAAGAAAGCATTGTAAGTAAAATCGTCGTTGAAATTGCAACTGCACCTAAAGCATGTGCACCTAATAAATTACCCACCCATAAACTCGCAATAATCTGAAACGAAGATTGAAGAAGGTTTGTAATCATGATTGGTCCTGAGAAAAAGAATAAAGATTTAAATATATTACCATGTGTAAAATCTCGTTGATTACTTGGCATGAAACCACCCTCATTCATAGTAATTAAACAAGCGACTCGTATTATCATTTGATTATAACTTTTTTATCTTACTTATTCACTAGGATAATGTCAATTTGTAAATATAAGTCCCCTTTTTTAAGAATTAATTTATAGTTGCTGATGAGTTTATACAAAATAAAACTGTATTATAAGCTACAAAGCTCGTAACACAGTTTTAAAAAATTAGTATTTATTTAAGATTGAGTTGTCTCACCTTTAGGATTAGGTCCATATTGGTTTGTTCCTTTTTCACTGTCTTGTATGCAATAAGCTAAACAAATAAGTGAGATAGCAATTAAAAATATGAAATATATTAATGCAATTATGCTAATTATCCCTATTAAAATATGATTATTTATATCTAACTGACTATCTAGGTGATATTCTTTTATAATTTCGTTACTTAAAGAAATTATTGATATAACTAACATAATAACTGGTATCGTCATGCCTCTGCCAATATCATGAAATCGTCTTACTGATAATGTGAAAATTACTATATAAAAGATGATAGCCACTATATAATCTATAATGTCGAAAACAATACCAAAACTTCCTGTTATATTTGATAAAAAATCAAATAATAATGTTAAAATAGCCATTAAAATAGTATTAAGTAACAAGGCCCACCAGAAATCTTTTCTTCGAGTTCGTCCTTCTAATATCAAGGCGTTTTGCCAAGATTTTTTGAATGCATTAATCATAATTAATCTCCTTTATTTTTAACTTTTTTAGGGTTGGGACCATACTGATTCGTTCCTTCTTCACTATCCTTAACACAGTAAACTAGAGCCATAATTGAAATGACAATAGATGCTATTGCAAGAATTATTGAGACAATAGCTATAATTATTAATAATGCTACATTTGAATCAGAAATTTGAGAAATCCATTTATAATCCTCACTAATCTGATATATAGGGGATAGTAATGTTAAAACCAAATAGATGATTGGTATTGTTTTTCCTTTACCTATATCATGAAATCGTCTCACTGATATCGAAAACATAGGTATTGCCAGCACAACATAAAATATATAAAACACAATATCGTATAAAACTTTACCATTTTCCATATGTGCAAAAACTAATGCAGCAATAATCGCCATGATTATTAAACAAATAATATTTAATAAAGCACCTAACCAAAAATCTTTGCGTCGTGTCCGTCCTTCACACGTAAAAGCATATTGCCAAAACTTTTTATATGCATTAATCATAATCATTTCTCCTATTTTTTCTTATCTCCTATTATATAATTTATATATTGTTTTTCAAACGTTTTCAAAATAATAGTAATTTATAGTTATGATTAATTTTAAAATGATTATTATATGATTAAAGTTCACAAAATCAAAGAATACCAATACTTATCATAATTCTTTATATACAATATTTTATTCAAAATACGGATCTAAAAAGGTATAATGTGTGCCATTTTTAATATTGAAGTAGTTCTTTCCAAAGTTATCTAACAAAGCATGAAATTCATTAGCATCTTGATTCGTAAAAGTACTTGGTAATTGAATTTCTTTTTTAAACTTATCATAACTATCAGTATTAGAATATCCTAATTTGGCATACAAACGTCTCGTATAACTATCTGGAATAAATTCTATTCCACCAAAAATGTAAACTATTAATACGTCAGCCGTTTCACTGCCGACGCCTCTAATTTTTAATAATTCCTTTCTCAAATCGTCTCCAAATTTTGAAACAATAGCCTCATAATTAAATTGATAATCATTTAACCATGATAATAAAGCATGTATAGCCTTCCCTTTATTTTTATAGAATCCACTCGATTTAATGATTTGTTGTAAGTCTTCTAGTGGTATATCTAAAATGTGTTGTGGATTAAAATTTGTCTCATGTTTTAAAGATGTTAAGGCTAAGTCTGCATTTTTCCAATTTGTATTTTGGACGAGTATTGCTCCTAACATCATTTCTATTTCACTGGCGGCAGGCCACCAATGTTGAGGCCCCATATTTTGATATAGAATGTCATATAACTCTTGTGTGTGTAACAATTTTTCACCACTTTCTAGTTCTTTATATTAAAAATACCCCTATAACCGCAGCTATAAGGGTATTTGAGACAATTTGTTTTATACTATTTACTACATTGTTTCTGGAGCTGACACACCAACTAATGCTAAAGCATTATTTAATGTTATTCTTACCGCTTCTATTAATGCAACATGTGCTTTTGTTTTTTCAATGTCATCTGTAAGTACTTTTTCAGCATTATAGAATTTATGGAAATGAGAAGCTAAATCTTGAATGTAATTAGTCATACGATGTGGTGCTCTTGATTCTGCAGCACTTTCAATCGTAGTTTCAAATTCAGCTACTTTTTTCAATAATTCAATTGCTTTGTCATTAGTAATTTTTGAAAAATCAACATCAGTACTAACCTCAATACTTTGATCTTTAGCTTGTTTCAAGATAGAACAAATACGAGCATGCGCATATTGTGCATAATACACTGGATTGTCTTGAGATTGTTCTTTTGCTAATTCCATATCAAAATCAAAGTGTGTATCTGGGCTACGCATAGTTAAGAAGTAACGCGCAGCATCCACACCAACTTCATCCATAATTTCGCGTAAAGTAATCGCGTTGCCTGTACGTTTACTCATTTTAACTTCTTCACCATTTTGCATTAAACGTACCATTTGCATGATTTGAATTTCTAATCGGTCACTGTCTACACCAAAAGTTTCAAGTGACGCTTTCAAACGATTAATATAACCGTGATGGTCAGCACCCATTAAATCGATTAAAATATCATTTCCACGTTGAACTTTATCAAAATGATAGGCAATGTCAGGTAAGAAATAAGTGTAATTGCCATCTTTTTTAATTAAAACTCTATCTTTGTCATCTTTAAAGTCAGATGTACGTAACCAAGTCGCACCATCTGCTTCATAGGTATAGCCTAATTCATTCATTTTAGCTAATACTTCTTTAATTTCTCCTTTTTCATAAAGAGATGTTTCGCTAAACCAACTATCAAAATGAGTATGGAAATCTGATAAATCTTTTTTCAATTTAGACATTTCATAATCGACACCTAGCTGTCTAAATGTCTTCAAACGTTCTTCATCGCTATAATCTTTAATTTCTGGTTGTTTATCAGCTAAATCTTTACCAATTTCAATAATATCTTTGCCGTTATATCCATCTTCAGGCATTTCATGACTGTTATCACCTAACGCCTCAAAGAAACGTGTTTCGATAGAGCGCGCAAGATTAGAAATTTGATTACCAGCATCATTAATATAATATTCACGTGTGACATTATATCCAGCTGCAATTAAAATATTAGCTAGCGTGTCACCAACAGCCGCATTTCGTGCATGACCGATATGTAAATCACCAGTTGGGTTGGCTGATACATATTCAAGTAAAATATTTTTGTTTTTAGATGTTTCTGCATTCCCAAATTGATGTCCTTTTTGGATTGCTTCTGGAATGATGTCAGTTAAGTATTGATTGTCTAGATAGAAATTAATAAATCCAGGTCCTGCAATATCAATTTGTTTAACATGTGCTTTACTAGCATCTAAGTTGTCGACAATCGCTTGAGCAATGTCTCTTGGGTTACGTTTAGCAATTTTAGTTAATACCATTGCGATATTTGTTGAATAATCTCCATTCTTTACATCTTTAGGTATTTCAATTTTAATTTCTGGAATATCTTCTGCTAATTCAGCTTTTTTAATACTTGCTTCTATTTCTTGAATAAGCGTCTGCTTTACTTTATCGATAATATTCATTAGCCTAACTCCTTATAATTTATTTCATATTGGTATGAACCCATTTTTTCTTCATTTTGATATAGTTCGTAATGTACTTTCAGTTTACCACCATCTGGTGTTACAAAATGTAGAATACTTAACGTTTTAACATTTAATGGAATACGTCCAGCTGGTATATCGTAAAGGGTCGTTGTTTCCGCACCTTCTACAAAATGAAAGTTCATATTAATGTCGCCTTTACGGATCAATTTTACGCCGTCGTCCTCTATCTTAATCGTTACATTCACTTTGGCATCATCTATATTTTCGTTATATCTAATGATGTGAGACTGACGCTTGTGCCATGATCCCTCAGTAGTAAAATCAAACTTCTCTTTATCGCCGTTCTGTTTAATTATTTGTTTCGTTTGAATTTTTACATTATTTTCCAATTTACTACTCCCTTATTCTACACAATAATACATGATATTATAGCATAATTGCCCTATTGCTTGTAGTATTGGCCTATTTAAAATATTTAAAAAACAAAAAATGAGCAAACTATAATTAGTTCACCCACTTAAAGTAAAACAAGTATACTTAAATCAAATCTTCTACTGATTCAATATCAACAATATCACTTTGATACTTATATTTTTCCATTTGATATTTATAGAAATATACGATGCCGAAACTCAATGTTGTAATGAATATTAATTTATTCATATCTATACCTCATACTCTATAATATTAATTATTTATTTTTTATATTATCATTTTTATATGTATGTGTAAATATACCCCACTACTGAAATGATAACTATTGGAACGCTCCTTCTTTATAAATCACTTTTTCTTTATTTCCATCTATAAACTTGTCATAGTTTTCTTTTTGAAAGTCACTTAACAACACTTTAGATGTACCATATTTTAAAACGCCCGCTTCAGTTACAATTCGCATTTTTCTAAATAACATACCATCTTTAAGTCTTATCTCTATAACAGGTGCATAATCTAAAATATCAGCATCTTTAATTTCAAAAGTTTTAAATGCAATAGTGACACATGCAAACGTATCTTCTCCTAAATAATACACATGTAAGTCTTCTTGCTTATGTTGTCCTACTAAAAATCTACCTTTAACAAAATTTAACTCAGGATATTTTAGTTCTAAATAATCGATTAGTTCATCTTCTTTTAATTTAAATTGCATGGTCTCATCCCCTATATCAATTTTTAATTCATTAAAAATCATTAAACTTTCCTATAATAATAGCCATTCATTCTTTTTCAAAATGAATGGCTGAATTTATAGCTGTATTTTATTTTCTTACTAAATTTAACAATTCTACTTCATATGATTTATCTTAAAAGCAATTGGTAAAATTATGCACCTGCATTTGATGCAATAATATATCCTAAAGTGAACCCTAAAATAGTGAATACTATTGCAGCGACGATAATGATAATACCGTGTGTCTTTTTACCTTTACTAATTGTTAAAGCACCAAACACAATTCCTGCTGGACCAAAAATAATTGGTAATACAATTAATGATAACGCAGAAAATACCCATCCAAGGATTATAAAAACTAATGCATTATTATCTTTTTGTTGTTCAGGCATATTTTAGCCTCCTTATGTTTATCTACATTAAATATACATTTTTTTGATGAATTTGTTAATACTATTTAATCTTTTTTTACAATATAAATATAGAAAACAAAATATTAATTCATAAATTTACATTTACATATAAAAGAACAATTCAATGGTGGTAATAGTTATATACTTTCATAAATTAAAATTTTGCAATACCTATGATATAATTTAACTATAATAATCAAACAATTCAGAACAAAAACAAGAAGAGATTTCAATGCTTCTACAACGGAGGGGAATATTTTGATAACAAAAGTATTATATGGGAAATCCGAAATAGATGTTGAAGTTCCTGACGATAGCACAGTCATAGAACCCTTAAATATTGATCCAGTGGAAAATGTAGAGGGAACGATTAAAGATGTATTACAACATCCTACCAACTCGAAACCTTTAAAAGACATGGTTAAAAGTAGTGATACAGTTTCTATTGTCATTAGTGATATTACACGACCTACACCTAACCATATATTGGTACCGTTATTAATGGAAGAGTTAAGTCATGTACCTCGAGAAAACTTTGTGATTATCAATGGCACTGGCACACATAGAGATCAAACACGAGAAGAATTAATAAGTATGTTAGGCGAAGACATTGTTGACACTGTTAAAATTGTTCACAATCATTGTAATGAAGAAGAAAGCTTAACAAAAGTTGGCCATAGTCAATATGGTTGTGATGTTTATTTAAATAAAGATTATGTAGAATCTGATTTTAAAATTGTGACTGGTTTTATTGAGCCTCACTTTTTTGCAGGTTTTTCTGGTGGTCCTAAAGGTATTATGCCAGGTATTGCTGGAATTGAAACCATTCAAACTTTCCATAATGCCCAAATGATTGGCGACCCTCGTTCAACATGGGGAAATTTAGATGATAATCCTGTCCAAAATATGGCTCGTGAAGTAAATAAAATGTGTAAGCCACACTTTATGCTAAACGTTGCATTAAACAAAGATAAAGAGATTACTGCAGCATTTGCCGGAGAAGTTTTTGAAGCACACAAACAAGGTTGTGCCTATGTTAAAGAACATGCCATGTTTAAATGTGATCAAAGATTCGATGTCGTTATTGCCTCTAACTCAGGTTATCCACTTGACCAAAACCTTTATCAAACTGTTAAAGGTATGAGTGCTGCAAGTAAAGTGGTTAAAGAAGGCGGTAATATTATTATGGTTTCTGAATGTGCAGATGGTTTCCCAGATCATGGTAAATTCGCTGAAATTTTCAAAATGGCAGATACGCCTCAAGGTATTTTAGATTTAATACATGATCCTAACTTTTCTGAAGTTGACCAATGGCAAGTACAAAAACAAGCAAGTATTCAAACATTTGCCAATGTATATGTATATTCAGAGTTAACTGACCAACAACTTAAAGACTCAATGCTTAATCCTACATCAGATATGGAAAAAACGTTACAAGAATTAGAAGAATCGTATGGTCGTCCATTAACGATTGGTGTCATGCCTCAAGGTCCATTAACAATTCCATACGTAGAAAATGAATAATTTAAATTACTTATAGGAGGAATTCAACATGACTAATATAAACAATAAAGAAGAAAAATTAGATCAATTATTAAACAATATGGGAAGTGTAGTTATCGCCTTTTCTGGTGGTGTAGATAGTAGTCTCGTTCTTAAAAAAGCAATCGACAATTTAGGAACTGAAAATATAATGCCTGTTGTAGTCAAATCTGAACTTTTCCGTAATGAAGAATTTGACCAAGCTATCGAACTTGGTAATAGCTTAGGTATTCATGTAGTAGAAGCTGAAATGTCTGAATTGAATGATGAAAATATTATTAAAAACACACCAGAAAGCTGGTATTATAGCAAACGTTTGATGTATAGCAATTTAGAAGATATCAGAAAACAAGTCGGATTTAACTATGTTATCGACGGAATGATTATGGATGACTTAGAAGATTTCCGTCCTGGATTAAAAGCTAGAGAAGAATTTAATGTTCGAAGTGTACTTCAAGAAGCTGAGCTATACAAATCTGAAGTACGTGATTTAAGTCAACAACATCATTTACCAGTTTGGAATAAACCAGCATTATGTAGTTTAGCTTCAAGAATTCCATATGGTGAACCTTTAAGCTTTTCAAAAGTAAATAAAGTTAATGAAGCAGAAAAATATATTCTAAGTCTAGGCGTTAATAATGTTCGTGTACGTTATCATCAAAATATAGCACGTATTGAAGTAGAAGATGATGCGTTATCTACAGTTATTCAAAATAAAACAAATATTACATTAAGACTTAAAGAGCTAGGATTTGACTACGTAACTATCGATTTAGAAGGTTATCGTACAGGTAGTATGAACGAAGTTATAAACACTAAGTCATCTGAATTTTAAGTATTAATTCTAATAATTATAAGGATGTCAAAATATGAAAGATAACAACGAACAACTAGAACAAATTCTAAATAAAGTTCACAACAATCAAATATCTGTAGAAGAAGCGAAAGCCCAACTCCGTCATTACGACGAATTGGGCTTTGCTAAAATCGATTTACATCGTGCACAAAGACAAGGTTTCCCTGAAGTCATCTTTGGACAAGTTAAAACTAAAGAACAAATTGATCAAATTATCGAAAGTTTACTTAATACCAATCAAACTATTCTCGTAACTCGAGTGAATAATGACAAAGCGCAATATATTATCAATAAGCATCCACAATTACAATATCATGATTTAGCACAAATCATATCTAGCCCAATTGATGCTATACCTAAATCAAACGCGTACATTTCAGTATTATGTGCTGGCACTTCGGACTTACCTATCGCTGAAGAAGCAGCCTTAACAGCAGAAGTCATGGGTACAAATGTTCAAAGATTTTATGATGTAGGTGTTTCAGGTATTCACCGCCTTTTTGAACATATCCAAGATATACGTAAAGGTCACGTTTCAATTGTTATAGCAGGTATGGAGGGTGCATTAGCTAGCGTTGTCGGAGGATTAGTGGATCATCCTGTTTATGCAGTTCCTACTAGTGTAGGTTACGGTGCTAATTTAAATGGTATAACAACATTATTATCAATGATTAATTCATGTGCGCCTGGAACAAGTGTACTTAATATAGATAATGGTTTTGGTGCTGGTTATAATGCTTCGATGATTATAAACATGTTGGAAAATAAATAGAAATGGAGACACTAATATGAGTAATGCATTGTATTTAGATTGTCATGCTGGTATTGCTGGTGACATGCTATTATCCGCACTTGTAGATATAGGTGCTAACCCTCAGGAAATTGAAAATGAATTAAAAAAATTACCCATCGATACGTTTTCATTACATTTTAATAAAGTAATGAAGCAAGGCATACAAGCCACGTCACTGAAAATTGATTTTGAAGAATCACACCATCATCGTAAAGCTTCTGATATATATAACATTATAGATAATAGTACTTTAAATGATAGAGTTAAAACGCGTAGCAAAGCTATTTTCAATGTTATTGCACATGCTGAAGCTAAAATACATGGTATGTCAGTAGACGAAGTTCATTTTCATGAAGTAGGCGCTATGGATTCAATCATTGATATTATTGGAGGCTGTATTGCTCTAGAACTTTTAGACATAGATATTCTTTATTGCTCACCTATTCCAACAGGAAATGGTCGAATAAAAATCGCACATGGTGTTTATCCAATTCCAGCACCAGCTACTGCAGAAATATTAAAAGGAATACCTTTAGCACAGTTTAATGTATCTAGTGAATTAACTACACCTACTGGGGCAGCTTTTGCTAAAAGCCTTGTAAATTCGTTTGGTACATTTCCTGCAAATACAATGAAGAACATTGGTTATGGAGCCGGAACCAAAGAATTCGACTTTCCAAATGTGTTAAGAGTCATTCAATTTGAAGTGCTAGATCAACAAAATGAAGCTGACCAGGTACAGGTCATAGAATGTCAAATTGATGATATGACCGCTGAAATGTTAGGTGATATAATGGAAAATACTGTAAATCAAAAGGTATTGGACATATTCTACACACCAATTATTATGAAAAAACAACGCCCTGCTACTCAACTTACAGTTATTTGTAAACCAGATTATAAATCAACTATTGAAGATTTCATACTTACACATACATCAACATTAGGTGTTAGAAGCTATACAGTTAACCGTCGTATTCTAAGTCGTCAATATCATGATATTGAAACACCTTATGGCAATGTGTCAGTTAAATTAGCTTATAAAAATGATGAATTAATCAAAGCCAAACCAGAATTTGATCAAATCAAAGAAATCGCCAAAAAGTATAATCAAAATATTCAAACTATTTACCAACAAATAACTAAATGTATGGTTGAACAACTCAATTTATAATATAAAAATAAACCAACAACTACACATCATCAAAGGATGATTTTGAAAGTTGTTGGTTTATTAATTATTTATTCAAATGCGTCAAATAATTCTTTGCTTGAGTTATTCCACATATCTTCATTATGATTTTGTAAAAAGTCTTTAAGTACTTTTTTATTCTCTTTACCAATATGATCGATAATAATTTGATGTTTCATAGATTTATCCATCATGTTCACATGTTCAGGCATACTTTTATACCCACGACGAATGCTTTTATTTACTAATAAATAGCATCCCGTTACACCAGCGTAATATGGGCCATGTTCTCCTCTTTCAGTAGTAACCCAACAAAGCCAGTATTCTTTTGCTTCTTCGCCTTCTACTTCTGATTTGTCGGTAATCCATTTAACACCTTTTTCAACTTTAGCACGTGCATGCATGCCACCAATATCAATAAAAGCTTCTTGATTTGCAACATCTATAAATACTGGCGCAATATTATCTAAAGTAATTGAACCAATATTGGTACCTTTATGTCCATCTAAGGGATCATTTTTAATAATATTAAAATTAAAACCTTTCTTTTCTGACACGTAGGCCACCTCCTCTGACAATTTCCAACTGAATTCTATATTAAATGAGCAAACAATTTCTATCAATCGATTGATTAATTTAATTCATTTAAAAGATTAATAATAGAACCTTTTATCTCTTCATCCTTAATATTTAAAATCAATTCTTTTGGATAATATAATTTATAATCTTCTCTATTAATTCCTGTAATACTATTAATGACTAATGATTGATTACTAATCTCTCTAATTGAACCATCTCTTCTTAGTAAGTGAATGGGTTTACGATTAGAACCTGGTCGATCATAATCGTAAGGTAAATCTGAAAACGACTCGCTCACAAAGTAATAATTAGGATTAATTCCTCCCGCTTCAAATAACTCTTGAAGTTCTGAAATTGTTATTATTGAGCCGTCAAACGGAATATATTTAAATAAATCACGATTAATAAAACGACGTGATAAATCACTCAAAATCATGTCATCTTCCTCGACCCATTTTTTCAAATAATAGATAACAACTGCTTCGTCTAAATCAACATATTGTTGAATTGTCATTGTCCCTTCGAAAAATGGTATAAAATCTTCAGGTGATTTCTTAAATTGATACCCTTCATTATATAGTTGTTTAGCTCTTTTCAGACAGTTATTTAATAATACCTCTCCACCTCTGCTGACAGGATGGAAATATATTTGCCAATACATTTGATAACGACTCATGATGAAATTTTCAACTGCATGCATACCACTTTCTTTAATTAAAACTTCATCTTTAGAAGGTCTCATCAAACGTAAAATACGTTCCATATCAAAAGCACCATATGATACTCCAGTAAAGTAAGCGTCACGTTGTAGATAATCCATTCGGTCTGCATCAATTTGTGATGAAATCATAGATATGACTAACTTATTATCGTGAGTCTTATTAATTACATCAGCTACTTGTTGTGGAAATGTAGCTGAAACACGACTCAATACTTCATTTACTTCTGTATTTCCGGTAATAATTTCCTGAGTAAACGCTTCATGATCTGTATTAAAAATCTTTTCAAAGCTATGTGAAAACGGTCCATGACCTAAATCATGTAACAACGCAGCACACAAGGCAAGAGGACGGTCTTCGTTATCCCATGCATCGCGACCTTCAAATGTTTCATCTATCATACGACGCACTATTTCATAAACACCTAGAGAATGTCCGAATCGACTATGTTCAGCTGTATGAAAGGAAAGATATAATGTGCCAAGTTGCTTAATTCTACGTAATCTTTGAAATTCCTTTGTCTTCACTAAATCCCAAATCAATTGATCTTTAACATGTATATACCTATGTATAGGATCTTTGAATACCTTTTCCTCTGCAAGTTTCGTCGTTGCATACGATGATTGTGTCATGAAATACCTCCTTTTAAAGGGAGACATATATTTTTTTGTCCCCTAACATTTACTCTATAGACTCTATTCAATTTAGTAAGTAGTCATAATCATTGATAGCATACATTCATTGTAATTTTCTTTAAAATAAAAATAATTGTGAACTAAAAGACTTTCTTCATTAATGCTAAATTCATGACTTCCCCATACATTTCTGGTTGATAAGATCTTATAATTTCAAACCCTTGTTCTTTATAGAAATGAATACCTTCATCATTTTGATTATCAACTTCTAAGAAAACCGTGTCATACTTCCCTTTAAATGACTCTAAACCTTTTTCTAATAACAACGTACCATAGCCTTTATGTTGAGACTCAGGATGTACATAATGCGCTGATAAATATAATTCTTCACCATAAATAAAATTGGCAAAACCTACAATTTCTTCATCTTCTTCTGCAACTAAAAATAATTGCTCTTGCATTCTTTTCTTTAAATGTTCTTCGTTATATGACGCTGCTAATAATTCATTGATTGTGCTAGCAGCATAAATATTTAAATACGTATTATACCAAGCTTTTGTTGCTACATCTCTAATCGCTATCGCATCTGTACTTGTTGCTTCTCTGACTCTATGCATTTTTGTCTCCCCTAACAATTACAAGTTATTAATAAATGCATTATATCATATATGTATCGTATTCATTTAACGCAGCGTATTTAATTTTATATACTTATATATTTTTTAAAATTATCTATGAAAACAACTCATAAAAATTCATATTTTGTATTCTTCGTATTGTAAGAAGTACTATAAACATAACAAAGCCCTTCACTAATACATAAGCGAAGGGTCTTATATTGTACTACAAGTTATTTACATTAATTCTATTGTTTGAATAAATGATTCCATTCTCTCGCTCTTTCTAATGCGTAATTGTCTTTCATGATATCGCCAGGTCTTTCAGCTGTACCAATAATGTAACCAGCGAGTTCTCCGCCAATAAATTCTAATGTATATTTCATTTGATCAACACAAGGTTTAGACTTCACTTTTGGACAGTCTCCACCTACTAATATTAATCTAAAGTCTTTTTTAGACATTATTTCTTTAAAATCTGAATATCTTTCATCTACCATTGTTTCTGACCAATGATCAATAAACGCTTTTAATGATGCTGATAAACTATACCAATAAATTGGCGACGCAAAAATGACAACATCACTTTCTAGCACAGTTTTAATTAATTGTTCATAATCATCTGGATATGAATCTATCTTCTTATCATTATGACGTACATCTCTTACTGGATTTAATTGATATTGTGTAACGTCTATCCATTGGTGTTCAACATTTTCTAATGCGTATTGCGTTAATTGCGCTGTGTTTCCTTCTGGACGACTGCCACCGAATAAAACTGTAATCATTACCCTTTCCTCCTTATCTATTATTCTTTAAGTAAGTTGCTCAACTATTCAATATGTTTTTTTACCCGTTAAAGTTAAAAATATGTATCAGAGAATGAAAAAATTTTAACTATTATATCTAATCAATTGGAATTATATAAATTTAAAATATCCCGTAAATCGCCAATATTTAGCTTATTTACGGGATTAATTTTAAAAAAGGTTGGTTTATTTATTTGTTAATTGGAAATAAAGAATCGATTTTATCAATTTCGTCTTGTGATAATTTTACGTTAGCCGCTTCAATATTTTCTACCACTTGTTCAGCACGTTTCGCACCTGGAATAACAACATCTAACGCTGGACGAGTAAGATAAAATGCTAACACTACATTAGCTATAGTTGTATCATGAGCTTCAGCAATATCTGTAAGCTGTTTTACTCGACGTACATTATCTTTAAATACCTCAGGTTTAAAGTCTCTTCTTGTCGCACGATGATCTTCAAATGTTGTATCTTCATCATATTTACCCGCTAGAATTCCAGACGCTAATGGGAAATATGGCACGAATGTAATTTGATTATCAGCAGCGTATGCCATCACTTCTTCATTTTCTCTATGCAATAAATTATATTCTAATTGAACAACATCTACTAAACCATCTTTATTTGCTTCTTTTAATTGATCTAATGTGAAGTTAGATACACCGATTGCTTTAATTTTTCCTTCTTCTTTTAATTCTTGTAATGCTGCAACTGCTTTATCTTTTGGCGTATTATCATCTGGAAAATGAATATAAAATAAATCAATATAATCTGTTTGAAGACGTTTTAAACTGTTTTCAACTTGTTGTTTAATAAACTCTGGATCATTATTTTGATGTACATCATTGTTTTCATCGAAGTAATGAGAACCTTTCGTAGCAATTTTGATTTGTTCTCTTGGATATTCTTTCACAACTTCTCCAACTAATTCTTCAGAACGTTCAGGACCATAAATAAATGCTGTATCTAGTAAGGTAATTCCATTATTAATCGCTTGTCTAACAACTTCTTTACCTTGTTCTTCATCTAAATTTGGATAAAGATTATGTCCACCTACTGCATTAGTACCTAGTGCAATTGGAAATACTTTAACATCTGATTTACCTAATGTTACTTCTTGAGCCATTCTATTCATCTCTCCTTCCGCGAATTGTATTTTAATGCTTTATGTTTACCCTAAAATTAAACGTATCATTCATATAGTAATATTTGATATTATAAAGTAACTATGAGAAGGAGTTGATTAAATGAGAATTAATGTTTTACAACATACACCAAATGAAGGTGTAGGAGCTATTGGTGATTGGGCAAAAGAAAATAACCATGACTTATATATCTATCATCCCTATTTTTATAACGGTGTATTACCAACTGCAGACGAAACAGATTTACTTATTATCTTAGGTGGGCCTATGAGTCCTAATGATACAGATGAATGGATTTATAAAGAAAGAGAACTTATAAGAGACTTATTAAAAGTGAATAAGCCAATGTTTGGAGCTTGTTATGGTGCACAACAAATTACAAAAGCGATTGGCTACACAGTAAGTAAATCACCAGTGAAAGAAGTTGGTTGGGATAAAGTTTACCTAGAAACTGATACTATTCCATACTTACCAAAAGAATTAATGGCTTTACATTGGCATGAAGAAATGTTTCAAATACCTAAAAATGCCGAGCTATTATTTTCAAGTGAGCATTTAAACAATCAAGGCTTTCTACTAAATCAAAATGTAATTGGATTACAATTCCATTTTGAACCAGGGCCTTACGACGTTAAAGAAATCGTTATTAATGACTATACTTATGCAGTTGATTCTGTATTAAATCAAACGCCTCAAGAGATTATTAACTATGATGTACCTGAGGAAAATAAAGAAGTCATGTTTAAATTATTAGATTTCATAACGCAATCATAAGATTAATTAAAAATCGTACTTTTAATCTCTTCAAATTTATACCCATTGACTATTAATTAATTTTTTTATTTAATGTAACTATAACAGTTACATTTTGGAGGATGTTATGAACTTAGAGTTTAATATTGCGATTCATGTGCTCGCTTTCTTAACAAAACATAATCATCAAAGATATCACAGTACAGCATTAGCAGAACTTACTTGCATTAACCCTGTTCAATTACGACGAGTTGCAACGCTTCTTACCTATCACGATTATATTGTCACCATTCGTGGAAAAAGTGGTGGCTACCAGGCTAATGATATGACAAAACATGTTAAACTGTCTGACTTATATCAATACTTTGTGTTAGATAAACAACCTAATCAAAAACGTATTTTTACAGGGAAGCAATCAAGTCATTGCACCATAGCAAGACATATTGCCGATACAATGACATACCATCAAAACCAAGAAGCAAATCATATATTAAACTACTATAGTTCTATAACTATCCAAGATATAGTTCATCAAATACAACAGGAGGACAACATCAATGAACAAATATGATCTAATTATTATTGGATTTGGTAAAGCCGGGAAGACATTAGCAAAATTCGCAGCAGCACAAGGACAACAAGTCGCAATGATAGAGCAATCAAAATCTATGTATGGTGGCACCTGTATCAATATAGGGTGTATCCCATCAAAAGTACTTGTTCATGACGGGATTGCAGGTACAAAATTTGATGATGCATTTTCAAGAAAACAAGAAGTTGTACAAGCATTAAATCAAAAAAACTATCAACTTTTAGCAAACGACGAAAATATAAGCGTATTGAATTATAAAGCGCAATTTAAATCAAATACTGAAGTTCATTTATTAGATAAAAACAACGACATCATTAACACTATTACAGCCCCACGTATCATTATTAATACTGGAGCTAAAGCAAATATTCCTAATATTAAAGGTATCAATAATGCTAAACATCTATTTGATTCCACTGGTTTATTAAATATATCTTATCAACCTAAACATTTAGTAATCATTGGTGGGGGTTATATCGCTTTAGAATTTGCCTCTATGTTCGCTAATTTAAATACTAAAGTAACCATCTTAGAACATGGTTCAAAATTAATGCCTAGAGAAGACAGTGACATCGTTAATGCAATTATTAATGACTTAGAGAATAAGGATGTTACTATTTTAACTAATGTTAATACGACTGAATTGATTGATGATGTCGACAAAACCATTATTAAAACCACTCAAGGAGACTTTGAATCTGATGCTGTATTACTTGCGACAGGACGTAGACCAAATGTCGATTTAGGATTGGAAAATACTGATATCCAATTAACTAAAGATGGTTCAATAGCAGTGAACGAACATCTACAAACATCAGTAGCACATATTTATGCAGCTGGTGATATTAAAGGTGGCATGCAATTTACTTATATATCATTAGATGATTATCGTATTATACAATCTCATCTTTATGGAGGTGGAAATCGTACAACAGAAAATAGAGGTTTCATACCTTATACTATGTTTATAGATCCACCATTATCTCGAGTTGGAATGACTAGCGATCAAGCTAAATTAGCAAATTATAATTATATAGACAAGCTACTTCCCGTCAATCAAATTCCTAGACATAAAATTAATAATGACAGTCGAGGATTATTTAAAGTAGTCATTAATAAAGAAAATCATCAAATTTTAGGTGCATCATTATATGGTAAAGAATCAGAAGAAATGATTAACCTAATTAAGTTAGCAATGGATCAAAACATTCCATATCAAGTTTTAAGAGATAATATCTACACACATCCAACAATGACAGAATCATTCAACGATTTGTTTAACATATAAAGAAAGAAGCCATCATTCGTTAATATGATGGCTTCTCTACTATTATTTCAATGCTTTTTTCTTTTCAAGTTTTTCTTTTAATTTTCTATCTTGTTCTTCTTTACGTCTTTTACGTTCTTCATTACGTTTTCTTAAACGTTCTTCTTCTTCAGGATCTCGAGGTTTTTTCAGTTGTTTAGTAACCTTTTCAATTAATTCCTCTTCAGTTAAAGCAGCTAGTGGACGATTATTTACGAATGCAAAAGTCTTACGTCTACCCGGACCACAATATGACTGACAACCTATTTCTATTTCAGCTTCAGGGTCTAACTTTTCTAATTTCTTTTGCAAAGTTTTAACGTTAACTGCCTGACATTCATCGCATATTAAAAATTTATTTTTCATATTGTCATCGCCCACCTTTCTATATTTTTGTATTATTACTTTTTAATAGTTATCTATTTTTATAATTGTGCTTCCTAATCTATATATAACTTTAATTATTTTACTCTTTTTACCAAAAAATTCAAGTTACTTTTTAACTATGTAACGTTTTGTTCATAAAAAAGCCTTCTAAAATAGATTAGATATTTATCATCAAGTTATTTGTTATAACGACGATAAAATCAATCATTTTAAAAGGTTCATATCATTATTGCCCATGATATATTTTAAATAGTAAAGGTTTAATACCATTAGACGTCCATTCTTCATATATCTTTTGTTTGTCAGCATTTTGGTGAATGATGGCAATACCACAATCTCCACCGCCAGCTCCTGAAGTTTTAGCAGCACCGCCATGTTGCTCAGCGATGTCACACAAATGTTTTAATTTCTCTGTTTCAATATCTACTGATGCTTGATTATCCATTTGACGAATGATAAGACGATTTTGACGAATCATCTTTTGTACACCTTTAATATTGTTAGTTTTAAATGCATGGATTAAATTTTCAACACATTGATGTGAACTATCTAAAAATTCGCCATAAAAAGCGGGATCAGATTTAAGTCTTTTAACTTCGCTAACTAGGTGTGGTGAAGATGCTGGTGAACCAGTCCATCCTATTAATACTTCCATATTTTCTGGCGCTTGTAATGGTTCGATATGAAGACCAGGCCAATTCTTGTCTAATACCGTATTTACTGAAGTCGTTTCGATTTGCTGCTTAACCCAGTCATGATCGAATGTACTATATGCTAACCAGCCACTATAAACACTTACGGCAATGTCGCCACAAGAACTTAAACTTTGTAATTTCATATTCGAAATAACTGCTAATTTATAAATATAAAGATTAGATAATTCTAATTCATAAAATTCGTTAAGTACTTTAACAACTGAGACTAACACAGCGGCACTTGAACCAAGACCATACTTATTACCATTAGCATCATCTAAGTTACTATCAATTGTTAAATGAAAATGTTTTAGAGGGATATCACAACTCTTAGCATACTGTTCAAACACTTCTATGGCTGTAACAACATAATTTAATTGTTTAGCTGCCTGTGGATCAGAAATGACGATGCTATCTTCATCTCTATAAAATGTTACAGGTTCGTGATGTAATGTCTTTGAATGAATTGTACCTTCAACTTGATTTGAAGGTTCGATTGTTGCTGTAACAAAGCGATTTAATGCAATTAACACAGATTTATATCCTGGTTCTGTAACTGCATATTCACCAGCTATATAAAGTTTACCGGGTGCTTTGACCTGAATCATTCTATCAATTCCTTACTTAATTATTTCAACGCCTGTAGCGATAATATCACTTGCAATTATTTTTGAATCATCAAATTGTTTTTTAAATTGTTCAATCACTGCTTGTTTATTTTTCTTTTCAACAAGGACTTTCACATTTGGACCAGCATCCATTGTGAAATAACAAGGTAATCCCATTTCCCTACATTTGTGAACAATAGCCATTGCATCATAGCTTTCTTGTACTAAATATGTAAATGGCGGTTGAGCACCAAGGTTTGTAGCATGCATACGTAAACCATTTGCCTCAATCACTTCTCCAAGATGTTTAAAGTCTTTAGATGACATCGCGCGCTTAACTTCAGCTATATCCTCATCTACGTGATCTAACCAATATTGATAAAAGCGAGATGTATCACGTGTCAATGACATACCTGAACGACTGGATACTTTTTTAGATTGATTATTGATAACGACAAATATCATAGACAAATCATCTTCCCAATGATTTGCATCGACTGGATGAGCATATGATGTTTGGTCATCATGACCCTTTTCCCATTCAGCAAAACCACCGAAAATGCTTCGAGATGCCGAACCAGACCCACGACGTGCTAAACGAGATAAATCTTTATCTGTTAATCGAAGTTGTAAAGCTTCATTACAAGCTGCTGCGAGCGCTGCGTATGCACTTGCAGATGATGCTAAACCAGCAGCTGTCGGCACAAAATTATGACTATCAATACGAGCATGTAAATTTGTACCTGCTACTTCTCTAACAATATCCATATAAGATTGAATTTTTTTAGTTTCTTTTTCATTGGCTTCTTCACCATTTAAAATAAATTGATCATTTTGATAGTCACTGTCAAACGTTACTTCAGTTTCGGTATAAAACTTTTCCAATGATACAGATAGACTATTATTCATAGGGATAATTAACTTTTCGTCAGCTTTTCCCCAATATTTAATCAATGCAATATTTGTATGTGCACGCGCTTTGCCACTTTTTGCCAATGGGTTAACCTCCTAAATACTCAATCCATGTATGTGCAGCTCCTGCTTTTTCAACTGCCGCTACAATTTTTTCTGCAGTATGTAAATCTTCAGCTAGTAACAACATGCTTCCGCCACGTCCACCACCAGTCAATTTACCTGCAATTGCACCATGGGATTTTCCTATTTCTAACAACCCTTCTATTTTATCATGACTTACTGTTAAATTTCTTAAATCTTGCTGACATTCATTAAAAATATTGGCTAATTGTTTGAAATTATGATATTCGATTGCCTGACTTGCTTGGTATACTAAGTCCCCAATATTTTCAATATGTTTCATGTATTCTTGTGATTCACATAAATTGTGAACATCTTCAACTGCTTGTTTTGTTGAACCTTTTACGCCAGTGTCAATAACAACCATATAGCCGTTTAATTGAAGTGTTTTTAAAGTTTCAGCATGACCATTTTGAAACCATACTGGTTTATTAGAAACTATCGTTTGTGTATCAATACCACTTGGTTTACCGTGAGCAATTTTTTCTGCCCAGTTAGCCTCTTCAATTAGTTCTTTATCACTTAAAGTTTCTCCTAGAAAATCATAACTTGCTCTAGTAAAAGCAACAGCTATTGCTGCACTTGATCCTAACCCTCTTGAAGGTGGTAAATTAGTTTGAATTTTAATTAATAATGGCTCTTCTACACCCGTTTTGTCGATAAAACGTGTCACGATTGATTTTAAATGCTCTGGCGCATCATAAAGAAGACCATCATAAACATCACTTTCGATGGCTGAATAATTTCCCTTTTCAAGGCTTTCTATTAACACTTTAATTTTACCGGCGTTAAATGGAATAGCTATAGCAGGTTGGCCAAAAGTTACTGCGTGCTCGCCTATCAAAATAATTTTACCGGTAGACTCCCCGTATCCTTTTTTTGTCATGTTATTATCACCTTTTATTATACCTTCACTAATCTGATTCTTCATTGTCTTTACGTGTTTATGTTTGTATATATAGTTTTTTACAGACTAATATTTTAACGAGTATCATTTGTAATGATATTATTACGATTTTAAATAACAAACTATATATTTTATACCTATATACAAAATCTTGAATATATTTACCTTTAACTAAGGTTTTGTAAACATTTTTACATTTTATAAACTTAAGTCTGCTATTTTTATATAAATTTTTCCACCTAAACTATAATACTACAAATAATTCTTGGAATACACAGATTTATATATAATATAAGAAATTTAATGTACTCAATACATCATTTTTATAGTTTATTAAACTACGTTATCACTGCAAAAACTATAAAAAACCGTCTTATTTTAAAGACATTAAACCTCAATATCGATTATATTGTGGTACTAAGTCATATTAAATAAGACGGCTAATTATTTTAAATTGTCATTATTATCTAATTTATACTACTTTTCGTTCATTTTAGTTATCATTTTTGCATTACGGTCTATCATTTTATCAAAATAACCTTCATAGCGTTGCCACTCATCGTCAGTGATTGGGTCCATATTTAAGCGTCCACCTAAATCTTTGATGGCATATAGTAATAAAAACATGGTATCTTGTACAGTAATCTTTTTATTTAAAAGCGTTTCAAGGGATGCCATGCATTGTGGTTCAATATCAGGATAAATAAACTTAGTTGTTTCACCTTTTAAAGCACGGTCATAAAAATGTTTCATCATTAATGCACGTTCTGAACCCGAACCTTCAACACATAGATAGACTTGAACTGCAATACCGCCTCTTACACGTCTTTGTGAAATGCCTGCAAACTTCTTACCATTAATACTTAAATCGAATTTTCCCGGGCAATAAGAATGTGTAATTTCAAGAGTATCTATCTCTACATCTTCGTCTTCGAACATTTTGGCAACAAGCAAATACATAACAGTAAATGCTTCATCAATTGTCGTTTCTGACTGCCCTTTGAACATTAATGAAATATTTAATATTCCTTGATCTAAGACAACCCCAAGACCTCCCGAATTACGTACAATCGCGTTATAGCCCATTTCATCTGTTAGATAGGCAATACCATCCTTTAAGAATGGTAATCGAGAGTCATGAATACCAAGAATAACAGTATGTTGATGAATCCAAGTTCTCACTACGTTAGGTGATAAATCTTTACCTACACTTTCGCTAAACGTGTCATCAAAAGCAAATGATTGCATAGGTTCCAAACCACTGGAATGGTCAATGTATCGCCATTCTATGTCATTAAAATATTTATTTGCTAAGTCCATTATTGTAATGATTGTGCAGCAGTAATAATTGATAAGTTATAGACATCTTCAATTGAACATCCACGAGATAAGTCATTTACAGGAGAATTCAAGCCTTGTAAAACTGGACCAACTGCATCATATCCACCTAATCTTTGAGCTATTTTGTAACCAATATTACCTGCTTCTAAACTAGGGAAAATGAAAACATTTGCATCTCCTTGAATTTTAGCACCTGGCGCTTTTTTCTCAGCTACACTTGGTACGATTGCTGCATCAAATTGGAATTCGCCATCAATAACAACATTGTCTAATTGTTCTTCTGCTACTTTATCTTGTGCTAATTTCAATGCATCTTGAACTTTAGTCACGTCATCTGATTTAGCAGATCCTTTAGTTGAAAAGCTTAACATAGCCACTTTAGGTTCCATACCAAAACTTTGTGCAGATTTAGCACTTTCAACAGCAATTTCAGCAAGACCTTGTGCATCTAATTCAGGGTTAATTGCACAATCGCCAAAGATATATTGTTCTTCGCCTTTCATCATAAAGAAGATACCAGATGTTTTAGATACGCCAGGTTTAGTCTTGATAACTTGTAATGCTGGACGAACAGTATCACCAGTTGAATGCGCTGCTCCACTTACTAAGCCTGCTGCTTTACCAGTGTTTACAAGCATTGTTCCAAAGTAATTAACGTTTTCTAATAATTCTTCAGCTTGTTCTTGTGTTGCTTTGCCTTTACGGCGTTCAACAAATGCGTCTACTAATTCTGATTTCAATTCACTTGTTGAAGGATCGATGACTTCTATATTAGCAATATCCAAACCTTTGTCTTCTGCTAAGGATTGAATTTTTTCTTTATTACCTAAAACGATTGGTGTTACATAATCTGTAGTTTGTAATTGTGTAGCCGCAGTTAACACACGTTCGTCTTCCCCTTCAGGTAACACAATATTTACATTTTTTCCTGATAATTTGTTTTCTAATACATTTAATAGATTAGCCATAATGTCCTCCTTGAATTTCTTTTTCATAATAACGTTTACAAAACTAATTATACGTTATTTTAAAATAGAATTCCATTTCACTTTTTTGTAATCATTTACTTAGGAGCTGACTATTTATTTATGATAAAATTTAATGTGAATTGATATTATAGAATTAAAGGAGCGATAAACATGAGTGAAGCAGCCGAAACATTAGATGGTTGGTATAGTTTACATTTATTTTATGCAGTTGATTGGGCTACTTTTAGATTAGTCCCTCAAGAAGAACGCGAATCAATGATTGCTGAATTCGAAAGTTTCGTGAACGATAAATCTGAAGCTAGAAGCTCTCATACAGGAGACCAAGCTATTTATAATATTACAGGACAAAAAGCCGATTTATTATTATGGTTCTTACGTCCTGAAATGAAAGACCTTAATTTAATTGAAAATGAACTTAACAAATTACGTATAGCTGATTTCTTTATTCCGACATACTCTTATGTGTCAGTCATTGAATTAAGTAATTACTTAGCAGGTAAATCTGATGAGGATCCATATGAAAACCCTCATGTAAAAGCTAGATTATATCCTGAACTACCACATTCTGATTATATTTGTTTCTATCCTATGGATAAACGTAGAAATGAAACATATAACTGGTATATGTTACCAATGGAAGAAAGAAAATCATTAATGTATAACCACGGAATGATTGGACGTAAATATGCTGGTAAAATCAAACAATTTATCACTGGTTCTGTCGGCTTTGATGACTTTGAATGGGGTGTTACTTTATTCTCAGATGACGTCTTACAATTCAAAAAAATTGTTTATGAAATGCGTTTTGATGAAACTACTGCACGTTATGGAGACTTCGGAAGTTTCTATATAGGTCATATTTTAAAACCTGAAAACTTCAATCAATTTTTCAAAATTTAACAGTTGATTATCAGAGAATTCCTATTTTTATATGAATAGGGATTCTCTTTTCATATCTATAAACCAATTAAAAAAGTACACTTTGCAAGCAAAGTGTACTTCTGACGTGTAGTATCCTTGGGAGAACTTTAATCACTACTACGTATAAGTTAACTAAATTAAATATATTGTCGCTACCCAATATATTTTGTAATAGTTAACTAATATTAATTTAACCTTTTTGAAATATTTGAAACATTATTTTAGTGTTGAGTTATATATAAAATGCAATAAGTTTATATAAGTATCAATTTATACATTTTCCTTTTATTTTTCTAAATTTTATCGAAAAATCATGAATTAAATTGCTTATCAATTTTGTCATTCACTTCTTTTTTCTATATAGTTATTAAAACTGAAATGTTTTACAGCCTTTCTTTATCGCTATATAATGGTTTTTTCTCTTTTCATACTCTATAATTAATATATCTAAATTTAAAAATTTTAAAAACTGGTGATTAAATGACAAAAGTAGTAAATGAAAACGAGCATGAACGTCTCATCAAAGATGTGGTTATGTTAGCCGCACGTGTTTTACTTGAATCTGGTGCTGAAGGTACACGGGTAGAAGATACAATGAATCGCATCGCTAAAAAATTAGGTTATCAAGAAAGTAATAGCTTCGTTACAAATACCGTTATTCAATTTCATTTACATAATGAAGCAACCCCACGTATGTTTAGAATAAAAACAAGAGACACTAATTTAATTAAGATTTCACAAGCAAATGAAATTTCTCGTTTAATTACTAAAGGGACGATGGGTCTTGAAGAAGCTAAAGAAAAATTAGAAAAAATTTATGTCGCTAAAAGAGATAGCAGCCTTCCTTTTAAAGGATTTGCCGCAGCAATCATTGCAGTTAGTTTTTTATATTTACAAGGTGGTTCCCTAGTAGATATTATTACTGCTCTACTTGCAGGTAGTTTAGGTTATCTGGTTGTTGAAATACTAGATAGAAAGTTACATGCTCAGTTCATACCTGAATTTATAGGCTCTGTTGTTATAGCTTTGATTGCTGTAACTGGTCATACTTTAGTACCTCAAGGTAATCTTGCGACCATTATTATCGCTTCAGTCATGCCTATTGTTCCTGGTGTATTGATAACAAATGCGATTCAAGATTTATTTGGTGGCCATATGCTTATGTTTACAACGAAATCTTTAGAAGCACTTGTCACTTCATTTGGTATAGGTGCAGGTGTAAGTTCAATATTAATATTAATCTAGGAGAGTTGTTATATGTTTTGGATATTAAATTTTATATTTAGTTTTTTAGCATCTCTGTTCTTTTGTGTCATATTCGATGCTCCTAGAAAATTATATCTATCTTGTGGATTTGTTGGGGCTTGTGGTTGGATGGTTTACACACTGTTCTATAATGGATTAGAAGCTCATACAATATATTCCAGCTTCTTCGGTAGTCTTGCATTAGGTCTATTAAGTCACTATATGGCTAGATATAAAAAAGAACCCGCTATTATTTTTATGGTAACTGGAATTATACCTTTAGTTCCTGGCGGTCTTGCTTACGATGCTACTAAAAGCTTAGTTTTATTACACTTTAATAAAGCAATCAACACCATGCTTGAAGTGACATTAATTGCAGGCGCTATTGCTTTAGGTTTACTGTTTGCAGATCAAATTTCAAAAATCATTATTTCTGGGTTCGCTATAACTAGAAAAAAACTATAAATATAAAAAAGTCATGATGAGTATTTAAGAGGTTATCTCTTTTCTCATCATGACTTTTTAATTATTATTTATTTTTGACTGGTTCATCAACCATGTTTTCTACTTCATCTTCACTTCTATTTAAAATTAATCTACTTAATTCATCGTTATCAATTTTTTTCAATTTAGGATAGCGAATGACAAAGAAAATCAATCCTAATACTAACCATACACCTAATGCAATATAAGATGGTAATGAAAGTGATGCTGGTGTACCAGGAATTAATAATAAACATAAGAAAATGAATGATACGACTGAACCAATAATACCGAATGTTTTATAAATTGGTGCATACGTATTACTTTGTTTATTGTAACTGAATAACTTAGTAGCAGATAAACAAGTCACAAAGTATGCTACAGAAACACCTGTTGAAGACATATCAACAATCCATGTTAACGCAGTACGTCCTAACCATGGTGCTATTAAAGATACCGCAACTAAGAAAATAATTGCTACATAAGGTGTCTTGTATTTACTATGAATGCGGCTAAATACTCTTGGCATAATTCCTGAACGTCCCATAGAGAATAGTAGTCTGCTGGCACTCATCAAGAATCCATTTAATCCAGTAAAGATACCCATCATAATAGCAATAGCTAATACAGCTAAACCAATATAACCAAATGCTGTTTGTGTTTCTGCACCTGTTAACCATAACTGGCCATTTAAACTTTTTTGATCTGTACTTAACCATCCTGTATATAAAATCATTACAACATATGTCATAGATGCTGCAAGTAAACTATACACAATTAATTTAAATGTTTTGTTTGGTGCAAAGTTAAATTCTTCGGCTGTTTGTGGTATATTATCGAATCCTACATAAGCCCATGGCGCAATTGCTACTATAGTGATAATAGACATGAACCAACCTTCATGTGGATTTGATAATGGTTTTAAGTTATCTAAGGCAAAGTTATTACCAAAGAATGAACCAAAGAACATTAATAATACTACAATAACCATAGCTACACAGAAATAATATTGTAATGACCCAGATACACTTGCGCCTCTAATAGCTATAAACATAAAGACAAGTAATAATACTGTTGCAATAATAATTTCAGTTATGTAGACATCCCAACCTGCAACTGAATACATTTTTCCGTTATTGAGTACACTTGGTAATAAAAATTTAATCAATAAACTAAAAGCGGTGGCATTCAATGCTACAACACAGACATAACCAAAGGTTAAGAACCATGAAGAGAAGAAACTTACATATCTACCAAAACTTAAGAAACTAAATGCAAATGCCCCACCAGAAACGGGGAATTTTTCTACTAAAGCACCATAACTTACTGCGATTAAAATCATAAGTATAGCGCCAATGACAATACCAATGGACGCAGCTACAGGACCTGCTTGCCCAATCCAATCCCCTGGTAGTATAAATGCGCCCCAACCAATACATGAACCATATGCAATCGCCCAAACAAACTTTTCTGATAAGTTCTTTTTGAGGTCGCCTCTATCTACCTTTTTATTTTCGTTATTTTCCATAATTAAAAACTCACCTCGATGTATGTGTATACCCGAAAAGGTGAGTCATGTAACTTAAATATCGAATTATTATTAATTTTATTTCAAAAGCTGAACTAACGGTTTTATTAACCTGAAAACTTAAACGTTGCAATAATTAACATTAACCAGCCGACAATAAATAATACGCCACCAATTGGTGTAATAGCACCTAATATGCGAACTTGTGTTAAAGCTAATACATATAATGAACCACTAAAGAATACAATACCAAAGAATATTAACCATCCAGCCCAATTAATGTTGATTGATGTTGTTCCGCCAATCACACCAATAATTAATAATGCTAGTCCATGGTACATTTGATACATTGTCGCTTTTTCCCAAACAGACATGTACTTTTCTGATAGCTTACCTTCTAAACCATGTGCACCGAATGCACCAGTTCCAACAGCCATCATTGTATTTAAGGCTCCTAATATAATAAATAATTTCATCATAATTTATGTTCTCCTTTATGTTTAAAAATCAAATATAGACTCACCGTTGCCTATTTCATCATCAGTCGTCATTAAATTAGAATTAGAGATTGAATTCGTATTGGTTGGTTGAGATTTTGCACTTTCCGTATTAGAAACTTTTCCACCCATTGCTCTAATTTCTTCAACTGTCACATTATCATAGCCAGATTTACTATAATTATCACTCATTGGTTTATTCGCTGTACTTACCTCTGTATGCGTAAAATCATTACCTTTAGATTTTCCCATACTCACTTTGTCTGTAGCCGAAGATGTATAAAGTGCTGTAATGGTATGTATCGCATACATATGTTTCTCAAAATCTTGTTGTGAAGTTGATTCGTCAGCTTGAACGAGTTCTCGTTCTATTAATTGAATCACTTTGTCTTTATCCATGACTATTATCCTCTCTTTCACACCAATGAATAGGCGTTTTACCTTTTGATTCTAAAAATGAATTTGCTTTGGAATAAGGTTTAGAGCCGAAGAACCCTCTATACGCCGATAATGGACTTGGATGTGGTGACTTTATTATATGATGCTTAGATGTATCGATTAATTTTATTTTTTGTTGGGCGGGTTTTCCCCATAAAATAAACACAACATCTTCTCTTTCTTCTGAAATGGTACGAATCACTTCATCTGTAAATATTTCCCAGCCGATATCTTTATGTGAGTGGGCCTCACCTTGTCTTACAGTTAATACTGTATTAAGAAGTAATACGCCTTCTCTTGCCCAATCCTGTAAATGTGGTGACTGACGTCTACAACCTATGTCTTCTTCTAATTCTTGGTACATATTTCTTAATGAAGGTGGAAACTTAGCATTAGGTTGAACTGAAAAAGCTAAACCGTGCGCTTGATTAGGGCCATGATAAGGATCTTGCCCTAATATGACAACTTTAATGTCTTCAAACGGTGTTAAATCAAAGGCTTGATAAATATTTTCTCTTTCTGGATAAACAATTTGTGTTGTATATTCTTTTTCAAGAAAGTCATGCATTGCCTTGAAATCATGTTTAGACGTAATATTATGAAAAACTTCAGACCATTCCATCCTTTTTCACCTCAAAGATATTTTAACATATCTCTACCTTCAAATTATAATTAGGTTTAATGTAAACTTTTATTTAAAATAAGTTTACAAATTATCTTGAATTATATATAGTTCATAATAAGATGAATTAAAAGTTTGGAGAGACGTATATGTGTACAGGATTTTCATTTTACACAAAACAGCAACATCATTATTTAGCTAGAACTATGGACTTTGCTTTTGAATTTAACGGCATACCAACTGTAGTACCTAGAAATTTTGATTATCAATTTGATTTAGAACCATCTATGAAACTCACTTACGGTTTTGTCGGCACTAATTTAAAGGTAGGTCGATATCGTTTTGGAGATGGTGTTAATGAATGCGGCATCGCTATTTCAAATCATTATTTTACTGGCGAAGCATCTTATAGCAAACATAAACGTTATGGTTATTTTAATTTAGCTCCTGAAGAATTTATCATATGGGTGCTTGGCTTCACTAAAAATATTCAAGACTTAAAGCAAAAAGTCAAAAAGGTCAATATTATGCATGAGAAGAATGAAACGTTGAACATTGTACCACCGCTTCACTTCATTATAACTGACCGTGAAGGTCATACTGTGTCAGTAGAACCACATAATGGTTTGCTTATTGTTAAAGACAATCATATAAATGTGCTTACTAATTCACCCAATTTAGAATGGCACATACAAAATTTAAGAAATTATGCTTTTTTATCGCCTGAAAAGTCTACTAATCATTTAGTAGGCAAATTATTAGTAAAATCTATGGGTGCTGAAGCAGGTACAAATGGATTACCAGGTGGATATACTTCTCCTGAACGTTTCGTAAGGGCAAGTTATTTAAGACATCAACTACCACAATCAAACGATGAAGAACAAAATTTGATTAATTGTTTTAAAATATTAGATTCTGTAAGCATTCCTCAAGGCGCCGTCATTGATGCTGGGGAAACACACTACACGCAATATCAATTAGTAATGGATAGTAAAAATAGTACTTATTTTTTAAAACCTTATTTCACAAACCAAATATTTAAAATTCAATTAAATGAAGACTTACTATCAAAAAATGATATGACATTTATCGATATTGATCATCAGTTAAAAATAACTCATCTTAAATAATTAGATAACATGACAAATAAACTTTATAATATGACACTATTTTATTTTGCTACTATGTGAATCGTGATATGATGGTAACAGTATTAGAAAACATTGGGAGTGAATTCAAATGGCATTAAAAAAAGTATTAACAATTGCTGGTTCAGATACTAGTGCAGGTGCTGGTATGCAAGCTGATTTAAAAACTTTTCAAGAATTAGACGTATACGGTATGGTAGCTTTAACTTCTATCGTAACTATGGATAAAGAAACATGGTCTCATGATGTAACACCATTACCTATGGATGTATTTGAAAAACAACTTGAAACTGCTATTTCTATTGGTCCAGATGCTATTAAAACTGGTATGCTAGGTACAGAAGAAATCATTAAACGTGCTGGTGAAGTTTATGAACAATCTGGCGCTAACTATTTCGTTGTCGATCCTGTTATGGTTTGTAAAGGTGAAGATGAAGTACTTAACCCGGGAAATACTGATGCAATGATTCAATATTTATTACCTAAAGCAACAGTAGTTACCCCTAATTTATTCGAAGCTGGTCAATTATCAGGATTAGGTAAACTAACTTCTATTGATGAAATGAAAAAAGCAGCTCAAATCATTTATGACAAAGGTGCTCAACACGTTATTATTAAAGGCGGTAAAGCTTTAGATCAAGATAAATCATATGACTTGTACTTTGATGGTAAAACATTCTATCAATTAACTACAGATATGTTCCAACAAAGCTACAATCATGGTGCTGGATGCACATTTGCGGCTGCGACAACAGCTTATCTTGCAAATGGTAAATCACCTAAAGAAGCAGTCATTGCAGCAAAAGCATTCGTTGCTTCAGCTATTAAAAATGGTTGGAAAATGAACGACTTTGTTGGCCCTGTTGACCATGGTGCTAACCGTCGTATAGAACAAATTGACGTTCAAGTATCTGAAGTTTAAATATAATCATAGATTTTATTAAATAGACTAGGCTTACACTATCGCATGTTTTGTATAGTGTAAGCCTTTTTCATTCTATTAATCACCTAACTTCTACCTACATATATAGTCGTAGTTGATTATCCAATGATAGACTGAGTTAAAGTTGATACCAAAGCCTCATGTCTAATGGTTGATGAACGTGTATGATATAAAGTGTAGAGAGATAAAGGAGGTATAACAACATGATTATTCATAAACAAGATATCCAAGACGGTATTCCTAAATACGAAATCATTACTAAAAAATTCAAATCAATCACTGTTAAGTTTGATGAAACCTTTAATAAAAATGATATCTATCGATTACTCTCTCTACTTGAAAATGACGTCGACAGAATGCATTTCAGTCACGCATGATTGTTATTTTCAGCATCAAGAATCTACAGATTTAAAGTTTAAAAGGTAAAAGATCCATGTTTCAAACGTTCAAACAATGGTTTTAAAGTTTCTTGTCCCCTAACTACAGACACTTTAAATGCCATCATCCCTAAAATACTCATCTTAATAACGATAAAAAGTGCTAATGTTAACCAAAGTTGTCCCCTTTGGTGGTTCAGAGAGAAACTTTGAACCTTCTTAACATTAGCACTTTTCTATTAAAAAAAGAGTCTTATGACAATTGTATTTAACAATTACCACAAGACTCACATATTAATTAAAAGTCTTCTTTTTCTTGTCGTTCTTTTACCCACCATAATGCTTTTTCAGGGTGAGCTTCATAATAAGCTTTATCTTTTTCATTATCTACGTTAGGGTAAGAACCTTTAAGTGACTTACCTGCTGTAGCTGCATGTAATAATGTAATAACTAAGAATCCAATAACACTAATTGCTGTTAAGTAATAAGCTGGTGCTAATACATTACCTGTAGCTTCAACTAACCATGAAGCAATTAATGGTGTTGTACCACCAAATAATGATACAGATACGTTAAATGTTACTGATAATGTACGATATCTAATATGTGTATAGAATATCGTTGGAAGTGATCCTGGCATTGTTGCTTCATAAGTTGATAAGAAGAATCCTAGAATTAAGACACCAATGATAATGAACGGTAATGATTTTGTTGCTAATAATGAAAATGCAACAATACTTAATAACGTTAATCCACCAGTACCGATTAAGAATACTTTCTTTTCACCTATTTTATCTGCCAATTTACCGAATCCTAAAGCTAATGGAATCATAATTGCCATGATACAAGTAATGATGACACTAGTTGTCGTTTGATCTACTTTTGCAACTTGACCTAAATATGTAGGTAAGTATGCTGTCACCATATAGTTCGTAACGTTAAAGAATACTACTGCTACGAAACAAACGATGATATCTTTGTAGTAATAACGAATGATACCAAAGAAATTAATCGTATCTCTTTTCGGAGTTTCTGCAACATCATTTTCAAATACAGGTGATTCTTCCAATTTTCTACGTAAGTATAATCCAAATAAACCTAAGAATAAACCTAAAATAAATGGAATTCTCCAACCCCATGCTTGCATTTGATCATGAGTTAAGAAGAAACTTAATAATGCAATCATAATTGAAGCTGCAATATAACCAGATAATGTACCAATTTCTAATCCACTACCTAAGCTATTACGCTTTTTATCTGGTGAAGACTCTGCAACATATGTCATTGCACCTGCATATTCCCCACCAGTAGAGAAACCTTGTAAAATACGCGCTAATAACAAGAGAATAGGTGCCCATATACCAATCGTGTCATAATTTGGTAGTAAACCAATTGTTAATGTAGACAGTGCCATTAATATAATTGTTGTAGTTAATACAACTTTACGACCGTATTTGTCTCCCACAATACCAAATACGATACCACCTATAGGTCTAAGTAAGAATGCAATCGCTAATGCAGCAAATGTAAATATTTGCTGAATTTGAGGATTGTCGACTGGAGAGAAAAAGTTCGCTCCTATGTAAGCTGTCGTATAAGCATAAACACCAAAGTCAAACCATTCCATGGCATTACCAATACCGGTTGCGACAACGGTTTTTTTCGCTTTTTGAGCGTCGACCATGTTAATATTTTCTTTTTCGAAATCCATGTAATTTAACACTCCTTTGTATGTTACATAATTATACTATGATAGTTAATGTTGTCAAATTGATTCAATTTTATTTAAATTCAAAAATACAAATTTATTCATTTTACAGAAAATTAGTTAAAATAAAAAAATCTATTCAATCAAATCATCCATTAAGAAAAATTATTTAAAACAAATTCTATTTTATCTAATTTTTACAACAATTAACTTTACCCCATCTTCTTTATTCCAAACCGTTATCGTATCCTTATTTTTCATTGAATAATCAATATCTTCATTAATACCAATGGTTCTAAAGTATTTTATTTTATAAGAAGACCATGTTATATCGAGTTTATTCATCACAATATCACAAACTAATTGTCCTGGAACAATATCATCATGGATTTCATTTTTATCGTTTACACGTGCCAAATAGTGTTTTATTAGTTGCTCATTTATCTTCATATTTGATTTACCTTTATAAATATTTGTTCTATATAAATACAATTATTATTATCTTTATTAATTTTCAAAGTGTAGGTGTATTTGATGAAATTTTTGATTTTAAGTACCTCTTTTTTGCGTAATTCTGCTTTATAATTTGTACATGTAACTAATTTATTGGTTTGGTATACTTTTGTTTCTTTCAAATAGATTTTTTCATTTATAAATTCCTGGAACAATGTGAATTCTGGCCATAACTTGGCACAAAATAATTCAGGAACATAACCCTTATATTCCACACCAATAATTTGACAATATCTCATTACCTCCTCTTCATTAAATCGAATTTCTCTTATTTCACTTTGTGTCCCATCGTTCGAATAAAGCTGCATTACCGAGGCCACCTCCTATACCCATAGTAGCTATTGTTCTAAAATTATCTTTCATATAAAACAATCGTGTCACTAAGGCTGCACCACTTGCTCCATATGGATGTCCAGACGCTAAAGCACCACCCCATTGATTTAATTTATAATCTGGTATATTTAATAATTTTTGTGAGGCTAAAACTTGTGCGCTAAATGCCTCATTCAGTTCTATTGCATCAATATCATGAATGGTTAATTCATAACAATTAAGTAAATTCTGTACAGCAGGTACCGGACCAATCCCCAGTATGTTAGGGTCTACACCTTTTGTCATGGCACCCTTAAAATATAGACCATTGTTAAATCCATAATATTTCGCTGTTTCAAGTTCCATAATTAAAACCAATACAGCTCCATCATTCTTCATACAACTATTTCCTACTGTCACTGTACCATTAGGTAATTGTGGCTTAAATCGCGATAATGTTTTTAAATTTAAATTAGGTTTTATACTTTCATCGTCTTCAAATTTTTCACCTTTTACTATTAAAGGGACTATTTCTTGGTTTATATTTCCATTTTCATAATTCAATCTTGTGCGCTGATGACTTTGATATGCAAATTGATCTTGGTCTTCCCGTGATACGTTGTATTTTCTAGCAACGTTTTCAGCTGCTTCAATCATAGTTGGATCCTGTCCCTTTGGTGCAAATGAAGTTTTCTCATAAAATTGAGGGAAATGTTGTTCATATACAGATTGAGGTCGTAGTATTTTCCATGGTGCTCGACTTGTACTTTCTACTCCTCCAGCAAGATAAATTTTTCCAGCTTCACTTTGTATCATTCGACAAGCATAAATGATACTTTCTAACCCCGAACCACATTGTCTATCTATCGTTAATCCTGGTATCGCATCATCAATGCCAGCCTCTAATAAAGATTTCCGTGCAATATTGCCACCATTTCCTACTGTATTTCCTAAAATAACTTCATCTAAATTAGCAATCACTTCTGAATAATTATCTTGATAATAGTTAAATAATGATTTTAATAATTCCTCTGGTTCTAGATGTTTTAATTTACCTCCATATTTGCCAAATGCTGTCCTTTTAGCTGCAACAATAACGGGTTGTTTCATTATTTTAGTTCTCCTGTATTCCATCTTTTTTCCATTTCAAATCGAGATATTTTGCCGCTTCGTGTATACGACATTTTAGTTACCTTCTTTATCTTAGAAGGAATTTCGTACCTATCTATTTTATTCATTAAATACGTTTTCAATTTTCTATAATCTAATTCAATATCGCCTGTATATAGTAAAACAGCAATTTCCCCAAATTTATCATGTTGCTGTCCTATAACAATAGCTTCATTAATTCCATGGATTTTAGTAACTTCGCTTTCTATTTTAGCTGGATAAACGTTTTTACCGCCTATAATCAATCTTGACCCAACTCTTCCTCTTAAATACAAACATTGCTTCTCATCAATATGTGCATAATCACCTGTACTAATCCATTGATAATCATGTAATTCGTTCTCATCATTCACATAACCACTAAACGTCATATTACTTCTGACATATAATCGACCTATACCTTCTTCATCTTTGTTCTTTATTTGGTAATCAACATTTGAAAATAATTTACCAACTGATGATTCGGGTGCGCTTTGGTTTAAGTTATAACTTATAAAACTAGCTTCCGATGTCCCAAAAAATTCTATTAAATTTACATGAGATAACTGTTCTTTTAATTTATAGAACATATGCTTATTTAATTTAGCACCACTACTAAAAATACTAGACAAACATGTTGGCATATCATGATTGGACAATAGTTGATGTAACATGGTTGGCACTAAAAACATCGCAGTAGGAAGTTGAATGGTGTTCAATTTGTCAATGAGTTGTATCGAATTAAAATGATTTTGTCCAATAAACGTGCGACCAGTATAAAGAGCGTATATACAAGCATATAGTGACAATGAGTGTGATAAAGGGCCAGGTGCTACAAATATTTTTTCTTGTCTTTGCATAAGCATTTCATTTTGTTCGAACGAAACAATCCATGACGGTTCGTTACGATAGTAAGCTTTAGGTAAACCAGTTGTACCTGAAGTAAAACCAATATGTAAGATATTAGTTGGATTATCTTTTATTGATGTCAGTTTAACTGCTGAGACTTTCGATATTTCATTTTCCATATTATGAAATGGTATATGATAAGTATTCATAAGCTCTCTAATCATTTTCAAACTCCATTTGCTATCCAATAAACACGGTACACAATCTAAAGACAATAAAGTCAAATAGTCGATAATATTTTTTAATGCATTATGATGGCATAATGCTACCCTGACGCCTTTTGGGATAGAAGTCATTGTTTTTTTGTTTTGGTTTATCAATAAACATATTTCATGGTACGTAACTGTTTCATCATCAATAATCACAGCTGGTTGATCTGATTTTGTTATAGCATATTGTTGTAATTGTCGAAGTAATTCTGACATATTCCCACCTACAAATGTTAACTTATTTGTATATTATATTAACATTTAATTTGTTTCATTGATAAATAAAAAAGTTAGAGCATTTTTAACTGTCATTTTAATGACTTAATACTCTAACTTTAATTGATATATTATTTATTTATCATGTTTGTAAGTTATAAAACTCTAATTATCTCGTCCACTTCACTTAATACATAATCTGGATTTTCACTGATTAAATCTTTTGATGAATGTGAACCCCAAGTTACTGCACAAGATTTAATTCCAGCTGCTTTAGCCATTTGAATATCAAATATAGCATCCCCGATATATATACTATTCGCTGGATTAAGGTTATGATTTTGAAGAATGTACTGTAATCCGTCTGGGTCGGGTTTATAATTTTTCACTTTATCAGAACCAATAGCTTCTTTAATAAATCGACTCAAACCTAAATGTTCTAAATTCCTTTGTAATACATTCGTTTTTTTACTAGATACAACAAACATTTGCTTATTTTGTCTACTTAATTGATCTAGTGTTTCTGCTATTCCTGAGTATGAACATAAATACCTCGCCTCGAATTGTTGGTAATGTTCTCTAAAAAGTTGTATCAGTTGATCTAACGCTTCTTCAGATAAAAAACGATCACTCATCTCCATAAATGACTTTTCAATTGGTATTCCCATATAATGAATAATTTCTGAATCACTTGGTTCTGTTAATCCAAATTGTGCAAAAGCTTCTTTAGTTGCCTCAATTGAGCATTGCTTCGAGTCTGCTAATGTCCCGTCAAAATCAAAAATATAATTATCAAAATTCAAATTATTCACCTCTAAAATATCAAATTAAGGTTTATCTTTTTATTATATAACAAAATTAACATATATTATGCCATAATAAAAGCTGAGACATCTTTCTATGTCCCAGCCTAAATTGATTATTTATTCTAAGTTTGCATGATTATTTTGCATTGTCGTTTCGTCAACATTAAGTTGGTTCATTAAACCAATCACAATACTATCTAAAAAGATTTGAGACGATTGTTCGAATAAACTACCTAATGGTTGATTTGAACCTTCAGCATCATGTTTAGTACCTGCTGGCAATTCAACAACCGTGTCTGCAATTTCACCAATTGCAGAATCAAGTTTAGTAGTTAATAGTACAACTTCTGCTTCCACTGATTTTGCTTTATCAGCTAATAAGCGTAAATGTTCTGTAGAACCTGAACCAGAAATGACAATGAATAAATCGCCTTTTTGTATAGATGGCGTCGTTGACTCACCAATGACAAATGCTTGCTTGCCTAATTGATTCAATCTCATTGCAAAGCTATTTGCAACAAATCCAGAACGACCCTTACCTGCAACGAAGATTCGTGAAGCTTCTGTTACTTCAGAAGCAAATCCGTCGAATTCTTCATCCTTTACGTGAGATAAAGTTCCTTTTAACTCATCTAAAATGAGTTGATAATTATTAAATTTAGTCATAATTACTTACCTTCAATAGCGTCACGACATTGTTTAGCAGCTTCTACAGGATCGTCAGCGTTAGCAATACCGCCACCAACAATAACTAAGTCAGGATCTTCTGCAACAATATCTTTAATAGTATCTGGTTTAATACCGCCAGCTACAGCTACTTTAGAATTTTTAATTACTGATTTAACTTTACGTAAGCTATCTAATGGAGATTGTCCTTCTGCTTGTAAATCATAACCAGTATGGACTGCAATGTAGTCAGCACCCATTTCGTCTAATTCTTTTGCGCGTTTTTCTAAATCTTGCACTGCAATCATATCTACTAATAATTGTTTATCATTTTTGTGTGCTTCTTCTACTGCCGCTTTAATTGAAGCATCTTCAGCTACACCTAAAATTGTTACAACATCTGCACCAAATTTAACTGCTTGGCTAACTTCATAGTCCGCTGCGTCCATGATTTTTAAGTCAGCTAAAACTTTTGCATTGTTAATATTTTCATTTAAATGTTGTACTGCAGGTAAACCTTCATTAATAACGATTGGAGTACCAATTTCAACAATATCAACATATTCTTCTACTTTTTTCGCTAATTCTGCTGCTTCTTCTTTATTTAATAAGTCAATTGCTAATTGTAATTCCATTATAATTCATCCTTTCA
The DNA here is from genome assembly GCF_038008425.1 of Staphylococcus sp. FSL H8-0121. NCBI lineage: Bacteria > Bacillati > Bacillota > Bacilli > Caryophanales > Staphylococcaceae > Staphylococcus > Staphylococcus sp. FSL H8-0121. Next base: position 143,608 of record NZ_JBBOZB010000003.1, read on the forward strand.
GTTTAAACTGTTTTTTCTCTCACATTGAATGAATTACCCTTTAAACTTTTACTTTAAACGAAGCGTATATTTATAAGCTAATCGACATCCGGTGCAGCTGCATCATCTACATATATTTCTACATTAGCATGTGTTTTTAAAATGGTAGATGGAATATCTTCTGATATAGGTTGAGTTAATAAATTCTTTATGGCTTGTCTTTTTTTCTCGCCAAATGCCAATAATATAATTCTTTCAGCTTTAATGATGGATTGAAGTCCCATAGATACTGCCTGTTTAGGCACTTCAGACTCATGATTAAAGTATCTACTATTCGCTTTAATCGTACTTTCAGTTAAATCAACTACGTGAGTTTCACTATCAAAATCTGTTCCAGGCTCGTTAAATCCTATATGCCCATTTTCTCCAATACCTAGCAATTGAACGTCGATAGGCCCCTCTGATTCAATGATTTGATTATATCGTTTCACTTCTTCATCTAAGTTGGAGACATCTCCATTTGGTATATGAATATTTTGACGATTGAAATACGGATACTGATTAAATAAAATTTGATTCATATAATAATGATAACTTTGATTGTGTTCAGGCTCTAAACCAACATATTCATCTAAATTAAATGTTGTTATGTTTGATACATCTAATTGATTTTTCTTTAATAACGAAACTAAATGTTCATAAACATTTGTCATAGTTCCACCAGTCGCTAAACCTAAATTACTATTTGGATATTCATCCATTTGTTTAAATAATTCGCAAGCAACATAAAATGATGCTAATTCTTTAGTGCCTAAATTAATAATTTTCATAATAAATCACCTCAAATAATTACTACCAAACAATATAATAACCAACCCCTTAATTACATTTTGGATTATAACACGACACAATATTTTTCCGTAATAAAGTGATATCCCTTCATGAAAATGTTAATATATGGAAATAATTACAAAATTAATTAAATAAATTGAGCAGAGATGTACATTTATTGAGTTGTTTTTAGTAAAATAGACTGATAAACACATTGAATGGTGTAAGGAGTGAACGTGTTGGAACCTATTAAATATGAAGAAGTGATGGATTTATTAACTTCTTATGAAAACAAACCCGTTTACCTACATGTTGAAACAACAAATGGTGCTTATGCTAACCATTTTGATGAACGTGTATTTAATGCTGGTACTTTTTTGAGAAATATTCAAGTAACATTTGAACATGCACAACTTAAAGGTGGAGATAAAGATCCATACCGTATCGGATTAAAACTTCGCGACGGAGGTTGGATTTATGTTCAGGGACTAACACATTATGAAGTTAACCAAAATAATGAATGTCTCATAGCTGGATTTAATTATGAAGGACAATTGGCTGCTACATTAGAAATTAGCGATAAGCCATTTACAATATAGAGGAGGTAAGATTCATGACAGATGAAAGACATGTACTCGTTATATTCCCTCATCCAGATGATGAAACCTTCTCATCTGCGGGAACAATCGCAAGTTATATCGAGGCAGGTGTTCCGGTAACATACGCTTGTTTAACTTTAGGCCAAATGGGCAGGAATTTGGGTAATCCTCCATTTGCTACTAGAGAATCATTACCAGATATTCGTGAAAAAGAATTGGAAAATGCCGCTAAAGCGATTGGCATTACTGATTTAAGAAAAATGGGACTCAGAGATAAAACTGTTGAATTCGAACCACATGATCAAATGGATGATATGGTTAAAAATTTGATTGATGAAACTAATCCTTCATTAATTATTTCTTTTTATCCGAAATTTGCAGTTCATCCAGACCACGAAGCAACTGGTGAAGCAGTAGTAAGAACTGTTGGTCGTATGCCAGAGAATGAACGTCCAAGATTAACATTAGTTGCGTTTAGTAATGATGCACCCGATATATTAGGTGAACCTGACATCCAAAATGATATTTCTAAATATAAGGATATTAAAATTAAAGCCTTTGAAGCACATGCTTCACAAACTGGACCATTTTTAAAAGAATTAGCAAGTCCACAAGTTGGTGGAGAAGTTCATAGCTTTTTAGAAATTGAACCATTCTGGACTTATCATTTCGAATCTTAATGGAGGTTAACAATGACAGAATTTGATTTATCTACACGTGAAGGCCGATGGAAACATTTTGGTTCTGTTGACCCTATCGAAGGTACGAAACCCACAACTAAAAATGAAATGACTGATTTGCAAAGTACGCACAAAAACTTCTTATTTGAAATCGAAGAAGTTGGTATTAAAAACTTAACTTATCCTGTATTAATTGATCAATTTCAAACAGCAGGTACATTTAGTTTTTCAACAAGTTTAAATAAAGATGAAAAAGGCATAAATATGAGCCGCATTTTAGAAAGTGTTGAAAAACATTACAATAAGGGTATTGAATTGGAATTTAATACGTTATACCATGTTTTACGAACATTGCAAGAAAAAATGAACCAAAATGCTGCCGGTGTTGATGTTAGTGGTAAATGGTTCTTTGATCGTTTTAGCCCTGTAACTAATATCAAAGCGATTGGAAATGCTGATGTCACTTATGGTATTGCAATTGAAGGTACTAAAGTTACGCGTAAAGAAGTAACTATTCAAGCAGCTGTTACTACTTTATGTCCTTGCTCTAAAGAAATCAGCGAATACTCTGCGCATAACCAACGTGGGATTGTTACAGTTAAAGCATATCTAAACAAAGATGACATAGTTATAGATGATTACAAAGATAAAATTTTAGATGCTATGGAAGCTAACGCTAGCTCAATATTATACCCTATATTGAAACGCCCAGACGAAAAAAGTGTTACTGAACGTGCTTATGAAAATCCACGTTTTGTTGAAGACTTAATTCGTTTGATTGCTGCAGATTTAGTTGAATTCGATTGGATTGAGGGATTTGACATTGAATGCAGAAATGAAGAATCGATACACCAACATGATGCATTTGCTCGTTTAAAATATAGAAAATAAAAAAACAGTCCATCCGATATTTCTATAACGGATGGACTGCCAATATATCATTTATTTGTTAACCTGAGACTTATAAGTAAGTCTCAGGTTATTTTTATTTTGAAATATGCATTTTCTTTTCACCTGGTTTAACAAAGCACATTGCAACAATACTAATCAATGATGCTACTACTGCGGAAACGAACATTGAAGAATAACCATATGATGCTACTAAGTAACCTGTTAATGTTGGTGCAATAACTGTCGCTGTATTAACAAAGAAATGTGTGATACCACCAAATGTACCAGTATTATTTGGTGTAGTATCAATGATAACTGCCCAATAAACTGCGTTTGGTAAGAAAATAAATGCATTTCCTATCATCATCAATATCATCACTGCGACAATACTATGCGTAAATGGAATAATCACGAAACATGTTCCAGCACAAATCATACCAGCTATTGATAAACCTGATCGTGCAATTCTTAAACTTCCCGTTTTCTTTCTAAGCCAATCTGAAAGTTGACCACCAAAGTATGCTGTGAACACCGCACCTATCCAAGGAATCATACCTAAATACCATAAAGAGTGTATTTCAAAGTGATATTCATCTTGTAAGTATTTAGGAGTCCAAGTTAATATCAAGAAGTTCACATATTGGAAACCAAAATAACCTAACATATTACAAATAAGTGTTGTACTTGTGAAAAAGTGATACCATTTTTCTTTAGATTTTTCAGTATCAACTGTCTTTTCAACATTTAAACTATCCTCTGTAGAACGTATTGATTTAAGTTCTTCTTCAGAAATTCTTTTATTATCTTCAGGGTAATCTGTAAATACCTTCGCCCAAATAACTACCCAAACAAGACCTAATAAACCTAGTAAAATAAATAATAGACGCCAATTTGAAATAGTTAAAAAGCCTGAAACTATTGGAGCTGTAATTACTGCGCCTAGAGGGACTCCAATTAATCCTAAGGCAGAAAGTAAGCCTCTTTCTTTTGGTGCTGCCCAGTTCGCATTTGTTTTACTGATTGTTGAAAATATTGGACCTTCAGCTATACCAAACATAACGCGTAGCATACCAAAACCAGCTAAAGCTGAACCACCAAACACTGCTATACCTAGTTCCCCAGCAAATGCCATTCCAATTTCAACTAATGACCAAGCTGTTCCTGCTACAATCCAAACAAATTTTGGCCCTTTTTTATCCGCTGTAATTCCACCTAATAGGGAACCAAACATATAACCATAACCGAAATAGCCAAGAATAGTTCCCCAAGCAATCGTGTCAAATCCAAATTCTTTAATAATATCTTCTTGCGCGTATGAAATGGCTCCCCTGTCAATGTAATTAATCATTGTCATAAGCACAATCATAGTAATAATAAAATAACGATAACGTTTCATTAAGCCCCACCCCTTCATGAACATTTACACTTGTATGTAGTTTATCACACATTTATTTGTAAGCGCTACCACAAATAGTTAGAATTTTAAAACAATTATCCTTAAATTATATAAATCACTTAAATCACACACAATATCATGATATAATTATTGAAGATTTATTTTAAAATTTAAGTTATCCTATTTTTATTAATATTTTTAAATAAAAATGCTATTAAAAAGTGTAGGGAGTTTAAGGGGATTATTATGTTAACAATTAAAGATATATCAACTATTATAGAAGGCTCTTTGTATGATGTTGAACCAAATGAATTAAATAAAGAAATTAACGATTTTGAAACTATTTATAGCTTTGTCAAATCTAAAAATACTGCTTACTTTTCTCCAAACAAAGAAACTTGGTGGAAAGAACTTGGGAGAAGTAAAAACGCTCCAGATGGAAATGATTTAATTGATAAATCTAACGAAAATATTGGCTTAATAATTACTGAAAAATACGTTGAAAATATGGAACATAAAATTCCTCAACTTATCGTTCATGATTCTGTTAAAGCCATTAAAAAACTTGCAACTTACATAAGAAACCAATATAAAAATCCAGTTATAGCTATTACAGGATCGATGGGGAAAAGTTCAACTAGAATGCTAACTTCTTCTTTACTGCAAGATTATAATGTTCTTGAAAATAGAGGGAATAATAATATTAGAGCCGCTATTTATGCTAATATGCTAAAATTGATTAAAAATCCTGACTTTGCCGTAATTGAAACTTCTCTTAATGCTATCAATCATAGGGAAAACACAGCATTATATCTCAAACCAGATATTGCCGTTATTACTGGAATTGGTGCTGCACATTATTCAACATTCAAAAGTATTCATGAAATCGCTGAGCTAAAAGCTCGAATTTTTGCAGGTCTCAATAAAAACGGCATAGCTATTATTAATGGCGACACAATGTTCTTAGATTATTTAAAGCAACAAGCTTCACAATTCACAGAAAATGTACAGACTTATTCAATAGATAATACTAAACCTTCTGATCTAGCACCATCATATATAAATTATTTAAAAGGTGCTATTCAAATTGGTATTGAAAATAATCATGATATTAATGAGTATCAAATCAATACAATAAGTGATGGTATGATTTCAAATACATTAGGTGCATTACTCATCATGAAAAATTTAAATGTGCCTATTAAACCTAAACATCTTTATGATTTTAAACCATTCTCTAAAATATTAAAAATGAAAAAAGTTATAACAAAATCTCATCAGTTAACATTAATTGATGATACTCATAATGCTTCACTTCCTGCCATGATAAATGCAATAAAAGCTTTTGATAGTCAGACTCAATTCTTTAGTGGCAATAAAATTATTGCAATAGGGAAAATTAATGATTTAGGGCATAAGTCTAAAGAAATCCATTAGGAATTAATACCATATTTAACTAATTCAAATGCTGATCATATTCTTTGTTTAGATGATGATTTAAGACCTGTAGTTAATAAAATTAATAATAAAAATATTACATGGTACCCAAACAAAGAATTAATGATTAATGATTTAAAATATTTATGTAATTCAGATTCAATTACATTATTAAAATCTTCAAGTGGTGGTACTGAGTTTCCTGAAATCGCTAAAACTCTTCCACATATATTAAAAAGAATGAATTTACAAAATGAAGAAGAGTTATTTTCTTCAATAAGTAAAGCAGGAAAAAGTTATATTATTGTCGATAATGTAACTAGTAAAATCGAACACGAATATAATACAGAAAATTCTATGACAGTTGAAGGCATGGGTCCACTGCTTTATTACATGAATGCAATTGATGAAAATGCTCAAAACGAAGAATTAGAGTTACAAGAATGGGTAACTAATAACTCAACATTTTTCAAAGGAAAAAAAGTAAATGTATTTAGTTTGCTATCTTCAATGACTAAAGGGCCACATCCGTCAGAAACATATGAACTTGTAGATTATTTATTTGAAAATTTTGCAAATAGAAAGAAATATACAAATTTTGCAATTAATAAATTTAATTTAAGTAATTCTATCGCTATCAATTTAACAGGTAGATTCAGAGTTAAAGAGAGACAAAGCTTTACTGTTGGAGACTTATTCAATATTTACAAAAATTATAAATATAGTTTATTTAAATTCAACAATTACTTCTTAATAGGTTTAAAATATAAAAGTGGATTTATTCGTGGAGATAATAAAACAATCATTTTCACATCATTTGCAAATGAAAATGAAGCGAAAGAAATATTATTTCACTATACAGGAGATGTAAAATGAATAATAAAATAGATGTTTCCATAATTGTTCCTTTATATAATAGAGAAAGCACAATCGCCAGACTGTTAACTAAAATTGCTGAACAAGATTATAATTTAGATAAAATTGAAGTTATTATTTCTGATGATAAATCTACAGATAACTCTTTAAAAGTAGTTGAACAATTTAAATCATTAATACCTAATCTAATTATTTTAGAAAGTAATATGAACTCAGGTGGCGCTTCAGTTCCTCGTAATAAAGCACTGGATAACGCTAACGGAGAATGGGTATTATTTATTGATTCAGATGATTACATTACACCTTATTCTATAAGCGATGCAATGGAAATTGCAAATACAACTAATAATGATATGATATGCATGCCTTATTTCAGAGCAATAAATAGCAATAGACCTATAAGTCGATCCGCCTTTTCATGCAAATATACAAAATCTGATTTAATATTTGAAAATACTAAACTTTATAATAGTTTAAATGTTATAGGTAAATTTATTAAAAGATCTATTATCGAGGATTATAATATTCGCTTTCCAAAAGATATAAAAGTACGTGAAGATAATTGGTTTTTAATGCAAGTATACAGTGTAGTTAATTATATAACCATTTTAGGCTATGAAAAAGATTATTATTTTTATGAAGCTCAAGATGATGTTGCATTGTCAAATTCATCTACGCCTCCTCGAGATGCAGTGAAAATATATTCTGCTGTGTATGATTTTATAGTGAACCAAAATAATATTTCTCAACAAAGAAAGCAAGATTTGCTTACTATATTTTTAAACCGTTATGTTGACATGATTCAACGAGGTCAATATGCTCCAATGAGATTATTTAAACATACAAAAAAAACATTAATTAAATTATTACGTAATCCATTCATTTCAGAAAAGTCTATTACATTCATTGAAAATTTATTTTTGGGAAAATATGACAAGTACCAATAGTTAAATATTTCCAAACCAAATATAATTAATAATAACAATCAAAAAGCACTAAGATGGTTTTTATAAAAAACCGTCTTAGTGCTCATTTTTGTTAATTCTTTGTAACACTATAAGTACAATCATATATTTAATAACTAAGCCATTTTAATGTATTAGTGAATGCAAATCAATATACATAAAATGCTTAGCGAATTTAACCATATATAAGATTGCAATGACTAATGCAACAATAAATCCAGCTGTTTTATATTTCTTTTTTTCTTCTTTTTCTTCTTTTTTATCACTATTCATATATTCAATTAATTCAGCTTCAATTTCTTTATCTAATTCAGATTTTTCATCATCATTATTAATATTTTTTTCGTTCTCTTTATTATCCATAACTTATACTCCTTGGTCTTTATTTAAAAACATTTTGATACTGAACATATCCTGAAAGATAGTGTTCAATGTCATCGATCCTCACTCTATAACCATGGTGTTTGATAAAGAAACTACCCAATATTCTTGAAGGATTTTTAAAATACATTGCTAATTCTGGATAAAAGAATCCAGTTCTTTGATAATTAGCTCTTACGTGGATAATATCTATCAATTTTTGTTCATCAATGAGTGAATTAACTAAATCTTCATATCCCTCTGCCTTAGCTTTTTGAACTAATTTATATGTAGCCATTAGCATTTCTAGAAATGTTGGAAAAGTTGTCTCTCTATTTTTAATATAATCTAAATGTGTACTTACATTCTTAATACCAAATTCAAAATATTTTTGTTCTGGACTGATTTGGACAAGTTCATTCGTACAATAACCTAACCAATGGTCATGATATTTCCAGTAATCTTTAGAAATAAATTGATCCACTAAACTCTTAACAGTATTCAACCATTTTTCATTATGATCTTGTTGATATAAACGCATTAAAGCCAATGCTGCTTCTCCATCATAATAAACGATCCTAAATTTTTCTTTAACTGATAAATCTGGATAGTTTAAAACATGGGTAGTATCCCAAGTATTTTCATCAATCATAGACAGAATTCCTTTAGCTACTTTTTGAGCAGCTTCTAGATAATATGGATTTTGTTGTTTTTTTAAGTATTCACAAACAGCAAAAATAAACGACGCATTTTGACCTAGTTTAATTTCATTTGCGTTTTTAGTATTATCAAATACATAAGCATTTCCATTAACTTCATAAATATGATTTTCAATAATATACTCTATAGCTTTTTCTGTTGATTCAAGAGATTCATTCATATAATTTAAACCTTCAATTAATGCATAAGTTGATGATGAATGTCGTAAAATATTATAAAATCCTATCTCTTTATCGAAATGTGGAAAATATCCATATTTAAATTTACCATTATCTTCTAACATATTTTCTAAAAAATGAGCACTACTATTTATTAATTGATCGATTTCATCGTTTAAATTATCAATCTTTCTTAGACCTTTCTTATAACCCTTTGATTCTAGCTCATATACTTGATCATCATCCAAAAAATAAGACTTTGTATAAAATTTAATAACTTCTTTAGATTCATACAATTCATGTGAATATGGTCGTTTATAATTAGTGTATTTTCTAATATAGTTATTAATATTATCTTCTGACAAATAAAACTCCTTTGTCTTTTTAGACGGTCTAACAAATGCATTGACATTAATTTCTTCAGGTAAGAATGTAACATTCCAATTTTTATCTAATGATATTCCAAAATCGATATAATTTCGTCTCGTATTAATCATTTCTTTTTTTAAGTCTTTAAAAAGAACAGTTTCATAATTAGTAACAATATCTAGTTTAATCCAAGTTGGAAACTCGCCTGCTTGTTTCTTATATTTTTGACATATTTTAATTATTTCTCTTTCTAAATAATTAGTTCTTTTTATAATTTTCACTTGAGCTTTAACATTTGGTTTCCCCAAACTCAAAAAAACATACTTTTTAATAATTTCTTTATTTTTTATAAATTCTACTAAATACTTAATTTTACTTTCTATATTCATATTACCCTCCGTACTTTAAACTCTTTATGCTTTTAATTATAACAATATTAGTTAATTTTATGTAATTTTGTTTTTTATTTTAAATAAAGCCAGGTCTCATTGACCTGGCTCCTTATCATACTTAATATTTGAATAATATTTAATTATTACTTGTTTTCTGCATCTTTTTTACGGCGTCTACCGAATAAGAATAGCGAGCCTAAACCAGCAAATAAAGATCCGAATAATGTTGCATTATTTGAATTTGATTCTTCACCAGTTTCTGGTAATGCTTTATCATTGTCTGAGTCTGCATCTGAATCTGACTCATAATCTGCATCACCATCGGCATCACTATCTCCTTCGTATTCTATAAAACCGTCCGAGTCTGCATCACTGTCGGCATCTGAGTCTGAATCAGCGTCGCTATCCGCATCTGAATCTGAGTCTGCATCGCTATCTGCATCTGAATCTGAGTCTGCATCGCTATCTGCATCTGAGTCTGAGTCTGCGTCGCTATCTGCATCTGAGTCTGAATCCGCATCACTGTCGGCATCTGAATCTGAGTCCGCATCACTGTCGGCATCTGAGTCTGAGTCTGCATCGCTGTCGGCATCTGAATCTGAGTCTGCATCGCTGTCGGCATCGGAATCTGAATCAGCATCGCTGTCTGCGTCGGAATCTGAATCTGCGTCGCTATCTGCATCGGAGTCGGAGTCCGCATCGCTATCTGCATCTGAATCGGCATCGCTGTCGGCATCTGAATCTGAGTCCGCATCACTGTCGGCATCTGAATCTGAATCGGCATCGCTATCTGCATCTGAGTCTGCATCGCTATCCGCGTCGGAGTCTGAGTCTGCATCGCTGTCCGCATCTGAGTCTGAGTCCGCATCACTGTCTGCATCGGAGTCTGAGTCCGCATCACTATCTGCGTCGGAGTCTGAATCTGCATCGCTGTCTGCGTCTGAATCTGAATCTGCGTCGCTATCTGCATCGGAGTCGGAGTCCGCATCGCTATCTGCATCTGAGTCTGCATCGCTATCCGCGTCGGAGTCTGAGTCTGCATCGCTGTCCGCATCTGAGTCTGAGTCCGCATCACTGTCTGCATCGGAGTCTGAATCTGAGTCATCATCATAGTAACCATTATCTATAGTCATATCATCATGATCAGTAATAGTTACATGGACATCTTCACCATCAGCGTCTTTATCGTCTTCACCAGAATTAGTAGTTGTTTGAGTAAGTCCTTCAGGTTTATCAAAATGAACAATATAATCTCCACTATCTAAATCATCAAAACGATATTTACCATTTTCATCTGTAGTTGTTGTTTTAAGTACATTACCGTCTTTATCTTTTAATGTTACAGTTACGCCTGGAATACCTTTTTCTGTATCATCTTGTTTGCCATCTTTATTTGTATCTTTCCATACATAATCACCTAAACTATATTTAGGTGTTTTATAGAAACCACTATCTAATGTCCAGTTATTAGCATCTTTAATAACGCCTGTAACAGTTAATCCATCTGAATCCACGGTATCATCGTTACCAGCGTTTGCAGTTGTTGGCGTATAACCATCTGGAGTTGTAAACTCAACTGTATATGTGCCATTTTGTAAGTTATCAAATTGATATTTACCAGAAGCATCTGTAGTAGTACGGTCAATTTCCTGACCTTTACTATCTTTAAGAATTACATATACACCTTCAATACCTTTTTCTGTATCATCTTGTTTACCATCTTTATTTGTATCTTCCCATACATAGTCGCCTAGTGAATATTTTTTGGCATCTCCAGTTGCAGTAGAAGAACCTGCTACAGCAGCATATGAATTTGACCATCCATAAGATTTTTCATTTGTTTCTAATTTATAATCAATTTTACCATTAGTGTCTGTAGAACTATCTTGAGGGTAAGCTACTTGTTGAATAATATATTGCTTATTACTACTTTTAGCTCCATTTAATAAGTCAATCGTCGCAGTTTGATTATTATTACTATAATTTATTTTAAAATTACTAGTTACATCTTTAAGGTTTGCAGTATTAGGTGCAAAACTATCAACAAACTGATTTTGATTAGTTACTTCATAAATTTTGAAATTATTTTTACTAGGATCAAACTTAAATCCAGTTAAATTAGTTGTGAATTTCTCAGTAGTAAATGTACTTTTAGGTTGGTTAATATATGCAGTCATATGACGTGCTAATGTATCATTTTCTTTATAATTAGTACTAGAAATAATCGGAACATTTTTATTACCATAGTCTACAATTACATTTTTGAATATGAGTCACTTCCTAATGTCACTTGCATAGGATAAGATGTTTTATCTGTAGTTGCACTTTCTTTTTTGGCAAAAGCAACTTTTTCAAAACTACCTTTAATATTATTATATTGATCTACATAGTTAGTAAACGTATACGTTGTCAAATTAGACGCGCTATCATAAACTCCCTTAGCAACTAATCTTCCATTTTCATCATATAAATTTTGTTCTGTAGTAGGTAAAGTCACTGAACCTGGACGGATATATTGACCGTATTTAAAGGTCATTTGATAGCCTTCATGTACATCATCATCTATTGTGTAATCAGCTTTTACTTTTAATACATCACTTGATGTTGCCCAAAATTCTTTATTGCCTGTTTGAGTATTTGTATGACCTTTATCAATAGCTATATCAATATTAGAAAAATGTACTTTATTATTTACATTCGTACCTTGTTTTGCAGCAGCTAATTTTCTTACAGCTAAACGACTTACAGTTTTTGGTGTAGAAGTTATAGAGCGTTCAGTAGCATAAGTTGTTTCTGATTCTTTCTTATTTGAATAATCTTTAGCTAATGCATTTAATAATGTATTTTTATCAATATTATTAAAGTCTAAATCTAAGTTTTCAACTTGTGCTTTAGCATCTGCTTTACTTGTGTTATTTGCATCAGCAATATAATTAGTTAAAGCATCTTGTTTATCTTGTGTTGTTGTAGCATTTTGAACATCGTTAACTACAGTGTCAACATCTTGTGAATTATTTGTTTTTTGTGAATTTTGAGATTGAGTTTTTGTTTGAGATGTTTCTTCTGAAGTAGTTTCTTTTGAATCAGTTTGATTTGATTCTGGGGTTTGTTCTGTAGTAGTCTCAGCTTTTGGCGCTTCTTGTGTTGGTTGTTCTTTAGTAGTGTTTGATTGTGTGTCTTCTGTTGTTGATTCTTCTTTAGTTGTTTCTGCTTTTGTTGCCTCTTTTGTCGGTTCTTCTTTAATAGCATCTGCTTTTGTGTCTTCTGTCGTTGATTCCTCTTTAGTTGTTTCTACTTTTGGTCTTTCTGTTGTTGATTCTTCTTTAGTGTTTGCTTGTGTTGTAGATTCTTTAGCAGCATCTTCTTTTGTTACTTGTTCTTCAGAAGAATTTGCTTTTGAATCTTCTTGTGTAGATTGTTCTTCTGTTACGTTATTTTCTTTAGTTAGATCTGTTTGTTCGGGACGATCATTGTTATTTGTAGTTTGTTCGTTTGTTTGAACAACATCTTTTTGTTTCACAGCATCATCTTGTGAGGACGTATCTTCACTTGTTTGTGCTGACGACTCTTCAGTAGTATTTTCAGCTGCTTTAGCTTCTTGGTTTCCAACACCAAATACTAATGTAGCTCCTACTAATATTGATGCGGTTCCTACTGTGAATTTTCTGATAGAATATTTGTTCAATTTGTTAGGTAAAAAATCTAGTCTTTTTTTCATATTTTCCTCCTAGCTACTTTTAAAAATTATATGTAACAACCATATATTTATACATATCGTTGTCATCTCAAATATAATATAAACAATATTGTTTTTCAACGCTTATTTATTTTTGTATATAAACAAATATATTCGTTATGTTTAATTGTTCTTATTTTTATTTACTAAAATTTAAAAACACTTCAAATTTTAGTAAACTTAATTTACAAAATAATTACAAAAAAAATTATCCTCTCAATTGTTCAATGTCTAGTTAGAGTTAGTGATTACAAGTTCAATCGTTTCTCTCTAAAAAATTGGACACAAAATTTAACAATTAAAAGGATTATCGTTATATGTATACTATATGCTTAATTACAATTGTACTTTTAATATTTAATTGTAGCGTTTCATTAGATATTGCAAGCCAAGAAATGACTTCCAATGATTTAACAACATTATTGTATAATCTTTTTAAAAGAATATCAATCATAAAAATTCTATAAAATTAAATAACTTAATTCTAAAAATGTATAGAATTTACAAACAAATTACTTTTTAAACATAATAAAACTCAAACAATAATGATAGAGTTCTGAATAATTCAAACCCTTATCAAATATTTGTTTGAGTTAAGTTAGTAATTTATATAATTGTTTATTTCAAATGATCATATGGGCTATTATTAGCGAATGAAACAATTTGGTCGACAAATAATCTTGCACGTAATTGAAATTCGTCATCTTCTAAGTATAAAGTACCATCATCCAATTTAGCATAATCGCTATCATGTGTAGCAATTTGTGTTGGAACTGCTATTCCTAATAAGCTTCTAACGATAATCCGTAATTGTGAAAGTGGTTCTGAGCTTACTATTCCTCCACTATTACCAATTAGACCAACAGGTTTCATTTTAAAATAATCCATATTTAAATGATCTAATGCATTTTTTAAAATACCTGAAAATGAGCCATGATAATTAGGTGTTCCTAGTATAAAGAAATCTGATTCCATAGCTTTGCTTTGTAACATATCCACGTTTCGTTTAATTTCATCAGTTGCTTGTGTTGTACCTGCAAAGTCCAATTGATGGATTGGATTTTTAACTAAATCAAAAATTTCCAATTCGACATCATGTTCTTCAAATTGTCCTTGTAAATATTGGGCTAAGGCACTTGTATGAGACCCCAATTGTGCACTTCCTATTATTGCTAGTCCTTTCATTATCTTGTTAACTCCTTTTTAGCTATATTATTGATTGTCATTAATCAGTTTCATGATTGCTTTCCCTACACCACTATTTTCATTAGTGTCAGTTGTATACTTTGCGATAGCTTTTACTTCTGGTGCTGCATTGTCCATAGCAACAGGATATCCCACTCGTTCTAACATAGAAACGTCGTTTAAGTTATCGCCAATTGCCATTACGTTTTCCATTTTGACTCCTAATCGTTCAGCAATTGTTTCTAATGCAATACCTTTTTGTGCATCTGAATGAGTAATTTCTAAATTTCCTCTTGAAGAAGATGAAATAGCAAGGTTTGGTGATGCCGCAAGTTCTTGTCCAATACGGTCCATCTTTTCTAAATCTGGATTAAAAGCTAATACTTTCATGATTAATTCACCTGGAATATCCTCTATATCATCATAACTTTCGACGACTTTTAAAGTTCCATTATCAATACGTTTTTGAATTCCTGCTTTTATCTTTTCAACATCTGCTTGTTGACCAGCACGTTCAGCAATATCTATATAAATATCTAAGTCTTTTTGAGGATTTTCAGTATAAATACCTCTATTAGTGTAAATTTGGTAGTATATACCTTCATCTTTTAATTTTGAAGTCACTTTATTAACTAATTCATGATTGAGATGAGAGGTACTCATAATATTAAATGTTTCATCGCGAACTTCCGCCCCGTTCAAACAAATATACGGCACTTTCAAGTCTGTATCAGCTACTGGTGTATTTGCTTCATAAAAAGCTCTACCAGTTGCGATGACTACAGTAATACCTTGTTCTTGAGCATATCGAATTGCTTGTTGATTCTCTGGAGAAATTTCATGAGATGCATTTAATAACGTACCATCCATATCTGTTGCTATTAACTTAATCATTCGTTAACCTCGTTCCATTCTATTATTTATTATCTAGATAATTTATTTACAATCAAACACTTGCTTTACTATTCTATTTTAACAAATTCTTTTGTATCTATTGAATAGCCCGTTTGTCTGATTTTTTCTTTTCTCTTAAATTTTTAAAAAATTTTCTCAGTAGATTACCACACTCTGCTTCTAACAATCCGCTTTCTACTTGTGCTCTGTGATTAAAATTCGGTTGATTCAATAAATTCATTAAACTACCCGAACAACCACCTTTAGGATCTGCAGCACCATATTTAATAGAAGGAATGCGACTCATTACTATAGTGCCCGCACACATAACACATGGTTCAAGTGTTACAAATAAAGTACAATCTTCAAGACGCCAACTTCCTAAAACTTCAGCGGCACGCTCAATGGCTAAATGTTCAGCGTGTGCAGTGGGTTGTTGCATAGTTTCTCTTAGATTATGTGCACGAGCTATAATTTGATGATTTTTAACTATAACAGCACCGATAGGCACTTCACCTAACTGTTCAGCTTTTTGGGCTTCTTCTATTGCAATTTTCATATAATATTCATCAGTTTCCATTCGTGTCCAGACACCTCACTTGTGTTACAATACTCACTGTCTATCTTAACATTTGGAGAAGTGAATATGAATAAACCATTTATCGCAATTGAAGGTCCAATAGGTGTTGGTAAATCTTCCCTTGCACACAAATTAAGTCAATCATTAGATTTTTATGAAGAAAAAGAAATTGTTGATGAAAATCCTTTTTTATCAGATTTTTATGAAGATATTTCAAAATGGAGTTTCCAAACTGAAATGTTCTTTTTATGTAATAGATATAAACAATTTCAAGATATCAACTTTAAACATAAAGGTATTGTTAGTGACGCACATATTTATAAAAATAAAATTTTTGCGAAAAATACACTACAACCTGAAGAATTTAATAAATTCACACGTATATATGACATACTCACCGAAGATTTGTCGATGCCTGATACTGTTATATTTTTAGATGCAGAATTAGAAACGCTTAAGGCGAGAATAGCTAAACGTAATCGTAGTTTTGAGCACCAAATTGAAGATGATTACTTATTAGCTTTGAAACATGACTATCATAATTTTTATGAGTCTTTACAAAATACAAACGTAAATACATTATTCATTGATACGACTAAACTAGACTTTGTTAATAATGAAGATGATTACCAAGGTATTTTAAAACAAGTAAAATCAATGATTGGAGATATATAAAATGAATTCGTTTGACATACCACAAAATGCTATTATTACAATTGCAGGTACAGTTGGAGTAGGTAAATCAACACTCACTCAAGCTTTGGCAGATAAATTAAATTTTAAAACTTCATTTGAGAACGTAGAACACAATCCTTACTTGGATAAATTCTATAATGACTTTGAGCGCTGGAGTTTTCATCTACAAATTTATTTTTTAGCAGAACGTTTTAAAGAACAAAAACGAATGTTTGAATATGGAGGCGGTTTTGTACAAGATCGTTCAATATATGAAGATGTTGATATATTTGCGAAAATGCATGAAGAACAAGGTACAATGAGTGAAGCTGATTTTCAAACATACTCTGAACTATTTAACGCTATGGTTATGACACCTTATTTTCCAAAGCCTGATGTGCTTATTTATTTGGAATGTAACTATGATGAAGTCATAGAGAGAATTAAAGAACGTGGTCGTGATATTGAAATTAATACTGACCCTGAATACTGGCAAAAACTATTTAAACGTTATGATAATTGGATCAATAGTTTTAACGCTTGTCCTGTTGTCCGCGTTAACATTAACGACTATGATGTGCATAATGACCCAGATTCATTAAACCCTATTATTGAAAAAATTGCTCATGTTATTAAAACATATAGAGAAACTGACCCTAGATAAAAAAGGAATATAAAATTTAACGCCAATATAGATATCTTTTTGATAAAGACGTCTATATTGGCGCTTTTTAATTATTTTTGTGAAAATTGATCAATGACATTTTTAACTTCTTTAGCACTTTCTACTATAACATCTGCCTCATGGAGTTCTTCTTCTTTAGCAATACCTGTTAAAACACCAATACTTAATCCTAGGTGGGCATTTATCGCAGTCTTCATATCATTTGCTGTATCGCCGACGATAGCAACTTGTTCAGGTTTAACATTATAAGCGTCAAATAATGGATCCAATACTTTAGGATTAGGCTTTTCTTCAGCATGTGTTTCTGTAGAAATAACTAAGTCAAATAAACTAGTAGATTGTGTTGCTTCTAAAAATTGAGTTGCTCCTTTATTTGTATCACTTGTAACGATTCCTATTTTATAACCTTTTTCTCGTAATTCTACAATTGTGTCATACACGCCTTCAATCCAATTATTTTCTGGTTCCCTTGAATCTACTAATTCTTGACTTGTATTTCTTGCCCATTCAGAAGTATCTTGTCCAGTAATATTATCAAATGATTTAATCATTTCGCCTAATGAACCCGAACCCATAACTGAATCAGGTACAATTTTGTCATCCATTATACCAAGTTGACGATGTGCAACTTCTTTATCATGTACAGGAAATGTATCTAGTAATTTATCGACAAGACGTATACCAATCTTTTCCCAACTTTTATCAAATTCTATTAACGTGCCATCTTTATCGAATAGTATCCATTCCATTGATATCTCTACACTCCATGTTTATATTTTCTTTCAACATATACCATTGTAGTACAACCTTACTTAAAAAAATAGAAAAGTCACTTATATACAACACATGCGTATATATACTTTTTTCTACTTCATATGAATTTGAAGAATATAAAAATTTATATTACTTTCTCACATGTAAAAAAGCTAGAAACCTTTAAATTATAAGGCTTCTAGCTCATACTCTATATATTTTAATATCTTGGAACTACAAATCTCCAACCATGGCGATCTTCAAGTGTTCCGTTTTGAATACCAGTATATTCATTATATAGTTTTTGAGTAACTTCACCTGGTTCATTATTGTTAATCACGATTTCACGGTCTTCATAACGTAAAGTACCAACTGGTGAGATAACTGCTGCTGTACCTGTACCGAATACTTCAGTTAATTCACCTTTATCGTATGATTCAAATAACTCATCAATTGATACACGACGTTCTTCTACTTCATATCCTAAATCTTGAGCTAATTCAATAATTGATTTACGTGTAATACCTGGTAAAATACTACCATTTAATGCTGGTGTAACAACTTTACCATTTTCAACGAAGAAGATATTCATACTTCCTACTTCTTCTACATATTTTTGTTCAACACCATCTAACCAAAGCACTTGGTCATAACCTAATTTATTAGCGTTCGTTTGTGCTAATAGACTTGCTGCATAGTTACCTGCTACTTTAGCAAAACCAACTCCGCCTCTTACTGCACGAACATATTCATCTTCAACGTAAATTTTAGTTGATTTTAATGTATCTCCACCATAATAAGCGCCTGAAGGTGATAAAATAATTAATAATTTATATGCTTGTGACGCTCTCACTCCTAAGATACCTTCTGTCGCAAATACAAATGGACGAATGTATAATGATTGACCTTCTCCTTCAGGAATCCAATCACGTTCTACATCTACTAATTGTTTTAAACCTTCCAATAATACATCTTCATCTACTTCAGGCATTTCTAAACGAGCTAAAGAATTGTTAATACGTTTAAAGTTTTGGTCTGGACGGAATAAAACTACTTCTCCATTATATTTATATGCTTTTAATCCTTCGAAAACAGCTTGCCCATAATGTAAACCTTGAGCTGCTGGTGAAATTTCAAAAGGTGCGTATGGTACTATTTTCAAATCATGCCAACCTTTATCAGCATCATAATCATAACTCAACATATAATCTGTAAAGTATTGACCAAATCCTAAGTTAGAACTATCTGGTTTTTCTTTTAATGTTTCTCTTTTTTCAAAATTGACTTGTTCTGTCATGATAACGGCCTCCTAATATTGCTACCAATATAAATATGTATACTAGATTATAGCAATCGAAATAATACTATTCAATAAGTTTTCCGAAAATTCAAAATAAATACTTATGTATACAATATATCTTAAGTTAAACACTATCATCTACATCTTACAAGTTATCTTACTGATTAAGCATAAAAAACACTCCTTCTAATGTAAAAATAATTAGAAGGAGTAAAAATAGTATTTATATCGTTATATATATTGAACGGGTTATTTTGTAGCTTTTTCTTTCTTTTCAATAGCTTCTAACATTAATTTAGTCATGCTTTCTAAATCATATTTAGGATCGAATCCCCATTCACCACGTGAACAACTCGTATCAATGCTATCAGGCCAACTCTTAGCGATATTCTCTCTGACAGGATCTACATCATAGTCTAATGTGAAATCTGGATAATATTGTTGAATGGCTTCTTTAACCATTTCTGGATCAATACTCATCGCACTTAAGTTATAGCCATTTCTAGTTTCTAATTTTGCTCCATCCGCTTCCATTAACTGAATAATAGCATCGATTGCATCATCCATATACATCATATCCATGAATGTACCTTTATCAATATAGCTTGTGTAATGATTTTCTCTCACTGCTTTGAAATAGATTTCAACAGCATAATCTGTAGTACCGCCACCTGGTTCTTTAACATGTGAAATTAAGCCAGGAAATCTCACGCTACGTGTATCTACGCCAAATTTTGTGAAGTAATATTGGCATAACAATTCACCAGCAACTTTATTAACACCATACATAGTTGTAGGTTGTTGAATGGTTACTTGTGGTGTATTAACTTTAGGTGTTGAATCACCAAATACACCAATAGAACTTGGTGTGAAGAAATGTAAGTCATATGTTCGTGCTGCTTCTAGAGCATTCATTAATCCACCCATATTTAAATCCCAAGCGAACATTGGGTTCTTCTCAGCAGTTGCTGATAATAAAGCAGCCATATGCATTAATGTATCTGCTCCAAAATTCTCAACTAATTCAAACATTTTATCTCGATCAGTCACGTCTAAAATTTCAAATGGACCATCTTGAACTGGAGAATCCGCTTCTGGTTCTCTAATATCTGTTGCAAGTACATTATCTGTACCATAAATTTTTCTACATTTTACAACTAATTCAGTACCTATTTGGCCTAAAGCGCCTGTAATCATAATTTTCTTCATTATAAAATCTCCCCTTGTGTTTATAGAAAATTCATTGTCTTTCTTGTATGTACAAACATTCTATTTACATCTATATTGTAATATAAAAGCGCTTTCTTGTATATATAGTGAGTACAAAGTTAATATTTTAAAATAATTTGAATAACATTACTTTTATTTTTGAGTACTTCCAGTATTCATTTATTAAACACACATATTAAACACACAAAAATGGTTAATATAAAAATAAGTGACGATGTTTTTATATTAACATCATCACTATCTATCAATTACTTCATTAAAAATGATTTAAATGTCTGCGGTTTATCATTTACTAGCATTTCAAAATCATTAGACTGTTGATCTAAAAGTCCTCTTGCTCCAGCTTCATACATTGATGCTAATAAATCACCAAATCCTTTTGGTTCATCATACATTTTAGCAAATGTCTCTAAAGAAACCGGATCATATTCAATTTTAGTTCCCGATACTTCCGAAAGTATATTTGCAAGTTCGTACATATCATAACTGTATCCGGATAATAAGTAGCGTTTCCCCCATGAATTGGGATTATTTAATATAGCGATAATTCCTCTTGCAATATCATGTCTTGAAATATAATTAATTCGACCATCCCCCACCGGATAAATCAATTTATGCATATTCATCAATTCTGGAAGATAGGGTTTTAAAGGATCCATATACATTGCCATTCTAACGTACGTAAAATCAATACCACTTGTAGCTAATAACCGTTCTGCATATCCAAAGTATGGACTCATATGAAATGGATTGTCGTGTTGATCTGCATAATATCCAATATATATAATATGCTTTACTCTGCTTTCTTTAGCTGCATCAACAAGATTCTCTACTTCTGGAATACGTTTTATAGAGGGGTGTATAATACTTGGAATAAAAATAACTGTATCAATATCATGAAAAGCACTAACCATACTTTCTTTATTGAAATAATCTAAGTGTCTTACTGTAACATGTTCTTTCCAATCTGTTGGTACCTTATCTAAATTTCTTACACCTATATAAAATTCTTTCATTTTATGTTCTATAGCTTGATTAGTAATATGTGTCCCCAAATTACCTGTTGCACCTGTTAACATGACCTTCATTTTATTCATCTCCCTTTTCCAATATATTTTAATATATTCGATGTTTCTTTATCATAAATAAACACTTAGTAAATTAACTATTGTCAATTCACTAAGTGTCCATTGCTAAATATATATCATTTTATGCTTCCATTAACTTACCGACATTGCGCATAATTCTTGCTTTTTTATAACCATGAAGATCATGTAACTCTTTATACGCACTAAATAATTTTTTATAACGTTTTACTTTTTCTGGATCAGGTGTCACTTCATATAATACAGGTTCTTTCATTGATTCAATTGCTTCATTTAAACTTTGGTGAGCACCACCACAAACAGAACCAAGAATTGCTGCACCAATTGCTGGAGCATATTCACTATCAATAATAGTTACTTTTTTATTAAGCACGTTTGCATAGATATCCATCATTAAAGGATTTTTCTTAGGTATTCCGCCGCAAGCAAATACATCTTCGACATCCATATTCCAACTTTGATATTGTTGCATAATCATTTTAGTACCAAATGCAGTAGCTTCTAAATATGCACGATATAATTCTTCATGTGTTGTTTGTAGTGACATACCGAATACGCATCCTTTTAGATTACTATCACTTAATACACTTCGGTTACCATTATGCCAATCTAAAACGACAAGACCACTTTCACCTGGCATTTGATCTTTTACTTTTTCATTCAATAATTCAAAAATTGAAATACCTCTTTCATTTGCTTCATCTACGTACTCTTTTGGTGATTGTTTAGCAATATATTCAAATAAATCACCGACTGCAGATTGCCCCGCTTCATAAGCATATAATTCAGGAATAATAGCTCCTTTAACAGAACCAGAGATACCTGGTACTTGATGTTGCTGTTCATTTAACATTAAATGACATGTACTCGTTCCTATAACCATAGTCATTTGTTTGTCTTGTTGTGAACCAATTCCTAATAGACTTGAATGTGCATCTATAATAAATGGACTTACTTTAGTCTGTGTAGAAAGACCAAGTTTTTCAGCCATTTCTTCTGATAATTGTCCTACTGTTTCGCCAATTTTAACTATTGGTGCATCCACTTTATCACGAACAACATCTGATAATTGATCACTCACTTTATCAAATAAATCATAATGGAATCCTTCATTTTCTTCCCAGAATGATTTAAATCCTAAACCACAGTTAGAACGTACATTTTCTCCTGTTAACTTATTAACAATCCAGTCACCAGCTTCCATTATATTAGCTGTTTTATCTAACACTTCTGGTGCTTTGTTCATAACTTCCATAATCTTGGGAATCATCCACTCACTACTTACATTAAATCCATAATAACCTAACCATCTACTCTTATTATCTAAAGCAGTTTGGAATAATTGGTCCGCTTCAGCTTGAGCACCATGATGTTTCCATAACTTAACGTATGCATGTGGATTATTTTCAAAACCAGGTAAATTATGAATAGGTTCTAAATTTTCGTCAGTAAACATAACTGTTGATGAAGTAAAATCTATTCCTATTCCTACTATTTCTTCTGGTTTCACACCTGAAGATTGAATTAAATAAGGTACGCCTTCTTCTAAAACTTCCATATAATCGTTACCATTTTGAAGTGAAAAACTATGTGGCAATTTTACCCCATTTAAATCTTTTTCGATTGTGCCATGTGTATATGGCTTTATATATTTATCTATAATTTTTCCATTTGTAGTATCAACTAAAAAAGCTCTACCTGAGCCTGTTCCATAATCTACTCCAATACTATAACTCATTACTAATACCCCCATACTTTGTCTGCATCTCTGTTTAAGTAAGCGTTTTCTTTAGATGATACGCACAAATGAACAATAAATCAATAAAAAAACATAAAAAAGCATCAAAACAAACATTTTTGTGCAAAAACCATTGACACAAATGACTGTAAGCGTTTACCATTATTTACATAAATAAAAATGAACAGAAATTAAAGGTAGATGAACAGAAATGAGCATTGAATCAAAAGCATATCGTCTTATTCAACCAGGCGAATTTGAATATACAACAATAAATCATGAGTTTAGAGATGGTGATGTTATTGTTAATCCAGAAAAAGCAAGTGTCTGTCACGCTGACTTAAGATATTACACAGGTAATAGACGTAAAGAAGCACTAGATAAAAAATTACCAATGGCATTATTCCACGAAGGTATCGGTACTATTGAAGATTCTAAACATCCTGATTATCAAAAAGGAGATAAAGTAGTTATCGTTCCTAATATTCCTTCTCGTTTAAGAGCTGGTGATTTTGAAGAAACAGATTTACTTGATAACTATGATGAAAATGCCGTATTTATGGGTAGCGGTTATGATGGTATTTGCCAAGATAGAATGGTAGTACCTGGTGACAACATCGTTAAAATTCCAGATACATTAGATGAAGATGTTGCGTTATTAGCTGAACTTTGTTCAGTATCATTATTCCCAATCAATCAATTAAAAGAAATCACAACTAAATCTTCTCCACAAGTAGCTGTATTTGGTGACGGACCAGTTGGATATTTAGCTGCAACAGCTTTACATTATATCTATGGTATTGAACAAGAAAACTTAATTGTCTTCGGTGCTATTGAAGAAAAATTAAAATCATTTGAAAACTTTGCAACTACACATCTAGTTAATGATTATGATTTCAATAGTCATAAAGGTGTTCATACTGTATTTGAATGTTGCGGTGGAAAATTCTCTGAATCTGCTATTAACCAAGCAATTGACTTAATCGATAGACAAGGTCAAATCGTGTTAATGGGTGTAACAGAAGATTTAGTAGGTATTAATACACGTGACGTATTAGAAAAAGGTTTAACACTTTCAGGTAGTTCAAGAAGTACTAAACATGAATTCGAACAATTAATTGCTTCATTCGAAAATAAAGACTATCAACAAGCACTTAAAAAATTAATCCCTGATGATTACTATGATATCCATAGTACAGAGGATTTGAAAAAAGCAATGGATGATACTGCTGCTCACAAAGGTTGGAAAAAAACTTATTTAAGATATCACTGGTCATAAACCATTGTATCTAAGGGGAGATAACAAATGATGAATAAGACAACATTTTTAGGTATGCCCAAACAAATTGTTTGGGGTTACATAGGGATTTTAATATTTATGATGGGAGACGGCCTAGAAATTGGTTGGTTAAGTCCTTATTTACAACATAATGGTTTCAGCTCTAATGAAGTGAGTTGGCTATTTGGTTGTTATGGTATCACAGTCGCAATTGCAAGTTGGTTTAGTGGCGTATTTGCTGAAGCATTCGGTGGTAAACGTACAATGTTTATCGGCTTGATTTTATACATTATAGGAACTATTTGTTTCGTTGGTATTGCATTACCATCTGAAAACTTAGCAATTATGTATCCAGCTTATGCACTACGCGGTTTAGGTTATCCATTATTTGCATATTCATTCTTAGTATGGATTTCATACCGTTCAGAACAACGCACATTGGGTGCAGCTGTTGGTTGGTTTTGGCTAGTATTTACTGGTGGACTAAACGTATTAGGTGCGTTTTATTCTATCTATGCGATTAAATACTTAGGTCATATTGGAACATTATGGAGTTCATTATTCTGGGTAATTTTAGGTGGCTTTTTAGCTATTGTCTTAAATAGAGATAAATTACCTACAGATAAAAGTAATGCTAAAGCTAAATTAAAAGAAATGATGAAAGGTTTCACTATTGTAGTTGAAGAACCAAAAGTATTATTAGGTGATATTGTGCGTGTTATTAACACTACTGCACAATTTGCATTCCCTATTTTCTTACCTTTATATCTAGAATCATACGGAATACCAACTTCAAAATGGTTAGCTGTTTGGTCTGCTATCTTCTTCGGTAATATCGTATTCAACCTTATTTGGGGTATTATTGGAGATAAAATTGGTTGGCGTAATACTGTAATGATCTTTGGTGGTATCGGTAGTGGTGTTTCTTGTCTATTAATGGGTTATGTCCCAATATGGTCACACGGTAACATTATTTTATTAACAATTGTTGGCGTTGCTTGGGGAATCTTTATTGCAGCTTATGTACCATTAACTGCATTAATTCCTTCACTTGTTAAAAAAGATAAAGGCGCAACACTTTCAATCTTAAACTTAGGTGCTGGTTTACCAGTATTCATAGGACCAATGATAGTTAGAATTTTCTTAGAGCCACTTGGAGATTTAGGTGTAATTTGGATTTTAGGAATTATATACTTTATTAGTACAATCCTAACATTCTTCATTAAAATGCCGAAGAGTCAACAATATGGTGAAACGGAATAACGTTAAATAATTTATAGGCTGTAGACTGAATATATGATGATCATTTCATTGTCATACTTTCATCTACAGCCTTTATTATGTATTTGATATACTATAATTAAAATCGACTTAATCTTATCATTTTTATTATCAAAATTACTGAATGGAGACGTTTTATATGTTACCTGCTGAAAGAGAACAAAAAATCATTGCTTATTTAACTAAATATAAAACTGCTACTGTTCATACATTAGCAACAGAATTTAACGTACACGATGCAACGATTCGTCGTGACTTAGTAAAACTTGAACAATACAACCAAATCAGACGTACCCATGGTGGTGTCGTACTAAATAATGAAAATGTTTATAGTGAATTAAATTTCGATGATAGACAAACTTCTTACTATTATGAAAAATTAGGTATAGGATACAAAGCTGCTGAATTTGTAGATGATGGAGATACATTAATTATTGATTCAGGTTCTACCACTCTATTATTTGCAAAAGCTATTTTACAAAAGCAAAATTTAACTATTATCACTAATGACATTCATATTGCTTCTATTCTTCGCTCTTCTAACCATAAAGTGATTGTCACTGGTGGTACACTTTATCACAACAATTATGTATTAAATGGATTAATTACTACTCAAACCTTGCAATCATTTAATTCTATGAAAGCATTTTTAGCTACACCTGCTATGGATGCATTAAAAGGCGTGACGCACTACAGCGAAGAATTCGTAGATGCTAAACGCCAAATGGTTTATCAGTCTAAAGAGGTTTACATGTTAACAGATAGTTCAAAGTTAAATAAAGTAGCATTTTATCAAGTTTGTCCAACTAACAAAATTACTACGTTGATTACCGATAATCATGAAGATTTACAAGAATACAAAAAAACAATTCCTAATGTGATCTCCATTAATCCAAGTGATTATCAATAAAGCAAAAATTTTACTATCGCATACAAAAATAAAGAAGTGAGGTAGAAATTGTACATTTTCCACCTCACTTTATTTTTATTGTTGAGCTTTTTTATAAAAATAATTGGCAACTACAATGTCTACAATTGCTAAGCCTACTGATTTAAATAAAGTGATTTCGTTATCATTAATACGTCCTTGTTTATTCCCAGCAACAATGTCACCAAGTTCTGCATAAAGTGATTCTTGAGATAATATGCCTTCTTGTTCAGGAATTTTTAAATCTCCTGTTTCTTCCATTGCAGCTTCTGTAGATTCAACAATAATTTTATCTGCTACTTTCATTGATTCAGAAGGTAATTCTTGCATATCTGGTTTAAAAGAACCTACAGCATTGAGATGTACACCCGCTTCTAAAGTTCGACTAAACACAGGATGTGAAGAATTAGTAGCTGTCACAACAATATCTGCACCTTCTATTGCTTCATCAGCATTTTCAAATATTTTTACGTTAACATCATATGTTGTTTGTGACTGTTTTGCTAAACGCTCAGCTTTTTCCGTCGTTCTACTTGCAAAATGAATAGTATCAATATCTCTAACAGCTAAAACAGCTTCAATTAATCCTTCTGCTTGTTCTCCTGCACCAATTACACATAAAGTACGTGCATCTTCCCTAGCTAAATATTTTGTTGCTACACCAGAAATTGCACCTGTTCTAATTTTAGTTAAATAGCCTCCATCTAGGACTGATAACGTTTCACCTGTCTCATAATCACTCAAAATTACTGATCCACTGATAGTTGATTTACCTTTTTCAGGATTTTTAGGTGCAAATGTAACTGTTTTTAATCCCACAATTTTTAAGGCATCAGATAACGCAGGCATAACTAAATATCTATTTTCATCATTAAAAGGAATTGAATATCGTAATGGTGTTTCAGTCTTACCTTCTGAAAAAGCTTTCAAGGATTCTCCTACTTCATCTATTACTTCACGCATATTTAATAATTGTTGTTGATCTTTTTCATTTAAATATAGCATTCCTTTTCCTCCATAAAATTTAATTATTCATTTATATACCTAATACCCGATATTTTATAAAAAAATGTTGGCAAATTAAAGTTTATATTGTTCTCAAACTGTATTCATGCTATTCTTAAGAACATAAATAAAGAGACAGTTGGACATTATTGTGTCTTAACCATCTCTGCGATTTTGTTTAACTAAACAAAACTATTTAATTTAACTTTTGACGACATTCATTCTCCTACACTGGAGAATGATTTTTTTTTGGCTTTTTTTAGTTATTAATAGGTATATGATATCTTTTAACTGGTAATCCATTCTTTTTGATATATGGTTCTATTTCGTATCCTCCATATGATTTTATAACTTTTTGTGATGCAAAATTTTTAGGATTACACGTCATTAGCACATTTTTTATTTGAAACGGTTTTAAAATATCTATCGCTTTTCCTAACATAACAGTCGCATAGCCTTTACCACGTTGTGATTTTGCTACACCATACCCTACATGACCGCCAATACGAGTTAATTGTTCGTTAAGTTGATATCTAATATTAACTGCTCCTACAATTTTTCCATTTTTAAAATAAAAAAATGTACTGGTTTCAACCCAATCTTCCCTAGGTTTAGGTTGATTAATATAATCCACCATGTCTTTGAAACTAGTATACTTCTTTAAATCTGTATTACCAGGTACAATCTTCTCATTATGTTCGTACCACTCATTAATATATTGTAGGAATAATTGTTCATCTTTATAATCAAGTTGGCGTAATTCATCTACAACATCCATAATGTTCACCTCAAGATATTAAAAAAGCACTCACAGTTAATGAGTGCTTTATTTATTATTCTTATATTAAATAATGTTAAGTTCTTTTCCTACTTTTTCGTAAGCAGCTAAAGCTTTATCCAACATTTCTTTAGTATGTGCTGCTGTAGGCATATTTCTTACTCTACCTGTACCTTTTGGCACTGTAGGGAATACGATTGACTTAACATATATACCTTCTTCTTTTAATCGTTTACTGAATGCTTGCGTATCTTTTTCATCACCAATAATAACTGGTGTAATTGGTGTTTCTGATTCACCTGTATCAAATCCTAGTTTTGCTAAACCATCTTTAAGATATTGAGCATTTTCCCATAATTGATCATGCAATTCAGTTGAAGCCATTAATTTTTTAACTGCTTCTGTAATAGCTTTTGTATCTCCAGGCGCTAATGATGTAGAGAATAAGAATGGACGAGATTGTGCTTTTAACCAGTCAATTAATTCTTTAGTTCCTGCAACATAACCTCCAACAACACCAATTGCTTTAGATAATGTACCAATTTGGAAATCAATTTTATCTTGTAAGCCAAAGTGTTTAACCGTACCAGCACCTTTACCCATTACACCAGAGCCATGTGCATCATCTACATAAGTTAATAAACCAAATTCTTCAGCTATTTTAACAATTTCAGGCAGTTTAGCAACATCGCCATCCATACTAAACACACCATCAGTGATATACATTACTTTATTATACTGACCTGATTCTACAGCTTCTTTAGCTTTTGCTCTTAAATCATCCATATCTGAATGATTCACACGAATAATTTTCGCTTTAGATAAACGACAACCATCAATAATTGAAGCGTGGTTCAATTCATCAGACAGAATAGCGTCATTTTTATTCATTACAGCTGAAATCGCAGCCATATTACAATTAAATCCAGATTGGTATGCAATTGCAGCTTCTGTACCTTTAAATTTAGCTAATGTTTCTTCTAATTCATCATGTAAATCTAACGTACCGTTAATAGAACGTACAGCACCAGCACCAACACCATGCGTATCAATTGCAGCTTTAGCAGCTTCTTTTAAATCTTCATTTGTTGCTAATCCTAAATAGTTATTTGAACTTAAATTGACATAAGTTTTACCTTCAATTTTAATTTCTGGACCATTAGCACCTTCAATTGAATCTATTTCATTGTATAAACCATTTTCTTTCAAATAATTAATGTTTTCATCTAAAAAATCATGTAGTGATTGAACCACAACGATATCCTCCTTGTTTCTCTATTTGTCTTTATAATACATCAATTTAGCCTTTCATGAAAGCCCTATCACTCGTGGTGATTTTAAAAAATAAATATTCATTTTCAACTATTTTGTAACATTAGATAGTGATATACTAATTATCATAATAATACGGAAGAAGTGATCGTTTTGTTTGATTGGTTTCAATTGGCTAGTAAAAAAGAAAAAAGAATGATTCAACTGCGACGTTATTTACATCAATATCCTGAACTTTCTTTTGAAGAGAAGCAAACACATGACTATATAGTTAATCAACTTAGCCAATTGTCATGTGACATTCAAACTCCAGTAGGTAGAAACGGAATTAAAGCAACTTTTAAAGGAAAAGAAAATGGACCGACTATCGCATTTCGTGCTGATTTTGATGCATTACCAGTTCAAGAACTAAATGATGTGTCTTATAAATCTAAAAACGATGGTTGTATGCATGCTTGTGGACATGATGGTCATACAGCCATACTATTAGGTGTTGCTGAAATAGTAAATGAGCATCGTCACCTACTTAAAGGTAATGTCGTTTTTATCTTTCAATATGGTGAGGAAATTATGCCTGGTGGTTCTCAAGAAATGATTAATGATGGTTGTTTAAAAGACGTAGATAAAATTTACGGTACGCATCTTTGGAGTGGCTATCCAACAGGAACCATATATTCACGACCAGGTCCAATTATGGCTTCACCAGATGAATTTAGTATTACAATTCAAGGTAAAGGTGGTCATGGCGCTAAACCACAAGAAACTATTGATCCTATTGTTATCATGGCTGAATTTATTTTAAGTGCTCAAAAAATCATCTCACGCACTATAGATCCTGTAAAACAAGCTGTTTTAACATTTGGTATGGTACAGGCTGGTTCATCAGATAGTGTTATACCAGATAGTGCATTTTGTAAAGGGACAGTGCGTACATTTGATACACAAATTCAAAGTCATGTTAAACAAAAGATGGATAAATTACTACAGGGTTTGGCATTAGCAAATGATATCACATATGATTTTAACTATATTAAAGGGTATTTACCTCTTCATAATCATGATCAAGCCTATGAAGTTGTTAAACAAGCAGCTAACGACATGCATTTACGCTTTAATGAATCTGACTTAATGATGATTGGGGAAGATTTTTCACATTATTTAAAAGTAAGACCTGGGGCTTTCTTCTTAACAGGATGTGGCAATAAAGATAAACAGATCACAGCACCACATCATAATCCCTACTTTGATATAGATGAATCAGCATTCAAATATGCAGCAAGTGAATTCTTAAAAATATTAGAAATTGAAAAAGTTTTTTAAAAATATAAACCGATTTCTATCTTGAAATAATTATAAACTTACAAACACCTCTAAATAAATGATTAATAATCATTCATTTAGAGGTGTTTTTGTCTATAAAAGCTAACACATTTCATATGTAATATTGAACTTAATTATGGAGTATGTATAATTCGTAATTAGCTGAATACGAGGTATATAGGCAAAATTCAAAGTACATATTTTATAAATAAAAAAAGACCCCTAAACGGGGCCTTTAATTATATCAAATAATAAATTATTCGTGGATTTCAGTTACAACGCCTGATCCTACAGTACGTCCACCTTCACGGATTGAGAAACGAGTACCGTCTTCAATCGCGATTGGAGCGATTAATTCAACTGTCATTTCAACGTTGTCACCAGGCATAACCATTTCAGTACCTTCTGGTAAGTTAACTACACCAGTTACGTCAGTAGTACGGAAATAGAATTGTGGGCGGTAGTTACTGAAGAATGGAGTATGACGTCCACCTTCATCTTTAGATAAAACGTAAACTTCCGCTTTGAATTTTGTATGAGGTGTGATTGAACCTGGAGCAGCTAATACTTGTCCACGTTGTACGTCTTCACGAGCAACACCACGTAATAATGCACCGATGTTGTCACCAGCTTCAGCGTAGTCTAATAATTTACGGAACATTTCTACACCAGTAACAGTTGTTTTAGAAGTGTCATGTAAACCGATGATTTCAACTTCTTCACCAACTTTGATTTGACCACGTTCAACACGGCCTGTAGCAACAGTACCACGACCAGTGATTGAGAATACGTCCTCAACTGGCATCATGAATGGTTTGTCAGAATCACGTTCTGGAGTTGGAATGTAGTCATCAACTGCTTGCATTAATTCTAAGATTTTTTCTTCGTATTTTTCGTCGCCTTCTAATGCTTTTAATGCAGAACCAGCGATTACAGGTACGTCGTCACCTGGGAAGTCATATTCAGTTAATAAGTCACGAACTTCCATTTCTACTAATTCTAATAATTCTTCGTCGTCTACCATATCAACTTTGTTTAAGAATACAACTAAAGCTGGTACACCAACGTTACGAGATAATAGAATGTGTTCACGAGTTTGTGGCATTGGACCGTCAGCTGCAGATACAACTAAGATACCGCCGTCCATTTGAGCAGCACCAGTGATCATGTTTTTAACATAGTCAGCGTGTCCTGGGCAGTCAACGTGAGCGTAGTGACGTTTGTCAGTTTGATATTCGATGTGTGCAGTATTGATTGTAATACCACGTTCTTTTTCTTCTGGTGCGTTGTCAATCATGTCATATGATTGTGCAACAGTATCACCGTTTTTAGCTAATACAGTTGCGATTGCAGCTGTTAAAGTAGTTTTACCATGGTCAACGTGACCGATAGTACCAATATTGGCATGTTCTTTTGAGCGATCAAATTTTTCTTTTGCCATTATTAAATCTCTCCTATTCTTAATAAAAGTTATTTTCAAATTTATCTCTCATGATAGTTTCTCACCATCATGAGAAGATGATTGATTAAGTTGAGTCTAAAAGAAGTATTACTCAATTCATACTTCCTTTATAATGCATTTACCCATAAAAATCAATTCATAAAAGTGATTAGCCTATAACTAAGCTCAACCTGTATTTTAACCTAGCATAGCTAGTAAAAACAAGTTATATTATTCACCTTTATTTTTCTTAATGATTTCTTCAGAAATTGATTTTGGAACTTCTGCATAGTGGTCAAAGTACATAGTGTAAGTACCGCGACCTTGAGTGTTAGAACGTAATGAAGTTGCGTAACCGAACATTTCTGAAAGTGGTACATAAGCATTTACAACTTGTGCATTACCACGAGGTTCCATACCATCAACACGTCCACGACGAGATGTTACGTCACCCATGATATCGCCCATGTATTCTTCAGGCATTTCGATAGTTACTTTCATCATTGGTTCTAAGATAACTGGATCACATTTTTTAGCAGCTTCTTTAAGTGCTAATGATGCAGCAATTTTGAAGGCCATTTCAGATGAATCGACATCATGGTATGAACCATCATATAATTTAGCTTTAACATCGATTAATGGATAACCAGCAAGAACACCATTTTCCATAGCATCTTTAAGACCAGCTTCTACTGATGGAATGTATTCACGAGGAACTACACCACCAACGATAGCATTTTCGAATTCGAAACCGCCACCAGTTTCATTAGGTGTGAATTCAATATGAACATCACCATATTGACCACGACCACCTGATTGACGAGAGAATTTACCTTGAACTTGTGCTGATTGCTTGAATGTTTCACGATATGAAACCATTGGCGCACCAACATTACATTCAACGTTAAATTCTTTCTTCATACGGTCAACTAAGATATCTAAGTGTAACTCACCCATACCACCGATGATAACTTGTCCAGTTTCTTCGTCAGTATGTGCATGGAAAGTTGGGTCTTCTTCTTGTAATTTAACTAAAGCTTGAGTCATTTTATCTTGGTCAGCTTTAGATTTTGGTTCAACTGATAAGTGGATAACTGGTTCTGGGAATTCCATTGATTCCAAGATAATGTCGTTTTTCTCTCCACATAAAGTATCACCAGTACCTGTTTCTTTAAGACCTACCGCAGCAGCGATATCGCCTGAGTAAACAGTGTCAATCTCTTGACGTGAGTTAGCGTGCATTTGTAATAAACGACCTACACGTTCACGTTTGTCTTTAGATGAGTTTTTAATATATGAACCTGAGCTCATAGTACCTGAGTAAACACGGAAGAAAGTTAATTTACCAACATAAGGGTCAGTCATAACTTTAAATGCTAATGCAGCGAATTCAGCTGAATCGTCTGGTTTAGCAATTACTTCTTCTTCAGGATTGTTAGCACGGTGACCAACGATTGGTTTTACATCTAAAGGAGATGGTAGGTAATCAATTACAGCGTTAAGCATTAATTGAACACCTTTGTTTTTGAATGCAGTACCGCAAAGAACTGGGTAGAATTCTACATCAGTTGTAGCTTGACGGATTGCATTTTTTAATTCTTCAACTGAAATTTCTTCGTCACCAAGATATTTTTCCATTAATTCATCATTAGTTTCAGCTACTGCTTCAATTAATGTTGAACGAGCTTCTTCAGCTCTTTCTTTGTGATCATCTGGAATTTCAATTTCATCGATTTCTGTACCTAGGTCGTTAGTGTATTTGAAACATTTCATTTCAACTAAGTCAATGATTGCTTCAAATTCATCTTCAGCACCAATAGGTAATTGGATAGGTGCAGCATTAGCTTGTAAGCGGTCATGTAATGTGCTTACAGAATAATCAAAGTTTGCTCCTAATTTATCCATTTTGTTAATAAACACGATACGAGGTACGCCGTATGTTGTAGCCTGACGCCAAACTGTTTCAGTTTGAGGTTCAACACCTGATTGAGCATCAAGTACTGTAACCGCACCGTCAAGTACACGTAAAGAACGTTCAACTTCAACTGTGAAGTCTACGTGTCCTGGTGTATCGATAATATTTACACGGTGGCCTTCCCAAGCTGCAGTTGTTGCAGCAGATGTGATAGTAATACCACGATCTTGTTCTTGTTCCATCCAGTCCATTTGTGAAGCACCTTCGTGAGTTTCACCAATTTTGTGGATACGACCTGTGTAATAAAGAATACGTTCTGTCGTAGTAGTTTTACCAGCATCAATGTGAGCCATGATACCGATATTACGAGTATTTTTCAAAGAAAATTCTCTTGCCATGTATTTTTTCTCCTTCCAGTTATTACTGAATAAGTACTTTAGATATGGCGATGCCCTAAGCATGAGCCATTATTGGTAAACCAATCGTTTGGAACACACTCAGGGTAAAAGCTTCAATCTTACCAACGGTAGTGAGCAAATGCTTTGTTAGCTTCAGCCATTTTGTGAGTGTCCTCACGTTTCTTAACTGCACCACCTGTATTATTTGCTGCATCTAAGATTTCGTTAGCTAAACGTTCTTCCATAGTTTTTTCACCACGAAGACGCGCATAGTTAACTAACCAACGTAATCCTAAAGTAGAACGACGTTCTGGGCGTACCTCAACAGGTACTTGGTAGTTTGAACCACCCACACGACGAGCTTTAACTTCTAATACTGGCATAATGTTTTCGATTGCTTCTTCGAATACTTCAATAGCTTGACGACCACTACGTTCTTCAACTAGGTCGAATGCTGAATAAAGAATTCTTTGAGCTGTTCCACGTTTACCGTCTAACATAATTTTGTTAATTAATTTTGTAACTAATTTTGAGTTATGAATTGGATCTGGTAATACGTCTCTTTTAGGTACTGATCCTTTACGAGGCATAATGTAAATCCTCCCTTCCTATTATAGTATATTGTGTTTCATTATTTTTAAAATTTACGTAATCTTAAAAATTAATTTTTAGGTTTTTTAGTTCCGTATAATGAACGACCTTGTCTACGTCCGTCTACACCTGAAGTATCAAGTGCACCACGTACAATGTGGTAACGCACACCAGGTAAGTCTTTTACACGTCCACCACGTACAAGTACTACACTGTGTTCTTGTAAGTTGTGTCCGATACCAGGAATGTATGCGTTGATTTCAATGTTATTTGATAAACGCACACGTGCATATTTACGTAACGCTGAGTTAGGTTTTTTAGGTGTCATAGTACCCACACGAGTACAAACGCCACGTTTTTGTGGAGAATTCAATTCAGTGAATTGTTTCTTCTTACTGTTAAAACCTCTGTTTAAAGCTGGTGAATCAGATTTTTTTGATTTGCTTTGTCTTGGTTTACGTACTAATTGGTTAATAGTTGGCATTGAATATGTCCTCCTCTCTTCATTTTTTAATCCCACACATCCAGGTGGTTCATTTTAAGGTTAAATAAAATTTAGTAAGTAAAAACTTACTAATTCTCATTCAATATAGCAACGATTGTTGCATTAACATTAATACCTACATATTCTCCTAAATCCTTCTTAGATGAGAAAAGTGTATATGGTATGTTTTTTTGATTGATTTGGCTTAACACGCGAGTCATAAGATGAACCTCAACGTCTTGAGCAATAATCAATGATGTAACTTGATCTTTATTCAACGCTTTAAGCGTCTCCTTCAGACCAACTACATATTGTTGTTTGTTAAAGCGTGCAACTTTTTCATTAGACATTTATAATATCCTCCAAAGTTCTGCTTGCATCAACCTTTAATATAGTAACATTACATGACTACAATAGTCAATATTTATTCATGCATTTATGAAATAAATAAGAATCAAGAGACTAAAATTTTCGTTTAGTCTCTTGATTAAATAACTATTCGGTAACGTCTACCTCTTCTTCTGTACTAGCAACTGGAGCTACGTTTTTATCGAATTGAACATCGCTATAACGTCTCATACCAGTACCAGCTGGGATAAGTTTACCGATAATTACATTTTCTTTAAGACCAAGTAAATCATCGCGTTTACCTTTAATAGCTGCATCAGTAAGTACACGAGTTGTTTCTTGGAATGATGCTGCAGATAAGAAGCTTTCTGTTTCAAGAGAAGCTTTTGTAATACCTAGCAATACTGGTTTTGCAGTTGCTGGGCGTTTACGTTCTTTAAATGCTTCTCTGTTAGCATCTGTAAAGTTGTGGATATCAACTAATGAACCAGGTAATAACTTAGTATCTCCTGCTTCAATGATACGAACTTTACGTAACATTTGTCTTACCATTACCTCAACGTGTTTATCATCAATTTCAACACCTTGCATACGGTAAACTTTTTGAACTTCTTTTAATAAATAGCTTTCAGTAGCATTTAAACCAGCAACTGATAAGAAGTTTTTAGGTTCAATTGAACCTTCTGTTAATACTTCACCACGTTCAACTGATTGTCCTACTTCAACTTTAAGTCTAGAAGTTCCTGAAGCTAGATAAGATCTAGTTTCATTTTCACCTTTAACAACAATTTCTTGTTGACGGTCTTTTGCTAATTTAATATCTTCTACTACACCTTCAATTTCAGTGATTACAGCTTGACCTTTAGGGTTACGTGCTTCAAATATTTCTTGAATACGTGGAAGACCTTGAGTAATATCGCTTCCGGCTACCCCACCTGTATGGAATGTACGCATTGTAAGCTGTGTACCTGGTTCACCGATTGATTGTGCAGCAATTGTACCAACTGCTTCACCCACTTCAACTTTTTCACCTGTTGCAAGGTTTTTACCATAACATTTTTCACATACACCATGACGTGTATTACAAGTGAATGCTGAACGGATGTACATTTGTTCAATGCCAGCGTCAGTAATTTTCTTAGCAATTTCAGCAGTGATTAACTCATCTGGACGAATAATCACTTCATCAGTTTCAGGATGACGGATAGTTTCTTTTGAGTAACGTCCTTCGATACGTTCAATGAATGGTTCAATCATTTCTGTACCTTCTCTAATATCTGAAACAAGTAAACCTCTGTCAGTACCACAATCTTCTTCACGAACAATAACATCTTGTGCAACGTCAACAAGGCGACGAGTAAGATAACCTGAATCGGCAGTTTTAAGTGCTGTATCGGCAAGACCTTTACGCGCACCATGAGTAGAAATGAAGTACTCTAACACTGTTAAACCTTCACGGAATGATGATGTGATTGGTAGTTCGATGATCTTACCTGATGGTGCAGCCATCAATCCACGCATACCTGCTAACTGTGTAAAGTTAGATGCGTTACCACGGGCACCAGAGTCACTCATCATGAAGATTGGGTTTGTTTTTTCAAGTGATTGCATTAATTCACCTTGAATTTGGTCCTTAGCATCTGTCCAAATTTCAACGACAGCATTGTAACGTTCTTCTTCAGTGATTAAACCACGATTGAATTGTTTAGTTACACGATCAACTAATTTTTCATGCTCATCTAAAATATCTTTTTTATCTGGTAATACCACGATATCAGATACACCAACAGTGATACCTGCTTTTGATGAGAATTTAAATCCTAGGTCTTTCATGCGGTCAAGCATCATAGATGTATCAGTGATACTAAATCTATTAAATACTTCAGCAATGATATTACCTAAGAATTTTTTATTGAATGGTTCAGTTAATTCTTTAGTTTCAAAGAATTCTTTTAATCCACCTTCACCTAACTCTGTTGGGTCAACAAAGTATTTATCAGGTGTTTTACCTTCAAGGTTAGCTTGAGTTGGTTCATTGATATAAGCAAATGAATCAGGAATGATTTCATTAAAGATAATTTTACCTACTGAAGTAGCTAAAATTTTATTGTTTTGCTCATCTGTAAATGTTGGATTATTGAATGAACTTGCATGTACACCAATTCTAGTGTGTAAATGAACATAGCCATTAGCATATGCTTTTAACACTTCGTTAGTATCATTAAAGATTGCCCCAGTGTTAACAGCATCTTTACGTTCTAATGTTAGGTAATAGTTACCTAATACCATATCCTGTGATGGTGTAACAACTGGTTTACCATCTTTAGGGTTCAAGATGTTTTGCGCAGCTAACATTAACATACGTGCTTCGGCTTGAGCCTCTTTAGATAATGGAACGTGAACAGCCATTTGGTCACCATCAAAGTCAGCGTTATATGCTGTAGTAACAAGAGGGTGTAAACGGATTGCACGACCTTCAACTAAAGTTGGTTCGAATGCTTGGATACCTAATCTGTGAAGTGTAGGTGCACGGTTTAGTAATACTGGATGTTCTACGATAACTTCTTCTAAAACATCCCATACTTCATCGTCCATGCGTTCGATTTTACTCTTCGCATTTTTAATGTTTGTTGCAATTTCACGTTGAACTAATTCTTTCATTACGAAAGGTTTAAATAGTTCAAGTGCCATTTCTTTAGGTAAGCCACATTGATACATTTTCAGACTTGGACCTACTGCGATAACGGAACGACCTGAATAGTCAACACGTTTACCTAATAAGTTTTGACGGAAACGACCTTGTT
Organism: Staphylococcus sp. FSL H8-0121; assembly: GCF_038008425.1. Taxonomy (NCBI): domain Bacteria; kingdom Bacillati; phylum Bacillota; class Bacilli; order Caryophanales; family Staphylococcaceae; genus Staphylococcus; species Staphylococcus sp. FSL H8-0121. The sequence goes on from NZ_JBBOZB010000003.1 coordinate 182,987, forward strand.
TACCTTTTAACATATGTGATAGTGATTTTAATGGACGGTTACCAGGACCTGTAACAGGACGGCCACGACGACCATTATCAATTAAAGCATCAACAGCTTCTTGTAACATACGTTTTTCATTTTGAACTATGATTCCAGGTGCACCAAGATCTAATAAGCGTTTCAAACGATTGTTACGGTTAATAACACGTCTATATAAATCGTTTAAGTCACTTGTTGCAAAACGTCCACCGTCTAATTGAACCATTGGACGGATTTCTGGTGGGATGATTGGAAGTACATCTAAAATCATCCAAGCTGGATTGTTACCTGAATTACGGAATGATTCAACTACCTCTAAACGTTTGATAGCACGAGTAAGTCTTTGTCCTGTTGCAGATTCTAATTCATCACGTAAAGTTTTAAGTTCTTCATCTAAGTCAATTTCTGATAATAAGTCTCTGATACCTTCAGCACCCATTTTGGCAACAAATTGACCTGGATATTTATCATAATAATCTCTAAATTCTGCTTCTGATAATAATGTTTTCTTTTCTAAACCAGTTGGACCTGGGTCAACAACAACATAAGAAGCAAAGTAAATAACTTCTTCTAATGCTCTTGGAGACATATCTAACAATAGACCCATACGGCTAGGGATACCTTTGAAGTACCAAATATGTGAAACTGGTGCTGCTAATTCAATGTGTCCCATTCTTTCACGACGTACTTTTGACTTCGTTACTTCAACACCACATCTATCACATACCATGCCTTTGTAGCGTACACGTTTGTACTTACCACAACTACACTCCCAGTCTTTTGTAGGTCCAAATATTCTTTCACAGAAAAGACCATCTTTTTCAGGTTTTAACGTACGATAGTTAATTGTTTCAGGCTTTTTAACCTCACCATAAGACCATGAACGAATCTTTTCAGGTGAAGCTAATCCTATTTTCATATAATGGAAATTATTTACATCAATCAAGGAGCCTACCTCCTTCAATTTAGATTAGCTGTGCTATTTGATTGATTTACATTTATAGTATATAGAATTTGAGAAAGGTTTGAGCGACACTGATGTCGCCCCAACCTATATTCTAGTTATCTATGTGCATATTAATCAGTAGTTTCTTTTTGTGATTCTGGCGCATCTTTTTGTTGTAAATCTACTTTGCGTTCAGTTACATCTTCATCTTCGTTGTCAGCCATTTCGATTTCGTTATCTTGCTCATCCATCACTTTGACGTCTAATCCTAAACTTTGTAATTCTTTCATCAATACACGGAATGATTCAGGAACACTTGGTCTAGAGATATTTTCGCCTTTTACTATAGCTTCGTATGTTTTAACACGACCTACAGTATCGTCTGATTTATAAGTCAAGATTTCTTGTAATGTGTATGCAGCACCATATGCTTCAAGTGCCCATACCTCCATTTCACCAAAACGTTGTCCACCGAATTGCGCTTTACCACCTAATGGTTGTTGCGTAACTAATGAGTATGGACCAGTTGAACGCGCATGTAATTTATCGTCAACCATGTGTGCAAGTTTAAGCATGTACATAACACCAACTGAAATACGATTATCGAATGGTTCACCAGTACGACCATCATATAATACAGTTTTACCGTCACGAGCCATACCTGCTTCTTCGATAGTTGACCAAACGTCATCATCGTTGGCACCATCGAATACTGGAGATGCAACATGGATACCTAAGTTTTTAGCAGCCATACCTAAATGTAGCTCAAGTACTTGTCCGATATTCATACGTGATGGTACACCTAATGGGTTTAACATGATGTCAATTGGAGTTCCATCTGGTAAATATGGCATATCTTCTTCAGGAACAATTTTAGAAATGACACCTTTGTTACCATGTCGACCACACATTTTATCTCCGACGTGAATTTTACGTTTTTGAACGATATAAACACGTACTAATTGGTTAACACCTGGAGATAATGTATCATCGCCTTCTTCACGATTGAATACTTTAACATCTAGAACAATACCGCCAGCACCATGTGGCACACGTAATGATGTATCACGAACTTCACGTGCTTTTTCACCAAAGATTGCATGTAATAATCTTTCTTCTGCTGTAAGTTCTGTAACTCCTTTTGGTGTTACTTTACCTACTAAGATGTCTCCATCATTAACTTCAGCACCAACATAAACGATACCACGTTCGTCTAAGTTTTTAAGTGCACTTTCAGAAACATTAGGAATATCACGTGTAATCTCTTCAGGTCCTAATTTAGTATCACGAGCTTCTGATTCATACTCTTCAATATGAATTGAAGTGTAAACGTCGTCTTTAACTAAACGTTCACTCATGATTACAGCATCCTCGTAGTTATAACCGTCCCAAGTCATGAATCCAACAACAACGTTACGGCCTAATGCCATTTCGCCTAATTCCATTGAAGGACCATCAGCTAGTATTTCGTTATATTCAACGATGTCACCAGCAGCAACAATTGGGCGTTGGTTATAACAAGTACCAGAGTTAGAACGTTTGAATTTCGCTAATGGATAACGATCTAATTCACCTTCGTGCTCTTGTCCATTTTGTCCAACTAGACGACGTACTAAGATTTCATTAGATTCAACATGTTCAACTCTACCTCTATTGTTTGCTGTAATAGCAGCACCTGAGTCACGTGCAGCAACATGTTCCATACCAGTACCAACAAATGGAGCTTCAGGGTTCATCAATGGTACTGCTTGACGTTGCATGTTTGCACCCATTAACGCACGGTTAGAGTCATCGTTTTCTAAGAATGGGATACATGCTGTAGCTGCTGATACAACCTGTTTAGGTGAAACATCCATGTAATCCATTTTTTCTTTAGCCATAACTGTGTTATTACCACGGAAACGACAAACAACTTCATCGTCTAAGAAACGGCCATTTTCATCTAATCGAGAGTTCGCTTGGGCAACAACATAACTATCTTCTTCATCAGCAGTTAAATAGTCAATTTGATCAGTAATTGCATTCGTATCTAAATCTACTTTACGATATGGTGTTTCAATGAAACCAAATTCATTCACACGTGCGTAACTAGATAAAGAGTTGATTAATCCAATGTTTGGACCCTCTGGTGTTTCAATTGGACACATACGACCATAGTGAGAATAGTGTACGTCACGAACTTCCATTTGTGCACGTTCACGTGTTAAACCACCAGGTCCTAAAGCAGAAAGACGACGTTTATGTGTTAATTCTGCTAATGGGTTAGCTTGGTCCATGAATTGTGATAATTGTGAACTACCAAAGAATTCTTTAATAGATGCAATAACAGGACGGATATTGATTAATTGTTGTGGTGTAATTGAATCCGTATCTTGAATAGACATTCTTTCTCGAACTACACGTTCCATTCTTGATAAACCAATACGGAATTGGTTTTGTAATAATTCGCCTACTGAACGTAAACGACGATTACCTAAATGGTCAATATCATCTGTATAACCGATACCACTTAATAAGTTAAAGAAATAACTCATTGAAGAAATGATATCTGCTGGAGTAATACATTTAACTTCTGAATCTGGTAATGCATTACCAATAACAGTTGTTGTGCGTCCTTCTTCATCATTAGGAACATATACTTTGATTGATTGAATTTCAACTGGTTCATCAATAACTGTTCCTTCTAATTCAAATACTTCACTATTAGCATTTGATTCTAAAACGTCCATAATTTCGTCTAATTTACGACGATCAAGAACTGTTCCTTCTTCAACTACAATTTCACCTGTTTCACTATTAACAATTGGTTCTGCTAATTTTTGGTTGAATAAACGGTGTTTTAAGTGTAGTTTTTTGTTTGCTTTGTAACGACCAACGCTTGCTAAGTCATAACGTTTTGGATCGAAGAAACGTGAATATAATAAGCTTTTAGCATTTTCTACTGTTGGTGGTTCGCCAGGACGTAAACGCTCATAAATTTCTAATAATGCTTGTTCTGTGTTTTCAGTACCATCTTTTTCTAATGTATTACGTAAGTATTCACTATCACCTAGTAAATCTACAATTTCTTGATCACTTGAGAAACCTAATGCTCTTAGTAATACAGTTAATGGTAATTTACGTGTTCTATCAATACGTACATAAACAACGTCTTTTGCATCAGTTTCATATTCTAACCATGCACCACGGTTAGGAATAATTGTTGCATCATAGTTTACACGGCCGTTTTTATCAAGTTTTTCATTGAAATAAACGGATGGTGAACGTACTAATTGTGATACGATAACACGTTCTGCACCATTGATAACAAATGTACCTGTATCTGTCATTAGTGGGAAATCACCCATGAATACTTCTTGCTCTTTTACTTCGCCAGTTTCTTTAATAATAAGACGTACTTTTACACGAAGAGGTGCAGCATAAGTAGCGTCACGGTTTTTTGATTCTTCTAAGTCGTATTTCGGTTCACCTAATCTATAATCTACAAATTCTAAAGATAGGTTACCTGTGAAATCTTCAATCGGAGAAATGTCTCTAAACATTTCTAATAAACCTTCTTTAAGGAACCAATCGTAAGATTTTGTTTGAATTTCTATTAAGTTCGGTAATTCTAATACTTCTGAAATTCTCGCGTAGTTTCTACGTTTACGATGTCTTCCATATTGGACAACTTGACCTGCCAAACAGATTCACCCCTCAAAAATTGTGTGGTTTGCTTTTACTCATAAAACAAAAGAGAGACTCAAGATTTAAAGACAAAAAGAAAACGGCAACACTTCAGATGACACCATTTTCTATTCTTTATTTATCTTGTTTAACTTATTTGTTTTACATAAAAGTACACACTTATTGAACATAATTTTTTACATTTTATAACTATATCAGAATACTACTCTTAAATCAAGCTTTTGAACTTTTTAATATATAGTACCCTTTACTTTTATTTACAACTTCCACATTGTTAAATAATTCATCCATTTTCTTTTTAGCGGAAGGCATACCTTGCTTTTTTTGGATGACGACAAATAACTCGCCACTTACTTTAAGTTTTTGGTAAGCTTCTTCAAAAATACGATGAACGACATCTTTGCCCGCTCTGATTGGCGGATTAGTTAATACAAAATCAAATTGGTTATCTTCAACTTGAGTCATCCCATCACTCTCTAAAATATCCGCATTTTCAATGTGATTTCTTTTTTTATTCTTTTTAGCTAATTCTAAGGCTCTTCTATTCACATCTAACATAGTAATATGATGATGTGGAGATACCTTAGCAATCATTAATCCAATTGGACCATATCCACAACCAACATCAGCAATTGTTTTACTTGGACCAGGTGGATTGTTATTTATGAATGTTTGAATTAATAAGTCAGATCCATAATCAACTCTATCTCTAGAAAAAACTCCATTATCTGTAATTAAATCTATTGATTGTTGATAACACTCATAAGTGATATGTTTTTCATCACTTTTTACATCCGGATTTTCATCATAGTAATGACTCATGTCTTCACCTCTATTAGTCTTTTGTATAACATTAATTGAAAAAATTATTATAAATGAATTAAAAACCCCGTTATCGCAATAACGGGGTTTTTAACTTCTCAAAGAATGTAGTCACAAATATAATTTGTAACTATATTATTTAGTTAGGAAACTAGAATTATTTTAATTCTACAGTTGCTCCAACTTCTTCTAATTGTTCTTTAAGTTTTTCAGCTTCTTCTTTAGGTAAAGCTTCTTTGATTACTTTAGGAGCTCCGTCAACTAATTCTTTAGCGTCTTTTAATCCTAAGCCAGTTGCTTCTTTAACTGCTTTAACAACTTTGATTTTTGAAGATCCAGCTGAAGTTAATTCAACATCAAATTCAGTTTTTTCAGCTGCTGCGTCGCCGCCACCAGCTGCACCTGCTGCTGCTACTGGAGCTGCTGCAGTTACACCAAATTCTTCTTCAATTGCTTTTACTAAATCGTTTAATTCTAAAACTGACATTTCTTTAATTGCTTCAATGATTTGTTCTTGATTAGCCATTTTATAATTCCTCCGTTATTTTTAATTTTTTATGCGCAATTATTCAGCGCTTTCTTCTTTTTGTTCTCCAACAGCTTTAACCGCATAAGCGAAGTTGCGTACTGGAGCTTGTAATACAGATAAAAGCATAGATACAAGACCATCGTGTGAAGGTAATGAACCAACAGTTTTAACTTCTTCTGCTGAAATAACATTTCCTTCCATAACGCCTGTTTTAACTTCTAACGCTTCATGTTCTTTTGCAAATCCTGCAATAACTTTTGCTGGAGCTACTACATCTTCAGTTGAAGTTGCGATAGCTGTAGGACCTGTTAAGAATTCATCTAAGCCTTCGATACCAGCTTTTTCAGCAGCACGACGTACCATTGTGTTTTTGTATACTTTATACTCAACACCAGCTTCACGTAATTGTTTACGTAATTCAGTAACTTCAGCTACTGTTAAACCACGGTAGTCAACGATCACTGTTGAAACTGAGTTTTTAAGTTGATCAGCAATTGTATCAACTAATTGTTTTTTAGCTTCAATGATAGCAGACATTCAGACACCTCCATTTAATTTTTTCGGTGCTTTTTTTAAGTTTAATAAAAAAAGCACTTTCTACCCACGGCAAAAAGTGCTTGAAAGTTAATAGTCACGTTCAAGTCAATTTTAGCCTCGGTAGGATTATGTTTTAAGTTATCAAATAACTCCTACTGTCTTAGGTAAAATAATCACAATATTAAATATAACTGCTTAATTGTAATATGTCAATATGTTTTTTTAGAAACTCTTAGCATTTTAATGCTTAGAGTTTCTTAGAGTGCAACTCTGAAATCTACCTGATTTCTTAGTGTTGCCTCCACAAGGTTGACTAGACCAATCATGAGCTCTGTGATATGAGTGGTCAGTCAACTACTGTGAGCATGAGCTTTAGCTCAGGCGTTCCTCTCGAAGTGCATTTTAATGCTTAGAGTTTTTTTAGAGAGCAACTCTAAAATCTACCTGATTTCTTAGTGTTGCCTCCACAAGGTTGACTAGATCAATCATAAGCTCTGTGATATGAGTGGTCAGTCAACTACTGTGAGCATGAGCTTTAGCTCAGGCGTTCCTCTCGAAGTGCATTTTAATGCTTAGAGTTTCTTCGTTTTTAAAAATTAAACCTAGGACTTTAACAGCCCTAGGTTATATTTATTAATTATAATTTGAATGAAGAAGTATCAACTTTAACTCCAGGACCCATTGTTGTAGTTACAGCAACAGATTTGAAGTAAGTACCTTTAGAAGATGATGGTTTAGCTTTTGCTAATACATCTTGTAAAGCTTTGAAGTTTTCAACTAATTTTTCATCGCTAAATGAAACTTTACCGATAGAAGCATGTACGATACCAGCTTTTTCAGCACGGTATTCAACTTTACCAGCTTTGATTTCTTCAACTGCTTTTTTAACATCCATTGTTACAGTACCAGTTTTAGGGTTTGGCATTAAACCTTTAGGTCCTAATACACGACCAAGTTTACCAACTTCGCCCATCATGTCTGGAGTAGCAACAACTACGTCAAAGTCGAACCAACCTTGTTGGATTTTTTGTACGTAATCAGATTCACCTACGTAATCTGCGCCTGCTTCTTCAGCTTCAGTGATTTTATCACCTTTTGCGAATACTAATACACGTTGTGATTTACCAGTTCCGTTTGGTAGCACTACTGCACCACGGATTTGTTGGTCATTTTTACGTGTATCAATTCCTAAACGGAATGCAACTTCAACTGATGCGTCAAAGTTAGCAATGCTTGTTTCTTTAGCTAATTTAACTGCTTCTTCAACACTATAGTGTTGTGTACGGTCAACTTTATTAGCTGCTTCTTGATACTTTTTACCTTTTTTAGCCATTTATTGTTCCTCCTTTAGTGGTTTTAGCGGAATTTCCTCCCACATTTACTTGTGTCTACCACAAGTTAAGAGCAGATAACAGATAGTTTCTTAATCGAATCAGCCTTTTCAAGCTACTGAGTGCTAAGATGTCATAGACAAAATGGATTGTTTATACCTATTCTGTTACCTGCTTTTATCGTTTGAATCAGTTCATTTCAAATTAGATTTGATTGTTTATTATTCTACAGTGATACCCATACTACGAGCAGTACCTTCGATAATACGCATAGCTGCTTCTTCGTCTGCAGCATTTAAATCTTGCATTTTTTCATTAGCAATTTGACGTACTTGATCTTTAGTTACTGAAGCAACTTTGTTTTTGTTAGGTTCGCCTGAACCTTTTTCAACGCCAGCTGCTTTTTTAAGTAGTACTGGAGCCGGTGGAGTTTTTGTAATGAATGTAAATGAACGGTCTTCATATACACTGATTTCTACCGGAATGATTAAACCTGCTTGCTCTTGAGTACGTGCATTGAACTCTTTACAGAATCCCATAATATTCACACCTGCTTGACCTAATGCTGGACCAACTGGTGGTGCTGGGTTTGCTTTACCTGCAGGAATTTGTAATTTAACTACTTTTTCTACTTTTTTAGCCACGATGTGCACCTCCTTGATATCGTGATGTGGTCACAGGGCTCAGTTTTGCCCTCCCACTCTTAACATTTCGTGACGAAATGAACGCTCTAAAAGCGCGACCACATTATTTTAACACTGTTTCACTTCAGAAAGCAATAGTAAAATTTCAACTTTCATATATTATATATGTTAATTTTGTTTACTATAATTTTTCGATTTGATCGAATTCAACTTCTACCGGTGTTTCTCTTCCGAACATATCAACTAACACTGTTAATTTAAATTTTTCCGCTTCAATTTCTTGAACTTCGCCGACTTGGTTTGCGAATGGTCCAGATTTAATGCGTACTTGTTCGCCAACATCTAATTCGACATCGATTGTTTTTTCCTTTAATCCCATTTGTTTAAGAATAAAGCGAACTTCTTCTGGTAATAATGGGTTAGGTTTTGATCCAGCTCCAGCTGAACCGACAAATCCAGTTACACCTGGTGTATTTCTTACTACATACCATGATTCATCTGTCATTACTAATTCTACTAGTACATATCCAGGGAATGTTTTTTTCACAAGTTTTTTAGCTTTTCCATCTTTAACTTGTGTTTCTTCTTCTTCAGGTATGACAACTCTAAAGATTTGTTCTGTCATATTCATTGATTCTACTCTTTTTTCAAGATTCTTTTTAACTTTGTTTTCATATCCTGAGTATGTATGCACTGCATACCAACGCTTTGCGCCTACTTCTTCAGACATGTCGCCACTCCTAACCTAATAATAAATTTTTCAACGCTGTAATTCCTAAATCTAAGGCATAGAAAAAGACTAAGAAGAATATTACTGTCGAAACAACTATAACAGTGTATTTAAATAATTCCTCTTTAGTTGGCCAACTTGTCTTTTCCATTTCAGATTTTACACCTTGAAAAAAGCTATCTTTTTTAGCCACTAATAAAACCTCCAAATCTTTTAACAATATCTTTATCACATGCTGCGTATTGTTTATTTTGATTCTTTATGTACTGTATGAGCATTGCATCTTGAACAGTATTTCTTAAGGGTCAATCTTTCAGCAGAGCCTTCTTTTTTGGGTACATTATAATTTCTATTGCCACACTCTTCACAATTCAAGGGTACTTTTTTCACATTCATTCACCTTTACTCATTAATATACCAGTCTACTATACATAAATCTAAATATGAATGTCAAACTAGTATACGTCATATTAAGGTTATATCGTTTCTTGCATTCATATTATTATCACTATTTAAACTTATATTCTAAATGATGTCTTATTTTCATTTTACAACGTTGTATCGCATTGTAAACTACTTTGTCTTTAATAGATAATAGGTTAGCGATTTCCTTAGGCTTATAACCTTTAGTATATAAATCAAATACCTTTTGTTCTTGAAGTGTCAAATATTGTTTTATCACATTGATTGCTTCTATTATTTCTTTTCTCTGTAAATTGACCTCTATCTCGTCTCGATTAAGTATATTAATTTGATAATCTATGACATATTCATTAACCAAATTTTTAAATTGCTTTTGATCAGAGAAACATTTTCTATAATAATCACATTTCACAGATTTAATTAAACATGATACGTATTTTACAAATGATTCATCACATTGGTAATTATACCGTTTGAGTGCTTTGTAAATTTTAATCAAGATTTCTTGATATAAATCATCTTTTTCAAATTGATTTTGAGAAATAGAATTAATCCTTTTGATAATTAATGGATTGAATCGATGGATAACCTTTTTTAAATCCATTTCTAATCTTTGCAAATCTGGCGATATTTGTTGTTGTTCTAGTTGTCCTTTTTCTTGTGTCATATAAATAGCCTTTCCAAAAATTTAAGACTATTTTATAAGATATCTAATATAAATAGCAATATTGCAAAAATTAATCTTTTTTATGGTTACCCCTTCTTATTTTTTCAAATTCTGCAAGTATATCTTTAGACAACGGAATTCGAGTTCTTGGTTTCTTTTCTGTGATGTCTTCTAACGATTTACTAACAGTAATTTGATTTTCTTTTAATTCTCTCCACATTTCTCTAGAGGAAATTCGATATGCACCAGAACCAAAAATAGCATGTTGTTCGCTCATATCACTCGTCACAACTGTTATATGCGTTGTGTGTTTGTTATACAATTCATAAACATAGCGCTCAATAAAGCTATCGGCCGTTTCTTTTTCCTTAGTAAATACTGTTCTAACTCCGTGATACATATACTCTCTTTCGATGCCAGATTGTTCATAAGCATCGAATACGCAAACAATCTCGTCGGCGATTACAGCATTATAGTTTGCAATAGCGTCAATCAATTGTTCTCTTGCTCCTTCAAGGTTATCTTTAGCAATTTTACTCAGTGTCGTTGATTGGCCAATCATATTGTAACCGTCAATAATTAAATAACGTTCCTTCATTATTCGTCTCCGTTCGAATGTCTTTTACGGAATACCTCGTACATCATTAAACTTGCAGCAACTGATGCATTTAAACTATTTACATGACCAACCATAGGAATTTTAATATAGAAATCACATTTATCACTTACTAAGCGACTCATGCCTTGTCCTTCACTTCCTATTACAATTGCTAGAGACATATCGGCTTCTAACTCTCTATAGTCTGTTGCATTATTTGCCTCTGTACCAGCAACCCAAAAGCCATTATCTTTTAGTTCATCAATTGTTTTGGCTAAGTTTGTTACTCTGATGACAGGCACATGCTGTATGGCACCTGTAGAAGCCTTAGCAACGGTTTGAGTTAAAGAAACAGAACGTCGTTTAGGAATTATGACGCCATCAACACCAGACGCATCAGCTGTTCTTAAAATTGAACCTAAGTTATGAGGGTCTTCTAAACCGTCTAATATCATAACTGTAGATAATCCTTCTTTTTCTTTTTGTTGTTTTAAAAATTGATCGAAATCAGCATATTCATATGGTGCAATAAGTGCAGCTACTCCCTGATGGGGTGCAGTAGATAAAAAATCTAATTTAGATTTTGGCACTGTTTGTACTATGATTTTTTGATCTTTTGCATTTTTTAAAATATCGTTGATTTGTTGTTTTTTTATACCATCTTGTATCAAAATCTTATTTATTGAATGACCTGAAGTAATAGCTTCTTTTACTGCATGTCTACCAACAATGACTATATCTTCCACTTACTCACGACCTCTCATTAACTATTTCTATTATTTTATTTAGCAATTCTTTCAATCGTTCTTCATTATGTTCTAAATACAAATAACCAAGTACCGCTTCTATAGCTGAACTCTTACGGTAAGTTTGAATGTCTGTATTTTTAGCCTTAGTATAACTTTTAGCATTACGCCCTCTTTTTAATATATCCAGTTCTTCTTCAGTAAACCAATCTTCATCAATAAGCGTTTCAAGTGTTTGTGCTTGGCTTTTAGCTGAGACATATTGTTTTGAAACTTGATGTAATCGGTTAGGTTTACTGCGTAATTTGAGCACGATATATTCACGAACATGCTGATCTAAAACGGCATCACCCATATAAGCTAATGTTAAAGGATTAAGTAATTTCGTATTCATATTATCCACGTTTAAATCTAACACCTTGAGGAGTATCTTCTAAAATAATATTCTTCTCTTTTAAATGGTCTCTAATTTCATCAGCACGTGCGAAATCTTTATTTTTTCTAGCTTCATTACGCTCTTCAATTAATTTTTCAATGTCTTCATCTAATAAATCATCTTGTTGTTTTCCTTTTAATGGTACACCTAATACATCACTAAATATTTGATAAACTTCTTTAAATCTATGAATAACTTGAGTTGAAGTAACATTTTCTAATACATATCGATTGGCTAATTTCGCTAAATCATACCAAACTGTTACAGCATTAGCTGTATTAAAGTCATCATCCATCACTGATTCAAAATTTGCTAAGATATCATTAATTTGGTCGATATATTCTTCTTGATTTTCAATATCAGTAGCTATTGCTTCTCTTTCTTCAATTAATTGATAACTATTTCTAATACGTTCTAGACCACTTTTAGCTGCACTTACAAGTTCTAAATTATAGTTAATTGGACTACGATAATGCACACTAATCATGAAGAAACGTAAGACATCCGGATCAATTTCTTTTATAATATCGTGCACTAAAATAAAGTTACCTAAAGATTTACTCATTTTTTCATTGTCGATATTTATAAAGCCATTATGCATCCAATAATTAGCAAATGGTGCATGGTTGTGTGCTTCTGATTGTGCAATTTCATTTTCATGGTGAGGGAATTGTAGATCTGAGCCTCCTGCATGAATATCGATTGTTGGTCCAAGCTCGTGAAATGCCATTACTGAACATTCAATATGCCATCCAGGACGACCTTCGCCAAAAGGACTTTCCCAACTAATTTCGCCAGGTTTCGCCTTTTTCCATAAAGTAAAGTCTAGTGCATCTTCTTTTTGGTCTCCTGTTTCGATACGAGCACCTACTTTTAAGTCATCAATCGATTGATGACTTAACTTACCATAATCTTTAAATTGACGTGTTCTGAAATAAACATCTCCGTTACTTTCATAAGCATAGCCTTCATCCACTAATTTCTTGATGAAATCTATAATTTCATCCATGTGATTCATTACTCTTGGATTTGATGTAGCTTTTTTAACGTTAAGCGCACCAACATCTTCATAAAATGCTTTTATATATTTATCTGCAATTTCTGGAACACTTTCGTTAAGTTCTTTTGAACGATTAATTAGTTTGTCATCCACATCAGTAAAGTTTGATACATATATTACTTCATAGCCTTTATATTCAAAATATCTACGTACGACATCATAGTTGATTGCAGGTCTTGCATTACCAATATGAATATAGTTGTATACTGTAGGCCCACAAACATACATTTTTACCTTACCTGGTTCTATAGGTTCAAAAGTCTCTTTTTGACGCGTTAACGTATTATATAATGTAATCATCTTGAATCTCCCCGTTTCTAGTTTTTTCAAGTTGTCTTTCTAAGTGTTTAATTTGTTCATATAATGGATCTGGTAAATTTCGATGATCAAATGTTTTACCAATGCGTTTACCATCTTGTTTAACAATATGACCCGGTATTCCTACTACTGTTGAGTAGCTTGGTACTGATTGTAATACCACTGAATTAGCACCTATATTTACATTAGAGCTAATTTGAATATTACCTAACACTTTTGAGCCGGCTGCAATTAACACGTTGTCACCAATATCTGGGTGTCTCTTTCCTTTTTCTTTACCAGTACCACCTAAAGTAACACCTTGATATATTGTCACGTTATCACCAATAGTACATGTTTCCCCTATAACCACTCCCATGCCATGGTCAATAAATAATCGTTTTCCTATTTTAGCGCCTGGATGTATTTCTATACCTGTAAAAAACCTTGAGATTTGAGATATTGCTCTTGCAGCTACATAGCGTTGTTTATTATATAATTTATGTGCAATTAAATGACTCCATACCGCATGTAGACCTGCATAAGTTGTAACGACTTCAATAGTTGATCGTGCTGCTGGATCCTGTTCAAATACCATTTTTATATCGTCTCTCATTCTTTTTAACAAAACATTCTCCCCCTTAGCCTTATTAGACTATCAACTAAAATTATTTAATAAAAAAGCACCTCTAACAATAATTGCTAGAGGCGCAAAAGCACGGTTCCACTCTTCATTTAGTAAATCACAATTCAATTAACTCAACATTTGATTTACTCTCATTTAATCCATATTTGAATTTATTTTATAGATCAAAGGTGCATTCATTAAATTCCATGATGTGCTCGCAGCAACCGCACACTCTCTGAATCATGTACTACTTAATTACTAATCCTTTGATTAACTCACTTATTACTTTTAATATTATGTGGTAAATTGTAATTTTTCAAGTGTGAATTTTAATTCAACTTTAATTTCACTTTTTAAATATACTGTTTCAAACGAGATAATACTTTATCTTTACCAAGTACTTCAATTGTATTTGGTAATTCAGGACCATGCATTTGACCAGTTACAGCTACACGAATTGGCATAAATAATTGTTTACCTTTTATACCAGTTTCTTTTTGAACTTCTTTAATTGTTTTTTTAATTTCTGTAGCTTCAAATGGTTCAAGTGCTTCTAATTTACCATATAAATGAGTCATTAATTCAGGAACTTGTTCTCCATTAATCACTTCTTGTTCTTCTTCTCCAAATTCTGGCATTTCTTTAAAGAACATTTCTGAAAGTGGTACGATTTCTCCTGCATAACTCATTTCTTTTTGATATAAAGCGACAAGCTTACGTCCCCAATCTAAATCTTCTTCAGATGGATTTTCTGGGATTAAGTTAGCTTTGATTAAATGTGGTAAAGCTAATTCAAATACTGTTTCAGTATCTTTTTGTTTCATATATTGGTTGTTTACCCAAGCTAATTTTTGTTTATCAAAGAATGCTGGTGATTTAGATAAACGTTTTTCATCAAAGATTTTAATGAATTCTTCTTTAGAATAAATTTCTTCTTCGCCTTCAGGTGACCATCCTAATAAAGTAATGAAGTTAAATAAAGCTTCTGGTAAATAACCTAAATCACGATATTGCTCGATAAATTGTAAAATTTGGCCATCACGTTTACTTAATTTTTTACGCTCTTCATTAACAATAAGTGACATATGAGCAAATCTTGGTGCTTCCCATCCAAATGCTTCATAAATCATTAATTGTTTAGGTGTGTTTGAAACATGATCGTCACCACGAATAACATCAGTGATTTCCATAAAGTGATCATCAATTGCTACTGCAAAGTTATATGTTGGTACACCGTCTTTTTTAACGATTACCCAGTCACCCATATTATTTGAATCAAATGAAATTTCACCTTTAACCATATCGTTAAATGCGTACGTTTTGTCTTTAGGTACACGGAATCTAATTGATGGTTGGCGTCCTTCCGCTTCAAATTGTTGGCGTTGTTCTTCAGTTAAGTGAGCATGTTGGCCACCATATCTTGGCATTTCACCACGCGCAATTTGAGCTTCGCGTTCTTCTTCTAATTCTTCTTCAGTCATATAACATTTATAAGCTTTATCTTCATCTAATAATTGTTTGATAAGTGGATTATAGATGTCTGCACGTTCAGATTGACGATAAGGTCCATAACCTTTATCTTTATCTACTGATTCATCCCAGTCTAATCCTAACCATTTTAAATTATCGAATTGTGAAGATTCTCCATCCTCTAAGTTACGTTTTTTATCAGTATCTTCAATTCGTACTACAAAATCGCCATCATAATGTTTAGCAAATAAATAGTTAAATAAAGCAGTACGTGCATTACCAATATGCAAGTAACCTGTTGGACTTGGTGCGTATCTTACTCTTACGCGTTCACTCATTTTATCCACTCCTGTAGTTTAAATTATTAATGTTTTATTGGTGTATACCAATTTTATTCAACTTTTTATTGAATAAGTAACGAATGATTATGTTTATACAGTAAACAATAGTCTGATAATGATTGACTTTGTCATTTACCTTCTAATTTATTAATCATTAATCTCACAAATTGTGTCAAAAATTATTGTAGCACTTCTCAGCTACTTTGATAAGTTACTCGCATTTATTTTTCAAGTAATATATTTCCAGATTATATGAAAATGCCTGCTTAAATTAAATTCATTTAATCAGTTGGTGTTTCATTTAAATTTTTAGCGAATACAATACGTCCGGAAGAAGTTTGTAGTAAACTTATAACTTCTAAATCCACGTGTTGTCCAATCAATTTTTTAGCATTATCGACAACAACCATTGTTCCATCATCTAGATAGCCGACACCCTGACCCGGCTCTTTACCCATTTTAGTTAATAAAATATTCAAATGATCTCCTTGGTGTACATTAGGTTTAATTGCCTCTGAAAGATCATTAACATTCAATGCACTAATTCCATGTACGTGACATACTTTATTAAGATTAAAGTCCGTCGTAATAATATGCGCATGATGTTGTTTTGCTAATTTAATTAATAACATATCAATATCACTATGTGATTTGGTTGGGTTAATGACACGTGTTGGATATTCTAAATCATAAATCTGATTGAGCTTATCCAAACCACGTTGTCCTTTTTCTCGCTTTACACTATCATTAGCATCCGCTATAATTTGCAATTCGTTAATTACACCTTGTGGAATAAGTACTTCTCCATCCATGAACCCACATTTCATAATATCGATAACTCTGCCGTCAATAATAGCACTTGTATCAATTATTTTTGGAACTGCTTTAAAAGAATGTTGAGACATTGAGCGTGAAATATTTTCCGGTAAGAACATCAACATCTCGTCTCTCTTTTTCAAACCAAATTGGAAGCCAAAATAACATAAAATCATCGTAATAATAATTGGTATAAAATGATTTAAAATGGAATTACCAATCAATTCCAAGATAAATGAAATCATAACGGATATTAAAAGTCCGATAATTAAACCAATAGTTGCAAACAAAATCTCTACTGCGCTTCTCTTCATTACTGTATGTTCTAATTCTTTAAAAGCGTATGTAATATGTTTAATAAAGAAACCAAAAACAATAAAAAATACAACAATGCCAATTAATCCGTCTATATAATAGTTAGTGAGTATAGGATAATTACTTAAGCCTAAATCTTTTATAACTTCTGGTATTATAATGATGCCTAATGTTGCACCTACTACCATATAAATAACGATTACAATTAATCTTAATGGATTCATTTTTTACCTCCTTTCATTTAAATGATTTATGAATTAAATGCATACTTTAATGCGTCATGAACTGATGATACACCGACAACTTTTATATCCTCAGGGAATGTCCAACCACCAATATTAGTTTGTGGAATAATCACCCTTTTAAATCCTAATTTTGCAGCTTCTTGAACACGCTGTTCAATTCTTGCTACTCGTCTTACTTCACCAGTCAAACCAACTTCGCCAATAAAACAATCTAAGCCGTCTACTGCTTTATCTTTAAAACTAGATGCAGTAGCAACTATAATACTAAGATCAACTGCTGGTTCAGTTAATTTCACTCCTCCAGCTACTTTAATATATGCATCTTGTTGCTGTAGTAGATAATTTTCTTTTTTCTCTAACACTGCCATTAATAAGCTCAAGCGATTGTGGTCAATGCCTGTAGCCATTCGACGTGGGTTGTTGAATGTTGTAGGTGTTACTAAAGCCTGAACTTCAATAAGTAAAGGTCTTGTTCCTTCCATAGTCGATACTATTGTTGACCCTGGAACATTAGTAGAACGTTCTTCTAAAAACATTTCGGAAGGATTCATAACTCCTTTTAACCCGCTTTGTTTCATTTCAAAAATACCCATCTCATTAGTTGAACCAAAACGGTTTTTAACGGCTCTTAATATTCTATAGGCATGGTGTTCATCACCTTCGAAATAAAGCACTGTATCAACCATGTGTTCGAGTAATCTAGGTCCAGCTATTTGCCCCTCTTTAGTAACATGACCAACAATAAATGTCGCGATATTCATTTGTTTAGCGATATTCATTAAGCTTTGTGTACTCTCTCTTACTTGAGAGACAGAACCAGGTGCGGAACTAATTTCTGGGTGATAAATTGTTTGTATTGAGTCAACGACTAATAAATCTGGATTAATATCTTTAACTGTCTGATAGATTACTTCTAGATCTGTTTCAGCCAACACTTGTAACTTGCTTGAGTCTTCTTCTAAGCGATCTGCACGAAGTTTTGTTTGATTAATTGATTCCTCACCTGTAATGTATAAAACATTTTTAGATTGAGAGAGAGAAGCACAAATTTGTAAAAGTAATGTTGACTTCCCAATACCTGGGTCACCGCCTATTAAGACAAGCGATCCATTTACAATGCCTCCACCAAGTACACGGTTAAACTCTTTTGATTCTGTAAGCACTCGTGGTGTAGATTCATGTTTAATACTGTCCAGTGTTTGTACTTTTCCTGCAGTTTCTTTGGATTTAACACCATGTTTTGGATTGGCGGCTTTTTCAACTATTTCTTCCATTTGGTTCCATGCACCACAGTTAGGGCATTTCCCCATCCATTTTGGAGATTGATAGCCACATGCCATACATTCAAATATTATTTTTTTCTTGGCCAAATTCGCACCCCCGTTTTATTTAAGAACAAATCTATTTTAAACTGACAAATTCATAATGACAAATTAAATGTTAATACTTTAATTAATTATTTAAAATTATTCAAAATCACTATGATTATGTCAATTTTTGTATTGTATTAATTGTTCAATACTTGTTTGTTACCAATACATACTAATTATTTCAAAAGTCTTTGATATCATCGTCTATTATTATGGCACATCTTGATAGAGTATTCATTTATTTTTTATAATGATTCTAATTTAACATTACTAAATAAAGAGGCAGGGACATTTTAGTCCCTACCTCTTTATTAATAATCAATCTATAAGTTGATTACGCTTCTGTAGAAGCTTTATCTTCTTTTTTATCTTGAATATCATATTTAAATTCTTCACCATCATGATCAACAGTTACATTCTTACCTTCTAATTGATTACCGTCTAATATTAATTCACTTAGGTTATCTTCAACTGTCTTCTGAATTGCGCGGATAAGTGGTCTTGCACCATATTCTGGGTCATATCCTTCTTCAGCAATTTTTTCTTTAGCTTTTTCAGTTACTTCAATATTTATATTTTGTTCTGATAAGCGTAGTGTTAATTTATTAACCATCATAGTTACGATTTCTTTAAGTTCATCTTTAGATAATTTATGGAAAACAATAATGTCATCCACACGGTTTAAGAATTCTGGACGGAATGCATTTTTAAGTTCTTTCATCATTGTTTTACGTATTGATTCATAATCTTGACCATCATTGGCACCACCAAAACCTGCGAAACGTTGATCTTGTAATTCTTGAGCGCCAACATTTGAAGTCATAATAATCACTGTATTACGAAAGTCAACTTGACGTCCTTTAGTATCAGTTAAATGACCATCATCTAATACTTGTAGCAAGATATTAAATACGTCTGGATGTGCTTTTTCAATTTCATCGAATAGTATAACTGAATAAGGTTTACGTCTAACTTTTTCAGTTAATTGGCCACCGTCATCATGGCCTACATAGCCAGGAGGGGCACCAACTAAACGACTGACAGCGTGTTTTTCCATAAATTCACTCATATCAACACGAATCATTGCATCATCTTCGCCAAACATAGATTCAGCTAAAGCACGAGCTAGTTCTGTTTTACCTACGCCTGTAGGACCTAAGAATATAAAGCTACCAATTGGACGTTTAGGATCTTTTAATCCTGCTCTTGCACGTCTTACCGCTTTACTAATAGAAGTCACAGCATCTTTTTGACCAATAACTCGATGATGTAATGTGTCTTCTAAGTTAAGTAAGCGATCTGATTCAGTTTCATTAATTCTTGTTAACGGAATACCTGTCCAACCCGCAATAACTTCTGCAATATCTTCTTCAGATAATGATGTACTTACGCCATCTTGTGCGTTTTTCCATTCATTTTTAGCTTCTTCAAACTGTTTTTCTAATTTAGTTTGTTTATCTCTAAGATTTGCCGCGTTTTCAAATTCTTGAGCGTGAACGGCTGCGTCTTTTTCATTTTTAACTTTTTCAATTTGTTGTTCAATTTCTTTTAAGTTATTAGGTGTTGTATGACTTTTTAGTCTTACTTTTGAGCTTGCTTCGTCAATTAAATCAATTGCTTTATCAGGTAAAAATCTATCTGATACATAACGATGACTTAATTTAGCTGCCGCTTCTAAAGCTTCATCTGAAATGTTAATACGATGATGGGCTTCATAACGGTCACGAAGTCCTTTTAAAATTGCAACAGTATCTTCAACTGAAGGTTCATCAACTTGTATAGGTTGGAAACGACGTTCTAATGCTGCGTCTTTTTCAATATTTTTGCGATATTCGTCTAAAGTAGTCGCACCAATGCATTGTAATTCTCCACGAGCTAAAGCAGGTTTTAGAATATTAGAAGCATCTATGGCACCTTCAGCTCCACCAGCACCGACTAATGTGTGCAATTCATCAATAAATAGAATAACATTGCCTGCTTGATGAATTTCTTCCATTACTTTTTTCAAACGTTCTTCGAATTCGCCACGATATTTAGTTCCAGCTACAACTGTTCCCATATCTAAAGACATGACACGTTTGTTTTTCAATGTTTCTGGTACTTCATTATTTACAATTGCTTGCGCTAATCCTTCAGCAATCGCTGTTTTACCTACACCAGGTTCACCAATTAATACTGGGTTGTTTTTAGTACGACGACTAAGTACTTCTATAACACGTGTGATTTCTTTATCACGTCCTACTACAGGATCTAATGTTCCATCTTTAGCAATGACTGTTAAATCACGTGCTAAACCATCTAAAGTTGGTGTGTTATTAGATTTATTTGCTTGAGCATTTTTATTACTCATTTCTGGACTACCTAAAGCTTTAACGACTTGAGCACGTGCTTTTGTAATATTTAAATCGAGATTTGCAAATACACGTGCAGCTACGCCTTCGTTTTCTCTAATTAAACCAAGTAGTATATGTTCTGTTCCTACGAAATTATGATGTAATTTTCGTGCTTCATCCATTGATAATTCAATAACTTTTTTAGCTCTAGGCGTATAGTGAAGTGTCGCCATTGGTTCTTGACCGTGTCCAATAAGTTTTTCTACTTCTTCTACTACTCTGTCCTCTGTAATATTAAAACTTTCTAATACTTTTGCTGCAATGCCTTCAGGTTCTTTCATTAAACCTAGTAAAAGATGTTCTGTTCCAATATTTGAATGATTCAATCGAATTGCTTCTTCTTGTGCATGTGCTAACACACGCTGCGCACGTTCTGTTAATCTACCAAATAGCATATAATGTGTTACCTCCTATTTTATATGTTCTCTCAAAATATTAGCTCTTTTTTCATTGACTGGTGTTTCATCTTCTTCATCAAATAAAAATGGAGTTTGAATGCCTACCATTAATTCATTAAATTTAAAATTATCAAGTTTAATATAATTTAAATCTATACCTAATTTAACTTCACTCAACCGGTATGATGCTTCTTCCATAGAAATAAGTCTGCTATTTTGAAGTATTCCTAGCGAACGATAAACTCTATCTAACGTTTCTAATTGCTTATGCTCATCTAATCTTTCCCGAATTTGAAGCTCTTCATTTATAATCTGATTAATAACTTCTGTTAAGTTTTCAATAATTTCTTCTTCTGTTTTCCCCAATGTTAATTGGTTTGAAACCTGATAAATATGACCATATACTTGTGATCCTTCACCATAAATACCTCGAATTGTAAATCCAAATCTATTTATAGTTTGAGAAATGCCTGTCATTCTTTTCATAATTGAAAGACCTGGTAAGTGCAACATCACGCTTGCTCTCATCCCAGTACCTATATTAGTAGGACAAGTAGTTAAATAACCTAAATGTTCATCATAACTAATATCAAGTTTTTGATCTATTGTATCATCAAGTGCTGAGGCTTCTTTGTACAATCTTTCCAATGATAAATCAGTACCTAATGCTTGAATTCTTATATGGTCTTCTTCATTTATCATTACACTGATAGATTCATCATCATTTAACATGACAGCTGCTGCCGGTTGTTTAATTAATTCTGGACTTACTAAATGTTTAGCTACTAACTTCATTTTATTTTGTTGGTCCATCACATCTAGTCTTTTTAAAGTCATATTAGGTAAAGCATCTTGTACTTCATTAATAACTCTGAATCCATCTTGTTCTGTTGGGAACATAAGGGGGTGAACGTGATTTTCTAGATTTCTAGCTAAACGAATTCTTGATGAAATCACAACCGGTGCTTCCTTTGCTGTTTTCATCCATTTACTTACATTTGGCTCTAAGTCACTCATCATGTTGCACCTCGCCCTCTTCACGTAGCGCTTTAATTTCATCACGTATAATGGCTGCTTGTTCAAAATCTTGTTCATCTATTAACTTTTGTAAATATTGATTTTTTTCTTCGATTTTCTTTTTAAGTGCAAGTTTATGATAAGAAGACTGAGGTACTTTTCCAACATGTTCAAATTGACCACCTTGCACACGTCTAACAATGTCTAAAATGTCATCTTTAAAAGTTGCATAACAATCTGAACAACCGAATTTACCTACATGTGCAATATCTTTTAATGTCATCTGACAAGTTGGACATCGCTTTTCTTCTTTAAATGCCATTTCGTGAAAATTAATACCATGCTTAGTAGCTAAATGTTGTAATATTTGTTTTACAACAAATGCTTCTTCGATATCATCTTGATGATATGATGATTGTTCTTGATGTGTCCATGGATTATCACCTTGTGCACAAGTACTACATACCCATTTTTCTTGCACACCATCTTTACTTTTAACAGTTAATTTAACTTCAGCCTCATTTAAATGGCAATTTTCGCAAAGCAAAAAGCAACACCTCAATTCTCCTAATAATAATTGATAACTGGTAAAATTCTTTTGAGAATATTAGCTCTAATAATATCACGAGATACAATATCCATTTTCAGAGTTTCTCGATCAATTGCTGCAATAATCATTTTAGCTTCTCTTTCATTAACTAGTCCTTTATCTAACAACCCATCTATTAAATAGAGTGCTTGTTGTTGAGATATGGATGGACCTATTAACTGAAGTAAATGATTAATATAACCTGTCTCATCTTTGTTTTCAATTTTTGTGATTCGGATGTAACCACCGCCACCACGTTTACTTTCTATTTCGTAACCATGCTCATTTGTGAATCGTGTTTTAATAACATAGTTTAATTGAGAAGGGACACAATCGAAACGTTGAGCTATGTTTGCTCTTTGAATTTCAACCACGTCTTCATTGGTTTCTTCAAATAAATGTTTAATGTATTGTTCTATGATGTCGGACATATTATGCATGATTATCACCTCTTTTTTGACCTTCTTTGACTATATTATATGACCAACTTTGACCATTTTCAATTATTTTGACTTTAAATTTTTAAAATTTATGATGTTAGCGTTTCTATTTTATTGTATGATAGACAATAGAATAAATTAAAGGAATGAAAAAACACATGCATATTCTCATTGGGATTATTGGAATCATTTTCTTCTTAGCACTCGCGTACTTATTTAGTTCAGATAGAAAGAATATTCGATGGCAATATGTTGGATTATTGCTAGTTATTCAATTAATTTTTGCGTTTATTTTACTTAAAACTAATATTGGTATTTCAGTCATTGGTGCTATATCTAATGGATTTGGTTATTTATTGTCAAAAGCAGCTGAAGGAGTTAATTTTGTTTTTGGTGGCTTTAAATATATTGACCCTAAAAACCCACCATTTTTCTTTAACGTTTTATTACCAATTGTATTTATTTCAGCATTAATTGGTATCTTGCAGTATACAAGAATTTTACCTCTTATTATTAATGTCTTAGGTTTTCTTATTTCAAAAATTAATGGTATGGGTAGATTAGAATCTTACAATGCTGTAGCAGCAGCAATTTTAGGTCAATCAGAAGTGTTTATCTCATTAAAACAACAATTACCTTACATACCTAAACAACGTTTATATACATTAACGGCATCAGCAATGTCTACAGTATCAGCTTCAATTATTGGTGCTTACTTTACATTGATTGAACCAAAATACGTTGTAACAGCTGTTGTATTAAATTTATTTGGTGGCTTCATTATTGCATCTATCATTAATCCATATAAAGTTAATGAAGAAGATGATAAATTATTAGTTGCTGAAAGTGAAACAAAAAATCAATCTTTCTTTGAAATGCTTGGAGAGTATATCTTAGACGGATTTAAAGTTGCAGTAATAGTTGGTGCAATGTTAATTGGATATATCGCAATTATCGCATTACTAAATGGTTTAGTGAGCGGCGGCTTTAGTTTAGCAAGTGGTGGCGCAATCAAATGGGATTTCCAAACTTTAATTGGATTTGTATTTGCTCCGTTTGCATTTTTAGCAGGTGTTCCATGGAACGATGCAGTTCAATCAGGTTCTGTGATGGCTACTAAACTATTATCAAATGAATTTGTGGCAATGCAAGCACTTGGTAAATTAAATGGGATTTCTGAACATGCTAAAGGTGTTACTTCAGTATTCTTAGTATCATTTGCAAACTTTAGTTCAATTGGAATTATTTCAGGTGCTATTAAATCTCTTAATGATAAAAAAGGTGATGTTGTTGCAAGATTCGGATTAAAATTATTATTCGGTGCAACTCTTGTATCATTCATTTCAGCAGCAATTGCTGGATTCTTCATCTAATAATAAATAAAAGGCAATGCATACATTGGAGTTTGTAACCAATCCAATCATGCATTGCCTTATTTTTATTTTTGAATCATATGATTAATAAAATAATCAGTTACTCGGTAATCATCTGTTAATTCTGGATGGAAAGAAACTCCTAAATATTTATCTTGCTTTACAGCGACAATTTTGTCGCCTACTTCGCTTAAGATTTCAACATTATCTCCAACTTTTGCTATATGAGGTGCTCTAATAAATACGCCTTCAATATCAGTAGCTATACCTTTTATTTCTAATTCGGATTCAAAACTATCTACCTGTCTTCCAAATGAATTACGTTCAACAGTAATATCCAACTTATTTAAATATCCAGTTTCTCCTTCAACATCACTGGCTAATACTATTAGCCCTGCACATGTACCAAACATAGGTAATTCTGATTGTTGTAACTTTTCTTTAAAACCATATAAATCCATTAATCTTCTCAATGTTGTTGACTCGCCACCAGGTAATATTAAGCCATCAATATCATCTAACTGTTCTACTTTTTTGATTGCAATACCTTCATGACCACTTAACTCTATATGTCGAATATGTTCTCGAACTGCTCCTTGCAGTGCTAATACACCTATTTTCATATACTACCAACCACGCTCTTGCATACGTTCTTCTAAAGAAATTTGATTAATATCTAAACCTTTCATAGCTGTACCTAATTCTGCTGCTAGTTTACCGATAAGTTCATAGTCTTGATAATGAGTAGTAGCTTGAACGATAGCTTTAGCAAATTTTTCCGGATCTTCAGATTTAAAAATACCTGATCCAACAAATACTCCATCTGCGCCTAATTCCATCATTAAGGCAGCATCTTGAGGAGTAGCAACACCACCAGCTGCAAAGTTTACGACTGGTAATCTACCATGATCTTTAATTTGTTTTAATACTTCGTATGGTGCACCAATATCTTTGGCAAAAGTCATGATTTCGTCATCATTCATTACAGTCAAACGACTTACTTCAGCATTCACTCTTCTCATATGTCTAACTGCTTCTACTATATTACCTGTACCAGGCTCTCCTTTAGTACGTAACATAGCTGCTCCTTCGCCAATACGACGAGCTGCTTCGCCCAGATTACGACAACCACAAACGAAAGGTACAGTGAATTGATCTTTACGTAAATGGTATTCTTCATCTGCTGGAGTTAATACTTCTGATTCATCTATATAGTCCACTCCCATTGCTTCTAAAACGCGCGCCTCTGTAATATGACCAATTCGTGCTTTAGCCATTACTGGGATTGATACTGCATTCATTACTTCTTCAACAATTTTAGGATTAGCACTACGAGCAACGCCACCCGCCGCTCTAATATCAGAAGGTACTCTTTCTAAAGCCATTACTGCTACAGCACCAGCTTCTTCAGCAATTTTCGCTTGTTCAGCATTAACTACGTCCATAATGACGCCGCCTTTTTGCATTTCAGCCATACCACGTTTAACTCTTTCAGATCCAACTATTTTAGACATACAATCTACCCCTTTACTTCTTGATTAAATTTATTGTAAAGGATAAACTGATATTTAAAAAGGTTCAATTTATACATAATAAAGGCGGTCAGTTTAATGAGACATTCTAATTCATTATATTTAGATTTATATGAAAAACTGAAAAAACAAATAATAGAAGGACAATATCAATCCAACGATAGATTTCCCTCTAAACGACAATTAAGCGAACATTTATCTTTAAGTAACACAACGATTGAGCATGCCTATCAATTACTACTAGATGAAGGATTTATATACTCTAAACCGAGATCTGGATACTATGTATCTGATATTGAATCATTACCGGTTCTTCCTAACCCCTATGTAACAATTTCAAATGAACAAATTGATGGAATTGATTTAAATGTAGAACATAATGATTATGATTATTCTTTTAATTTATCAGAAATTGATGCAGAACATTTCCCATCTCATTTATTCCGGAAATACGCTAAAGAAGTATTTGAAGATCATAACTTAGATTTTTTACAAAGAGGTAATAAACAAGGGGAATTCGAGTTAAGACAACAAATTGCACATTACTTATTCACTAGTAGAGGTGTTACTGCACACCCTCAACAAATTGTTATTGGTTCTTCTACTGAACAATTATTAAATATGCTAACTGATATACTTGAATCTTCATCATTTATTATTGAAAAGCCAAGTTATCCACCTATTAAACAAGTTCTAGATAAAAAGAAATTTAAATATTTACAAGTACCAGTCGAAAAAAGCGGCATACAAACTAAACCCATTTTTTCTTCGAATTATAACGTACTTTATATTACTCCATCACATCAATTTCCAACAGGACACGTTATGAATTTGAAAAAAAGAACACAGCTTATCAATTGGGCTCAACATCAAACTAACAGATATATTATTGAAGATGATTATGATTCAGAGTTTAGATATTTTGGAAAGCCAATACCCGCATTACAAAGTCTAGATTCACAAGATAAAATTATTTACATCAGTACATTCTCTAAATCAATTTACCCAAGCTGTAGAATAGCGTATATAGTATTACCTCCTAAAATATTAGATTTATACCACCAATATGATTATAGTGAAGCAAACACTGCTCCAGTACATATACAAAGAATTATCGCTCAATTCATGAGCAGTGGAAGTTTTGAACGTCATTTAAATAAAATGAGGAAAATTTATAAAGAAAAATTAACGTATATTTTAAATGCACTTTCCCCATATGAAGAACAACTAAAAGTTGATGGTGCTTTAACTGGTATGCATTTTACATTAACAGTTTTAAATGGATTAAGTATGGAAGAATGCATAGATCGTGCTAAACATCACTCATTAAAATTAACACCATATCAATTCGATGATGATGTAAAAATAAAACCAAAGTTTATTATAGGTTTTGGAGGAATTCCAAAAGAACAATTAAATTCACATACAGAAGCCCTTATTAATTCGTTAATTATAAAGTAACACTTCTTTTTATTTAAAAAGTTAGTGTTACTTATGCAATTGACTTTAGTCTATTGTATTCATAATTAACTTTACAAAAACATTCCTTAATATATTAGTTGCATATTCTAAAAATGATTTCATCATCCAAAAATATTGTATTAAAAAACTGGACAGATAAAATTTGAATTTTCATCCGTTCAGTTTTTTTTTAAATAGATAAATTAAGACATAAAAAAAAGACCTTACGGTCTCAATGCGGCTCATCGCATCCTATCATTTGCCTGGCATATATAGTTGTACTTAATAGCTAAAGCTATTAAGTAAGTAA
>NZ_JBBOZB010000004.1:0-87330 GCF_038008425.1 Staphylococcus sp. FSL H8-0121
GTACTTAATAGCTTTAGCTATTAAGTACAACTATATATGCTAGGCAAATAATAGGATGCGATGAGCCGCATTGAGACCGTAAGGTCTCTTTTTTTAATACATAAAAAGTGAAGTGCTTTAAATCATCAATGAAGAGCGGGGCTCCAACAAAGAGAATTTTGGTAGAAAATTCAACAAGCAATGCAAGTTGGGGTAAAGGAACGCTACGATCTTAGTCAAGCTAAGTGAGTAAGAGAGAGACGAAAAAGAAGAAAAATGCGAATGATTGACTCAAATCAAGTTTAGCTCAGCAGTTTAAATAGTTCTAATAAAATTTTATTAACCATTTTTCATAAAGAATAAAGACTAAATTTTAAATAAAATAAAATCGGAGTTACATGGAAATTATTCCACTTAACTCCGATTAGTTTTTACACTAGTTAAATTAATAAAGAGTATAGCATTTTGTTTTCATTAATATATATATTTGAAGGATCAAATATACTTACTTTTTCTTTTAAATGTTGTAAATCTGCGTGATCCTTAAGTTGAATACCAATAATAACTGTACCAGTATTTTGAGATGATTTTTTTAAATACTCAAATTTGGTAATGTCATCTTGAGGGCCGAGCACATCATTAACAAATTCTCTTAGAGCTCCTGGTCTTTGAGGGAAATTAAGGATAAAATAATGTTTCATTTCTTCATATAAAAGTGATCGTTCTTCAATTTCTTTCATACGATTGATATCATTGTTACCACCACTAACTATACAAACTACAGTTTTTCCTTTAATTTGTTGACGATAGTTTTCTAAAGCAGCAACACTTAATGCACCCGCGGGTTCTGCTATAATAGCTTGCTTAGAGTACATATCAAGTATTGTTGAACATACAGCGCCTTCATCTACTTGAACATAGTCATGTACTTTAGATTTAGCTATTTCAAATGTTAAGTCACCAACTCTAGCTACTGATGCACCATCTACAAATTTATCAATTTCTTTCAATGTAACTACTTTATTATTAACGACAACAGATTCATACATACTACTAGCCCCAACAGGTTCTACGCCAATAATATTGGTCTTAGGAGAATAATCATGGAAATAAGTACTAAT
This sequence comes from Staphylococcus sp. FSL H8-0121, assembly GCF_038008425.1. Classification (NCBI taxonomy): domain Bacteria; kingdom Bacillati; phylum Bacillota; class Bacilli; order Caryophanales; family Staphylococcaceae; genus Staphylococcus; species Staphylococcus sp. FSL H8-0121. The sequence continues at coordinate 1,101 of NZ_JBBOZB010000004.1, forward strand.
ACCTGAGATTAGTCCTCCACCTCCTATAGCTGCGAATAAATAATCAAACTCAATATTTTCATCTTGAGATTGATGTATAATTTCTTTAGCTAGGGTACCTTGACCAGCAATTGTATAAACATTGTTAAATGGATCGATAAATGTCATATCATGTTGTTTAGTATAATCTAATGCTTCAGCTAGACAATCATCAAAGGTATCACCAGTTAATTTTATTTCTACATTTCCGTTTCCAAAAAACTGAACTTGATTAATTTTTTGTAGGGGAGTAGTTACTGGCATAAAAATGACAGCATTTAAATCTAACTTTTTTGCAGTGTAAGCAACACCTTGAGCATGATTGCCTGCACTAGCACATGTAATACCCTTATTTTGAATTTCTTCAGATAATACGGAGATAGCATTATAGGCACCTCTTAGTTTGAATGAACGTACCCATTGTAAGTCTTCTCTTTTCAAATATACTTTACAATCATATTTTTGAGATAAATAATGATCTAATTGTAAAGGAGTCTCTTTTACTGTATCTTTAAGACGTAAAAAAGCTTTATCGATATCTTTTGTTGAAACTGTTGTTTTTAATGTCATAATAGTCCCACCCTAATGTGCTTTTTCATATTTTTCAATTAAATCTTCATACTGTAATGTTATATCTATATCATCTAATCCATGAATGAGTTTATTTTTCCAAGTTTCATCTATATCAAAATGGAAAGTTTTCTCCGGCGATGAAACTGTTTGATTTGGTAAGTCAACTGTAATTTCTTTAAAGCTTGCTAAATGCTCTCGAGAAGTTTTATCTAATTTAATAGGTAACATAGCATTTTTTGTACAATTCATGTAAAAAATATCACTATAGCTTCCTGCAATAATAATACTGAATCCATAATCTTTTAATGCCCAAGCAGCGTGTTCTCTACTGGAACCACAACCAAAATTATCTCCAGTTATAAGAATACTTGCGCCTTTATATTCTGGCTTATTTGGATTAAATTCTGGATTATCAGTTCCATCTGGTAAATAACGCCATTCATCAAATGCAAAAGGACCAAAACCTGTTTTAGATATACGTTTTAAATGAGCTTTTGGAATGATTTGATCAGTATCGATATTGTCATAGAACAATGGCACGATTTTACCTGTATAAGTGGTAATTGGTTTTATATCCATTTATATAACCACCTTTCTAACATCTACAAATTTTCCGTTAATTGCTGCTGCTGCTGCCATTGCAGGAGAAACTAGGTGTGTTCTGGCACCTTTACCTTGTCGTCCTTCAAAATTTCTATTACTTGTAGATGCGCAATGAACACCTTCTGGAACTTGGTCTGGATTCATTCCTAAACACATTGAACATCCAGGTTCACGCCATTCAAATCCTGCATCTTTAAAAATTTTATCTAGACCCATCGATTCAGCTTCTTTTTTTACAGTACGTGAACCAGGTACGACAATAGCAGTGATATTTGGATGTACTTGTTTTCCTTTTACAATATGACTAGCTTCAATTAAATCTGATATTCTAGCATTTGTACATGACCCTAAAAAGACATATCCTAATTCAATATCTTCGGCTTTTTGACCTGGCTTTAGCCCCATGTATTGATATGCGCGTTCATCATTAGAATCTTTAATAGCAGGGAATGGCGTACTAAAGCTAACACCCATTTCTGGGTTGGTACCCCAAGTGACTTGCGGTTCAAGATTTGTAATATCAATATTAATAATTTTGTCGAAATAGGCATCTTCGTCAGAATAAAGTTGTTTCCATTGTGGTATCATTTCATCTATATTTTTAGCGAATTGACGTCCTCTTACATATTCAAATGTAATATCATCTGGTTGCATCATCCCATATTTTGCACCTGCTTCAATAGCCATATTACAAATAGTCATTCTAGCTTCCATTGATAAACTTTTGATTGTTTCACCGGTGAATTCTAGAGCATATCCAGTACCAAAATCTACACCATATTGATTAATAAGATAGAGGATAATGTCTTTTGCATATACTCCATTAGGTAACTTTCCTGAAATATCAATTTTTAAATTTTTGGGTTTTGTTTGCCATAACGTTTGAGTAGCAAAAACGTGTTCAACTTCACTTGTTCCAATACCAAATGCAATTGCTCCAAAAGCACCATGTGTGGCTGTATGAGAATCACCACAAACAATCGTCTTACCTGGTTGAGTTAGACCAGTTTCAGGGCCGACCATATGTACGATTCCTTGTTCATCTGACCCCATATCAAATATATGAACACCGAAATCTTCTGCGTTTTTTTGGAGGGTAGTTATTTGTTTGTTTGCAATTTCATCTTTGATATTAAAAATATCAATAGTAGGTACATTATGATCTAAAGTAGCAAATGTTAAATCTGGACGACGTAGTTTTCTTTTTTGTAATCTTAATCCTTCAAAAGCTTGAGGCGAAGTAACTTCATGTATAAGATGTAAATCTATATATAATAATTGAGGGTCACCTACATTTCCATGTAAGACATGTTTATCCCATACTTTATCAAATAGTGTTTGTCCCATAAGATGACGCCTCCCTTAAGTGTAATCTTCTTTTAGTAGTTTAATGATTTCGGAAGTACGATATGTTCCTCCTAAATCTGACGTACATTTTCCTTCTCTAATAAATTGATAAATTTTATGTTCTAACTCATTAGCTACTGCAACTTCATTAAAACTTTCCCTTAAGCACATAGCTAAAGATAGTAACATTCCAAATGGATTAGCAATATCTTTTCCTGCTATATCAGGTGCTGATCCATGAATAGGTTCGTAAAGTCTAGTTCCATCTTTACCAAAACTTGCTGATGGAGATAATCCTAGCGAACCAGGAATAACTGAAGCTTCGTCACTTAAAATATCGCCGAATAAGTTTTCAGTTACGATAACGTCGAATTGTGTTGGTCGCGTAATCAAATGCATACTACATGCATCAACAAGTAAATGTTCTACTTCTACGTCAGGATAATCTTTCTTAACTTCATCAACAGTTTTTCTCCAAAGTTTACTAGAAGAAAGCACATTTTCTTTATCTACAGATGTTAATTTCTTATGACGTTGTTGTGCTAACTCAAATGCAACTCTTACAATTTGTTCGATTTCATCACGGGTATAAGTTAAAGAATCTAAAGCATGATGTTCTGAGAGTTCTCTTGGTTCTCCAAAATACAGTCCGCCAGTGAGTTCTCGTACAATAACTAAGTCTGTGCCCTCAACTCGATCTTGTTTAAGTGGAGAGAGGTGACTTGTTCCATTTGTAACAATAGTGGGGCGAATATTAGCATATAAATTAAGTGATTTTCTAAGTTTTAATAATCCTCGTTCAGGCCGTAAATTTGGATTACTCCATTTCGGACCACCAATAGCTCCCAATAATATTGCATCAGCATTTTGACAAGCTTTTAACGTCTCATCAGTTAGGGGAGTGCCATAGTTATCTATAGCTGCTCCTCCAAAATGATGTGTATCTATATGATAATCAAATTGATATTTCTGACTAATTTTCTCTAAGATACCTAGACTTCCATTTAGTATTTCTGGTCCTATGCCGTCTCCAGGTAAAGCAACAATGTTATAGGTCATGATTGGATACCTTCTTTCTCTTTTGTTTCAGCAACATATTTTGCATGGGCTTCAACATAAGCTTTGCAAGAAGCTTTTAAAATATCATGGTCAATGCCTATACCACTAACTTCTTTATTTTCGATGATAAGGTTAACATGAACTTCAGCTTGTGCATCAGTACCTTCAGTGACAGAGTCTATTCGATAATCAATCAATTCTGTTTCACGTTTAAATATTCTATCAACAGCATTATAAATAGCGACAATGGAGCCAGTACCAATGCTTGAATCTTGATAAATATTATTGTCTTTATCTTTAATAACAACTACTGCACTTTGAAGACCATTTGATACAAACTGAAGTTGTAAAGTTTCAAGTTGGAAAATGGCACTTTGTTCATGTTCTGAACCTTGAATTAAAGCATGAATATCACGGTCAGATACAGCTTTTTTCTTATCAGCAATTGCTTTAAATTGCTTAAACAAATTGACTTGATCTTCAGAAGTAATGTCATAACCTAATGCTTTTAGTTTTTCAGCAAAGGCATGCTTTCCTGATAATTTGCCCAGTGGTAATTCAGTTGTACTGACACCTACTAATTGTGGCGTCATAATTTCATAAGTTTCGCGATGTTTTAGAACACCATCTTGATGAATACCAGATTCATGACTAAAGGCATTTTGGCCAACTATGGCTTTATTTCTTGGAACACGAATACCAGCATATCGTGAAATCAAATCAGAAGTATTTTTAGTTTGTTGTAAATTAATTTGTGATTCTAAACCATAATGATCTTTACGAACATATAAAGCTAAAGCAACTTCCTCAAGTGCCGCATTACCAGCTCGTTCTCCTATACCATTTACTGTACCTTCAATGCGTCTTGCACCACCTTCGATTGCAGCAAGACTATTTGCGACAGCCATACCTAAATCATCATGACAATGAGCGCTATAAATGATTTCTTTATCAGATTGAACGGATTCAGTTAATGTTTTAAAAATTTGTCCATATTCAGAAGGGTAACTAAAACCAACAGTATCAGGGATATTGATGATAGTTGCACCAGCATCTACAGCAGTTTGTACGCTTTTTATTAAAAATGAAATATCAGTTCTCGTTGCATCTTCAGGTGAAAATTGAACAACTTCAAAATATTTTTTAGCATATGAAACATGTTCTTTTATTGATGCTAAAACTTCTTCTTGTGTCATTTTTAATTTATATTCTAAGTGAATAGGAGATGTAGCAATAAAAACATGGACACGAGGTTTAGTAGCTAACTTTGTTGCTTCATAAACTGCGTCAATATCTGATTTCTTACATCTAGCTAAGCCACATACTGCTGTTTTTGTTAAAGCTTTAGATATCGCTTCTACCGATTTGAAACTTCCTGTACTTGAAGCGGGAAAGCCGGCTTCAATAACGTCGACTCCCAAATTTTCAAGTTGTTTCGCTATCTTTAAACGTTCGTCAAAAGTAAAATTGACTCCCGGTGTTTGTTCACCATCTCTAAGCGTTGTATCAAATATTTGAATATGGCTACTCATTTTAATCCAATCCTTAATCCATTACTTTTCAATTCGTTTCGATTTAATAAATGGCATCATATCACGTAGATCACGGCCAACTTTTTCAATTGGATGACCAGCTTGTTCTTCACGCATTCTATAAAATTCTTTGAAACCATTTTTATTATCTTCAACGAAACTGTTAGCAAATTTACCGTTTTGAATATCTGTTAATACGGCTTTCATATTTTCTTTAACATCTGGCGTAATCACACGTGGACCAGATACATAATCACCGTATTCGGCTGTATTTGAAATTGAATAACGAACATTGTCCATTCCGCCTTCATACATCAAATCAACAATCAATTTCATTTCATGTAATACTTCAAAATATGCAAGTTCAGGTTGATATCCAGCTTCCACTAGTGTTTCAAAACCACTTTGAATTAATTTATGAACACCGCCACAAAGTACAGCTTGCTCACCAAATAAATCAGTTTCAGTTTCTTCTTTAAATGTAGTTTCAATAACTCCAGCATGTGTAGATCCGATACCTTTTGCATAACTTAATGCGATATCTCTAGCATGGCCAGTTGCATCCTGTTGTACTCCAAATAAGGAAGGGACAGCGCTACCTTCTTCAAATGTACGTCTTACTAAATGACCAGGGCCTTTTGGTGCTACTAAGAATACATCAACATCTTCGGGTGGTTGAATAACACCAAAATGAATATTGAAACCATGTGCGAAAGCTAGGGCATTTCCAGATTCTAAATTTGGTGAAATTTCATTTTTATAAACATCACCTTGAATTTCATCAGGGATGAGTACCATAACCACATCTGCTTGTTTAGTTGCTTCATCAACAGGTAATACTTCAAAGCCGTTCTCTTTAGCTTTATCAAAAGAACGTCCAGGGCGGATACCAATAACAACATCATATCCATTGTCTTTTAAGTTTTGTGCATGTGCATGACCTTGTGAGCCATAACCAATTACTGCAATTTTTTTACCTGCTAGTGCGTCTGTTTTTACTGTTTCGTCATAATATACTTTAGTCATAATAAATTCCTCCAAAATAATTTAAAAATTTGAAATATTCCGAAATTTTAAGGCGATTAACTAGTGATGATAGCAGCTCGTTTAAGATACTGTTTTTAATGAACACTAGCGCATCAAAGGTTAATCATAATTTATGCTGAATGTTGCTCTACACTTAAAACATTAATTTGTTGTTTAAGCTTATTTATTAAAATATTTAATAACTCATCGTCATCAATATTAACAATGAGTTCCATATCTGAAACGTTAGGGTCATCATTACGTTTTTTAACGTGTAATTCTTCGATATTATACTGTAATCTAACAAATGCACTTGTAATTCTATTTAATGTACTTACTTGATTCATTACTTCTAACTTTAAATGTCTTCTCATTAGTATCCCTCCATTTCGTGATTTGCTTTACCACTTGGAATCATTGGATTTACTGGCTCGATAGGAGAGATACGCACTTCGATAAGTGCCGGACCATTATAGTTGAAAGCTTCATCGAGTGTTTCTTTAAGTTGATTAGGTTTATCAATTAAGAATCCTTTAACTCCATATGCTTCGGATAGTTTCATAAAATCAGGTTGATCATTAAATACGGAATGGGAAAAACGTTGATCAAAGAATTTATCTTGCCACTGTTTAACCATACCTAACGTACCATTATTAATTAAGACTATTTTAATATTTAAGCCGTATTCAGGCAGTAAAGCCATCTCTTGATTAGTCATTTGGAAACCACCATCACCAACGAAACAAACAACAGTTTTATCAGGTCTGGCTAGTTGGGCGCCAATTGCAGATGGAATACCGAATCCCATTGTACCTAGACCACCACTAGTAACCCATTGACTGTGACTTTTGAATGGATAAAATTGAGCTGCCCACATTTGATGTTGACCTACGTCAGTAGTCACAATTGCGTCGCCATTCGTAATATGTCCAATATATTCGATAGCTTCTAGAGGTTTGCAAAATGAGTCATTGTTATCTTTTTCATATTTGAAAGGGTAACTTGATTTGTTAGTTTCACAAGTTTGCAACCAGTCATCATGATTTGGTACTTGAACATTAGCGTTTTCTAATTGTTCTAATACATTTTTACAATCTGCAACGATACCTAAATCTGTATCTATCACTTTATTTAATTCAGAAGGATCAATATCTACATGAACGATTTTTGCATTTGGTGCAAATGCATCAGGTTTACTGGCAAGTCTATCGTCGAAACGACTACCTAAATTAATTAATAAATCACACTCTGTTAATGCCATATTACTTGCATATGAACCATGCATACCTCCCATACCTAAAAATAGGGGATGATCGTATGGTACTGCACCTAAACCTAATAATGTTGTGACAGTAGGGATTTTATGTTGAGTTACAAAATTTGTTAATAGTTCATTAGATTTTGAATGATTAATTCCAGCTCCAGCTAAGACTAGAGGCTTTTTAGAGCTATTTAAATAAGATACTAATGTTTCAATATCATTTGAATCAGCTACTGTGTTGACTTGATATCCAGGTAAATCAACAGTTTCAGATAATTCTACATTAGTCGACAAAATACCCATATCTTTTGGAAAATCAATGACTACTGGTCCTTTTCTACCAGTATTTGCGACATGAAAAGCCTCATGAACAATTCTAGGAATGTCTTCTACTTTTTTTACTTGATAGTTTTGTTTAGTAATAGGGGTAGTCATTGATAATAAATCAGCTTCTTGGAATGCGTCTTTACCGATACCAGGTGTAGCGACTTGTCCCGTAAATACAACTAAAGGTAAAGAATCACTATGAGCATCCGTGATTCCTGTTATAGCATTGGTTGCTCCAGGACCACTAGTAACGACGACGACACCTGTTTTACCTGAAACGCGTGCATATCCTTCGGCAGCATGTGTTGCACCTTGTTCGTGCCTTGCTAAAATATGTTTAATTTTACCATCGTAAAATGTGTCATATAAAGGTAGTACTGCACCACCAGGATATCCAAAAATAAATTCTACATCTTCATTTTGTAACGCTTCAACTAACAATTCAGATCCTGGTCTCATTTCATTTAGTGTTTGGTTTTTCAAGTATTCAGGTTTACTAGATTCTGCCACTTTCATAGTGTCGATAGGTTGGTTTGATTCTGAAGTATTGTGTTCTGGTATGTCACTTAATTTAGTCATGAAAATCAACTCCTAATTTTAGATAAGGTTTTCGGGTACTTGCATGATTCCACCCGTATTAGCACTAGTTACTAATGAAGTATAACGTGCAAGATATCCTGTTTTAACCTTTGCTTTAAATGGTTCTAGTTGTTCTCTACGGCGGTATAATTCTTCTTCAGGTTGATCAACGTTTAAAGTTCGGTTAGTTAAATCAATTGTGATTTCGTCTCCGTCTCTGATTAATCCAATTGGCCCACCTGAAGCTGCTTCTGGAGAAATATGTCCTACAGCAATACCTCTTGTTGCACCTGAAAATCTTCCATCGGTAATTAATGCAACGTCTTTACCTAAACCTCTCCCAACAATTGAAGAAGTTGGAGCTAACATTTCTGGCATTCCAGGACCACCTTTAGGCCCTTCGTATCTGATAACTACAACATGACCTTCGCGAACAGTATGGTTATCAATTGCTTCAACAGCTTCATCATGTGAATTGAAACAAATTGCTTTTCCAGTAAATGTTTTAATAGATGGGTCTACCCCTCCAACTTTGATAACTGCACCTTTTGGAGCTAAATTACCGAATAAGATAGATAAACCGCCTTCTTTGTCATAAGGTTTTTCTAGTGAGTGTATAACATCAAAATTTTTAATTTCTTTACCGTCATTATTTTCTCTTAATGTTTTTCCGGTTACTGTAATTCTATCTGGGTGTAAAGTGCCTTCTTTCTTCATTAGTTCATTGATAATTGCTGGAACTCCACCAGCTTCATGAACGTCATGCATAGAGTATGATGAACTTGGAGCAATTTTAGATAAATAAGGTGTTTGCTTTGCTACTTCATTAATTCGTTCTAAATCGTATTCAATTCCAGCTTCATTAGCAATTGCAAGTGTATGAAGTACTGTATTAGTTGAACCACCCATTGCCATATCTAATGCGAAAGCATCATCAATAGCTTCTTTAGTTATGATATCTCTTGGCTTGATGTCGTTTTTAATATTTTCTACTAATCTAAATGCAGCTTCACGAATCATTTCTCTACGCTGATCACTAACTGCTAGGGCAGTGCCATTATATGGTAAAGCTAACCCAAGGACTTCCATTAAACAGTTCATTGAATTGGCTGTAAACATTCCAGCGCATGAACCGCAAGTAGGGCAGGCATTTTGTTCCATATCTAGAAATTCTTCTTTAGAAATAGAACCTTCTTTGAAAGCACCAACAGCTTCAAACATTGATGATAAAGTTAATGCTTTACCTTGGGCAGATAAACCGGCTTTCATTGGACCACCTGAACAGAAGATAGCTGGTACATTTGTTCTAACTGCTGCTAGTAGCATACCAGGTGTGATTTTGTCACAGTTTGGAATATAGAAAACGCCGTCAAACCAATGAGCATTGATGACTGTTTCTGCTGCATCAGCAATGATTTCTCTAGAAGGAAGAGAATACCTCATTCCAATGTGTCCCATAGCAATACCATCATCTACGCCAATAGTATTAAATTCAAAAGGAATAGCGCCTGCTTCTCTAATAGCTTCTTTAGCAATGTCTGCTAGTTCTCTTAAATGTACGTGGCCTGGAACGATATCGATATATGAATTACAAATAGCAACGAATGGTTTGTTCATATCAGTTGGATTTTGAAGTGCGCCCGTTGCGTGTAAAAGACTTCTTGCTGGAGCTTGGTGATCTCCTTTTTTGATCATGTCGCTTCGCATAATTAATTCCCCCGTGTATTATTTTAGAAAAATAAAAAACGCCCCAAAATTTTTTGGGACGTTCATAAGTCCCATTCAATTACAAATAGGACTTAAACATTTAGTAAAAGGATTAATTACTAAAGTTCCAGCCCTTGAGAGTATAATAAAATAATATTGTTTGAAGTTGTCGTTGAATATTGATATGTGTGATTAGTCATTTTATTATACTCCCTTCACTGAATGGTAATTTATTCTGAATAGTTTGAAATTTATAAACTTAATTTACTACATAGAGAAAAGCGTGTCAATAATATTTTAGAATTTTCTTACAATTCATTTTAAAAAATTGTTAATCATATTAACGAAGAAATTAGAGTCAAAATTTGTTACACTAAATAAGTTAATAAAATTCTTGGAAAATGAAAAACATTAATAGGAGAATGGCCTATGATTAATATTAAAGACAAAGATGAAATGAAACAATTTGCTAACCAGTTAGTTGAGTTAATTGAACCAAACGACTTAATTTTATTGAATGGAGATTTAGGTGCTGGAAAAACGACACTTACACAATTTATTGGTCTAGCTATGGGTGTTACACGTACGATTAATTCACCAACTTTTAATATTATTAAATCTTATAAAGGTACAAACTTAAAGTTGCATCATATGGATTGCTATCGATTGGAAGATTCAGAAGAAGATTTAGGATTTGATGAATATTTTGAAGATGAGGCTCTTACAGTGATTGAGTGGAGTCAATTTATCAAAGATTTATTACCAAAAGAAGCTTTAGTTATTAATATAAAAGTTATAGATGAAAGCCAACGTCAAATTACACTTGAAGCTGAAGGGAATCATTATATTGCTATGAAGGAGGCACTTGAACAATGAAATTATTGTTGATAGACACTTCCAATCAACCTTTATCAGTTGCCATTACAAACAATAATGAAACAATTGCTGAAATTAATAATAATTCCAAAGTAAATCATTCAGTGCAGCTCATGCCTGAAATCCAACGTTTGTTTGAACAAAGTGGTATTTCAAAACATGATTTAGATGGAATTGTTGTTGCAGAAGGACCAGGATCATATACTGGTTTAAGAATTGGTGTGACTACTGCAAAAACACTTGCTTACGCATTAAATTGTAAATTGTACGGTGTATCTTCATTAAAATCACTAGCAGCTTGTATAAAAGAAGATTATCGACTTTTAGTACCAATATTTGATGCAAGACGTGAGGCAGTATATACGGGTATTTACCAAAGACAAAGCGATGGAACATTAGAAACTATTTTAGAAGATCAATACATTTCTATTGAAGATTTAAAATCAAAATTACATGAATTTAATCAAAAATATCTATTTATAGGACAAGATACTTCTAAGTTATCTCATTTATTAGAAGGGGAATGTATAGATCAGTTACCACAAGCATCTGTGATGAGTGAACTTATTAGTCAACCTGCTGATATTCATAGTTTTGTTCCAAAATATCATAAAATAACTGAGGCAGAGAGAAATTGGATAAACCAACAAAAGAACAGTTAAATATAAGAAAAATGAGTATAGATGACGTTCCGTCGGTGTTTGACATAGAAAGAAATAGTTTTAACGATAGTTCATGGACAATTGATGCATTTTATCATGAAATTGAAAAGAATGAGTTTGCAAATTATTTTGTCATAGAATTTGATAATACTATCATAGGATATTTAGGGTTATGGATAGTGATTGATCAAGCACAAATTACTACTATTGCAATTACTGAAAAATTTAGAGGTTATGGTTTAGGGCAACTTCTATTAAAATATGTTATGAATTATGCAAGTCACAAATGTGAAATGATGAGTTTAGAAGTAAGAATAGATAATATAGTAGCGCAACATGTTTATCAAAATCTAGGATTTCAATATGGTGGTAAACGAAAAAATTATTATGGAGAAGGGCAGGATGCATTAGTGATGTGGGTGAATTTAAGTGAATAATAATCAAACTTTGATATTAGCAATAGAGACAAGTTGTGATGAGACAAGTGTAAGTATTATAAAAAATGGAACAGAGATATTATCGAATACGGTTTTAAGTCAAATAGAGAGTCATAAACGTTTCGGTGGAGTTGTGCCTGAAATTGCAAGTAGACATCATGTTGAAGGGATTACAACAACGATTGATGAATCTTTACAAACGGCTAATGTATCTATGAAAGATATCGATGCTATAGCTGTAACTCAAGGACCAGGTCTTATTGGAGCATTACTTATTGGCATTAATGCTGCAAAAGCTTTAGCGTTTGCATATGATATCCCATTAATACCTGTTCACCATATTGCTGGACATATATATGCTAATCATTTAGAAACACCGCTCACATTTCCACTCATAGCCTTAATTGTTTCAGGTGGCCATACAGAATTAGTTTATATGAAAGATCATTTAAATTTTAAAGTAATAGGTGAAACAAGAGATGATGCAGTAGGTGAAGCATATGATAAAGTAGCTCGCACAATTGATTTACCTTATCCTGGTGGACCTCAAGTTGATCAATTAGCAGCTAAAGGCCAAGACACTTATCAATTTCCTAGAGTATGGTTAGAAAAAGATAGCTATGATTTTAGTTTTAGTGGATTGAAAAGTGCAGTCATTAATCAATTGCATAACCAACGTCAAAAGGGACAAGATATAATTCCAGAAAATGTAGCAACAAGTTTTCAAAATAGTGTTGTAGAAGTAATAACTACTAAAGCTATTCATGCATGTAAAGCTTATAATGTTGATCGACTAATTGTTGCTGGTGGCGTAGCCAGTAATCGTGGCTTGAGAGAAAGTATAGCCAGTCAGTGTGAACAAAATAATATTCAATTAACAATACCAGCACCAAAATTATGTACTGATAATGCAGCAATGATTGGTGCTGCAGGTCACTATTTATATTTAGCTGGTAAACGTGGTGATATGGCTATGAATGGCCAAAATAATATTGATATAGAAGATTTTACAATAGAATCTACTTTATAAAACAAAAGTCAGTAGTGAGAGAAAAATAATTCTCAAACTACTGACTTATTTTATTGATTCTCAACTTGTTGTTTAGCACGCTTATATATATCGTTAGGAAATTGAGTCAGTCTCAATAACTCTATTGCATTTCTAGTATTCGCCTTACCTGGTTTAATTTTAAAATCGAAATCAATAGAATCATTCTTAATAGACTCATTAAAGTGATAATTAATGAAACTTGGACTTAATAATGATGATAGTTCAATATCATGTGTTGCCGCTAGAACATAATAGTTCGGTATATTATTTAAATAGGTTAATACCGATTCAGAAGCGGCAATTCTTTCTGTTGTGTTTGTGCCTTTAAATATTTCATCTATAAAACAATATATTTGTTTATCAGTTGAAATATTAAATAAACGTCTAATGGATTTAAGTTCAGCCATAAAATAACTATCTCCAGATAGAACATCATCTGCATTAGCCATCGATGTGAATACTAAGCCAGGTACATATTTAAATTGAGAGGCTGTAGCAGTCTCTATTGATTGGGCTAAAATTAAATTAAGTGCCACTGCTTTCATAAAGGTAGATTTACCAGAAGCATTCGAACCAGTTAATAAAATATTTTGATTAATAGATAAATCATTCGGTACAGCATCTGTAATTAATGGATGCGTTAAATCTTCAAAATCACATAAATAATGTTGTGTATCTTGTGATTGTATTATTTCAGGTTCGCAATATTCATCTAAAGTTTCTTGATATAAAGAAATAGCATAGTGATTATCTAACTGACCAATATAATCATAACAATTTAATACTTCTTCTAAATATTTATAATAACTATTTTGTATAATGTGAAAGATTGTATAATCTAGCATGAAAATAGTTTTAATTAATAAAATAAAGGCAGATGCAAAATCGCCACCTTCTATTTTTACTAATAAGCCACTTAAATAGCGAGCACTTTTAAAATGATTAAAGTTTACATTTAAATCTGGTGTTCCTTCAATTTCAGTTAATTTCTTACTTTGACTTAAAATATTTGCAGTATAAAAAATAGTTTTCAAATCTTGCTCATAAGTCTTTTTTAAACTCACAGATAAAATAATATTAAAAACACAAGTTAATATGAGTACCATAATTCCATTAGATGTATTAATAAACGTATAGACTAAAGCGATAATTGGTAATAATGGTGCAAACATAAATAAGATGTTGCCCTTAATTGGTTTTAATTGATCGGGAAAGTGAGGATACACACTTTTACCAATTTGTGCTAAATGGAAAGCAACTTGATTTCTAAATGAACGATTATGCTTAAAATAACGTTTTAATTCTTTATTATTTGCTTTAAACATACCACGTAAAGTAGCATATAATCTCATTTCACCAATGGCTGTAAAGTTAAAATTCATAGATTGAAATAATGCATCCATATTTAAATCTGACCAAGTTTTATTATCTATAAGCGAATTTTCATCATAATTAGAACGATATGTTTGATATTGATAATCATATCTGGCATTAGGTCGAATAAACTTTTCTAATTTTTGACGATTTGGCCATAATTGATTAATTTTTGTAACGAGTTGTTTTTTATTAAAAATCGCAGAAATAATACTCACTATTGTAGTTAATAAAACAATACCTAACACAAATAATAGAAATAAACGGACATCATCCATAAAAAAGCTCCTTTATGTATTATTAACGTAATTATTTCATATCATTATTTAAGAAACAATGAAGTATGTAATATTTATATTAATTTAATGTCAATAGGGAACATGCGTACTTATCAACAAATAGTGCACAACTTGTGGATAAGTAGTGTTATTTACTGTGGATATTAGCTAATTTTTTCTGAATAACTTAAAAAATGAGTAACATATTACTTGTGGATAACTAGGATAACTCTGTGGATAGCTATGAATAAGGGGACTTTTAATGTTAATAAATATTAAATTAAAAATCAGAAAAAAGACACTAAAATGTAGAAATCTACATTTTAATGTCAGAAAGTAAAAAGGATATTTATAATTTTTCTTGTAATTCTTCCCATTCAATCATAGCTTGTTCTAATTCTTGTTCGGTATTAGATTTTAGTTCAGCTAGTTCATTTGCTTTAACAGGATTACTATATACTTCAGGTTGCATCAATTCATTATCAATAGACTCAATTTTAGTTTCACAACTTTCAATTATCTGCTCTCGTTGCTCAATTTCCCGTTCAATTTTGCGTTGTTCTCGACGACGTTGTTTTTGATCATCGTATGAATTTGTCATTGTTTGGTTATTATTTTGTTGATGAACGGACTGAGATTCTTTATCCTCTTGGGCTTTTAAAGCGGCAGCTTCTTCTGTTTTATCAATATAGTATTGATAGTTACCTAGATACATTTTGCCACCATCATGATCTAAATCAAATACTTTATTAGCTAGTTGATTAATGAAATATCTGTCATGAGAAACAAAGATGATAGTCCCTTCAAAATGCTCTAGCGCTTGTTCTAACATTTCTTTTGAATCTATATCTAAGTGGTTGGTAGGCTCATCTAAAATTAAAACATTATCACGTTGTAACATTAATAAAGCAAGTTGAAGTCTTGCTTTTTCGCCACCTGATAAATCATTTATAATTTTTTTGACATCATCTTGAACGAATAAGAATCTACCTAATACGGCACGAATATCTTTTTCATTCATATTTGGATATTGATCCCAAACATAATCTAAAATAGTTTTATTTGATTTAAACTCAGCTTGTTTTTGATCATAGTAACCCATATTTAAATTAGCACCATATGTGATGTCACCTGCCAATTTGGATTGACGATTGGCAATTGTTTTAATTAAAGTCGTTTTACCAACACCATTAGGTCCAATAATGGCAATATGGTCTCCTTTTGAAACCTCCATTGTGATAGGTTGGGTAATAGGCGTTTGGTCATAACCAATTTCTAATTGTTTAATATGCATAACATCATTACCAGTATTTCTATCAAAACCAAATTGAATATTAGCGCTTCTAGCATCAATCATAGGTTTGTCGATGCGTTGCATTTTTTCTAATGTTTTACGACGACTTTTTGCCATTCCACTTGTAGATGCACGTGTAATATTTTTTTCAACAAACGTTTCAAGTCGTTTGATTTCTTCTTGTTGTTTTTCATATTCTTGCATACGTTTTTCATAATATTTATCTCTTTGTTGTATAAATTGTTCATAGTTACCTATATAACGTTTTACTTCACCTAGGGCTACATCATAAACTTGAGTAATGATTTTATCTAAGAAATATCTGTCATGACTGATTATGACAATTGCACCTTTAAAGTATCTTAAATAATCTTCTAACCATTTTGTTGTTTCTAAATCAAGGTGGTTAGTAGGTTCATCTAGTAATAGCAAATCAGGTTCATTAAGTAACATTTGTGCAAGTGATAATCTTGTTTTTTGACCACCACTAAAATCATTAATAGGCTTATCAAAATCTTCTTCATTAAAATTCAAACCGTGAAGGACTGTTTTAATTTTACTATCATATTGATAGCCTTCAAGTTGTTCAAATTGATTAGATAGAGATTCATATTTTTCCATATGTAATTGATAGTCTGGTGTATCGTAATCTCCAGCATGCTTAGCTAACCAATCAGTTTCTTCGTTAATAAGGGATTCAATATTTTTAATATGTTCAAATGGTTTCGACATCTCTTCATAAACAGTGGCATTTGAGTCTAATGTCATTTGTTGAGTTAAATAGCCGATTTTAAGATTTTTAATTTTTGAAATATGACCACTATCATAATCTTCAGTACCTGCTATAATTTTCATAAGCGTTGACTTACCAGCACCGTTTCGGCCAACTACACCTATGCGTTCACCAGTTTTAACTTCAAAATCAACGTTAGTAAAGATATCTTCACCATCGAACGATTTAGATATGTCATTAAGTTGTAAAAGTATCATTCGACTTCACCTTTCTATATTAGCGATATCATTATAAACTATTAATATAGTTTGATATGTTTAAAAATTTGTTAATCATATTATTCTTTATTTTACAGTATTAAGTCATGTCTTGAAACTAGGATATTTATTTTTAAATTTTATTAATGTATAATTAGCAAGTATTCATTGTAAACAATTATTTGAAATTTTATTATCGCAAACATATTTGCGTTGATTTAATAATAATTGTACCAGTTATAGCGTCGAAGGGAGACTTATAAAATGGCAAGTAACGTTAAAATTCCTCGAGCAACTTTAAAACGTTTACCATTATATTATAGATTTGTAAGTAATTTAAAAAGTAAAGGAATCGATCGTGTTAATTCTAAAACGATTAGTGAAGCATTACAAATAGATTCAGCTACGATTCGTAGGGATTTTTCATATTTTGGAGAATTAGGTAAAAAAGGATACGGTTATAATATTGATAGTTTAATTGAATTCTTCAAAAAGGAAATTAACGGAAGTAATGATATTAAAATTGCTATAGTCGGCGTAGGTAATTTAGGTCGAGCGCTATTAACGTATAACTTTTCTATACATGATGAAATGTCTATTACTGAAGCATTTGATGTAGATAAAAATGTTATAGGCGAACAAGTAGGAAAAGTAGTAATTAAAGATAGCAGAACTATTAAGGAAACACTAAAAAGCTTGGATATTGATGTAGTTATTTTAACTACACCTGAACATGTAGCACAAACTGTAGTAGATGAACTTGTTGAATCTGGTGTTAAAGGAATCATGAATTTCACGCCAGCAAGAGTTAACACCCCTAAAGATGTACAAGTGCATCATATTGATTTAGGTATTGAATTACAATCATTGTTATTCTTTATGAGAAATTATGATTAATAAAAATATGATTTAGGAGGCTGTGAAATGACTAATAAACCAATATTAGAAGTGGGATGTACTTATAAAGCACATCTACCTTCATTAATATACATACCTGGTAAGTTAGTTTTGTCAAAGCAAACGATAGTATTTAAATCATATTATACAAATCATAATCCACTCAATTTAGAAATTAATGTAAAGCAAATGATTCGTTATGAAGTCAGAAAAGGCTTATTAGGTTATAAATTACTTATATATTATAGAAATGAATGGTTTAAATTTAGTCATTTGAAAGCTAATGAATTAAAAGAGCTTGTTCAACAAATAGATGATCTGCAATCATAATAGCTAGTTCACATCTTATCAATAGATAGGGTGTGTTTTTTTATGAGCTTTGAACAAAAAGAATTAATTTAATAATGAAATATTAAATTATAATCTTGAAAAAGAATACTTAATTGGATATAATACCTAGTAAACTTATCGGAAAAGAGTGATAAAATGATTTGGATGATAATTAGTGGTTTAATTGTTGGACTTTTGTTAGGTTTCGTTATGCAAAGAACCCGATTTTGTTTAGCCGGTGGATTTAGAGATATGTATGTACAAAAGAGTAATAAAATGTTTTACGCTTTACTCATTGCAATCTCAGTACAAAGTATTGGTTTACTCATATTAACTAGTTTAGGATTACTTACTGTGCCATCCCATACTTTTCCAGTAATTGGTACAGTAATAGGTTCCTTTGTATTTGGAATTGGAATTGTATTAGCCGGAGGATGTGCTACAGGAACATATTATCGTGCAGGAGAAGGTTTAATTGGTAACTGGATAGCACTTATTTTATATGCATTAACAAGTGCAATTACTAAAACAGGTATTCTTTCACCAGTATTAAATTTCATTAATAAGCCTACAAATGTAAATGCGAGTATGTCCGAAACATTACACATTCCACATTGGATTTTAATTGTAATATTGGCTATCATTACAATTTATTTTGTTACTAAAACGCTTAGAAAACCTAAAGTTGCAGTACCAAAATTAAAACAAAAATATACAGGCTTAAGACATTATCTATTTGAAAAAAGATATCACCCATTTGCAGCTGCAATCGCAGTAGGATTAATCGCTTTATTAGCATGGCCAATGAGTAGTTCAACAGGTAGAAATCATGGCTTAGGTATTACTACACCATCTTCAAATATCGTAAACTTTCTAATAAGTGGTAATACAAAATTCGTAGATTGGGGAGTATTGCTGGTTATTGGTATATTCTTAGGATCTTATATTGCCGCAAAAGGTTCTAAAGAATTTAAATGGCGTTTACCAGATAAAAAAACAATTAGAAATAGTGCCTTAGGTGGTGCGTTTATGGGCTTTGGTGCGTCTGTCGCTGGTGGATGTTCAATTGGTAATGGTCTAGTTGAAACAGCAACAATGAGTTGGCAAGGTTGGATAGCACTTGGCTCTATGATTATAGGTGTTTGGTTTATGAGTTATTTTATTTTTGTTAAACCTATGAAACAATTACAAAAATCTACAACTAAACAGCCTAAAACGACATTACAACAGCATACACAAACAACTTAAGGAGGAAATAACATGGTATATGAATTAGGTACAGTAGGAATGGTGTGTCCTTTCCCATTAATAGAAGCACAAAAGAAAATGACTGAATTAGATTCAGGTGATGAATTGAAAATTGATTTTGATTGTACTCAAGCAACAGAAGCAATTCCAAATTGGGCTGCTGAAAATGGTTACCCTGTAACTAATTATGAACAGCTAGGCGATGCTTCATGGACGATTACAGTTCAAAAAGCTTAATTAAATAGATTTCAAAAGGAACGAGTATCCAATGAAAGATGCTTGTTCCTTTTTTCTATTTTATATTGGAATTTAATTTTATAGGTCATATTTTCTAACATGCTATGAAAGGAAATATGACCGATTTTTGCTATTTCTTTGAAAGTATTAGTAATATATTTTCAAAGGAGTGATCATATGAATTTAAATGATACAATGTTTTTATTTTTATGTACTTTATTAGTTTGGTTAATGACACCGGGATTAAGTTTATTTTACGGTGGTTTAGTACAATCTAAAAATGTATTAAATACAGTAATGCAAAGTATGTCAGCTATTATTATTGTTACTTTTGCATGGGCAATAATAGGGTTCAGCTTAAGTTTTAGTAAAGGCAATGATTGGATTGGTGGTTTAGAATACTTGGGACTAAATCATGTTGGATTCGAAATTTCAAATTCAATTGATGCACATATACCTTTATCATTGTTTATGTTATTTCAAATGATGTTTTGTACCATTTCTGTATCTATATTATCAGGTTCAGTAGCTGAAAAAATGAAATTTATTCCATATCTTATATTTGTATTTATATGGGTGATTTTAGTATATAGTCCAGTAGCTCATTGGGTTTGGGGAAAAGGCTGGATTAGTCAATTAGGTGCTTTAGATTTTGCAGGAGGGACTGTTGTACATATTACCTCAGGCGTATCAGGTTTAGTATTAGGAATAATGATTGGCATTGGAAAGAAACAAGAAAAGCCAACACCTCATAATTTACTCATTACATTAATAGGCGGGATTTTAGTCTGGATTGGTTGGTATGGATTTAATGTGGGTAGTGCTTTTACATATGATAAAATTGCTGCTGTTGCATTTGTTAATACAGTTATAGCAGCAAGCGCAGGTGCATTTGGCTGGTTACTAATTGAATATAAATTGAAAAAAACAACAAGTTTATTAGGATTATTATCTGGAAGTCTATCTGGTTTAGTTACAATAACACCAGCAGCAGGCTATGTTAGCTATTTAAGTAGTATGTTTATTGCGATAATAGGTGGCATTATTTGCTATATTGTAATTAATTATATTAAAGTCAAACTCAAATATAATGATGCATTAGATGCCTTTGGAATTCATGGTATAGGGGGTGTTTTGGGTGCTATTTGTACAAGCATATTTCAATCACATCAAGTGAATGATTCAATACAAAATGGATTTATTTATAGTGGAGACTTTAAAATTTTAGGTATACAAATATTATCCGTAATAACAGTGATTGCCTTTAGTGGCATCATGACGTTTTTAATAGCTAAAATAATCAGAATATTCACACCATTAGCGACGACACCTACTGAAGATCGAACAGGTTTAGATCAATTAGTACATGGAGAAAATGCTTATTTTTATGGAGAATTAAATAAATTTAACAGACATATTAAAAATTAGAAAAGGATTATCTTAATATTAAGTAGAAGTAAAAAACACTTTCTATTTGGTTAGTAAGATATTGATGGGAACTCACTTATCATATTTAAATTAATAGAATAAATAGGTATTTAAAGCGATTACATATGTGATAAAATAGAACTAAGTTTTCCAAAATATGATAGGTGAGTAATTTATATGAAAAATATATCAGATATAGCGAAGTTAGCAGGCGTATCTAAAAGTACTGTTTCAAGATATTTAAATGATGGATCTGTTAGTAAGAAAACACGGTTAAAACTAAGTAAAATCATTAATGAGCACGATTATCAACCAAATCAGTTTGCACAAAGTTTGAGAGCGACACAGACACATTTAATTGGAGCTATTATTCCAAGAATGAATTCATATGCTGTAGATGAAACCATTAAAGGTATCGTTTCGCAATGTCATCAACACCATTATCAATTATTATTGAACTATACTGGGTTACAGATTGAAGCGGAAATAGATGCTATAGAAACATTATCACGCAGTAAAGTAGATGCAATCATATTAATGGCAACTGATATTACGGAGAGTCATTTAGAAGTTATTGATAAAGCTGATGTACCTATCATTATAGTGGGACAAAATTATCCAGGCTTACATAGTATTACTCATGACGATTATCAAGCTGGTTTATCTGTAGGAAATTGGATTGGCCAAAGACAACCTGATCATGTCCACTTCTTTAGTGTCACTGAAAATGATATCGCTGTAGGTGTTCAACGTAAAAATGGGTTGTTAGATGGATTGGCAAAGTATCAAATCAAACCAAGTATTTTTGAAACGTCATTCAAATATGAAAATGCTTTAGTAGATGTACAACAATACTTATCTCAAATAGATAAAGTTGACGTACTTGTTGGTGCTACAGATGCGATTGCATTAGCAATTCATAAATATAGCTTTAATTCTGAAAGAAATTGTAAACCTACTATCATTCATGGATTTGGTGGGGACCCGATGACACAAATTGTTTCACCTTCAATTCGTACGATTCAATTTAATTATTTTGAAGCTGGTAAACGTGCAATGACTGAAGTAAGACAATTAATAAAAAATGAAAAAACTGAAGAATCAGTGGTTATTCCAGTGAAATTATAAATTTTATTTAATTCATATGGAACCGATACCAGTAAAAATGATAAAATATTAATGTCATTTAAAGTAAACGATATCGAATAAAACTAACAATTAATATTAATATATTTAGGGGGATATGAATGAAGGAATGGACTAGAGAAGAGCGTTATCAACGTATGGAAGATATTGATAGCGACAAGTTATTGGAATTAAAACAACAAACACAATTATCTCCATATAGACAAACTTATCATATTCAACCAGAGATGGGATTATTAAATGATCCAAATGGTTTAATATATTTTAATGGAAAATATTATATTTCTCACCAATGGTTTCCGCTAGGTGCAGTTCACGGATTGAAGTATTGGTATAATTATACGAGTGAAGACTTAGTACACTTTCAGCCTGAAGGTGTCATATTAAGCCCAGATACAAAATATGATAGCCATGGTGTATATAGTGGTAGTGCCTTTGAATACCAAGGACATCTTTATTATATGTATACAGGTAATCATCGTGATCATGATTGGCAAAGACAAGCAACACAAATGATAGCTAGACTTAAAGATGACGGAACTGTAGAAAAGTTTCCTAAACCAGTCATTAGCCACCAACCTGAAGGATATACAAGTCATTTTAGAGATCCTAAAGTATTTAGTCATAATGATAAATATTACGCAATTATAGGCGCACAGACAAATGACGAATTTGGTAAATTATTACTATATCAAACTACAGACATAGTGAATTGGCACTATCTCGGCGAAATCAAAACAAAATTAAATCAATTTGGATATATGTGGGAATGCCCAGATTATTTCGAGTTAGATGGACATGATGTCATAATGTTTTGTCCACAAGGCATTGAAAGTGAAGAAGATAAATATCAAAATATTTATCAATCAGGTTATTTAATTGGAGATTTAAACTTTGAAACACTTAACTTTGATCACGAAGCATTTTTAGAATTAGATAAGGGCTTTGATTTTTATGCACCACAAACATTTTTAGATGAAAATGGACAACGTATTTTAATTGGTTGGATGGGATTACCAGATACTACATACCCAACAGACGAAGAAGGTTGGGCACACTGTCTAACACTTCCTAGAGTATTAAATATTGAAAATGGTAAATTAAAACAACGTCCTATTAAAAACTTAGAAAAGTTACGTTACAACAAAGAAACAGCTTTAGGATATGCCAATAAATTCACAACCAAATTACATCCATATGAAGGTAAGCAGTATGAATTGATTATAGATATTTTAGAAAATGATGCTTCAGAAATTTATTTCGAATTAAGAACATCTAAAAATCAATCAACTGTGATTTCATATAATAAGCAAATGAATACTTTAACGCTTGATCGTACCGAAAGTGGTTTGTTACCTGGTAATGTTGAGGGTACGACTCGTAGTACGAAGCTAGATTCATCACTATCACAATTACGTATTTACGTTGATACCTCAAGTATTGAGATTTTCTGTAATGATGGTGAACGTGTATTAACTTCAAGAATATTCCCAGATAATAACGCAACAGGCATTAAAACATCTACAGAATCAGGACAAGTATATTTACAATTTACTAAATATGATTTGAAAGGTGACAATCAATGAGACGTTTATTCGCAATAGGAGAAGCATTAATTGATTTTATGCCAACTGTGACAAATAAAGCATTAAAGGATGTTGAACAATTTTCACGTCAAGTTGGAGGGGCACCATGTAATGTTGCATGTACTGTACAAAAGCTTGGTGGACATGCAGAAATGATAACTCAATTAGGCAATGATGCGTTCGGTGATATTATCCTTGAAACAATTGATGACATTGGTATAGGTACTCAATATATTGAGAGAACAAATGAGGCTAATACAGCACTTGCATTTGTAAGTTTAAAAGAAGATGGTCAAAGAGATTTCTCATTTTACCGTAAGCCATCTGCAGATATGTTATATGATGCAGATAATATCGATAAAATACAAATTACTAAAGAAGACGTACTACATTTTTGCTCAGTAGATTTAGTGGAAAGCCCAATGAAAAAAGCACATTTAGCATTAGTTGAAAAATTTGAACAGGAACAAGGTACAATTATTTTTGATCCTAATGTAAGGCTTCCATTGTGGGATAATGAAGATGATTGCCGAAATGCAATTTTAGAGTTTATACCGAAAGCACATATTATTAAAGTTTCAGACGAAGAAATTGAATTTATAACTGGCAAACAAAATGAGTCAGAAGCAATTAACTCGTTGTTTAAAGGAAATGTTGAAGCAGTTATTTATACGAAAGGGCCAAATGGTGCATCTATTTATTTAAAAGATGGAACTGAAAAACATCAAAAAGGCGTGAATGTTAAAGCGATTGATACGACTGGAGCAGGTGATGCATTTATTGGAGCAGTCATTAGTAAAATTTTAGAACAACAAGCAATTGATATTCCAAAATTGTTCAAAAATTACGGTGACGAAATTTTAAAATTTAGTAATAATGTCGCTGCACAAGTAACAACGAAATATGGTGCTATTGAAAGTATTCCAACATTAGCTGATTTAGAAAATCAATTATAAAATATATACAAAAAACCATCCGTATAGAGATTACGGATGGTTTTATCATTTAATAAAATAGAAAAGATGTACTAGATTTTTTTAACATTTCGAACAGATGCATAACAATGTTCTTTGTTTTTGAAATAGACAATACGTTCTTTTGAATCAATTGATTCTATGTTTCTTCGATTAACTACAAAACTATTGTGGCATCTAAAGAAGCGGTCATCTAATTGACTTAATTCTTTAAGATTACCATAAAATTCGATTTGTCTATTATCTAAATGGGCGATTAAACGATGTGATTTACTAGATGATTCGAAAAACATAATATCGTCATATTGTACATACACTGAATTACTTCCACGTTTTAATTCGATTGTTTCAACATTACTTTCTTTTGATAATAACTTAAGTCTTGTGTGAGCGGTTTCTAAACAATCAATAATTCGTGTTTTCAGTTCTGCTGGGTCATCTTTAAATATGAAATCCATCGCCGCCACTTTGTATACAAAGGTGAGGTATGTTAGTTCGCTATGACTTGTAACAAATATAATATTGCCAACAGGGTCATGTTTGCGAATTTCACTACCTAATTTAATACCATTAATATCTGCTTCGAGTTGGATATCTAAGAAATAACAACCGATATCATTCATTTCTTTTGATTGCTCAAGCACTTCATAAGGATCATCAGTTGCGAGAGCAAGCTCCATAGGTTTTTCCTCAATCATAATATAATTTTTAATAATTGAACTCATATTCTCCCTTTGTTTTGGATCATCTTCGCAAATGAAAATTTTCATAGTTTCACATCCTTATGATTCTTTCTCTATAATTTCAATTTTTTGAACAAAAAAGCCATTTTCTATGACTGTATCTAGCAGTACATTTTCATTATTATCAGTAATTTCTTTTAAGGTTGATAAACCTAGTCCACGGTTTTTTCCTTTTGTTGAGAAACCTTCTTCAAATAACTCATGTACGCGTGGAATATCATCATCACATTTATTCATAATAATAAGTGTGACAGATTCTTCTTCTTTGAAAAAGGCGATACGTATTAATGAATCATCAAGCGGCTCAGAGGCCTCAATGGCGTTGTCTAAAGTGATGCCAATAATTCGACTTAATTCTATTGTGTTCATATCAATACGTTCTATATTATCTGGAACCTCGATACTAATCGCTATTTCTTTTTCTTGAGCCTGTAGAATTTTTGTTGTAATAAGACCTTTAATTTCACGAACTTTTAATTTTTCTATACCATTAAGTTTTAATGAACGTGTTTGTAGGTTATCTTTCATCGGTACAATTTGTTCATTAAAATATTGACGCAAGCCTGGCATATCATCCTCACGAATAAATTCAGACATCGTAGAAAGAATATTGACATAATCATGTCTAAACTTACGCATTTCA
Organism: Staphylococcus sp. FSL H8-0121; assembly: GCF_038008425.1. Taxonomy (NCBI): domain Bacteria; kingdom Bacillati; phylum Bacillota; class Bacilli; order Caryophanales; family Staphylococcaceae; genus Staphylococcus; species Staphylococcus sp. FSL H8-0121. The sequence goes on from NZ_JBBOZB010000004.1 coordinate 27,327, forward strand.
TTATTAATGGATTCTATCTTTAAAGTATATTCATAATACGTTTCAATTTCTTGAAGGTTACGTTTGTAACGCATTTCTCGTAGAGTGAACATGGATAGAATGAAAATAATAATACTTAAAAAGATGATTAATCCAACGAATACAATTGCATATAATCTTAAACTATTAGGTGCACTCATGTCAGTTTGTGAAATTATGTAAAAGAACACAAAAGAAAATGATAATACAACAGAAATAATAGTAATATATGTTTTATTTAACGAAAGATAAGATTCTTTAAGTTTTTTTAGCAAAGTTCTAATAAAATAAGCTAATAACAAAGCGATAGAATAAAATAAAATGAAATGAAATATAACTAATATTTGACTTTTGGGAAAAATATTAACCATTGTTAGATAAAAACTTACAGCCAAGAAATTACTTAGATACATAATCAAATTACTTATTAAGGTAATTATTAATGAAAATAATTTGATTTTATAATAATAGAAAACAAACATTGCAATTACTATAAATATAAGACCAAATTTGTTGAAATAATAGTACATAATAACTGAAGGGATTATAACCCCAATAATGGTTATATAATCCCTTAATTTAAATTTTATATTAATAATAATTTTAGCAACCCAAAAAAGTAATGCTACTTGTAATGCAGCTGTTGGTAGAAAATTTAGAGCATCCATACAATGCACACTTTCTAATATATTTTATTCATATAATTTTGTTAGTTCATCTGGTACTTCTGGTTCATCAAAATAACCAGCACAAGGATTCGCTCCAGCAACTAACCCAACAAATTCCATTATTGATGTGAAAAATTTAAAAAATAAATTAACTAAAGTTTCCATAGTAATAATCCTCCTTAGGGAAAAAGATAGGTAGTAATGTAGTTGATTCAACAATTAATCCAAATAAAATTAATTGTGAATATGGTTCTTTAACTATAAACGAAATAATAACTAATATTATATATAAAACAATGGAGAGTATTCGTTTCCTTTTCACTAAGCGTTTAGGTATAGGTTGTTTTTTTGTTGCAGCAGGTGCATAAGTAATTACAATGAAATATCCGATTAATGCTAATATTAACATTGAAAAGTGACCTATCGATAACCTCACAATTAACCATGGCATAATAACAAATATTAATACGTTTTGAATATGGCATAATAATGAAGATTTAGCATGTGACCCGTGAGCGTAAAATCTTAAAATCATATATGCAATATGAGTTACAAGCGTGTACCAAAATACATGGATTATTAAAGCTAATCCATAGGTTACGATAAACTTAGCAATATTACTTACGACAACTTGCATACCTAAACGAACTTTTAGAAATTGTATACGATCCAAGTTATTTCTTTGTTGCAAGTAGTTGGCAAATTGATCAATTTTTGTATCTATTATTTTCACTTGTTCACTACTCTCCTTGAGTATCATTATACAATTTTGTGCAACTCTTTTTGGAGTTTATGCCTAACTGTCAAAAATATATACTTAACTGTATAATGAACTTTCTAAAAAGTATTTTATCATAAAAAGGTTTACAGTTTAGTATAAAATATTACGAGTTAGGAAATTTTTAATTCAATTAATCATAACCATGTTTTAATAGACTTATATCACAGAGATGTGATGGAAATAGAGTTGAAAAAATTGCTTAATCTACTTATTAGAATTATTTACTAAAGTAATTCTAGTTCCATTACTAAAAGGAAGGAGTGATTTCAGTGGCAGGAGATATCATTTCAACAATCGGTGATTTAGTAAAATTAATCATTAACACTGTTAAAAAATTTCAAAAATAATTTTTTAACTTAGTTAAGATGAGTATTTAGGATTTACAATATTCAATAGGAAGGAGTGATTTCAATGACTGCAGATATCATTTCAACAATTGGTGATTTTGTAAAATGGATTTTAGATACAGTAAAAAAATTCGCTAAATAATAGAAATTCATTATAACTTTGTTTTCTTCGTATAAAAGGTAAGTTATTAAGCCTCCCAACTTAGTAACTTATAACATTAGTAGGTGACGAAACATTTACTAATAAAACTGTAGTTTTCCTTGGACTCAGTGTTACGTATTATTCTTAGCTACCTTTAATTAGGTATTTTCTAGCATGTAAGCTATCGTAAACAACATTCAATTTATCATTATAAAATAGATAAATTCACTAAATTTTTCATAATTAATAACATCCCCAAAAAATAGATTGAAAAATAACTGTAAAAACATTCCCTTAATAATAAGTTATCTAAAGCCGTGAGTTTCTCCCAAGCTCACGGCTTATTTTTATACATAAAAACACGCCCAACGAGGTATTGTTAAGCGTGTTTAGCTATTATTTATATAAATTGAGTTTTAAATTATCAAACACTGGAATAGCTTGACGTTGTTCTAATACTTCATTAACGTCGATATCTATAGATAAAGTACTTTCATCACTTCCTAAATCTGCAATAACTTCACCATTTGGGTTTATGACAATAGAATGACCAGCATAATCAGTTTGACCATCATTACCACAACTGTTTGTACCTACTACAAACATATCATTTTCAATTGCACGTGCTTTTAATAATGCTAGCCAGTGATTTAATCTTACAGTTGGCCATTGCGCTACATAAAATGCAATTTGGGCGCCACTTCGTGCAGGATATCTTAGTAATTCAGGAAATCTTAAATCATAGCAAATGATTTGAGTAGCTAAAGTTCCATCTGAAAGTTCAAAAGGTTCAGGCACTTGTTTGCCTGGAGACATAAAGTCAGGTTCACTAAGCATAGGCACTAAATGAACTTTGTTATATCGATTAATACACTTGCCATTTGATAGGACCGAAAAGGCGGTATTATAAATATTTTGACCAATTTGATTTGATACAGAACCAGCAATAATATCAACTTGATAAGTTTGAGAGAGATTAGAGATAAACGGTAAACTGTCATTTAAATCTTTGTCTGCAAGTTCATTTAATTTTTCTAATGCATATCCGTTGTTCCACATTTCTGGAAGGACGACAACATCAGTATCATTTTCTAATTCATTTTCAAACCATTGTTTGATTTTGGTTTTATTTTGCTCTGCTTGACCATACTCGATATATATTTGAAATAACTGAACTTTCATATATATCACTCCTCAATTAAGATTAACTATAAGATACTAAATAAATTGCTATATATCAAAAAAGTGAGATAAATCCATAGCAGAATTTATCTCACTTACATATATTATACAAAATTATCTTTTGATAAGGAAACGAGGTTCAACTGGTTTAATATCTTTTTCGCCAGCTTCTTCACGCACATTACCAAATGGCATTTGAGCAACTAATTTCCAAGTTTTAGGAATATTGAATTCGTTCGCAGTAGCTTCATCAACAATTGGATTATAGTGTTGTAATGAAGCACCGATACCTTTAGTTGCTAATGCTGTCCAAATTGCATATTGGTGCATTGCATTAGTTTGGTTAGACCAAATTTCAAAATTATCATAGAAGTTTGGCATTTTTTCTTGTAAACCAGTAATAACATCTTTATCTTCATAATAAAGAATTGTGCCATATGAATGTTTGAAATTATCAATTTTTTGACGTGTTGGTTCAAAGTCACGATCAGGACCCATTGTTTCTTTTAAAATTTCTTTAGTGTTTTCCCAGAATTTTTCATTTTTATCATTTAATAATAAAACGATACGTGTTGATTGTGAATTAAAAGCTGAAGGTACATGTTTAACAGCATGTGCAATTAATTCTTCTAATTCTGAATCGTCTATTGAAATTGTACTTTCTAAATTATAAATGGTACGACGTTGTTCCATAGCATCATTAAATGATACTTCATCATTTTTTTTACTAAATAAACCCATAATCATTCTCCTTTGTTATAGTTAATAACTATTTATAATTTAAGTATAAATATTATACTCATCAAAGTAAACAAATAATTACTAGAAAATTTCAAAAGTATTAATATTATTTTTCAATAAACATATATCAATGCATTCTTAGGATAATTTATATATACTTGAATAGTAAACAATTAGTAGAAGGAGGTGACTATTAATGCATAATAAACCCAAAAGTAAGATAATGTTGTCAAGTTTTGCATTGATTTTAAGTACTTCATTAATTAGTAATTCAGTCCATGCGGCCGAAAACACTAATACAACACATCAAAATGATACATCCCAACAAAATAACTCTAATAAAGATGATAATACTTCTAGTTCTCAGGATAATAAAACTAATTCAGAGACTAATGAATCATCTTCAAATGAAAATCAAGACACAAATTCTGATAATAACACTAATGAAGGAACAAATGATTCGAATGCATCTAATGAAGGTTCAAACACAAATGATAATTCATCACAACCTTCAGACTCAGACCAACAAAATAATAATCCAGGAAATAATAGCGATTCTGGTAAAGACGATAACCAAAATAGTGACGCTGATAATAATGATGATTCATCAAATTCAAATGGAAAAAATGACTCACAAAATGGTAATGACAACAACGATAGCAGTCAAAGTAATTCCGACAATGGAAATGATAATGGATCTAATCAAAACGACAATTCAGATTCAAACAATAATCAATCAAATGATAAAAATGATAAAAATGATAATGATTCATCAGATAATAATGGTTCAAATACTGGAAAAGATGATCAAGACGATAATAAAAGCTCAAACGATTCAAATAGTGGTAAAGACGACAATCAAGACGATAATAATAGCTCAAATGATTCAAACAGTGGTAAGGATGACAACCAAGACAATAATCAAAATAATGGGTCAAATCAACATGACAAACCGTCTAATGATCACAATGGAGGCACAAATAGTCATCAACCTAGTAAAGATCAAGATAATAATAATCCAAATCATAATGGACAAGGTCAAAATGGTAATCAACCTAACAAACCTAATTCAAATCAGAAACCTACAAACGACAATCATCAACAAAACAACCCAAATGAATCTAACCATTCATCCGGTAAGGTAAATCAAAATCAGTCTAATTCTGATAATAGGGTCCAAAACAAGCCTAAGTACCAAAGACCAAGTAATTCACAAAATTCATCAAATAATCAATATAATGGACGTTATCAAAATAATAACAATTCTATACACTTAATGCCGAAATTTGATGATTCAAACCAATCAAGTGGTCCATTAAAAAAATCTAATTCACAAGGTAATACATCGACATATGATAGTAATAGATTTATGTGGAACAATCCTGAATCAATATTTAATAGTCAAAAAGGATTTGAACATACGTCAAACCAACAGTCATTAATTAGAAGATTTAATTCTTTAGCAAATGGTTCTTATAAATATAATCCTTTTGTTATTAATCAAATTCATCAATTAAATGATTCGGATGGAGCTATATCTGATAGGGATATTTATAATATCTTTAGAAAAGAAACGTTTAGTGGAAATCAATACCTCAATTCTTTACAGCAAAAATCAAATTACTTCAGATTTCAGTATTTTAATCCTTTAGATTCAAAAGCATATTATCAAAACTTAGATGAACAAGTTTTAGCTTTAATTACAGGAGATATTGGCTCAATGCCAGAACTTAAAAAGCCAGAAGATAAAGAAGATAAAAATACAAGCGCTTTTAAAAATCATAGCGACGATAAAGTAAACACATCAAATCAACATAAAGAGAGCTATCAAAAAGATACAAAAATGAATAGAACTATAATTGCACTAAGTAGTAGTATCATAGCTATTTTTATAGGCGTTATCATTGCATTTATATTTAAGCGTAGAAAAGAAGATGAAGAAGTATAATTAAAATAAGTATATTAAATATAGATAGAGCCAATCACTGAAAATAGTGACTGGCTCTATTGTTATATAAATATCTAATTAAAAATCAATTGGATTATAAAACTGGCTTGTTCTTGGACTTTTTTAAGTGATTCTCCACCAAAGACTTGCATAACTACTACCGTTCCATTTTGTAGCATATGAATGATTATTGGAACAGCTATTCTATTAGTATAAGTGTAGGCTAAGGAGAAAATCATGCCCATACCAAAATACATTGGTATAAATTTAAAGTCGTTATGTGCTAATGCAAATAAAAGGGAACTAACAATTGAAGCTATTAAAAAGGCAACAATTCGATTTCCTTTAATCGCGTTATATAATTCACCAAAGAGTACTTTTCTGAATACAAATTCCTCTAAAATTGGACCTACTATTGAAACTAATAAAATAAATATTGGCATTTGTCTTGCGATTGCCATAAGTCTTTCTGTATTTGGACTCGGTTGTTGTTGCCCTGTAATCGCAACATAAATTAAACTAACAACGACCTGATAAAGCATAACGATACAAAAACCAAGTAATGCCCAACTTAAAATATAACGTTTAGGTTCTTTAAAACCAGCTTCAAGTTTAGTAGGATTTTTAATTTTTAAATTGATTAAAATAATTATGATAGCTGCAATAATAAATAATGAAACTTGCGTATATATCATAAATTGAGTTGTTTTCATGCCTTTTTCAAGATGAACTAATCCACTTCCTAAAATGATACCAGGTAAGAATTGAGCTAAGGCATAGATGAATATCGTTAATAAAGATACCCAAAATCTATTCATAATGAACCTCCGATTTTCTGTTTATAGTTTATTTTATCGTAAATAAAGTTAATGTACAAAATTATTTAAGAGTGCTTTGACTTGAAATATTGACCAAATTTGATTATTATTAAAAGTAGTTTAGCACTCTAAAAGTTAAAGTGCTAAAATTTGTGATCACGAGGAGGAACAATCATGCTTAAACCATTAGGAAATCGTGTGATTATTGAAAGAAAAGAACAAGAACAAACAACAAAAAGCGGTATCGTATTAACTGATAGTGCTAAAGAAAAATCAAATGAAGGTATCGTTAAAGCAGTGGGTAAAGGCCGCTTATTAGACGATGGTTCTAGAGTTGCTCCTGAAGTTAAAGAAGGAGATACAATTGTATTTCAACAATATGCAGGAACAGAAGTTAAACGAGGCGATGAAACATACATCGTATTAAATGAAGATGACATATTAGCAATTATTGAAGAATAAATAAAACATATAAATTAAAACATGAAATTACTTATTATACTGGAGGTCAGACATAATGGCTAAAGACTTAAAATTTTCAGAAGATGCACGTCAATCAATGTTACGCGGTGTAGATAAATTAGCGAATGCTGTAAAAGTAACTATTGGTCCAAAAGGGCGTAACGTTGTATTAGATAAAGAATATACAGCACCATTAATTACAAATGATGGTGTAACAATTGCAAAAGAAATAGAATTAGAAGATCCTTATGAAAATATGGGTGCTAAATTAGTACAAGAAGTCGCTAATAAAACTAATGAAATTGCTGGTGATGGTACAACAACAGCAACAGTTTTAGCACAAGCGATGATTCAAGAAGGTCTCAAAAACGTAACAAGTGGCGCTAATCCTGTTGGTTTAAGACAAGGTATCGATAAAGCAGTACAAGTAGCAGTTGCAGCATTACATGATATTTCTCAAAAAGTTGAAAATAAAAATGAAATTGCTCAAGTAGGTGCTATTTCTGCAGCTGACGAAGAAATTGGTAAATACATTTCAGAAGCAATGGAAAAAGTTGGTAATGACGGTGTTATTACTATTGAAGAATCTAGTGGATTTAATACTGAATTAGAAGTCGTTGAAGGTATGCAATTTGATCGAGGATATCAATCACCATATATGGTAACAGATTCAGATAAAATGATTGCTGAATTAGAAAGACCATATATTTTAGTAACTGACAAGAAAATATCATCATTCCAAGATATTTTACCGTTATTAGAACAAGTTGTTCAATCAAATCGTCCAATTTTAATTGTTGCTGATGAAGTAGAAGGTGACGCATTAACTAATATCGTATTAAACCGTATGCGTGGAACATTTACAGCAGTTGCAGTTAAAGCACCTGGTTTTGGTGATCGTCGTAAGGCAATGTTAGAAGATTTAGCTATATTAACAGGTACTCAAGTGATTACTGATGATTTAGGATTAGATTTAAAAGATGCTTCAATTGATATGTTAGGTACTGCAAACAAAGTTGAAGTCACTAAAGATAATACAACTGTAGTTGACGGTGACGGCGATGAAAATAACATCGACGCTCGTGTTAGCCAAATTAAAGCTCAAATTGAAGAAACAGATTCTGACTTTGATAAAGAAAAATTACAAGAACGCCTTGCTAAATTAGCTGGTGGTGTTGCAGTAATCAAAGTAGGTGCTGCTAGTGAAACTGAACTTAAAGAGCGTAAATTACGTATTGAAGATGCATTGAACTCAACTAGAGCAGCAGTAGAAGAAGGAATTGTTGCTGGTGGTGGAACTGCCTTAGTTAATATTTACAAAAAAGTAAGTGAAATTGAAGCAGAAGGAGACGTTGAAACAGGTGTGAATATTGTCTTAAAAGCATTACAAGCACCTGTAAGACAAATTGCTGAAAACGCTGGTTTAGAAGGTTCAATCATTGTTGAACGATTAAAAAATGCAGATCCAGGTGTTGGTTTTAATGCAGCAACTAATGAATGGGTAAATATGCTTGAAGAAGGAATAGTGGATCCTACTAAAGTAACTCGTTCTGCATTACAACATGCAGCAAGTGTAGCAGCAATGTTCTTAACAACTGAAGCGGTTGTTGCATCTATCCCTGACAAAGATCAAAATGATTCAGCTGGAATGGGTGGCGGAATGCCTGGTATGATGTAAAAACGCCAATAAACGTTGGTTTAAAGGCGTTTGATCATTCCATTTGACATAATAATGACATAAAAATATTAAAATAATTCTTTTGAGACGTTTTCCATGAGTTGACTAAACTTGTGGGAAGCGTCTTTTTTGTATGAGTTGGTAATCTTTGCGTAGATGTTCATTGTGGTATTTATATCTTTGTGGCGTAGTCTTTCTTGTATTTCCTTAATATGTACGCCTGCTTCAATCAGTAACGCACAATGTGTGTGACGGAATGAATGCGTGCTAATCTGTTTATTAGTTATATCAGTCTTTTTAAGTATGGCTTTTATCCATAATTGCAGCTTTTTAATTACAAGGGGATAACCATTCACATCAGTAAACACAAAATTATTATCTACATAAAGCTCATTTTTCCATGTGTCCTGGACGTTTACCTTATAATCTTTGAGTAATTGAATCACGTGGGGATCGACTGAGATTTTACCGATTGAGCTTTCAGTTTTCGGTGTAAGTATCTGATAATGCTTTTTATTATTATTCGGATTGTAATAAGTCTTAGTAATGCTAATCGTGTTGTTCTCAAAGTCTATATCAGACCATTTTAATGCTAATAATTCGCCTGCACGCATGCCAGTATATGCCAAAGTGGTAAATACTTCAAAGCTATTCTGTGGTGAATGGTGATTCTTAGCAACCTTTAAAAATTGTAGTAATTCATCTTTTTCAAGAAATTTTTGTTTGATTTCGTTTTCTTCTAATTCCTCAACTGTGACTTTCTTTTTAGGTCGTTTAATACCCTCACTAGGTAATGTTTTTATTAATTTCATATCATGTGCATACTTAAATATCATATTTGTAGAGGCAACAATACTATCAACATAATTCTTGCTATACTGTGCGCTCATATCGTCCACAAAGCGTTGATAATCATGTTTCTTGATAGTTTGTATTGGTTTAGTATTAAAACGCTCTATGGCGTGTTGTATAGCTTTCTCACGTGCTCTGACACTACTTACTTTTACATCATTAGCATACTGTTTAAGCCAATCATCAGCTACTTGTTTAAATGTGCTGGAAGAAGGAGGAATATATTCACCATTTCTTAATTGACGTTCTATCATCTCAGCTTGATGTTTAGCGTCTGATTTACGTTTAAAGCCAGTCTTAGAGATATATTCATATTTTCCCGTTTCTGAATTTTTCCCTAACGATATACGATAACGCCAGTTATTTTTAGATATTTGATCGTAACTTGCCATAGGAACACCTACTTAATATTCAGTAAAAATATTAGATTTAATAGCAAACTTACTATTTTTTATCGCTTCTTGTATTTCATATTTTTCACGTTCAGAAAATTCAGGGAAAGAAATTTGTTCATCAGCTTTATTCAAAAAATCAACCTTAAAATTTTCGGCTAGTAAATTATTTATTTTTTTAAATAATATTTTTTTTAAACCTGGAGTAAGATTATCAATCTTTTCTTTTAAATTGCTATGTTCATCTTCATTTTTTAGAACAAAAATGAACTCGTTTAAGAAACCATTATATTTCACTTCACTTAAAGATAATTCACAATCAAAATCATAATCTTTATTATTAAATTCTATATCAATTAAGAAATCAGCAGTTATATATAAAGAAATCATTGATTCTGACAAATCTTGAAGTACTTTAACGTTATTAAAAGTAGTTAAATTATCTATATTTTCAATAGTTAACTCGATATTCATAGGCACATATTCAAAGAAATCATTAACATTAATGTTTAAGTATCTACATAATTTATCAATAGCGTCATATCTTACCATTTCTGAATCATTTTGAATCATTGAGGTAAGTGAACTTCTAGCAATTTTTACATCTTTAGCGACACGTGATGTTTTTAAACCTCTTTCTGAAAGTAATTCCGATAATCTATTTCTAATCATTTTTTGCCCTCCTTTTCCATTACCTATATTATCATTAAATCAATCTAACGTGTATAAATTTATTGAAAATGTATGAGAAGTCAATCAAAAACTTATTGCAATATTTTTTAATTATGTATAATATAGTTATAAATTGATTGAGAAGTCAATCAAAAAAGAAGGGAGTTGAATGAAATGTCTATCTTAATTAATAATAAATCTTTTAAAAAGGCGATGTTTTTAAAAGGATATAATTTATCAGATTTATCTAAAGAACTAGGAATCGGAATATCTTATTTAAGTCAAATTATTAATGGTAAAAAGATCCCTAGTCCTAAACTAGCAAAAATCATTGCTAATACTTTAGATGTTGAAATTAAAGATTTATTTTACTTTGAAGAAAAGGAGGCTCAATAAATGTTCGATATTAATATTGATGAACAAGAAGCACGTGAATTATTAGAACAAGCAATAAATCAACGTGTAGATGAATTGGCCAGAGAAAAATTCTTCTTGACCTACAAAGAATTAGCTGAATACCTAAATTTAAGTAAACCAACGATTGAGGAGTTACTTATTAATAACGGTATGAAGTATTACATGGTCGGCTCTACATACAGATTCAAAAAGTCTGATGTAGATGAATTCATGGAACATCTTACTGCTCACATGGATATTCAGAATAACGATTTTAAACAGGTTAATATTAAAAAGTTATTGGAGGTAACACAATGAAAAACTATCTAACGTACACTGGTACGATTTCGTTTTTAACATTGGCAAGTGCTTTATTACTCGATGTTTTTGTAGCATCAGCAATTTTTATTTTAGCTATAGCATATGGAATTAAATTATTGGAGGTTGAATTAGGATGAAAATTAAACAAAAATATCAATTATCAAAAGTAGTTCAAGTATTAGAAAAAGTATTATATGAAAAAGATAAGGACATATTCTTATCAGCGAAAGATAGATTTCATTTTATTACAGATTATCGCTATAACGATACAGCGTTTTACGAACATATTTTGAAACTCGTTCATAAAGAGTTGTTTAACATTCTTGCTGAAGTAGATTTTGAAGATGAGGCGTTTTCTATTCTCGATGAAGTAACAATGACATTAAGTGACGTTATGAATGAAGATAAAGAAATCTATTACTATTCAGTTAAAGATAGTACAGGTGAACAAACACACACAACAGATCGTGAAGGTCATGTGATTGGTATTTTAGAATGGGCGTTGGATTACATTGTAGGAAATATTGAAGTGGAGGACATAGAATAATGAAACTATTTAAAAAGAAGTACGACCATAAAAAAGTAAATCGTGTGAAAGATATTGTGTTATATACGTCATATGCTTTCGAGGCTAAAACTTATGATGAAACTATTGAGTTATTAAAAAATAATAATAAACAAAAAGCTATTGAACTTATGTATGAACGATTAGTTGAAGCACAAAAACAAGAATATGAAATGAAGTTGCAAATAGAAAAAGCGTCACTCTCCACCGACCAAAGCGAAAGTAACGCATAGAAATTTAATAAATTAACAGAGCAGTTAATAAAATACTCTTTATATATTGTATCATTTTCTGCTCTGTTAATCACTAGAGGTGAATAAATTGAACAAAATAAAGCTAGAACACGATACCCAAGTATCAGTGGTTTGGTATAACAACCTAGATTCTCGTTCTTTTAAAAATTTCTCGCAACCTAAATGGAGTGAGTTAGTTAATAGATTATCAATACCACAAAACAATACTAATAAGTATGCTCGTGGTGTCGCTGTATACGGCGATATAAAAGATGGTACGGATGAATATGGAAAAGAATATAAAAAATACCGTAACAATGACAATGTGATTTATCGTGATGTTCTAGTATTGGACTACGATGACATACCCAAGTTGAGACCACTGCATGATGCAATTACAGACACTTTAAAAGGTGTTGCGTGGTTTTGGCATACTACGTTTAATCATCAAACAGAAAGCCCTAGAATACGCTTGTATATCGCTTTGAATGAGCGTGTCAATGCAGATGATTACCGTAAGTATACAAAAGTGTTGGTAAATAAAATAGGTCATCCAGTAGATGAGGGGAGTTTTCAACCTAGCAGAGCGATGGCGTTGCCCGTATATCAACAAGATAAATATCCATTCTTACATCAGTACAATGATGCACCTATTTTGAATGTTGAGACACTAGAAAAGTGGTCGGAAGAAATTGAAAGGCAAACAGATCAATCAATTACAACTAACTTTAACAAGCGCGATGATGCTTATTGGCGTGATATTAGTTTTTCTGTTGCAAAGGGCAATCGTAATAATTCTTTAGCTAGTTTGATAGGACATTTATTTAGCCGACATGTAAATGAATACATTGTATACTCATATGCTTTGCTATGGGGACAAAATGCATGTAAGCCTCCATTAAAAGAACGTGAAATAAATGCTACATTTCAGTCTATTTTAAAGAAACATCGTAATAAATAGAAAGGGGGAAGTATATGGAACTAACTAAAGATGATATTCTTCACGAAATTGAAGAAGTTAAGCAAGAAAAAGATGCTATTCAAGAAGTTATTCCTAAAGGTTATGAAATTGAACAACATCAAAATGGTGTGGCACTTTATCAAATTATTCCTAGTAAAAAAGATGGCGAACCAGATAAGAAAATATTTATCACTAATACAATTCCCCAAATTACTGAACGATTCGAAGATATTGAAAGCAATGAAGTGAGTTTTAATATGCTTTTTTATGATAATCATTTACCAGTGAATTTAGGTGTTAGTGCTGAAGAAATATCTGATAGTCGTCAATTACTGAAATTAGTTAATCGAAAATTAGATGTAACTTCAACCACTTCAACTAGGTTGATTGACTATATTAATAAGTCAAAACGATATAATCCACCAGTAAATGTTAATGTGGCCACTCGTTTGGGGCATGTGAAAGGATATTTTATTTATCCCTATCAAGAAGAAATGAAGAATAGCAACATAAAGTTATTTAATAATGATAAGGGATTTCAGAAATTGATAGATTCGTTTCAAAGTAAAGGCACACTTAATAGTTATTCAAAAAACGTATTTAACCAAATTAAGAACTTGCCTATGGTTATGGTTATGCTATATGCGTCACTAGGTTCAGTATTGTTGCGTGAATTTGGACTACAGCCTTTTATTGTAGAAATCTCGGGCAGTACCTCAACAGGTAAGACATTCACATTAAATTTGGTTTCTAGTGTATGGGGTACAAGTGAACTTATTACTACATGGGGTTCTACGAAGAACAGTATTGAAGCAATGGCATCATTCTTAAATTCATTTCCAATGTTTAAAGATGATACACGTAATACAAATCCCAAGTTTGTTGCTAATGCAACTTACAATTTCTCGAGTGGTGAAAGTAAATCAAGAAGTAATATCAATTTAACACTTAACGCTAAAAAAGAATGGCGAAATATAATGCTTTCTACTGGTGAGGCGTCTATTTCTAATATGGCAGACGAGAAAGCTGGTGTATCTGCTCGTGTAGTTACACTTCAAGATCAACCATATCCAGATAATTTTGATTTCACCACATTAGATAAAGCATTTAGAGAAAACTACGGTACGTTAGGCATAGCATTCATTAAGCAATATGAATCTAAACAAGAGACATACAAGAGTGCATTTGATAGTTATCAAAGGTACTTTAATCGAAAAGGTAGCAATGAAATCATGCAACGTTTAGGGCGTGCATTCGCATTACTACAGGTTACTGGCGAAATTCTAAATGATATTGAGGGATTTGAACATGATCATTTTAAAATTATTGAACAAGCCTATGACAGTATGATTAGAAATAATAAGACGATTGATAAACCTAAGCAATTTCTAGAGGAAATACTGCAATATTTAGATGCGAATAGAAATAATATTGCTGGTGATGGTTATAGTTCTGTCAAAAATGGTGATATAAAAGCAATATATAAACGTGATTATTTATGTATATTAGGTCAAACTGTACACGATAAATTAGGTCATGAAATGCAGAGTATTACAGGACAATGGGGCAAAAAGGGATATTTAATTAAAGGTGAAAAAGATCGCTTGCAAAAAAGGGTGAGTCACAAAAACATAAAGTATAGAGGATTTGCTATAAACAAAGAAATACTTGAAGAATTAGGTTTTGATTTCTCGAATTCTCATAACCCTTATTCAGATTATTAAGCAGTTCCCAGAGTTCCCGATAAGTTCCCGTGAAAGATATACAAACGGGAACCCTAAGACTACTTTAACCACAAGCAATTAAAATTAATAGTTCCCGAAGTTCCCAATAGATAATAATATTATTTATTATTTGAAAACGAACAAATGTTATTAGCTTTTTAACATATATGATAGAAAATTTTTAATGGGTACAACGGGAACTAAGTTTATTTAAAGTTTATATATCAATGGTTTGATTAGTTCCCGATAAGTATTTTTGAGTCGGGAACTCAACGGGGACTAGTTCCCATTAAAAAATATCGGAGGTTACACATGGATAAAGAAAAACTAAAAAAGTATATATATGATTATGTAAAAGAACATAAAGAAATTCCTATATATCAGTTAGAAGATTTATTTAAAGAAATAGATTATGACTTTAAAGGAAAAGCAAGCGTTACTTGTGACATAGATAAGAACGTTGTGTTTTGGAGTGGATGGAACGAGATGACAATGGGTGTACTGATTGAATTAGTTAAAGGTGAAAAACTAGATCTTGTGTATAGAACTAGTTATGTAATGCGTTATTTGTTAGATGGACGAGTGCCCAATTTACCACTAGCAATTAGTTATCCAGAATATGAGCAACAAACTGAAGTGCCATCATGGTTACCTATGTTATTAAGAGTAACCAATAAAGGAGTGGAATAATATGAACATAGAAATTATCGCAAATCAATTTGAAACCAGAGCAGGTACGTTATTAAGATATTACACAGGATTGTTAGAAAGTAGTAGAAAGACACCGTTTGGATTCAAAATATATAACGATCCGTTTGATATGGTGTATGTGGTCATGGAAGGTAATTTGTATGGTCACATCTACATTAAGAATTGTAATGTTAGAAAAGCGTTTGAATTAGCGTCTCCTAAGCACACTGAAGGGCTTATAAGAAGTATTGAGGGGAATTATGCCCGATATGATATTGAAGATGACAAACACATCTCTATAAGCGATATGATGGCTAATTTTATGTTTGATAATGATTATTTTATGTATGGATTAGAAACATTTGCAGAAAGCAATAATACTGATATGTTCGAGTACATGGAAAAAGATTTTGGCGTAGAAGAACTTGAGGGTATTCAGTCTAGTAATGCTGATGTGATAGGTAATATGGAAATGTTGTACCAGTTAGCAACAGGGATTAATGAACCAGCAACAGAATTAGTCGAGGGATTGAAGTTGGTAACCGAATTTGTGCAAGATGAGAATGCTACACAAGACGATTACAAGGCGTTAGAGCGTAAGTTAAGTGAATTGAAAGCATCATATTACAGTTTGAATAAGTAACTTGATAAGGGGTCACATGTGTTGTGTGGCTCCTATATATAGCTAATAAATGTTAATTGTTGTAGAAATACACTAGGGTATGAATCTTTCCAAATACGAACATTAGTTCTTTAGGTGATATACTACATTTTACTACATAAATGCTTTTAAGAGTTTATTTAACGGTAAAATAATGTGTGTTAAGAAAAGGTAACAATGGCATAAATAACGAACATTAGTTTGTGTTTTTCGTGTAAATTTAGTATAATTAAGGTATAAAGTAATTATGAAAGTGAGGTGGAAAAGATGCAAAAAGTAACAGAAAAAGAAAAGACGTACAACTTACCCGATGAACACCGCCAAGTACTCAATGTGATAAGAAATACGTCTAAGAAATATATTACTAAAACCAATATTTTAAATCAATTAGGGATACCAGTTAATCGTACTAATGAAAGATGGTTACGTTTAACTATCAATAGCTTAATACTTCAATACCATTATCCAATTGGTTACAACTACAGTAAGACACACAGAGGCTATTACATGATTGAGAATGAGCTTGATAGACGTAATGCTATCACTAGTATTCAACGTCAGATAGAGGGCAGCCAAGCACGTATTGATGCTATAGAAGAAATGGAAATCTAAAAGGGTGTAGTGATTTGGAATTAGTACAAAGATTTGCAGTTAAGAACCTAAAGACAAAATATAATGCTACATACCTAAAGCAAGCATTTGATGAATGGGAACAACGAATAGAAGATATGTACGCACTGCACTATCCGAGAATGTTTATTGATCCATACACTATGCAGTTATCCTATGAGTCGAATCACATAGAAGATTTAGCATTATCTATTATTGAAGAACGGGATAATCTACACAAATATAAGCGTCATTCAATGAATGATTTAAGGCAATTTCATAAACTATTATCTCAATATTCTGATGATGAACAACGACAAATTAAAAGGTATCAAAGAGATAGTATTTTGATTGATGATGAATTATTAAATCGAATTAGTGATGACATTTTGCAATTAGTGAATTCAACTAAAGATAACAAATGTCAATCCATGCAAGAAGAAATCAAAGTAGAAAAAGAAAAGCGTAAGATAGACGGTAAAGCTCGTAAGCAATGTATTAAAGAACGTTTAAAACAAGATAGGCAACAAAAACAAATGCAGTTAGTATAAGGAGAAGTGAAAATGAAAACAGAATCATATTTTGAAGAGTACAATCAGTTTGTAACTGATCAACGCAATGCAATTAGTGAATTAGAACAACAACGTAATGACTTACAAACTAAAATTAAAGCAGATAAAGAGGAATATAAACACTTGGTAGCGAATGGTGAAGATGATAAAGCAGATAAGTTATACCAAACAACTGATACAGAGGAAAATCAATTAAAGGCTATTAACAAACGTCTTACTACTAAACAAGAAGTATTTGATGAAACTAGAAAAGAAAAAGCTATTGAATTGATTAAACATCAATCTGAATTACCGAAGTTATATAATGATGAGAAACAAGAACTAATAGCTAAATTTGAACCAATCATTGAGCAATACAATGATATTATCGATGAAATTAATGATTTAAACGAACGATACAAAGAGGAGTTTGAACGTTATGCAATTCCTTATAGACGTGAGGATTTCGATGAAGATGCTCAAATAAGAAGTGATCTAAGACCTCATTTTAGAGAATATGCACCACAATATTATGTTTCTAAGAGTGAATTGCCTGTTATAGGTACTAATCAAAAAATGAAGTTTGTAAAGGAGCGACAACATGGATAGAAAAGATGAATTATATAAAAAGGTAATAGCTGGTTTAATTGCTGGTACTGATGAAGATGGAAATGTAATTATAACTGATGAAGATTGGGAAAATGTTGACCGTATTGGAGAAGAAATTAATGCTCAAGTCGAAAAAGAGAATAGAAAAGAGAAATTGAGAGACACTCAATCTATTCAAGAATATGCACGCTTGAATCGTGTAACTAATTCTGAAAGATCTAAGAATATTCATCAGCAAAATATTGATGGTATGAGCTTACGAGAAATAGCTCGAAAGAATAGAGTTGTTAACTAAACTAAACGCCTATCCTCACGGGTAGGCAATCTTTATATTAAGGAGTGAGTATATGGACAAATTAACACCTAAACAAGAGCGCTTTGTGAATGAGTATATTAGAACATTAAATGTTACGCAGAGCGCTATAACGGCTGGTTATTCGCCTAAAACGGCACATGTATCTGGGTGTCGCTTGTTAAAGAAGAAACATATTAATGATTATATCCAAGAGCAAAAGAAAAAAGTTATAGATGAAAGTGTATTAAGCGCTAATGAGCTATTGCATCTATTAACTAATTCAGCAGTTGGTGATGAGACTGAAACAAAGGAAGTTGTAGTTAAACGTGGTGAATATAAAGAGAATCCACAGAATGGTAAGGTTCAGTTAGTTTATAATGAATATGTTGAGCTAATAGAAGTACCTATTAAGCCTAGCGATCGCTTACGTGCTCGTGATATGTTGGGTAAATATCATAAATTATTTACAGATAAACAAGAAATTACAAATCGTAATTTTGAAATTAACATAGGCGAATGGGATGAAAATGTGGATTGAGAAGTGAAACAAGTAATCAACAATTATCCTAATAATCAAATATTTATTGATAACGTGTTAGAAAAATATTATTTAAACTATGGAGTTGAATCTTTTCAAAGATTTGACTCTTTATTGCTGCTTTAAAATAAACGTTAATGTATATTTATATTATTAAATATAACTGTGAATAGGTGATTATAGTGTACGAATTAGAGCCGATGCAAATACCAGAAATTAATATGTTTAATGAAGAACTAGATAAAGAATTACAAGAATTTTATTATGAAAAACAAATGAAGAACGACGAAAAAATAGCTAGGGATATAGAAAGAAATCAATATTTGAAAACAATTGCTGAAAATACTGATTTAATAGTTTCTCAGACATTAAATATAATTAAATATCTTCAAACAATAGACAGTTTATTAAGTAAGCAAAACATTACTTT
Source organism: Staphylococcus sp. FSL H8-0121 (assembly GCF_038008425.1). Taxonomy (NCBI): domain Bacteria; kingdom Bacillati; phylum Bacillota; class Bacilli; order Caryophanales; family Staphylococcaceae; genus Staphylococcus; species Staphylococcus sp. FSL H8-0121. The sequence continues at coordinate 46,611 of NZ_JBBOZB010000004.1, forward strand.
GAGTGAAGTTAATATCAATCAATCTGAATTAAAAAATATTAATGCTGATATATATTCAGAACTGGTAAAAGTTAGAATAGGGACGGAAGAAGATAGATTAAATGCCACTAGGACATTAACTGAAAGAATAGGAGATGTGACAAGTATTGCTAGTGATCTATTTACTATAATTCAAATGTTAATTGGAAAGTTTTGAAGTGAAGTAGCTATTTACTGATAAAGTAGATATGAATGTGGCGACACCAGTTTTTATAGATAGTATCGGTCAAGACGATGAAAAGAATGAGCGAGATTTAAAAGAATTGGAAAAGCAATATCCAAATACTGATTTTCATATTGATGATATAGGAAGATTTGTGGAATAAAAAATTAGTACTAGGTACTAAAATATAGTATAATGATATTGTGTAGTTGCAACTAATGTCATTCCCCGATATTAGTTGCTTTTTCATATGTATTCTTTATATTTTGTAGATTTAAAGATATAATATATAAAACTACACGTAAAAGAGGTTGAGGGAAATGGAAAGTAAAAGAATTGTAAATTTTTATTTCTATAATGTTTTTGAAGTTGACGAACAATTAAATGAAAATAGTGCATCATTGAGTGAATTATTAGATGAACTTTATAATCAATATAATGATTCAGATATTAATAAATTAGAAAAAGATGAATTAAATAAAGATGGGGAATTAAAACATATAAAACGAATGGCTTATAAAGATGAAACTATAAGACTAATTCATATTTTTAAAAATGAAAATAATTATTACCAATTAACTTTTGAAAGATTAGATCATATTATACCTAACGTCAGTAAATTACTTGGGGAATCTAAACAACTTGATTTAGAGGAAGATGAGTACATTGGTCATCAAATTACAGTATTATATGATGATAGAAAACATACTTTTATGATTCAAAGAAATATAAATTCTTTGAGTCCTAATGCAGTTGAAAGTTTTGTTTATAAATTATATGAAGATAAATATGATAATGATAAACATATAGAGTTTTCGTTAATTAAAGACTCGAGAAAGCAACAAGAAGTTCATAACGCTGAAGAATATCGGGATATATTTGTAAGAGTCACTAAAGAGTCTTCTGAAGAACTATTTAAAAGGTTGATTTCTTCGAGAAATAGGGATATCAATATTGATTACTTTGAGTTTAAAATTAAAGCGAAAAAAGAAAATGACGAATATATTTCTAAAGAAATAGCAAAAGAGTTAATTGAGGAATATGAAAAAAGTGAAGATATCGAAAAATTATTAGTTAATGCTAAAATAAATGAAATGGATAGAGTGAGTTTAGTTGATGTATTAAGTCAAAAATTAAAAAGACAAATTGAATTTACTAAAAATGACAGATCAGAATTAAATACAGATGAAGTTTTTGCCAGAATGGCTGATTTATATAGAAATGATGTAGTGCATGTGTTACCTAATTGATAAGTTAGGAGTGAAAAGATAGTGTCATTTACAAAAATATCGAACTTGCTGCTTTTTATAATATGTATAGGAGTAATGATACTACTATCTTGTTTTGGACTAGCAGATATTTCAAAATTTAGTGGATCTTTAACAGCTTTAGATGCTTATATAAATTTTACAAGCATATCTATAGGTTTTTTAGCAACTGTTATAAGTATGTTAACTGTATTAATTAAACAAAAATATTTAGGAAGTGTTTTAAATAATAAAAAAGCAAAAGTAGATTTTATTATACTTGGTGTAATATCTATAATTACAGGTTTTCTTTCTGTAATTCTTGCTGTTTTACTGACATTTATAATTGCAAATAAAAATGTGGATACATTGTTATCTTTGATACTAAGTATCATCTTTGCTATTTCATCAATATTTTATTTATATAACTTATTTTTGTTTATATTAATAAATTTGCTTTCTATTTTTTCTATAAGTCAAGAGGAATGAAAATATTAAACTATACATTTTAATAGGACTTTTTCACGCTGAGAAACGTCCTGTGTTGCAGTGAGGAATGAGATTACGTAATTGTATGTATATTAATAGTAAATATGGAATCTCGAGTTATAACGCTTTTCCAGTTATAAGAAAAAATTATTTAGACCTTTGTATAAAAAGTTGTAAAATGTATGTATATTAAAAATTATAAACATGACATTTCCGTAAATTGAAGTATATATGGCTATTTTTGTATAGATATAGTAATTTTATAGATTAAATTAAAAAACCCACTTTTCGTGGGTTTAATTTCTGTAATGAGATTTTGTTTCTGACCATGTTATAATAGGAATAATTATAAAGTAAAAGCCGAGCATACCAATAGTAATCAACATTGGTAAATTTAAACATTTTAAAGCTGATGATAGTTCGTGATTAAATAGGAAAATATAGTTTGCCATGAAAATAATACCAATGATATTAAAAACAATTACGAAATACTTTTCGGCAATATCACCAATTGTGCCTAAAGTAAACGATGTATGCCTAGTAGTTACATTGATCACTGTTATTATAAATAGAAAAATAAAGAAATATATGAGAAATTCATATATAGGGTATAAAGAGATATTCAATAAATTCAACCATTTCCACGAGCCTATTTCTTTGAGTATAGGTAATTGAAAGTGGTTGCTTTTAACGATGTGAAAAAATAATAATAAAAATTTAAAAATAGCAATCAAAGACAAGAAGTGAAATATCTCTATGATTCTTGAAGAGTTTAATAAACTCCAAATATTATTTATGGTTGATTCTTTTTGTTTATCTTTGTATGCATAGTGGCTAGCAATTGTGTTTAAACTTCTATCAATATTTTTTAAATTATAGTTATCCATACTTTATTACCTCTTTTCATTTGTTTTTGAAAATAATAAGAAAAATAATACGTCAAAAATTATGAGAGATGTAAGTGTGTTATTCCAAATTTTCAAATGGGATTTTAAGATATCAAAATGACTCATAGGAGAAAATCCGTAAGTAAAAACACTAATTATTAATGCAAAAGAATAAATGAGTATTTTAAAACTTTTAGAACTAAGTAAAGAATTATTAGTAAGTTTTAAAATCAAGAATTGAATAGAATATATGAAAATAAAAGTTATAAAATACATAAGATATAAAAATCCATAATATACATCTTTAACTTCGCCTAAACCTTTATAAAAACCATCTAATAAGGATGTAATAAAAGCTAATGAGATACTGATTGAGTATATAAGTACCATAGTTTTTATTAATCTTTTGTTTTCTTGATTTAATTTATGACGTGTGTAATAAATATATGAAATGTTGGGAATGTGAAAAAAAAGCGCTAATAAAATAGGTATTAATATGAAAATATTGAAATATAGCATAGTTTTATCTCCTTTCAATTTTAAATTTAATTTGCATTAATTATATAATATTTGGAAAGTTCTCGATATAGATAAAGAATCTGATTTAAGATCTAGTAGTAAAGGATAGAAAATTGCCCCAGATATGTTGTGTTTTTTCAATTTTAACATTTTACACACAACTAATTAGACAATGTAAACGTTTATATGAATTTAACAAATAATGTACAAGGAGCCTACTATATGAAAAAAAGCTTTGTTTCTATTATTAGATGAATTCGCAGACTGGGAAATTGCACATTTAAGTTCAATTATAAATAGTAGTGATAGATGGATTACTAAGATAGTATCTGTAACGAATAAAGTGAAGTCAATTGGTGGAATGACATTATTAGTTGATTCTAAAATTTCTAATGAAACTCACGATTTTGATGTATTAATATTAATAGGTGGGAATAAGTGGAATATTGAAGATAAAACACTACTCAATTTTATTGAAAAAACATTTGAACTAGAAAAGCCAGTTGGAGCTATATGTGGAGCAGTTGATTATTTAGCTAAAAATGGGTTTCTAAATAAATATAGACATACCGGGAATTCAATTTATTTATGGAACAAGTTAAAGAAATATGAAAATGCTAATGGTTTTGTTGAAACTCAGGCTATAACTGATAGTAATTTAGTTACGGCAAATGGAACAGGCGAACTTGAATTTACTGAAGAAGTTTTGAGATTAATCAATTTTGATACTCCAACGAATATTAATAAAAAGATGTTTATGATTAAAAATGGCTTTTATGAGTATTGTAAAAAGTATGGTAACCCATATAATTAAAAACTATATTCTTTGATTACTCTGTTGAAATTTTTATGATTTATTTTAAACTATATATAGAAATGTAAAAACACAATTGGGTTGGTAGTCCCAATGCAGGTATATTTTATCTGTCAGTAACCTTCCTCCTCAGGTCGTCCATCATTTCTGAATAATTAAGAGGAGGGATAGCATGGAGCTATCTGTATTTCACGACGGACAATTTTATGTTGGTTTAGTTGAATACAAAGTAGGAAGTAAATCAAAATTTGTTAAATATACCTTTGGTACAGAACCAGATGATGGAGAAGTCATTTATTTTATAGAGAATTATCTATTAATAATGATCGATAATACAAAGACTAGTATTAGAACTAAAAGAAAAAAACGAAAAATCAATCCTAAAAGATTGCAAAGACAAGTAGCAAAAGAGCAAAAAAGTCCGAAAAACTTTACTAAAGCGCAAATAGCTATAAAAGAAGAACAAGAGAAAATTAAAAAATTATCTAAGAAAAAAAGTAAGGCAAACAGAGAATGGATTAAAGAAAGAAAAAGACAAATTAAGAAAAATAAAGCTAAAGAAAAACATAAAGGCCATTAATATTTTAAATTTATAAATAGGAGTAATTATATGATTCAAGCCGTAAATCACGTTACTTATTCTGTATCAGATATAAAAAAGTCTGTTGAATTCTATAAAAATATACTGAAGGCTAAAATATTACTTGAAAGCGACAAAACAGCTTACTTTACTATAGGTGGATTGTGGTTAGGTTTAAACGAAGAAAGTGAAATACCAAGAAATGAAATTCATTACTCATATACTCATATGGCTTTCTCAATCAAGGAGAATGATTTTGATGAATGGTATGACTGGCTAAAACAAAACCATGTAAATATATTAGAGGGTCGCCCAAGAGATGTCAGAGATAAAAAATCAATATATTTCACTGATCCAGACGGTCATAAATTAGAATTACACACAGGTTCTTTACAGGATAGAATGAATTATTATAAAGATGAAAAGCCTCATATAAAATTTTATGAATAGGTAAATAATAGTTTATATCCAATTTTTATGGGTGCACAAATTACTTTGTTTTTTTCAATTTTAACATTTTAATGATAGTAAAGGATCATGGTTTGATATTCTATTTTAAGTGACATAATTATGACATAATGAAGTGCTAAAACTAAAAATAATGAGAATGATAAAGTTTTAAAATGTTGATTTTGTAGGGTTTTATATCTATATTTCAGTCTGTTTTTAGTCGTGCTTAATGCCAGGTATGATGTAAATTAAATAAAAGATAATAATAAATTTTTAAAATGTCATCAAATAGAAATCTATCAAAAAAACTTTCTAGTAGAAAATCTGCTAGAAAGTTTTTCTTTTTACATAAAATGAAGGTTTCATAATATAAAAATTAAAATTTTATTAATAATTTATTATAAATAGTGAAGTTTTTAGTAAAATAAAATAGTTGTCTTACCACTTACTAGGTGTTATATTATTTATTGTAATTTTTATTTCAAAATATTTTAATTTGCTATTGAATGGTATTAACGAACGTCACGCTACTTGAATATAATCACATTGACAAAAAGGAGAAAAAATTAAAAGTGAATCAACCTAGAAATTACAACCAAGAAGAAGTTAACAAAAAATTTTTTTCAATTAGAAAGTTAAGAGGATATGGTGCTACAAGTATTGCTTTAGCATCTATATATTTATCATTTGGTCATATGAATAGCGCAAATGCTGCAGAGGAAACTAATCAAACAAATACACTAACGACCAATAATTTTGAAGCACAAAAAAATAGTAACTCCGCTAGCACAAATTCAAAGGCAAGTGGAGAAACTAATAATCAAATTGATGCAAACCAAGTCCAAAAAGAATATGATGAAAACAATCAAATAGATTCTAATCAAACAAATCAATTTAGAAGCAATAATATAAAGTCAGAAGAGTCATCGGTTGGAAACAATGAAAAATTAAAGAAATTAATAAATCAATATAAGAACATTGATTTATCAAATAAAACGAATGATTCTGTTCAACAATTTAAAACTAAGTTAGTAAATGCTGATCAATTCATTGAAAATCAAGCTACTCAAAAAGAAATAGATGATTATTATCAAGAATTTATTAATTCGGCTTCACTATTAAAAAGAGAAAATAACGTAGATTTAAAAGAAACTAAAAAGAATCGTTTAATAAATAATGACGATCAATTAGTGACTAACGGAATACCAGCGAATAATACTGAGCCTAATAAAAATAATAGACATAGTGCAATAAAAAACCAAAATAGAGGTACATCTTTTAGATCGGCTAACCAACCTATTAATAATGATAAAAGTAATGATCCATTAAACAAAAATGAAATAAACACTGAACTGCGAAATGGTAATTTTGAGCAAGTAACTGGAGGAAACTTACCAAGTAATACAGATAAGCTTACAGTAGTTACAGGAGTTGATGGATGGCATAGTTTATCAACTGTTTCAGATCCTGAATATCCAATGACTTTGACAACTGCAGGGAAAAAATATAGTTCCTTCATGAGTGATTCTAACGCACCATATGGCGTAATATTAGCTAGAACTACTGATGGTTATAATAGAAAAGTACTAGATCCAAGAGTAGCTGGTATTTATCAAGATATCGACGTTAATCCAGGTTCAGAATTAGTAGTAGAGTATGTTTCCTCAGCTTTAAATGTCATTAACTCTTGGCCAGGAGTTAAAGCCAAAGTAACTAGTGTAGATGGTTCAAATGTATACTATGATAAGACACTTAATGGTATGGGGAAATATCCTACAGGAAGATTATCGTTCATGATTAATGTACCTGAAGATGTTAATAGATTAAGACTTGCATTTCTACCTGTTGCTGATGTGAAAACATTAACTTCTACTCAAACAGGTGCTCAACAAGGATTTGGAACTAATAAGAGTTATTTATATGGTGGAATAGTTAGTAGAGTAAGGGCTAATAGTGGTGCATATATAACTTCAAATGTTGATGAAATCAAATATGATTTTAGAAGTGATTCTGCAAACTCAAATTATGCTAGAGGTACGATTTCAGTATCACTTGAAAATAAAGGACATTTTCGATCTAAAGAAACAAAATACGTAGTGTTATTACCAGCAGGTTCCAAATTTATTTCTGCAACTGACGCTAGTACAAATTTTGATGAAGCTACTAACACTTTAACTCTCGATGCTGGCAAAATTGATGCAGGTGCTACCAAAAATATAACTTACACAATTGATTTTCCAGCTACACAACCCAATACAATTGATTTAAATGGAAATGTAACGTACAAAACAGACGCCCCTTATAGAGGTAATGATACTCAAAAAATAGGTACTAATATTGTTAATCAACAGCAAGTTGATATTTTGATGTATAAAGAAGAATTGAACGATAAATATAATAATATTAAACAATACTTAAATACTATTAATGAATCTGAATTTACGGCTAATTCTGTAAATAATTTAAAAGCTAAATTAGAAGAAGCTAAATCCATTTTAAATGAAGCATTAAATAATACGCCAATAGCGGAAAGAAAGAGTCAGGCAATTATAAACCAACTAACAACTGAATTAGAACAAGAAAAAATAAATCTTAAACTACTTTCTCCTCAAGAACCGAAAATAACTACTAACAATGAATATGTGTATACAGTTGTTACACCGCCAAATAATGCAGATAAATTAGAAATAAATTATGTTAATCCTGATGGAATGATGTCTAAATTAATTGCCAAAAAAGAAGGAAATAATTGGTTGTTAAATGAGGCGCCTGCTGGATTTACTATTAATCCTATAACAGGTGGAATCGCTATTAATTATATAGGTGTCGCTCCTCATAGTGAGATAACAGCTAGTGCTACGCAAGGAAATAGTGATCCTAGTAATTTAGTTAGGGCTATCATGCCAGTTAAAGAAATTGCACCACCTGAACCAAAAATTATTAAAATTGAAGAAGAAGCTAGTTTGATAATTCAACCACAAGGCGATACTGATAAAATGACTATAAATTATATTGGCCTAGATGGAGAATCAAAAGAAGTAGTTGCCACAAAAATTAGTGATCATTGGGAATTAAACGACAATCCTAAAGGCATAAGCATAAATGATATTAACGGAGAAGTGGTTGTTAATTATGAAGGAGTTCAAGTTGGCAGTGAAGTAACCGCAGAATCAAATTATGGAAATAGTGATTCTAGCTTAATAGCTAGAGATAAAATACCTTTAAAACAAGCAACACCAGCCGCACCAGTAATAACAACAAATGACCAAGAAGCTAGTGTAACAATCACACCACAAGACAATACAGATAAAATAGTAGTGAAATATATAGATCCAAATGGAGATTCGAAAGAATTAGTAGCTACGAAAGTTGGGGAACAGTGGACAATAGAAAATAATCCACAAGGCTTTGCAATTAATCCAACAACAGGTTTATTGACTATTACTCATGAAGGCGTTCAAAACGGCAGCGAAATCACAGTTCAAGCCACGCAAGGAAATAGCAATCCAAGTGAAGTAACTACACAAATACCATATAAAGAAGCAACACCAACCGCACCAGTAATAACAATAAATGACCAAGAAGCCAGCGTAACAATCACACCACAAGACAACACAGACAAAATGGTCGTGAAGTATATAGATTCCAATGGTGATTCGAAAGAAGTAGTAGCAACAAAAGATGGAGACAAATGGTCGCTAAACGATAATGTAGATGGTATAAACATTGATGGAACAAATGGAGTAATCACTATAACTCATGATGGTGTTCAAAATGGAAGTAATGTCACAGTTCAAGCTACACAAGGAAATAGCAATCCAAGCGAAGTAACAATTCAAGTACCAAATAAAGAAACAACACCAGCCGCACCAGTAATTACAACAAATGACCAAGAAGCTAGTTTAACAATCACACCACAAGATAATACAGACAAAATGGTCGTGAAGTATATAGATTCCAATGGTGATTCGAAAGAAGTAGTAGCTACGAAAGTTGGGGAACAGTGGACAATAGAAAATAATCCACAAGGCTTTGCAATTAATCCAACAACAGGTTTATTGACTATTACTCATGAAGGCGTTCAAAACGGCAGCGAAGTTAGAGTTCAAGCCACGCAAGGAAATAGTAATCCAAGCGAAATAATGGCCAAAGTACCAAATAAAGAAACAACACCAGCCGCACCAGTGATAATAACAAATGATCAAGAAGCTAGTGTAACAATCACACCACAAGACAATACAGACAAAATGGTAGTGAAGTATATAGATCCAAATGGTTATTCGAAAGAAGTAGTAGCTACGAAAGTTGGGGAACAGTGGACAATAGAAAATAATCCACAAGGCTTTGCAATTAACCCAACAACAGGTTTATTGACTATTACTCATGATGGTGTTCAAAATGGTAGCGAAGTTAGAGTTCAAGCCACGCAAGGAAATAGTGATCCAAGCGAAGTTACTGCTAAAGTTTCTTATAAAGAAACTGCACCAAAACCACCGATAATCCAATTAGATAAACAAAAGAAGCATATAACAATCACACCACAAGATAATACAGATAAAGTAAGTATAAATATTGTAAAACCGAATGGAAAAATTATAGATATTACTTCAAATAAAATTGGAAAAACGTGGAAGTTTAATAAAAAAATCCATGGTATCAATATTAATGAGAAAACTGGTGTAATTACCATTAAAGATATTAACAAACTCAACGGTAGTAAAATCCTTGCTAATAGTTCAATTAGAAATAGTGAAAAGAGTAATACTGTCCAAATAACTATTTCTAATAAACAAAAGGCAATTATTACATTTAAACCCTCTTCTAAACAGACTAATAAAGTTACTCTATCAGAATCTAAGTCAGTGAAGGTAGAAGAAAATAGTTTTAAAACGATAAAAGATAAAAAGTCACAATTACCTGAAACAGGTAGTATAAATACTGGGACAACTCGTACTACTAATCTGTTAATATTAATTTTAGGTTTAACAATTTTGAAATTCAGACTCAAAAAGAAAGACTTTTAAATTGACTTAATATAGAATTGAATAGTAATAAAAATTTTTAAAATTACTAAAAATTAGAGGTACATTATGTATTACTTCATTGCAATTTTCACTAGTATTAGTTCAATTAATTGATGGTATTATGGGAATAACTATAAAAGATAAATTAAAAACATTTGGACCATTTTCATTAGCAATTATAAGTTTTATTTTATTGATTTTTATATAACTACAACTTAATTACCAATATTAAAAAGGTTAGACCATTCATTTGGTCTAACCTTTTTATCTTAACTTTAACGTAAATCATCAATAGCTTTTGCAATGGAATCAAATACATGAGGAATATCAGATTTTTCAACACAACTAAAAGCAATACGTATATCTGTTTGATTTAATGCAATAACACCAATTGAATATTGTTCAATCAGATGTTTACGTAATGTTTCAGGGTCAACATCTTTAACTTTAATCGCCATGAAATAACCAGAATTAAAGTCATAAGCTTGCCAGTGTGATGCATATTTTTCGTCGTAAACTACTGATTTTGTAACTTCATATCGTTCACGTAAGGTCGTAATATTTTGCTCGATTTCTTTATTAAATTGATCGTTATTCTTCAATACATGTTTAACTGCACTTTGTGATGGAAGAGGTCCACTTGAAATATTACTGCGAATTAGACCTTTAGTTTTTGCTTCCAATACATCTTTTGCAATTTCATCTTCAACACCAAATGTGATAAATCCAACACGGAATCCCCAAGCAAAGAATTCTTTTGTAGCACCATCTAATCGTACAGGTAACACATTTTTAGAATTGATATTAGTTAATGCAGTGAATAAGGATTGTGTATATACGTCTTCGTAAAACAAACCATAATAAGCGTCGTCGATAACAGCTACAACTTGAGTTCCTTTACTAGCCAATTGTTCAATAGCTTTAACAATTGTATGTACTTCATCTTTATTAGGTGTATAGCCAGTTGGATTGTTAGGATAATTAAGAATCATTACTACTTTATCTTGATTATAAGATTCTAATGTTTTAACTAACTCATCAGTAGTATAATGTCCATTTTCATCAAAAATTGGGTAAGTTGAAATATTTGCATTATTACGAGTATCAAAAACAAGTTTATAATTTCCCCAATTATGTTCAGGTAATAAAACAGTATCTCCAGAATTTATAAATAAATCTGCTACAAGTGAAAGACCATGTGTAAGTGCGTTAGTGACAATTGGACGTGTCATTACTTGTTTAGTTAAATCTGGATTGTCTTTTAACATTTTTGCTTGCCATAAGTCACGTAATTCTTCGACACCTTGAGGTGGTGCATAAGGAAAAATTTCATCTGGTGTTAAATCATTAAACATTTGATTTAATGAATCTGCATACATTTTACCTTTATCATTAGTTGCCATCCCAATAGTTGCATTATATTGAGTACTTTTAGCTTCAGCAGATTGAGAAAGTATACCTTTTGGATAAAACATTTTTTGACCCAAATCAGAAAGCATATGTAAAATTTCTGGATTTGAATTATTAAGTTGCTCATTTAAATTTTGGGCTAATGGGTTCATATTGAATAACCTCGCTTTTATAAAATAAAGTCATTATCTTTATATTAGCTTGAATTTAACTAAAGATAAAGTATTCTTAGTTAAGATTTAGTTATTGAAAAGATTTTCTAATATAAATACGAACATACGTTCTGTTTTTGTGTTAAGATAATCTTAGGTCATCGACATATATGACACTTTGCATTTGGGAGGTGTAGTATAATGACGTGGTGGCAAGATGGAATTATCACTTTATTAACTGGTGGACTACTAGTTGTCTTTAGAATTTGGTTAGAAATCAATTGGAAAGACAAATAGATGACCGTACACAAAAATAACCCCAAGCCTGCTGGTACCAGGTTTGGGGTTGTGTAGTATAATTTGTGGATACAAATTTATAGTAACATTACGTTAAACATATCGCAATCAATATAATATATGAATGGAGTACATCTATAAAACAAAATTTGATATAATTTATACTATTGAGGTGAGTACAGTGAAGCATATGACTAAAATATTTGTAGTATTAGCAGTCTTATTATTCATTATTGGTTATTACTTACAAGCTACAGGTAACGAATCTTCAGGAATAAAACTTCTACTTGCAGCCATTATGTTTATGATTTGTGCATTTATTAGTAGAAATAATGATCGTCGTAATAGGAAATGATATTTTAGGTCAATTGAATAATTTATTTTAGACAGTATGAAAATGTTCATACTGTTTTTTTACTGTGTATATATATTGTCTATGCATTTAAATGTTCTAGTTAAATTCTCTATACAGTCATTTTAATAGTTACCCTTTACAAAAGTGTATATAGTGTGTATATTGTATATATACAGGAGAAAAGGGGGACATCAATGAAAATTATTTTGAAAAACACCAGTGAACATCCCATATATGAACAAATTAAACAACAAATTAAAGAGAATATTTTAAAAGGATACGTATCTTCAGGTGAACATTTACCTTCAATGCGTGAGTTAGCAAAAGATTTGCAAGTGAGTTTAATTACAACTAAACGAGCTTATGAAGATTTAGAGAAAGATGGATTTGTAACTACGATAAGAGGTAAAGGCACATTTGTAAAAGAGCAAGATAATTCAATTCTTAAAGAAAAACAATTCTTCGTTATTGAGAATTTAGCTAAATCAATGACTAAAGAAGCGAAGACAATTGGAATGTCTTTGGAAGAACTTCAAGAAATTCTTTCTTTAATATATGAGGAGGAATAATTATGAACGCTATAGAATTGAATAAAGTTAATTACTCGGATCATAATTTTCAACTTAAAAACGTATCTTTTGAAGTACCTCGTGGATTTGTGACAGGATTCATTGGTGCTAATGGTGCAGGGAAAACAACAGTCATACGATTAATTATGGATTTAATGCAATGTGATAGCGGTAGTATTTCGATTTTAGGGGATAGTATGATAAATAATCCTATTGATTTAAAGAATAAAATAGGTTTTGTTTATTCTGAGACTTATTTCAATGAAAAGTGGTCTATAAAGAAATTAGAAAGTATCATATCTCCATTTTATAAAAAATGGGATAAAGATTTATTTCAACATTATCTACATAAATTTGAATTACCATATAAACAAAAAATCAATCAATTTTCTACAGGTATGAAAATGAAATTGTCTCTTGCAATTGCTTTTAGTCATCATTCAGAGCTATTTGTATTAGATGAACCAACATCAGGATTAGATCCCATAGTTAGAAATGAAGTTTTAGAAATTATTCAACAAGAACTGATTGATGAAGAAAAAACAGTTTTTATTTCAACACATATTATTTCGGATTTAGAAAAAATTGCAGATTATTTAGTATATATACGAGATGGAGAAATCATATTAAATGATTCTTTAGAAGATTTAATTAATCAGTTTAAAATAGTCAAAGGTTTTAATGAGGACCTTGATAATGAGTTAGAAGACCTATTGATTTATAAAGAAAGTAGAAGAACTGGTTATAAAGCATTAACGCAGTATGCTAGTACATTTAAAGAACTGTTTGGTAGTCAAATTGAAATTCAAAATCCTAGCATTGAAGAATTGATGATTTACTTAGAAAAATATAAAAGTAATCCCACTCATGCATTTACTAAAGAAAGTGAGGCTATCAAATGAAACAACTTTTGATTAGAAATGTAAAATTAAGATATTTAACATTATCTTTATACACAGCACTCATTTTATTTTATCCAATTTATATATTTTTAATGAAACCTAATCCGTTATTAAAGTCAATGTTTGCAATACCAATAGGATTAGTTTTAATGATTGTATCTTTACTTGATGCAGGTCATCTATTTAGATTTCATAGACGATTAGGTGGCGACAAAGCATTTTTATTTTTTGCTAGTTTACCAGTCTCTAGAAAAAATATGTTAAATGCAAATTATATTACATGTATATTATTTACTTTATTTGGTGCAGTAGTCATAACTTTATATGGTTACGAATCAGACTCAATACAGACAAATTCAATTTACTTTTCTACTACATATGCTTATATTGTAGCAAACTTTTTGTCTATTCCAATCGCATTTAGGAAGAGTACTGAATTTAAAACAGAACGTGTATCTTATATAGCATATATTATTTTAATTATGTTTGTATTACCTTTTCTTTTATCCGTTATACTCATTTTAATTAATTATATATTTTTAAACCATAGTCAAATTCCATACTTTTATTCATATTTTTTAAATTATGGATTTTTAGTTTTAAGTCTCATAGGTTTAATTATTAATTACATCATTCAAATAAATAAAATAAAAAAACGTACTCATTAAAGGAGGTCTACGATGAAATTAGAACAAATTACAAAAAAGTATGGACACAATACGGTAATTGATCATATCGATTTTGATTTCGGCAATAGTCAGATAGTAGGGCTAATTGGTAAAAATGGTGTTGGTAAAACAACCTTAATGAAAGTAATGAATGGAAATATTATTAATTTTGAAGGTAAAGTTAATTTGCCAAATGATGAAAATGTAGGTTATTTAATAGAACATCCTAAATTGTATGATAATAAAACTGGTTTATATAATTTAAAATTATTTGCACAAGTATTAGGTAAAGGTTTTGATAAAAAGTATGCTGATCATATTATAGATGCTTTTGGTATGAGACCTTATATCAAGAAAAAAGTTAAAAAATATTCAATGGGAATGAAACAAAAATTAGCAATTGCGGTGTCTCTAATGAATAAACCTAAATACTTAATTTTAGATGAGCCAACAAATGGTATGGATCCTGACGGTTCTATAGACGTACTTAAAACGATTCAATCACTTGTTAAACAATTAGAGATGAAAATTTTAATTTCTAGTCATAAGTTAGAAGATATTGAATTGATTTGTGATAGAGCAGTATTTTTAAGAGATGGCACATTTGTGCAAGATGTGAATATGAAAGATGGTGGACCTAAAGATAGTACAATTATTACGATTGATAAAGAAGACTTTGGAAAGTCATTAGAAATATTGACAGAAAAATTCCATGTTCAACAATCTAGTAAAGATAATGGTGAGATTATTATTAAAGCACAAAGTAACTATAAAGATGTAATACAATCACTTGCTAAACTCAATATTTATCCTAAATATATTGAAACACGTAAAAGCTCATTACGTGATACTTACTTTAATATCAATCAAAGAGGTGATAAATAATGAGAGCGTTACAATTAGTAAAACACGATTTAATAAGTATTATTAAAAGTCCGCTTACGTATATTGCGTTTATACTTGTGGTAGGTTTAACTGTTTTTCAAGCTACGATGATGGCAAATTATAATCCTGGTCATAAAGTGAATTATACGATGGTATTTATTATGGCCAATTGGTTATTCTTATTCGCTGGTTTATTATTTATCATTAAAACAATCACTAGAGATTATTCACAAGGTACAATTCAATTATACATGAACAAAATGAGCAGTAGAATTGGTTATATTATTGCTAAAACAATTTCTATGATCTTAATTTCATTTTTATTTACATTAATTCAATATTTAGTAATTATTATTATAGAAGCAACTACTAAAGGTAAAAGTATAGATGGAGATAACTTTTTAACAAATATTTGGTTTTACCTTATCTTCTTCCTATTCTTTGGTTTATTTTTATTCTTAATTACATTAGCAGTTGAGAAACCAGCTGTTATATTTACTTTAGGTATATTCCTATTATTAATTGTTCCATTTATCCAACCACTTGTTGGATTAATTCCAAATATTGGTGATGACATTCATAAGTCATTTAAATATATTCCATTCACTTATTTGACTGAGAAAATGACTTCATCAGATATATCATTTTCACATTGGCAATGGTTTATATCTATAGCGTCAATTGTAGTATTATTTATTGCAAATGTATTATATGCCGCAAAACGAGATATATAAATTGTTATCATCCGGGACTATATGGTCCCGGTTTTTTATGTAGAAGAAACATGTTAAAAATTAAATTGGAGACTAATTTAAAAAAGATGAAGCTACTTAAAATTAAATAGCTTCATCTTAAATATGATTTATTTATATAGCATTTGATCGATGATTGAATTATACACAGCACTCCAAAAAGATGAGTCTGTTTTATATCGATTAGAAATAATTAAATGTGTTTCTTTTACTTTATCATCATAATCTGGATGTTCTTTACTTGGTAATGTGTCTTCGCGTAAGTTTGTCACAAACGCTTGAACTTCTTTAGCGCGTGGACCCCAAACTGTTTCTTGTTCGTATTGATCATTTAAAAATACAAAAATAGGTATAGAACGAGATTTTCCATTTGTTAAATATTGATCGATAAGTTGAGTATCATCATCGCGGTGGAATACTTTTACATGTAAATTTAGAGCTTCGGCGATATGCTTAAGTATTGGTAGATTCATCATTGCATCGCCACACCAATCTTCTGTAATTACTAATACATTAGAATAATTAGAGGATTTTAATTTTTCTAATCTCTCATCATCTTCAGGTAACTTAAAAGAATTATAAATAGAAACTAGATTATCTTTATTTTCTTGCATTTGTTCAATATAAGGTCCGATGTCTTGGCTTTTTTTGGAATATGTTTCTAAACGAGTCATCGTAAAAACCTCCTTTAATTATTTTATACATTATACCAATTTCTAAAGTGTAAATAAATTAAAATATTTTAAAAATTCTCTCATTTAATGAAAAGTATGACGTAAGATGAAAGTAAATAAACCTTATGCTATATTTAATATAATAAGTCGAAAGTGGTGACCATCATTGCGTATACAGAATCGTTGGGTAATTACGATACTATTTTTAATTTTAAGTATCTTACTTCTTATTGGTATTTCAATTTATAACAATATAAAAACTGTCGATTTATCAAATACTTCAATAAATGGTATACATTTAAATGATCAATTTCATAAGAAAAATTATAAGGTAAATAAAAATATTAAAGTAGATCGTTATACGTTCTATAATCATAGAGAACATAATGATTTAACGTTAAAAGTTCATAAAAAGAAAAATATCGTAAAAGGAATTGTACTAGTTAAAGATAAAGATGTTCCTACTAACTTTGATGTTAAAATTGGTAGCCATATTGATCAAGCTATTAATTCCTTAGGTAGTAATTATCAAAAAAATAAAATAGGTAAAAATTATCAATCTATTACATACAGAGACCGCGATAACCACATGAAATTAAATATTTTATATAAAGATGATATAGTAAAACGTATCGAGTTTTTTAGTAAGTAGAGAATAGTTGGACATTAGTATTGCAACTAATATAGAAAAATTGGCAGAAAGAGTGACAATACTATGGATAAAATCACATTTTTAAATGAATTAGAAGTATCCCTAGATGAACTTCCCAAGAAAGAAAAAGATAAAAAAATGTTTGACTATGAACATTATTTTTATGAAGAAGAATTGAAAGGAAAGTCTGAAGCAGAAATAGTAAAAGAACTTAAAGAACCTGAGGATATAGCTAAACAAGTTAAAGCTAGTAGTGCGATTGAATATGCGGAAGTTAAACCGACTTTTCATAACATCATTAGAGCTGTTACAGCCTCACTAAGTTTAGGTTTATTATCTATATTTTTAGTTCTAATCACAGTATTTTTAATTAGTTTGATATTTGTAGTTTTGTTTATAGTTTCAGTATTTTTAATTTGTATGCCTTTAAATTTATTTATATCGTCTATTCAAAAAGGTATACACAATTCAGTCAGTAATATTTTATTTTCAATTTCTTATACAGGCTTAGGATTAGTATTGATGGTCTTAACTTTTAAGGTTTTAGAAGGAATTTATAGACTTATATTAAAATATTTGAAATGGTATATTAAAACAATTAAAGGACGCGTTCAAAGATGAGAAAGCTAATGTTTTCAGGTCTTATCATTTTTATTGTTTTCTTTATAGGTGCATCTATCACATGGTTTGCCTTTGAGAAACCACATTATGAAGAAAAGAAATTCAATGAAAACTATCCTCGATATAACTTTAAAAATATATCTGTAAAATTAGAATACGCCGATGTTAAATTGGTAAAAGGTTCACAATTTAAGATTAAATATAATGGTGATAGTAATGTTACAGTTAAAAAGGATAGAAATAATTTAAAAGTGACGGAGAAAAAGAATGTTAATAGAGGATACTCCATTGATATAAACCCTTTTAGAAAAAATGGCAATCAATTAGTAATTGAAGTTCCAAATAAAAAACTTGATACTTTATCTCTGAATTCTATTAATAGTAAAGAAGCTATAGACAATTTAAAAATAAAAAAGCTATCATTAAATAATAATTTGGGTCAAATTAGTATTAATAATAGTGAATTCGATGATTCTGAATTTAAAGGTGAAAATTTAAATTTTTCTTTGAATAACTCTAAATTTAAAGACACGCATATCAATATAGATTCAGGTGATATTAAAGCTAGACATAGTAGTATTAATAATTCTATTTTCTTAATAAATAAAGGAGATATTAATTTTAGCAACATGCCATCTAAAACAGATATAAAAGCTTCTACTAAAGATGGAAATATCAATTTTAAATATAAAGATAAACCTCAAGATACCTTATTGAAGTTACAGCCAAGTAAAGGCCAATCTTTAATTAAAAATAAAAACTTCCATGAAAGTAAAGTAGGGAAAAGTAACAATGTTTTAGAATTTTATACTGTTGATGGTGATATTACGATTAAATAATAATGAGAAAAGTACAAAAAGAAATTGTTTTAAATTTCTTTTTGTACTTTTTTATTTTTAATGTGTTGCAAACGTTAAGTCGCTATCAATTATTCCTTCAAATGATGTTTGTTGTAATTCCATACCATTTAACCAGTTATTAAAATTAATTGAAGATGGAGCCTTATTTTCACCTAAAGTCATCCATGCAGTTAGGGATTTTGGCTCATACATAGAAGTATGAATAGTACCTGACCAACTTCTAAAAAGTTTACTATATATGTTATATTGTGGATCATTAAAGAGTTTAAATGCCTCGTGTTTATTTAATTGAGCATGAGTTTGTTTAACTGTACGTGCCAACCGTTCTTTAGATTCTTGAGTATAGTTTCGGTTTTCATGTGTTAATATTTCATAATGATTTGTACAGATATTATCGTATCGTACTTGGATATCTCTTGGTGTAACTTCAACTATTGCATGATTTAATTCTTTATCCATTAAAATGTAACTGAAAGAACTACGGTGTGGAAGATTTTTTAATAGTTGAATGGCTCCATCTACATCCTTACAAAGTTCTAATATTAATCTTCCAATCATATAGCAAACAAAACCATTAGCAGGCTTTTTACGGTGCATGAAATTATATGCCATAACTAAACCGGCTTCATTCATTCCATCCATTCTACCAGTGACTCTCGAAGTGGGACCAATTTGTGCTAATCCTCCATCATTAGGTTGAAATAGTAAGTATCTACCATCATATGTTGCGGGATGATAATCATAATTTCTAACAATAAAATCTTGTCCTCTAAATACAGTACAACCACTATCCTTTAAATCTGTGAAACGATAATGAGCAAAATTTAAAATCATTTGTCGTGTAGGTAATTTTAGTACATCTTGCATTCCCATAATTTCTTCCCAAATTTTTGGCGCATATATTTGAAAGATTGAGTGGGTTTCATTAATATCTATATCAAATCGAGGTATTCTTTTTTTCCATTCTTGTTCTCGATTCTTTAATAATTTGGTTTGTTTTAACCAGTTACCTGTTTGAACACCTAAATCATAATGGGATCCTCTATGTGTCATTATATCGGTTTGAACATTTTGCATTATAAATATGCTCCTTAAGAAAAATTTACATATTGTAATAAAATATTAATATTACTTTAATTGTTATTTTAAGTAAATTTCTATACAATAATATTGTAACTAGTTATTGATAACTTTTTTAAATTATCTATTTAGGAGTGATACAATGTATAGAACTTATCAACGTGCCAAATCTGCGATTGTTAAATGGATTAAAAGTTAGGTTCATTAATTATATATCGACGACTGATTTTTAAATCAGTCGTTTTTTTATATGTCTATACTATCATAAATTTGATGAAATGAAGCTTATATTATCAGTACAAAGGGTATGTATTTATTGATTACGATAAATATGCTATCATATGGTATTGTAGATATGCATATCAAATATAGAGGTGAATTTTAATGTGGAACTTTATTAAAGGTTTATTTAAATTTGTATTTAGTTTAGTAGCTATTACTACAGTTGTTGCAGGTGTAGGTGTAGTTGCATTTGCTTATATTTTCAAAAAAGACTTTGAAGATATCGAAAGAAAAACTAAAGAAATCGTTTCAGATATCGAAAATAACAATTAATTTGGCTTCAAATTAATTAAGAGTCACTGATGAGATAATCATCAGTGGCTTTTTTATTTAATCTTAAAATAGTTTTTAAGAAGGAGAAATAGCTATAATATCTAATATAGAGAGCTTATATTTCTCAGAAGAATGTGATTGATAGCCTTCAACTTCAAAAGTAATGGCATCGATACGCTCAATATTAAGTTCGATTGATTTAAAGTAACCAGCGTCATAATATTTAACGATAACAGGTTGGTTTAATTGAAGGGATTGATGTAAACGAAAATTCAATTCAGATAATTGGTCTTCTGAAAGTATGGGGCGTTCAATTTTATTTTGGTCAATAATATATTGATATATTGTTTCAAATTGCTCTGGTAGTGTAGCAAATGGTGCCCATTTAACCATGCCACGTCCCTTAGGAATATCTCTATCTAATTTGTTACGTGGTATATTTCGATAATCCAATTGACTATTATTTAAATCATTAATCATCTTTCAATCACCTCGATATTTATAATTACATTATACGAACATATGTTCTATTTTGCAAGATTTAATTTCCTATTCCATTAAAAATAGTCTCTCAACACATTCGAATCAATTTAAATTAAGCCTCACATATTTTTATGTCGTAATTTGTACTTAAAAGTTTGTCTTTAGACGTCTAAATTTAATAGAATAGAGATAAGTGAAATGGAGGCGTTTTAAAATGACAAAAGGTTATATCGGTTCATATACTAAAAACAATGGACAAGGTATTTATCAATTTGATTTCGATGAACAACAAGGCCAAATGACACAAGTAG
Organism: Staphylococcus sp. FSL H8-0121; assembly: GCF_038008425.1. Lineage (NCBI taxonomy): Bacteria > Bacillati > Bacillota > Bacilli > Caryophanales > Staphylococcaceae > Staphylococcus > Staphylococcus sp. FSL H8-0121. Next base: position 68,049 of record NZ_JBBOZB010000004.1, read on the forward strand.
AAACAGCAAATCAAATAGAGGCATCTACTTATTTAACAAGAAACGATCAATTTTTATATGCGATAACAAAAGAAGGCGATAATTGTGGTGTTGCAAGTTTTAAAATTGGAAATGATGGTCAATTAACATTAATAAATAAATGCTTAGCTTCGCAAAATGGAACAGGTTGTTATATACAAGTATCGACAAATGGTGCATTTCTATTTGAAGCGGTTTATGGTGCAGGATTAGCAAGAATATATAAATTAAACCCTACTACGGGAAAAATAGAAAAATTGATTCAAGAATTAGAACACGATTTTCCACTTGGACCACATGAAAGACAAGATCATGCACATGTTCATTTTTTAAATGAAACACCAGATGGTAAATATGTAGTTGGAACAGACCTGGGTACAGATCGCATTGTGGCATATACTTATGGAGATAATGGTCTAAAAGAACATGCTATTTCTCAGTTTACCCCAGCTGATGGAACTCGACATATTGCTTTTCATGAAAACGGAAATTATGCATATGTCGTACATGAATTATCAAATATCGTAAGTGTGACAAAATATAATGATGGTCATTTTGAAGAATTGGAACGTCATTTAACGATTCCTGAAGATTATAAAGGTGCCACAAAATTAGCAGCGGTTCATTTATCACATGATCAACAATTTTTATATGTAAGCAATCGTGGCCATGATAGTATTGCGATTTATAAAGTATTAGAAAATGGGGCTAAACTTGAACTTGTCGATATTGTATTAAGTGGCGATGAGTTTCCACGTGATTTCAATATTGCTGAATCAGATCAATATTTAATTTGCGCGCATCAAGAAGGTCAATCTAAAGTAACTGTATTTGAAAGAGATAAAAATAAAGGAACATTAACTTTAATAGATGAGGCAACAAATGCGCCAGAAGGTGTTTGCGTTATCTTTTAACTATAAGATTGAATCCCTCAAGTTGCCATAACTTGAGGGATTCTTTATACATAAATATTAATTTTTGAAAAAGGCTTTAATATACTTGAGTTTTCCTTTATAAGGTGGGAAGTATAGACTTGATTCTAGGCGTGTTGATTTAAAAGTATAAGATTTATCATGGGAAAATGTATCAAATGAATATTTTCCATGATATTGACCCATACCAGATAGACCAACACCACCAAATGGTAAATTTGGATTAGCTAAATGCATTAATGTATCATTAATTGCACCACCACCAAATGAAAGCTCATTAAGCACACGATGAGTGGAGTTTTCGTCTTCGCTAAATAAATAAAGACTTAATGGTTTAGATCGTGCTTGAATTATAGAAAATGCTTCATCAAATTGTTCATAACTAATGATAGGTAGTAATGGACCAAATATTTCTTCTTGCATAATTAAATCAGAAGTCTCAACATCATCTATAATAGTCGGTTCAATGTATAAGTCAGATTCATCGCTATGACCACCAAACACAACTTTGTTTTGATGCTGTGTAAGTATATGATTTAGACGATTAAAGTGTTTATTGTTTACGATTCTTCCAAAATCTGGACTATTTTGAATTTGCGAACCATAAAATTCTGTAATTGTTTGTTTCAATGATTTAATAAAATCATTTTTTACTTTTTTATCTACCAAAATGTAATCAGGAGCAACACAAGTTTGGCCTGCATTTGTAAATTTACCAAAAGCAATTCTTTCACTAGCTACTTTTAAGTTAGCTGTTTCATCTATAATGACAGGGGATTTACCACCGAGTTCAAGTGTAACCGGTACAAGATTTTCGCTAGCAGCTTGATAAACAATTTTACCTACTTTTTCACTACCAGTGAAAAACATGTAGTCAAAAGGTAAATGGATTAAATCGTTTGTTTCTTCAATTCCACCTTCAACAACTGCAATATATTCAGGTTTAAAAGTGTTTTCGATAATTTTACGAATAACTGAAGATACATTTGGTGTAAGCTCAGATGGTTTAATAATTGCAGTATTACCTGCAGCAATGGCGCCTATTAAAGGTTCAAAAGTTAATTGAACAGGGTAGTTAAACGGACCAATAATAAGTACAGTCCCATATGGATCTTTTTTAATATAACTTTTAGTAGGGAAAAGATATAACGGTGTATCTACTTGTTTAGTTTTAGACCAATTTTTAAGTTCTTTACGTGCTAATTTAATACTTTTTAATAAAATCCCAATTTCAGTAGCATAAGCTTCGACGTTACTTTTACCTAAATCGGTATGTAAGGCTTCAAGTAAATCATTTTCATAATGCTTAATACTTTTACTTAGCATTTTTAATTGGTGCTTTCTAAATTTAATATCTTTAGTTTGATGTGTACTGAAATACTGTTTACTATTGTTAAATAATTGCTCAATTGAATTCAAACAGATAAACCTCCTTAATATTTAGAATAATCAAGATTTTTTACATCTCCCAAATAGATTCATAACATATCTATACCCTAATTTAACAAAAATAATTTTGCATTTAATGAATGAAAAATAAAAAAACTGAAGCATTGTTAAATGCCTCAGTAAAAATGATTAACTATTTTTTGAATTTATCATCTAATTATTTTGTTAATGCTTCAGTAATTTGTGGTACAACTTGTTTCTTACGAGAAACGACACCAGTTAAGAACGCCATATCATCTTCTAATTGAACATTAAATGCTTCTCCAACTTTGTCTTTTTCAGCACCTACAACTAAGATTTTAGAATCACTGTTAATGATATCAGTTACTACTAAAACGAATAAGTCATATTTTTCTTCAGCACTTGTTTCAAGCATAGATTTTTCTAATTCTTCTTTACGGTTTAAAACTTCGTCGATATCAACTGTATTAACTTGAGCAATACGAGTTACATAATCTCCCATAGTGAATGATTTAGCATCCATATCTAATAATTCATCTGCTGATTTATCTGTAGTAGAAGCACCAGCTTTTAGCATTTCTAAACCATATGCATCTAAATCAACGTTTGCGATGTCTTTTAAAGCTTGAGCAGCATTTACGTCTTCCTCAGTACAAGTAGGAGATTTGAATAATAAGCTGTCTGAAATAATTGCTGAGATCATTAGACCAGCGATTTCAGGTTTGATTTCAAATCCACGTTCTTTATACATTTTGTAAAGGATTGTTGCTGTACAACCAACAGGCTCAGCTCTGTAATATAAAGGACTAGCTGTTTCAAAGTTAGCGATTCTATGATGGTCAACAACATGCTTAATTGTTGAATCAGCAATAGAGTCAGCACTTTGTTGGAATTCGTTATGGTCAACTAAAATTACTTCTTGGCCATCTAAATTGTCTTCTAATAATTCTGGTGCTTTAACGTTAAAATGATCTAAAGCAAATTGTGTTTCAGCACCAACTTCACCTAAACGGTAAGCTTTAGCATTAGTATTACCAGTTTGTTGTTCGAAATCAGCCATAATAATTGCTGAAGAAATTGCATCTGTATCTGGGTTTTTGTGTCCAAAAATGTAAGTATTTGCCATTGATAAATATCTCCCTTATTCATTGTTAATTTATTAATATTATATATAGTTATTTTAGCATGACTTTAGCTCATTCTTCTACCTCTGCGCCCAATGAGTTTTCAAAATGTGATAAAGCCCATTGATGACCTGACTGGTTGAATGATGCTACGCCTTTACTAGGTACGCGAATAGCATACCCTAAATTATAAGCTGATATAGCCGTATGTAATACACATATATCAGTACAAACACCAACGATTTCAACTTTATTAACATTTCTTTCGCGGAGTAAACTATCTAAAGGTGTACCATAAAATGAATCATATCGTGTTTTGTCTAAAAAATGAACATTGTTTTGAGTCTTAATAGATTCATAAAGTTTACCGACCTCACCATAAAGTTGTCGTCCTACCGATCCTTCAATATTATGGGGTGGAAATAATTTTGATTCAGGGTGAAAATCATCATTCTCATAATGTAAATCCATCATAAAAAAGATATCGTCACGGTTTTCATTAAATTGATTTATACGGTTTACGAGAAAGTTTTCTAATTTTTGTCCAGGTACGCCACAAGTTAATTTTCCATCGTCAGCTATAAAGTCTACTGAATAATCTACTATAATTAATGCTGTTTTAGTCATTTTATAACATCCTCTCTAAATCAAGCATATCAAGCCATTTCGATATAAAAGTCATTTAATTTGGTTAAGTTAATTAAAATATTCATCTAATTGGTCTAAAAATGTTTTATAAGATTAATCATAGTATATATATTTATTAAGAACACTACAATTAATTATTAATCGAAGGAGATATTGCATGTTCATAAATGTGAAAGACTTTGGCGCAGAAGGTCATAATAAAGCGAAAGATACAAAAGCAATACAGCGTGCACTTAATAAAGCTAAAAATGGTGAACATACAGTTTATATCCCACAAGGGACTTACCATATAGGTAAAGCATTAGTGATATATGATTCAACAACATTACTCTTAGATGATGAAACAAAACTATTGAGATGTAGTAAAGACGCACTTTTGAAAAATGGGAAACCGTATATTTTCTATCGTGGATACACTGGTAACAGTCACATACATATTAAAGGTGGAACATTTGATATGAATGGAAGTAAGTATCCTTATAATAATACTGCGGTGTGTGTTGGTCATGCAGAAGATATACAATTTATTGGTGTTACATTTAAAAATGTTGTTGGAGGTCATGCAATTGATGCGTGTGGTATAAATGGACTACGAATAGCGAATTGTTCATTTGAAGGATTCTTAGATGTTGATGGTGACCGTTTCTTCTCAGAAGCAGTCCAATTAGATATTCAAGTACCAGGTGCTTTTCCCAAATTTGGTACAACTGATGGGACAATTACTAAAAATGCAGTTATAGAAAATTGTTATTTTGGACCTTCAGATGATGTTAAAATGAAATCTTGGAATAGAGCTATTGGTTCACATGCATCTAGATATGATTGCTTTTACGAAAACATTCACATTCGAAATAATATTTTTGATAGTATTCAAGAATACGCGTTAACTCCATTAAAATCACAAAATACATTTATTTCTAAAAATCAGTTTAAAAATTGTAATGGGGGTATACGCTTTTTAGGAGTAAAGGATGGCAAGAATGCTGCTGATGCATTCACAGGTCAAGATATGGGTGCACAAGCGGGTACAAACTTTAATGTAATAGGTAATGAATTTATAGGGAAAATGAAAAAAGATGCTATTCATATTAGAAGCTATAACAATATAAAACATAATAATGTATTTATTGCTGGTAACACATTTCATGATAAAACACAGAAGATACATCTTGAAGACATTAATCATCTCACTTTAAATCAAGATGATCATTTAGTTACTATCGAAAAAGAGAATGTTGAAAATATTAAATAAAAATAAAAGTGCTATTTTCATTAGAATACTAAAATGAAAATAGCACTTTTTATATATAATTATTTCCTAAATGCACCGATTAGTTTTGTTTCAAAATCTAATGTATTTAAGATAGTTATTACTTTTTCAATATCATTAGATAATTGGGCGTCTGCTTGTACAAAAAAATGATATTGACCTAGCTTGGTTTTAAGCGGGCGTGATTCAATCCAAGATAAATTAATATTAAATAAAGCAAAGGTATTTAATATACTAGCTAGTAATCCAGGTTTATCAAACTTCGGAGTAATTAAAAACATAGTAGTATTTGCATTTACATCAAATTGGGCATGGTTTTTAATAATTAAGAAACGTGTCGCATTATGTGGAAAGTCTTGTATATGTGTATCTAATTGTTGAAAACCATAATCTTCACCACTATTGACAGGTGCTATGGCACCTACATGTTTACTAATCATTTCAAATCCTTTTACAGTACTATCTACATAATCGTAATCAAAGTGATGATTCATAATATAATTTGATGTCTGACTTATAGCGGGTGCTATAGAATAGACTTTTTTAATATCTTCAATTTGGCTACCTGATTGTCCATATAACGCAAAATCAATATCTAAAAGGAGTTCACCGTGTGCATAAACGTCTTGTTTAGCTAGTGAATCAGCTACGATATTAATGGTTCCTTCTATAGAATTTTCAATAGGTACTAAACCAATAGTATCGTCATCTTGTGATGCACATTTAATAACCTCATATAAATTAGCTTTTGGTACAAAATCGATATTTTGCAATTTCAATTGTTCAGCATATTTTTGAGAAGCCAAATATGAAAATGTACCTTTCGGACCTAAATAATATATCTTCATACCTTCACCTCGAATGATTTAATGGAAAGGGCACTTCGTCTCATTCGATTTTTTATAGAAAAAGTTAGGGTCTCGCATCGTATTATCAAAGCCATGATGATAATTTTTTGTAAGCGTAGGTGAAATCGGTGGTGCAAGCCAAGACCATTTTCCTGTAACTTGTCGTTGATGTTTTTCTTCATTTTTTTCAAACATTTCAAATTGTTTAGAAGCAGTTAAATGATCCACGATTGACACGCCATGTGCTTTAAAAGAATGATAGACCGCGTAATTGAGTTCCAGTAGTGCTCTGTCCTTATTAAAAGAATTATTTTTAAGTGTATCAAACTCGAACGCTTCTGCAACCTTTTCTAACAAATTGTATCTATAACTATCAGTAAAATTCCTAACCCCAATTTCAGTAACCATATACCAACCATTAAATGGTGCTGTAGGGTAAGTTATTCCACCAATTTGTAAGTCCATATTTGAAATGATAGGGACAGCATACCATTTTAAATTCAATTCTTTTAATTTTGGATAATTTTCATGTTCAATAGGTACTTCTTTAATCAAAGATTTTGGATATTCAAAGTATTTAATTGGACCTTCACCAATTTGATAAATTAGTGGTAAAACGTCGAAATCTCCACCATCACCTTGCCATCCTAAATGTTGTGCAAGTTGAGTGGTTTCACGTTCTGATGGATCTCCTTTTTCTTCATAACCTGCATAGCGAATTAACTGATTGTTATAAATTTTGGGCGGATGGTCTGGATGGAAAATAGTGATGTAAGGTTTAATTTTTCCGCCATTAGTACTTTTTTCAATATGATTACATATAGAATCAATAAAATTACTTTCTTCGGTAATATCTCTTGCGTCGTTAACATTAAGTGATTCCCAAAATAATCTGCCAATACATCTGTTCGAATTTCTCCAAGCCATCTTAGCACCATAAATTAACTCATCTGTAGTATGTCTATATGTTCCAGTTTGTTGAATGCTTTCTGTCACTTCATTGATTCGTTTGTCGATATCTTCTTGAGAATAATTGAGTTCTGAATACATTGTTTTAATAAATGTCGTTGCTTTGTCTATTAACATTTGAAACACCTCATAAGTATTATAATCTACAGATAGAAAATGCACATTCAATAAATTCAATTGTCATGAATTTGTCGTAACGTTCAGCATAAAAATACCGTGATAGATAAAAGTTATGTAATGAATCATTAAATTGAAAATATGATTGGGTTATAATCTCAGTTATTACCTAGATAAATTGAATTATGATAAAATAATTATAAAAGAATGGTCGAATGGAGAGATACGAGTGTACCAATTTGAAGACGACAGTTTAATGCTACAAAATGATTTATATCAATTAAATATGGCAGAAAGTTATTGGAATGATGGCATTCACGAGAGAATGGCTGTTTTTGATTTATATTTCAGAAGTATGCCTTTCAATGGTGGATACGCTGTATTCAATGGTCTTAAACGTGTAATTGATTTTATGGATAATTTTGGATTTTCAGATACTGATATTGAATATTTAAAAACTATCGGTTATCAAGATGATTTTTTAAACTATCTTAAAAATTTAAAATTCACAGGACATATTCATTCAATGCAAGAGGGTGAAATATGTTTTGGTAATGAACCTTTGCTAAGAGTTGAAGCACCATTAATTCAAGCACAACTTTTAGAGACAGTATTATTAAATATAATTAATTTCCATACATTGATTGCTACTAAAGCAAGTCGTATTCGTCAAATTGCAAGTGACGATATATTAATGGAATTTGGTACTAGACGCGGCCAAGAACTAGATGCAGCTTTATGGGGGGCTAGAGCAGCATACATAGGTGGTTTTGATTCAACAAGTAACGTAAGAGCAGGAAAACTATTCGGTATTCCTGTTTCAGGAACACATGCACATGCTTTAGTACAAACTTATGGCGATGAATACATTGCTTTTAAAAAATATGCTGAACGACATAAAGATTGTGTCTTTTTAGTAGATACATTCCATACACTAAAATCTGGTGTACCTACAGCAATCAAAGTAGCTAAAGAATTAGGAGACAAAATTAATTTCATAGGTATTCGATTAGATTCAGGTGATATTGCATACCTTTCAAAAGAAGCGCGTCGTATGTTAGATGAAGCTGGATTTAAAGATGCTAAAATTATTGCTTCTAATGATTTAGACGAAGAAACAATTACAAGTTTAAAAGCTCAAGGCGCAAAAGTAGACTCATGGGGCGTTGGAACTAAATTAATTACCGGATTTGATCAACCTGCTTTAGGTGCAGTGTATAAATTAGTTGCTATAGAAAATAGTGACGGCACATATAGTGATCGTATTAAATTATCTAACAATCCTGAAAAAGTAACTACACCAGGTAAGAAAAATGTTTATAGAATTATAAATAAAAAGACAGGTAAAGCAGAAGGAGATTATATAACGTTACATGGTGAAGACCCTAGAAAAGAAAAACCATTAAAATTATTCCATCCTGTTCACACATTTAAAATGAAATTTATCAAAGATTTTGAAGCCATTGATTTACATCATTCTATTTTTGAAAATGGACAACTCGTATACGAATTGCCAAGCGTACAAGAAGCTCAAAGTTACTTAAATGAAGGACTTAAAACATTTTGGGATGAAAATAAACGTTACTTAAATCCACAAGAATATCCGGTTGATTTAAGTACAGCTTGTTGGGAAAATAAACATAAACGCATCTTTGAAGTAGCAGAACACGTAAAAGAAATGGAGGAAGATCATGAGTAATTTACAAGACATTGTAGTAAAAGAAATGAAAGTAAAACCTCAAATTGATGTTGAAAAAGAAGTACAAGAAATTAAACATTTTATAAAAAAATATGTACAATCACATGATTTTATCAAATCATTAGTATTGGGTATTTCTGGAGGACAAGATTCAACATTAGCAGGTAAACTAGTACAATTAGCTGTAAATGAATTACGTGAAGAAGGTAGAGCGTGTCAATTTATAGCAGTTAAACTTCCATATGGTGTTCAATCAGATGCAGACGAAGTTGAAGATGCATTAAAATTTATTAATCCTGATCAAACGATCACAGTTAATATTAAACCCGCTGTAGATATGAGCGTTAAATCATTACAAGAAGCGGGGATCACTTTAACAGATTTCCAAAAAGGAAATGAAAAAGCACGCGAACGAATGAAAGTACAATTTTCTATTGCCTCAAATCAATCTGGAATAGTTGTTGGCACTGATCATTCAGCTGAAAATATTACAGGTTTTTATACGAAATATGGTGATGGGGCAGCTGATATAGCTCCATTATTCGGTCTAGATAAACGACAAGGACGAGCGTTACTAAAATATTTAGATGCACCTGCACATTTATATGAAAAAATTCCAACTGCAGATTTAGAAGAAGATAAACCTCAATTACCTGACGAGGAAGCATTGGGAGTAACATATAATGAGATTGATGATTATTTAGAAGGTAAAGAAGTTTCAAGCCAAGCAAAAGAGAAAATTGAAAATCATTATATTAAAAACGCTCATAAACGAGAACTCGCATACACTCGTTATACTTGGCCTAAAAACTAAATTGAAAATCGATACATTGAATCGTAAATATACATGAGCATGTTGGTATATGTTTACGGTTCAATTTTGTTAATTCACATAAAATGAAAATAAAACATTGATATTAATTTAATAGAAAGAATTTTAACTTTGACGTGACAAAGATTAAAATGACTGTTAAAATAATTTGGATTTCAAGTAAGAAAAGGGGAATATTATGTCAGCGATTGCTCAAAATCCCTGGTTAATGGTGTTTGCAATCTTTGTTATTAATGTATGCTACGTTACATGTTTAACAATGAGAACAATATTAACTTTAAAAGGGTACCGTTATGTAGCTGCGATTGTAAGTTTCGTTGAAGTTTTAATTTACGTCGTAGGTCTAGGATTAGTAATGTCTAGTTTAGATCAAATTCAAAATATTGTAGCTTATGCATTTGGTTTTTCAATAGGTATCATTGTTGGTATGAAAATTGAAGAAAAACTTGCGCTTGGATATACAGTTGTCAATGCAACATCTTCTGAATACGAGTTAGACTTACCAAATGAACTTCGTAATTTAGGTTATGGTGTTACCCACTATGAAGCATTTGGCCGGGATGGAAGTCGTTTGGTGATGCAAGTATTAACGCCAAGAAAATATGAATTAAAATTAATGGATACTATTAAAAACTTAGATCCTAAAGCATTTATTATTGCTTATGAACCAAGAAATATTCATGGTGGATTCTGGGTTAAAGGAGTGCGTAAGCGTAAACTTAAAGCATACGAACCAGAAGAATTAGAAAGTGTTGTTGAACATGAAGTTCAAAGTTAATGACAACGAAACCATTGCAGATTGTCTGAAACGAATGAAAGATGAAGGGTATATGCCAACAAGACGAATCGAGAAACCCATTTATAAAGAAAATAAAGACGGTAGTCTTGAAGTACTAAAACAAGATATTATTTTTATCGGTAAAAAAATAACAGAATAATATTTAAGAAAACCACTCTAATCTAATGATTTGAGTGGTTTTTAATATTGATAATTGTGTTCACTTTGAAGATGAAATAAAATATGATTATAAGTATATTAGAATTACACAAATAAGGTTGATTCTGTTAAAATAAAAAGCGAAAGATAAAAGACGAACTATAAACGGAAATTCGTTTTTAATGTACAGTTTTTAGAAATAAAATTATAAATACACATATGATAGGAGCTTAAACAATGATTGAACGTTATTCTAGAGAAGAAATGTCGTCTATTTGGACAGACCAAAACCGCTATGAAGCATGGCTTGAAGTTGAAATTTTAGCATCAGAAGCATGGAGCGAGTTAGGATATATTCCTAAAGAAGATGTTAAAAAAATACGTCAAAATGCCAAAGTAGATGTTGAACGTGCAAAAGAAATTGAACAAGAAACAAGACATGATGTTGTAGCATTTACTAGACAAGTTTCAGAAACATTAGGCGACGAGAGAAAATGGGTTCATTATGGATTAACTTCTACAGATGTAGTTGATACAGCATTAAGCTATGTCATTAAACAAGCAAACGATATTATTGAAAAAGATTTAGAAAGATTTATTAAAGTTTTAGAAGACAAAGCAAAAAATTATAAATACACTTTAATGATGGGAAGAACACATGGGGTACATGCTGAGCCTACTACATTTGGTGTAAAAATGGCATTATGGTATACAGAAATGCAACGTAATTTAAAACGTTTTAAAGACGTTAGAGAAGAAATTGAAGTAGGAAAAATGAGTGGTGCTGTTGGTACATTTGCTAATATTCCACCTGAAATTGAAAGCTATGTATGTAAACATTTAGGTTTAGGTGCAGCACCTGTTTCAACACAAACATTACAACGTGATCGCCATGCTTACTATATTGCAACATTGGCACTGATCGCTACTTCTTTAGAAAAATTTGCAGTTGAAATCAGAAACTTACAAAAAACTGAAACTCGTGAAGTAGAAGAAGCATTTGCTAAAGGACAAAAAGGGTCATCAGCAATGCCACATAAACGTAATCCTATCGGTTCTGAAAATATCACTGGTATTTCTCGTGTTATACGTGGTTATATCACTACTGCATATGAGAACGTTCCATTATGGCATGAACGTGATATTTCACATTCATCAGCTGAACGAATTATGTTACCAGATGTAACAATTGCTTTAGACTATGCATTAAATAGATTTACTAACATTGTTGATCGTTTGACTGTGTACGAAGAAAATATGCAAGCGAATATTGATAAAACATTTGGTTTAATTTATTCTCAACGTGTACTACTTTCTCTTATAAATAAAGGTATGGTACGTGAAGAAGCTTATGATATAGTTCAACCTAAAGCGATGAAATCTTGGGAAACTAAAACGCCATTTAGAGAACTTATTGAACAAGATAGCAAAATCACAGATGTATTATCTAAAGAAGACTTAGATGAATGCTTTAACCCTAAACATCATTTAAATCAAGTAGATACTATTTTCAAAAGAGCTGGCTTAGAATAATAAGTGATTAACTTAAAATCCTATACTTTTTATCATAAAACTACTACACTTTAACTTATTAGTAAGTTAAAATGATAAAAGAATATGCATATAGGAGCTGTTACGATGCAAATTGAAAAATTACGCGGGGATGCATTAAATGAATTGTTTGATGCAATTCTTACATTAGAAAATAGAGAAGAATGCTATCAGTTTTTCGATGATTTATGTACAGTGAATGAAATTCAATCACTTTCTCAACGACTTCAAGTAGCTAAAATGATTAAACAAGGATACACATATGCAACTATAGAACAAGAATCTGGCGCATCTACGGCAACAATATCTCGTGTAAAACGTTCTTTACAATGGGGTAATGATGCTTACACAATGATTTTAAATCGATTAAATATCGATACAAAAGAATAATATAAGATGAAACGATCGCAACATTAAAGTTTAACGACGATAATATGTTGACGATCGTTTCCTTTTTTATCAATTCTTAAAAATTTTGGAAATAAGTTGTACATTTTCACGATATCTGTTTAGAACTAAAAAGTTAAAAATGATATAATTTAAGGTATGTTAAAAAAAGGAGTTTCATGTAATGTATAACATTAAACAATGGCGCCATGTATTTAAATTAGATCCCGCAAAGACTATTTCTGACAATGATTTAGATGCAATATGTATGTCTAACACTGATGCTATTATCTTAGGGGGCACAGATAATGTGACAGAAGATAATGTCATTCAATTAATGAGTAGAGTTAGACGTTACCCATTACCACTTGTTTTAGAAGTTTCAAATATAGAGAGTGTTATGCCAGGTTTTGATTTTTATTTTATTCCAACAGTATTGAATAGTAATAATGTCAAATACCATAATGGAATGCTCCTCGAAGCTTTGAAAGAATATGGACATGTCATTGATTTTGATGAGGTAATATTTGAGGGTTATCTTGTAATGAATGAAGATAGCAAAGTTGCACAACGAACAAATGCTAATACTCAATTAGATATAAATGATATAGATGCATATGCGTTAATGGCTAATGAATTATATCGTTTTCCCATTATGTACTTAGAATATAGTGGAAATTATGGCGAAGTAGACACAGTGAAATCAGTTAAAGATACGCTAACGACAACACAGCTATTTTATGGTGGTGGTATCACTACTTTATCCCAAGCCAAAGAGATGGCTGAGTATGCCGATACTATAGTTGTTGGGGATATTATTTATAAAGATATAAAAAAAGCATTAAAAACAGTTAAGGTAAAGGAGTCTAGTAAATGAATTCATTAGTAAAAAATATGAATACAGAGCAAAGTGAAGCTGTCAGAACTACAGAAGGCCCACTATTAATTATGGCAGGTGCAGGATCTGGTAAAACACGAGTACTAACACATAGAATCGCATATTTATTAGACGAGAAAGATGTATCACCTTATAATATTTTGGCAATTACATTTACTAATAAAGCAGCTAAAGAAATGAAAGCAAGAGTTGAACAATTGGTTGGTGAAGAAGCTCAAGTCATTTGGATGTCTACATTCCACTCAATGTGTGTACGAATTTTACGTCGTGATGCTGATCGTATAGGTATAGAACGTAATTTCACTATCATTGACCCAACAGACCAAAAATCCGTTATCAAAGATGTATTGAAAAATGAAAATATCGATAGCAAACGTTTTGAACCACGTATGTTTATAGGCGCTATTAGTAATTTGAAAAACGAATTAAAAACACCAGAAGATGCCCAAAAAGAAGCAAATGACTATCATTCACAAATGGTAGCTACAGTTTATAAAGGATATCAACGACAATTATCAAGAAATGAAGCTTTAGATTTTGATGATTTAATTATGACTACAATTAATTTATTTGAAAGAGTACCTGAAGCTTTAGAGTATTATCAAAATAAATTCCAATATATTCATGTTGATGAGTACCAAGATACCAATAAAGCACAATACACATTAATCAAATTATTAGCCAATAAATTTAAAAATTTATGTGTCGTTGGTGATTCAGACCAATCTATATATGGTTGGCGTGGTGCAGATATTCAAAACATTTTATCATTCGAAGAAGATTATCCTGATGCAAAAACGATTTTCTTAGAACAAAATTATCGTTCAACTAAAACAATTTTAAATGCTGCCAATGAAGTCATTAAAAACAATACAGAAAGAAAACCAAAAGGATTGTGGACTGCTAATACAGGCGGAGACAAAATAAATTATTACGAAGCAACAACAGAACGTGATGAAGCGGAATACGTAGTAAAAGAAATTATGAAACATCAGCGTAATGGAAAGAAATATAGTGATATGGCTATATTATATAGAACGAACGCGCAATCACGTGTATTAGAAGAAACATTTATGAAATCTAATATACCTTACACAATGGTTGGCGGCCAAAAATTCTATGATCGTAAAGAAATTAAAGATTTATTAAGTTACTTAAGAGTTATTGCCAATAGTAATGATGATATTAGTTTACAACGTATTATTAATGTCCCAAAACGTGGTGTAGGTCCATCATCAGTTGAAAAAATACAAACTTATGCAGTTCAAAACAATATAAGTATGTTCGATGCTTTAGGTGAAGTTGATTTTATAGGACTATCTAAAAAAGTTACTCAAGAATGTATTTCTTTTTACGAAATGATTCAAAATTTAATTAAAGAGCAAGAATTTCTTGAAATAAGTGAAATAGTGGAAGAAGTTTTAGTTAAGTCAGGTTATAGAGATATGCTTGATAGAGAACAAACTCTAGAATCACGTAGTCGTTTAGAAAACCTAGATGAATTTATGTCAGTTCCTAAAGATTATGAAGAAAATACACCACTTGAAGAACAATCATTAATCAACTTTTTAACAGATTTATCACTTGTTGCTGACATTGATGAAGCGGATACAGAGTCAGGAGTTACATTGATGACAATGCACTCTGCTAAAGGGTTAGAGTTTCCGATTGTATTTATTATGGGAATGGAAGAATCGCTTTTCCCACATATTAGAGCAATTAAAAGTGATGACGACCATGAAATGGAAGAAGAGCGAAGAATTTGTTATGTAGCGATAACACGAGCTGAGGAAACACTATACATTACTAACGCAACAACACGTATGTTGTTTGGACGTTCTCAATCTAATATGCCATCTCGATTTTTAAAAGAAATTCCTGAAGATTTAATGGAAAGTCATTCGGGTAGTAAACGACAAACAATTCAACCTAAGGCGAAACCAACTCAAAAACGCGGCTTTAGTAAGAGAACAACTTCATCTAAAAAACAGGTAACTTCTTCTGACTGGAAAGTAGGAGATAAAGTTACTCATAAAGCATGGGGAGAAGGTATGGTTAGTAACGTTAATGAAAAAAATGGTTCTGTAGAATTAGATATTATATTTAAATCAGAAGGACCAAAGCGATTACTAGCTCAATTTGCACCAATTGAAAAAAAGGAGGACTAGTGGATGAATGATATGCAAAATCGTGTGAATGAATTACATGATTTATTAAATCAATATAGTTACGAATATTACGTTCAAGATAATCCATCAGTTCCTGATAGTGAATACGATAAATTATTACATGAACTTATTCATATAGAAGAAGAACACCCTGAATATAAAACGCCAGATTCACCTACAGTAAGAGTAGGAGGAAAAGCCCAATCTACATTTGAAAAGGTAAATCATGATACACCAATGCTAAGTTTAGGGAATGCTTTTAATGAAGAAGATTTAAGAAAATTTGATCAACGTATACGAGATAATATTGGTAAAGTAGAATATATGTGTGAACTTAAAATTGATGGTTTAGCTGTTTCATTAAAATATCAAAATGGCCGTTTTGTACAAGGTTTAACTCGTGGAGATGGTACAACTGGAGAAGATATTACTGAAAACTTAAGAACGATACATGCTATTCCATTAAAAATTAAAGAACCTTTAAATTTTGAGGTGCGTGGAGAGGCATATATGCCAAGACAATCATTTATGAATTTAAATGAAGAAAAGGAAAACAACGGTGAACAACCTTTTGCTAATCCTCGAAATGCAGCAGCAGGTTCATTAAGACAATTAGATTCTAAATTAGCAGCTAAAAGAAAATTAAGTGTTTTCTTATACAGTATTAATGACTTTACTGATTTTGAAGCTACAACTCAAAGTGGTGCATTAGATGAATTAGATCAATTAGGTTTTAAAACTAATCATGAACGTGAAAGAGTATCTGATATAGAAGGTGTCCTAAAATATATAGAAAAATGGACAGCTCAGCGAGAAGATTTATCTTATGATATAGATGGCATTGTCATTAAAGTGAATGACTTAGAACAACAAGACGAGATGGGATTTACTCAAAAATCTCCACGTTGGGCTATTGCATATAAATTTCCTGCTGAAGAAGTTGTAACTGTACTATTGGACATTGAGTTAAGTATAGGTCGAACGGGCGTTGTAACACCAACCGCGATACTTGAACCAGTGAGAGTAGCGGGAACTACAGTTTCAAGAGCTTCATTACATAATGAAGATTTAATTCATGAAAGAGATATAAGAATTGGCGATAGCGTAGTCATCAAAAAGGCTGGCGATATTATTCCGGAAGTTGTAAAAAGTATTTTAGATCGTCGACCAGATGATGCCAAAACTTATCATATGCCAACACATTGTCCAAGTTGTAATCATGAACTTGTAAGGATAGAAGGGGAAGTAGCTTTAAGATGTATTAACCCTAAATGCCAGGCACAACTCATCGAAGGACTAATTCATTTTGTATCTCGCCAAGCAATGAATATAGACGGATTAGGAACAAAGATTATTCAACAACTTTATGAAAATAATTTAATTAAAGATGTTGCTGATATATTCTATTTAACTGAAGATGATTTATTACCACTAGAACGCATGGGAAGTAAAAAAGTTGAAAATTTACTTGAAGCAATTCATAAAGCAAAATCACAATCTCTAGAACATTTATTATTTGGTTTAGGTATTAGACATCTTGGGGTTAAAGCAAGCAGAGTATTAGCCGAGAAATATGAAACAATGGATCGACTAATTGAAGTAACAGAGGAAGAACTTGTAGGCATCCATGATATAGGCGATAAGTTAGCTCAATCTGTTGTTACCTATTTAGATAATGAAGATATTCGTGCATTAATTCAAAAACTAAAAGATAAAAATGTTAATATGACATACAAAGGTGTCAAAACAACAGAAATTGAAGGGCATCCAGAATTTAGTGGTAAAACGATTGTATTAACAGGTAAATTAGAACAAATGACACGTAAAGAAGCATCACAATGGTTACAAATGCAAGGTGCCAAAGTAACTAATAGTGTAACCAAAAGTACAGATTTACTTATTGCTGGTGCTGATGCAGGTTCTAAACTAACTAAAGCTGAAAAATTTGGAACAGAAATTTGGACTGAAGATGAATTTGCGACAAAACAAAAGGAAATCAATAATGAGTGAGGTACGTCGATGAAGAGAACAATAATTTTACTTATCTCGACAATTTTTATTCTAACCGCATGCAGTAATGATAAAGACAAAAAGTCAGATCAAGACACAAATCAATCAAAAGATAGTCATTCATCACAAGTGAAACAAGTAGCTACGGATAAAAATGTTCAAGGCGATGATTATCGTACTATTTTGCCTTTTAAAGAAAGTCAGTCACGTGGCCTTTTACAAGATAATATGGCAAATAGTTATAATAGTGAAGGTTTCGAATCTGGACTATTAGAACTAAGTAAAGAAGTCTTTCCAACAGATAAATACTTATATCAAGATGGACAATTTTTAGATAAAAAAACGATTAATGCATATTTGGATCCTAAATATACTAAAAAAGAAATAGATAACATGAGTGAGAAGGAAAAGAAAAAGAAAAAAGCTAATGAAAACTTAGGGCTTAATCCTTCTCACCAAGGGGAAACAGATCCAACTAAAATAGCAGAAAAGTCACCAGCATATTTATCCAATATTTTAGAACAAGATTTCTATGGTAATAGCGATTCAAAAGGTAAGAACATTAAAGGTATGACGATTGGTTTAGCAATGAATAGCAAATATTATTACCAAAAGGAAAAAGACGGTGAAACCTATAGTAAAAAATTAGATGACAAAGAAATAGAAAAGCAAGGTAAGGCAATGGCAAGTGAAATGTTATCAAGATTAAGAGAAAACAGTGATTTAAAAGATATTCCAATTCACTTCGCTATATATAAACAAAGTAGTCAGGAATCTATCACACCTGGAGAATTTATAGCAGGTGCGACTGCAGATGATGGTCAAACTAAAATCAATGATTGGAAATCAATCAATGAAAAAACTGCTCTATTACCATCTTCAACAGCGGCTGACTATGATGAATCATTAAATAATAATTTCAAACAATTTAATGATAATTTACAATCTTACTTTTCTAACTTTACTCAAGCAGTAGGTAAAGTAAAATTTGTTGATAAAAAAGCAAAACAATTAACAGTTGACTTACCAATAGATTATTACGGTCAAGCTGAGACAATTGGTATTACTCAATATGTTACAGAACAGGCTAAGAAATATTTTGATAATATAGATGAATATGAAATTAGAATTAAAGATGGTAATAATCCGCGCGCATTGATTAGTAAAAATAAAGACGATAAAGAACCAGAAGTACACATTTACCATAATTAAATTTAACTAAAAATTAGGGTCCGAGATATAAAGTTCTCGGACCCTAATATATTAGTTTCTATTTTTCTTTAACAATTTGTTTCACTTTAGCTAAATCGTTATTTACAAAGTCACCTGGTTTAGCTGTTAATTTACTTACGACATAAGTAACGATGACACTTACTATAAATCCAGGAATGATTTCATACATACCTAATAATTCATTGATAGAAGCTAGAGGTTTAATCCAAGCAATCCAAATAATAACTACCA
>NZ_JBBOZB010000005.1:0-82395 GCF_038008425.1 Staphylococcus sp. FSL H8-0121
TTGGGGTCGTTTTGCAAGTACAATTTGTTGATTATTCATTTATTATTCCTCCAGATATTTATTCGTTGCGTCTGATAATGACAAATTACCATTGATGATTTGGAATTCGTGACCTTGTAATGCTTCATCAGTTAATACAGAAACAAGCACTTCTGCTACATCTTCTCTTGTAATAGACGGATTTTGTACATTTTCAAATTGCTCACTCATATTGAATTGTTGCGTTTCATGTTCGTTTGTTAAAGCGCCTGGATGCACGATGGTATATTTTAAACTTGCATGTCTTAAGTAGTCATCCGCATAATGTTTTGCAATGGTATATGGTTTCAAGTCGCCTGACGCATCAAAAGCTTCTCGACGTGAATCGTACGTTGATACCATAACAAAGTGTTGACGACCGACGTGTTCACTTGCTTTAATTGCTTTCACTGCACCGTCTAAATCTACTATGATTGTTTGATCGTCACCTGTGCTTCCACCAGAACCGACGGAAAAAAGGATTTGATCATACGGTTTAAATAATTCTATTAATTCATCAATAGATTGTTTTGCAACATCAATGTAAATTGCATCGATACCATCTGCTTTTAAAGCTTCAACTTGTTCTTCTTTTCTAACACCGGCCGTAAAATCAACATCTCGTACATTTAGTTTACGTATGAGATGTTGACCGACGCCACCATTAGCGCCAATAATTAATGATTTCATGTGTATCGCTCCTTTTTAAAATTATTGATTAGCTAAGATCTTTAAAGCATGTTCAGCAACTGCATGTCCTGATTGAGGATTTTGACCAGTGACAATGCGACCATCTACGACTGCAAAATTACTCCAGTCATCCTCTTTTTTAAAATGTGCACCGTTACTAATAAATTCGTCTTCTAATAAATATGGCATGTATTCAGTTGTACCATTTGCTTGTTCTTCACTATTTGTAAAACCAGTCACATCTTTATGATGAACGAGGTAATCGCCATTTTCTTTAATGTCTAGTAAACCAACAGCACCATGACATACAGATGAAAGAACGCCTTGATTATTGTAAATACTTAAAGCAATGTCATTGAGTTCTTTGTTATTTCTTAAATCCCAAATCGCACCATGTCCACCTGCGAAGTAAATGGCTTGATAGTCATTAGGATTAACCTCTTTCGGAGATAGCGTTTGTCCAAATTTATTCATGTAATCATGATTCGTATAGTATTTCCAGTCCTCAGCACCCATCATTTCAGGACTAAGACTGACTGGATCAAGAGGTACATATCCACCATTGGGACTTACGAAGTCAACCTCATAACCTGCGTCATAGAAATCTTTTGCAAAGTGCGTAACTTCTGAGAACCACGCACCTGTAGGCCTTTCTAAATTATCGTATTTCGCAATGTTTGTGACAACAATTAAAGATTTTTTCATTGTCTTTCCTCCTTATTCATGTTTATATAGAATACAATATCAATTAAACCTTGGTTTAAGAGAAAGGATATGCTTACATGACCCAATACTATATTGAATATGTTTCAGATTATTGCAAAATACCTAAAAGCAAACTACGTTATTACGAGAAAAAGAATATATTAAAACACATCCATAGAGACAGCAATAACCAGCGTTTATACACAGACGACGATATCGAAATGATTAAATTTATCCAGTGTCTAAGGAATTTAAATATGCCATTAAAAGAAATTCAAAAAAACACTGACATGCTCTATCAAAATAAAATAGACATACAAAGTATACTTGGAGCACACCTCGAATTCTTGAATAAACAAAAAAATATGATAAGTGAACATATTTCTCTAATTAGAAAAAAATTGAAAATATAGAATGCTTAGAGCTATCAATTGTATGATTTTCTTGATATAAAGATTAATTAAGAATAAAAATATGATTATTCACATAGTATAGGAGATTTTATTAATACTCAATTTAAAAGTTAGACAAAAAAGGTGAATAATATATAATTAAAAAATCCAAACCCACTCAAATTAAAATTTATATTGTTATGAGTGGGTTTGGATTTTGGATAATTGTCAACTGAATAAATTTATTAACTAAATCATAGTAACAAATGCTTCATAGGGTTTTATATTATCTGTATTAATTTCAGTATCATAGTTATGCAATTTTAAATCGCCCTTGTTTAATTTAAGATCAGTTTTTAGACTTGCTGTTTGATTTGTTAGATTACCGACAATGACTGCTGTTTTATTACTTAATGTGCGAGTATATGCAAAGATACTGGAATTTTCTGAATCAATTAAGTTGAATTCTCCATACGTAAAGGTGTCATCTGATTTTTTAAGTTGAATTAAATCTTTGTAAAATTGCAATATAGAATGATCATCCGCTTCTTGTTGTTCGACATTAATTGAAACGTAGTTAGGGTTGACTGGGAACCAAGGTTCAACATTAGAGAAACCAGCATAATCTTCATTATTCCATTGCATTGGAGTTCGAGAATTATCTCTGTTTTCCATGCGGTGTTTCTCTAATAATGCATCAGTATTTCCGCCTTCTTCTTTAACCATAAGGTATTCATTTTTAACAGATACATCGTTAAATTGCTCTATATTTGTAAACGGAAAGTTCGTCATTCCAATTTCTTGTCCTTGATAAATAAATGGTGTGCCTTGTTGTAGAAAGTAAACAACCGCATGACTTGTAGCTGATTCATACCAATATTTATTATCATTTCCCCATGTAGATACACGACGCGGCTGATCATGGTTTTCGATGAATAGTGCATTCCATCCAGTATTTTCAAGTTTTTTTTGCCAACGGTTCAATACCTTTTTATAAGTTTTAACATCGAAATGAGATTGTCCTGTATTCCATAAGCCTAAATGTTCAAATTGGAAAATCATATTAAATTTACCATTTTCTCTTCCAACCCATTCGTCAGCATTATCGGGATTTACTCCATTTGCTTCACCGACAGTCATAATATCATACTTACTTAATGATTCATCTTTGATTTGTTGTAACCAATCTTGAAGACCAGGGCGGTTCATATCAGCATCAAAAGCCGGGGCATATTTTTTACCTGGAGGAACGGGTAAATCTCCCATTTCCCAAGATTTTTTAAGATGCGTAATTGCATCTACACGAAAACCATCAATACCTTTATCGAACCACCAATTCATCATGTCTATAACTGCATTTCGTACTTCAGGGTTTTCCCAATTTAAATCGGGTTGTTTAACACTGAATAAGTGAAAATAATATTGTCCTGTATTTTCATCAAATTCCCAAGTTGAACCATTAAAGATACTTTCCCAGTTATTAGGTTCAGAACCATCATCCTTCGGATCAGCCCAGTAGTACCAATCACGTTTAGGACTATTTTTACTTGAACGAGATTCAATAAACCAAGGATGTTCGTCTGAAGTATGATTGACTACAAGATCTAAAATTAGTTTTATTCCTTTCTGATGGACCTTATCTAAGAGTTCATCAAAATCTTCCATAGTTCCAAATTCTTTCATAATGGCGTGATAATCGCTGATATCATAACCGTTGTCATCGTTAGGAGAAGCATACATTGGACTTAACCAAATAACGTCAATCCCTAATTCTTTTAAATAATCTAATTTTTGAATTACTCCACGTAAATCACCGATACCATCATTGTTAGAATCATTGAAGCTACGAGGATAAACTTGGTATGCGACAGCTTCTTTCCACCATTGTCTATCTTTAATTTCTGTCATAATTCTCGCTCCTTATCGTTTTATGTTATTACAATGAATAAAATATTAGTATGCTTTATGTTTATTTTTAGCCATTTAAATATAGAAATAACAATTTAAAATATAATCGATTACATTTTAATGTATCAAGTTTTTGAGTTTTTGTAAACGATTACATTAAAGCCGGTTATGTTATATAATAAGTTTAGCTAATTTAGCTCGAATTATATTTAGAAAAATATCTCATTTATTTAGTATTAGCTAAGAGTGAATGCTAGTATAATAACTTTTTTCTAATCAAAGTTGTATATATTGAACAAGGGGGATTCAAGAGTGACAAATATAAAAGACGTGGCTGAACTTGCAGAAGTATCAACAGCAACAGTTTCAAGAGTATTAACAAATACCGGGAATGTATCTATAAAAAACAGAAAAAAAGTTTTAGATGCTGTAGAAAAATTAAATTATTATCCTAATAGTATTGGAAGACAGTTAAGAAAAATGGAAACTAACACTATTTTAGTTGTAGTACCTGATATTACTAATCCTTTTTTTACAAATATGCTGAGAGGAATTGAAAGTATAGCTGGAAAGAAGGGATATCAAATTCTTTTGGCTGATGCTCAAAAGAAGAAAGTAGATAATTATTTTAAATACCTTTATGAGAGGCAAGTAGACGGTATGATCCTATTAACATCAAAGTTAAGTTTAAGAACAATGAAAGATATTTATGATAAATACCCAATAGTGTTAGCATGTGAAACAAGCACAAGTTTAGATATCCCTACAATATCAATTAATAACGTTGAAGCAGCAGAAACAGTTACAGATTTTCTTATTAATTTAGGGCA
This sequence comes from Staphylococcus sp. FSL H8-0121, assembly GCF_038008425.1. NCBI lineage: Bacteria > Bacillati > Bacillota > Bacilli > Caryophanales > Staphylococcaceae > Staphylococcus > Staphylococcus sp. FSL H8-0121. The sequence goes on from NZ_JBBOZB010000005.1 coordinate 4,544, forward strand.
AAAGAAAATAATACATGTTACAGGATCATTAGATAGTATTTTGGGGAAAAAGCGTTTATTAGGATTTGAAAATAAAATGAGACAGTATAATTATCCAGTTACTAAGGAAACAATTATTGAAGGAGATTTTTCTTTAGAATCAGGATATAAAATTGCAAGACATATTTTAAGTATGAAAGATAGACCAACAGCTATTTTTGCAGCTAATGATGAAATGGCCATTGGAATAATTAAAGTGTTGAGAGAACATAAGATAAATATACCGACAGATATTTCTGTTGTAGGGTTCGATAACATTAAATTAGCTGAAATCATTGAACCTGGACTTACAACCTATTCGCAACCTAATTATGAAATCGGAGAAAAAGCAATGGAGTTGTTAATAGAGATTATAGATAAAAAAGCAATGGAAAGAAAAAATATAATTTTAAATGGTAAGTTAATAGAAAGAAAATCAACTATATCCAAATAAAGTGTAATCGTTTACACAATCACTTTCATATGTTATTATCTGTAAGTAATCGATTACATAATTAACGAAGACTGATGTGTGTAGAAAATATTATATGAAATAACAGTCTTTAAAGTAATCGCATACTTTAAAGACTGTTATTTTTTAAGGAGATTTTAAAATGAAAGACACAGATGGTTTAGGTTATCAATACAGTAGTGAGAAAGAAAAGCCATTGTCAGAAAAATTGAGCTTGCCAATATTGAAAAAGAGCATTATTTTTGCAATGACTTTTGGTTTTTTTGGAGTAAACATGGCATTTTCTTTACAGTCAGCTATGATGGCTAGAATTTTCCAAACCTTAGGAGCGAACCCCAATAATCTTGGATGGTTCTTTATTTTACCTCCGTTAGCTGGTTTGATTATTCAACCATTGATTGGTTATTATTCGGATCGTACATGGACAAGATTTGGTAGACGAATGCCATATTTATTAATAGCCGGTCCTATAGGAGTTATCACACTTGTATTATTACCGAATTCAGGATCACTTGGTTTTGGTTATGCATCATTGTCTGCTCTTTTATTTGGAGCAATCATGACACTTTTTATGGACTTAACTGCAAATGCTTGTATGCAACCATACAAAATGGTTATTGGTGATATGGTTCCTGAAAAACAAAGAGACATGGCTTGGTCTTGGCAACAAATTTTTTCGAATATGGGAGGGATTATAGCAACTTTACTCCCATTCTTATTAACACTTTGGGGTGTATCGAACGTAGCGTCTAAAGGTGAAGTACCTATGACAGTAAAAATTGCATATTATATTGCAGCAGTTGTTCTGTTAATTTCAACTATTTGGACAGTACGTTCTGTAAATGAATATAACCCTAAATTACATGCACAGTATCATGGAATAGAGGAAAAAAGAAATCGTAAAAATTCATTGAATTTATGGCAATTGCTTTTAAAAGCACCTAAACAATTTTGGCAAGTATCTTTGGTTCAATTCTTTACTTGGTTTGCCATTATGTATTTATGGACATATACACCTGGTGCTATTGCTAATAATGTTTGGGGTACTACAGATCCTTCATCAGTAGGATACCAAGAAGCAGGTAACTGGTATGGTGTATTAACTGGCGTACAATTTGTAGCATCTATTTTATTTGGCATAGTAGCTGCATATGCAAAACCTCATCAAAGAAAATTAGTATTAAGAGTTGGTTTGCTCATGGGTGCTATAGGATTTATATCAATTTTCTTTATTCATTCACAGTGGTTATTAATTTTATCGTTCTGCTTAATTGGAATTAATAACCTTACTATGAATACACAAACATTTACATTATTAACTGAAAATACAGATGGAAAAAATGCTGGTGCTTATTTAGGATTATTTAACTGTTCAATTTGTCTCCCTCAGATTATCGCTTCTTTAGCTAGCTTTGCGTTATTCCCGTTGTTTGGTGAATCAATGCCAAACATGCTGTTGTTTGCTGGAATAATGTTATTGGCGGCTGCGGGGTGTGTAAGTTTTATTGACTCCAAGTATGAAAAAACAATAGTGAAATCATAGAAATGCAGATTGTCGACAAATCTTATATAGACTTGTCGACTTTTATATTAACTAAAAGATATTACTCATTTAAATATAATGAGAACTAATAAAAAACTCTATTTACCATCTATTTTTTGGGGGGTTAAAGGGATTATTTAACATTTTATTAGAAATGTTCTGGAATTAAAATATCGAACTATAGTTTATTCTGATTAAGATTCGCACTATCAAGACAGACTCTGGTTGGAAACTCTTAAAAATCATCGTATTTTTCAAAGCTTATCAAGGAAAGGTAATTATTATGATAATACTCCTATGGAGAAGAAATTAGTTCTTGTGAAGGATTAGAATTAAAAAGTCAAGACCCCTGTTGAATACAGAAATCTTACCTTAAAAGAAATAATTTAACCAAAAAGTTCAAATTTTGGTTCACTACAAAATCTTAGCCTCTTTTATTTATTTCTCAGACTGTCGTCTCATCATATCAATCAAGTTTTTAAACACAGATGAGAATTCAATCGCAAAGTGTTCCATATGTCCAATGACTGCTTCATCTGGGATACCTTGTGGAACAAAAATACCTAAATCAATCTTTAAACCATTGTCTTTCGGAAAGAATTGATGCATTGCATATTGATTAATATTCAGTCCAGTATGCGCAAGATACTCCACACCAAAAATAACTTTAGCAGCATTTGGATCGATATCGCCAGGAAGTTTATGTATGTTAGGTTCTAACATTTCAAATTTAAACAAACTTGGATGTTTGTAATTACCAAATGTTTCCATTACAAGTTGCATGTTATCTTTTTGTGAGAGTTCAGGATGAAGACTATATGAACCTTCTAAAGACATACCACTTTCTTGGTCAATATTGCTGACCGTTGTTGGGTTAATACCTTCTACTCCGATGATGACATGACGTTCTTTAAAGGAGGAATACTTTGGCGTACATTGAACAAATGTTTTCCATATAGCATCACTTTCATTTAAACGTTCGTCGTAGATTTCTAGTATTTTATCTGTTCCTAAAGCCAATTTGCTTTCAATTGCTGCTTGTATCAGTTCATCTTCAGTTAATTGATAAAAATTTTGATGAGTTAAGACCTGTTGGTTAAGATAAACGTCCTGCCCTAAATCTATCAATTCTTGTAAGACATGTGCTGCACAAATTGATTTCCAATGTTTAATTTCTTCCCATCGTACTTCTCGACCATTCACGATAGCTTTAATTTCTGAGTTCGAGCGTTCAAATTTACCTTCTTCGGCCAACAAGCTGGCGCATCTGGCACGTTTGTAGCTAGCGACGAAACTATTGGGCAAAATTGTAAACTCAACCGTAAGGTGCCAAAATAAATTAGTTTTCGTGTGAGCGAATCCGAATATTTAAAGTTTCAGCCATTTGTTATATATACTATCTTTTTAAAAAGTCCATTATATCCAATAAATTCACATGCTTTATATGTACATTATGTATGTTTATATTTAACACAAGATTTTCTCACTAAATAATAATTACTCAATTTACTTTTTTTTCGTTTATATTTTAATATAGAGGATAAATTAACTAAAGGAGTGTGATTTAAATGAAAGCAGTGACGTATCAAGGTCATAAAAATATGGAAGTTCGTGAAGTAAGTGATCCAACAATAGAAGAATCAACAGATGCAATTATTAAAATAACAGCTTCAGGTATATGTGGTTCTGATTTACACCTATATCATCAAGGTGATTTATTTATGGATCCTGGTTTTGTTATTGGACATGAGCCGATGGGCATTGTAGAAGAAGTAGGAAAAGATGTTAAAACTTTAAAAAAAGGTGATAGAGTTGTTATACCTTTTAACATAGGTTGCGGCGATTGTTTCTATTGTAATAATGACATGGAATCTCAATGTGATAATTCTAATCCATCACCAGCAAGTTGGAAAATGGATAACGGTGGTCTGTTCGGATTTGGTAGCGCTATGCACGGAAACCATTGGGGCGGTCAAGCTGAATATTTAAGAGTGCCGTTTGCTGACTTCTCTTCATTCAAAGTTCCGGATAGTGATTTGAAAGACGAACAAGTATTGTTTTTATCTGATGTTGTCCCAACAGCTTATTGGAGTGTTGAACATGCAGGCGTAAAATCTGGGGATACTGTTATTGTTCTCGGTTGTGGCCCAATCGGTTTAATGGCACAAAAATTTGCTAAATTAAAAGGTGCTGAACGAGTGATTGCCATTGACAATGTGGAGCATAGATTAAACCATGCGAAAAAATATAACAGTGCTGAAGTATATAATTTTTCTAAAGAAGATAATATTGGAAAGCTACTTCATGAAACGACGCGTGGCGGTGCAGATGTTGTTATAGATTGTGTAGGAATGGATGGACAAGTAGCTCAAGATGATTTAGAAATAAGTTCAAATTCTGCTCAACGAGGTAATATTAGTCCAATTATTACAGCAGCTGAATCAGTAAGAAAATTTGGTACCATTCAATTAACTGGTATTTATGGAACGCCAGCAGATAATTATCCAATAGATTTAATTTTTAATAGAAATGTTCAAGTGAAAAGCGGTCAAGCGCCAGTTATTCATCAAATGCCAAAATTATATGAAATGATTAAAAATGAAGTTTTCGATCCAACAGAAATTATAACGCATACAATGCCTTTAGAAGATGCAAAACAAGCATATGATATTTTTGATCAGAAAAAAGATAATAATATTAAAGTCATTCTAAAACCACAATAACACATAGATAAAGACGCCTTGCTTTGAATAACTCATTCAATGTTGAGGCGTCTTTTACATATATATTTGAAATTCAACATTTTATTATTTAGAAATTTCTTCTAGAAATTCATCTCCCCAGTCACAAATTGCATATACTATTTTATCAAGTGTTTTTCCTATATCCGTTAATTTATACTCAACTTTTGGTGGAACAACTGGGTAGACGATTCTTTCAATAATTTTATCATTCTCTAATTCTCTAAGCTGTCTAATAAGCATTCTTTGATTAATCTCAGGCAGCAATTTTTCAAACTCACTAAGTCGTAAAACTTCTGTTTGTAATAACTGGTATATGATAGGTATTTTCCATTTTCCTCCAATAACAGATAAAGCTAAATCTTTAGCTGTATAAAATTCCTTGTTATTATATTCAATTAACATCTTCTCACTCCTTTCCTACATATAGACTTTTTTGTCAGTACTACATTTTATTATAACGCGACCGTATCATTAAAAGAAAGACAATATAGTCGTTCATATTGTAATAAGGCATTATTCTTTCAATATTTTTATACTGAAAGAACCTATGATGAGAAAAGAGTTGAATGAATATAATAAATATAAACTCATCCAACTCTTCTATTTCTACTGATTGATATAGCGTTTCAAGTGTTTAGATGTCAATGTTTCTGAACTATCAATAAAGTTTTTAGGTGTTCCACTAAATTTGACCTTTCCACCATCCAAACCAGGACCTGGGCCGACATCGATGATCCAATCTGCTTCACACATAATCGATAAATTATGTTCAATCAAAATAACAGTATTGTTTCGATCAATTAAATCATCAAAACACTCCATCAATATAGGGATATCCGATTCATGTAAGCCTGTGGTTGGTTCATCAAAAATAAAAATATTATTCTTTATCTCTTCATCTAAATGTTGTCCTAGTTTCACGCGTTGTATCTCTCCACCAGACAAAGTGGATAAAGGTTGTCCAAGTGACATATAATTCAAACCTGTTTTACTTACAGATTGTAATTTTGACTTAATATCATTCTTTTTATCAAAGAAAATGATACCTTCGTCAACCGTCAAATCGAGAACATCGGCGATTGAATACCCCTCTATGGTAGCATCTAATACTTCTTGTTTATAACGTTTGCCATGACAAACTTCACATGTCTGTGAAAAATCACCCATAAAAGCAAGTTCCGTTTTAATATACCCCTTTCCACCACAATTTGGACAGGCACCTTTTGAATTATAACTAAACATAGCTTTATTTAAGCCAGTTTCTTTACTGAAAAAGCTTCTTACACTATCAAAAACACCTAAATACGTTAATAGATTAGATCTATTAGATCCTTGAATTGCTTTTTGATCAATAAAGATGGTATGGTCATTATTTTCAAAACCTGCTTTAACAAGGGTACTTTTACCTGAACCAGCAACGCCCGTTAAGACTGTTAATACATGTTTAGGTATAGACGTTTTTACGTTATTTAAATTGTTTTGTGTCACAGGACCGATATTATAAAAATGGTTAGCTTCACGAATACTCTCTTTTAAATTATGCTTGTTACGTAATGCGTTACCTGTCGAAGTATTTGAAGATAGTAATTCATTATATGTGCCTTCAAATGTGATTTCACCACCATTTTTTCCTGAACCTGGACCCATATCTATGATATAGTCTCCTTCTTTAATGACATCGGGATCATGTTCAACAATTAACACAGTATTACCTTTGTCTTTTAAAGATTTTAAAATTTCATTGATTTTAGCTATATCTTCTGGGTGCAAGCCAACACTTGGTTCATCTATAATGTAAACTAAATCTGATAAAGAACTATTTAAATGACGTATTAATTTAAGACGTTGCGCTTCACCGCCTGATAATGTCGTTGTTACACGGTTAAGCGTTAAATAACTTAATCCAATATATTCTAGTGCTTCTAACTGCTTTTTGAGAGGATCAATAATATATTTAGCTGTTGGATCCTCTAATTTATTAAGAAACTCTAAATTTTCCTTAATTGTCATTTGTGTAAAATCAGAAATATTTTTACTCATAATTTTAGAACTTAATATTTTCGAGTTTAAACGTTGACCTTTACATGTAGGACATATTTTATTATTTACTACATTTTTAAGATGTTTGGCGTAGCGTTTCTTATTAAATTCTTTATCGCCTAAAAATATTCTACTGAATCTAGGTATTAGTCCTACATATTTAGCTGACTTTCTCCATTCTTTCGGAGGATTTTTTAACGTCATTGGCTCTTGATATAAAAATAATTCTAATTCATCTTTTGTATAGTCTTTCAATTTTTTATTATTATCAAATAAACCACTATCTCGATAGGCTTTACCACGCTCTTTATCTGGTCCAAAAGAAGGAAAGTCTATTGCACCTTCATTTAAAGACTTATCCCAATCTAGCAACTCATCTAAGTTAATGTCTTCAATATATCCTAATCCTTCACAAGTTTTACACATGCCCTTAGGACTATTGAAGGAATATGCATCTGAATATCCAACAAACGGTTCGCCTATTCTAGACCAGAGTAATCTAACGGAGGCATATATATCCGAAACCGTTCCTACCGTAGAGCGAGAATTCCCATTGAATCTTTTCTGATTAATCGTCATTGCTACAGGAAGATTTTTAATTTTTTTTACTTTCGGTCTGGGTTGTTGATTTAAATGAAATTGAATATAACTGGAATAACTTTCATTTAGTAGCTGTTCAGATTCCGCAGCAATAGTATTAAATACTAAAGATGATTTCCCTGAACCAGAACGTCCTGTAAATACGGTTACTAAATGTTTTGGGATATTTACATCTATGTTTTTCAAGTTATTTTGTGAAGCACCTGTAATATTAATAAAATCCATTAAATATCCTCCTTTTATAATCTTTATAACATTGATTATTGCATATTAATCAATGATTAACTACTCATTCAAAAGACGACGACTTAAAGTCTTGTATATTACAAATTATTCCACCAATTCAATCCATCTTCACTAAGTAATTTTTCACTTTCTTTAGTCCATAGCTTCCAGAGATATAATTAGGAAACTGTGGCTGTTCTTGTTTCCACACATTTTCAATATCATCAACAAATTTCCAAGAATGTTTTAATTCTTCCCAACGCGTAAAGTTTTTTTGTTCTCCAATTAATGCATCGTAAATAAGATTTTCATACGCATCAACTGTATTCATTTTATCTTTAATCGGCATAGTATAATGAAGCTTCACTTTTTGCATTTCATTATTTTGATTACTTTTCTTACCATTCACACATAAAGAAAATCCTTCATTAGGTTGTACGTTGAGGACTAATAAATTTGGTGCATCCTGTTCACAATTACTATAATATAAATGCATAGGATTTTTTAAACTTTATAATGATTTGGATAGATTTTTTCTTCATTCTTTTTCCTGTACGAATATAAAATGGAACACCAGCCCATCTAGAGTTTTGAATTTCTATTTTACCTGCTATAAAAGTTTCAGTATCAGATTGTGAATCTACATTAGATTCATTTCTATATGCAGGAACGAACTCATTATTCATCATTCCCCCATCATATTGACCACGTACGAAATTTTTTTAATTTCATTCGGATTAAAACATTTCAAAGATTTTAAGACTTGAACTTTTTCTTTTCTTATATCACTACTTTTTCTACTAATTGGAGGTTCCATTGCAAGTAACGAAACCATTTGTAATAAATGATTTTGCACCATGTCTTTTAGAGCGCCACTCGATTCATAGTAAGAACCTCGATCCTCTATACCTAGAGTTTCTGATGATGTTACTTGTATATTGGAAATATATTTATTATTCCAAAGTGGTTCAAATATAGTGTTTCCAAATCGAAGACGTTCGATATTTTGAATCATCTCTTTACCTAAATAGTGATCAATTCTAAAGATTTCCTGTTCTTTAAATGACTTCCTTATTTGATTATTTAATTTTTCAGCAGACTTTAAATCATCACCAAATGGTTTTTCTATAATTATTCGTTTAAATCCTTGCACATTAGTTAATCCAGTCTCTTTCAAATAGTTTGTTACAATTCCAAAGAAGTTAGGAGACATTGCAAGATAGAATAATTGGTTCCCTTTTAGATCAAACTTATCATCAAGTTCTAAACTCATTTGTAACAAATCTTGATAACTCTCTTTAGTATTAACGTCTTGTTGTTTATAAAATAAATGTTCTAAAAACGCATCAATCTTCTTTGGATTTTCAATGTTCTTTTCTATAGCTCTTTTAACTTGAACTCTAAATTCATCAGTAGTTAATTTGTTTAAACCTGTACCGATAATTGCGAGTGAATTCTTAAAATAACCTTTTTGAAATAAATTATATATATAGAGGGAAATAATTTTCGATAACTTAAATCGCCTGTCGCTCCAAATATTGTTATAAGGGCAGAAACATTTTTTCCAAAATCAATACCTTCTTTCTATTGTGGTTAAATTTTTAATATTATTTTTTGAATATATTTTAACCATCATAAAGAAAGCAGTAAAAATATATATTCTTAGATATTTTTATTGCCTCCTTTGTTTATTGAATTATCAAATATTCGATAATTTAAATAATAACTACTCCTCAATCCACTGAGTATGATATACACCGTTTTTATCTTTACGTTCATATGTGTGAGCTCCAAAATAATCGCGTTGCGCCTGTATTAAGTTAGCAGGTAAGTTTTCTGAGCGATAACTATCATAATAGTTAATACTCGCAGAGAAACCTGGTGTCGGAATTCCATTTTTTACAGCAGTTGTTATAACATCACGTAAAGCTTCTTGGTAGTTTGTTGCAATATTTTTGAAATATGAGTCTAGTAATAGATTTTGTAGATTCTCATCTTTATCATAAGCTTCTTTGATTTTTTGTAAGAACTGAGCTCGAATAATACAACCTTCACGCCAAATCATTGCTAGTTCTCCAAGGCGAATACTCCATTCCTGATCTTTACTTGCTTTTTTTATTTGATCAAACCCTTGTGCATATGAGCAGATTTTACTTAAATAAAGTGCTTTCCGTATATTTTCAAGGAATTCTTCTTTATCTTCATAAAAGTTAATTTTCGGTCCAGACAATTGTTTTGATGCATTAACACGTTCTTCTTTTAATGAAGATATAAAACGTGCAAACACAGATTCAGTAATAATAGTAAGTGGTATCCCTATATCTAATGCATTAATAGCAGTCCACTTGCCTGTACCTTTTTGTCCTGCAGTATCTAAAATTTGCTCCACGAGGGGTTCTCTAGTTTCCTTATCTAATTTATTAAAAATATCGCTAGTTACTTCAATTAAATAACTCGATAACTCCCCCTCATTCCAACGTCTAAATGTTTGGGCTATATCTTGATGTGACATCCCTAATAAATACTTCATAAGTGCATAACTTTCTGCAATTAATTGCATGTCGGCGTATTCAATGCCATTATGTACCATTTTCACATAGTGTCCTGAACCATTTGGACCAATATAAGTCACACATGGATTACCATCTTCAGCTTTTGCTGATATAGATTCTAAAATATTACTCACTTGATAAAATGCTTCTTTTGGTCCGCCAGGCATAAGTGATGGGCCATTTAGGGCACCAAATTCGCCACCTGACACTCCCATTCCAATAAAGTGAATACAACTTTTAGCTAACTCTTTATTTCTACTAATTGTATTTTGATAGTTTGTATTACCACCATCAATTACAATATCTCCTGGATCTAAGAAGGGCACTAAATTTTCAATAGCTTTATCAGTAGGTTCACCAGCTTTAACCATTAGTAATATCTTTCGTGGCTTTTCCAGTGAAGATACAAAATCTTCAAGTGTATAAGTTGGATGTATTGTTTCATTAGAATGTTTTATTAACTCATCAATTTCTTTAGATGAAATACTATAAACAGAAACACTATGATGATTTGATTTAATATTTTTAGCAAGATTCTTACCCATGACTCCTAATCCAAATACACCTATATCTTTTTTCACTGTATCTCTCCTATCATTATTGTTTTAATCTTTTTTCTAATTATTTTTTCTTATCTTCAAAACCAGGTTTACCTAATAATGCAAACATATTTTGTTTATATGCTTCTACACCAGGTTGGTTAAATGGATTAACGCTTAGTTGGTATCCACTCATGGCATAAGCAATTTCAAAGAAGTAAACGATATAAGCAAACGTTTCTTCATCTAATTAGGGTATGTTAACGACGATATTAGGAACGCCACCATTAGTATGCGCTAATAATGTACCTTCAAAAGATTTCGTGTTAACCTCATCTATCGTTTTACCAGCTAGATAACTCAAACCATCTAAATTATCATTGTCTTGTTCGATAGTAATATCGTGTTTAGGATGGTTCACTTTAACAACCGTCTCAAATAAGAAACGACGCCCCTCTTGAACATATTGTCCTAAAGAATATAAGTCAGTTGTGTAATTGGCGCTTGAAGGATAAATACCTTTACAGTCTTTGCCTTCTGATTCACCGTATAATTGTTTCCACCATTTATTGAAATATTGCATAGAAGGTTCATAGTTAATTAATATTTCTGTTGTATAACCTTTGCCATATAAAATATTACGAATCGTTGCATATTGATACGCGATATTTTGGTCTAAATCTTCTGATGATAATTCTTCGGGTGCTTTAGCCGCACCAACCATGATTGAATCGATATTAATACCGGTTGCGGTAATCGGTCATAAATCGACTGCTGTTAGAACGGAAAATCTTCCACCGACATCATCTGGTACTACGAATGTTTCATATCCTTCATTATCTGCTAATTGTTTAAATAATCTAAATGCAACAGCTGGTTCAGTTGTTGTCGCAGATTTAGAAATCACATTTACTGAAAAATCTTTATATGCTAAGTAATTGATTAATTCTTTCTTATAACTTGATGATAGATGATTACCTATAAATACGATTTAGGATATTTCGTACTTGTTCTAAATGATGAAGTTAGCATCTCAATCGCTGCATGCAAACCTAGATAAGAACCTTTACAACGAGCACGTCAGAGTTCAATTTAATACGTTTTGACGCTTCCACAATTCTTGAAAATTATTATTTATCGTAATCAACAGGTAAGTCTAACCAACCTAAAAAGTCATTCCCTGCGCCTGTCCCTTGATGAATGGTATGATGAATTGTTTTAACAATATCTTTCTGTTGATCTAATTCATGTTTATCGAAAAATTCTAAAGTCTTACTGTAATCGAATTGAATATGAGTCACCTTATTCTCTCCTTTAAAATTGAACTATTAAATTAATTGTTTTTTTTATTTACAATATTAACGAGTGATATAAAAAATGTTTTCAAAAATCGATTACCCTATATTTATATCAATAGTATTTATATTTGTTAATACTGAAATTTTTGTCATATAAATCCATATTAATACACATAGACTTTTTAAAATTTAAAACATGACTAATTTGTCAGTATTGTTTAAAAACAGAATCTATGTAAAATTAGTTATACCAAATATTGAAAGGTTGATATAAAATGAAATTACAATTAGCTATTGATTTATTAAATAAAGAAGAAGCGGCGAAACTAGCTCAAGAAGTGGAAGAATACGTCGATATTGTTGAAATAGGAACACCGATTGTAATAAACGAAGGTCTACCTGCTGTTGAATTATTGAGCAAATCAATTAGTAAAGCCCAAGTTTTAGCAGATTTAAAGATTATGGATGCTGCAGATTATGAAGTGAGTCAAGCTGTTAAATTTGGTGCTGATATTACTACTATTTTAGGAGTAGCTGAAGATGCTTCTATTAAAGCTGCAATTGAAGAAGCTCATAAGTATAATAAAGAATTATTAGTTGACTTAATTGCTGTACAAGACATTGAGAAACGCGCAAAAGAATTAGATGAAATGGGTGCTGATTACATTGCCGTACACACAGGTTATGATTTACAAGCACAAGGTCAATCTCCACTAGAAAACTTACGTAAGGTTAAATCTGTAATTAAAAACTCTAAAGTAGCTGTAGCTGGTGGTATTAAACCTGATACTATTGAAAGCATTGTTGCTGAAAACCCAGATTTAATTATTGTAGGTGGTGGTATCGCTAATGCTGATGACCCTAAAGCAGCAGCAAAAAGTTGTAGAGATGCGATTGAAGGTAGATAATCATGACAGAATTCAACAATTACAACCTGATCGTTGAAGAGTTAGAAAGCACATTTTCACAACTTGAAAACAATGTATATCAAGGATTTGGACAACTCGTAACTCAAGCCCCTCGAGTTTTCGTTGCTGGTAAAGGGCGTTCTGGTTTTATTGCAAATAGTTTTGCTATGCGATTAAACCAATTAGATAAAGTGTCCTACGTTGTAGGAGAAACTACAACGCCATCTATTAGCAATAATGATTTATTTATTATTATTTCGGGGTCGGGCTCGACTGAGCATCTACGTTTGCTTGCAGAGAAAGCAGATTCAATCGGAGCAATAATAGCACTCATTACTACAAAATCAAATACAAAAATCGGCCAATTAGCCGACTTATCAGTAGTTCTACCTGCAGGAACAAAACATGATGCAGAAGGTTCAATGCAGCCACTTGGAAGCTTGTTTGAACAATCTTCTCTAATATTTTTAGATAGTGTGGTTTTAGGATTAATGTCTGAAGATGACATTGATGAAACTATGATGCAACAAAATCATGCCAACTTAGAATAAAATTTTTTATGGATAGCGAAATATATTGAACTTTTTATATTATTTCACTTAACAAAAAGAACCTTAACTCATAGTTAAGGTTCTTTTTGTTATGGCATTTCACACGCTATGTAACTCTAAACTTTATATTAATTTATCTAAAACCATCATCTCATCATAATTTATAGATTTACTAACTTGAAGAGCTATATTCCAACTTACTTTTCCTGACTCAATAAGCTGATTAAGAACATTTCTTTGTTCGTTCAATGCAGTTAATTTAATTCGATATACTGTTATATGGTTATGATCTTTATAATTAATTAAATTGGAATTTGCTAATGTTAAATTATCATTTCGCATTAAATAACTGTCACAAACTTGCATAACTTCCAACTCATTATCATTTGTCGTCTCTTTAGACAAACGTTTAGCGATATTATAGTAAATTATTCTCATTACATTTGCTGTTTTCTCCGAGATTTCACCTCTATTTAAATTTCGTTTATTTTTTGACTGGTCTGTAAACTGCTTACGCACTATCGTTAATTCAAACCATATCAATACTCTTTTAAATAATGAAGCACGATTATACCTTTGTCTATGATCTGTATAAGTACAGTAATCATCAAATTCATTTTGTGATAATTTGTTATCCTTTATCAATTGATTAAGTGTATCCATTTCTGTTTCAAAAGCAATATGACGAAGACGATTTAATTCTCTTGGGTTTTCTGTGTTTTGTTTCGAATATTTCATGAACTTTATACGATCATGATAACTTTTTATAACACTACCATATTTATATGATGTTCTTGGTGTCGATTGATTTTTTAGATAATCAATAGTACGTTCTAATATGAGAATTCGAGTTTCTATAAAATTCAATCCTATAACTTTATTTTCTTCTATATTTGTAGTAAAAACAGGTAAAAGTACTTGAGCTATAATTAAACTAATAATAATCATTACTGATGCAATAAATAATAAATCATTTCTAAAACTGAAAGCATGACCGTCATTTGTAAAGGGCAAGGTCAGCGCAATTGCTAAAGAAATAGTGCCATGTACGCCACATAAGGTCATAATTAGAGAATACATACCTCTATTAGTATGTTGTTTATTTTGCGAGTTCTTATGTTTTGAATAAAATAATGGATAAAATGAATAAACCCACAAAAATCTGAAACCATAAATTAGTAATGCAATAATAAGCGTAATCGCTAATAAAAATGCTAGGTTTTGTGGTTCTGATGCAATAATATTTTGGATACTTTTAGGCACAGTATAACCTAAAAGTACGAATACAAAACCATTTAATAGATAACTTAGTAAATTCCAAGTTTGCGTATAACTTAATTGTAGCTGAGCGCTAAATTGAGCTATACGATCGCGTTCAAATCCATGTACTAAACCAGCTACTACAGCTGCTATAATTCCAGAAGCATGAAACATTTCTGCGATAACAAATGTTATAATGGGTGTTAATAATTGTATAAATACAAAAATATTATTATTTTCAATACCTTTTAAAGAAAGCGAAATTCTTAATCTAACAAGTGCAACACCTATTATTGCTCCTACAAAAAGACCTCCAATAGCAGAAATTAAAAACTGACTCATAGCATTTGAAAGTGAAAAATCTCCAGTCATTAATGCAAGAATTGCTATATTAAATGAAATAATACCTGCGGCATCATTAAATAGTGATTCTCCTTCTAAGATAGTCATAGACCCTTTTGGTAATAATTTACCTTTTGTAATTGTTGATACCGCTACTGCATCCGTAGGACATAATACTGCAACGATAGCAAAACTAGCAGCTAATGGTAAATCAGACCAAATACCATGTATTATAAAACCTACGCCAATAACGGTAAAAAAGACAAGGCCAAGCGCCATAAGCATTATAGGTGTTATATAAAGACCAAAACTTTCTCTCGATACATTGACACCATCTACAAATAATAATGGAGCGATTAACAACAACATAAATACCTCTGTATTAAAATCAAAATGCACTGGAATAGGTAATATAAATATTAAAATCCCTATAAAAATCTGTATAAATGCTAAGGGGATTTTTTTTATAAATAATGAATGAATTAATGAAGCTATAACTATAGCTATTATAAAAATCAAAAGTCCTTCAACTGTTTCCATATCAACCCTTCTTTCATTTATTCTGTTATTAAAATGAAAATTCCTTTTATAGTAAGAGCTATCTTTTAAATATAGGATAGTTTTTAACTACAAGGCAAGTATATTATTTAATAAAAAATTTCTTATTAAATTGTTAATTAGCTTGCATAACAGAACTTACGTTCAGTTATTGGCTTGAGGTGCTTTTTATGATTCCAAATCCTAATGCCCCAAATAAGTATAAATATGAAACAGATTACAGAAAAATACCTAGAGAATATTTAAATCTTAGAATTCCTCATGGCCATAGAAAAATCAAATGGCAAGCTTTTG
Source organism: Staphylococcus sp. FSL H8-0121 (assembly GCF_038008425.1). NCBI lineage: Bacteria > Bacillati > Bacillota > Bacilli > Caryophanales > Staphylococcaceae > Staphylococcus > Staphylococcus sp. FSL H8-0121. The sequence goes on from NZ_JBBOZB010000005.1 coordinate 20,488, forward strand.
ATCCTCTCCCTTAACAGTTTGAAATTTTAAACAAAATTATTCAAAATCAAGATAAAATCGAGAAATCTTTATTAACAGAAGATGCTCTGAATGACATCAATTCTATTTTTCATTTGAAAGTAAAATACAATGAACTATGGAACTATGTTCCATAATGTAATGAAAGGTTTATAAAAAAGCAAACAAATATTTGTAAAGTTATTGTAATCATCGTAATATTACTTGTAATTAACAATTTATAAAATATGGAGTGATAAAAATGAAGACAATGAGTAAAATTATTCTTTCAACAGGTATTTTATTATCAGGAGTAACTTTCAATATTATTAGTATAGAACCCCCAATAACACATGCAGCGACAACACCTCATTACACATATAATGGATATGCTGGATACAATGCTAAATTTGTAACTGAAAAAGCGTTTATTAACGCATTAAAACATAATAATGTTACTTTTAATAAAGTTAAAGTCGATGCAAAAATTCAAAACTTTAAAAGTGGAAGTACTTTAACTTACCAAAAGAAATATGATCAAGAAATTGAATATATTAATAAAAAACCTGATTCTATAACATTTATGTTACATAATAAAAACTTAAAAGTCTCTGATGTGAAAAAAGCATATGCTGGATATAAAATGACTAATGATAAGTTACATGGAGGAATTATTTATAATGTAAATGGAAAACAAATTAGTTTTGCATATAATGGTAAATACGTTGAGAAAGTTATGATTGGTAGATATCACGCATAGTAATTTTTGATTTTAAAAGATTATGAATTATTTTAAATACAAATGATGTTATAAAAACTGAAATTATTTCTGAATTTTCAGTCTTCTGTATTCAGTTGCATATTATATACAAATTAAATACCCATAATCCATGATTATCGAAAGTTATATACCGTCGTGTATTTGAAGATGATATAATATAAAAGTCGCCTACCTCTCAGGCGTCAGTTCCGACGCAGAGAGGAGGTGCTAATCTATGCTAGAAATCCTTGTTCACATCACGACCACAGTCATCAGTGGTTGTATTATTGCGGTATTTACGCATTGGCTACGTAATCGCAATAATAAATAGGCGACCATAGCCACACCTAAAAAATCCCCTCACTACGGCAATAGTGAGGGGATTGGTGCATCTATGCTAGTTTCCTTGTTAACTAAATTATAACACTGTTGAGTGGAGAAATGCAAAATAGAAGAAATAATAATGATTGGGAAGAGATAATATGAAAATCCTCTTAATTGAAGATAATATATTTATGGGGGAACTAATCCAAAAAATGTTAAAACTAAAAAAATATCAAGTGCATTGGCTTAGAAATGGTATTGAAGTAATGGAATACTTATCAGATACTTCTTATGATATTTTATTAGTGGATTGGATGTTACCTAAGCGTAGCGGACTTGAAATTATTAAAGAAATACGAGATAAAAATATAAATATTCCTATTATTATGTTAACCGCTAAATCACAGACTGCTGATAAAGTTTCCGGGTTAAACATAGGTGCGGATGATTATTTAACAAAACCGTTTGAATTTGAAGAATTAGAAGCACGTATACTGGCAAACGTTAAACGTTTCTCTAGGACACAAACTATGCAACAAAATACTAAAAAGATAGGAAATATAACATATCACTATAATCAGCATCAATTTACCATTAACCAGAGAATTATTGACTTAACACTAAAATAATATCAATTATTAGAATTATTATTTTTGTATGAAGTGGTACCTAGAAATTTAATTATTGAAAAAATTTGGAATATTGATCAAGTAGTAACAAGTAATAATGTAGATGTATTAGTTAAACTACTTAGAAGTAAATTAAAAGCAATAAGAGCTTCTCTAAAAATTAAAAATATACGTAATATTGGATATAAATTGGAAGTGAGTGATTAGTGAAAAAACATTTTGGAAAACGTTTTATTAAGTATGTAGTATTATTAATCTTATTGTTGATTGTATTATTCGTTTTTATTATTTTTATATTTAATTTTAATATCAATAAAGAAATTAATGAAACAGCAGAAAATCAAATAACCAGTATAAAACATGCCATAGAACAGCATGATAATGTGAATCAAGGACATGATTATTTTATTGTAAAAAAGCATAAGGTTATAAGTAATCATACTCCTTTCTCTATAAGAGAGCTTCAAAACAAATTTATTGGAAAAGAAAAAAATAATATTGATAAAAGTAATAAAGGTATTTTCGATGTTAGGAAAAAAGTAATTTCAAATCAGCGAATATTATATAGTCTGGCAAATGTTAAGGATTTCTATGAAACTAAGCAAGTGTTAGTTAATGTACTAACGATTGGATTTGTTTTTGCGTTTATATTAATGGCAATGCTGGCATATTATTTAGCCCGACAATCAGTAAAAGCTTATGAACAACTAATGAATGAGCAACAACTGTTTGTGCAAAATGCATCTCATGAAATGAAAACACCAATAGCTTCTTTTTTATTGAGTACACAATATTTAGAAATGATTGAAGGTCATAATATAAGCATGGAAAGTAAGCAAACATTGCAACAAATGAAAACGGAAGCACAATATATGCAACAACTCATCGAATCTATGTTAATTGATACTAATGAGAAAAATGAAATAGTACCTATCAATGTTTCAAAAAGTTTTGATGAAGTAATTCGAACAGCTGAGCATGTCTATCAATCAACGATAGAAAGACGCTATAAGTCTCACTTAATATTTACTATGCATTCATTACATGCTAAGCAAATTATTAATATTTTAGTCGAAAATGCTTACCGTCATAACACTAATAATACTAAAGTGAGCGTTAGTGCATTCAAGAATTTTAATGGGTTACAAATAGAAGTTTCAGATAATGGTATCGGTATTCCAGAAGAGGAACAACAACATATTTTTAAACGCTTTTATCAGGTTAATCAAAATCAGAAAGGCTCAGGTATTGGATTGGCACTTTTATATAATATTGTTAAGCAATATCATGGGACTATTGAGGTAAAATCTATAGTAAAACAGGGTACAACTTTTATTATAAAATTATAAAAATTTCAGTTTCATTTCAGTTTTATCCTCTATATTTAAAGCATTAAGAAAAAGAAGTTAGAGGAGCTGAATAACATGCCATTACATCCATTATTTGTGCACTTTCCAATCGCATTATTGTCATTAGCAACTATTATCTCTATTCTACATTTGTTTTTGAAGAAAATTAATTTATCTATCACATTAACCATACTCCTTACTACAGGTATGGTATTTGGAATTATAAGTTACATGCTTGGAGACAGTGGAGAAGCATTTGCTATCCAACATTATGGGATGCAACATGTTGAAAAATTAGTACATTTACATGAAACATTCGCCTTAGCTTCGCTTATAACATATGGGTTTGCAACATCAACCCAAATAGGTAGTATGTGGTTTATAAAATATAAAAAATTATGTACAGGTGCGACAGTTGTATTGACGATTATCGGATTTGTACTACTTATTATTGCTGGTCATTTAGGTGCAAGTATCACTTATGGAAAATAAAAAGGAGGAATAGGTATATGAAACAAACATACTTTCACCATGTAGAACACAGTAAAGTCCAAAAACAATCTAAAGTAACATTATGGGCAACGCTATTAATTACTTTATTTTTTACCATTGTAGAATTTACAGGAGGAATATTATCCAACTCTTTAGCTTTATTGTCAGATTCCTTTCACATGTTAAGTGACGTACTTGCGCTCGGATTATCAATGCTGGCTATTTACTTTGCAAGTCGTAAACCAACAGCACGTTTTACTTATGGTTACTTACGGTTTGAAATATTAGCAGCATTCTTAAATGGTTTAGCACTATCAGTAATTTCTATTGGTATTTTTTACGAGGCGATCATACGTATAGTTTATCCTAAACAAGTTGAAAGTGGGTTAATGCTTGTCATAGCAGCAATTGGTTTAATTGTAAATATTGTGTTGACAGTTATATTAATGCGTTCTTTAAAGAATGAACAAAATATCAATGTACAAAGTGCATTATGGCATTTTGTTGGAGACTTATTAAATTCAGTAGGAGTCATTTTAGCAGTTTTACTAATACATTTCACAGGTATACAATTATTCGACCCTATTTTAAGTATGGTTATTTCAATCATTATTTTTAGGGGTGGTTATAAAATTATGCGTAATGCTTGGATGGTGTTGATGGAAGCTGTGCCACAAGAATTAGATACAGACAATATCATAGAAACAATAAAATCTATTCCCGGCGTTATCGATGTACATGAATTTCATTTATGGGGAATTACAACAGATCAATATTCTTTAAGTGCACATGTTGTTCTAGATAGTAGAAGTAGTATAGATGCTTTTGGGGTTATAAATGAAATAGAAGATTTATTAAAAGAAAAATATGGAATATCACATACCACAATACAAACAGAACATTTAGATATTAATCAACTTAATGATCCTTATTTTGAAAAGGTTAAAGAAAATATAAAAAATTAGTAATTTGATTGATAATTAAACAGCGGAAATGGAAATTTTAAAACAATGTAAAAAAGGTTTACTACAAAAAATGTTTATCTAATACTGATAACGTCCTATTATGTAACCTAAAAATATTCTTTAAAAATTTTTAGAGAGGTTATATAGACATAACGTCACTTATCGGAAGTATATAGGCTTGTAGATTCACAGATGGTATAATACTAGATTCGCCTTAACTTCCATAGGCGAAATTACTATGGAAGGGGGTGGGACCTGTGGCAATTCTCTTTGTTAGCTGTGATTTCAGGATGCATTGTTGCGATTTTCATGTTTTGGCTAAACAATCGTAACAAATAATAAGGCGACATAGCTACGCCAAAACCCCCTCACTATTTCGGGTAGTGAGGGGGTTAGTGTGCCTATGGAATTCTCTTTGTTAAACACATTATATCATCATATAGGTTAGGAATGCAAAGTAGTTTTATCTGTTTAGGTTATGTGTATCCAATATAAACAAAAATAGGAATGATTCTGATCAATAAAGTTAAATTTACATCACAGGATGAAAATCTTTTAAAACAAATTAATGGAGTAAATCATAATAATATGAAATTACTTACTTTTAAGTATATGCTTCCTTTTAGAATTCCAGTTAGCAATGGAGAAATTTTTATAGATGATAAAAACAAGACTTTATTTAAAATTTAAAATACAAATGGAAAAATTGAATAATGGTAATCATCGTCTTCCAATCCCTTTTGAAGAAAAAGATGTATTGTAAAATGTACTACAATTATAGATAAACATAGCTTCAGTACGTTCTTATCAACTTTAGCTTTGTATTGTGCTTTTTTCGTTCTATTCAGTAGGATTGTGGATATGTTTACTAGTAACATAATTAGATATTAAACGCTATATTATTGTGCCATTTCAATTAATAATGCTTAGTTATAATAAATTCTGAAATAAAGTTTTTACTTTTTTAGGACTGTCTTTTGGAGCAAGTCTTTTTACTACAATACCATCTTTGCTAACAACTTGTATATCATAAATATTATTAGTTATTTTATAGCACTCCTTTTATAACATTGCTAATTTTAATTGATCTATAACGCCACTTGATGATCCAGGAAAAGCAAAAATCATTTTATTTAAATCTTGAGCCGTTAATTTTTGGTTTACAATGAAAGTTAATAAATTAACTAAATCTGGTGCATCATCAGCATATATAGCAGCTCCCACTAATTGTTTATCATTATTTAATACAATTGTCATTTCAGCTTCAGTTTCATTTTTGTATTCAAACACCATTTGTTTACCAAAAGGAATATCTATCACTTTATAGTCCTCACTAGTATTAGCTTCATCTACAGAAACTCCAATATTAGACAATCTTGGTAGTGTATATAAAACTGAAGGTATTGCAGGATAGGTAATAGGATTTTTATTCATACCCAAAATATGCGCAGCAATATAGTTAGATTCAAATGTTGCAGTAGGTGTTAATTTAGGAATTACTTTATCTAACACATCACCACTAGCATAAATATTAGGGATATTTGTACGTAAATATTCATCTACCTGTATACCTCGAGTAGTGAAATTAACGCCAGCTTCTTCAAGTCCAATACCGTTGACATTTGGTCTACGTCCAGTAGCATCTAACACATAGTTAGTAGTAATCTCTAATCCTGATTCTGTTGATACAGTATAATTGTCACCTTGCTCTTTAATTACAGTAGTATTTTCATTCATATGGAATTGAACTCCTTCTGTTGCCAATTTGTCCATTAATTTAGCAATATGTGCTGAATAAAAACCTTTGAGCGGTTCATCGTCAACATGAATCATATGAGTTTCTACACCAGATTTAATGGCTATGCTAGCAAATTCAATACTAATAATACCTACACCTATAAATGTGATACTATTTGGCATTTGCTTTAAGGATAAGAAGTCTCTACTATCGTGCGTATATTCAGACCCTTCAATATCTAACTTATTGCTGTGTTGACCTGTTGCAATAACTATGTTTTCACCGTAATATTGTTCACCATCTACTACGAGGTGATGCTCATCTACTAATTTTCCCGCCCCTTCAATAATATCAATACCTTGTTGTTCAAATAAACCTTTCAAAGTATTTGCCATAGGGTCAATGATTTTATGTTTATAAGACATAAGGTTTTCCCAATTCACTGATAATGCTTCAGTATTAATTATGTTGGGATAGTGTGAAGCTTGCTCTAGTACTTCATAAGGGTTTTCTAATAAAATTTTGGCATTGCACCCATAATTTGTACAAGTACCTGCTATACGATCTTTTTCGACAATAGCAACCGATTTCCCCGCTTTGTTTAAAGTCAGCGCACTATGCCAAGCTGCGTGTCCACTACCTAAAAATACGACATCATATTGTTTCATTTGAATCATCCTTTGTAATAGTTTTCAACGTTTCTTCTAAATTATCCATAATACTTTTGGCTTTCATATATTCATCTACATCAAATTGTGAAGAAACACATTTAGCAATAGCTTCATGTACTGCTTCTTGCTCATTTAGACCTTTTATCGTTAAAGTTATGATAAGGTTACGTTTATCGCTTTCATCTCTATTTCTTTGAACCCATCCAGCTTGCTCAAGTCTTTTTAGTAATGGGCTTAGGGTATTACTTGCTAGATTCAACTTTTTACCAATGGATAATAAAGTTTGAGGGTTTTCTTCCCATAAGGTTAATAGCACTAGATATTGAGAAAAAGTTAAACCAAATTGACTTAATTGCTTTTCATAAAATTTGTTGAATAATTTGTTAACATTATAAGCAGAAAAGCATAGCTGATGTGTCAATTTCATTTCATCATCAATCAATTTAATCACTCCTATTCTCATTAAAGAATAATCAATCGCAAACGATTAATCAATTAAAAAAACTTGTAATGAACCACATATTTTTGTTTAATTGATTTCGATTTTAAAAATAGTGCGTAAAACTTATGGCTTCAGGGTATTTTTCAAAAGAGGAATGAACAAGTCATTAAAAATATAAGTAAAGTAATTGAAAAAAGAACTATAATTTAGTTCTTTTTTCATACTTATATATCGTCGTTTAACGATATGATGATTTGAGTGTTTTGTAAATTTTTCTATAATACTAATAAAAAGGAGTTTTAATTATGTAATCCTTCCTTTATACAAAGGAAGGATTTTTTAATATTAAAAATGTCTAATTTATCAAGTAATATAATTACCATAGAGCAATTAAAATGAGATAATTAATTGAGAAATTATGTTTTATGTATTTTTAAAGTACACCCTAATCATACAGATGTAGAGCAACTCAAACGTATGATTAGGGTGTATATTAATTTCGAGGTTGAAATCAACGATTGTTGGCTATGCGAGGGTATCATCGATTGATCAAAATTTAGAAAGACAAATAGAAAATATAAAAACGTTTGGTTCTAAAAAATTTTCACAGAAAAACAGACTGGTAAATCTATTGAAAATAGACCGGTACTTCAAGAAGCATTTAACTTTGTGAGAATGGGAGGATCGGTTTATCGTAGAATCCATTGATCATTTAGGTCGTAATTACTATGAAGTGATTAATACTGTTAATTATTTAAAAGACAAAGAAGTGCAACTGATGATTACTAGCTTGCCTATGATGAATGAAGTCATTGGTAATCCATTATTAGATAAATTTATGAAAAATTTAATCGCTCAAATATTAGCAATGGTTTCAGAACAAGAACGAAATGAAAGTAAACGTAGAAAAGAACAAGGTATTAAAGTTGCGAAAGAGGTTAATATCACAAGACAAACTGTTTATCGAATTAAACACGATGACAATGAGAGCTTCTGACACTATATTGGCGTCAAATGGAAATATATAGTCGCATATCACAAAATATATTTTATAATAAAAAACGTTATCTAGCTGGGCATGCTAGATAACGTTAGGACTCAAGCGTTAGTAGATTGTGATTTCAACACCAGTGTATGTCGAAACAATTAAATATATAAAGATATGTTTATAACTCTATAATATTTATTGTTTTTATGCAATGTTTTTGAGTTTTTGAGACTCACCGTGTAATGTTTATAACAACTTATGTTTGCGTAATAATTCTTCAATGAAAGTACCTTGTATTTTTTTCATCGCATTTTTCAAAATTGAACGTTTAAGGAAGTTATTATTAACTAATTCAGGTAATGATTTACGATCATTTAATTGATAATAAGCATCCATAAGTACACGTGCATCAAATTCAGAAGCATACACTTCAGGTACACCCCTATCTATTTCTAATAATTGATATACAGCTTCCATAGCTGTACGTACAGAATATTCAGTTGTGAATACTGTATCACGTTCTGTTTCAGCAAAGTTACCTATAAAGGCTAAGTTTTTAGAACCATTAGGAACAACCAGTGGACGATCTTTATATGCTCTCGGCATAAAGTACGCTGTCACATAAGGCATATAAACAGGGATCGTATTGCATTCTGTTTGTGCTAATTCAACTAACTCATCTTGTGGTACTCCCATATGATATAACCACTCTTGACAGATTTCACTACCTGTACACTCAGTAATTGGTTTTTTAATGAAATCTCCTTTAACATTAGAGTATAGTGCATATATCCATACACTTACCTGATCTTTAGGTTGCTCCTTAAATTGTTGTTGACGATTGACTGTAAAACTAAGTTGCCAACTTGAATCTACTACCGTTACAATACCCCCAGTAACGGTACGTCCAGATAACACATCACGTTTACTTAATTTTTCAATATAAGAAATTACTTTTTTATTATTTGTTGTTGTTGTTGCAGATACGAGCCAACTTTTATCTGGAATATGATCACAGAATTTTTCAGGTCTTCCAAATTCTGGACTTTGATTAGCTAAATTTTTCCATAATGTCCAACTACCTCCCAATGCTTTCGTTGGTGGAGCAGGATGGTCATTATCCCCATAAGTTGAACTTTCTGTTATACTGCCGTTCGTTACAAAAACAAGATCGTCTAATGTTAAAGGTATAGATTCTGTTTTACCATTTTTGTTTACAAGAATCTCTCGTGCAATTTTCTTAGATGATGTTGAATCGACCAATATATTGTCAACTTGAACACCATATTCAAAATGCACGCCATGTGACTTAAGATATTCTACCATTGGCAATACTAAAGACTCATATTGGTTATATTTAGTGAATTTTAAAGCACTAAAATCTGCCAAACCACCAATATGGTGAACAAAACGCATAAGATACCGACGCATTTCCATTGCTGAATGCCAAGGTTCGAAAGCAAACATTGTCTTCCAATATAACCAAAAATTAGAAGTTAAAAAATCTTCAGTGAAAACTTCGCAAATTTTAACATTTTCTAAATCTTCTTCTTTTTTCATACATAAACTTAAAATTTCTTTAATAGCTTTTTTAGACAAGATAAAATTGCCATCAGTATCAATGCGTTTACCGCCACTATAAATGGCTCTGCATTTAGAATAGTTAGGATCTTCCTTATTCAACCAATAAAATTCATCTAAAACGGATGCATCAGGTTGTTCTAATGATGGAATACTTCTAAATAAATCCCATAAACATTCAAAATGATTTTCCATTTCTCTACCACCACGTACGACAAAGCCATGATGCTGCATATTAATACCGTCTAAACTCCCCCCTGAGATGTCTAATTCTTCTAAAATATGGATGTTTTTACCTTTCATTTGACCGTCACGAATTAAAAAACATGCTGCTGCTAGTGAAGCTAAACCTGATCCAATTAAATATGCTGATTTTTTATCAACATTTTCAGGTTTTTTTGGACGTGCAAAGGCTTCATAATTGCTATTAGTATAGTACATAAAAAAACTCCTTCTTACATAAGTGAAAGTTCTCAATACTCTAACTTGCTATATTTTCATTATACACTTTTTTTGTACATATTTCCATATATATTAGTTTTATTTATATTTATTATCTATAATAAATTTGTATGCGTAGTTAATGAAACTTATTAATTAAAGTCACTTAAGTCCCTCTCTGTTTTGTCAACAATTTATCAAAACTAAACCAAAAGAAAAAACACTTTGATATTTGTTTATTTGACTGAAAAATACATATGTTTACATAATAAAATCTATTTATATACTGGAAGGAGTACTATATTTATTATGATTTAATTCAATAAAATATTAATTTTTAATAATTATTTTATCTAATACTTTTAATATCTTAAAGTTAGAATTGCATAATTTCCTTACTCTAAGATTGTTATAATTGTTGTAGTTTGTAAAATAAAAACAGGTTACAATTAATCAAAAAACAGTTAAAGTATTTATCAATTTTTATATGTATTTCTATATTTCTACTCAGTTGCTTATATAAGATAATAGAAATTTTTTAAATATTAAAATAATCTATTCCATAAAGGAATAGGTCATATTTAATATAAGTATTTTTATACTGAAACTATTTATATTAAAATAAAAACTGTACGTCAAAGAAGGGAGTCAATTATGAATACAAAAGAGTCAAAAACAGTTGTTGTTATTGGCGCTGGTGTTTTAAGCACAACTTTTAGTTCTATGCTTAAAGAGTTAGAACCAAGTTGGAATATAAAACTATATGAACGTTTAGATCGTCCTGGTATCGAAAGTTCAAATGAGCGTCATAATGCTGGAACTGGTCATGCTGCTTTATGTGAATTGAACTATACAGTGAAACAACCTGATGGATCAATTGATATAGAAAAAGCAAAAGAAATTAATGAACAGTTTGAGATTTCAAAACAATTTTGGGGTCATTTAGTTAAAAATAATAGTATTTCTAACCCTAAAGAATTTATTCAACCATTACCTCACATTAGTTTTGTTAGAGGTAAAAATAACGTTCAATTCTTAAAGGATCGTTATCATGCTATGAAGGATTTCCCAATGTTCGACAATATTGAATATACAGAAGATATTGAAGAGATGAGAAAATGGGTTCCATTAATGATGGAGGGTCATAGCTCAAGTGATATTATGGCCGCTAGTAAGATTAACGAAGGTACAGACGTTAACTTTGGAGAGCTTACTCGTAAAATGGCTAAAAACATTGAACAACATCCTAATGCCAATGTCCAATATAATCATGAAGTAATAGACTTTAACCATCGAAAAGATGGTAAATGGGAAGTTAAAGTGCGTCAACGTAACAGCGGTGATGTTCAAACTGAACTTGCTGATTATGTATTTATTGGTGCTGGTGGTGGCGCTATTCCACTATTACAAAAAACTGGAATTCCAGAAAGTAAACATTTAGGTGGATTCCCTATTACAGGACAATTTTTAATTTGTACTAACCCAGACATTATAGCCCAACACGATGCCAAAGTTTACGGTAAAGAACCACCTGGCACACCGCCTATGACAGTACCTCACTTGGATACTCGATATATTGATGGTGAACGTACATTATTATTCGGTCCATTCGCTAGTGTGGGTCCTAAGTTCTTAAAAAATGGTTCTAATCTTGATTTATTTAAATCAGTCAAACCATATAATATTACAACATTATTATCTGCTGCTGCTAAAAACCTACCTTTAATCAAATATTCATTTGATCAAATATTAATGACTAAAGAAGGTTGTATGAATCATTTACGTACTTTTTATCCAGAAGCACGTGATGAAGATTGGCAGTTATATACGGCAGGTAAACGCGTACAAGTGATTAAAGATACTCCTGAATATGGTAAAGGATTTATTCAATTTGGTACAGAAGTTGTTAATTCTGAAGATCATTCAGTAATAGCGTTATTAGGAGAGTCTCCAGGAGCATCAACTTCAGTATCTGTAGCCCTAGAAGTACTTGAGAAAAACTTCCCTGAATATGAAACTGAATGGATGCCTAAAATCCAAAAAATGATTCCATCTTATGGTAAATCACTCATTAATGATACTGCATTAATGAGAAAAATACGTCAACAAACATCAAAAGATTTAGGGTTAAATTACTACCAAAACAATAAGTAGACTACAATACAATGTTAAAATAAAGGAATGTTAAGCGTGAAAAAATTATTAATAGTAACAATTATTAGTACTATTGGTTTTTGTGCACTCAAACGTTACCAAAAACATGTAAACCAAGCACCAAATATAGAATATTAAGATTAAAACCTATATTCATTATATTTATAACAATTATTGTGTATATTATTTTTATAGAGCCAAGTCAAATTTTTAGTGATATTAAAAAGAGGTCGCATATATGCGACCTCTTTTAATTTAATATTATATTTTTTTAAATATGCCTTCTTAATTTTATCTAAATTAATACATACCTTCGAAATTTTATTAATGTTATGATATATTTATCTAACACTTAAATGTATTTTTATGCTTAAACATACATCTATATACTTTGCTAAAGGAGATATTTTATGAAATCAAAACAAATAAATAAAGATAAGCATTCATCTTCACCTAAGAGAAAGTTTAAGTTAAAAATGCCTGGTGCATTTGCAATTTTATTCATCTTAACGATTTTAGCTGTTTTAGCAACTTGGATGATTCCTGCAGGTTCTTACTCTAAATTATCTTATGATGATCATGTATTAAAGGTCGAAAGTCCGCAAGGTAAAGTTGAAACACACAAAGCTACACAACATGAACTAGATAAGATGAGTGTCAAAATTGATATTGATCAATTTACTTCAGGTGCCATTAATAAACCTGTATCCATTCCCAATACGTATGAGCGTTTAGATCAACACCCAGCTCATTTGTCTGATATTACGAGTAGTATGGTAAATGGTACGATTGAAGCAGCTGATATTATGGTATTCATTTTAGTACTCGGTGGTTTAATTGGTGTCGTTCAAGCTAGTGGTGCCTTTGAATCTGGCTTACTAGCACTAACTAAAAAGACCAAAGGTAGAGAATTTTTATTAATCTTCTTTGTATCTATATTAATGGTTCTTGGTGGTACCTTGTGTGGTATTGAGGAAGAGGCTGTGGCTTTCTATCCTATACTTGTCCCTATCTTTTTAGCTATGGGTTATGACTCTATTGTTTGTGTGGGGGCTATCTTTTTAGCAAGTTCGATGGGCTCAACATTCTCTACGATCAATCCATTCTCAGTAGTTATCGCATCTAATGCGGCCGGCACTACATTTACTGAAGGTTTGTATTGGCGTATTGCTGGTTGTATTATCGGTGCACTATTTGTTATTGGTTACCTCTATTGGTATAGTAAAAAAATTAAAAAAGACCCTACCGCGTCTTATAGTTACGAAGACAAAGACGAATTTGATCAACAATGGTCTGTGATGCAACACGATACCACACAACAATCATTTACAATGCGTAAAAAATTAATTTTACTACTCTTTGTGATACCTTTCCCAGTCATGGTATGGGGTGTGATGTCACAAGGTTGGTGGTTCCCAACAATGGCTTCTGCATTCCTTATCTTTACCATTATTATCATGCTACTCACTGCAACTGGTCATAAAGGTTTAGGTGAACAAGGTGTCGTAGATGAATTTGTCAAAGGTGCTTCCAGTTTAGTTGGGGTATCACTCATTATCGGATTAGCACGTGGTATTAACTTAGTATTAAATAATGGTCGCATTTCAGATACAATTTTACATTTTTCTTCTTCACTCGTAGAACATATTCAAGGTCCATTATTTATAATCGCTTTATTATTTATCTTCTTCTTCCTAGGATTTATTATTCCATCATCATCTGGATTAGCTGTGTTAGCGATGCCCATTTTCGCACCACTAGCTGATACAGTAGGTATTCCTAGATATACTATTGTATCTGCATATCAATTTGGACAATATGCAATGCTATTCTTAGCACCAACAGGTTTAGTCATGGCAACATTACAAATGCTTAATATGCGTTATTCTCACTGGTTCCGTTTTGTATGGCCTGTTGTCGTCTTTGTACTTGTATTTGGTGGTGGCATGTTAGTCACACAAATTTTATTACATTAATATAAACATCTTTTTAAATTAATTTTATGTTATTTTTCTATTCATATAATGTCTCAAATAAAAAACTATCGAAAAATTTTATAAAATTTTTCGATAGTTACTAAGATAATGAATGTTTATTAATATTACAAATTACAAAATTATGCTTCTAATTGTTTAATAATTTCTCTGTTGAAATCATCTAAATCATCTGGTACACGACTTGTTACAATATTGTTGTCTACTACAACTGATTCGTCAACAACGTGTGCTCCCGCGTTAGATAAATCTTTACGTACATTGATAACACCAGTTATTGTACGTCCATTTAAATCATCAGTATCAACTAACAATAGTGGGCCATGACATATTGCAAATGTTGGTACATCATTTTGAGTGAAATACTTAGTAAATGTACCATATCGGCCTTCTTCATCACCACGTAAATGGTCAGGTGAAAATCCACCAGGGATTAATAATGCATCATAATTTTCTGGTTTTGCATCTGAAATACTAACATCTACGGTTACTTTTTCACCATGTTTACCAACAACTTCATGTTTTTCTGCATCACCAATAACTTCAGTCTCAAAGCCAGCGTTTTCTAATGCTTCTTTCGGACTAGTTAATTCTATATCTTCAAATTCATCTGCTAAAATGATTGCTACTTTTTTAGTCATAATATACCAATTCCTTTCAATTATAATTTTTAAATCTAAATACTATATACACTAGAAAGAGGAAGTTTAAACATATGCAGTTTTATATTTGTCTTCCAAATGACATATGTTTTTTCTCCAATATAAATTAGAAATAATTAAGAATATAAATCTATTATATCACGACATTGTTTAACCGCAGCTTTGGGATCGTCAGCGTTTGCGATGCCACCGCCAACAATAATTAAATCTGATTTTTCAGCTGCAACTGTTTTAATTGTATCTGGTTTGATTCCACCTGTTACAGCTACTTTTCAATTTGAAATAACTGATTTAACAGTACGTAAACTTTCTAAAGGCGAAGCACCTTTAGCTTGTAAATCATAACCCGTATTCACCGCAATATAATCAGCATCCATTTCATCTAATTCTGTTGTACGTTGTTCTAAATTTTGAACGCAATCATATCAACTAATAATTCTTTACCATTATTGTGAGCTTCATCAATAGTACTTTTAATTGAAGCATCCTTAGAAACACCAAGAATTGTCACAATATCAGCCCCAAATTTTACTACTTGACTTACTTCATATCCAGCAGCACCCATAATTTTTAAATCAGCTAATACTTGTGCATTATTAACTGACTTACTCATATATTCAACGACAGATAGTCCTTCATTTATAACAATGGGTATTCCAATTTCTAAGGTATCAATAAATTTTTCTACTTATTGAGCAAGCTTTGCTGCTTCTTTTTGATTTAATAAATCAATTGCTAATCGTAATTTCATTAAATTTCTCCCCTCTATCTTTTATAATGTTATTATGGTATTAGTTGTTTCTAATAACAATACTGACATTTTTGTCACTATATGAAAATGGAGGATTCCTTGTGTTAATTGAATATAATAATAAAGAATTTTATACTTCAAAAGATTTAGCCCTGTCTGTAATTGGTGGAAGATGGAAAATTGCCATTGTTTACCACCTTTTGCAAAATAATCGTTTAAGATTGAGTGAATTACAATGTATATATAAGTAATAGGAGGCTGGTGTAGATGTTCAAAAATATATTATTACCCTATGATTTCGAAAATGATTTTAGTGCTATCCCTGACTATTTAGAAAAAGTCACCGATGAAGATTCAGTTGTGTAATTTATCACGTTGTAACAGAAAATGATCTTGCAATTAGTGTCAAATATTATAATAAGCATAAAAAAGATATTATTAGAGAAAAAGAAAAAAAACTTACTCCATTTTTACGTGAATTAGAAAAAAGAGATATTCAATATAAAATAGATGTAGATTTTGGGCATATTAAAGATACAATCTTAGAAAAAATTACTTCTGGAGATATAAATAATGGTGAATTTGATTTAGTAATTATGAGTAATCATAGAGTCGATTTGAATATTAAACATGTTTTAGGAGATGTTACACATAAGATTGCTAAAAGAAGTTCTGTCCCAGTACTAATTGTTAAATAAACATAAGAAGTAAGAAATTTATTAATTCAAAAAGCCTAAATACTTTCTCACAAATCGAGAGAGTATTTAGGCTTTTTTATTTTTTAATTTTGGTTTGTGATTTTTTAGATTATTTTTTGATTAGTCGTTCTAAAAAAGATTAGACACGCATTTATGCCGAGAAAATTTATTGAAGTTGAGAAGAACCCTTAACTAAACTTGCAGACGAATGTCGGTATAGCGTGAGCTATTAAATCGACCATTCGACAAGTTTAGGGATTGTTAAGGGTTCCGAGGCTCAACGTCAATAAAGCAATTGGAATAAAGCATCTATGATTACTTGAAAATATAAGTTATAATATATTCAAAAATATTTTTGAATGAGGTGTAATTATGATTCAGACTATTGTAACTGCTGCTATTCTTTATATTGCGACAGCAGTAGATTTATTAGTGATTTTATTAATATTTTTTGCTAGAGCAAAGACTAGAAAAGAATATAGAGATATTTATATTGGTCAATATGTAGGATCTGTGACATTGATTGTCGTAAGTTTATTCTTTGCCTTTGTCTTAAATTATGTTCCTGAAAAATGGATATTAGGATTATTAGGGTTAATACCCATTTATTTAGGAATTAAAGTAGCTATTTATGATGATTGTGAAGGAGAAAAGAGAGCTAAAAAAGAATTGAATGAAAAAGGATTGTCTAAATTAGTTGGTACGGTTGCAATTGTTACGATAGCAAGTTGTGGTGCTGATAATATTGGTTTATTTGTTCCGTATTTTGTGACATTAAGTGTTACTGATTTATTAATTACTTTGTTTGTCTTTTTAATTTTAATTTTCTTATTGGTATTTATTGCACAAAAATTAGCTAATATTCCAGGAGTTGGAGAAATTGTTGAGAAATTTAGTCGTTGGATTATGGCTGTTATTTACATAGCTTTAGGTTTATTCATTATTATTGAAAATAACACTATTGGAACAATTTTAGGATTTATATTTTAATTTAGGGTGTGATTTTATATGAGCTATGAAAATGCTTGTGATGTGATTTGTGTACATGAGGATAAAGTTAACAATGCTTTAAGTTTTTTAGAAGATGATAAATCTAAGAAATTACTTAACATTTTAGAAAAAATTTGTGATGAGAAAAAATTGAAAATCATATTATCTTTGATTAAAGAAGATGAGTTGTGTGTTTGTGATATTTCTTTGATATTGAAAATGAGTATTGCTTCAACTTCACATCATTTAAGACTTTTATATAAAAATGAGGTGCTTGATTTTTATAAAGATGGAAAGATGGCATATTATTTTATTAAAGACGATGAAATAAGAGAGTTTTTCTCTAAAAATCAGAAGGGTTTTTGAAACGAGTTTCTTCTTGTCTTGATACTATAAAAATAAGCAAAGATATAACATAAAATGACTTATCGGAAGTTATATGTAACTCATCTAGTACAGATGATATAATATACAGGTCGCCTATCTCTCAGGCGTCAATCTAGACGTAGAGAGGAGGTGTAATTATGCTTGATAACTTTGTTCACATCATGACCACAGCAGCGAGTGGTTGTATCGTCGCATTATTTGCGCATTGGCTACGCAATCGCAACGATAAGAAAAAATAGGCGACTATAGCCACACCTAAAAATCCCCTCACTACTTCCGATAGTGAGGGGATTTGGTGAATTATGCTTAATAACTTTGTTAAGTAGATTATAACACTGGCTGGTAGAGGAATGCAAAGGTAGGAGAAAGGCTATGAAGAGTAAAAAAAGAATGGAAAGATTGTACGATGATCTATTTAGTACTAATTTTTTAATTAATTATGGTTATTTTGATATTACTCCTAAAAATAATCAAGATTTAACAGAATTAAACAGCTATGGTAAATCAGATGCATTTTATTTAAAAATATTTAATATGAGTAAATTAGCAGAATATGTTAATTATAATCCATTTTACATTAAAAAATTTTTTAATGACAAAAAAATACGTAGTACTGAACCAATAATATTTACTATTCCGAAAAATAATACATCAAGAAGAGAATATAAGATTCCTAATATTTATAGCTATTTAAATTTGATGTTTTTCATGCAAAAAAATAAAAAAGAATTTAAAGAGGTTTTTCTAACCAATAAATTTTCAACATCTAAATTTTTTTCACTTCTAGATTTTGATTTTAAATTTACTGATAATCTAAAAAAGACTTTACTTTACGGTGGTAATCATATATTAAATGTTGATTTATCTAATTTTTATCATTCTCTTTATACACATAGCATACCTTGGGTAATAATGGGAAAGAAGAATGCTAAAAAAGAAAGAAATAAGGGTTTTTCAAATCAATTAGATAAATTAATCACATCCTGTCAATATGATCAAACTCATGGAATACCTACTGGCAACATATTAAGTCGTATTATTAGTGAATTATATATGTGTTATATTGATTCTGAAATGGAAAATAAAGGATATAGATATGCGAGATACGTGGATGACATATCATTCTCATTTAATTTTGAAGAAGAGAAAGATAAATTTTACAGAGATTTTAACAAACTATGTATGAAATATGAATTAAAAATCAATGACAAGAAAACTGAAGTAAATGATTTTCCATATATACATCCACAAAATAAGGACTTTATATTTAATTATTTCAAAAATTATTCGTCAAATAGTAAGGATGAAACTTGGATTATAGGTATTAAGAACTTTATTGATTTATGTATAAATGAAGAAAGAAAAGGAAATAAAGGCGCAATAAAAAGTATTTTCCCAGTAATAGAAAATACTTTGAAGAAGAAAAAAATAAATAAACATCAAATAAGTAAGATATTTGGATATAGAAATAATATTACTAAATTCAATATCTTGCAATTCATATTAGATTTATCACTAAAGGACTCTAAATTAACAAATAGATGTCTATCTTTATTAAACTATTTGACTATTAAAATGGACGATGAAAAATTAGTCTCAAAACAAGTTAAACAGTATTTTAAAAATAGAAGTGAAGAAATTAGAAGTTTATTAGTATTTTATAATAAAAATAATTATCATCAAGAAACATACCAAATTCTTGTTTATATTGTTGAATATGATGTAGATATTCTTTTAAAAAATGATGTTTTGAATTTACTAAATGAAAATACAGATAACTTATCTTTATCGTTATTGACAATAATATATCTAAGAAAGCCTTGGAAAATAGAAAAATTATTAAAAAAAATCGATAATCTATTTAAAAATTCTAAGGATGATTATCCTACAACAGTAGGTGTAATGTCGCAAAATTTATGGTATTTCAGATACTTTATTTATTATTTAATAAAAGAAAATGTGATTTCTAAAAAAGAAATTAATAGTTATTGCAAGAGTCAAAAATATGAGTCAAATCAAAAAGGATATAAGAGCGATTTAAACTGGAATTATATTAATTCAAAAGATGATGTAGATGAATTTTTTAATGAATTATTAGAAGAAAAAGTACCACTCATAGATTTAAAACATGTAA
Source organism: Staphylococcus sp. FSL H8-0121 (assembly GCF_038008425.1). Lineage (NCBI taxonomy): Bacteria > Bacillati > Bacillota > Bacilli > Caryophanales > Staphylococcaceae > Staphylococcus > Staphylococcus sp. FSL H8-0121. The sequence continues at coordinate 40,635 of NZ_JBBOZB010000005.1, forward strand.
ATCTAATATAATTAATTATATTAAATTTACTTTTGTATTATTTGAGTACACCCTAATCATACAGACACAGTTGTTGAATTTATAACAACTGTCACTGTACTTGGTATATGAGAATAATTTTACTTAATAAATGAGAAAGCGCAGTACACTCACTGCTTTAAGATTGGCTAATAAGATATTATTACTAATATAAAATTTGATTCTTGTTTAATTATGAATACTAGACTTATGGGTTGATTTTTAGTTTAGAAAGAGTTATTATATTTTTTGTACCGACCGGTAGGTTTAAAAATAAAAAGTAAGTATCATACTTTCTTTTAGTAATAAGGTGGTAAGTAGTTATGTCAAAAAAACTTGAGATATTAACAATTGCCCGTGAAGTTATACATTCAAAAGGTTACAAGGCTACTTCTATCAGCGACATATTAAATGCTGCTGATATTGGAAAAGGACAATTTTACTATTACTTTTCCTCTAAGAGAGATTTAGGTTTAGCAGTAATAGACGATTTAGTTGAAGATTGGACTGAACAACTAATAAACAATAAACTTCATAAAAGTGAAAATCCTAAAGAGAATTTAAATGCTATGCTAGACTGGACCTTTAAATATCATGATGATATGAATTCAAAAGCTGGATGTCCTGTGGGAAATCTTGCAATTGAAATGAGTGAACATGACGAGATTTTCAGAGAAAAAATACAAGTATTTATTGATAAATGGATACTTTCAATGAAAGAAAATCTTGATCGCTTGAAAGAACAACAGTTTATAGAAAACTTAGATACAGAAAAACATGCGCAGGCTATTTTTTCAGCTATTGAAGGTGCAATTATGTTGACTAAAGTACAAAAGAGCGTTGAATATTTAAAAAATGTGATTGAAATTATAAAATGGCAATATAATTTATCATAATTTATCATTTTCATATTATCGATTGTTAAATTTTGACATTCAGATAATATGAAAAATCATTTAATGAATGGAGGCAATATAAATGGCTGAACAAGTGGATTTTGATGTTGCAATTATTGGCGCTGGACCAGCAGGTATGACAGCTGCTGTTTATGTATCACGTGCAAACTTAAGTACTGTAATGATTGAACGTGGTATGCCAGGCGGTCAAATGGCAAATACAGAAGAAGTTGAAAACTTCCCTGGTTTTGAAATGGTCACAGGACCAGATTTATCAACAAAAATGTTTGAACACGCGAAAAAATTTGGTGCTCAATATCAATATGGTGATATCAAGTCAGTTGAAGATAAAGGTGACTACAAAGTCATCAACCTTGGAAATAAAGAAATAACAGCACGCGCAGTGATTATTTCAACGGGTGCTGAATATAAAAAAATTGGTGTACCAGGCGAACAAGACCTTGGTGGCCGTGGTGTAAGTTATTGTGCTGTATGTGATGGTGCATTCTTTAAAGGGAAAAAATTATTCGTTATCGGCGGCGGAGATTCTGCAGTTGAAGAAGGAACATTCTTAACGAAATTTGCTGATAATGTAACTATTGTTCACCGTAGAGAAGAATTACGTGCACAGAAAATCCTACAAGATCGTGCATTTAAAAATGATAAAATCGACTTTATTTGGAGCCACACATTAAAAACAATTAATGATAAAGATGGCAAAGTAGGATCTGTAACGTTAGAATCAACAAAAGATGGTTCTGAACAAACATTAGATGCAGATGGTGTGTTCATCTATATCGGTATGAAACCATTAACAACACCATTCTTAGACTTAGGTATTACAAACGACGTAGGTTATATCGAAACAAATGAAGATATGAGCACAAAAGTATCTGGTATCTATGCAGCTGGTGATGTGCGTGATAAAGGCTTACGTCAAATCGTAACAGCTACGGGTGATGGTAGTATTGCTGCACAAAGTGCCATTGCTTATATTGAACATTTAAATGATCAAAGTGAGATACTATCTATTTAATCCTTATTTTTAAAATGAAAGACTAATTTATTGCTTTTAAATTTAGAATAAGTTATTGTATTTTATGTACCGACCGGTAGGTATTTTGTATTAGGAACTATAATAATCTACCGAGGAGAAGCACAACAATTGAAAATAACACATAAAAAGATTTAGCTTTAAAATAATTGTACCAACTAGTAGGTATACAATTAAGGGAGTTTTTGAAATGTTACAAAATGATAGTTTATACAAGAGGTCCCATACAAAAAGATTGGTTGAATTCACAAAACTTTCTCATGATTCTTTTAAAAGCTTTATAGAATTTGATCATCAAGTTTTATCAGAAGGTCATTTAAGTAAAAAGTTTAAAGAGGTTATCTCAATAGCAGTAGCACATACAACAGGCTGTCCACATTGTATTGATCACCATGTTAAGCAGTTTAAAAAATTAGGTGGTACAAAAGAAGAAATGGCTGAATCAATTATGGTAGCAACTGCATTAAAAGCTGGTTCTGCTATGGCACATAGTGTTAATACGCTAAATGCATATGACGAAATTGAAGATGACGAACTATATAAAGCTTCTTATTTTAAAAGGTTGAAAGAACTTGGACAATTAGATGGAGAACGTTTTAAAGCATTTATAAACTTTGATCAACAAGCAATGAAAGCAGGACTATTAACTGTTAAAGAAAAAGAATTAATTGCAATTGCAGTGGCACATACAACAGGCTGTCCATATTGCATCGATATTCATACTAAATCTGCTAAAAAAGCAAAAGTTACAAAAGAAGAAGTTGCGGAAGCAATATTAGTAGCAACGTTATTAAAAGCAGGTTCTGCAATGTCCCATGGTGTTAATGCCTTAAATGCATACGATGAATAAATAACTTACGTGGCATACCCCATTGATTATAGGAGGAAATTATAAATAACAAACAACAGTTCGAACCTTTATTCCAACCATTTAATCTAGGAAATTTGAATTTAAATATTATCAGCTAATAACAAAAATCATGAAATAAAAGAGTGAAATCTTGGTGTTTATAATTTGAATGTGACTTTTAACGTAGATATTGAAATAGAAGGTTTAAAAATCGAGGAATTGATGCATGATGCTTTATCAATTTCTGTAGTAGGAAATACTATACAAAGTAAAGTTCAAATAAACCCTGAGTATAAACGTAAGTAGAGTTAGTAATTGAAAATGAGAACTAACTGAATTCAATTAAAAGGAGATTTAAAAGATATGGCAACAATAACAGTAACTGAAAAAACATTTAATAAAACAATTGAAAAAGGCGTAACACTTGTAGACTTTTGGGCAACTTGGTGTCCGCCTTGTCAAATGCAATCACCTGTATTAGAAGAACTAAGTGATGAGTTGGAAGGTAAAGTAATAATTGGAAAAGTAGATGTAGATGAAGAAAAAGCTTTGGCTGCTAAATACCAAATTCAGAGTATACCAACACTATTAATCTTTAAAGATGGTGAGTTAGTTAACACTTTAATTGGTTTTAATCCTAAACCAAATTTAGAAAATGTATTAACTAAATATTTGTAGTTAATTTTAAATTGGAGGAAATTGATAATACAAAAATAACTTTAGAAGGAGCTCTATAAGGATGGAAAAAGTGATGAGTTATAATGACTTATTGTACAAAATAGATAGAAACGATAAGCTACTATTATATGTAATGTCTGAAAATTGTAGTGTTTGTCATGCTGATTTTCCTAAAGTAGAGGCATTAGATAAAAAGTATAATTTAAACAGTTTGAACATTATGGTTAATGAGATACCAGAAGCAGCTGGTCAATTATCACTATTTACAGCTCCAGTTGTTATTTTATTTTATAAAAATAAAGAAATGCATCGACAAGCAAGAATTATTGATTTTGAAGAATTAGAGTATCGTATTAAACAATTAAATGAAATTGAAAATTAGTACATGTCAAAATGCTCTCCTAAATTCTTTGGGAGAGCATTTATATCATCGATGATTACCGAAAGATATTGTCATGCACAATAATCAATATGAGCCTTTCAGTGTTGAGGATATTGAGGAATATGATGAAAAAATGCAATCATATTATAAAAATAGACCAATCAAAGCACTATTTTCAACACGAACAGTCAAGGGATAGAGTGAGCATATCAATGAGCACTTAGCTAGAAGCTATGATCCTAATATGCTTGATTATTTAAATACTCAAGCATATATATAAATAATTTTTATAAACGAGTGTACAGAAAATAACCCATTTTCTGTACACTCTTTTTTTATGTCTAGATATATAGCTAGTATACATATTTTAGTGTTCAATAACCCAACATAAAATCTATGTTCATAAATATGGTTAGAATTAAGTTATGGTACAATGGAAATACATATAGGAGATTCGTATTTTGAAAATAGGTTATGCAAGAGTTTCAACTGGTTTGCAAAATTTGAATTTGCAGGAAGATCGATTAAATCAATATGGTTGTGAAAAAATATTTAGCGATCACATAAGTGGAGCAAAAAGTAAACGTCCTGGTTTAGATAGAGCCATTGAATTTGTGAGGTCAGGAGATACGATTGTTGTTTGGAGACTAGATAGACTAGGACGTAACATGGCAGATTTAATCACATTAGTTAATGAACTTAATAATCGAGGCGTGAGTTTTCATAGTTTAGAAGAAAATATAACAATGGATAAATCAAGTTCTACAGGACAATTGTTATTTCATTTATTCGCAGCATTTGCAGAATTTGAACGTAATTTAATTTTAGAACGTTCTTCAGCGGGGCGCATTGCAGCTCGTGCTAGAGGACGCTATGGAGGTCGACCCGAAAAATTAAATAAACAAGATTTGACTTTACTCAAAATACTTTATGATAATGGAACACCAATTAAAACTATTGCAGAGCAATGGAAAGTTTCACGTACAACAATCTATCGTTATCTCAATAAGTTAAATAACCAAGAAAATAAAGATAAATAAAAATATTACTAAGTTTTAAGAAAGCTAAAAAATCAGACAGGATACACCCTAACCATACAAAATAAGCTGTTGAAATTAACGCAATTAAACCGTATGATTAGGGTGTATATTAATTTCGGAGTGAAAATAAATGATTATAGGTTATGCAAGAGTATCTTCGATAGATCAAAATTTAGAAAGACAATTGGATAATTTAAAGACATTTGGTGTGGAGAAAATCTTTACAGAGAAACAATCGGGAAAGTCAGTGGAAAATAGACCTATATTTCAAGAAGCTCTCAATTTTGTCAGAATGGGAGATCGATTCGTTGTGGAATCTATTGATCGTTTAGGACGTAACTATGATGAAATTATTGAAACTGTGAATTATTTAAAAGAAAAAGACGTTCAGTTAATGATTACCGGCTTACCTATGATGAATGAAGTGATTGGTAATCCATTATTAGATAAATTTATGAAAGATCTAATCATTCAAATATTAGCAATGGTTTCAGAACAAGAGAGAAATGAAAGTAAACGTCGACAAGCGCAAGGGATTCAAGTTGCGAAAGAAAAAGGCGTATATAAAGGGCGTCCTTTGCTTTATTCACCGAACGCGAAAGATCCCCAAAAACGTGTTATCTATCATCGAGTTGTTGAAATGTTAGAAGAAGGGCAAGCAATTAGTAAGATTGCGAAAGAGGTTAATATTACAAGACAGACAGTTTATAGAATTAAACATGATAAGGGATTGATTTCTTGATAAATGGATTGTCAATGCAAATGAGCGTTCCTCACAGCGTTTTATTTCTCATTAAATATTATGAATAATAGGAAATTGATAATTATACAAGAATTGACAAGAAGTTTCGATGTTTATCTTAGTTTAATGAAGTGAAAGTTATAATTGTATTGAATATTATCTTGTGGAAAAGGGAGATGACTATGGTAGGAAACGATTTTGAAAGAAAAAAAGATGAACTCAATGGAATTATTAAATACTTTTCTGAAGATAATGACAATGACGGTTGGCATGAAAGTGAAAAATCAACAGCTTTAGGTACTATTGCACTAAGATTAGAAGAAATAGGGGAAGAAACTATTGAGTATAATACTGAGGAAAGGAAAGAACTACTTCTATTATCAGCAAAAGCAATTAGGCTCATATATTAACACTCAAATAGTCCTTTATATCTAATTAATAGTTATAAGTATAACAAAACACATACATAATATGTATGTGTTTTAATCGTTTTTACATGAAAATCTTTGAGTTATTTATTTGGTTTGTTCTTTTGTTTATCTAGTATTTTTCTATACTTTCTATATAAGCTTTATAAGCATAACAAAAACACATACACTTTGTGTATGTGTTTTAACTGTGTCTCAATAATGAACATTTTTAATAACCTAATCAGTCAAATATTAAGTAAATATAATAGAAACTTAGTTCTCCCACTTCTTATTATGATATTCTCTAAAAGGTGCCTCGTAACTTATATATATTACTTTGTTATTTATAAATTCACAGCATATTTTAATGTATTTAAATACAATAAAATTTGTAAAGGCAGATAACTCTATTTCAGAAGTTAATGATTTGTCCTCATTATCTGCTTTTTGATTATAATTCTGAATTTGAGCATTATACCCTAATATATTCAAGGTCTCTTTCATATCATGTCCCCTAGAATGGACATCTTTAGATAGGTTTCTATAAATATGTTGATAATAATATTCCATTTTAAAATATTCGGATAATTGTTGAATAGTACCTATTTTCTTACTACCCTTACTTTTTTCCATATACCATCTTGTTATTCCTTTAATATCATTCACTTTAATTTTTGAATTTTTAAAACTATCTATAAATACTTGCTCTAGATTAGTCAATTTGCTTTTTAAATTATCTATTTCTTGTTGACTTAAACCTCCGTCTTTTGCATTTGACACTACCACCTTAACTTTTTCATATTCATTGTAGAAAAAGTATCTTTCTGCTCTTTTGTTTGATTCCTTATCTGTTTCCAATATATATTTCAGATATAGTAATAATTCATATAATTTCCTAGATAGTGTTCTAGCACTACTTATAGTTACAGTGGTTATACAGCAAATCAAAGTAATTTTATTCTAGATAAGAATTTTAAAACATCTCAAAAAGCTGATAACTTCAAGATTAATAATCACAAGATTACTAAAAATGCATTAGCTAAAAATAATAAAGATTTACACGATCCAACATATTACGAGGTTTCTAATCATAAAACGAATGGTGTTTTCTTCTTATTAGACGGTAAGTCAGTGAGCAAAAAAAATTATTGAATCGTTACGGTGAACCAAAGTATACATCTACATCAGCCTGAGCCAAAGAATATATGTATAAAATAGAAAATGATGACTTTTAAAATATAAAGTTGTAGTAGATACATTGTAAAAATAAACTTAAATTGCTCAAATACTTTTCAATAATATCAAGATATATATTAAATCGAAAGTGATTATATAGTACCAAAGCAAATATTGTACTAATTCCAGATTATACAGGAAAAGATAAAGAATTTTTATACTAGTGACATCATTAAAGCAAGTAAGATTATTCCTTTTTTAGTCAAATTCTTGTGGTTTGATAAATTTATTGATTAATTATTATAAATAAAGATTGAAAAGCTTTAAGAAGGGTAAAATTTTAAATAAGAGACTTGGAGCTCTTGTCAATTAAGATAATGAGCAAGTGAGCTCGTTAAGTTAAAGATGAGCTGAGGTAAAGTTTACCTGCTCATCTTTTTCTATTTGGAGGCTAAATATATGAAAAAAATATTATTAACAGGCGCTTCGGGATATATCGGTAGTCATTTAATGAATAAATTAAAAGATAACTATGAAATTATAGCTATTTCTAGAAATATAGAAAATAAATCAGATGAACAAAATGTTACTTGGAAGGCAGCTGACTTGTTTGATTTAAATGAAATCACTGAGGTAATGGAGGATATTGATATCGCTATATATCTTGTCCATTCTATGATGCCTTCAGCTAAGTTGACGCAGGCGAGCTTTGAAGATATGGATGCATTATTAGCTGATAATTTTGCTAAAGCCGCAAGTTATAACAAAGTTCAGCATATTGTATTTATGAGTGGTTTGATACCTAATACAAATGAATTATCACCACATTTAAGAAGCCGTTTAGAATGCGAACAGATTTTAGGATCATATGGTGTACCAGTAAGTACTTTAAGAGCTGGTTTGATTATAGGTTCTAAAGGAAGTTCTTACCCTATATTAAAAAAATTAGTAGAAAGATTACCTGGCCTGTTACTACCAAAATGGGCTTATAATATAACATTGCCAGTTGCAATAGACGACGTGATTGACGGTTTATATAAAATTGTAGAGCGTAATCCAAATGAGAACGAATCGATAGATATTGGTGGACCTAGTCATATGACTTATAAAGATCTATTCAAGCAAACTGCAGAGGTACTAGATAAACGATTACCTACGATAGATTTGCCTATTATTCCCATTTGGCTAAGTAAATATTGGGTGAAACTTATTTCAGGTGTTCCAAAAGAAATGGTCTATCCGTTAATGGATAGCTTAATTCATGATATGATTAGAAATGATGAAAATATTGTGAAAGACATTTCTATAGGAAAGATTGATTATAAGGAAAGTGTGCGTAATGCCTTGGAAGAAGAAACTAAGACACAAAAGAAAGGGAAGTCATCACGTAAGGGCGATATTAAAGATGTTAGAGCAATATCAAGGGTAGTCTTACCTAAAGATGTAAATATGCTTCAATTGGCAGAATCATATGCAAATTTTTTAAATAGAATTACATTAAATGTCGTTAATATTGATTTTAACGAAGATAACTTTACGATTAGTGTGCCGTGTTTAAATAAGGACTTACTATTATTAAGTAAAGATTTTAAAGCTTCTAATAATGAGAGAATTTTATATCGAATTGTTGGTGGAGATTTCGCTTCAGATTCAGATGGTGGTAATGCGAGATTAGAGTTTAGAAGATTACCTAATAGTGACGCATGTATCATAGCGTTACAAGAATATGAACCGACGTTACCTTGGTGGGTATATAAGTATACCCAAGCAAAAGTACATAAAAGTGTAATGAATCTTTTTAAATTCAAGATTAATAGCCAAAAAACTAATAAAGGAGAATACTTTAATATGAAGAAGTTTATTTTGCCAATTGTTATTACAGGTGCAATTGTTTTGAAAGTATATGGAGTGAAAAAGTATTTAGCTAGAAAAAATAACATGTCCAATGCCGAATTGTAACGGCTAAAATAAAGGCTAGTTCCTTTTACAAAAAAAGAGGGGATCAACTATGAAAGCAAACGAGATAATTAAAACAATTATAAAAGTTATAACACCAATTACAGGTGGTAAATTTATAGGAAAATTTGCAGTGAAAAATGCGAGAAAAGATTATAAAAATAATGTTAAACCACCTTTTTCACCACCCGGCTATGTCTTTCCAATTGTGTGGCCAATACTTTATACAACGATGGGCGTAGCTTATGCATTAGTGACTAATAAATCTACTAGTAAGGCTTTGAAAGGTGCTTATTACTCACAATTAAGCCTGAATTATCTATGGTCGATATTATACTTCAAATATAAATTACGCTTTAGTGCGTTGATAGAGAGTGTTGTATTACTGGGCGCAGTAGTTACAACAACTGTAAAATTTTTCAATGTAAAAAAAGTTGCTGGCATTTTACTAGTTCCATATATGCTTTGGAGCACTTTTGCTACTTATTTAACAGCTGGTAATTGGTATTTAAATAAAGATAACCCAAGCTATACAGCGAAATCTGAGCATTAAATTGATGAAAAAGATTATATATATTGCGCTATATTGGTTTATAGTTCAAATGATTATTGCTCAACTTGGTACTCGTATTAGTTATAAGTTCTTAGAAAAAGATAATAAGTATTTTCGAAGTTGGAATATTGAACAAGAGGGTCAATTATGGCAACAATTAGTTAAAGTGCAATATTGGAAAGATCATTTGCCAGACGGTCAAAATCTTAACCCTAATATCAGTAGTAAAGCGACTTTCGATCTATCTAAAAATATGAATGATATACAGCGATTTATATTAGAAACTAGACGTGCAGAGGTGGTTCATCTGCTATCCATATTTCCTGTTATTGCGTTTTTTAAAGCGTCAAAAAGTGTTAAAATAATTAATTTTATATATGTCATTATAGCTAATGTGCCTTGTATGATTGTTCAGCGCTATAATCGCCCTAAGTTAATACGTATTTATAATAAATTACAAAAAAGAAAAGGTGATTAAATGGGAAATAAGAAAGTGGTTGTCATAGGAGGTGGCTTGGGAGGGATTGCTAGCGCAATTTGTATGGCTCAAGCAGGCTATCAAGTGGATTTATATGAACAAAATAAGCATATCGGTGGAAAGGTAAATAGGTTAGACATAGATGACTATGGATTTGATCTCGGTCCATCAATTTTAACCATGCCTAAAGTATTTCAACGCTTATTTCAACGATGTGATGAAAGGCTAGAAGATTATGTTAGCATTCGTAAGTTAAGTTTACAGATTAGAAACGTTTATCCAGATGGCCAAATTTTAGATTTATATGAATCCATGGAAGATATGTTAACAAATAATGAATCGTTAACAAATAAAGATATAGAGCAACTTTCTTCGTTTTTTAGTTACGCACAAAAGATACATCAAGTTGCTGAAAAAAGCTACTTTGGTAAGGGATTAGATACGATGTTTGCAATTATTCGTTATCATGGTCCGTTTTCAGCTTTAAAGCAATTTGATTATTTTCATACAATGCAACAAGCCATTAATAAAAGGGTAGATAACCCATATTTAAGAGAAATGCTAGGTTATTTCATAAAATATGTCGGCTCCTCATCTTATGATGCTCCGGCTGTATTGAGTTTATTACCTCAAATGCAACATGAGGAAGGTTTGTGGTACGTAGATGGTGGCATTCATAAGTTAGCGGAAGCGATGGAACAATTAGCGAGAAAATTAGGTGTGGGCATACATTTTAACACCCCTGTAAAACGTATCAATTATAATAGTCAAAATAAGGTGACAGGGATAACAATAAAAAGTAATAAGGAAATATATGCAGATTACATTATATCTAATATGGAAGTAATCCCTGTTTATAAGTATTTATTGAATTTTGATGCAAACCAAATAAACAAATTGGAACGTAAATTTGAGCCAGCTAGTTCAGGTTATGTCATGCATCTTGGTGTGGACAAAAGTTATCCAGAGCTTCAACATCATAACTTTTTCTTTTCAAGTAATTCTAAAGTTAATTATGATCAAGTTTTTCACCAGTATGTTTTGCCTGAAGATCCGACTATTTATGTAGTGAATACAAATAAAACAGATAAGACACAGGCGCCAGAGGGACACGAGAATATAAAAATATTGCCACACATACCGTACATTCAGAGTAAGTCATTTAGTGAAGCAGAATATCTGCAATTCCAAGAACGTATATTGGATAAATTAGAGTCCATGGGCTTGAAAGATTTGAGAAAGCACATTGTATATGAAGACGTATGGACACCACATGATATAGAAAATACATACAATTCTAATAAAGGAGCTATATATGGCGTAGTATCCAATAAGAAGAAAAATAAAGGTTTTAAATTTCCTAAAAAAAGTCAGTACTTCAAAAATTTGTACTTTGTAGGTGGTTCTGTAAATCCTGGCGCTGGTATGCCTATGGTTACTTTGAGTGGTATGCAAGTAGCAGAAGCTATTATTAATGGAGAAAGTAGTTGAGGCTGAATGATACTTTATATAATAGCAATAGTATTGACGATACTATCACTAATAAGTGGAATGTGTATGTATGCGCGTCGAGCGATTATAAATAACTCCGGAAAAGGAAGAGGTCAGACAGCCGTCAGTGTTATTGTACCTGCTAGAAATGAAGCGGAGAACTTACCTAAATTACTTAACAGTATAAGTAAAGAGCAAGAAATAGAAGTAATTGTTATGGATGATGGTTCAACTGATGAGACACAAGTTGTCGCTAGATATTATGGTGCGAGCGTATATACTGTTGAAAATGATACTACATGGCAAGGTAAGTCACATGCTTGTTGGCAAGGTAGCAAATATGCAACGCATGATTTATTAATGTTTGTTGATGCTGATGTTCAGTTTGCTTGTGATGATAGTATTCAAAATATAGCCAATCAATATGATTTACAAGGTGGTAAAGGTTTGTTGTCAATACAACCTTATCACAAGATAAAAAAGCTATATGAAAATATATCGGCGATTTTTAATTTAATGACAATCGTAGGTATGAATCAATTTTCGATCACGAAATCAGCAAATAATGAGCAAGGCGCGTTTGGACCAGTCCTTGTGACAAATAAGCAAGATTATAAATTGACACAAGGACATTTGAAAGCTAAAAATCAAATCATTGAAGGCTTTGCAATAAGTAAAGCATATAATCAGCAAGGTTTGCCAGTTAGTTTGCATGAAGGCCAAGGTGTAGTGAATTTTAGAATGTATGCTCAAGGATATAAAGCGCTATTAGAGGGTTGGAGTAAACACTTTGCACTTGGCTCTCAAGTAACTAAAAAGTCTACGCTTACGTTTGTATTTTTATGGCTATTTGGTTCACTTACAACAGTTTTAGCGATAATTTTTTCAATTAATTTAGGCTCGTTATATATATTATTAGCTATTACTCTATATTTTATATATACGATACAATTTCATATATTTATCCGAAGAACAGGAAATTTTAATATCGTTGCGAGTTTATGTCATCCACTGCTCTTCATATGCTTTGTCGTGATATTTTTTAAATCATTGTTAGATATCAATGTATTCAAACGTATATATTGGAAAGGCCGTAGAATAGATTTATAGGTTAGTTTTTTATACAAATGTCAAGAAGTTCTAGGTTTACTGAGGAGGCCAATAAATGAATCAATTAGAGAGAGATGATAATTATTGTCACAATATAATGAAAGAACATTCAAAAACGTTCTCATATGCCTTTGATTTTTTGGATTTAAAAAGGAAAAAAGCAATTTGGGCTATTTATGCAGTTTGCAGAATTATAGATGACAGTATTGATAAATACAAAGATCTTGAGCAATTAAACGGCATAGCTAGAGATTTAGATGTGATTTATAGCGATTGTGATTATATTCAAGCGTATCAAAGTGATGCAGCTATTATGAATGCTTTAAGTAATACATTGAATACATATTCAATACCTAAAAAACCTTTTGAATCTTTAATTCAATATGTGAAGGAAGATTTAGTTTTAAAAGAAATGAAAACTGATTCAGATTTATATGAGTATTGCTATGGTGTGGCAGGTACTGTCGGTGAATTGTTAACTCCTATATTAACTTCATCAAATGAAAATAATTTCGAGCAAGCTGAAGAAGCTGCGATTGCTTTAGGCAAGGCAATGCAAATAACTAATATTTTAAGAGATGTCGGCGAAGATTTTCAAAATGGAAGAATTTATCTAAGTGTTGAAAAATTAGCTCAATATCGAGTTAATCTACATTCTATATATTATGAAGGAGTTACGCCAAATTATATAGAACTGTGGGAAAGTTACGCTACAGAGGCAGTTAGGTTATATGATATTGCATTAAACGGTATTAATTATTTTGACGAAGAGGTACGTTACATTATCGAATTAGCTGCGATAGCTTATCATGAAATACTTGTGGAAGTAAGGAAGGCAAACTATACGTTGCATAAGAAAGTATATGTAAGCAAATTGAAAAAAATGAAAATTTATCATGAACTTAGTGCGAAATATAATAGGAGTGAAACATTATGAAGATTGCAGTTATAGGCGGCGGTGTTTCAGGTTTAGCTGCAGCTTCAAGATTAGCAGCAAACGGTCACCAAGTAGATTTATATGAAAAGAACCAACAAATAGGTGGCAGGATGAATCAGATCAAGCAAGATGGATTTACATTTGATATGGGACCAACCATCGTAATGATGCCTGAGATTTATCGAGACGTTTTTAATTATGCTCAAAAAAATATGAATGATTACTTGGAAATTAAACAATTATCACATATATATGATGTTTATTTTAGTGAAACAGATCAAATTCGCGTTCCTACAGATCTTGCTCAATTAAGAGATATGCTTGAAAGTATTGAATCTAACTCTACACATGGTTTTATGTCCTTTTTAACAGATATATACGAAAGATACGAAATAGCACGAAAATATTTTCTAGAACGTACGTTTAGGAAACCTACAGATTTTTATAATCCTTTTACTATATATCAAGGTATGAAACTCAAAACATTTGATAAAGCAGATAATTTAATTGAAAAATATGTTGATAATGAAAAAATCCAAAAGATTTTAGCGTTTCAAACATTATATATAGGTATCGACCCTAAACGAAGCCCGTCATTGTATTCAATTATACCCATGATAGAGTTAATGTTTGGTGTTCACTTTATAAAAGGTGGTATGTATAGCTTTGTCAGAGCACTTCAAACGCTAAATGAAGAATTAGATACTCAAATTTATACCAACGCAAACGTTGAAGAAATTATCATTGATGGTAGGTATAAGTGTGCGGAGGGACTAAAAGTAAACGGACATATAGAAAAGTATGACAAAATAATTTGTACTGCTGATTTCCCATATGCTACTTCATCTTTAATTAAAAATGAACATCATCCTAAGAAGTATACGACACAGAAAATTGATAATATGGACTATTCTTGCTCAGCCTTTTTAATGTACATAGGGGTTGATAAAGATTTATCTGAAGATATCTTGTTACATAATGTTATATTTTCAAAGGATTTTGATAATAATATCAATGAAATATTTTCTGGCGAAATATCCCAAGATCCATCAATATATGTATACGCTCCTAGTGTGGAAGATCAGTCGTTAGCGCCAGAAGGTCAAACAGGTATTTATGTGCTGATGCCCGTTTCAGAATTGAAAACAGGTGATACGGATTGGTCTGATGAGTCAACAATCACACAAGTGAAAGATATTATTTACAATAAGCTTTCTACGATTAAAGCGTTAGAAGATTTGAAAAAGCAAGTTGTGACAGAAATTATTTATACACCTAAGGATTTTGAAGGAGATTATAATGCTAAATTTGGAGCAGCCTTTGGTTTAATGCCTACTTTAGCGCAAAGTAACTATTACAGACCGCCTAATGTGAGCAGAGATTACAAAAATTTGTATTTTGCTGGAGCTAGTGTTCATCCAGGGGCAGGAGTGCCAATTGTACTGACGAGTGCTAAAATTACAGTTGATGCTATGTTAGAAGATATTAATAATGGTATATAAAAAGCGGGGGTGGGACAGAAATCAAATTTTCTAATATAGATTTCGTAGTCCCACTCCGGCAAGGGTGACTAGAATTGAAAAAAGCTTGATATAATCGCATTTTCAATTCAGTCACCTACTGCCAAATTGAAAACGAGCCTGAGACATCTATTTATGTCCCAGGCTCGCCTTTTTAACTAATCGAACGTAATGGTTTGTGGTGTGTCTAATTTTTTATCGTTCATAATTTTTATGGATTTTGGTATTACTTTAATTACACACAAGTTTGGATCATCCTTAGAGTCAAAAAAGGACTTATCTTGTTTGTTCCAAATCCAATCAATAGTCTCTTGATCTTTCAGTATTTCAACATTAGCATCAATTTCTAGAAAACTACGATTATTCGTTTCATCGTAACCTATAAGTACATGAGCTTTGGGATTATCTTTCAATTCATCAATTTTTTTAGACTCAATGCTTGTCTTAGTATAAAGTGTGTGTCCATCATTATAAAATATCATGTATCTACTATTAGGTGTATTGTTATGTGCAGTAGATAGAACACCTATTTTTGATGTATTTAATATATTTTCAATTTCATTTTGTAATTGTTCGTTATTCATAATTTAATCACCTCTGATAATAATATACACTGAAGTTGCCTATAATATGTAAGGTATTAAAATTTATTTTATTTTTAAGTGAATTATACAAAAGTTAAAACGGGTATATGATTGAAAACACAATCTTAAGTTAAAGGACAATGATAAAGTGAATTTGTATGAAAAAAGCTGGGAAGCAATAAAATCCATTTAGGAGTCATACTTAACAGAGTTTTTAGAACGAAAGATAATCCACTTTTTCAATATATAGTGAAGCATCAAAATGAGATAAATAAATTGTATTTTATTAGAGGTCGCCAAATGAGAAAACTCGGTACTTGAGTACCGAGTTGAATCATTGTCTTGGGCGACCTGCATTGTACTCTGTCAATTGATTTTGAATGTATTGTTCTACAACATCTTTAGACATATTACCAAGTGTCGACATGAAAAAACTGGGTGACCATAAATGCCCATTCCATAGTTGTTTTTTCGTCTCGGGAAATAGTTGAAACCATTCTCTCGCAGAACGTCCTTTGAGCGTCTTAACAATAGAACTTGGGGCATGTTTGGGATTGAAACTTAGTAACATGTGAATATGGTCTGACATCACTTCGATTTCTTGAATAGTGATATCGTAACGATGAGATATATTTTCAAGTATACGTTTCATCTCATTACGCTTTAAATCTGTATCAAAAATTGAAGCACGATACTTAGTCACCCATACAAGATGAAAATTAAAATCATACACATTCGTTCTTGTTTTAACAATCATATGAAACCTCCTATAAACCTTAATTATAGCATTTAATATTGGTTTAAACAAAGTCATATGTGTGTTATCATATAAGTGTAAAAGGAGGTGACACATATGTATAAAGGAATCGAATATAAACTATATCCAAATCAAAAACAAGCTGAACTGATACAAATGACTTTTGGTCATACACGATTCATTTGGAATCAAATGTTAGGTATGTTAAAAGAACGATATCAAAATAACGCTAACCTTAAAATGTTATCTTATTCAAAACTATCTTCATTAATCCCTCAGTTAAAACGGGAATATCCTTGGTTAAAAGATGTAGACAGTGTCGCGATTCAATGTTCTGTTAAAACATTATCTGATACATTTGACCGTTTCTTTAAAGGAGGTTGTCGCTATCCTAAATTTAAATCAAGAAAACAAACGGTACAGTCTTATTTAAGTACAATAAGAGGGGAGAATATACGTTTTAATGGCAATCAACGTTATGTTAAACTTCCTAAATTAGGTTGGGTTAAGTGTAGAATGAGTGTACCTCATATTGAAAATGAACGTATCAAATCAGTTACTATTAAACAAAAACCAAGTGGTAAGTATATGATGTCTGTTTTAGTTACAAGTGAAAATCAAACTTTACCTAAAACACATCAAACTGTAGGTATAGATTTAGGCGTTTCTGATTTTGCGATTACATCTGACGGTCATAAATATCGTTCTCAAAGGTTGCATTTAAAATACCAAAAACAGTTACATGTTTGGGAAAAAAGAATGGCAAGGCGTCGATTACGTGCCAAAGCTGAAGATAAGTCATTGTCAGAATCAAAAAATTATCAGAAAGCACGTCAACAAGTCGCTCGTATTCATGAAAAAATAGCTCATACGCGTAAAGACTATATTCATAAAATCACGACAGATTTAGTCAAAAACTATGATGTGATTGTCATTGAAGATTTGAAAACATCTAATCTGTTAAAAAATCATCACTTAGCACGTATTATTGCCTCACAATCATGGCATCAATTTAAAATAATATTAAAATATAAATGTGAACGATACGGCAAACAGTTACATTGTGTCAATCCATATAAAACCTCACAATTCTGTTCTAATTGTGGTCATGATAGTGGCAAAAAAACATTAAATATACGCCATTGGCGTTGCTCATCATGTCATACTTTACATGATAGAGATATTAACGCAGCGAAAAATATAAGAAATGTAGGCTTGGGACAAGCCTTAGTCAAATAGCTTAGACCACTGATTTACTTTGAAATAAGTAAATCAAGTCATGAGTGTTCCTAGAAACTCGTTACTTTAGTAACGATGTAGTTCATCATATTGAAATTGGAAAAGATTATCCACAGACTATCGTGAATCATAAAAATAGTAGAGATTATGTTATGGATAAATTTAAGCAATTTTGACATGTCATCCAATAAAAAGGAGTGATTCATTTGTTAAAAAATGAAATACATCGTATTTATTTAGACAAAAATAATAATGAGGTAACTATTAATAGATTTAATGTGACATACCACTATACTATATTAGAACAAATTAATGATTTGCCACAATATGGTTATGCAGTTTTAAACCATTTATATGCTAATCCTGGTTTAGAGGCAGACTTCGAGCGTGTGTTCTTAAATAGAGATAAACATCTAGAGAATACTGAAGGGTTTGAAAATCTATTATTTCTAAAGCCACATAGTACACATGAACATCATGTTATCATTACGTTTTGGCAAGACGAAGCAGCTTACAAACATTGGCAAGAGTCTCAGGAATATAAAACATCCCATAAAAATAGAGGAACCAAACAAGGCGCTGATAAATCTATTGTAAACAGAAACCTATCATTTAATATTAGTTTAGAATTTAAATAACATAATTTTTGAATTAAATGATATTTCTGAAAACATATAGGCGAGTTATTTAAATACTAACTTGTCTATTTTTTAAGCGATATAAAATTTTTAGCAAAATCACTGATAAGCAGACTCATACTATAAATGAGGTTGTATATAACTCACTCTGAAATTGATTGAATATATAGTATCTTTAATAAAATGCAGCTATTGTGGCGTAGAATTTAAGAATTAAAAAATGATTAATATAGTTTGAAAAGACTGAATATAAATACTAGAAGAATAGCCAGTAAATGAGTTTATTATGAATTCATTTACTGGCTTCTTTAAATAATGATCTAGACAATTTGCTTTTCTAGACCTACTTTGAAATACGTTATTTTCTTTAAGCATATTAATATATGACTTGTGTTGATAATGCTAACCTTGGTCAGAGTGTATTGTCATGCGATAATTCAGATGAGATTTTTTAATTAAAACCTTATTTTAAACATCGATGACAAGGTCTAATGTAGGACGTATAGACATCATTTTCAGAATGATATAAATAAATCCATAAATGGAGATAAATCGAAATTATTTATACCCCATTGGGGTATATGTTATAGTATAAGTAACTTTACTATAACATTTTCATTAGGAGGGGTTAATTTGAATAATAATGGTGAAGCGCATAATCATCAAAATCACATGAATCATTCTAATCAAATGCATCATGATAACCATGCCTCACATCATCATCATAGTGGCCATGCACATCATCATGGAAATTTTAAAGTTAAGTTTTTTGTTTCATTAATTTTTGCAATACCTATCATTCTTTTATCGCCAATGATGGGTGTTAACTTACCTTTTCAATTCACATTTCCAGGTTCTGAATGGGTAGTGTTAATATTAAGTACAATTTTATTCTTTTATGGTGGTAAACCGTTCTTGTCTGGTGGTAAAGATGAAATTGCTACAAAAAAACCAGGCATGATGACCTTAGTTGCCCTAGGTATTTCAGTAGCTTATATTTATAGCTTGTATGCTTTTTATATGAATAACTTTAGTAGTGCAACTGGTCATACAATGGACTTTTTTTGGGAATTAGCAACCTTAATTTTAATTATGCTATTAGGACATTGGATAGAAATGAATGCTGTCGGAAATGCTGGAGATGCTTTAAAGAAAATGGCAGAACTGTTACCTAATAGTGCTATTAAAGTTATGGATAATGGCCAACGTGAAGAAGTTAAAATATCAGACATCATGACTGATGATATCGTCGAAGTAAAAGCCGGAGAAAGTATTCCAACAGATGGTATTATCGTTCAAGGACAAACATCTATAGATGAATCCCTAGTCACTGGAGAATCTAAAAAAGTACAAAAAAATCAAAATGACAACGTCATCGGGGGTTCTATTAATGGGTCTGGAACAATACAAGTCAAGGTTACAGCTGTGGGAGAAGATGGATATCTTTCTCAAGTTATGGGACTTGTTAATCAAGCACAAAATGATAAATCTAGTGCTGAATTGTTATCTGATAAAGTAGCGGGTTATTTATTCTACTTTGCTGTAAGTGTTGGCGTGATTTCTTTTATTGTCTGGATGCTCATTCAAAATGATGTTGATTTTGCATTAGAACGTCTTGTAACTGTGTTAGTCATTGCTTGTCCACATGCTTTAGGCTTGGCAATACCTTTAGTCACTGCACGTTCTACTTCAATTGGTGCACATAACGGTTTAATTATTAAAAATAGAGAGTCTGTAGAAATAGCTCAACATATCGATTATGTAATGATGGATAAAACTGGTACTTTAACTGAGGGTAACTTTTCTGTGAATCATTATGAGAGCTTTAAAAATGATTTGAGTAATGATACAATATTAAGCCTTTTCGCCTCATTAGAAAGTCAATCTAATCACCCATTAGCTATAAGTATTGTTGATTTTGCGAAAAGTAAAAATGTTTCATTTACTAACCCACAAGACGTTAATAATATTCCAGGTGTCGGATTAGAAGGTTTAATTGATAATAAAACATATAAAATAACAAATGTCTCTTATCTTGATAAACATAAACTTAATTATGACAATGACTTGTTTACTAAATTAGCTCAACAAGGTAATTCAATCAGTTATTTAATTGAGGATCAACAAGTCATTGGCATGATTGCTCAAGGAGATCAAATTAAAGAAAGCTCAAAACAAATGGTAGCTGATTTACTATCAAGAAATATTACACCAGTCATGCTTACAGGTGATAATAATGAAGTGGCACACGCTGTCGCAAAAGAATTAGGTATTAGTGATGTCCACGCACAACTCATGCCAGAAGATAAGGAAAGCATTATAAAAGATTATCAAAGTGACGGTAATAAAGTCATGATGGTCGGAGACGGTATCAACGATGCGCCGAGTCTTATAAGAGCCGATATTGGTATAGCAATTGGTGCAGGCACAGATGTTGCAGTGGATTCAGGTGATATCATACTTGTTAAAAGTAATCCATCAGATATTATTCATTTCTTGACCCTTTCAAATAATACTATGAGAAAAATGGTGCAAAACTTATGGTGGGGTGCAGGTTATAATATTGTTGCTGTACCTTTAGCAGCTGGTATTTTAGCATTTATCGGCTTGATTTTATCACCAGCTGTAGGAGCAATATTAATGTCTTTAAGTACAGTTATAGTAGCGATTAATGCTTTTACATTAAAATTAAAATAAAAGAGGTAAACCTTATGTATAATAAAGTTTTTGCAATTTTAATTATAATTTTTTCCATAACAATTATTGCGTCTAATGATACTTTCGCAGAAAGTAAGAATGATATGATGAATATGAAAGAAGATAAGAAAAATACAATGGATATGACAAATATGAAACATCATGACGAAAGAAAGAAATTAAATTCTTCACAAGGAAAAAATGAAATAATATTCCCTAAAGTTGCAGAGTCAAAAAAAGATAACAATGGTTATAAAAATTATACATTAAAAGCTCAGGAAGGAAAGACAGAGTTTTACAAAAATAATTTTTCTAATACTCTAGGCTACAATGGAAATTTACTTGGACCAACTTTAAAATTAAAAAAAGGAGATAAAGTTAAAATTAAGTTAATAAATAACTTAGATGAAAATACAACATTTCATTGGCATGGATTAGAAGTAAATGGAAAAGTGGATGGAGGGCCTTCTCAGGTTATAAAACCAGGAAAAGAAAAAACTATAAAATTTGAGGTTAATCAAGATTCTGCTACGTTATGGTATCACCCCCACCCCTCTCCAAATACAGCTAAACAAGTTTATAATGGCTTATCAGGATTATTATATATAGAAGATAGTAAAAAGAATAATTATCCTAGTAATTATGGAAAAAATGATTTGCCTATAATAATCCAAGATAAAACATTTGTATCTAAAAAATTAAATTATTCAAAAACGAAAGACGAAGATGGCACTCAAGGTGATACTGTTCTTGTGAACGGAATAGTAAACCCCAAACTTACAGCAAAAGAAGAGAAAATACGTTTGAGACTTTTAAATGGTTCTAATGCTCGAGATTTAAATCTTAAGCTAAGTAATAATCAAAGTTTTGAGTATATTGCTTCAGATGGCGGTCAATTAAAAAACGCTAAAAAATTAAAAGAAATTAATTTAGCTCCTTCAGAAAGAAAAGAAATAGTAATAGATTTATCTAAAATGAAAGGCGAGAAAATCAGTCTGGTTGATAATGATAAAACTGTAATTTTACCGATTAGTAACAAAGAGAAAAGTTCTAACAAAAGTAATACACCAAAAGTAGGTAAGAAAATAAAATTAGAAGGTATGAATGATAATGTTACCATTAATGGTAATAAATTCGATCCTAACAGAATAGATTTTACACAAAAGTTAAACCAGAAAGAAGTATGGGAAATTGAAAACGTCAAAGATAAAATGGGTGGTATGAAACATCCTTTCCACATCCATGGAACGCAATTTAAAGTTTTATCTGTGGATGGGGAGAAACCTCCAAAAGATATGAGGGGTAAAAAGGATGTTATATCTTTGGAACCTGGACAAAAAGCTAAAATAGAGGTTGTATTTAAAAATACTGGAACATACATGTTTCACTGTCATATACTTGAGCATGAAGATAATGGAATGATGGGTCAAGTAAAAGTAACAAACTAATCAATAGGGAAATTTTAATATGATGAAAAAAGATGAAGACACTAATGACCAAAAAAGTGAGAGCCATATGAAGCATAATGATGAAAGTAAAGTTCCTGAAGATATGAAATCGACTAATGAAGGTGAATTTAAAGTAGGAGATAAAGTAACGATTACAGCAGGACATATGCCAGGTATGAAAGGTGCAGAAGCTACTGTAAAAGGTGCGTATAAAACATATGCCTATGTTGTAAGTTATAAACCCACAAGTGGAAATGAAAAAGTAAACAATCATAAAAGGGTCGTAAACGAAGAGATCAAAGATGCACCTAAAGATGGATTTAGTAAGGGCGATACTGTTAAATTAGAAGCAAGTCATATGTCTGATATGAAAGGTGCTACAGCCAATATAGATAACGTGAAAAAGACTACTGTTTACGTAGTTGATTACAAATCCAAAGATAATGGTAAAATCATTAAAAATCATAAATGGATGACAGTAAATGAACTGAAAGCACGATAAAAATCTAGTTCTAGATTGAGAAATAAATAGATATAAAAATATCCCCCTTAATCAATAATTTAAATAACTTATTATTGTTAAGGAGGATATTTTTTAGTGTGTAAATTAAAAAGAATTTTAGAAGAATAACATTTATCAAAAAACTGTTCATTACGTTATTAATTGAAATTATATAATTAAAAACCACATCATTAACCGATACGCAGAAGCATATCATAAGTGATGCGGTTTTTCAGTTTTAGTAGTTATCTTTTATGCTATAATTATAGCAATAAAAATTTTAAATTAAGGTTGGATTATAATTTGGTAAGATTTATTGGTAATAAAAATGCATTAAAAAATAATAAAATGAGAAATAATGGATAAACTAAAGCATCCCTCACTGCAAAGTGAAGGATGCTCTAGTTTTATTAGAATATAGTTTTCATTTTGATAGATAATGGTTAATAATTGTCTGTAAATCATTATTAAGTACCGTTGTAATACAATCGTCATTCATAAAATCTTCATAGATTTTCCCCAATATTTCTTCATCTTCAATTGCTGTGAAGTGATGTACTAGCCCTTTTACTATTGATATATAATTTTGTGACGCTAAACAATTAGCAACCGTTCACCAGTCTGATTGTGTAGTTTCACGGTTCATAGATAACCCTCCTTTTTATTTTAATGTCCATTTTTGACGTGCTTTAGGGTTTAGTGAATGCATGATTTCATTTGTTGCTGGATTAACGAGTTTTTTAACTTTCTTTTTGTGAGGCTTCAACATTTCCATCACTTGCTCAACACGTTTGACGACAATAGGCCGCTTCGCATAGGCGCCATAAGCTAGAATCACTGTGTCACTTTCACTTATCGCTTTCATTAAGTGTATATCTGTGTGCTCATCGTATGGTTCTTTGATATGTTTGAGATTTTCAGGCGTTTTAATATTCGAAAATAAATTCACTAAATATACAGCGCCATATTGTTCAGAATTCGCTAATTGATTAAGAATGAGAACAGTAGTAGGATCGAGTGATAATACACCATCTAAATGAGGGTACATCGTTATCACTGTACAAGCGGGTTGTTCTTGTTCATGTGTGATTGACAATATATTCTTATCTTCTTGTAGTCTAAAAATGTGTAGGTAATCTGTATGGGGGTGATTATCTCTTTCTTTCACCATATTCCAAAGTAATATTTGAAGCTCTAGAGATAGTTGTTCACTAATGCCTCTTGTGATATATCGATTGATTTTCATATTATTTTACCTCATCTTGAATTTCTTTCATGATGATAATTGCTTGACTAATAATCGTAACAGATATTTGTGCCACTTTGATCCAATTATTCATGGCGATTCCCTCCTTCTTTTAGTAGATGACGTTCATCGATAATCGTATTTTTAATATCAGTGAGGTAGAGAAAGTCCATATCAAAATAATCCAAATAACCAATGCTGATGAGTTGGTTATTGACGTACATAAGAAATGGAAAGATACTTAGCTCATGTAGTTCATTGTTATAGTAGGTATAAGTTTCAAGTGTAAGATGAGCAAGTGGGGTATGGTCTACAAAGCGAGTAGGAAGTATATTTTCTGCTGCTTCTTCTAACGCTTCACATTCCCATGTTTCATTGTTAGATAGTTGGAAAAGACGAGTTATATATTGTTTGAGTTCTTGAGTGATTGTTTTCATATCATTGCCTCCTAGATAGTGTGATAGTGATGTAGTTGATATACATCATTGGGATAATATATATTTGATTTGTCATTTATTACGAATCCCGGTGAGAATAAGAGAAAATTCCATATAAAAAACCGCTAAAAACATTGTTATGACAAGGAAATACCGGAATCCCGCCTATTTTGACGAACAATCAACTCATTATTTATACGTATTAATGATGAGTGTATCTCTCTGCTTCCTTATATATATTATTTATTTATAAAAAATAACGAGATTTTGGGATTGTGCTTGCACAATCCTTCTGCTTCTTCGAATCTGCAAATCCCATTTGTTTCCCGGTAAAAAATCATCGTGGGATGTTCTTTAGCAATTTCAATATAAGCATCATGTAGTAGTAGATAGATAATGCAATTTGCTATTATATTAGATAAGTGTTATTGAAATTGATAAAAACTATATACTTCAATAAAATGAAATTTGTAAATACAAAAATAAGAGATAGAACCAAAATTTCTTGTTCTACCTCTTTAAGTGATAAAGTGTTATTTTTCTTTCACAAGTTTTTTAACTTCTTCTAATTCTTTTTCAACATCTCTATCCGGTTTTTTAGTTATAAGACTGACGATATAAGTCACAATTAAACTTGTTAAAAATCCAGGAATAATTTCATATAAATTAAAGAAATCAATATGTTCTCCTAATGGTTTCACAAAAACAATCCAAATAATGACTACAACTGATCCCGATATCATACCAGAAATAGCTCCTGTACGACTTAATCCCTTCCAATAGAGAGATAGTAATACCAGTGGACCAAATGCAGCACCAAATCCAGCCCATGCATTACCAACAAGATTAAGTATAGTATCATTTGGAGTCCATGCGATTATAATAGATATAATTGCTATAATAAGAACAGATAATCGACCTACTAATAAAAACTCTTTTTTATGTTTTTTTGCAGCTTCTTCGCCTCTAATTAATTTATAGAAATCCTCTGTAAGTGAACTAGAAGTAACGAGTAGTTGTGAGGAGATTGTGCTCATAATAGCTGCTAAAATTGCTGCAAGAAGGAAACCACCAACCAATGGATGGAATAAAATTTGGCCCATTAAAATAAACAGTGTTTCTGGATCATTTAATTTAACTCCTCTATCTTGAACAAAAGCAATACCTATCAACCCTACACATACAGCACCAATTAAACTAATAGCCATCCAACTAATACCAAATCTTCTGGCAGTTTTTAATTGACTAACGGATTTGATTGACATGAATCGTACTATAATATGCGGTTGCCCAAAGTAACCTAATCCCCAAGCAAAGAAAGAAATAATTCCCACAATAGTAGTACCTTTAAATAAATCTAAATTAGTCGGTTTTAAATCTGCTGCTTGAGAAAAAGCATCAATACCTCCGAGCTGCATCATGGCTACAATAGGTACCATAACCATCGCAATTAACATAACTACACCTTGAAAGAAGTCAGTTAATGATACTGCTAAATACCCCCCAAAGAATGTATAAGCAATAACAATCACCGAAACTATAATAAGACCAGTATGATAATCTAGACCAAACGCACTATTAAATAATTTACCACCAGAAACCATACCCGAGTGAGTATATAGTGTAAAGAATACAACAATAATACCACCAGAGATAATTTTAATAATATTAGAATTATCATTAAGGCGATGTGTAAAGTAGTTAGGTAATGTGATTGAGTCATTCGCTTTTTCAGTGTACACACGAAGTCTTGGTGCTACAAGTATGTAGTTAACATAAGCTCCGATAGTTAACCCAATAGCTAACCAAGCTGCTGATAAACCTGTTGTATAAACCTCTCCAGGTAACCCCATAATCATCCAACCACTCATATCTGAAGCTCCAGCAGATAATGCAGTAACGTAAGGTCCTATATTTCTTCCACCAAGCATATATTCTCTTAAATCTCCGGTTGCCTGCTTATAACCATAATATCCAATAACAAGTAAAATTAGAAAATATACTGCAAGCATGATATATGTCCGCCAGTCAAGATTCACTTGGCTTGATAAAGATGTAGCTAAAACAAACATATTAAATAACTCCCTTATATTTATTTTTGTTACATACAATAATTATACAAAAAACAAGAGTTATTTAAAGGATAAATTTAAATTTTTGGTATTTAATGAATCTTATTAATTGTAAATACTATATTTATGTAGCAGTGACTATATTTTTAATATTAATTTTTAGTATATAATATTCATTGATTTTGTATATAACGATAATAAAAATAAATATACTATATTTGAGTAACATATAAATCGATATATTTGATTTGTCATTTATTAAGAATCCCGTTGACAATATGAGAAAATTCTATATAAAAACTCGTGATAAACGTTGGTGTAACAAGTAAATCCCGGAATCCCACCCATTTTGACGAACAATCAACTCATTATTTATAAGTATTGATGATAGGATTGGGTCTCTGCTTCCTTATATATATTATTTATTTATAAAGAATAACGGGATTTTGGGATTGTGCTTGTACAATCCTTCTGCTTCTTCGAATTTGCAAATCCCATTCCTTTCCCGGTAAAAAATTATCGTGGGATGTTCTTTAGCAATTTCAATATAAGCTTCGTGTAGTTATGAAAATAATTACGACAATGGCTGTTTCATTAGATAAGTGTTATTGAAATTGATAAAGAGAATTCTAAAATTGGTTAGATAAAATAAATGAAAGAATAACAGAATAGTCATTGTTTATTCAATAGTTATATATATAGTTTGCGGCAAAAATAAAGGCGAAGTGCTGAGGAGCACTTCGTCGAGTGGATGGTTATTAAATAGTTGTTTATTAAAAGCGTTATCCAATTTGAGGATGATGTAAAATTAATTTTTATGATATTCATCTATCCTTATATCAATACGATTGATAATCGTTAGATACAGTGATTTCAATTGCTATTTCTCTAATTCTTCAATATCTTTGAACATTGTCTGTAACACATTAGCAGTCATATCAGTATTATAATGTGGGAATTCAGCTTGTTTATCTTGTTCTAGTAGATAGCACTATTTATATTAGTATTTAAAATTTAAATATTTTGATTATATAAAAAACGTTGATACAATTCATATAATAGTAAGTCTATATTTTTTATTTTGGAGGAACATATTTGGGGACCCTATTTAGTCTGATTACTTTTATATTATTATTAGTCCTAACGGCATTTTTCGTAGCGACAGAGTTTGCTATCGTGAAAGTCAGAGAAACAAGAATTGCACAATTGTTTAATGCAGGAGAGAAGAAAGCAATCGCTGCTAAAAAAGTTGTCGATCATCTTGACGAATACTTAGCTGCCTGTCAATTAGGTATTACCATTACCGCTTTAGGTATTGGTATGGTAGGGGAATCCACATTTGAATTTATTCTAAACCCACTATTCAGTAGTATAGGTATTCCTGAAGCATGGATACATCCATTTACTATTGGTGGTGCGTTTGTTATCGCGACATTTTTACATGTAGTTGTAGGTGAGATGGCGCCTAAGACCATTGCGATTCAAAAAGCTGAGTATATTACATTACTCTTTGCGAAGCCAATCATCTTTTTCTATAAAATAATGTATCCATTTATTTGGCTATTAAATGGTGCAGCACGATTAATCTTGAAAATGTTCAACATGAAACCAGCTAAAGAGAGTGAGGTATTCCACTCTGAAGAAGAATTGAAACAATTAATTCAAGATAGCCATGAAGGTGGCGAAATTAATGACAGTGAGTTACACCATATTAACCAAGCATTTAAATTCGATAATTTAGTCGCAAAAGATATTATGATCGATCAAGAACATGTCAAAACACTCAATTTAAATACGCGTTTTGATGATGAGATTCAACAAATTAAAGTAGATGCATTTACAAGATATCCAGCTATTAAAGATGATCAAATTGTTGGTTTTATCCATTCCAAATCATTATTTAATGTGGATCAGCCATCTAAGTTAGTGACATTTGTTAATCCAATTATCAACGTTAAACTGAATACGCCATTGAAGCACATTTTGGAAATAATGAAAAAGAAAAAAGTTCATATTGCTGCAGTTTATGATAATGCTGATTTCAAAGGTATCATTACTTTAGAAAATATTCTTGAAGAAATCGTTGGCGATATTGAAGATGAATATAATTAATACAACTGTTTATACTGCCCCTATCATTGAGATTTGAAAGTTTGAATGATAGGGCATTTTTTATTTACCGACTTTAAACTTTGACATCCGACTCAATTTGTAACTATAACGATTACATGAAATGAGAAGATTGAAAATTAGTAATCGTTTTACTGTAGTTGGCGAACAAGTATCATTGATTAAACGAATCATTTAAGACTAGACGATTCATTGTTATGGACATATTCATGATGACTATCGTATTGAATATTTACGTAAACATATTCAAGCTGCTATCGAAGCAGTAGCTAAAGACGTTGATAAAGGAAAAACGATTCGTTTTTTACAAAATTTATTAAATATAAGTAGTGAACAAACGATTGTATTAAGTGATGGTTTAAATGATGTTCCTTTATTTGAGCATGCACGATACAAAGTTGCTATGGACAACGCTTATCCAGAACTTAAAAGTAAAGCAAATTTAATTTCAATTAATAATGATAGAGATGGCGTAATAGAAACATTGAATATATTACTTATAAATGACGATAATCATAGTGAATGCAACAATATGTAATTAACTTTTATACGATAAACCGCATCATAAAGGAATTTTGAACGTATCAGAACATATGAGGTTTATAAGAATTGCTGTTATGTTTTTTGAACACATCAATAAACAAAAAAGGTATGCACTATGTAAAATATTTATTAAATGATATAAAGCGAGGATACATAAATGATTTTTAAATAGATATGTATCCAATAATATAAAAAGGGACTATAAGCTATATCTAACTACTTATAGTCCTTCTTCATTAGTATAAATATTAAGAAAGGTGTATATCTTTGTAACCTTCATTTACATTAATAATGTTGTGATAACCTTTATGTTCTAAAATACCAATAGCTATCGAACTTCTAATGCCAGACTGACAGTGTACATAAATAATATCGTTTTTATTGAAAGGTAAATCTGTTTCTAAAAGTTTGCTGTGTGGTACATGAACCGCTTGAGATAAGTGGCCATTATTCCATTCATTATCATTACGTACATCTAATATATGTGATTCGTTACCTGTAATGTCTTCACTATGAATGGAACGTGTTTGAATCTTAGATTGAGGTAATTGATATCCAGCAACATCATCGTATCCAATGAGTTGTAAGGTATGTGTTGCTTTTGAAATAAGGTGATAGTCTCCAATCAAGTTAATTTCTTGATCATAGTTTAGATACCAGCCAATTTGATTGATGAAATTTTTATCATATGGAATATTGATTGTACCTTCAATATGTCCACCATGATAAGCCTCCTTACTGCGGAGATCAAAAGTTAATCTGTTTGTACTTGTAGTTGGATAAACCGTATAAGGTTGATATAAATTCATACCGAATTGATTAATTTTTTTCATTTGTGCAAAATGATGTGGTGGTGCAGGTTGGTCAGAAATGAGTTTATCGATAAAGGTAGCTTCGTTATTTTCAAAAAAAGCCCAGTTCGTTTGTTTTTCATAGCCAAGCGTAGATGTTGGAATAGCACCTAAAGATTTACCACAAGGACTACCAGCGCCATGGCCAGGCCAAATTTGAATGTAGTCTGGCAAGTCTTTAATACTTTTAATCGATTTAAACATTTGTTTAGCGCCTATTTCAGATGATCCTTCTACTTTAACCGCTTTTTCTAGTAAATCAGGTCTACCGATATCTCCTACAAAAATAAAATCACCACTGAATAGTCCCATTGGAACTTGTGCTCCAGCACCTTCGTCAGTAAGTAAAAAACTTATACTTTCTGGCGTGTGACCAGGTGTATGAAGCACTTTTAATTTTATATTTCCTACATAAATATCGTCATTATGTTGAACAAAATGAGTGTGGTTAGGCATATTTTTATAACCTAATGTGTCATCACTTTCACCTGATACATAGATATTAGCATTTAACTTTATAGCAACATCTCTAATTCCTGAAGCAAAATCTGCATGTATATGTGTTTCAGCTGAATGAGTAATGGTTAAACCTTCTTCATCAGCAACTCGAATATATGAAGATAAGTCACGAATAGGATCAATAATCATGGCTTCTCCAGTTTTTTGACAACCGATTAAATAAGATGCTTGGGATAAATGTTTATCATAAAATTGTTTAAAAAACATAATATCATTCCTTTCTAATTATATAAATAAATTGTGATTAGCTTGTTCTGTATATCCAATATATGCACCTACGCCACCGTATTCTACATCATCGCGTAGTTCTTCTTTTGTAATGCCCATCACATCCATACTCATTGTACAAGCGATAAGTTTAACACCTTGCTCAACTGCTTGATCAATAAGAGAAGGTAAAGTATCGACATTTTTCTTTTTCATGACATAACGCATCATTAGATTGCCTAAACCAAACATATTCATTTTAGAAATAGGCATGTTAATTGGTGAATTTGAAAGCATGAAGTCAAAAAGTTTTGCAATACCTTTTTTCTTAATACGTTGACTTTGAATTTTTTTAAGTGCATTTAAGCCCCAAAATGTGCAAAAAATGGTTACATCTCTCCCTGCGGCTTTAGCACCATTAGCAATAATCATTGCTGCAACTGCTTTATCTAGCTCGCCGCTAAATAAAACAATCGTTGTTCCACTTTTCGTGTGTGTCACTTCTATATTTTTATTTTCTTCTTTTTGAATAATAGCGCGAATTTCATTACCAGAATCATTGAGTCTAACAAGTGTATGTCCAGTTTGTTTGACCCAACTTTTAATATCATTTAAAAATCCGTGATCAGTCACAACAACTTCTATTTGATCACCAATAGCGATGTTTTTGATTTCTTTACTAATATTAACAATAGGTCCTGGACATTGTAGATTACTATAATTGAACATCTTACGATTATCTTTAATTTCTCTATCTTCTTTTACTTTAGATAAATTATCATTATGATGTTGTTGTTCGTATGCGGTATAACCTCCGTCTAAATTCACCACATCGTATCCACGTTGTGCAAGAAATTGACTGGCTTTTCTACTTCTATTACCACTTTTACAATAGATATAGTAAGTTTTATTTTTGCTTTGTTTAAAAGTCTCTATATTTTCAACTGAATGTAATAAAGCATTTTTAATGTGTCCTAATTCAAATTCTTCAGGCTGTCGAACGTCAATTAATTGACCCTTAGAACCCAATTCTTGTAATTCTTTTTTAGTGAAATCATTAATGTGTTTCGTTTTATATTGTGACATAATTACCTCCTTTTAAATACCTATGGGGGTATATTATAACGAATTAGATAGTTTGTCAAATACCTGTGGGGGTATTTGACAAACTAAAATTTAATCAATATGATGTAATTATTAAAAATGAATGTGGAGTGAAATATATTGGAATATAATAAAAAGATGATTAATCGTATTCATCGCATACAAGGACAGCTTAATGGAGTCATTAAAATGATGGAGGAAGAAAAAAATTGTAAAGACGTCATTAGTCAATTAAGTGCCTCTAAAAGTTCTATTCAACGGTTAATGGGTATTATCATTAGTGAAAACTTAGTAGAATGCGTCAAAATGTCTGAAGAAAATAGTGAAGATTCTCAGGCACTAATTAATGAAGCAGTTGAATTATTGATAAAAAGTAAATGATAAGTATAACAACAATTATAGTAATGTTAGTTATTGGTATCTTAGGAGGATTTATTTCTGGATTAGTCGGTATAGGGGGAGCCATTGTTATTTACCCAGCTCTCTTATTATTACCACCATTATTTGGTTTACCTACTTATAGTGCTTATATTGCTTCAGGATTAACTTCAAGTCAGGTTTTTTTTAGTACATTGAGTGGATCTTTAAACGCATATAAAAATAAAAATTTTTCTAGAACGCTTATACTTAATATGGGAAGTGGAATGGTAATAGGTAGTATGCTAGGTGCAATCTTAGCGAATTTAATAAATGTTCAGTTTGTTAATACGGTTTATATTATTATTGCATTACTAGCTCTTATTCTAATGTTTATAAAAGTTACACCATCTACTAGTCATATTAAGTTTAATCGTCTACTTTTAATTACAATAGGTGGTATCATCGGTTTGGTATCTGGTATTGTAGGAGCTGGTGGCGCATTTATTATTATTCCAGTACTACTTGTTATATTTAAATTACCAATGAACATGGTGGTTACAAATAGTATTGTAATTGCATTCATTTCTTCTATTGGAGCATTTATGATTAAATTATTACAGGGGTATATTCCTATCAATAGTGCAATACCGTTAATTTTAGGTAGTATACTATTTACGCCTCTAGGTATGAAAATGGGTCAGAAAATACCTGACTATATTCAAAAAACGATAATATGTATTTTAATCGTCGTTGCAATTATTAAGTTGATATTTTGAAGTTATTTTATAATAAAAAGTCTATTAAAAAGCGTCTCAATGATATTGAGACGCTTAAAATTTATCTAGCCTTAAATGAGTCAATGGCTGCTTTGATTTCATCTCTAACACGTTGGAATTCTGACCAAGGTTTGCCAGCAGGATCGTCAAATCCCCAATGTTCCTTCTTTACATTAGGCGGCAATACAGGACAGTTTTGATCAGCATCGCTACATAGAGTTACTACTAAATCAGATTGGTTTAGTATATTTTTGTCAATTAAATTAGAAGCATGATTTGATATATCAATTCCAACTTCTTTCATAGCTTCTATTGCTTTTGGATTTACACCGTGTGCCTCAATACCGCCAGAATATACTTGCCATTCATCTCCTAAGATTTTTTTACCCCAGCCTTCAGCCATTTGGCTACGGCATGAATTACCTGTACATATAAAATAAATTGTTTTTTTATCCATAAATAGTTTCCTCTTTTTTTAGAAAATAATAAGTGTTAGATATAACCCTAACAGTGTGATAAATAATACCGGAATCGTTATAATAATACCGATTTTAAAGTATTGTCCCCAAGAAATTTTAACACCTTTTTGAGTAAGCACATGTAACCAGAGAAGTGTTGCTAACGAACCAATTGGTGTTATTTTAGGTCCTAAATCAGATCCGATAACATTCGCATAAATCATGCCTTCCTTGAGTATGCTTGTTGTTTGAGATTGACCAATCGCTATTGCATCTATTAAAACAGTTGGCATGTTGTTCATAATGGATGAAAGGAATGCAGCTATAAAGCCCATGCCCATGATACTACTAAATAAGCCGTAATTTGAAATATTTGTTAGTCCATCACCAAGAAGCGTTGTGATGCCCACATTTTTTAGACCAAATACCACAAGATACATACCAATAGAGAATAAAACAATATTCCATGGCGCACCTTTAATTACTTGTTTCGTATGCACAGCCTTAGACTTACGTGCTAATAATACAAATATTAAAGCAATGATACCAGCAATAATTGATACTGGAATATTTATAAACTCACTTATTAAATAACCAACTAGCAATACAGTGAGTACAATCCACGAGATATTAAAAAGCTTTTTGTCCTTAATCGCTTCTTTTGGTTCTCTAATATTTACTGCATCAAATTTTCTTGGGATAGACTTTCTAAAATAAAGCCATAAGACAAGAATACTTGCGATTAAAGAGAATATATTAGGTATAATCATTTTACTGAAGTACTCAACAAATCCAATATCAAAGTAATCAGCAGAAACAATATTAACTAAATTACTAACAATTAATGGAAGAGACGTAGTATCTGCAATAAAACCACTAGCAATAATAAATGGGAATATCGCTTTTTTATCAAATCCTAAACTACGTACCATTGCTAAAACAATAGGCGTCAGTATTAAAGCCGCACCATCATTTGCGAAGAAGGCTGCTACAACTGAACCTAAGAGCATGATAAAGATAAACATTTTCAAGCCATTACCCTTTGATGCTCTTACCATATGTATGGCAGACCATTCAAAGAATCCAATTTCATCTAATATGAGTGAAATAAGAATAACTGCAACAAAAGTTAAAGTCGCATTCCAAACAATTCCAGTAACTTCTAGTACGTCTGAAAAGCTTACAACGCCAGTGATTATAGCAACTACAGCACCAATTAATGCAGTAATACCAATATCTAGACCTTTAGGTTGCCATATAACAAAAATTAACGTTAATACAAATATTGTGATTGCTAATATCGTCATCATTAACACTCACCTTTCTCTACTGTTTCACATATACATGGGACAGTACTGGAACTCAATAGAGTGAGTCGTGATGTAACGTTATCCAATACGTCATGATTCAATTTGTATAAAATTTTATTACCATCTTTTCTGGATGTAATTAAATTATTGTCTTTTAATACTTTCATATGATGACTTAATGTGGGTTGAGAAAAAGAAAAATGCTCTAATAAATCACAAGCGCATAATTCACCGCAAGATAACAAGTCTAATATTTCAAGACGGCTACTATCAGCAATCACTTTTAAGTATTGTGAAATTTCTTTATAATTCAATTTTTCTTCTTCCTTTCTACTTGAAACCTTTTATAACGTTGATAATTTTTATTACCACCTGACAAATTAAACACTTGTTTAAAACCTAAATTAATAAGTACGTTTTGTGCAGCATTCCCAGTAGTACCTTTATTACAGTAAGTCACTATCTTTTGATTTTTATCTACTGTTTTTGCATAACTTCTCAATATTTTCAATGGGACGTTAATCGCTCCATCAACATGATTAACTTCAAATTGCTTTGGAGAACGTACATCTAAAATCAATAAGTTATTATTTTGTTTCATGACTTCTTCAGGCGTTATAATTTTGCGTCCTCGAGTAATATTGTGTCCAATCATCCCTGTATAAATAACAGGATCTTTAGTTGTAGAAAAAGGAGGCGCATATGCTAAATCTAAATGAAATAAATCTTCTGCATGGGCACCAAACGTTATAGCAGTAGCTAGTACATCTATTCTTTTATCTACACCTTCATACCCAATAATTTGGGCACCCAGTAATTTAGAATTGTTTTTATCAAATATAGCTTTAATTACCATTTCTTGACCTTGCATATATTCTGGACGATTCGGTTTCACATTGTGTAATACGTCAATATCAATATCTAAATCAATAGCTTCTTTTTCAGTTAAGCCTGTTTGGGCAATTGTCATATCAAATATACGAACAATGCCTGTTCCTAAAATGCCTTTATGTTCTAGATTTCCACCAGTTAATCGATCTCCTAAAATACGTCCCATTTTATTTGCTGTAGAACCTAACGGTCTATATATAGGGTCACCAGTAATTAAATTATAACTTTCTGCTACATCACCAATTGCATATATGTGAGGAATATTTGTTTCAAAATACTTATTGGTTTGTATTGCTCCAGATTTTCCAATATTAATACCAATTTCTTTAGCTAATTTAGTATTTGGTATGACACCAATTCCAATAATGATTAAATCTGTATCAATTAATTCGCCAGTTTTTAAGCTCACTCTATTTATTGTATGATTTTCATCATAATCAATAATATCTATTTCATTATTGGTATATACGTTAGCTTTATCTTCAATATATTCTTGAATCATAAAACTGATATCGTAGTCTAAATGAGGCATAAAAGTACTACGTTGAATAATTGAAGTATTGTAATTAGATAATTGTTCTAACATTTCTAGACCAATAAATCCACCACAAATGATTGTTATATTCTGAACATCATTGTCCTCAATATAATTATAAATTGCTTTCGCATCATTAATATTCTTAACTTTAAATACATTGTTATATTCTTCGCTATTTAATTGAGGAAGTTCCTTAGGCGATGAGCCTGTTGCTAATACTAATTCGTCATATTCTTGAATCATCTTTTCATCATTTACTAAATTGGTAACAGTTATTGTTTGATCAGTATCATTTATCTGATTCACTTCATATTTTGTATAAATATCTATATTAAAGCGCTCTTTAAACCATTTAGCATTTCTTGGCGTGAGTTCATCAATATCAGATACATTACCGCCTATATAGTAGGGGATACCACATACTGAATACGAAATATCACTATCTTTATCAAAAACGATAATTTCCACATCTTCACTATTTCTTCTTGCTTTAGCCGCGACACTTGTACCGGCAGCAACTGAACCGATGATTACAATTTTTTTAATTATGATAACCCCCCATAAGGTATGACAAAATAATTGTCAAAACTTTCATTTTTAATCTTGTTTATCCAAAATGATTCATCTTCTTTTTTGTTACTAAAAAGGTCATCACGTTGATTTAGCGTAACTAACGATTGATTAACAACCCACCAATTATGGCCTATATTAGCTCTATTTAAATCTTCTACTAAACGTTTAGATTCTAAATAAGGTGTTTTTTCTGCTAGTGTTACGATTATCATCTGTGTTAAATTTTTATTTTGAATTTTAGGTAATAATGTTTCAACATTACTGGTAGTTTGAGTTGATTTTTTCTTTAATTCTCTATGATGATTTTCACTAGAATCAAGTAACAGCAAGGTATGGCCTGTAGGAGCTGTGTCTACAATGACGTAATCCATGTCGTCTTGATTCTCCATAATGTCACTAAAGGCTTTGAAAAATGCTATTTCTTCTGTACAAGGTGATTTTAAATCTTCCATAATATAATCAATATCGTCTTGTGGTGTATCATCATTCACTGTGGCTAGTACTTCTTTTTTATACTTTTCTAATGCTTGTTCTTCATCAATATAAGCAGTATTTAAATTACTTGTAGTTTCAACATTAATTTCTTTAGTAGGGTCAGTAGTTGCTAAAAGAACACGATATCCTTTATTAGATAATGCTGTAGCTAATTGCGTTGCTACTGTCGTTTTACCAACGCCACCTTTTCCCATTGTAAATAAATATTGAACTTTACTATTTTCAATTTCATCGATTAATTTATTGAATTGCGGATGATCTTCAACAATAAAGTCATCATTTTCAATTAAGTTATCATCATTTAATAGATTAGTTAAATTTTCTATACCTTCTTCTTTCTGCTTTTTATATGGAACGTAATAAGCATGATTGTTATTTAACCATTCAGTAAAATGATTAATGTTTTTATCTTGTTCCGATTTCATCTGACTCGAAATTAAACCGTGACTTTCTTCTATATAGTTGTTAATGATTACTTTGAATTTAGAAATTGACAGTTGTTGTAATTCTTGTTGCGCTCTTTGAATTTCATATATAGAAGAGTGAGTAGGTCTCGCAACTAACATCATGGTCGTATCATCTTGGTTACGTAGTTTTTCAAGTGCTGAATTATATTTAACTCTATTTTCATTTAAACCTGATAATTGACCTAAGCAAGAAGCGTCATTACTCGTTGTATTTAAATAATCTGTCCATGCAGAAGGTAATTCAAGCATTCTCAAAGTGTGACCTGTGGGAGCTGTATCAAATATAATGAAATCAAATTCTTGTTCTAAAGTTTTATCGGATAAAAAATTTGTAAATTCATTAAATGCTGCTACTTCAACTGTACATGAACCACTTAACTGTTCTTTCATTTCAGCAAGCACATCTTCTGGTAGAATACCCTCATAAGGTTCTATAGATTGTGCTTTATAATCGTCTGCAGCAACAATCGGGTCGAAATTGGCTATAGAGAGATTAGGTATAGGTTGATATTTAGTTAATTTATTAGATAATTCCATTTGAAATACATCTTGTAAATTACTAGCTGGATCAGTACTTACTAAAGCTACTTTCTTTCCATTCTCTGCTAAGTTTAAAGCAATAAAACTTGATATCGTTGTTTTGCCTACGCCACCTTTACCAGTAAAAAACAAATATTTTGTTAACTCAATGTTATCTAAATTCAATTTATTTAAGTATTTAACAGCATCCATTTCCACCACAGCATCCTCCATTTCTCATTTGATTAACTGTAATAATTTCATCGGCTTCTTCTTGGGTAATATAAGCGCCCGTTTTAGTTATATTGCCTTCTATAAAAGTGATGGGTAAAACTTCATCACCTTTTTCTTGAATTAAACGAATAACTTCTTGATTTTTAATGAATTCATTCGGATTGTTATTCATATTATAACGTTGAACTTCTATTTGATTTTGCTTTAAATATTCATTGATTTGGTTCGCTTTTATTAGTGTTTCATCCGGTTCTGGACCACATAGGCCAGTAGAACAGCACATAGCTTCTTCGTATATTTCAATATTTAACATTATACTCACCTCATTAATTAATTTACGATTATAGACTAACATCTATATAGATGGATGTCTATGTTTTGCTTGAGTTTTAAAAATTTTACTAAATTTAATTCTTAATAATACATTTTATAAAAAATTATTTTAATATTTCTGTGAGCAATACCTAAGTTTATGTAAAATTATAGGTTTTCTTCTTGCGATAATATAGATATTGATTTATATTTAATATATCAAAAAAAATTGATGTATTAAATGATATAAAACTACGTTGACAATAAGGAGGCGTGCTTGATTGCGAGTAAACCATGCAAGTACTTTAACTGTTGGTTATTTTGTAAGTTATTTAAATCTTGTTATGCTATCAAGAGAAATCAATTTAAAAGAAGCTACAATGTATATGGAGAAGGAGTTCTTTAAAGGGAACATTAATCAGTATGGCGAATCAACAAAAAATAACTATAAACAAGCAATTCAAGAATTGAAATAAAGATAATATAAACTCAATGAAATATTATAAAAAGGATGGTCTTTTATGGAAGTTATTAAAGCAAAGACTGATATGAGTGAAGATCAACAATTTGACTTTTATGAAAATATGTTTAATGCGCTAGCTGATAAAATCAGATTAAAAATACTAAATCAAATTAGCCAAAGCTTCAATAAATCATTATGTGTATGTGATTTAGAAGAGTTATTAGATATAAAACAATCTAAACTTTCTTATCATTTAAAAAAATTAGTAGATGCAAATGTTCTTATTGCTGAAAAGCATGGCACATGGAATTATTATAAAATTAATGAGCAGCAAATACAGGTTGTTTTAAATGAAGATACTTGTTGTAAGATACTTTAAGTATCTTTTTTAATATAGTATTAATCAAATTTTTTTGATTAATACATCAAGAAATATTGATTAATTAAATTTGGAGGCATTATACTCATGTTAGATTCAATTATGGAATTTATAAAAACATTTGTGATGTTGTTTTTTGAATTATTAATACTATTCATCATCGTGAGCTTTATTGTAAGTTTAATTCAACAAGTAGTTTCGGAAGAAAAAATCAAAAGATTTTTGAGCAAGCCTAATCAAGCAATTAGTTATATATTGGGGATGGTGTTTGGTGCGATGACACCCTTTTGTTCTTGTTCTACAATTCCAATACTTGCAGGTCTATTAAATTCTAAAGTACCTTTTGGTCCAGCAATGAGTTTCTTAATATCTTCACCATTAATGAATCCATTAATGATATTTATGTTATGGGCCTTATTAGGTTGGAAAGTTGCTGTTATTTACTTTGTTGTACTAGCGATTTTTAGTATTTTAACGGGTCTAGTATTTTCAAAAATGAATTTAGTTAAAACTTACAAAGGTGTAAACGTTAAAGGAGATGGATTTTTTGCTAATAAACATGGATCTCGTTTTAAACAAGCATTAAATGATGCGTGGGCATTTTTATATCCAATGCTTCCTTACCTATTTATTGGTGTATTTATTGGAGCGTTCATATATGGATTTGTACCCGAAACATTTATTACTAAATATGCGAGTGAAGGTGGCATTATATCCGTATTTATTGCTTCTATTATAGGTATTCCTATGTATATTAGACCTGAAACAATGTTACCTATAGCTGAAGCATTAGCTTCAAAAGGAATGTCGCTTGGGACAGTTGTTGCTTTGATCATTGGTGGTGCTGGTGCAAGTATTCCAGAAGTTATATTATTATCGAAACTATTCAAGAAAAAATTTGTAATCTCATTCGTTATCGCCATTTTAGTTGTAGCTATTTCTACAGGTTTGATGGTGAACATCGTTATTTAAAGGAGGTGAGATAATGGGAGTCAAAGACGTATTAAAAAAATTAAAACCTCAGGAACAATCTTGTTGTTCAGTAGAAATTGAAGAAAAAAAAGAGAAAAATGAAAAAGAGCAACAGGATAATAATTGTTGTTGTAACAATTAATTTAGAAGTCTGTAAAATATATGCTTCTAATAAATGAACGACAAATTCCAATGTAATAGTATGGAATTTGTCGTTCTTTCGTTGTAAAAAGAAAACCATACGCTATGCGTATGGTTCAGAAAAGGTTCTACCGTTGTCACAAAAAAAGCAACTCTACGTGCTAGAATAAATATTGGTCAGCCAACCAAAATAATCAACACGAGGAGATGCTTTTTAATGTCATCCGACACAAACAGTTTAGCACATACAAAATGGAATTGTAAGTATCACATAGTCTTCGCTCCAAAATATAGAAGACAAGTAATATATGGGAAGATAAAGAAAGATATTCGAATTATTCTACGCCAATTATGTGAAAGAAAAGGTGTAGAAATTATTGAAGCAGAAGCATGTAAAGATCATATTCATATGTTAGTTAGTATTCCACCCAAAATAGGAGTGTCTTCATTTGTTGGATATCTAAAAGGTAAAAGTAGTTTAATGATTTTTGATAGACACGCTAATTTAAAATATAGATA
The DNA here is from genome assembly GCF_038008425.1 of Staphylococcus sp. FSL H8-0121. Classification (NCBI taxonomy): domain Bacteria; kingdom Bacillati; phylum Bacillota; class Bacilli; order Caryophanales; family Staphylococcaceae; genus Staphylococcus; species Staphylococcus sp. FSL H8-0121. The sequence goes on from NZ_JBBOZB010000005.1 coordinate 82,307, forward strand.
TGGAAATAGAAAGTTTTGGTGTAAAGGTTTTTATGTAGATACAGTAGGTAGAAATAAAAAAGTCATTGAAAATTACATTCGTAATCAAT
>NZ_JBBOZB010000006.1:0-40701 GCF_038008425.1 Staphylococcus sp. FSL H8-0121
TGCTCCGCTAATCATTCCACTAATTGCACCAGCTCTAGTTAAATCTTTCCAATATAATGAAAATAATACTAACGGGCTAAATGATGCACCAAAGCCAGCCCATGCATTACCAACTAAATTAAGAATAGTGTCATTTGGGTACCACGCAATGACAATTGCAATAATGGCAACAATTAATACTGATAATCTACCAACCATTACAAACTCTTTTTGATGAGTAGCTGCTTTTTCTTCACCGCGAATAAGTTTATAAAAATCTTCGGTTAAAGAACTTGAAGTAACTAATAATTGTGAAGAAATAGTACTCATAATGGCTGCTAAAATTGCAGCAAGTAAAAATCCGCCAACAAGTGGGTGGAATAAAATTTGACTCATAATAATAAATAACGTTTCTGGATCTTCCATTTTTATATTTCTTTCTGATATAAATGCAATACCTGTTAATCCAACGCCTACTGCTCCTAAAAGTCCGATAGCCATCCAACTAATACCTAGACGTCTTGCTTTAGGTAATAATTTATGTGATTTAATAGACATAAAACGTACGATAATATGAGGTTGTCCAAAATAGCCTAAGCCCCATGAAAATAAGGAAATAATTCCAATTACTGTTGTCCCTTTAAAAATATCCATATTAGTAGGTTTCATTTCAGCAACTCTACTAAAAGTATCTAAACCATTTAACTGCATCATCGTAACAATTGGTACCATAACCATGGCGATTAGCATAATAACACCCTGAAAAAAGTCTGTAATTGATACGGCTAAGTATCCTCCAAAGAAAGTGTAGAAAATTACTATAATAGCTACAAGTATTAATCCATAATGATAATTTAAGCCGAACGCACTTTCAAATAACTTTCCACCTGAAACAAATCCAGAGTGCGTATATAACGTAAAAAATATAACAATAATTAAACCTGAAATAATTTTAATGATATTTTGTTGGTCATTTAATCTGTTTTTAAAGAAATCTGGAAGGGTGATAGCATCTCCCGCTATTTCTGTATAAACTCTTAACCTAGGTGCAACGACCCAATAATTGATATAGGCGCCAAGTGTTAATCCAATTGTTATCCACATCGCAGATAAACCAGTGCTATATACCGACCCCGGTAACCCCATAATCATCTAACCGCTCATATCAGAAGCTCCTGCAGATAATGCAGTGATATAAGGTCCTATACTACGACCGCCCAACATAAACTCGCTTAAATTACCAGTAGCTTGTTTGTAACCATAAAACCCAATAATAAGTAAAATAATGAAGTAAATGGCAATCATAATATAGGTTTGCCAATTTGCATTCACTTGCTGATTAAGTGCTGTCCCCAAATATAGCATTTTAAACACTCCCTTATATAAGTATTTATTTGTGTCACATGTAATATTATACATTATAGTTAAATGTTTAGAAAAGTGAAAAAATAAAATTTTGTTTTTAATCAACTTTAAGTGCTTTATGTAAAGAGGATACTTTAATAAATGTGTGTTGTTTATTGTTTATTAATTATGCATAATAATGTATCCAAAGATATACTTAGTGATATTTTTTCAATAAATATGCTTTTATTTATAAATAAGTAACAAAAACACAATTAACAATCGATGTGGTTCGAGTTTATTTCACTCCAATATTTGAATAAATATCAACCTAAGATATGAAATGAGTTATTTAAATTACTCTCAATCAATAAATGCTTAGATTTTTAAATGAATATTTGATACAATTTAGTGATGAATGAGTAATAAGGAGGCTTTTATTTAATGACTAAAGTAACACGTGAAGAAGTTGAACATATAGCTAATTTAGCCAGACTTCAAATTTCTCCTGAAGAAACGGATGAAATGGCCAATACATTAGAAAGTATTTTAGATTTTGCTAAACAAAATGATAGTGCTGATACAGAAGGTGTAGAACCAACATATCATGTATTAGATTTACAAAATGTATTACGTGAAGATAAAGCTATCGAGGGCATTCCTCAAGAATTAGCATTAAAAAATGCAAAAGAAACTGAAAATGGACAATTTAAAGTTCCAGCCATCATGAATGAGGAGGACGCTTAAGATGAGTATTCGCTATGAGTCTGTTGAGAATTTATTAACTTTAATTAAAAATAAAGAAATTAAGCCATCACAAATAGTTAGTGATATTTATGATGCAATTGAAGAAACAGATCCAACAATTAAATCTTTCTTAGCTTTAGATAAAGAAAACGCAATGAAAAAAGCACAAGAATTAGATGAATTACAAGAGAAAGACCAAATGGAAGGTAAGTTATTTGGTATCCCAATGGGAATTAAAGATAATATCATCACAAAAGATTTAGAAACTACTTGTGCAAGCAAAATGTTAGAAGGTTTTGTACCAATTTATGAATCTACAGTTATGAACAAATTGCATAATGAAAATGCTGTATTAATTGGTAAATTAAATATGGATGAATTCGCGATGGGTGGTTCAACAGAAACATCTTATTTCAAGAAAACTGTAAATCCATTTGATCACTCAGCTGTACCTGGTGGATCTTCTGGTGGTTCAGCAGCAGCTGTAGCAGCAGGATTAGTACCATTTAGTTTAGGTTCAGATACTGGTGGTTCTATTCGTCAACCAGCTTCATACTGTGGAATCGTAGGTATGAAACCAACTTATGGTCGTGTATCACGTTTTGGGCTAGTTGCATTCGCATCTTCATTGGACCAAATTGGACCATTAACACGTAATGTTAAAGATAATGCTTTAGTTTTAGAAGCAATTTCTGGAATAGATGCTAATGACTCTACTAGTGCACCAGTTGATGATGTAGACTTCACTTCTGAAATTGGTAAAGATATTAAAGGCTTAAAAGTAGCTTTACCTAAAGAATATTTAGGTGAAGGTGTTAGTGAAGATGTTAAAAAATCAGTTAAAAATGCTGTAGAAACATTAAAATCACTAGGTGCTGAAGTAGAAGAAGTATCATTACCAAATACTAAATATGGTATACCATCATATTATGTAATTGCATCTTCAGAAGCATCAGCTAACTTAGCTCGCTTTGATGGTATTCGTTATGGTTATCATTCAAAAGAAGCACAATCACTTGAAGAATTATACAAAATGTCTAGATCAGAAGGTTTCGGTGATGAAGTGAAACGCCGTATCTTCTTAGGTACATTTGCATTAAGTTCAGGTTATTATGACGCTTATTATAAAAAATCACAAAAAGTTAGAACTTTAATTAAAAATGATTTTGATAAAGTGTTCGAAAATTATGATGTTGTAGTAGGACCAACAGCACCAACAACTGCATTTGATTTAGGTGACGAAATTGACGATCCATTGACAATGTATGCTAATGACTTATTAACAACACCAGTTAACTTAGCAGGTTTACCAGGTATTTCTGTTCCTTGTGGACAATCAAACGGACGCCCAATTGGATTACAATTTATAGGTAAACCGTTCGATGAAAAGACGTTATATCGTGTTGCATACCAATATGAAACACAATTCAACTTACATGACGCTTATGAAAAATTATAAGGAGTGGAAATAATGCATTTTGAAACAGTTATCGGACTTGAAGTTCACGTTGAGCTAAAAACAGACTCAAAAATGTTCTCTCCATCACCAGCGCATTTTGGAGCAGAACCTAACTCAAATACTAATGTAATTGACCTTGCATACCCTGGTGTATTACCTGTTGTAAATAGAAGAGCAGTAGATTGGGCAATGCGTGCGTCAATGGCTTTAAATATGGATATCGCAACTAATTCTAAATTTGACCGTAAAAACTATTTCTACCCAGATAATCCAAAAGCATATCAAATTTCTCAATTTGATGAACCAATTGGTGAAAATGGGTACATTGATATCGAAGTAGACGGAAAAACGAAACGTATTGGTATTACTCGTTTACACATGGAAGAAGATGCTGGTAAATCAACACATAAAGATGGTTACTCATTAGTTGATTTAAACCGTCAAGGTACACCATTAATTGAAATTGTGTCTGAACCAGATATTCGTTCTCCACAAGAGGCATATGCTTATTTAGAAAAATTACGTTCTATCATTCAATATACTGGCGTATCTGACTGTAAAATGGAAGAAGGTTCATTACGTTGTGATGCTAACATTTCTTTACGTCCTTATGGTCAAGAAGAATTCGGTACAAAAGCTGAATTGAAAAACTTAAACTCATTTAACTATGTTCGTAAAGGTTTAGAGTATGAAGAAAAACGTCAAGAAGAAGAATTATTAAATGGTGGAGAAATTGGCCAAGAAACACGTCGTTTTGATGAATCAACTGGTAAAACAATTTTAATGCGTGTAAAAGAAGGATCTGACGATTATCGTTACTTCCCAGAACCAGACATTGTACCTTTATATGTTGATGATGAGTGGAAAGAACGTGTTCGTCAAACTATTCCAGAATTACCTGATGAACGTAAAGCTAAATATGTTAATGATTTAGGATTACCCGAATATGATGCACATGTATTAACACTTACAAAAGAAATGTCTGATTTCTTTGAAGGTGCAATTGAACATGGAGCAGATGTAAAATTAACTTCAAACTGGTTAATGGGTGGCGTAAACGAATACTTGAACAAAAATCAAGTTGATTTACTAGATACTAAATTAACTCCAGAAAACTTAGCAGGTATGATTAAATTAATCGAAGACGGAACAATGAGCAGTAAAATTGCTAAAAAAGTCTTCCCAGAATTAGCTGAAAATGGTGGAGACGCTAAACAAATTATGGAAGATAAAGGCTTAGTTCAAATTTCTGACGAAGCAACTTTATTAAAATTTGTTAATGAAGCATTAGATAATAATCCACAATCAGTAGAAGATTATAAAAATGGTAAGGGTAAAGCAATGGGCTTCTTAGTAGGACAAATTATGAAAGCTTCAAAAGGTCAAGCTAACCCTCAAAAAGTAAATCAATTATTAAAACAAGAATTAGATAAAAGATAATAGGTTTGATTTTTGCTCCTATAACGATTAGTGTAAACTAATTGTTGTAGGAGTTTTTTAGTGTTTCTTTTTGTAGAATGAAGAGTGATGACTTAGTTAATAGATATATATAAGAACGACTGAATTAAAGTTCATTCATACAAAGCCATACTTTTTTGCAAAGCAAAATTAGTATGACTTACCTAATAGTTAAAGCTATTAGGTACATAAAATAACATTTGAATTAAAGTTCATGCATAAGAAAATAGAGGAACGCCTTAGATGAATCTAATGCATAAGAAAAACTAAGGTACTAAAGTACCAAGAAATCTAGGGAACGCCTTAGCTGAATCTAATGCATAAGAACTTCTAAGCAATAAATTGCTAAGAAAATAGAGGAACGCCTTAGCTAAAGCTAATGCATAAGAAAAACTAAGGTACTAAAGTACCAAGTTTTTCTAAAAAATACTTTTAACTCGTGAGTAAATCATTTAATATTGAATATGAGTATATGAAGTCGAGGGATATGATATGAGAAAACGAGCAAGAATTATTTATAACCCGACATCTGGTAAAGAACTTTTTAAACGAATGTTACCTGATGTTTTAATAAAATTAGAAAAAGCTGGATATGAAACTAGTGCCTATGCAACAGAGCGTGAAGGTGATGCGACGCTTGAAGCAGAACGTGCACTCGATAACAATTATGATATCTTAATTGTTGCTGGTGGGGATGGAACCTTAAATGAAGTTGTAAATGGTATTGCAGAACAACCTAATAGACCTAGATTGGGTATTATACCTATGGGTACAGTAAATGATTTTGGACGTGCCTTACATTTACCAAATGATATTATGGGTGCCTTAGATGTGATTATTGAAGGTCATAGTACTAAAGTTGATATCGGTAAAATGAACAATCGTTATTTTATCAATTTAGCAGCAGGTGGCCAACTTACACAGGTATCATATGAAACACCTAGTAAATTAAAGTCAATCGTAGGATCATTTGCCTATTACATTAAAGGATTCGAAATGTTACCACAAATGAAGGCTGTTGACTTACGCATTGAATATGATGATAAAGTCTTTCAAGGTGAAGCATTATTATTCTTATTAGGTTTAACAAATTCTATGGCAGGATTTGAAAAATTAGTTCCTGATGCAAAATTAGACGATGGTTATTACACATTAATTATTGTTGAAAAAGCTAACCTAGCAGAATTAGGGCATATCATGACCTTAGCATCAAGAGGCGAACATACAAAACATCCTAAAGTAATATATGAAAAAGCAAAATCAATCAATATTTCATCGTTTACAGATATGCAACTTAATGTTGATGGCGAATATGGTGGTAAATTACCAGCAAACTTCTTGAATTTAGAACGACATATTGATGTATTTACACCTCATGACATTCATAATGAAGAATTAATTGATCAACCAACAGTAACACCACAGTTAAAATCAGAAGATCATCAACAGAATGAAGACAAATAATAATAAATATGAAATTAACACAAGGTTAGGATAGTAAAAATAACATGTCCTAGCCTTTTCATATGTGGGGGAAAGAAATTGGAAACATTAAAGAAAAATGAAATAAAAACAGGCCAAGTGTTAGATTTAACTCATGAAGGACATGGTGTTGTCAAAATTGATAGATATCCTATATTTGTTCCTAATGCCTTAATTAACGAAACAATAGAATACAAAATTATTAAAGTGAAGAAAAATTTTGCGATAGGTAAACTTCTGAATGTAATTGTAGAGAGTGATTCTCGTGTAGAACCCCCTTGTGTTTATTATGATAAATGCGGCGGATGCCAGCTTCAGCATATGACGTACCAAGCGCAACTCACAATGAAAAAAGAGCAAGTCATCAATTTATTTCATCGAAAAGGGTCATTTAACGATACAGTTATACACGATACTGTTGGAATGGAAGACCCGTGGAGATATAGAAATAAATCACAAATACCAATTGGTTTAAATAATAATAAAAAACCTATAATGGGGTTTTACCGCCAACGTAGCCATGACATTATTGACATGGATAGTTGCTTAATTCAAGATGAGAAACATCAACAAGTTATGAATGATGTAAAACAACTCATATCTGAACTTAATATCAGTGTTTATAATGAAAAGACTAAAAAAGGTTTACTACGTCATTTGGTTGTACGAACAGGTCATTATACAAATCAAATGATGATTATATTAGTTACTAATGGCAAAGCATTCAATCAAGCCAATCAATTAGTAGAAGCGTTAGTTAAATTGCATCCAAATGTAACAAGTATTAAACAAAATATCAACGATGCACATTCAAATGTTATTATGGGGCGTAAATCTATTACACTTTATGGTACTGATGAAATTGAAGATAAGCTAAGTGAAATAACATTTAATATTAGCGATCAATCTTTCTATCAAATTAATTCACATCAAACTGAAAAACTATATAATCAAGCCTTAGAATATGCCCAGTTAACGGGCAATGAAATTGTTTTGGATACGTATTGTGGTATAGGAACAATTGGTTTATATATGGCAGAAAAATCTAAGCACGTTTATGGTGTAGAAGTCGTACCATCTGCAATCAAAGACGCAGAAGAAAATGCGACTATAAACCAATTAGAAAATACAACTTTTGTCTGTGGGAAAGCAGAAGAAGTTATTCTAAAATGGAAAGCAGAAGGAATAAGACCAGATGTAGTAATGGTCGATCCACCAAGAAAAGGTTGCGATGAAACTTTCATTAAAACGTTATTAGAATTAAATCCTAAGCGTATTGTATATATTTCTTGTAATCCGTCTACGCAACAACGTGATGCACAATTACTTAGTCAACAATATGATTTGAAAGAAATCACTCCAGTAGATATGTTCCCACAAACGACTCATATAGAAACAGTTGCATTATTTGAAAGAAAATAGTCTGTTTTAACTATTGTTGATTGCTATATAAAGACGATTATTAAAATTATATTACAAGCAACTTACTTTCTTGAAAATAGCTTTAGTATCGCTATTAAACGTTGTATACTAATGTTAAATTTAGAGATAAATGGAGGGTTGGTTGTGCATAAAATTGATTTGTTTCCAGATAAAATAAACTTACGTCGTTTTGTATTAATGCAAATAGTACTAGTTATGTTTGTTATTTTATTTACATATAAATGGGCTTACAAAATAACTCATATTATAGAACAAAATATTTTATTAAATCTAGTTTATGGTTTTGCGGGATTTGTGATTTTATTAATTGTTCATGAATTTATACATCATATTTTATTCATTTTATTTTCTAAAGGTGAAAAGCCTCAATTGAAATATAAAAAGGGAACAATGATATTGCAATATACTGAAAGTTGCTTTAATAGATGGCAATTTAGCATAATCATGTTAGCTCCATTAATTATCATTAGTTCTATATTGTTAGTACTTATTAGCACATATGCCTACTCATCATTAATATTTATGTTTAGTATTCACGTTGGTTATTGTGTATTTGATATTTTATTAGTTTCCCTTGCACTTGCTAGTAAATTTAAATATATTCAAAAATACGATGAAGGTTTATATTTATACCAACATAAACCTAATGAAATGCATCATGAATAATGAAAAAGGTATAATACCGCCCCTCTAATTTGAGGAGGTGGTATTTTTGTTTTGTAAAACAAAGCATGAAGTTCGTGAAATGTTGTCTTACAATTTATAATGAGAGTAATAGATAATAGTGAACGAAAGGCGGTGAATACATGGAAGAAAGAAGGATTATACACATTGATATGGATTACTTTTTTGCACAAGTTGAAATGAGAGATAATCCAAAATTAAAAGGAAAACCTGTGATCGTCGGTGGCAAAGCAAGTAATAGGGGTGTAGTTTCCACAGCATCATATGAAGCAAGAAAATACGGTGTACATTCAGCTATGCCCATGTCTCAAGCGCATAAATTATGCCCGAATGGTTATTATGTTACGAGTAGATTTGATGCATATAGAGAAGCATCTAAACAAATAATGGATATATTTCGTAGTTATACTGAAATAGTTGAACCTATGTCATTAGATGAAGCGTATTTAGATATAACACATCTAGTTAGACCAGATTTGCCTGCGTCAACAATTGCTAATTTCATTAGAAGAGATATTTTAGAACAAACAGAATTAACTGCTTCAGCAGGAGTTTCTTATAATAAATTTTTAGCTAAATTAGCAAGTGGTATGAATAAACCGAATGGTATTACAGTGATAGATTATAACAACGTTCACGATATATTAATGAATTTGGACATAGGAGAATTTCCAGGAGTAGGTAAAGCATCTGAAAAGGTTATGCATAATAATAATATCTTTACAGGGCAAGATTTATATAATAAGGATGAGTTTGAATTAATACGTTTATTTGGTAAGAGAGGACGAGGTCTATATAATAAGGCAAGAGGTATAGATTACAATGAGGTGAAAGCTACAAGAATACGTAAGTCAGTTGGAACTGAACGTACTTTTGCAACAGACGTAAATGATGATGATGAAATCTTGAGAAAGGTTTGGGAATTATCAGGGAAAACAGCAGAGAGACTTAATAAATTACAAAAATCCGGAAAAACTGTGACAGTTAAAATTAAAACATACCAATATGAAATACTCTCAAAGCAGACAAGTCTAAGAGATCCAGTTAATTCAGAGACTGATATATATAATATTGCATATACGCTTTATACAGAATTAAAAGATCCTGATATACCAATTCGATTAATTGGTGTAACAGTAGGAAATTTAGAACAATCAGCTTATCGAAATATGACAATATATGACTTTTTATAAAGGCTAGTAATGTAAGTAAAATACTTCATTATTAGCCTTTATCTTTTAAATCTTTACCATAAATATTTAACATACTAGACAAATCATCATAGTGTTTTAATAATCGAAATGCAATCATAGCACAAGCTTTAGCATCATTTAATGCATCATGATGACCGTGAAAATCTAACTTATAAAAATCCATCATATGTTTCAATCCATATCGGTGAGATTGAACCGTGCGTTTGGCCAATTGATATGAACAGAAATAGGTAAGATGGGGTGTTTCTAATCCAATTGATTGTATACTTTGATGTAATACATTCATATCAAATGCTGCATTATGTGCAACTACGGGAAGTTCCTCTATAAATTGCATCATATATGGATATACATAAGCGAAATCAGGAGAAGAGGCTACATCTTCTGGGTGAATACCATGAACGTTAATATTTTGTTCCGAGAAGTAATCATTTGGATTAACTAATGTATGGAATGATTCTGTAATTTTATTATCGATGACTTTGACCATACCTACTGAACAGATACTAGTACGTTTACCGTTAGCAGTTTCAAAGTCCAACGCAACAAATGCATTTTTCATTTTGTATATGACAACTCCTTTAATACATGACTAATATCATTTACTTTACATCAAAATGAGTTTAAATCATAATAAATCAGACTTCATAAAACATATTTTTAATTAGAGAAAGAGATGAGTTAATAGTTATTAAAATAGGATAAGGATGAATAGATGGTCTATACCAAAATGACACATATCACTTATGTAGAACAACCAATTAAAGAAGTAATAAGGAAAGCACCACAACATCCTCAAAAAAGAAAAGGTTTGTCTCCTAAATAAGTTAGGAAACAAACCTTTTAGTTATTATTCAACTATTAAAAAATAACTTTTAGAGTTCAATAAAACCTAATTGTATTATTCTTCGTCGAATGAACGTGTTGCTAGTTCTTTTTCATAAAGATATAAAGTATTGCAATCGTCGCCGATACGATTTAAATAATCGATGTGTGTTTCAAACATTGATTCTTCTTCAACTTGTTCATCTAAGAACCAATTTAAGAATGAAATAGTAGCGTAGTCTTTTTCTCTATGTGCAATTTCAGATAAATTATAGAAACGTTTTGTAACATCTTGTTCTTGAGCTAAACCATCTTTAAATGTTTCTAAAATAGAATTGAAATCAACTTTAGGTGCTGGTAATGCTGTAAATTTAGCATGACCACCACGATCATTAATGTAGTCATAGATTTTTTTACCATGGAATCTTTCTTCTTTTGCTTGTTGAATGTAGAAATTTGCGAAACCTTCATATGATTCTGAATCGCAATAAGATGCCATCGCCATATATGCGTGAGCAGCAAAATACTCATGATTCATTTGTTCATTTAATGCATCTAAAAGTTCTTTGTTTAACATTTTTATTCACCTCATATTAAATAATTTAATTACTTTCCTTACTAACTAAACTGAGTATAACAAACTTATTCTCATTCGTAAATAATAATTATTATAATCTAGGGTGCATTTTTATCTTTTTAATTGAGAATCTTTTTAGTTATACCCTCTGCGTGTTATAATTATGCGAGTGAATAGTAATAGGGAGGAAACAAATGAGACAATGGACTGCAACCCATTTAGCGAAGTTAGCGCGTAAGGCAAGTAGAGCCGTGGGTAAAAATGGAACTGACTTACCAGGTCAAATCGCACGTAGAGTCGATCAAAACATATTAAGAAAATTAGCCGAACAAGTAGATGATATTGTATTTATTAGTGGTACTAACGGAAAAACGACGACATCTAACTTAATTGGACACACATTAAAAGCCAATCATATCGATATTATCCATAACAATGAAGGTGCGAACATGGCAGCAGGAATTACATCCGCCTTTATTATGCAAACAACAAAGCAAACAAAAATTGCAATTATTGAAATAGATGAGGGATCAATACCACGAGTACTTAAAGAAGTAACGCCGTCAATGATGGTATTTACCAACTTCTTTAGAGACCAAATGGACAGATTTGGTGAAATAGACATCATGGTTAACAATATTGCTAAATCAATTAGCGATAAAGGTATCAAATTATTATTAAATGCCGATGACCCGTTTGTTAGTCGTCTTAAAATTGCTAGTGAAACACGTGTTTATTATGGCATGAAAGCACACGCACATGAATTTGAACAAAGTACTATGAACGAAAGTAGATATTGTCCAAATTGTGGTCGTTTACTTGAATACGATTATATCCATTACAATCAAATCGGTCATTATCATTGTGAATGCGGATTTAAGCGTGAACAACCTAAATATGAAGTGACTTCATTTGAAACTTCACCATTCCTTAAATTAAATATTGGTGAAACGTCATTTAATATGAAAATAGCAGGGGATTTTAATGCTTATAATGCGCTAGCAGCATATACTGTTTTAAGAGAACTTGGTTTAAATGATGAATCTATTCAAAAAGGTTTTGAAACATATACCTCTGACAATGGACGTATGCAATACTTCTCATTGAACCAAAAAGAAGCAATTATTAACTTAGCGAAAAATCCAGCTGGAATGAATGCTAGCTTATCAGTAGGTGAACAATTAGAAGGACGTAAAGTGTATGTTATTAGTTTAAATGACAATGCTGCAGATGGTCGAGACACTTCTTGGATATATGATGCTGATTTTGAGAAGTTAAGTAATCAAGATATAGAAGCTATCATAGTAACAGGAAATCGTGCTGAAGAATTACAATTAAGATTGAAATTAGCAGAAGTAGATGTTCCAGTAGTACTTGAAAGAGATATTTATAAAGCAACTGCTAAAACAATGGATTACACAGGATTTACTGTTGCCATTCCAAACTATACTTCATTATCACCAATGCTAGAACAATTGAATCGTTCTTTTGAAGGAGGACAATCATAATGAAGCATGAATTGACAATTTATCATTTTATGTCTGATAAATTAAACTTATATAGCGATATAGGTAATATTATCGCATTAAAAATGAGAGCTAAAAAACGTGATATTCAGCTTAAAGTTGTTGAAATCAATGAAACAGACAATGTTACATTTGATGACTGTGATATCTTCTTTATCGGTGGGGGAAGTGATCGTGAACAATCACTAGCAACGAAACAATTAAGTAAAATTAAAACACCACTGAAAGAAGCAATTGAAGATGGTATGCCAGGTCTGACAATTTGTGGTGGCTATCAATTTTTAGGAACAAAATATATTACACCTGATGGGACAGAACTTGATGGTTTAGGCATTTTAGACTTTTATACTGAATCCAAAGAAGATCGCTTAACTGGAGATATTATTATAGAAAGTGATACATTTGGTACAATTGTAGGATTTGAAAACCATGGCGGTAGAACATTCCATAATTTTGGTACTTTAGGACATGTGACACATGGATACGGTAATAATGATACAGATCGACAAGAAGGTATTCATTATAAGAACTTATTGGGAACATATTTACATGGTCCGATTTTACCTAAAAATCATGAAATCACTGATTACCTATTAGAGAAAGCCTGTGAAAGAAAAGGTATTCCATTTGAACCAAAACAATTAGACAACACAGAAGAAGAAGCGGCTAAACAAGTTTTAATTGATCGTGCAAACAAAAATAAATAAGTATTAAAACATGTCGTGACATATCATTTGTGGGGATAAGAACTGAAGTTTCCATTGGTAGTGTAAGTTGAGTCATGTTATAATCTTTGTACATAAGGCACCTCGTTAATTTAGTTTAGTGATGTTTATTAAATTATACGAAAGGGCCTTATTTTTTAAAGTGTTTTGATGTAAAATTACATATAAATTCGATGTATTTTGGCGAGACTCTTAAGGGAACAGGACAAGCTGAAGACTACAGGCTGAAGCTGTCCCCTAAGAAAGCGAGCCGATAATACGAAGTATTATAAATAAAGAAGTCAGTCAATGAGTTTTTTGGATAAACTCATTGACTGGCTATTTTTCTAGGATTTATGTCCCAGTCTCTTTCATTTGAAAATATTTTTACGCATAGCGATGATCTAATATTTTATAGATTAATAAAATTTCATATATAAGATGACTTTTAATTTGATTCTGATCGAATTCTTCAAGTTGTTTTACTGAAGATTTTAAAGTTGAAGCTGATTTACGTTCACGCTTAAATGTACCATCACATAGAATGTGGCTAATACTTGTACTTATTTTTAATATTGCTAACTTTTCATCTGGAGTAAAGAATACATAGGCATCTTTAGGTAAATAAATAATATTGGCTAGGTGTGTCATTAATAATCTATTAGTATAAGCCCTACTAGTTAGTTTATTAAGCTTTTTCCAATCTTCGGCTTTATTTTGATGATAAGTAAGTTCATCACGTTGATATCCAGTTAATAAGTCAATTTTTTGGTTTAAGTTACTAATTTGAATGATTTTTTTATTACTTTTATCAGATTGAAATCGTCCAAGTAGTAACTCATGACAACGTTGGTTAAATAAGTCATACATTTTATCTTCAGATCTATATAGATTATCTTCTAATTGACTATAGTATTTAGGCGGTAAAATCATAAAGTTTACAAGTCCTGCAGTAACAAGTCCAATTAAAGCAGTTAATAAACGTGAAAAGAAATTAAATACATAAGCTTCATGTATACCAGGTATCATAGCAACTGAAGTTAAAACAGCAACTGTTGTACCAACTTGTAGATTTAATTTAGTACAAGCCAATATCGTAAACGTTGCACTACAGGCGTATGCAAACGGTGATTGATCCCCAAAAATAAATGTAAATACAACAGCAAATAAAGCTCCAATAACTGTAGCTGGTAAACGACGATAGCCTTTTTTAATAGATGCTTTAGCAGTAGGCTCTATGGTTACGATTGCTGTTAATATGGCAAAAATTGGTGTTAAGTTCAATAACATACAAAACACAGTAGTAAAGAAGGTTGCTAAGCCTGTCTTAATTGTACGTGCACCAATAATATGTTTATACCATTTTTCATTCAAGTTGTTGTCCCCCTTAAAAAGGGAATTTTTAAAACGTAGATCGCTTTTTCAAATTCTCTTTCTTATACAAACAAAATAAATACTTTATAATGCATTCATATTTAGTATATCAAAAAATTTTTGCTATAATAAGATAGAATATAAATATAAAGGAACGGGATAAAAATGATTGTAAAAACAGATGAAGAACTACAAGCTCTAAAAGAAATTGGATATATTTGCGCTAAAGTAAGAGATACAATGCAAGCTGAAACTAAACCAGGCATTACAACTAAAGAATTAGACAATATTGCAAAAGAATTGTTTGAAGAACATGGCGCATTATCTGCACCAATTCATGACGAAAACTTCCCAGGTCAAACATGTATTAGTGTGAATGAAGAAGTCGCTCATGGTATTCCAGGGAAACGTATTATTCGTGAAGGTGACTTAGTTAATATTGATGTATCAGCACTAAAAAACGGATTTTATGCTGATACAGGCATTTCATTTGTTGTAGGTGAAGCATCAGATCCTTTAAAACAAAAGGTATGTGATGTAGCGACAATGGCATTTGAAAATGCAATGGCTAAAGTGAAACCAGGCACGAAATTAAGTAATATTGGTAAAGCAGTTCATGCAACTGCGCGTCAAAATGATTTAACAGTTATTAAGAATTTAACAGGTCACGGAGTAGGTCAATCATTACATGAAGCACCTAATCATGTCATGAACTACTATGATCCAAAAGATAAAACATTATTAAAAGAAGGACTTGTCATTGCAGTTGAGCCATTTATTTCATCTAAAGCTACGTTTGTAACTGAAGGTAAAAATGAATGGGCATTTGAAACAAGTGATAAAAGTTATGTTGCTCAAATTGAACATACTGTCATTGTTACTAAAGATGGTCCTTTACTAACAACAAAAATAGATAATTAATATAAAATTAAGACAGTCCTTAAATAATTAAAGTAAATGATTATGATTTAATCTAGGACTAAAGGACTAATACGAGATGGTTCCGGAGCCTATTACTTAAGGTTTCGGAATTGTTTTATAATAGAACCTAATCAATGGTGAGGTGGTTCTATGAATTATATGGAGAATTATTTAAATCACATTTTTAAATCGTCATTAAGATATAATATCGATGAATATAAAATGAAACTAGATAAAAAAATAAAAAGTATTGAAAGTTATATAGCATATTTAAATGGGAAGAGAGCACAGCTCAAAAAGTTAATTGACAGTATATCTTTAGCATTAGAAAATAAATATATAGATATAGCAGATTTATATAATATCCAATGTGCAGAAGAAGTACATGATCATGAAATTGCAGCATTAAGAAATTACTTAAATCATATTGAGGCTTATTATGCACAAATAGAAACTAAAATAAGTGAACAGACAAAAGAAAAAATGACTATTGAAAAAGAGTGTCATTTAATTCATTATATGAGTGCTGTGGCATAGAAAGGTGGCGAACCATGACCCATAAATATATATCAACAGAATTGTTGATAGTTTTTACAGCATTAATGATTATTGCTAATTTTTATTATATATTCTTTGAAAAGATAGGGTTCCTACTCGTTTTACTATTAGGATGCGTGCTAGTTTATGTAGGATATATATATTTTCATAAAGTGAGGGGCTTGCTTGCATTTTGGATTGGTGCACTATTAATCGCTTTCACTTTATTGTCTAATAAATATACGATTATCATTTTATTTATATTTTTATTATTGCTAATTGTTAGATACTTAATTTTTAAATTCAAACCATTAAAAGTAACGGCAACAGAAGAGGAAGTGTCATCTCCAGCATTCATTAAACAGAAATGGTTTGGAGAACAACGAACACCTGTCTATGTATATAAATGGGAAGATGTCCAAATTCAACATGGAATTGGTGACATTCATATTGATTTAACAAAAGCAGCAAATATCAAAGATAATAATACTATTGTTGTTAGACATATATTAGGTAAGGTACAAGTGATCGTACCATTAAATTATAATATCAATATACATGCAGCTGCATTTTATGGATCAGCATATGTTAATGAAAAATCATATAAAATAGAGAATAATAATATACATGTTGAAGAGAAAACTAAAGAAGAAAATTACACTGTCAATGTCTACGTATCAACATTTATTGGAGACGTAGAGGTGATTTATAGATGAATCACTATATAAGAGCAATAGGCTCTATGCTCATTTTAACGTATAGTATGTTAACCGCATTTTTATTTATTGATAAAGTATTTGTTAACATCATCTATTTTCAAGGTATGTTCTATACACAGATTTTTGGCATACCTGTATTCTTATTTTTAAATATCATAGTGATATTATTATGTATCATTGTAGGTTCCGTTTTAGCTTATAAAATTAATCAACAGAATGACTGGATTAATTCTCAAATAGAACGATCTATTGAAGGTGAAACAGTTGGTATCAATGACCAAAATATTGAATTATATAGTGAAACGCTGGAAATATATCATACACTTGTACCATTAAATCAGGAATTACATCGATTAAGAATGAAAACACAAAACTTAACTAATGAAAACTACAACATGAACGATGTAAAAGTTAAAAAGATTATTGAAGACGAAAGACAACGTCTAGCTAGAGAATTACATGACTCAGTAAGTCAACAATTATTCGCTGCGAGTATGATGTTATCAGCGATTAAAGAAACTAAATTAGAACCCCCATTAGACCAACAAATTCCCGTTTTAGAGAAAATGGTACAAGATTCACAACTTGAAATGAGAGCTTTATTATTACATTTACGACCTCTAGGGTTGAAAGATAAGTCCTTAGGTGAAGGAATTAAAGATTTAGTTATAGATCTTCAAAAGAAAGTTCCGATGAAAGTTGTACATGAAATACAAGAATTTAAAGTTCCTAAAGGTATCGAAGATCATTTATTTAGAATTACTCAAGAAGCCATTTCAAATACATTAAGACATTCTAATGGCACTAGAGTGACGGTTGAACTATTTAATAAGCAAGATTATTTATTATTACGTATACAAGATAATGGTAAAGGGTTTAATGTAGATGAAAAATTGGAACAAAGCTATGGTTTAAAAAATATGAGAGAACGTGCATTAGAAATTGGTGCTACATTCCATATCGTTTCGTTACCTGATTCTGGAACACGTATAGAAGTGAAAGCCCCATTGAACAAGGAGGATTCTTATGGCGATTAAAGTATTATTTGTAGATGACCATGAAATGGTTAGGATAGGGATATCAAGTTATTTATCAACACAATCCGACATTGAAGTAGTAGGTGAAGGAGAATCTGGTAAAGATGCAATAGCTAAAGCGCATGAATTGCAACCCGATTTAATATTGATGGATTTACTAATGGATGATATGGATGGTGTAGAAGCTACAACAGAAATAAAAAAAGATTTACCACAAATTAAAGTAGTTATGTTAACAAGTTTTATTGAAGATAAAGAAGTTTATCGTGCTTTAGATGCAGGTGTAGATAGTTATATTTTAAAAACAACTAGTGCAAGTGATATAGCTGAAGCGGTTCGTAAAACTTATAATGGTGAATCTGTTTTTGAACCAGAAGTATTAGTGAAAATGCGAAATAGAATGAAAAAACGTGCAGAATTATATGAAATGTTAACAGAAAGAGAAATGGAAATCTTATTATTAATTGCAAAAGGTTATTCCAATCAGGAAATTGCCAGTGCTTCACATATTACAATTAAAACTGTTAAAACACATGTTAGTAATATATTAAGTAAATTAGAAGTACAAGATAGAACACAAGCTGTAATTTATGCATTTCAACATAATCTTATCCAATAAAGATAGTTATTACATGATATAAAATTTTACAAACAAATAGGCCAAGCGGTTGATGAACATCAATCCGTCTTGGCCTTTAATATATAATAATTAAGAATTTTTATCTTCTTCTGAATCATTATTTTTAAATTTATCTACAATTTTATCTTTAATTGTACTTTGATCTTCTTGGTACTTATCTTTAGCATCTTTATCGATATTATAATCTTCTTGTGAACCTAATTCACGGTTATCATTATATTCATAAGTTGTATCTTCATTATAATGATTTTGGTTATTATCATCATGTTTTAAAGCAGCTTCTTCAGGTGTTTCGCCTTTAATTACATTACGTTGATGAATGATAGCATTAATTTCTGCTCCAATGATAATAATAAAGCTTGTTAAGTATAACCAGATCAGTAAAATAATAATACCAGCGATACTACCATAAGTTTTAGAATAATTACCAAAGTTAGAAATATACCATCCAAATGCAAATGAACCTAGTAACCAAATGACTGATGTAAATATTGCACCTGGTAATACTGAACGAAATTTAGTTTTAACATTAGGTGCTACCGAATACAATACTATAAATAATAGTAAAATAATGATTAGAGGTAATACCACTCTAAGTAAAGTAAATATCCATTTAATTTGTGAGTCTAAACCTAATGGACCGAATAAATAATGACTAATAGCAGAACCAAGGGTAGGTAAAGCCATAGCTATTAAAAATACAAATCCCATTACAATAGTAAATACAACACTTAAAAGCTTAAGTAAAATACCATTTCGGCTATCTTCAACATCGTAAGCAACGTTAAATGAATTCATAATGGCAGTCATACCATTTGATGCAGACCATATTGCTAAGATCAGTCCGACAGATAGTAAGCCGCCACTTGAATTTTTAGTAACATCGCCTATAACACTTTTAATAATTGATGATGTTTCTGATGGTGCACTACTTAACATATCAGTAATACGACTTTGATCGATATTAAAAACTGGTAATAAAGTCAATAAGAAAATGAGCATAGGGAACATAGCAAGAACAAAGTGATATGTCATTTGAGCTGCTAAACCTGATGCATCGTCCTTACCAATTCTATATACCAAATAAGAGAAAAAGTTCGAATCTTTAGTATACTTTGCAGGTTTGTTTAATCTTGAAAGGAAGAATACCTGATTCTTCTTTTTTGGTGTCTTAGATTGAAATTCTTGAGGTTCAATGTATGTACGATCGACTTTAATTTTGTTATCACTATTTTGTTGATCTTTGTTATCTTCATATTCTTTAGCAGAATTAAGGAAGTTGGAACTTGTTTTTTCTTTCTTTGACATAACAATCTCCTTTAATAATTTGAATATTATATTTAAACACATTTTAATTTAATTAAAATTGTAAAGAAAGGGAGTGAGATGAAGTTGAGTTAATTTTTGGTTATTGGAGACTAATTTTAGTTACCAATAAGCTAAAAATCATTTAATAGCTCAACCTCTAAACTCACCCCCGTTTCAATGGAGTGGGATAACAGTTATTGAATATCTTCACTCTATTTGAATAGTTAATTAAGAAATAGTGATTTATTATTACAAAATTCTAATTCATAATTCATCTAATAATTAACTATTATTTTCCAATACGTTCATTTTTTCTATTAACAAAAGTATCTTTTGCATCTTTAATAGAACGTTCTAACTCTGGGTTATTACGACGAATTTCTTCGATAACATCTTTCCAGTACATAACTTCATCTTTAATGCTACTTACTTTAGAAGGTTTTTGAGATTTTTTACCTTCTTTAACATTTGAGAATGATTGTTTTAAAGAATTACGAGTTGATTTATCAGCTAATGTTGCTACGCCACCGATAACAGCGCCTAATAATACTCCAGGAATGAATTTGTTTTCCATAATTTTACCCCTCTTTCAAATTTGCATCTTTGACGATGTAATCAATTAAATTATCACATGATGATTGTACCATTTTATAAACACCTTCGAAATTGTTAGTGTAATATGGATCAGGTACATCACTTTCTTTCATATTACTAAATTCTAGTAATTTGAACAATTGTCCTTTTATGCTAGGATTAATTGCTTTAATATTTTCTACATTACTTTGATCCATTGCAATAATATAGTCAAAATCATCTGTTGGTTCAAAAAGTTCACTAATCATACCATCAAATGGAATGCCGTGTGTATTTAAAATCTTTTGAGTCCCTTCGTGAGGGGGCTCACCTAAATTCCATTTTCCAGTGCCACGAGAGTGAACTTTGACACCAGTTATACCTCTGTCTTGTAGTCTTTGTCTCATGATTGCTTCAGCCATTGGAGAACGGCAGATATTACCAAGACATACGAAAGCTACGTCTACCATATTAATTCCTCCAAACTATGTAATTATATCCCCATTTTACTGGTTCTTCAAACATTTAGAAAGCAAATTTTTTCAAATTCTATTAAAGTTCCATAAATTATGTTAGTTTGATAGAATACTAAGGTAAAGAGGTGAGAAGTTTGGCAACTACAAATGAAGAAATGATTACCGAAATAAGACAAAAGTTAAATATAGTTAATAAAGCGCTTATTGATCCTGATAAATTTAAAGATGCTGATCAAAATGAAATTAAAGAAATACATCAATTTGTAACTTCAAAAGATTCATTTTCACCTAGCGAAGTGACTGCTATTGCAGATGCACTAGGAGAATTAAGACAATAAAGGGGGAGTCTAAATGAGTAACTACCAAGAAAAATTGAAACAGTATGCCAAACTACTAGTTAAAGTAGGCATGAATGTTCAAGAAAAACAGCCAGTATTTATACGCTCATCTGTCGAAGCTTTAGAATTAACTCATCTAGTTGTAGAAGAGTCATATAAAGCTGGTGCATCAGATGTAAGAGTCGATTATTCAGACCCAAAATTAAAACGTATGAAATTTGAATACGAAACTGTAGACCATTTTGAGAATAATGAAGTTAAATCTTATTATGTTAATGCACGTATGGATTATGTAGAAAGAGGCGCTGCTAACCTTGCAATATTAACTGAAGACCCAGATTTATTAAATGGTATTGATTCTAATAAATTGAAAGCATTTCAATTGCAATATTCCAAAGGTTATAAAGGATATATGGAAGCAAGCCAAAAAAATCAATTTCCTTGGGTGGTTGCAGCATTTCCATCAAAAGCATGGGCTCAAAGAGTATACCCTGATAAATCAGTAGAAGAA
Source organism: Staphylococcus sp. FSL H8-0121 (assembly GCF_038008425.1). NCBI lineage: Bacteria > Bacillati > Bacillota > Bacilli > Caryophanales > Staphylococcaceae > Staphylococcus > Staphylococcus sp. FSL H8-0121. The sequence continues at coordinate 21,877 of NZ_JBBOZB010000006.1, forward strand.
GCTTATGAAACATTTATAGAAGAAGTGTTTGATATAGTAAGAGTAGATGGTAATGACCCTGTAGAAAATTGGAAAACACATGTAAGTAATTTAAGTAAACATGCTAAAAGAATGCAAGATAAACAATATAAAGCGTTACATTATATTTCTGAAGGTACAGATTTAGTTGTAGGGTTACCACAGGGACATATATGGGAAGATGCTACTAGCTATGTAAATGGAAATCAACAAGCATTTATTGCTAATATCCCTACAGAAGAAGTGTTCACAGCGCCAGATAGAAATAATGTAAATGGTTATGTAACAAATAAATTACCATTAAGCTTTAACGGTAATATCATTGACGGTTTCACTTTAACATTTAAAGATGGAGTTGTTGTTGATTTTAAAGCAGAAAAGGGCGAAGATGTCTTAAAAGATTTATTAAATACAGATGAAGGTGCACGTAGATTGGGAGAAGTAGCACTAGTACCAGATGATTCTCCAATTTCAAATAGAAACACTATTTTTTATAATACGTTATTTGATGAAAATGCATCCTGTCATCTAGCGTTAGGATCTGCTTACGGTTTCAACATTAAAGGTGGAACTGAAATGACAACTGAAGAAAAAATTGCAAGTGGTTTAAATGATTCAAATGTTCATGAAGATTTCATGATAGGTAGTGCTGATTTAACCATTTATGGTATTTTAGAAGATGGCTCAAAAGAACTCGTTTTCGAAAACGGAAATTGGGCAAAATAAGTCGTAAATACCAAGTACAGTAGGGAAATTTCATAGAGAGATAGGAAGATATGAATGACTAAAGAACAAGTAAATAAAAAAGCAATGTCTGAATCTAAAAGTATTAAAACAAGTCAAGTGTATCCACAAGATACTAATCATCTTCATACGATGTTTGGCGGTATTTTAATGGCAAATGTAGATGAAATTGCAGCAATTACTGCTGTGAAACATGCTGGTAATTCAGTAGTAACTGCCTCAACAGATTCAGTAGATTTCTTATTACCAATCAAGAATGGGGACATCCTTTCATACGAAGCAATGGTTTCTTATACGGGTAGTAGTTCAATGGAAATTTGTGTGCAAATTATTATTGAAGATGTCTTTGAAAGAGAACGTAAATTAGCTGCACTTAGCTTTTTAACCTTTGTAGCTTTAGATGAGAATGGTAAACCTGTACGCGTTCCTCAAGTTTATCCAGAAGATAAAGTTGAAAAATGGTTCCATGAAACAGCTCCTCAACGTGTCGCTCGTCGCAAAGAACGACGTGATGAAAGTAAAAACACTATTGAGTATTTATCTAAAATTCAACATATTGAAAATTAGATAAAAGCTTATTTAGAATTGCATATAAATAGACCTAATGAAACTATAAATTTTTCATTAGGTCTTTTTAGTTTGCTAAGCATTATGATTATAAATTATGAAAAGATATGTTTTGCATGCATTTCAATTTCTTTTTGGCGGAAATCAGTATCAGGGTAATACATATTTTTCACTAACACATTTGGTCCCAGACAATGATATTCAGAACAATGACAATTTAAAGATTGGGCTAAATCAGAAGTGAGCCATTGATTAAATACATCTGTTAATCTGTCTTTTTGTATGTTTGAAATAGTACCATTTTCATCTCCGAAATCAGTAACAATGACATTACCTGTAAATACATTTACATTTAAACGACTACGCCCATCAGGGTCATTTCTCATTGTGACATTTTTTGCATCTCTTAAACGTTGTAATAATTGTTGATCGTTTTCATCATTAATACATGGATAAATAGGTAATGTACCAAATAACATCCAAGTATCCTGGTCACGTATATCTAATAAATGATGTATCGCTTCTTTCATTTCTTTTAAAGATAAGACATTTAAAGAGCTTGCAAAATCAGCTGGATACATAGGGTGTACTTCATGTCGACTACACTTCATATCATTAACAATTTCATTATGAATTTTATCCAAGTAAGGTAATGTGCTTTGATTGAGCATTGTTTCAGCAGATACAAACATTCCTTGTTCAGAAAGAGTACTTGCATTGTCTAACATTTGCTCGTATAGTTTTAATTTTGCTTTAATTGGCGGTTGCTTTTTCATAGCTCCAAAGCCAACATCTGTGAATTCTTGAATGGTTCCCCAGTTATGTGAAATATGCATAACATCTATATATTCTGCAATATCAAGATATCGGTCTTGTGGTAACGTTAAATTAGAGTTCATTTGTACATATATCCCACGTTGATTTGCATATTTTAATAGTGGTTTCACTACATTTTTAATAGACTTTTTCGAAAACATAGGTTCGCCACCTGTTATAGACAATGTACGTAAATTTGGAATTTCATCTAAACGGCGATATATAATATCCATTGGTAAAGGATCTGGATCTTTAGTTTGTAAAGTGTAACCAACAGCACAATGACTGCATCTCATATTACATAAATTGGTTGTTGTAAATTCGATATTACTTAAAGTGAGTTGGCCATTATCAATGACATCGTTATAAGCTTCCCAAGGATCATTGTGTATTGAAATAGGTTTTTTATTTGTTATTATCATTAAAACTTCTCCTAAAAAGAGTGTGACAAAGAGGAGTTGTGAACATATATACTAGTTAAAATTTTTCAATATATCCATATTATAAATACTATGTTTCACGTTTCCTCAAAACCTGTGTCAGCTCTTTAAAATTTGTAAAAAGTACAGTAAACATTATTAAGATTATATCTCTTTTTGTCAAATTCTGTTAGGATAAATATAACAAAAATAAATTTCAAAGGAGCTCTATTTTAAATGAGTGAACAACAAACTATAGAACAAATCAAAACGAGATTAAACAAATTTATCGAGGATATTGATCATGTAAACCCTGATGAAGTGCGTGTTGAAGACATTGATGAATGGATTGGTTTACTAGATCAATTAGAAGAAAAAGTAAAACAAGTTTCCAAATAATTCACTAATCATAATTAATGACACTTTAGTGACGATTAAAAAATTTAGTACAAGATGTTTAACTTTAAACTTAAACGTGAATACAATAAATATAATCGCACAATAGAAAGGTGATCATATTATGAGTAAAAAAGTAGCAGTTCTATTAGGAAATGAATTTGAAGATATAGAATTTACAAGTCCGAAAGAGGCATTAGAAAATGCTGGATTTGAAACAGTAGTTATTGGCACTAATGCTAACGAAGAAGTCGTTGGTAAACACGGTGAAAAAGCAACTGTTCAAGTTGGTATCGGCGAAGCAAAACCAGAAGATTATGACGCTGTTCTAATTCCTGGTGGATTTGCACCAGACCATTTACGTGGTGATGCAGAAGGTAGATTTGGTACATTCGCTAAATACTTTACTTCTAATGATGTTCCAGCATTTGCAATTTGCCATGGACCACAAGTATTAATTGATACTGATGACTTAAAAGGTCGTACATTAACTGCAGTATTAAATGTACGTAAAGACTTATCTAATGCTGGTGCTCACGTTGTAGACGAATCAGTAGTTGTTGATAACAATATCGTTACAAGTCGTACACCAGATGATTTAGATGATTTCAATAGAGAAATCGTAAAACAATTAGAAGACTAATGATTGTTTAGTATAAAACATTAAATCTAAAGGCTTATTGATTTAGTTCAATAAGTCTTTTTTATTTGTAAAAGTTGATATGGAAGTAATAAATGAGTGAATTGTATATATTAAATAATAGTCAAATATGTACACCTTGGGACTGATTTTTACTATAAACTATAGCTAATGGTTTCAACTACTGGTAAACTCACATTATAACAGTGAGTTTGAGTAAAGGAGTAAATGCATGAAAAGAAGCGACAGATATGCACAATCTAATGAATTCCCTCAACGAGATATGCGTGAACCTCACTATAATACTTATTATCAACCAATAGGGAAACCACCTAAAAAAAAGAAAAGTAAACGTATCTTTTTAAAAATACTTATTACATTAGCGATTATATTAGTATTATTCTTAGGATTAATGTTTTTTTTATCATCGAGAGCTAATGTAGACGATTTAAAATCGATTGAAAATAAAAGTGATTATGTTTCGGCAGATCAAATGCCAAAATATGTCAGAGGTGCTTTTATTTCATTAGAAGATGAAAGATTTTATAAACACCATGGCTTTGATTTTAAAGGAACAACAAGAGCTTTATTTTCTACTTTGAGTGATCATGATGTTCAAGGTGGTAGTACAATAACACAACAAGTTGTTAAAAATTATTATTATGACAACGAACGTTCATTCACAAGAAAAGTAAAAGAACTGTTTGTAGCACATAAAGTAGAAAAACAATATGATAAAAATCAGATACTTAGTTTTTATTTAAATAATATATATTTTGGAGATAATCAATATACTGTTGAAGGTGCAGCAAATCATTACTTCGGCGCAACAACTAATAAAAACAATCAAAATTTGAATACAATTAGTGTATTACAAAGCGCAATTTTAGCAAGCAAAGTTAATGCGCCAAGTGTATATAATATTGATGACATGTCAGATAATTTTACGAATAGAGTTAAAACCAATTTAGAAAAAATGAAACAACTTGATTATATATCCGATGACCAATATGAGGAAGCAATGGCCCAACTAGGTCAATAACAATTACCCTATCATATGCAATGTTAGTACGAATAAATTACAGTAACTATGTAATGTTGAACATTGTAAATATGATAGGGGTTTTATTTTTATAAAGCGTGACTTTATTGCTAATGATTGAACTATGTCATAATATGATATATACAATGTTTATGAGGAGGTGTATCATGCCTAAAATCACTAAATTAGAAGTACAAAAGAAGAACAAAGAACGTTTTAATCTATATCTCGATAATCAATTTGAGATGGGAATAGATATTGATACACTTGTTAAATTTAATTTAAAGAAAGATCAAGTACTAGAAGCTGCAGAAATGGAGCAGATTCAAAAATATGACCATTATCGAAGAGGTTTAAATATAGCAATTCAATATCTTTCATTTAGAAAGCGTACTGAAAGAGAAGTACGTCAACATTTAATAAAAAATGATATTTCTGAAGAAGCGCTGCAACAAGTGATAGATTATTGTTACCAAGAAAAATTAATAGATCATTATGATTATGCTGAAAGTTTGAAAAACACTATGATCAATACAACGGATAAGGGACCTGAAACTTATAAACAAAAATTGTATCAAGCTGGTATTGAAACTAATATTATAGATGAATATACTGCTCTATACATAGAACAACAACCAATGGAAGATATCATCAAAGTAGCGAGTAAAGTAATTAAAACTAAAAAAGGTCCAACTTCAAAAGTTAAACAAAAAACAATGACTGCTTTAATGCAAAAAGGATTTACGATAGAAAAAATCAAACAAGCCATGGATGAACTTGATTTTTCACAGGACGAAGAACAACTTGACGATATGTTACAAACTGATTTAGAAAAAACATATCAAAAGCATCAAAGAAAATATGAAGGACAACAACTAGTAAGAAAAACGATAGAAACGCTTATGAGAAAAGGCTATAAATATGATAAAATTAAATCTAAATTAGAAGAAAGTGGTATTGAAAATGGAACAGAAGAAATTGAGTGAAATGTCTGAGCCAGAATTAAGACATGAAATACAAACTTATAAAGAAAAAATGAGAAAAGCAGAAATGAACGGTATTTTGAATGAATATGACGTTTATCAAAGTAAAGTAATTGTAGCTGAAAGTTATTTAGTTGATCGTAATAAAATTGAATTAGACAGAATCTATCAATTAAATGATGGCAGTGATCAATATTTTAAAGTGGAAAGATTAAAAGGTATATTCGCTTGGGGATTTAGAATTAAAAGTAGCGAACCCGAAGAAGGTTTACCAATTGCATTATTAAAATTATAGAAGGATGAAAAGAAATGGGAAGTTCAATCGTTTTAAAGTTACTTAAAGTTACTCATTATTATAGAAATAAAAAAACTAAAAAATGGTACTTACCTTTTGGATACGCCGCTGAAGATATTGATTTAAATAATGTCTCACTACATATTTATCAAGGTGAGGCCTTAGGTATTATCGGTGAACCAGGTTCTTCTAAAAAATTAATAGGTAGATTATTATCAGGATCTATTCACCCTGATAAAGGAAAATTAGTTCAAAGTGATCATGTATATTATGGAGATATTGAAGACAGAAAAATTGTAAACCAAACTGTGAAAGATTACGTTAAGCACATTGTTGAACTATTTCCATATAAAGTCTCTGATTATAAATACGATCAAGTCATTCAATATGCCCATTTAGATGAAAAACAACTCGTTTCACAATTAACCAAACAAGAATTTGCTCAGTTACTACTAAGTATAGCCAGATCATCTAAATCAAATATCATTATTTTGAATCATGTTCTTCAATATTTAGATGAATCTTTTACAAATCGAGCGATAGAGCTATCAAATGATTATATCAATCATAACCAAACGATTGTTTTTATTGATGATGACGTTGATAAAATAGAACAAGTGAGTAACTATATTACTTGGGTCTCACACGGACAGATTCGTATGGAAGGGTCTCTTAAACAAGTAATTCCTGTATTTAAAGATCATGAAAGAGACCGAAAAAGTATTGAATCAAAAGAAGAACTTTCATCATTTGATCTTGATTGGAAAAAAAGTCGAACAAGAATGCCTGAGATGACTTATAATTTTAAAAGAATTGAACGATATAATCATGCCAAACCACCAATATTTTTGGTAAGATTTTGGACTTTAATGACCAGTTTTCTAATTGGATTAGCACTTATGGGTATTCTTTTATTTAATAATTTAGGAATAATAAATATCTCAGCGGGGAATCAAACTCCACTTCAAACACAAACTAAAGATACATATGAAAATAAATTAGCTTATGGAATAGCATTAAAAGGAAGCGTTAAAATTTCAGGTTCAAATAATCTAACCTTACCTAAATATAGTGTCGTTACTATTGATGGAGAAAATAGTAAAAATTATCGATTAAATGAAAGTGGAAAAAGTTATACCGTAGCTAAAAGTAAACTAGAATATTTTAATCCAGCTGGTTTGTATGAAAAGCATAGTTTCAAAACTTTATCTCCATATATTAAATCCAACTATAGTAAGTATGTAGAATACTTCAATAGTCATTTACACAAAGACCACGATACAGTAAAAAAATCACTAGTCCCTGAAGAAGATAATCGTTTTGTTGCTGACGTGACTTCTCAACCGATTAAGATGATTTTTAATGATGATAATCAGTTAAACGGTTTTGTGATGCCTATTGTTAATAAAAGTAAATTGAAAGATAAATTCAACATTAATAAAGATGTTTGGATTTGTAAATCTGGTGATGGATACTTTATTGCCGATATGAAAGATAATAAGTGGATATATATTGAATTGTAGGTGTAAGTATGATCGATAGTATAATTATTTATTTTAAAAATTTACCACACGTTTTAAATTATTCTTTGAAACATGTTAAAAACTTATGGAAATGGTTTACGGTAAGTTTTATAGTTGGATTAGTCTTAATATTTGCGATAGAAATATTTTTCAAGGTGACAAACGCAACAGAAATGATACAAGGTGTATGGTTATATAGACTTTTAACTTTGTTAGGATTTGGGTACATCGTCCTCAGCTTATTTTTATGTTATAAAATATACGCTAAAGATTATATGATTACTAAATCGTTTAAAATATCCCCAGTAACACCCATAGTAGTTACTACAATTGTTGGAGGTATTTTACTATTTGTACTTATGACAATTATTGCAATATGGAAACCAATTAATTTTGAAAGTTCATTACTAGCTACAATATATTTTATGTTAGTAACAATAGTGTTAAATTGTTTACTATCAGTGTTATTTGGTTTAGTAAAAATCTTAAATCATAAAGCGGATATATATTTTTATATATTTTGTGTTATAGAATTTATTTTAGTACCAATTATTTATGTTCCTAAAACACATTTGACAATGATTGGACATGTATTGATGTTAAATCCATTTTATTATGTAACTAATGGTTTAGCACAATCAGTGTTGTTTGGCAGAATAAGTCTAGCTAATATACCTTATCATTTATATATACTATGTTTCATCTTGATATTATGTTTAATTAATTTTGCGTTATCTCGTTTTGTATCTCATGCTAAATATAGAAATAAAAATAAAAAAGCGCCATCAACTCTTCAATCTAATCATTTTTCAAGTAATGCTAATCATATAAAAGATAGTGACAATAGTGAAATTGATAAAAATAATAATTAAAATATAAAAAGCCAAGGTATAGGACTCATGTATTTTGCATATCCATCAAGTTAACTTAAGCAGTTTACTTTTAAGGATTACATTATTACATGTCCTTGAACCTTGGCTATTATTATTTTGCGAATAATTTACGTTGTAATTTGTCTTCACTAAATACCCAACCAATATAAGAATGATCTATTTCATTTTGAGATGTTAGATGGGCAATAGCAACAAATGCATAATGATCATTATTTAAATATCTTAAATCCATTAATCGAATTTCTGTAGAACCATCATCTAATGGCGTTGTTTGCCAACGATATATAGAAGAAAAGTTTAAAAATGTTCTTATATCTTTATTACTTTTAACTTTCCATAATAATGAGTCGATAGATAAATGTTGACGTTTAACTTTATCACTAAAAACAATATTTCGACCATGTGATCTACCAACATAATCATGTTCGTCTGTTTGAATAGCAATACGCCATTCCATAAATTTCATTGTAGGAATTACAAATACTTTTACAGGGTTATGCTCTTGTTTAATTTGCTTTAATGCTTGTTTCTTTAAGAAAGATTGCATTTTAAATCGGATTATATAATAAATGATTAAAATACCGATTATTGGAAAGAATGCCAAATAAGGATGTACCCCTAATACCCATAACACCACGCCTATACATAATATAATGAATATAATTGGATCAAACGTGTTAATAACGCCGAGTTGTATCCATTTATTAGTAATTGGTCTTAAAGCTTGTGTTCCATATGAGTTGAAAATATCAACAAACACATGTAAAAAAACTGCTAATTGTGCCCACATCCATATATGTAATGGGGATGTGTGGTTGAATATAACAAATATTAAAAATGTAATTAATATTGGCCATAATATAGTGAATGGAATAGAGTGCGTAATGCCTCTATGATGGGAAATATAAGTTGAATTATCTTTTAATTTTAAAACCGTATCCCCATCAGGTATAAGGGAACCTGCAATCAGTGTTGTGGCACTTGCCGCGAATGTGCCTGACATCGCTGGATCTTGAGTTGCAAGTGCAGTAAGTCCAACTCCAATAACAATGTGCGTGGCTGTGTCCATTTATGTTCACTCTTTTCATCTTAATTTATAATATATTATAATCTAAAAGTTAGAATAACAAAATCAACTCACATTAATAATGTGTTATTCTTATTTATCATGTAAGTAAAATATCCATTAAAATCAAATTGAAACATTAAATCATTGTTCAGGAAGGGAAATATATGTATTTAGAAGAAAATTTCAAAGATAATATTGTACATTGGTTTAATAACAATCAACGTTCAATGCCTTGGAGAGAGACTACTAATCCTTATTATATATGGTTAAGTGAAGTTATGTTACAACAAACACAAGTCAAAACAGTTATAGATTATTATGATAGATTCACTCATCGTTTTCCTACAATAGCCGATTTGAGTGAAGCAAATGAGGATGAGGTACTCAAATATTGGGAAGGACTTGGTTATTATAGCCGAGCAAGAAACTTTCATCATGCAGTCAAAGAAGTACAACGTGATTATAATGGAATAGTCCCATCTGATCCTGAAAATTTTAAATCTTTAAAAGGTGTCGGACCATATACTCAAGCAGCAGTAATGAGTATAGCCTTTGACCATCCACTCCCTACAGTTGATGGTAATGTTTTTAGAGTTTGGTCTAGATTAAATAATGATAGCAGTGATATAAAGCTCCAATCTACACGTAAAACATTTGAACAACAGTTATTACCTTATGTTCAAGAGGAAGCTGGAACGTTTAACCAATCAATGATGGAATTAGGTGCGCTTATCTGTACACCTAAAAACCCACTTTGTATGTTTTGTCCAGTTCAAGAAAATTGTGAAGCCTTTGATAAAGGAACAGTATTAGATTTACCAGTTAAAACCAAAAATATTAAAAAGAAAACCATTGAACAAAGTGTCTTTTTAATTCGAAATCATAAAGGACAATATTTATTAGAAAAAAGACAGGAAAGGTTATTGAATGGTATGTGGGAATTTCCAATGTTTGAAGCCTCTAATGCTATTTCAGAAATATCTCATAAACTAAAACATGACATAGAACCTTTACCAGAACATATATTTAAATTAAAACATCAATTTACACACTTAACTTGGAATATTAAAGTCTATAGTGTGCCTGAAACTATAGATATAAATGAAAAGGTTTTACCTGATAATATGGTTTGGTTTGATTTATCTAATCGAGATGATTATTCATTTCCAGTATCAATGGATAAAATATATAGATTTATTGAAGGATAGGTTTCTTCAAAACAGAAATAATAATAAATCATTTTACTTATTTATAATCCAATAAAATCTAACTAATACTTAAATTTAATGGCGTGAAAGTACAGAAGTAGTTTGAAAATATGATATAATCTAAATGGTTAAAAAGTATAAAGGTGGTGTGGAGTATGGTAAAAGAATCCATACCTAAAGAAGGACAAGACATCAAAATTCAAAGTTATAAACATGATGGAAATATTCATCGCGTTTGGTCTGAAACAACCATTTTAAAAGGTACAGATCATGTGATTATTGGTGGGAATGATCACACGTTAGTAACAGAAAGTGATGGTCGCACTTGGATTACAAGAGAACCAGCTATTGTCTATTTTCATTCTGAATATTGGTTTAATGTGATTTGTATGTTTCGTGAAGATGGTGTTTATTATTATTGTAATTTATCTTCACCATTTGTTTGTGATGAAGAAGCCTTAAAATACATCGACTATGATTTGGATATTAAAGTTTATCCTAATGGGAAATACCATTTATTAGATGAAGATGAGTATGAGCAACATATGAATCAAATGAATTATCCTCACGATATAGATGTTATTTTAAGAAGAAGTGTAGATATTTTACAACAGTGGATAGAACAGAAAAAAGGGCCTTTCGCTCCTGATTTTATCAAAGTTTGGAAAGAGCGATATAAAAAAATTAGGGATTATTAAGCAAATTAGATGTAAAACGATATGAGATGGTTTATATTATTCAATGTTGCATTGATTTAATTAAATAAACATTGATAGTTTAGATAAAACAATCTCTATTAACTAAAATTATATTTGTTAATCGTATCAATCAGAGGTTGAGATATGTTAGTCAATTGTTGCGGAATAATTTAATTAATTATTAGCTTATGTATACTAATGATTAATTGAAATGATATTCCAAGGCGATTCATCATATCCAACCTCTGTTCAATTTTAAAAAGATCAATTTAAAAAATATTATATGGGGGGATTAAAATAATGATTAAACGATATTTAAAGTTTGTTAAACCATATAAATATCGTATTATTGCTACTATTATAGTTGGTATTATTAAATTTGGTATACCAATGTTAATTCCATTGCTTATTAAATATGCAATAGATGGTGTTATCAATAATCATTCACTTAGTGATAGCGAAAAATACTCACACCTAGCCATAGTTATAGGTATTGCCCTATTTATCTTTTTAATTGTTAGACCGCCAATTGAATTTATAAGACAATATCTAGCTCAATGGACAAGTAATAAAATATTATATGATATAAGAAAGCAACTTTATAATCACTTACAAGCATTGAGTGCACGTTTCTATGCTAATAACCAAGTAGGGCAAGTTATTTCACGAGTGATTAATGATGTGGAACAAACAAAAGATTTTATTTTAACAGGATTAATGAATATTTGGCTTGATTGCATAACAATAATAATAGCATTAACAATTATGTTCTTCCTTGATGTTAAACTGACTTTTGCTGCATTATTTATTTTCCCATTCTATATCTTAACGGTTTATTTCTTCTTTGGTCGTTTAAGAAAATTAACAAGAGTAAGATCTCAAGCTTTAGCAGAAGTTCAAGGATTTTTACATGAACGTGTACAAGGAATGTCTGTTATTAAAAGCTTTGCAATTGAAGATAATGAAGCGGGTAATTTCGATCACCGTAATAAAAACTTTTTACAAAAAGCATTTCAACATACGAGATGGAATGCATATTCTTTTGCTGCAATTAATACTGTGACAGATATAGGCCCAATTATTGTCATTGGTGTCGGTGCTTACTTAGCAATAAGTGGTTCTATTACAGTAGGGACATTAGCTGCATTCGTTGGTTATTTAGAACAATTATTCGGTCCTTTAAGACGATTAGTATCTTCTTTTACAACATTAACTCAAAGTTTTGCGTCAATGGATCGTGTCTTCCAATTAATAGATGAAGATTATGACATAAAAAATGGTATTGGCGCTCAACCAATCGAAATTAAAAAAGGTCAAATTGAATTAAAACATGTTGGGTTCAAATATAATGAAAATGAACAAGACATTTTAAAAGATATTAATTTGACTATTCATAAAGGTGAGACCGTTGCCTTCGTAGGAATGAGTGGTGGAGGTAAGTCAACACTTATTAATTTAATACCTCGGTTTTATGATGTTACAGAAGGAGAAATTCTTGTTGATAACCACAATGTTAAAGATTTCTTAACAGGTAGCCTAAGAAATCAAATTGGTTTAGTTCAACAAGATAATATCTTATTTTCCGATACGGTTAAGGAGAACATTCTACTAGGCCGACCTGATGCTTCAGACGAAGAAGTTATTGAAGCAGCTAAAATGGCTAATGCTCATGAATTTATAATGAATCTTCAAGATGGATACGACACAGAAGTTGGTGAACGTGGCGTGAAATTATCAGGTGGTCAAAAACAAAGACTATCTATTGCACGTATATTCTTAAATGATCCACCAATTTTAATCTTAGATGAAGCTACTAGTGCATTAGATTTAGAAAGTGAAGCAATTATTCAAGAAGCACTAGATGTTTTAAGTAAAGATCGTACGACGTTAATCGTAGCACATAGACTTTCAACAATTACTCATGCAGACAAAATTGTAGTTATAGAAAATGGTGAAATTGTTGAAATGGGTACACACCAACAATTAATTGATAAAAAAGGTGCTTATGAGCATTTATATAGCATACAAAATTTATAATAATAAAAAAGAGCTTAAGGCAAATGTTGAATTGCCTTAAGCTCTTTTGCTATATAGTTCTAATTAATTTATAAATAGCTTAGATTGATAATTAAATAAGTTTAAAAGCTATAAGTCAAAATCTTCATCAGCAATATCAATATCAGTATCATTGCGATGGTAAGTAAAGAAACTAATACGAAGTCTATCTAAATGTTCCAAATGATATCTATATTCTTCTATTGCTGCGATAATTTGCATAATATTAGCATAAGAATAATTAGTTTGATATGGATTTTGAATTAATTCATTTTGAAAAGCAGTCATAAGTTCTTTTTTAAGTGGGTTATCAACTTCATATTGCAATTGTGTGACTTTAAATTTAGCCTTTTTAGATAAACTTTTTAAAATTTGCTCGTGGAAAGCAATTAATGAGTCTAATTCCAATTTAATTTGTAATAACAATTGATTATTTAGTTGATGTAAATCATTTGGGTAACGTGACATTTTGTTTAATACTTCATAAGCTAATCTAGTCGTTCTTACTACTTCTTTAAATAGAATTTTCTTTCTATATTGTTCAAATATATTCTTTTTTAATAAAGGTCTTTCTTCATGATAGAAGTCGTAAATCTTTTCGAGTTTATCGATTCTAGAATTCAGTTGATCGCCATCTTGTTTAATATTATTAAATTCAGAAGTGTCATTTAATACCAATTTAAACCAAACGAAGATATCGGAGGTAATATTTACAGAATTATAATAAATTTTAGTTTCGAATTTTGGAGGTAAGAATAATAAATTTACTACTGAAGAACTTAGTACTCCAATCATAACTAAAACAAATCTGTAAAATGCAGCGACATAAAATGAACCAGAGACTTGGCCCATAATGATTAATGCTGTGACACTTGCTAATGTAGCAACATGTGCAAGATTAAATCGGAATAAAATTGCGATTAATACGATAACTGTAACACCCATAATTATAAAATTATTACTAAAGATTGTAACCATGGTAACAGCTAATAATGCGCCAATAATATTACCGATAGCTTGATCAGAAACAGTTTTAATAGACTTATAAACACTAGGTTGCATTGCGACAACTGCACTGACACCGGCTAATGCTTTTAGACCAATATTATTAGGAAGTAAAGAAGCGATAGACATAGCTAGTATGATTGCTATACCTGTTTTAAAAATCCGAGCTCCTAGTCTCAAAAAGAAGCGCTCCTTTTATTTTTATTGAATAAAATTTTAAATTCGTATTCATTATTGTTATACACTGACTAATCATAAATTTCAAGTGAATACAATAGTGTAGCTTTTGAAATATAACATTATATAACAAATCGCTAGTCAAATTATTTTAAATGAACACACAATCAGTTTAACTAAAGATATTTTTATAAAATGATAAAAGCTCCCTCAAAGTCCATTTAAAATGATTACAATGAGGGAGCAAATATGGTTAATGATATAGCACTTATTTCATTTGACTAAATGCATAGTCAGCTGCTTCTAGTGTTTTATCAATATCTTCTTCTGTATGTTCCGTAGTTAAGAACCATGCTTCAAATTTTGAAGGTGCTAAATTAATACCTTGGTTAAGCATTAATTTAAAGAATTTAGCAAACGCTTCGCCATCTGAATTTTCTACTTGTTCATAGTGAGTAATTTTTTCATCAGTGAAGTATAACGTTAATGAACCATAAATTCGATTGATAGTAGCAGTAATATTATGTTTGTCTATTAATTTTAGTAGCCCATCTTCTAAACGTTTACCTAATTGATCTAATCTTTCATAAACGCCATCTTGTTCTAATACTTCAAGTAATGCAATACCAGCTTTCATTGATAGTGGATTACCTGCCATAGTACCGGCTTGGTATGCAGGGCCTAGTGGGGCAACATGTTCCATAATGTCTTGTCTTCCACCGTATCCACCAATTGGTAGTCCGCCACCAATGATTTTACCAAATGCAGTTAAATCAGGAATCACACCAAGTAAATCTTGTGCTGCACCATAATGGAATCTAAATGCTGTAATGACTTCATCATAAATTACTAAACTGCCATTATCATGAGTAATACGGTTCACTTCTTCTAAAAATCCTGGTTCAGGCATAACCATGCCAAAGTTACCAACAATAGGTTCAACTAAAACGGCTGCAATTTCATCTCCCCAATGATCAATAGCATCTTTATAAGATTCAACATCATTAAATGGTACTGTGATTACTTCTCTAGCCACGCTTTCAGGAACACCAGCTGAATCGGGGGAACCTAATTGTGAAGGACCACTACCAGCAGCAACTAATACTAGATCAGAATGGCCATGATAAGAACCAGCGAATTTAATGATTTTATTACGTTTTGTATAAGCACGAGCAACTCTAATCGTTGTCATAACAGCTTCTGTACCAGAATTAACAAATCTGATCTTTTCTAATGAAGGAATAGCTTCACGTAACTTTTTACTGAAATCGATTTCTAATTCAGTTGGTGTACCATATAGCACACCTTTAGCAGCTTGATCTTGGATAGCTTTAGTTATATGTGGATGAGCATGACCAGTAATAATTGGTCCATAAGCTTGTAAATAATCAATAAACTTATTACCATCTACATCATATAAATAAGCGCCTTTACCTTCTTTCATTACTACAGGAGCTCCACCGCCAACTGCTTTATAAGAACGAGAAGGTGAATTAACGCCACCTAATATATATTCATTAGATAATTCCTGAAGTCTTTCGCTTTCAGTAAATTTCATTTTATCAACCTCTTTTAATTTAATATTGTCGACTATTATCGTATCATAAAATTAACATAATGAAGAAATAGGTGATTAAATGTTAAAAAAAGGTGATAAGTTCCCAGAGTTTTCTCTAGAAAATCAGAATGGAGAATTAGTATCGAATGAAACAATTAAAGGACAAACGACAATACTTTACTTTTATCCAAGAGATAATACACCTACTTGTACAACAGAAGCGTGTGATTTTAGAGATAATATCGAACTTTTTAATGATTTAAACGTGAATATTTATGGTGTTAGTGGAGATTCTAAGAAAAAACATCAAAATTTCATAGAAAAACATCAGTTAAACTTTGATTTATTAGTAGATGAAGATTTCTTACTTTCTAAAGAGACTGGGGTTTATCAACTGAAAAAATCATTTGGTAAAGAAAGTATGGGAATAGTTCGTACAACATTTGTTATAGATGAAAAAGGAATTATAAAAGATGTTATCGAGAAAGTTAAGGTTAAAACACACATTGATGAGTTAAAAAATATATTGGAGTGATAATCTATGAAGGTTGTAAGTCTGTTTAGATTAGGTGAATTAGAAGATGAGTTAGTAGAGAAATTCCCACAAGTTGATTTTAAGTTTATTAAAAAAGCTAAAAATATACCATTTGAAGACAGACAATCTTTAGATATATTAATAGGTTATGATGGTGAATTAGATGAATCATTTTTAAAAGATTACCCAAATCTTAAATGGATCGCATGGTATGCGACAGGTGTTAATTCATTACCATTAGATTATTTGAAAAATCATAATATTAAACTAACTAATAGTAGGGGAGTACAAGCAAAACAACTTTCTGAATTTATCTTAGCGTTCATATTAGATGATTATAAAAAAATGAGAACATCATTTATTAACCAACAAAATAAAGTGTATGATTCTAAAATGGTAGGAAGACGATTAAGTGGGGACAAAGTATTATTTTTAGGTACTGGTGCGATTGCAAGTCGTGCTGCAAAGTTAGCCAAAGCATTTGATATGCAGGTAATTGGTTTGAGTAACTCCGGAAAAGATAAAGAGTGGTTCGATGAAGTATATAAAATAGAAAAATTGAATGAAGTTATTGGAGAAGTTGATATTATTATCAATGCTTTACCTGAAACAAATGAAACAATTCATTTATTACAATATGATCACTTTAAACAAATGAGTAACGATGCACTTTTTATTAATGTTGGACGAGGTACTATAGTTAAAGAAACTACAATTCTAAAAGTATTGAAAGAAAACTTAATTAGACATGCTTATTTAGATGTATTTGAAAATGAACCATTAGATGAAAACAATCCATTATATGAATTAGATAATGTAACAATAACAGCACACATTACTGGTAATGATAATAATATAAATAAAGAAGTAACGGATATATTTGTGAATAACTTGAAACATTTTCTCAATAACAAAGATTTAATTGAGAATATAGTTGATTTAAATAAGGGATATTAATTAAAATACTGCAGTTATATTGACAATTTTAATTCGCAACAGTTATATTAATATTAAGTAATAATAATTATTAACTAGAAAGATGGTGAAAGAATGAGTGCGGAATTAGAATCTATAGAACATGAGCTTGAAGAATCAATTACATCATTGAGAAAAGCGGGAATCCGTATTACTCCTCAAAGACAAGCAATTATTAAATTTATGATTTCTTCAAAAACACATCCAAGTGCCGACGAAATATATCAAGCACTTTCACCAGATTTTCCTAATATAAGTGTTGCGACTATCTACAACAATTTAAGAGTATTTAAAGACATTGGCTTAGTTAAAGAACTCACATATGGTGATTCATCAAGTCGCTTTGATTTCAATACTCATAATCACTACCACATTATTTGTGAAAAGTGTGGAAAGATTGTTGATTTTCATTATCCTCAATTAGATGAGGTAGAACAACTAGCACAGCACGTAACAGAGTTCGACGTAACACATCATCGTATGGAAATTTATGGGATCTGTAAAGATTGTAAGGAAAAAGAATAATAAGTTGTTTACTTATACATTATATTCTTACACAAATAATAGTTTTAAATAAAACCATGTTTATTCTAAATAAGAATAGACATGGTTTTTATTTACTTCAACAATCTGTATAACATGAGCACTGATTAATTACGAAATTATGATGTGACAATTAGATTTATATTTTAGACGCTTATTAGGAAAGACAGATTAAAATAAAAGAGAAATCGTTAATGTTAAATAAACAAACTAGAATGTAGGGAGAATTACAAAAGATTAGTTAGATTAATATACTGTATATTAAAATAGAGAATATATGAGATTATTGTGCACTCAAACAATTAATAGTTACTATAGTGGTAAATTTAAACCAAAATAGTGTATGAAATTCGTTGACGATAAACAAATTAATTGATACTATATAAAAGTCGTCAAAATGATGTTAAGTTATTTGAAAGGTTTTATTAACTTTTTAAATGAAATATTAACAAAGTGTAATTTTGACTATTGAACTTTCAACTTAAACATTATATTATAGTTCTTGTTGAGTTATTAAACAACAATTTAATTTTTAAAAAAGAAATTAAATTTATTCTTGACTTAACAAAACGGACACGATATAATAAGATATTGTAAGTGAAAAAACGAACATTGAAAACTGAATGACAATATGTCAACGTTAATTCCAATAATGTAACGAAAGTT
>NZ_JBBOZB010000007.1:0-25455 GCF_038008425.1 Staphylococcus sp. FSL H8-0121
ATGTCAAAATTCAAAAAAATTTCTGCTAGTGAATTTGAAACATCTCGTTTTTACCAACTCCCAAAATTTTTATTTGAAGATGGTCATTTTTCTAAAATGACAACTGACGCAAAGGTTATGTATGCTCTATTAAAAGATCGTTTTGAATTATCCAAAATCAATAACTGGATTGATGAAGAAAATAATATATATCTACTATATACAAATAAACAATTATGTTCCATTTTACAATACGGAGAACCTAAAATTATCAAATTGAAAAAAGAGCTAGAAAAATTCAATTTAATTATAAATGAAAGACAAGGACTAAATAGACCTAACAAAATATACCTTTTAGAACCTAGTTATGACAAGGAACTAACAAATCGTAAGTTCCAGAACAAACAAATTATTAGTTCAAGAACTAACGAAAATATAGTTCAAGAACTAACAATTTGTAAGTCTAATGATACTGATATTAATGATACTGAGAATAAAGAAACTGAGAATAATGATACGTATGATATGAATGATAGTGAACATATAGCCAACCCTAATACTTCTCATTCGAATCATCCAAATCATCAATCTAATGAATTTGATAATAATGCCTTAAAATATCATTTACTTCAAGAAATTCCCGATCAACTTCAAACCTATTTAAATAACTTTGAAGTTGATGAAATACAAATTATTAAAAGTGTCATACTTAAAGCTAAATCATCATTTAATAATGAAAAGAATACAGTATACATGTTAGAAGATATTGAGTTTGAGATGATTAATGTGCTCAAACGTTTTAAAGCAACATTAATTCAAAAAAGCGAAAGTGTCGAAGCCATGCAAGGTTATTTAATGCGTTCAATTAAAACAGAACTCGAAGAAATGCATTCCTTAAATATGCGACGTCAAAACGCGCCACAAAACCATATATTCGACACATCACACTATTTATGATTGAACGTATGTCGCCTTGAATCTAAATATTTCGCAAAAAAATACGTCCGTTGGATAATCAAATTTAAATAAGATGGATGATGTTGTCGCGCATACATCACTAGATCTTGAAATTCTATAAAATTGTGATTTTCAATCATATCAATAATGTTATTAAACACTTCGGACTGACCTTGATCTAATAAAAATTGGTTTAAGTCAAAACCACAACCACTTTCAATATCATTGATATCATAAAGCGTTTTATCTGAATTAGAGGCATGAATAAAATAATCAAACATGCCCTTAGGAGACATAATAATTTCAATATGCCTCGGTGTATTTAAGTGTTGTTGAAGTAGTTCAGAGACTTGAGAATAACTTTTTAAAGAATCAAAGAATAAAGCACCGTGTTTATGTGATTTTTTGATTAATCCCGTTGATTGATCTATATCTTGATTGTGCCACGGGCTTAAAATATAAGGAATATGCATCTGTTCCAAAATATCTTGATAGTTAGATGGCGTGCTTTCTTCATATATTAAAAAAGCCCACTTATTCGAACGCTTATCTTTCGTCATCATGGACATCCTTTCTGTGATTATTGATTAATGATGCCATGGGGGGTCGTAGTAACCCCATGGCACTGTTAAGATACACATGCGTTGTGTTTATCACTTCGTGTACCACAACGCATGTGTATCTTAACGTTTGTGGCCTGCAAACCATAGATAACGATGATGACGTTGAGGTTTTGAAAAGTAATAATTCGGGTGCATATGTGTAATTTCTTCATGAATTTGAGGTTCAATCTTTTTTAATATATCGTGAGCTTGCTGTTTCCGGGGAATTTTAATTGCCACACGGACTTCATTTTGACGAACATCAACGAGCGATTTTCCAACCATTTTATTAAAGTATTGCTGGACAGAATTTGTTTTACTTTTGCCGTTATTTTGCCAATCCTGAGTCGTGTCTGTGTCAACATCTTGTTTAAGATAATGTCGTAAAACCATTGTGTGATAAACAGATTTGATATGATTCGTGAGTTGATCTTTCAATAAACGAATCATTAAATCGATAACTATTAACATCAATGCTAAGACTAATAAGTAAAATGTAAGTTGATATACACCATTTGAAATGATTGTGATATAGTGTGTGACGTTTCGCGTATCGATAATATCAATTTGAGACACAATAAAGTTTAATAGGACAAAGAGTTTACTAACCATAACTGTCAAAATAGCGAACAGGAACAAGTAAATGATAATATCATACACACGCATGAAATAGGTTTTCCTCATCACAATACACCTGCTTTCGTATAGTAAGTCGGACATAACAAGGGTAAGACTTGATAGGGAGATTCACTATCAATCACTTGGATTAGACCTGTCCCTTTACCAATGGGTATCACAATACCTTCTGGATCTAAATCGGGGAATAAAAATTGTGTGGTTTTTTTATTAATATTACCGATTTGAATCAGCACATTGAGTTGTTCTCTAACGGAAACCGGGATGGTTTGATGATCAAATCGTTGAGACACCAGTAATAAATGAACTTTGGTGGCACGACCTAATAAAGCAATTTGAGATAGTAATGAAAAGAACGCGTCTTTAATGGTCTTATTCACACCTTCAGCTAAAGCGAGCACTTCATCAATCACAATGGTTAGGTGATCAAATTGATAGTCTGGATCGTCATAAAGAATGGTTTGTCGTTGTTGAATAACTTGAAGGCAATGACTTAAGTTTTCATTAATTTCAGATAAAAAATCAGACTTAGATCGATTTTGATGAGGGTGAATCACAGTAATATCATGAATACGTGCCCAACGGCTCGGTGTATCAAACTTAGGGTCAACAATAATGAGTTCTGATATCGGTTTTAATACACTTAGTAAGTACGTCAGCATATAAGATTTACCACTGCCTGAATTACCTGCGATCGCTATAGATGTAATGTTTTGATAGTTTAAAGTTAATTGTTTCATGATCGGAATTTGTTGATTCGTTAGAGACGACGTAAAACGATCTAAATCAGAAATCACTAAGCGTTCTGATATCCCTTGTTGCCATGGGAAAAACAAAGCGCGTTGCGTATGAATATCGTCGGTATCCATAGGTACGAAATACGCAGAATTCTGTTTTAACAATGTGAATTTGGGATATAAAGCTGCACTCGCAATGAGAAATATTTTTTGATATAAGTCATCGTCCACAATATAGCCTGCAGGCAGGCGAGGAAGAAAGTAAAAACCTTCTTCCGTGACCTTGCAGGTGAAACTATTGGTATAACTGGTTTCGCCTTGCATCATGGATCCTAGTGCCATATTTAAGCTTTGTAGGAGATATTGTTCGAGCTCTTTGGCTGTCATTATTTAACCTCCTTCAGATCTGAAGCTTTGAAGTAAACATCATAACGGACTTCACAAGCTTCTAAATGATCAAAAGTAATGACGCTCATATAATTAGGTAATGTCACTTCATTTTCGAATTTAACTGTGAAGGGCGGTAAGCCTTCTTGAACAAACCAGGCTTTATACGCAATAATTTCTCCGGTAGGCTGATTATTCTCAAAACGCTGTTGCGGATAAAGTTCTGTACTTAAGCTATAAATGGGTTTTTTATTATCAATATAATTGGAAGCTATTTCAGTTGAATAGCCACCTTTTTTGAAATTAGATTGAATTTTCATGTGAAACATCCTTTCTATCCTATTGATGCGCATCGTTTAGGAAATATAAATAGAATTAATCAAAGATATCTGTGATTGATTAAATTTTCGCAAATGAAGTGATAAAATAATAGGTGAAAAAATTTATTCGGTTTTTGGAGGTAATAGCGTGATTATCATTAATAACAAAGGAATCAATGACTTAGATTTTAATTATTGGATGAATAATCAATTAACTGATGACAATATCGAAGAAATTTTAGAGGGGTCTGATTTAAGTATGGAACAAGAAATTTTTAAAAGTAATTATAAAAAATTCTTGGAGATAGATGGCAAAAAGGAAAGATGGTATTCTCTGGAAGAAGCTGCGTATATTATTAATGGGAATTATTTTTCAATTTATGAGGAAGATAGCAAAAAGCGAAGTGTCACAACAGACTATGTAAAAAATAAAAGTAATGATATCTTAAATAATATAGAAAATGGAACAAACCAAAATTGGAATAAATATCATTACCCACAAAAAAGGAAGTTTGCATTCAAAAAAGTAAAGTATGTTAATGAAGATATGATCGATGAAATATTAAGAGATGATGTAACAAAACCTGAAAAAATAAAACGAGGTAATATATCAATCGAAGAGTTGCTACCTAATCAAAATAGAATAGCAAAATATATTAGACAGAATGAGAATATACATAATAAAAGTATAATGATAGATTACCTAAATCAATTAAGTGATACACTGGCAAAATCATTAGACGACGTACGTTATTTTTCAAATAAACTATCATTATTTAAATCTGTTATTAAAGATTCTAGAGAAATAGCACAAAATATACATAGGGATCACGATATAGATAATAAAGAAAAATATGAACTTCTGAAAAAAGAATATAGTAATTTTTTAGAAAACTGTATACGTTTTTCTAATGAATATTTAGATATACTAGATATCAAAAATATTTTTAATATTTTTGATACTAAGAAAATTGTTTTAAATCTGTCTTATTATACGAAAATGTGGGAGGTTCCTGATATTAATAATGAACAACCGATAAATAATAATTTACAAAAGTTTGTTGATTTGAAAAAGAAGAAGTATTTAAATAATGTACATTGGAGTAAAAATAAGATACTTAAACAATTAAATGAAATTGAAGTTAAACCCGTTACTTTAAAAGATGGTACTAGTGAAACAGAACGCGTGGCAGAGTGGATGTATAGAAATAAAACAAAAGTTGTTTATGAAATTATAAATAAAGAATTTGATGATGTTTATGATTTACTTAACGGTATGTTGAAGTCTGAATACACAGAACTTATGGGCTATATGAGAATATGGCATAACTTAAGCAAAAATTTATAAGTCTTAGTAACCTGTTATACACTTTAATTGGAGGAGTTAACGTGTATTTCAAAAATATGGATTTCTTGATTGACCTATACAAGAATTTTAACGAAGTAGGGATTTTTGCAGTAATATATATTATATATGCGCTTATTCAAATTCTAAGTCAAAATATTTTATATAAAAGACAAAAGATGGAAAGAGTAAAAACACTGATAATCAATATAATTTTATACATATTTATAACACTAGTAGCATTAATGTACTTGTTAGCAATGATTTTTTATTCACTCAGTGCATATCCTAAAGAAGAAGTGATTAAATATATAACAGATTGGGATAAAATTAGTTTGCCAGCTATATTACTTGTTCTTTATTCGTTATTATTCCCTATTTTTATATTTCCATTTGTAGGAAAACGACGTAGAAAAAACTATTTTGCAGAAAATGTAAATAATTGTATTATTGAAAGAGAAATTATAGATAGAGTGAGTATTAATGGTAGAGATAAATTAATTCTAAAAGATGCCTTAGGATATCAGACAGAAAAAGATATAACAGGAATAAAGGATTTAAAAATTAGTACATCTCAAAAAAAATCTTGGTTAACGTTAGAAGACATTAAAATAGCTACGATGAGTCTAAGAGATAAACAATTACTGTTAAAAATGATTATAGGTTTAATAATATTTGGGGTCCCTACAGGGTATTTTGTGTGGAACTTCATCAGTGTCGTTGATGATTGGGATAGAATAATGCACGCAAATGATATATTTATGTATATGGGTCTTTTCACGTTACCATTAATGGTAACAGTTGAGTTATATGTAGTTGCATTTATTATTACCAAAAATTTATTTAAAAAGAAAAAATGATAACAAATTTAGATTAAGAGAAAATAACTTATCAAAGGTCGTATATTAGAACATGATATATATAGTTCGCCTATCTATCAAGAATCAATCTAGTCGCAGAGAGGGATCATTACTTTGCTAATCATTTTCGTTAATTGGACTATAACATTGGTTGGTGGAGAAATGTAAAAGACTATTATTATTGATTTTGTAGGATTTTTTTGGTTAATAAGTCTTTTCTTATACTATCAACAATACGGTAATTAGCTTGTCAAAGGATTTTACTCTTTCCAATCAATTGTGGATTTGTATCGGTGTAGAAAGTATTTTGTACCAAGCGTCTACCTGCTTTATTTCTAATGAAAAATCAGTTAGTAAATCTTTAATCATTTTTCTCTTAGAAAACCAATTTGAACGGTTCTGAGAAATATAATATAAAGATAAAAAATTGACATATGATTTATACAGTGCTAAAATTTAAAATGTATATAGGAGAGGTCTTGCCACAAGTAGACATTGAAAAAATAGAGAGTCCATGCTAAAAGTTGGAATTGAAAAAATGGAGAGGTCTTGCCACAAGTAGACATTGAAAAGCGACCAAATATTTGGTCGCTTTATTTTTATACTGTAGGAGAAATTATGAAATTATACTATGTTGATGAAGATTATATTAATGAATTAAGAAATGTAGATGAGAGAGTATTATTAAATAAATCCACTCGTCCTTATTTAGGAGTTGTATTATCTATTAATGATCTTAATTATTTTGTCCCTTTAAGTTCCCCTAAAGAAAATAAAAAACTAAATAATCAACTATCAATAAAATTGTTTGAGGTTAATAATATTCAAAATAGATTAGGATATCTATTATTTTTAAATATGATACCTGTTCCTGATAAATATCTTTCTAAAATAGATATGCAATACATAAAGGAGCAAGATTTAGAATATTATAACTTATTAACTAACCAATTAATTTTTATTAGGCAAGAAAATCAAAGAATCGTAAATAAAGCCCAAAAAGTATATAAAAATGCTGTGATAAAAAAAGTTTCATTTTTTGAATCAATGTGTGTAGATTATTTAGCATTGGAAAGATATGTGAAAGATTTAAAACAGTAAAAAAGATAATTCTGTCAATAATTCCCCTCAACATACTCAGAAGAATTTTAGTGTAAAGTCTTTGTAATTGTCTATCTTAGTTAATTAGATGTTTACTATTATTTCTATATTAATATATAGCTAAAATTAATAAAATAGAAGTCATTAGCTGAATTACTTATGAATCAAAATAAATTTTATATACAAAATGTCATTTTTGAGTACGCTCTAAATAAACAAAAATAGTCCTCTTATTAAAATAAGAGGACTATTTTTGTTTAAAATTATTCAAGACCATTCGCTTTCTAACATACTCATTTGCCATAAATTATAATATTCTCCATTTAATTTTCTAAAGTCTCTTTTTTCTCCTTCTTTTATAAATCCAATCTTTTTGTAACTTTTAATAGCTGATTTATTAAAGGCAAAAACACCTAATTCAATTCTGTGTAGTCCCAAATCTTCAAAAGCCTTTTTCAATAATTTCTTTATTATTTTAGGGCCTAATCCTTGGCCACGCATTTGCGGATCACCTACTAAAACTTTACTTAACGTGGCGGAACAATTTTTAAAATCTATATTATTTAAAGCAATATGACCTATAATTTTTTTTGAATTATTTTCTTCAATGATAACTTTATAAATTATTTTACTAGAATTTTCTTTATTTGTGTCTTTAATATATTCCTTTAATTGTTCTTCATCTAGGGGATAATTAAAATCTGTACCTGCCCATTTGACTAAAAGTTCAGGAGAGTTTATCCAGTTTATTAATAAATCAAAATCTTTCTCCTCAAAATATTCAAACTTAATCAATAAATTACTCCTTAAATAATAGGTTATTAACTATAAAAATTCAGTGAATGTTGCAATATAAACAACCACTACAATTTTTTGATACTTTATTCATCAACTTTCTATCTTAAATTTTCGATTTTTTATAAAGCGTTTTGTATTATCTAAATAACTCTTTACAATTTACTGATTTTTAAGCTTTTGCTAATAGATTTATGCAACTTTAATATTATAAGTAAATCTATGCACTTCATCATTAAATTTAAATTCTGCCCAAATTTTATACATCCCTTTTTTAGGAAAATGAGCATAAAAGGTTGTAGAATCAGGTGATTCTGGGTGAACATGAATATAATCAGTTAATTGCTCATCAAATATAATCACATGTCCTAAAGCTCCTAAATAAGGTTGGGGAGTTAATTCTGTATTGAAAGTTAAAGGGACATGTTCATCTTCTTTAGCACTTATAGAATTTAAAGTTACATGAACTCCTTTGTTAACTTTTACCCAATTTTTATCAGAATTTAAAGATGTTGTAGAGGTTATTTTATCTCCAATTTGCAGTTCAATAGGATGAACGGAATACACATGGTTTTTTGGTGTAACATCAACAAAAGCCTGGTAAGTTCCTGGCTCTAATTGTTGGTTAATTATAAATAAACCTTCATGCTTTTTTTGAGGGTGTAGGTGGTAATATTTCTCCATGTCATTAGATACTAAAACGAAATGCATTTCTTTTTCATGCATAGTATCTAATAATGGGGCATTATTAAATTCATCTTCTAACGTAATTTCTATATTACCATCTCTATATACAACATTTGCTTTAATTTCGGGTTTGTTTGAATGATATTCATGATTATGATTCATATTTTTATCCTCCTTAATTTTTAATAAGGGCATATCATTAAACGATATGCCCAACTATTTAAATTATTTAATTACATCGTAACCTTGATCTTCAATAGCTTCTTTAAAGTCGTTGAAAGCTACTTGATTTTCATCAAATTCAACTTCCACATTCCCATTCGCCAAGCTTACTTCTGAAGATGTTACACCATCTAATCCATTTAATGCTTTTTCAATTGAATGCTTGCAATGGTCACAGCTCATACCTTCTACATTAATAACTTCGTTAGTCAATGTTGTCACCTCCTTTCAAGAAATATAAGATTCTTATAATTTCATACGTTTTAGACGTAAAGCGTTTGTGACAACACTTACAGAACTTAAAGCCATTGCTGCTCCCGCAACCCAAGGTGCTAGCAGACCAATTGCTGCTATAGGGATACCTGCAACATTGTAACCAAACGCCCAAAATAGATTTTGGCGAATATTACGAATTGTAGATTTACTTGCTTTTATTGCTTTTGGAATTAATAAAAGGTCTCCTCCTAAAATAGTTATATCAGCAGCTTCGATTGCAACTTCTGTACCTGTACCAATGGCAATACCAATATCTGCTTTAACTAGTGCTGGAGCATCATTGACACCATCTCCAACCATAGCTACTTTTTTACCTTCAGATTGAATTTCTGCTACTTTAGAAGCTTTTTCTTCTGGTAAAACCTCTGCAATAATCGTGTCTATACCAACTTGTTTTGCTATTGCTTGTGCGGTACGTTTGTTATCACCAGTTAACATAGCAACTTCAATACCTAATTCATGAAGTTTTTGAATAGCTTGTTGGGCAGTATCTTTAACTGTATCAGCTACAGCGACAACCCCTCTCAATTCGTTATCTACGCTTATAAGCATTGCAGTTTTTCCTTCTTTTTCAAATTGAGCGAGATTTGTTTCAGCTTCATTAGTTTGGATTCCTTTTTCACTCATTAGTTTTCGATTTCCGACAAAAAGTTCTTTACCATCAATTGTTGCATTTATACCGCGCCCTGGTATAGCTTCAAAATGGTCTACTTCTAAAAATTCTAATGATTTTTCTTTAGCATAACTTACGATAGCTTCAGCTAGTGGGTGTTCAGAACCTTTTTCTGCACTAGCTAACAATTGTAATGTTTGATCATCTCCACTAAAATCAGTGACTTCAGGTGTGCCATTTGTTATAGTGCCAGTTTTATCTAAAACAACTGTATTAATAGCGTGTGTACCTTCAATGTGTTCTCCACCTTTAAATAGAATGCCATTTTCAGCAGCTTTTCCGGTACCCACCATTATAGAAGTAGGCGTAGCTAAGCCTAACGCACAAGGACAAGCGATAACTAATACTGCTATTGCAGCAACTAAGGCTGGTTCAAATTGTCCCGGCTGAACTAATGAAATCCATATAATAAATGTGAAAATCGCGATACCTACAACGATAGGTACAAAATATCCAGAAATAATATCTGCTAGTCTTTGTATTGGCGCTTTAGAACCTTGCGCTTCTTCGACAACTTTAACAATGGAGGCAAGAGCTGTATCTTTACCAACTTTTGTTGCTTCAACAGTAATTGCTCCATTTTTATTCATTGTTGATCCTATAACATTATCATTTTGCATTTTTTCAACAGGAATAGATTCACCTGTCAACATTGACTCGTCAATTGAAGTCATACCTTTAATTATTTTGCCATCTACTGGTATTTTTTCTCCTGGTTTGATAACTAAATAGTCTCCTTCTTTTACCTCACTTAAAGGAACCATAGTCTCTTCACCGTTGCGTAATATACGTGCTTCTTTAGCTTGTAAATTCAACAATTTACTTAACGCATTTGTTGTTTGTGTTTTAGCACGTGCTTCTAAATACTTTCCGAAAAGAATTAAAGTAATTAATACAGCACTTGTTTCAAAATATAGGTGTGGCTCATAATTTGTATTAATTAACCACTTAATCGATTCATAAATACTATAAAAGAAGGCTGCGCTTGTACCTAAAGCGACAAGAACATCCATATTTGCTGACCCATTACGAAGGTTTTTATAAGCGCCTACATAAAATTGCCAACCAATAACAAATTGAACAGGCGTTGCTAATACAAATTGGAACCACGGGTTCATAAATATATGTGGTATTTGAATACCAAATAAATGAACGAACATTGTCATTAACAATGGAGCTGCTAAAACAGCTGAAACAACTAATTTAATTAACTGTCGTTTTAATTGTTTTTCTTTTTGGGAACTTTTTTCTGATGCTTCTTTTTTAGGTTGTGCCTCATACCCTAGGTTTTTAATACGTTGTTGAAATTCATCTACAGACGTCATATCAGGGTTGTATTCTACAGTAGCACTTTCTGTGGTTAAATTAACTGTAGCCTTATTTACACCTGAGATTCGATTTAAAACTTTTTCGATTTTATTCGAACAAGCTGCACACGTCATTCCCATTACATCGAGATCCACTTTTTCGGTTAAAACTCCATAACCTGTTTTTTGAATTGTATTTGCAATATCTTCTAATGATGTAACATTGGGGTTATATTCAATTGTAGCTTTCTCTGTAGAAGGATTTACATTAGCGTTAACTTCATCTAATTTATTTAGATTTTTTTCTACTTTATTCGAGCAAGCTGCACATGTCATGCCTGTGATACCTAATGAGGTTTTTTTAATATTTTCACTCAATTATTTCTTTCCTCCTATTTTGAAAATTGTTTTAATACAACCATCAATTCTTTGATACTTTCTTCTCCGTTGCCATTTTTAATACCTTCACTTACACAATTAGATATATGGTCTTCAGTTACTATAAAACCCACTTGTTTTAGGGCTGATTGTATTGCTGTTATTTGTACTAGTACATCTATACAATATCTATCTTCTGCTATCATTGATTGTAAACCGCGCATTTGTCCTTCTAATCTTTTGAGTCTATTGAGCAATGCGTCATTGTTTTTAACAGTAGTAGTGTTCAATTTCACCCCTCCTCATATACCCTAACGGGGTATCTCTTGTTGGAATCTATATTATACCCCTAGTAGGTATAAGTCAATACAAAAGTTTCATATAAAAAATTAATATTTATAGTTTGTTTTAAGAGGTACACTTGTATAAAATGTATGCTAAAACTTATATTAGGAGAGATATATTTGGATAAAAATATACAACTTGAGCTTTACACAAGACCTACATGCTCTGATTGCCAAGAATCAAAAAGGTATTTAAACTCTCAAGAGATTAGTTATAGTCATAAAGATGTAAGTCAAAATTTGGACTTAGAAGAAGAAATGAAAAAAATATCAGGCAACCGAATTGTTCCCTTATTTGTTTTTTATAAAAAAATTTTTTGGGGTAAAAAAAAGTTGTTTAAATATTACGTGGGATTTGAAAATAACAAAAAAGATATATTAAATATATTGGAATAATTAAATAAACAGCCATTATTAAAAAATAATGGCTGTTTATTTAATGATGATGTTGACTGTCTTCTTCTTTCACGATACAAAACAATTTTTCACTATGATTATTGTTAGAAGTTTCAGTCTGTATTGTGACATGTTGAATATTTTGATGATTGAGTTCATGTTCTATACGTTTAAGTAAAAACTCATTTTCAGTAATGGTCATTGTATCTTCTACAACAATATGACAAGATAACGCGTTTAATCCGCTAGTTACTGACCAAACATGAAAGTCATGAATATTTTTAACTTCTTTGAATTTTTTAATAGTTTTAATAATGTCTTTTGTATTTATATTGCTTGGTGCTCCCTCCATTAATACATGAAGACTTGATTTTGTTACATAAAAGCCGCTACGTAGTACTAAAATTGCTACAA
The DNA here is from genome assembly GCF_038008425.1 of Staphylococcus sp. FSL H8-0121. NCBI lineage: Bacteria > Bacillati > Bacillota > Bacilli > Caryophanales > Staphylococcaceae > Staphylococcus > Staphylococcus sp. FSL H8-0121. Next base: position 12,417 of record NZ_JBBOZB010000007.1, read on the forward strand.
TCACACTTGCTAAAGGATCCGCCCACCCCCATCTAAAAAATATAATGAGAAGGGCTGCTATAACTGCACCTATAGATCCAAGCATGTCGCTTATTACATGCAAATATGCTCCACGCATATTTAAGTTTTCTTCTACATCGCTCCCGCGCAGCATTATCCAAGCCACAATAATATTAATAAACAAGCCTACCAAGGCGATAATTAACATGCCTGTAGAAGCTACCTCAGGGGGGTTTTTAAATCTCTCAATAGCTTCATAAAAAATATAGATAGCTATTAACATCAAAGTAATACCATTAAGTACAGCTGCTAGTATTTCAAACCTTTTGTAGCCAAAAGTTTTATTTGTATTAGCTTGCTTCGCTCCTAAAGTAAATGCAATTAAAGCAATACCTAAAGAAATAGAATCACTTAACATATGACCAGCATCTGAAATTAACGCAAGACTGTTAGTAAAGAAACCACCTAACCCTTCTACAATCATGTAACTTGTAATAATAATAAAACTAATTAATAAAGTCTTTTTGTTCGCGCCATGTGTATGATTATGATTGTGATCGTTTTCCATTTAATCCCTCCTCTTTTTAATGATGAAAAATATTTTCTATAATTTGAATTTTTGTTTTTATAACTATAGAGTTAAAAAATATAAAATTTCAATTAATGTTTTGTTACTCGAAGAAAATCATACTAACTTATGAATATATGCTCATATATTCATAAGTTAGTATGATTTTTATCCTTTGTCAATATAGAAATGCTTTGTATTTTGTATATTAAATAAAAACCCTACTTTGCTTTGGACAGTAGTGGGATTTTTGCATATGATAAACCACACTTCACTTGCTAAATATTAACTATATTATAATTAACAAGTGATAATTTCTTTTTAGAGAAAATAATGTATTCACGCCTTTAGGCGTGAATACATTATTTTTTTTTGAATAGTTTAGAAAAGATAGATTGTTTTTGTTCATTTTTTTTTGATGCTTTTGGAGTAATGATATCTTCTTTTGAATCTATATTATCAGTTTCTATTTTTTTGGTATTACTTAATATATTTTGGCTATTTAAATTCAAAGATTGTTCTTGTTTTAATGCAATTGTTAAATCGTCAATTTGTCGATTCTTTTGTCGAATTTCTGATTCTAAATGCTCTATGTATTTATCGATATAACTGCTATATTGGTTATTTAATGATTCTGTTTTGTTTGTCGATTTTTCATCAAATTTTGTCGATTCTTTTGTCGTTTTTTTATTTAAAATTGTTTTTAGATAATCTATTGTATTATCATCTATTAATGATTTGTTACCTACTTTGTTTACCTTCAAATTTGAAGGTAAACTTTTTAAATGATAATGAATTGTTTGTTTAGAGACATCTAAAAGTTCAGAAACTTCCTTTACAGTTTTCATCAAATAACTGGGTCTCCTTTACTTTTTCATTTTTTGTAAAAACGCTTGACGTTCTTCTTCTGTATACGCAGATGTCTTAGATGTGGTTGGTTCATAAGTGTTATTTTTTAACCATTGTGGCGTCATTTCACGGCTTATATATTGTTTTGGTTTGCCTGTACTTATCATATTAGATTGTCGTTTCGAATGAATACGTTTCTCAGGTTCAAAAGAAAATTCTAACCATTCAATCTTTCGTCCTTTTTTAGCTTTAATTTTATTAATATTGAGATTTTTAAATAAAAAGGGTTCTGTTGCAAAGTAAAAAATATAGCTAATCACTAATATATCATGTCAGTGTTCGTTTAACTTGCTAGCATGATGCTAATTTCGTGGCATGGGGAAAATCCGTAGATCTGAAGAGACCTACGGTTCTTTTTATATAGAGCGTAAATACATTCAATACCTTTTAAAGTATTCTTTGCCGTATTGATACTTTGATATCTTGTCTTTCTTACTTTAATATGACGGTGATCTTGCTCAATGAGGTTATTCAGATATTTCGATGTACAATGACAGTCAGGTTTAAGTTTAAAAGCTTTAATTATTTTAGCCATTGCTGCCTTCGTTGAAGGTGCCTGATCTGTAACTACCTTTTGAGGCTTACCAAATTGTTTAATGAGACGTTTGATAAACGCATATGCTGAATGATTATCTCGTTGCTTACGCAACCAAATATCTAATGTATGTCCCTCTGTATCAATGGCACGATATAAATAGCTCCATTTTCCTTTTATTTTGATATACGTCTCATCAATACGCCATTTGTAATAAGCTTTTTTATGCTTTTTCTTCCAAATTTGATATAAAATTGGGGCATATTCTTGAACCCAACGGTAGATCGTTGAATGATGAACGTTTACACCACGTTCTCTTAATATTTCAGATATATCACGATAGCTCAATGCATATCTTAGATAGTAGCCAACGGCTACAGTGATAACATCCTTGTTAAATTGTTTATATCTGAAATAGTTCATACAGAAGACTCCTTTTTGTTAAAATTATATTATAAATTCAACTTTGCAACAGAACCATTTAGAATATTAAAATTCCTTCATTACACTCTTGGCGGTTTCACTTATCAACTTATCATTTGGCTTATCACTTTTATTGTCTTTATTCGTAAAAATGACTAAAACAATAGGTTCAGATTGGCCCTTAGGATAAACAAAAGCAACATCATTTCTAGAAGCATATGTTATTGCTTGACCACTTTTATCAGCAACCTTACAGTCTTTTGAAACACCGTCTTTAATTAAAGTATCTCCGCTTTTATTATTTAACATTAAATCAAGTAAGAATTTTTTGTTTTCTTTGCTTAATTTTCCATTTGCGATAAGTTTATTTAAAGTCTTACCGAAAGCAGCAGGTGTTGAAGTATCTTTTTTGCTCTTTGGTGAATAATAATTTAATTCTATCTCATATCTAACTGGATTTGTTACTTTATCTCCTAGTCCTTTTAGACGTTGTTTAACTTTTTTGATCCCACCGATCTCTTTTATAATTTTATTGTTTGCTGTATTATCACTATATGTCATTGAAGCCTCAATAAGTTCTTTTAAAGTGATATCTTTTCCTACATATTTTTCTAAAATAGGAGAATAAGCAACTATATCATCTTTGTTAATATGTATTTTTTTATTTAACTTATTATAAGGTACTTGTTCTAACAAAATAGCACTATTTATCGCTTTTGAAGTCGAAGCATAGGCAAATCTCTTATCTGAATTAAATTTTACTTCCTTACCACTTTTAGTATCTAAAGCATAAACACCAATATGAGCATTATATTTTTTTTCTAAATCATTTAACTCTTTGGCATGTGAACTGTTTGAATTACATGCACTTAAAACTAAAGCAATTGCAATTAAAAATATTAACTTTTTCAAAATAAACCCTCCAATATTACAGTTGTAATTTTTACAAATTAATAATATTACAATTGTAATATTGGTGTCAATTGTTTATTATAAATAATTGAAAGAAGGTGTCAAAATGGCTAAATTACTAATAATGAGCGTAGTAAGCTTTTGTTTTATATTTCTATTGTTAGTATTTTTTAGGTATATATTAAAACGCTATTTTAATTATAGTTTAAATTATAAAGTTTGGTATCTAACTGTGCTTGCTGGATTAATTCCTTTTATCCCAATTAAATTCTCTTTTATAAAATTTAATAATGTGAATAATCAATCGCCCACAGTTGAAAGTAGGTCACACGACTTGAACCATAACATAAATACCACCAAACCTGTTCAAGAGTTCACAACAGATATCCATAAGTTTAATTGGGATTCAATTGATAATATCTGCACAGTTATTTGGATAGTTTTGGTTATTATTTTAAGTTTTAAATTTTTGAAATCCTTATTATATCTTAAATATTTAAAGAGACAGTCACTTTATCTAAACGAAAATGAAAAAAATAAAATAGATACGATACTTTTCAACCATCAATATAAAAAAAATATTGTGATTCGAAAAGCAGAGACTATTCAATCTCCAATAACTTTTTGGTATGGGAAATATATTATTTTGATTCCTAGTTCATATTTTAAAAGTGTAATTGACAAAAGACTAAAATATATAATATTGCATGAATATGCTCATGCTAAAAATAGAGATACTTTACATTTAATTATCTTTAATATCTTCTCTATTGTTATGAGTTACAATCCATTAATACATATTGTAAAAAGAAAGATAATTCATGACAATGAAGTAGAAGCCGATAGATTTGTTCTTAATAATATTAACAAAAATGAATTTAAAACTTATGCGGAATCTATTATGGACTCCGTATTAAATATTCCATTTTTTAATAAAAATATATTAAGCCATTCATTTAATGGTAAAAAGTCATTACTCAAAAGAAGATTAATTAATATAAAAGAAGCCAATTTGAAAAAACAGTCCAAATTAATTCCAATTTTTATTTGTATTTTTACTTTTTTGCTCATGGTAATTCAAAGCCAGTTTTTGATGGGGCAATCCATAACTGATTATAATTATAAAAAGCCCTTACAGAACGATCACCAAATTTTAGATGAAAGTAAAAATTTTGGTTCAAATAGTGGATCTTTCGTCATGTACAGCATGAAGAAAGACAAATACTATATTTATAATGAAAAAGAAAGTAGAAAGAGATATTCTCCTGATTCAACTTATAAAATTTATTTAGCGATGTTTGGACTTGACCATCATATCATAAGTGATAAAAATTCACGTATGTCATGGAATCATAAACATTATCCTTTCGAGTCTTGGAATAAGGAACAAGATTTAAATACAGCAATGCAAAATTCAGTTAATTGGTACTTCGAACGTATTAGTAATCAAATACCAAAGAACTATACTGCGGCTCAACTCAAGCAATTAAATTATGGTAATGAAAATTTGGGAAGTTATAAAAACTATTGGATGGAAGATAGTTTGAAAATATCTAATCTTGAACAAGTAATAGTTTTTAAAAATATGATGGAACAAAATAACCATTTTAGTAAAAAAGCAAAGAATCAATTATCTTCTTCATTATTGATTAAGAAAAATGAAAAGTATGAACTGTATGGGAAAACAGGTACAGGTATAGTAAACGGGAAGTATAATAATGGGTGGTTTGTAGGTTACGTAATTACAAATCATGATAAGTATTATTTTGCTACACATTTATCAGATGGAAACCCGTCTGGGAAAAATGCTGAATTAATCAGTGAAAAAATATTAAAAGAAATGGGTGTTTTAAATGGCCAATAAGCAAGTTGAAATATCTATGGCTGAATGGGATGTTATGAATATAATATGGGATAAAAAATCAGTATCAGCTAATGAAATTGTAGTTGAAATTCAAAAATATAAAGAAGTTAGCGATAAAACAATTAGAACATTAATCACAAGACTATATAAAAAAGAGATTATAAAACGATACAAATCAGAGAATATTTATTTTTACTCATCAAATATTAAAGAAGACGATATTAAAATGAAAACTGCTAAAACTTTTCTTAATAAACTGTATGGAGGGGACATGAAAAGTTTAGTGCTAAATTTTGCGAAAAATGAAGAATTAAATAACAAAGAAATTGAAGAATTGCGAGACATTTTAAATGATATTAGTAAAAAGTAATTAGAGATATGTTTCAAACATTATACATATGTAAACTATACTTGACTCTTATTAAATTAGTTTTGTTAATAACATTTAAAATATATTAGTAAAGATGAGAGTGTACATAAAATAACCATTTTCTGTACACTCTCTTTTTATATCTAGATATATAGCTAGTATACATATTTTAGTGTTCAATAACCCAACAGAAAATCTATGTTCATAAATATGGTTAGAATTAAGTTATGGTACAATGAAAATCTACATAGGAGGTTTGTATTTTGAAAATAGGTTATGCAAGAGTCTCAACTGGTTTGCAAAATTTGAATTTGCAGGAAGATCGATTAAATCAATATGGTTGTGAAAAGATATTTAGCGATCATATAAGTGGATCAAGAAGTAAACGTCCTGGTTTAGATAAAGCTATTGAATTTGCGAGGTCAGGAGATACGATTGTTGTTTGGAGACTAGATAGATTAGGACGTAACATGGAAGATTTAATCACATTAGTTAATGAACTTAATAATCGAGGCGTGAGTTTTCATAGTTTAGAAGAAAATATAACAATGGATAAATCAAGTTCTACAGGACAATTGTTATTTCATTTATTCGCAGCATTTGCAGAGTTTGAACGTAATTTAATTTTAGAACGTTCTTCAGCGGGGCGAATGGCAGCTCGTGCTAGAGGACGCTATGGAGGTCGACCCGAAAAATTAAATAAACAAGATTTGACTTTACTCAAAACACTTTATGATAATGGAACCCCGATTAAAACTATTGCAGAGCAATGGAAAGTTTCACGTACAACAATCTATCGTTATCTCAATAAGTTAAATAACCAAGAAAATAAAGATAAATAAAAAATATTACTGAGTTTTAAGAAAGATAAAAGTTAGACAGGATACACCCTAATCATACATGTATAATTGTTGAATTTATAGCAACTAAAATGTATGGTTAGGGTGTATATTAATTATGAGGTGAAAATCAATGATTGTTGGCTATGCGTGAGTATCATCGATCGATCAAAATTTAGAAAGACAACTTGAAAATTTAAAGACGTTTGGGGCTGAAAAAATATTTACAGAAAAACAGTCTGGGAAATCTATTGAAAATAGACCAGTATTTCAAGAAGCACTTAACTTTGTAAGAACGGGAGATCGATTCGTTGTGGAATCTATTGATCGTTTAGGACGTAATTATGATGAAATTATTGAAACTGTGAATTACTTAAAAGAAAAAGACGTTCAGTTAATGATTACAAGTTTACCTATGATGAATGAAGTTATTAGTAATCCATTACTGGATAAATTTATGAAAGATTTAATTGTTCAAATTTTAGCAATGGTTTCAGAACAAGAGAGAAACGAAAGTAAACGTCGACAAGCACAAGGAATTCAAGTTGCAAAAGAAAAAGGCGTTTATAAAGGACGACCTTTACTTTATTCGCCAAACGCGAAAGATCCTCAAAAGCGTGTTATCTATCATCGAGTTGTCGAAATGTTAGAAGAAGGCCAAGCAATTAGTAAAATTGCAAAAGAAGTAAATATAACAAGGCAGACTGTTTATAGAATTAAACACGATAAGGGATTATCTTGATAAATAGGTTGTCAATGCAAATGAGCGTTTCTCACAGCGTTCTAAAACGCATATTAATCATCTATTATGAGATTTTAATAATAAAACAAGAAAAGAGAGGGTAAAAACTCCCTCTCTTTTCTTCTATATTCTTTTTCTCAAAAATGATCGGTTATGGTACTATTGTTATTTACTTTATTATAATACTTTAAAGAAATATTCAATATAAATTAGTGTATAGTTTTTAAGTTATATCATGAATAGATTGTCCTGTTAATTCCCATTTTTTATCTGATACATGTTTAACAAACCTTGTATCATGTGATGTAAACAAAATGATTCCAGGATATTTATTCATAAACATTTCTAATGCTTCTAATGTTTTAATATCTAAAAAATTAGTTGGTTCATCCAAAATTAACATATTCGCTTTCGTTGAAAATAATACTGCTAACGATAATTTCGTTCTTTCCCCACCACTCAAAACATTACAAGAACGCTCAAGTGCTTCATTTAAACCCAAGTTATTTAAAATAGCTCTACTGAATGATTCTGATGAATCCGTTTCATCCATTAAATATTGCAATAATGAAACGTCACGCATGTCTTCATAAGCAAGTTGACGATAGTATGCCATTTGCACTTTAGGAGAACAATCAATTCCCTCTATTTGGTGGTAAATAGCTTCAAGTAAAGTTGTCTTACCTACACCATTTGCACCTACGAGCGCTATATTTTTGCCATATGGTATTTGGAATCGTACTTGTGTTAGCAGTTTTTGACTTCCTTTAACCAATGTTAGATTTTGTGCAATGATTGGATAATTATTATGGATATCATAAATTTTATTTTGTGGAAAATTGAATTCATGATAACTTTGTGGTTTTTCAACTTCTTCCAAATGTTCCATTCTTTTTTCAATATGCTTAGCTTGTTTTTGAGCAGCCTTCTCAACCGTGCCTTTTTGTTTTGATGCACTTAAACGATCTGGTGCTATACTTTTATTTTTTTGTTTTGATGATGCTTGTGCCATTTGTTGCGCTTGATTTCGTTTAGCTTTACTGGCTTGGGACAATCTTTGTTTTTCACTTATATACTGTTCATATTTACGTTGTTGTTCTAACTGTTCTTGTTCATATTGATTTTGATACTGTGTGTAATTACCTTTAAACACTCTTATTGTGCCATCTTCTTGTATATCCCAAATTGTGTCAGCAATTTGGTCTATAAGTGCTCTATCGTGACTTACTATAATTAAAGTACCATAGTAATATTTTAAAATATTATTCAGATAATCTTTACCAATTTTATCCAAGTGATTTGTAGGTTCATCTAAAAGTAATATCGGACTATAATTTGATATGACATTAGCTAATTTATATTTTGCTTTTTCACCACCACTCATACTGTCGGTTGTATGCATAGGTATATGGAGTTCACTCATTAAACTACCGTCTAACGTGTTAAAATCATTTTCCACATCCATGTTAAGCTGTTCAAAATATTGAATTTCGCCATTCGTTTCAACTGTTCCAGATTCTGGTTTTGTTTTTTGAGCAATCATATTTAGTAATGTGGTTTTGCCAGTACCATTACCCCCAATAAGTGCTATTTTTTCAAATTGGTAAGCATAAAGATGATCGATGTTAAGTGATCGTAAATCTGTCAATTTATGATTGATTTGGTTAAATTTAATTGTATATTGTTCCATATTTATACACTCCTTGTATATTTAAAGGACGTGTACGCAAAAAATGAGACAGGCTACTCCCGTCTCATTCACATTACACTTTCAAACACTTAAAGAATTATTACGATGTTTTAGTATTTGAAAGCGTTTATTATTCCTATCGAAGGATAAAAAATGACATAAGTCATCCTATGAGTGTGTGTATTGCGGACAAGCCTTTTTGAATTAATTTAGTTTTGTATTCAAAAAGGTTTATTTGAGTCTCATAGAAGCTGTCATTTTAATCCTCCTTCATCGATAAAATAGTAATGTTAATATAACATTTTATTGGTTTTTTTTACAATATATCTCTAAGTACAAAGATCATATAATAAAAGTATAAAATTACAATTTGAGATTGATTATACATCTTGTTAATTTAGAGTGTACTTATAAAATGCAGCACTTCATTTAATTTATATTTATGTATCTCAACATGTATTTAAATAATTTATTTTTTTATGATACATTAAGTTTGGATTTAAAATATATCTAAATAATTAAAAAGGAGATAATTGTATGGATGTTTTAACAGTAGAACATTTAACAAAAAAGATAGGTAATAAGACTATTCTCAAAGATATTTCTTTAAATTTAAAACGAGGACAGATTGTCGGTCTTGTTGGAGCAAATGGGGCAGGAAAAACATCTTTGATGAAAGTTATATTAGGCTACTCGATTTATCAAGAAGGTAACTTTGAAGTTATTGAAAATAAGCATAAAAAAAGTAACGTTGGTGCATTGATCGAAAATCCAGGAGTATATCCCTTTATGTCAGGCTATGACAATCTTAAACTACTAAATGAAACTAAAAATACTCAAGATATTGATACAATTGTCTCTCAACTTAAAATGGATGAGTATATACATAATAAAGCCAAAACATATTCCTTGGGTATGAAACAAAAATTAGGTATTGCAATAGCTTTCTTAAATCAACCCCAATTAATTATTTTAGATGAACCTATGAATGGGTTAGATCCTAGGGCTGTAAGAGATGTTAGAGAACTCATTGTAAAAAAAGCGGAAGAGGGCGTTACCTTTTTAATTTCTAGCCATATATTAAGTGAGTTAGTAAAAATCACCAATTCTATCCTTATCATTAACAAAGGTAAAATTGTTACTGAAACTACCGAAGAAGAATTAAACCAATATAAAGATAACGATTTAGAAAATGTATTATTAAGTATCATTGATAAGGAGGATCAATCGTAAAATGGGCACTTTAATTAAGCAAGAATGTTTTAAATTGTTTAAAAAGAAATCGACGTTTATTATACCAATTATCATTATGTTATTAATGGTTGTTCAAGCTATAATATCTAAAAACTATGATGATGTTTTTTCTCCACAATCATCTATTGAATCAGCATTTAGTGGTTTTTCATGGTTTATCTTTTTATTAATTATTCAAGCCAGCACCATTATTTCAATGGAGTTTTATCATGGTACAATTAAAAATCTTCTCTATCGAAAATATACGAGAACAAGCATTATTATTAGTAAAATTATTACATTAATACTTTTTTCACTACTGTATTTTATTGTTAGTATTGTTGTAGGAATTATTCTATGGGCTATTTTCTTCAACGATATCAATCTCCTTGAAAGTAAGGGTGATGCGTTATCGTTATTAAGTAAAATGTTATTAACTGGACTAGGTACATATGTTGGAACATGGTTAGTCTTAAGTATCACCTTATTAATTTCATGTGCAATGAAAAGTCCCGGTGTCTCTATTGCTGTCGGTATTGTATTGTATTTTGCCACTTCAATTTTGTCAGGGATATTAACAATTGTTGTAGATAAATGGGAATGGTTAAAATGGAACCCTATTAGTATGATGAATATTATGGTTCAAATTGTTGATAAAAACATGAAAAAATTCACAAAATTAGAACTGCATGAATTATTTATTGGTAATATTGTTTATATTATTATTTTCTTAATCATCGTAGTATTTGTCTTTAAAAAGAAAAATGTCTAATCTAACTCAACACACTTTATAATTTTGCATTCCTCTACTAACCAGTGTTATAATCTACTTAACTCCCGTAAGGGCGCACTTATACGTTTGTTCCAAACGCTAGTGTAGATCCGTCATCGACCTGCGTCGATTTTTAATTTTAAATTCAAAGAAACGGCTTGAGATATTCCGAGCAGTTATAAAAATTAATTTGTGTCGAATATCGCTACTACATTCTTGAAAAAGTGATGTAGATTTTTAGCCCATAACTTTTTTTATTTACATCGACGATACGGCGTCGAAGGAAAAATAAACAGACCGTACGAAAGAAAAAGTCAATCCACTTTGTCTGGGTTGGCTTTTATTTTTATATCCAAAGGCGCACTTACACACCTAAAAAAGTGTCGTACTAAAACCAAAACTCATATGTGATAAGCTAATATCCTTATTTTGCATTTTAAGGGGTATTTTATATGTTTTTTTACATAAGCTCTTAAAACACAAATGAGAGCCAAATAAAGGTTCTGTATGGACTATGATTGCCTCATTCACTCTGTTTACATAACCAATGATTATCAGAAGTTATTTAAAATAAGAGTGTGTCATTACAGTCTAAAGTAATGACACACTCTTTCAATATATATATAATACTAATACTTATTTTTTTCCAAAAATTCTCCTAACACTTCATCAACTATAGCTTTTATAGATGTATCCTTATCTAATGCCATTTGATTTAGTCTTTTTTTTATATCAGTGTCCACTCTCATAGTCGTACTTTTAGATACCGGTTTATAATTTTCCGTATATTTTACCTCAGATGTATCTATGTTATCTAAAAATCCTGCCATAAATATCACTCACCCTCAATTAATCTAATTCTATTAACTAATTCTTCGTAGACTTTGTTAAACATATATATAACTTTTTTGTCATGCATATCTTTATCTTTTATTCCATCAGCGGCAAATTTTTTTATTCTTTCTCTTTGATATATCTGGTTCTCAAAGAGTGCTTCAGAAAATGCTGATTTAGACATATCTAATATCTGTTTATCTACACGTCCACTTTTTTTAATTAATACTGGAACAGCGCCAACCAATTCAAACGATAAATCTGATTCTTTTTTTCGATCCCTTAAAAAATTAACAAATGAAAGACTACTTTCATAAGCAGATTGTTGTGTTTGAAATACCATTAAAATGTAATCACTTGCATAAACAGCATTATTAGTGAAATCAGAGTTAATAGTAGGTGGTACATCAATAAATATATAGTCGAAATCGTGAATTTCTTTAATTTTTTCAACCACATTTTTTAAAATATATCTTTTCTTTAGAATATCTGTCTTTGAAATGATATCGGATAAGTTAGCCAAAGATGAATCAGCTGGTAATAGTGATAATTTGGAAGTTAATTTCACAATACTTTGATCTATATTTCCATTTTTTAGCATGTTTATAAATGAAATCTTTTCTTCCTCAAATTCCGGATAAGTTCTTTTCATAATTTGAGTTGCATTTCCCTGAGGATCAAAATCTATTAAAAGTACTTTTTTATCATAATTTTCAGATGCAATATAAGAAAGTAACGTGGCTACTGTTGTTTTACCTACACCACCTTTAAAATTTCCAACTGTTATTATGCTCAAAATAATACCTCCCATTTACTATGTCTTTACTCTTTACATTAGTTCACTATCCTAATTGGGTTTTTGTTACATGTAACATGTTACTATTGAAATTATTTTTTTCAATCTTTATTTACTATGTCTTTACTCTTTACATTAGTTCACTATCCTAATTGGGTTTTTGTTACATGTAACATGTTACTATTGAAATTACTTTTTTTCAATCTTTATTTACTATGTCTTTACTCTTTACATTAGTTCACTATCCTAATTGGGTTTTTGTTACATGTAACATGTTACTTATAAGAAGTTACATAATTTATTGTTTCTTCTTTTTTACTTTGTTACTATTAACTTAGATTTTAATAAAGTAAAAAGCGTTTAGTCGTTGGCCCGACTAAACGCTTTAGGTAATAAACGCTAACATATATACTCTAAATGATGCGTTGTTTATATAATAAGTACATATAATTATATAGTATAAACAATATGACTTCAAGAATGAGATATTATTAAATATAATAACGCGTCTTATTACCTCTATCTAAATATGAAAAAGAAGAGGTTTATATT
>NZ_JBBOZB010000008.1:0-4462 GCF_038008425.1 Staphylococcus sp. FSL H8-0121
AAAACTTAAATTTTTCTAAAACCGGATACTCTAATAGCCGGTTGGACGCACATACTGTGTGCATATCTGATCCAAAATTAAGTTTTGATGCAATGACGATCGTTGGAAATCTCAACCGAGACAACGCTCAAGCCCTTTCTAAATTTATGAGTGTAGAGCCCCAAATAAGACTTTGGGATATTCTTCAAACAAAGTTTAAAGCTAAAGTACTTCAAGAAAAAGTTTATATTGAATATGACAAAGTGAAAGCAGATAGTTGGGATAGACGTAATATGCGTATTGAATTTAATCCAAACAAACTTACACGAGATGAAATGATTTGGTTAAAACAAAATATAATAAGCTACATGGAAGATGACGGTTTTACAAGATTAGATTTAGCCTTTGATTTTGAAGATGATTTGAGTGACTACTATGCAATGTCTGATAAAGCAGTTAAGAAAACTATTTTTTATGGTCGTAATGGTAAGCCAGAAACAAAATATTTTGGCGTGAGAGATAGTAATAGATTTATTAGAATTTATAATAAAAAGCAAGAACGTAAAGATAATGCAGATGCTGAAGTTATGTCTGAACATTTATGGCGTGTAGAAATCGAACTTAAAAGAGATATGGTGGATTACTGGAATGATTGCTTTAGTGATTTACATATCTTGCAACCAGATTGGAAAACTATCCAACGCACTGCGGATAGAGCAATAGTTTTTATGTTATTGAGTGATGAAGAAGAATGGGGAAAGCTTCACAGAAATTCTAGAACAAAATATAAGAATTTGATAAAAGAAATTTCGCCAGTCGATTTAACGGACTTAATGAAATCGACTTTAAAAGCGAACGAAAAACAATTGCAAAAACAAATCGATTTTTGGCAACATGAATTTAAATTTTGGAAATAGTGTACATATTAATATTACTGAACAAAAATGATATATTTAAACTATTCTAATTTAGGAGGATTTTTTTATGAAGTGTCTATTTAAAAATTTGGGGAATTTATATGAGGTGAAAGAATAATTTACCCCTATAAACTTTAGTCACCTCAAGTAAAGAGGTAAAATTGTTTAGTTTATATAAAAAATTTAAAGGTTTGTTTTATAGCGTTTTATTTTGGCTTTGTATTCTTTCATTTTTTAGTGTATTAAATGAAATGGTTTTAAATGTTTCTTTACCTGATATTGCAAATCATTTTAATACTACTCCTGGAATTACAAACTGGGTAAACACTGCATATATGTTAACTTTTTCGATAGGAACAGCAGTATATGGAAAATTATCTGATTATATAAATATAAAAAAATTGTTAATTATTGGTATTAGTTTGAGCTGTCTTGGTTCATTGATTGCTTTTATTGGTCACAATCACTTTTTTATTTTGATTTTTGGTAGGTTAGTACAAGGAGTAGGATCTGCTGCATTCCCTTCACTGATTATGGTGGTTGTAGCTAGAAATATTACAAGAAAAAAACAAGGCAAAGCCTTTGGTTTTATAGGATCAATTGTAGCTTTAGGTGAAGGGTTAGGTCCTTCAATAGGGGGAATAATAGCACATTATATTCATTGGTCTTACCTACTTATACTTCCTATGATTACAATAGTAACTATACCTTTTCTTATTAAAGTAATGGTACCTGGTAAATCAACAAAAAATACATTAGATATCGTAGGTATTGTTTTAATGTCTATAAGTATTATATGTTTTATGTTATTTACGACAAATTATAATTGGACTTTTTTAATACTCTTCACAATCTTTTTTGTGATTTTTATTAAACATATTTCAAGAGTTTCTAACCCTTTTATTAATCCTAAACTAGGGAAAAACATTCCGTTTATGCTTGGTTTGTTTTCTGGTGGGCTAATATTTTCTATAGTAGCTGGTTTTATATCAATGGTGCCTTATATGATGAAAACTATTTATCATGTAAATGTAGCGACAATAGGTAATAGTGTTATTTTTCCTGGAACCATGAGTGTTATTGTTTTTGGTTATTTTGGTGGTTTTTTAGTGGATAGAAAAGGATCATTATTTGTTTTTATTTTAGGATCATTGTCTATCTCTATAAGTTTTTTAACTATTGCATTTTTTGTTGAGTTTAGTATGTGGTTGACTACTTTTATGTTTATATTTGTTATGGGCGGATTATCTTTTACTAAAACAGTTATATCAAAAATAGTATCAAGTAGTCTTTCTGAAGAAGAAGTTGCTTCTGGAATGAGTTTGCTAAATTTCACAAGTTTTTTATCAGAGGGAACAGGTATAGCAATTGTAGGAGGTTTATTGTCACTACAATTGATTAATCGTAAACTAGTTCTGGAATTTATAAATTATTCTTCTGGAGTGTATAGTAATATTCTTGTAGCCATGGCTATCCTTATTATTTTATGTTGTCTTTTGACGATTATTGTATTTAAACGTTCTGAAAAGCAGTTTGAATAGTTATATTATATTTTGGTTTAGAACTATGAGTGGCTAGCATTTTGCCACTCATTTTTTGCGTTAGCAAAAACAGGTTTAAGCCTCGCAGAGCACACGTATTAACGACTTATTAAAAATAAGTCTAGTGTGTTTATACTTTAATAAATAAAGCTACGCAAAAAACATGTGCAGTGGAGGGATTTTAATATGGCGTATTCTATTATCAGAGTTGCTAAAGTAAAATCAAAAACGAATACAAAAGGTATTCAAAAACATGTACAAAGACAAAATAAAAATTATGAAAATATGGATATTGATTTAGAAAAATCATACTTAAATTATGATTTAGTCAATGATAGTCCGATTGATTATAATCAAAAAATCGATGAGAAAATTGAACAAAATTATAATGGGAAACGCAAAATTAGAAAAGACGCAGTAAAACATATTGATGGTTTAATTACATCTGGTAATGAATTTTTTAAAAATCAAACACTTGAAGAAACAAAGCAGTTTTTTGAACATGCTAAAACGTTTTTAGAACAAGAGTATGGAAAAGATAATTTATTATATGCAACAGTGCATATGGACGAAAAAACACCTCATATGCATTATGGGGTAGTTCCGATTACAAAAGATGGTCGATTGAGTGCGAAAGAGGTTTTAGGTAATAAAAAGGCGCTAACTGAATTTCAAGATAGATTTAACGAACATATCAATAGTTGTGGTTATGACTTGAGTAGAGGTATAACAAGGGGCGTTACGCCGAGACGACATGAGCAGATAAGTCGTTATAAAAATTTAACAGATTATCACAAAGAAGAATATGAGCACGAGAGCCGAAAATTAGACCGTATAAAGCAAGAAAGCGAAGAAGTAATGGAACAGTATCAAAATGCTTTAAATGTTCTAAAAAAGCCTATAAACGTCCCATATGAGCTTGAAACTGAAAAAGTTGGTGGACTGTTTAACAAAGAAACACAGGAAACAGGCAACGTCGTTATTGATAAAAATAAATTTGATTTATTGCAGGAACAAGTAAAAGCTTCTCAACTCATTACTGATGATTATGAATATATTAAAAGCGGAAAGGCTTTAAAAGATTTTGAGGAAAAAAATAAAAAATTAGAAGATAGATTATTAGATGAACAGATTAAAAATGGAAAAGTAATAGATGAGTACAATGATTTAGCGGGTAATTATAATAATTTATTGGAACAAACTCAAGAAAAAGAAAAAGAGTTAAACCGTTCGTATAAACTATTTAACAATGTGTTTAAGTTGATTAAAGGTGTGATGAAAGAAGAAACATATCATTCTTTGATTAACCATATTGATAATCACTTAGAAAGCTCAAAAATGCGAGAAACAATGATTGTAGATGATAACGATGAACAATTCTTTAAGAAAAAATATCAAAGACAAGAACCAGAAATTATTTTTGAAGATGAACGAGATGATGGCTACACTTTATAAAGACGACGCATTTATGCCGAGAAAATTTATTGAAGTTGAGAAGAACCCTTAACTAAACTTGCAGACGAATGTCGGCATAGCGTGAGCTATTAAGCCGACCATTCGACAAGTTTAGGGATTGTTAAGGGTTCCGAGGCTCAACGTCAATAAAGCAATTGGAATAAAGCAATAAAAGGAGTTGAAGAAATGAAATTTAGAGAAGCTTTTGAGAATTTTATAGCAAGTAAGTATGTACTTGGTGTTTTAGTAGTTTTAACTGTTTACCAGATAATACAAATGCTTAAATAAAAAAAGACCTGATCTGATTAGACCAAGTCTTTTGATAGTGTTATATTAATAACAAAATAAAAAGAAGTCGCTCACTCCCTCGCCAAAGTTTGTGATAGCGACTTACCTAGAAAAAACACTAAGTTGTTTTTTTTATATCTTGTATATCTAGATATTAAACGATATAAGTTTATTCTTCAAGATATATATTCGGGTGAGCGACTTCTTAAATTAAATTAAGGAGTTGTTTTTTTATGATTAAAAAAGCAGAAGAAATTCAGGCAAAACAAAGCTTAGAAAACG
>NZ_JBBOZB010000009.1:0-3271 GCF_038008425.1 Staphylococcus sp. FSL H8-0121
ATTGTACATTGAAAACTAGATAAGTAAGTAAAATATAGATTTTACCAAGCAAAACCGAGTGAATTAGAGTTTTAAAGCTTGAATTCATAAGAAATAATCGCTAGTGTTCGAAAGAACACTCACAAGATTAATAACGCGTTTCCTGTAGGATGGAAACATAGATTAAGTTATTAAGGGCGCACGGTGGATGCCTTGGCACTAGAAGCCGAAGAAGGACGTTACTAACGACGATATGCTTTGGGGAGCTGTAAGTAAGCGTTGATCCAGAGATTTCCGAATGGGGAAACCCAACATGAGTTATGTCATGTTATCGATATGTGAATACATAGCATATCAGAAGGCAGACCCGGAGAACTGAAACATCTTAGTACCCGGAGGAAGAGAAAGAAAAATCGATTCCCTGAGTAGCGGCGAGCGAAACGGGAAGAGCCCAAACCAACAAGCTTGCTTGTTGGGGTTGTAGGACACTCTATACGGAGTTACAAAAGTATATATTAGACGAATCATCTGGAAAGTTGAATCAAAGAAGGTAATAATCCTGTAGTCGAAAATATATACTCTCTTGAGTGGATCCTGAGTACGACGGAGCACGTGAAATTCCGTCGGAATCTGGGAGGACCATCTCCTAAGGCTAAATACTCTCTAGTGACCGATAGTGAACCAGTACCGTGAGGGAAAGGTGAAAAGTACCCCGGAAGGGGAGTGAAAGAGAACTTGAAACCGTGTGCTTACAAGTAGTCAGAGCCCGTTAATGGGTGATGGCGTGCCTTTTGTAGAATGAACCGGCGAGTTACGATTTGATGCAAGGTTAAGCAGTGAATGTGGAGCCGTAGCGAAAGCGAGTCTGAATAGGGCGTTGAGTATTTGGTCGTAGACCCGAAACCAGGTGATCTACCCTTGGTCAGGTTGAAGTTCAGGTAACACTGAATGGAGGACCGAACCGACTTACGTTGAAAAGTGAGCGGATGAACTGAGGGTAGCGGAGAAATTCCAATCGAACCTGGAGATAGCTGGTTCTCTCCGAAATAGCTTTAGGGCTAGCCTCAAGTGATGATTATTGGAGGTAGAGCACTGTTTGGACGAGGGGCCCTTCTCGGGTTACCGAATTCAGACAAACTCCGAATGCCAATCAATTTAACTTGGGAGTCAGAACATGGGTGATAAGGTCCGTGTTCGAAAGGGAAACAGCCCAGACCACCAGCTAAGGTCCCAAAATATATGTTAAGTGGAAAAGGATGTGGCGTTGCCCAGACAACTAGGATGTTGGCTTAGAAGCAGCCATCATTTAAAGAGTGCGTAATAGCTCACTAGTCGAGTGACACTGCGCCGAAAATGTACCGGGGCTAAACATATTACCGAAGCTGTGGATTGTCCGTAGGACAATGGTAGGAGAGCGTTCTAAGGGCGTTGAAGCATGATCGCAAGGACATGTGGAGCGCTTAGAAGTGAGAATGCCGGTGTGAGTAGCGAAAGACGGGTGAGAATCCCGTCCACCGATTGACTAAGGTTTCCAGAGGAAGGCTCGTCCGCTCTGGGTTAGTCGGGTCCTAAGCTGAGGCCGACAGGCGTAGGCGATGGATAACAGGTTGATATTCCTGTACCACCTAGTATCGTTTTAATCGATGGGGGGACGCAGTAGGATAGGCGAAGCGTGCTATTGGATTGCACGTCCAAGCAGTAAGACTGAGTGTTAGGCAAATCCGGCACTCATAAGGTCAAGCTGTGATGGGGAGAGGAAATTGTTTCCTCGAGTCGTTGATTTCACACTGCCAAGAAAAGCCTCTAGATAGATAACAGGTGCCCGTACCGCAAACCGACACAGGTAGTCAAGATGAGAATTCTAAGGTGAGCGAGCGAACTCTCGTTAAGGAACTCGGCAAAATGACCCCGTAACTTCGGGAGAAGGGGTGCTCTTTAGGGTTAACGCCCAGAAGAGCCGCAGTGAATAGGCCCAAGCGACTGTTTATCAAAAACACAGGTCTCTGCTAAACCGTAAGGTGATGTATAGGGGCTGACGCCTGCCCGGTGCTGGAAGGTTAAGAGGAGTAGTTAGCTTCTGCGAAGCTACGAATCGAAGCCCCAGTAAACGGCGGCCGTAACTATAACGGTCCTAAGGTAGCGAAATTCCTTGTCGGGTAAGTTCCGACCCGCACGAAAGGCGTAACGATTTGGGCACTGTCTCAACGAGAGACTCGGTGAAATCATAGTACCTGTGAAGATGCAGGTTACCCGCGACAGGACGGAAAGACCCCGTGGAGCTTTACTGTAGCCTGATATTGAAATTCGGCACAGCTTGTACAGGATAGGTAGGAGCCTTTGAAACGTGAGCGCTAGCTTACGTGGAGGCATTGGTGGGATACTACCCTAGCTGTGTTGGCTTTCTAACCCGCACCACTTATCGTGGTGGGAGACAGTGTCAGGTGGGCAGTTTGACTGGGGCGGTCGCCTCCTAAAAGGTAACGGAGGCGCTCAAAGGTTCCCTCAGAATGGTTGGAAATCATTCATAGAGTGTAAAGGCATAAGGGAGCTTGACTGCGAGACTTACAAGTCGAGCAGGGTCGAAAGACGGACTTAGTGATCCGGTGGTTCCGCATGGAAGGGCCATCGCTCAACGGATAAAAGCTACCCCGGGGATAACAGGCTTATCTCCCCCAAGAGTTCACATCGACGGGGAGGTTTGGCACCTCGATGTCGGCTCATCGCATCCTGGGGCTGTAGTCGGTCCCAAGGGTTGGGCTGTTCGCCCATTAAAGCGGTACGCGAGCTGGGTTCAGAACGTCGTGAGACAGTTCGGTCCCTATCCGTCGTGGGCGTAGGAAATTTGAGAGGAGCTGTCCTTAGTACGAGAGGACCGGGATGGACATACCTCTGGTGTACCAGTTGTCGTGCCAACGGCATAGCTGGGTAGCTATGTATGGACGGGATAAGTGCTGAAAGCATCTAAGCATGAAGCCCCCCTCAAGATGAGATTTCCCAACTTCGGTTATAAGATCCCTCAAAGATGATGAGGTTAATAGGTTCGAGGTGGAAGCGTGGTGACACGTGGAGCTGACGAATACTAATCGATCGAAGACTTAATCAATTTTATGTTTTGCGACGCAAAATCACTTTACTTACTATCTAGTTTTGAATGTATAATACATTCCATTTGTCTGGTGACAATGGCAAGGAGGTCACACCTGTTCCCATGCCGAACACAGAAGTTAAGCTCCTTAGCGCCGATGGTAGTCGGACTAACGTTCCGCTAGAGTAGGACGTTGCCAGGCAAATA
>NZ_JBBOZB010000010.1:0-2566 GCF_038008425.1 Staphylococcus sp. FSL H8-0121
ACTTTTTCAAGAATGTAGTAGCAATATTCAAGACAAATTAATTTTTATAACTGCTCGGAATATCTCAAGCCGTTTCTTTAATTTTGAAATAAAAAAATCGACGAAGGTCGATTATGGTTTTTACACGCGTTCTTTTAGAACGCATAAGTGCGCCCTTACGGGAATTAACTAGATTATAACGATGAAAAATAGATCTGTAAAGCGATAACTATTGTGATAAAGTTTGCTAAAAAAAGGAGTGTTTTATTTTTATAATTATCAAGACGATAATAAAAAATAGAACACGCATTTATGCCGAGAAAATTTATTGATGTTGAGAAGAACCCTTAACTAAACTTGCAGACGAATGTCGGCATAGCGTGAGCTATTAAGCCGACCATTCGACAAGTTTTGGGATTGTTAAGGGTTCCGAGGCTCAACGTCAATAAAGCAATTGGAATAAAGCAATTATGTTATTGATTTTAAATTTTTTATATCAAAATGGTCTTTTTCTGTTAAATCATAACCAGAATGAAAAAGAAGTTGAGCTTCTTTTGAAATACATGGTATTTTTCGACCTTTGTAATTAGTTTCTGAAAACCAGTCATTTTGGAAAACATAATTACCACCTTCTGGGTTTGCTTGGGTAATTGATCCATCATCATTTAGATTTATAGGATGAATATCTAAATACCCATATTCTTCATGCTTAAGTTCCATGCGTGAAGGCATCCAATCAACTTCTATTTTGTATCCGATATCTTCTAATTTTTGTATAACTTTTTGAGTGTGTTGAGCGTCAAAATCTATATCTATATCTCTGTGTTCTCTTTGTTGTTTTCCAGTTAATACATCTACCCCCCAGCCACCATCTAACCAATAAGTTACTTTCATGTGTTCAAATAAATCTAAAATATAAAATAAATCTTTTTCTGTTACATTATTATTTTTCATTTTATCCCTCCTAACTTGGGAATTTGAAACGAGTTGAAAACGAGTTTCTTCTTGTCTTGATACTATATAGAAATAACGTTCTTTTTTAAAAACATGATTTGTCGTTGATATGACAGTGTTTTTATGTATTTTTGGAGTTGAAAAGAAAATTTGACACGAAAAAACCCCAGTTATATTATTAAGGTGTCGAATCTTAAATAAAACTGGGGGCTTTTTATATGCAATATAATACTACTAAATATATTGACGAAAATCAAGATAACGAAACATTAAAAGATATGACGAAAAGTGGGAAGCAACGCCCATGGAGAGAAAAGAAAATTGATAATGTAAGTTATGCAGACATACTGGAAATTTTAAAAATTAAAAAGGCTTTTAACGTAAAACAATGTGGTAACGTCTTAGAGTTCAAGCCGACTGATGAAGGTTATTTGAAGTTACATAAGACATGGTTTTGTAAATCAAAATTATGTCCAGTTTGTAATTGGAGGCGTGCTATGAAAAATAGTTATCAAGCTCAAAGAGTGATTGAAGAAGTGGTTAAGGAAAAACCGAAAGCACGTTGGTTATTTCTAACACTTTCAACAAAAAATGCTATAGATGGGGATACTTTAGAACAAAGTTTGAAACACTTAACTGAATCATTTAGAAGATTATTTAAATATAAAAAAGTTAGTAAAAATTTAATTGGTTTTATGCGTTCAACAGAAGTAACAGTTAATAAAAATGACGGCAGTTATAATCAACATATGCATGTTTTGTTAAGTGTTGAAAATAGTTATTTTAAGAATAAAGCTAATTATATAACTCAAGAAGAATGGGTTAGTTTATGGCAAAAAGCATTACAAGTTGATTATCGACCCGTAGCAAATATTAAAGCGATCAAACCAAATCAAAAAGGCGATAAAGATATTCAAGCAGCTATTAAAGAAACCTCTAAATATTCGGTTAAGTCATCTGATTTTTTAACTGATGATGATGAAAGAAATCAAGAAATCGTGAATGATTTAGAAAAAGGTTTATACCGAAAGCGTATGTTGAGTTATGGTGGATTACTTAAACAAAAACATAAGATTTTAAATTTAGATGATGCCGAAGATGGTAATTTGATTAATACAAGTGACGAAGATAAAACAACAGACGAAGAAGAAAAAGCACATTCGATTACGGCAATTTGGAATTTTGAAAAACAAAATTATTATTTAAAAAATTTGAAACGTTAGCTTAAAAGCTAGCGTTTTTTTATGTATTTTTGCCCCTGCGGGAACTATAGCGTTCAACCGGCATGGTTGACCACTTTTCATGCCAACTTTTAAGTTTGCATGTAAATGGGCAGTGCAGTGTCTTAAAAAATCAACACTGGATTTGCTCGAATTTTAGTTTGTGAAATTAAGATATATTTATTTGGCTCATATTTGCGTTTTAAGAGGGTATATAAGTTTTTTGGTATAAAACTATATGATTTACCCCTAATTCTTTAAAATGCCCCCTTAAAATTCAAAATAAAGGCATAAAAAATAAAAGCTACCCCAAAATTGAGATAGCTTTTTTCTTTCGTACGGTCTGTTTATTTTTCTTTCGACGCCGTATCGTCGATGGAATTCAAAAAAGTTATGGGCTATAAATCTACATC
>NZ_JBBOZB010000011.1:0-2423 GCF_038008425.1 Staphylococcus sp. FSL H8-0121
TAGAAATATTAATCAAATATTTTGTTAATGTTAATTTACGAATCCTATGTAGGATTCATTAGAATTCATAAATCCTAAAAACTGTTAAACTCAGTATTGGTATATCTTCTCACGATTTTAAATTTTAGTAGTAAAAATGCCATTGATAATATTTTTACATCCAACATATCTTTGTGTATAAATACCTTTATATCAGCTTTCAAAGGATATGGAGAGAACCTTAGCTATGCTAAGTGCCATTTATGGCATTATTCTCCCTTATCCTGTTTCTTTAGGATTCGAAAAATTCTGAAGCAACTTTAGAAAAAAATTTGTTTTGCATATATGCATTCATTTAATGTTATTGATTTATGTGTTATATGGTTCATATTTGCGTTTTAAGAGCCAATATAAGATTTTAGGCATAAAACTATATAAATAGTTCCTAATTCTTAAAAACACCCCTTTAAAAAGCAAATAAAGCATATGTGTGTGCGTAGTACACCATGTACACGCCGTACATAGCGTACACAAAGTGTAAGCACGCATTTATGCCGAGAAAATTTATTGATGTTGAGAAGAACCCTTAACTAAACTGTATCGACGAATGTCGGCATAGCGTGAGCTATTAAGCCGACGAGTCGACAGTTTTAGGGATTGTTAAGGGTTCCGAGGCTCAATATCAATAAAGCAATTGGAATAATGCAATTAATTATTAAGATGTTGTAAATTTTTAAATTTTAGAAGTAATTTATGATGAGATATGTTATTTTGAGGTTGTAATAACTCTATATGTAAGGAGGTTTATTTTCATGGAACATATTTCAAAATTAGGCGAAGCTATCGTTAATACAGTTTCAGCAGGACAATCTGGAGATGGTGCTGAATTAGCTAAATCAATCGTTAATATTGTGGCTAACGGTGCTGGTTTAGCAGGAGATATTGCTAAAGCATTTGGTTTAATGTAATAGGTATCTTCACTCATTACATATAAAGAGATTAATCAACTAATCGTTGATTAATCTCTTTTTTTGTTTTTCGATGGTTTTTTTATTTGCTGTTATATCTTTTAAATTTAGTAATAAAAAAACAATCATTTTGAGTGTTTTTTTGTGGTTTTTAAGACGAGTGAAACGAGTCTTTTCTTATCTTGATACTATAGGTAACTATTACAATTTACAAATAGTACGTAAAGATGCAGTAACGACGGCGTTTAAGCACAAAAAAAGTTGCTTTTTCTTACCTAGTATAGTAAGGTTTTAATTGTCCAGAAAAAAACTTTACTAGAAAGGAGAAAAAGCAACTTTTTTATAACATTAGTTTGTGTAAAACTAAGTTGTTTTTAGGTTATATAACATGGATAAGTATACTGAGAAGAAACAAAGAAATCAAGTATTTCAAAAATTTATTGAAAGACATGTAAAAGAAGGACAAATGGATTTGATAAGGGAGTGCAATACATTCTTGAGTTTTGTGGCAGATAAAACATTAGAGAAACAGAAATTGCATAAATCTAATTTATGTAAAAATCGATTTTGCCCTGTATGTGCGTGGAGAAAAGCGAGAAAAGATGCATTAGGTTTATCATTGATGATGCAATATATAAAACAAAAAGAAGATAAGCAATTCATCTTTTTAACACTTACGACGCCAAATGTAACAAGTAAGCATTTGGAAAGTGAAATAAAACATTATAATGAGTCATTTAGACGATTAAGCAATCGTAAGCATTTTAAGTCTATAGCTAAAGGTTACGTGAGAAAATTAGAGGTTACTTACAACAAAAAACGTGATGATTATAACCCACATTTTCATGTTTTGATTGCTGTTAATAAATCATATTTCACAGATAAAAAATATTATATAAGCCAAAAAGAATGGCTTGAATTATGGCGTGATGTGACAGGTAATCAAGATATTACACAAGTTCATGTTCAAAAAGTTAAGCAAAACAATAATAAAGAACTTTATGAAATGGCTAAATACTCTGGTAAAGATAGCGATTATCTCGTTAACCAAAAAGTATTCGACGCATTCTATAAAGCATTAAAAGGTAAGCAAGTTTTGGTATATTCTGGATTATTTAAAGACGCACGCAAAAAGTTAAAAAATGGCGAATTGGACTACCTCAAAGAAAGTGATCCAACTGAATATATTTACCAAATTTTCTATGTATGGAATCAAAAAGAGTATCTAGCAAGTGAAATTTACGACTTAACAGAACAAGAAAAAAGAAAAATTAATCATCAAATGATAGACGAAATCGAGGAAGAACAATAACAAAATATGAGTGCTAATATTTGAATTTTGAGTGCATTAAATTTTATGCACGAAGTGATCATAAAATTTAAAAACGAATTTGCGACCATCATTTTTGGTCGTTTTTTTTGAGTTTAAGTTAAAAATTATAGTTAAAAACAATGTATAACATTGCATTATTATAC
>NZ_JBBOZB010000012.1:0-1669 GCF_038008425.1 Staphylococcus sp. FSL H8-0121
TCAAAACTGAATACAATATGTCAATGTTATTCCTTCATCTTCTACGAAGATGTTCCGAATATATCCTTAGAAAGGAGGTGATCCAGCCGCACCTTCCGATACGGCTACCTTGTTACGACTTCACCCCAATCATTTGTCCCACCTTCGACGGCTAGCTCCATAAATGGTTACTCCACCGGCTTCGGGTGTTACAAACTCTCGTGGTGTGACGGGCGGTGTGTACAAGACCCGGGAACGTATTCACCGTAGCATGCTGATCTACGATTACTAGCGATTCCAGCTTCATGTAGTCGAGTTGCAGACTACAATCCGAACTGAGAACAACTTTATGGGATTTGCTTGACCTCGCGGTTTAGCTGCCCTTTGTATTGTCCATTGTAGCACGTGTGTAGCCCAAATCATAAGGGGCATGATGATTTGACGTCATCCCCACCTTCCTCCGGTTTGTCACCGGCAGTCAACTTAGAGTGCCCAACTTAATGATGGCAACTAAGCTTAAGGGTTGCGCTCGTTGCGGGACTTAACCCAACATCTCACGACACGAGCTGACGACAACCATGCACCACCTGTCACTTTGTCCCCCGAAGGGGAAAACTCTATCTCTAGAGCGGTCAAAGGATGTCAAGATTTGGTAAGGTTCTTCGCGTTGCTTCGAATTAAACCACATGCTCCACCGCTTGTGCGGGTCCCCGTCAATTCCTTTGAGTTTCAACCTTGCGGTCGTACTCCCCAGGCGGAGTGCTTAATGCGTTAGCTGCAGCACTAAGGGGCGGAAACCCCCTAACACTTAGCACTCATCGTTTACGGCGTGGACTACCAGGGTATCTAATCCTGTTTGATCCCCACGCTTTCGCACATCAGCGTCAGTTACAGACCAGAAAGTCGCCTTCGCCACTGGTGTTCCTCCATATCTCTGCGCATTTCACCGCTACACATGGAATTCCACTTTCCTCTTCTGCACTCAAGTTTTCCAGTTTCCAATGACCCTCCACGGTTGAGCCGTGGGCTTTCACATCAGACTTAAAAAACCGCCTACGCGCGCTTTACGCCCAATAATTCCGGATAACGCTTGCCACCTACGTATTACCGCGGCTGCTGGCACGTAGTTAGCCGTGGCTTTCTGATCAGGTACCGTCAAGACGTGCACAGTTACTTACACGTTTGTTCTTCCCTGATAACAGAGTTTTACGATCCGAAGACCTTCATCACTCACGCGGCGTTGCTCCGTCAGGCTTTCGCCCATTGCGGAAGATTCCCTACTGCTGCCTCCCGTAGGAGTCTGGACCGTGTCTCAGTTCCAGTGTGGCCGATCACCCTCTCAGGTCGGCTACGTATCGTTGCCTTGGTAAGCCGTTACCTTACCAACTAGCTAATACGGCGCGGATCCATCTATAAGTGACAGCAAGGCCGTCTTTCACTATTGAACCATGCGGTTCAAAATCTTATCCGGTATTAGCTCCGGTTTCCCGAAGTTATCCCAGTCTTATAGGTAGGTTATCCACGTGTTACTCACCCGTCCGCCGCTAACGTCAAAGGAGCAAGCTCCTTATCTGTTCGCTCGACTTGCATGTATTAGGCACGCCGCCAGCGTTCATCCTGAGCCAGGATCAAACTCTCCATAAAAAATTATGATGTTTGATTAGCTCATAAAAACTAAATTAATTGTTGT